>CALUMK010000009.1 GCA_944321735.1 uncultured Bacteroidales bacterium
GTCAGAGGTGCTGTATATATGACGTAATATATTATAAATGAGTCTCTAAACTAAAAATTAACTAAGTATTGTTAAAATATAACATCAAATAATTCTCCGCAAAGGAGGGAATAAACAAGGCCATGATTTGTTAAAGTATTGGTGATGGTCATTTAAATTATATTTCTTACTTTTGTTTCAGTTGATTGACTTATTGAGAATGAGCAGAATGGTGAAGCTTGATGGTTTCTAAACCATTACCTATTCTCTTTTTTATTGATGATGATTTTCTGATTTACAGCTATATTTTATTTAGTGCAGCATTCGTATAGCCGGCGAAAATAAAAACATCACGGACTACGGGGATTCGCTCCAAAGTAAACTCCCTGTGGTAGATGTTCAGCAGTTCATCCATGGTAAGAAATTCACGGATTACTTCTTTTTCATGGAATTTGACTGATAAAAGGGTCTTTGGCTATCCATCCATTGGCCAGTGCCAGATTGACTATCTTCTTCAGACATTTCATATAACAGATGACGGTATTCTGCTGACATTCCTCTTCCGCTTTCAGATAAAATTCAAAGGCACGTACCAGCTCACCGTTGACTTCCGCCAGCGGCAGATCATCCTTTCCGTATTTCTGTCTGATAAGTCCTTGCAGCTTTCATAACGGCGGACGGTAATCAGCGCATAGTCTTTCCCCACGAGGGAGCGGCATTGGTCATTGTGCTCCTGCATGGTGCCGATGAGGGTGCGGACCGCTTCCGGTTCTTTGTCCTGTCCGAAAAATATTTCCTGTAACAGACGTGCTGTCATAGCCCGGTTCTGTTCTTCCAGCTCACAAAAAATCTGATGTAACTTGATTCTCGCATTTTCGATGTAGCATCCAGGTCGCATGATTCGCGGCTTTTGCCTCTGGCAGATTCCTTTGCCTGACTCCAAAGAGACGGGGCAATACCCTTGCGGATGTTGTTTTCAATTCGCGTACCATCACAATGATACGCATACACACGGATACTTCTCCGTTTTTCAGCAGTTTGGTCTTCTTAAACCCAAATCGGTCATTAGACACGCCGAGTCCGTTTCTGATTGAGAAAATGAGGCATTCGGGCATCTTGTCCGCTTCTGTCCGCATCCTGTTTCTCGCTACGCCTCGACGTAGCCTGCTACGCCTTCGGCTAGGCCAGAAGCATGCTGCATGACACAAGCGGGCAATCTCCCCAAAGTCTAATGACCGATTTGGGTTTAAGAAGAAAAGCACATTGAATGAACTTCTTTTCATTTTCTACAGTTTTTAGTTTGGACAAAAGTAGGAAACCATCCACGTTTTCTTGATACACAAAACATTGCAAATCAACAAAAAAATAATCTGGTCTGGTGAAGATTTCAGTTCCACATTTTCCGCTCCACCTTTTGGAACACCGGAAGCGGTCATATTCCGCTCTTTTTTGCGTCCTGCGGGAAAGCAAAAACTCCCGATTTCGTTTGAAAATCAGCAGTTTACCGCTATTTACTTTTCTTCAAAGTGGTGCCACCAGTACTCGGTATGCACGGGCAAAAAACAAAGGGTATCCCGGAAGCCGCGAATCCTGCCGGTCAAGCCGCTCCGGAAAGCGGACAAGCACACAGCAGACTCACCACCGATACAGGATACCCTTTGCGGATTCCCGACGAGCCAGCCTTTGCAAACCTGCTCCAGCCGGCCCTACCGGGAATCCTATCCGCCCGACATGGTTAGCGGACAATCAAACGGGATACCGAAACACCCCGGTCCGTCCGGGTTTCCACGATGTACAGACCGGACTTCATGCCTTCCACGTCATACCGGAACTCTTCCACACCAAGGCCCTGAGCCGAACGGTACACCAAACGACCTTGCAGGTCGTAGATGGAAACCTGGTCTATCGCGGCCCCGTAGGAACGAACAGCCAACCTTTCCGAAGCTGGGTTCGGATAAAGGACCACCTCCGCATCAGCACTCAAGCCTTGCTCATTGGAAGAACCAGGCCTGGATACCGAAATGTCATCAATCATGAATGCAAAAACGTTGTCAGAAACACATTGGATCGCCAGATGCACTTTTTTGCCCGCATAGGCCGACAAATCCACTTCCACATGCTCCCATGCATCCGCCGGGGCTTCCCTGACACCGCCGATTTCCACAAAATCCCCGGTTGCCGCCGTCTTTTCCGAAACAAGCACCTTGTACTGCTCCAAGCCGTCTGCTTCCATGTAGCTCTTCACGTAGAATTCCATCTTCGCATCCTGTGCAGGCAACAGCAGTTCGGGCGAAATCAGCCAATCGTTGTTGGCACCATCGGACGAATAGATACTGATGCCGAAACGTTGCCCCCCGTGCGGCGCGATATAATCCCCTGCCGTTTCCGTCAGAGGCGGGACCGTCAAGGCGGGATTGAACGCCATGAACCCGAAAGATTCCCCTTCATGCGGATAGGTCGTGCCTTCCCAGCCTCCGGAGGGCAGGCCGTCCCCGTCTACCGAAGTCCAAGCCGGATTAAAGGAATCCACGGCAAAATCGGAGCAATACTCGAAATCCAGATGGTAGGGGTCGGCCGGGCCATAGGTACGCACTTGCATTTCCAGCGTGTCGTTCCCCGGGTTCTCGTCCCCGTCCAAAGCCGCGATGGCACGCAAGGAATAAACCGTTTCCGTCCTGGAAAGGTCGGCTGTGAAAACCACCTCGCCCGAACCGTACCCATCCAGTTCCACCGTCTGCGTGCTCACATTTTCATCCACATGCAAAGACAAAGGGAAGGAAACCGTTTCGTAACCCAGGTTGCGGACTTTGATCCGGACTTCCTCGTTAGCGGAAAACAGACCGGATTCTCCCGGGTTCAGGAAAGATTCCACCATGACATCCTTGGCCACAGGCGTTCCTGTACCGAAAACCCCGCGTATGGCCGCGTAGCCCAGACCTCCCGTCTGCAAGTAGGCCTGTCCGTCGGAAATCAGGTAAATCGCATCAAGCGGCTGCATGTCGCTGACCAACGCATAACCGCTGAAGCTGACAGCAATCATATACGAACCGGGCGACAAAAGCAAGGCCGGCAACGGGTACTCGGTCTGGCCGGAAGCCAGTCCCTTGGAAACGGACATCCCATGAATCAATGAACCCAGGCTTGCACTCTCCCTGTCCCAATGGTAAACATACAAACCAATCGTCTGGTCGGTGAACGCGGAAGTCCAGCCAACCGAAATCGCCGTCAGCGTGTCGGCCACCGGAACATCGAAGACCATCCCAGCCGCAAGCCCGCGCCCGTTCAATTGGTACGCAGGATTTTCGTACATGCTTGTATCCACCCTGTCGTAAGCCAAGACAGAATCCGTCAGCATGACAAGTGCCACGGCCTCGTTATCCTCGTTCGTGTCTTCTTGCTCATGCCCCTTGGCAGCCACGCGGGCGGTCAAGGTTTTCGTGAGTCCGGGATCCAAGGAACCCAAGCTGAAATCGAGAGCCGCCACAGTCGCGTTCCCAGTCCCGGACATGGAAACGGCCCCCCTTGCTATCTCCTCTCCGTCCATCAGGATCGACAGCAAGACCGTATCCACGGGCTCCGTCCCCCGGTCGGATACCGAAAACCAAGCCTTGCGCGAAGCCGCAGCCTGATCGGCAGGAATCCGGGAAGCAAAGCCGCCGAAAGCCTCCAGACGCACGTCATAAGCCAACTGTTCGGAAATCTCGACCCGGTTGACGAAGAAAGTCCCGTGCAAGGTCCTGGGAACGATGGCAAAACTGTACTCGCCTGACACGGGAACAGAGAAGGTCGTGTCCAGCAATCTGAAACTTTCATGGGTCGAATGGTAGCGGTAGCACGCAAGCGTGTCCCATTCTTCCACCGGTGTCCCGGACAGACCGTAACGCAGGTCGAAATCATCCACGACCGCGATGGTGGACACGTATCCTCCTGCCAGGTAATTCATGGAAAAGCGGTAATCCTTGCCCTCTTCCATTTCCACGCAACGGGAAATCAAAGGCATGGAATCTTTGGCTGCCACCGCCCGGTAAGCTTCGTCATAGGTCCAAGCCTCCTCCGTGCAAGTCCAATCCGTCCTCGATGCCGCATCCGTGAAATCCGTGCGCAACAAACGGACAGGTTCGTAATGGACCACTTTTCCCCTTCCATCATTATTGTCCGTCACCTGCTCGGCCACCTCGTCCCCTTGGGGACAAACCTTGACCGTCACGGACAAACCATATTCGCCTTCCCGGGAGAAATCAAATGCTTTCTCAAACCAGACTTCCCGGCTCTCTCCTTGGGGCACAAGCATCTCCAAGGTATCCGAAGCAAAAGGAATCCCGTCCAGTTCGCATTCCAGGACCAGACGGGAAACATCCATGGTCCCGACATTGGAAACCGCCACACCCACAGGTTCCGCTTGGCCCAGGCCGCAAGAAGATACCGGCAGCAACAAACGATCCACGCGCAAATCCGGAATCCCCGTATAGGCCCCCGTTCCTATCAAGACATTATCGACCTGTATCCCCATCATACCCGGTTCGGAAAAGGCTTGGAACGCGAAATAGCGGGGCCCGTCCTCCTCCAGCTCGAATTCCACCGATTGGAAACGGAACGCATCATGGGCGAAGCCTTCTTCCTCCCAAAGCACCTCCATCGCGTCCACATCGGCCGTAGGCCCGTACAGAAGCCTCAGGTTTTCCGTGAACACCGATGCGGCGGAAGAACGGAAATAAAAGGCCACGTGGTTTTTCCCGGCCTTCAACGAAACCGGATTCAACGTCAGCAGATAATCATCCAGAGGCATGGCATTGTTATAGGAGATGAAAGCCGCTGCCCCTTCTCCGGATTCCCCATAATCGAACCCCTCGTTCCGGTACCATTGTATGCCATCTCCGTTCTCATCAAGAGACACCCAGCCTGCCATGTCTTCTTCCGTATCGAAGTCACAGAAGAAGGGAGCCTCGACCGCTTCCGCATGATAGACCGTCTTGGCCAGGACATTATTCTCCAAGACCGTGTCCTCTGCCAACAAGACTTCCACCTGCACCGTATGCTCGCCCGGTGCGGACAAATCCGCTTTCTCCGCAAAGGTGTGAAGGTACGTCCCGCCGGGTTCCAGCCTTCCTTCCACCGTTTCCGTGGCGACAGCCTTGCCGTCCACAGTCAAAGCCAACGAATAGGAATCCACCGCCTTGGTTCCCACGTTCCCGATTTCGGCAACCACTTCTTCCTGCGCCAGTTCCAATCCGTTTACAGGAGACGGGATGGCATTCACGGCCAAGTTCACCGGCGGCACGGTACGGAAGATGGTTTCATCCAGGAAATCTTCCGCTTCCACCACTTCGAACACATACTCCATACCGGCCTCGAATGCAAAATCATCGCCCCGGTTCTGCCCGTAGCTGGAAAACGCGACACAGTAATAGAAGGGCATCATGCAAGGAACCACGAAATCGTACGTTCCCGGATCGATGGCTACAGAAACGGATTCGCCAGCCAGAACGAACCGGCCTGCATCCAAGTCTCCCGAGGCATCGGCAGGAATCTTGTATTCGAATCCTGCATAAACGGAATCCGCGATTCCTCCGGATTCGTTCCAATAGCCGACATTGGCATCGGAAGGAAAAAGCGTGCCGAAAGCCGTCGCATCGGCATCCAGCAGCAATTGGTAACCGGCGCCATCACCCCAATTGTACTCCACAGTCAGAGTCACGACAGCCTTATCGGCCTCCGCCGCAGGTTTCTGGCCAATCTGCCGGATCCGGACCGGAACCGGACGACTGCCAGGAGCTGAAGCCCCGGCAGGTCTCGCATCAGGCTGGTTTTCAGCCGAAAATCCCCAGAAAGGGAACAGCGCGATAAGCGCTGCAAGAATCTTTTTCATGTCAAAGGTTTTTTTGGTTGTTTTGGTTTATTTTATTGTTTTGGTTTCTTGGGTCATTCTGGCTGATTTTTTGAAGAATCTATCCGGTAAATGGAATCCGGACGAAGACAACAGCCCCTCCTTCTGCGGTAAATACCAGACAAGGAACAGGGACACGCAAAAGGACGGAAAGCCCCGCCGGCATCACCTGTCAGCATAATCATTTATTCGACAATTCGTTGATTAAATAAAAGCCTGCTGAAAAATGTTAAAATGTCTTCTTCCTCAAAAGCGCATGTCCAACGTATTTAGGTAATGTTCCAATCCCTATGTCCGAAGCAAGCCTTCAGACCCTCTGGTTCAAGCAAAATGGAAAATCCATGCAGACAGCCCTCTGTTTGCCGGGAGCAAAGCTACGCAAAGTCGGGAACAGAAGCAAGGTCCACTTCGATTCTGAGATTACAAAATCATGGAGTCCGGTTTCATTCTTACGTCAAGACCTGTATCAAGCCCCAACGGAGACTTGCCCCAGTTTTCATATCAGAGATTCCCCTTGCAATCCCCGCTTTCGGAAAAGCATTTTAATCGGTTTTCCCATACACCTGACGCTTCTGGAAATCCTCCCTCCAAAACCTTGCGATTAAGACCCTCAAACAGTCAAGAATGCAGTTTTAGGTTGTCCTTCAACATGAGAAGCTGTTTAAAATTTCTTGCAATCCTGAAAAGAATGGATTTTCAGGGGGCAGTTTCAGGATTTTGTTTGCCCATCGGGGGCTATTTCGGGTCTGGTTGAGCGATGCTCGATGATAGCTTGGTCTCGGAGAAATCAAAGCAAGCTTTGATTCCCCGCTCGACTTTCGCTATCGTTTGCGTTTTTCACGTCAGATAGCTCGGCTATCCTCCTTTGAAAAACGCGGCGCCATCCCTCGAAATCCCCTCCCGATGACCTAAACAAATAAATTTAAACAGCTTCTAAAAACACCCGATTGGGAACCTGAGAGCGCAAAACCGGGAGACCATCTTGCCAAATAGCAATCTTCAAAAAAATCCCGGAACAAGAAATCAGGCTTCCCGGCGCAAAACATCCGCCGGCCGCTTCTCATCACCAGTGCAGAGAAGCTTCATCGAACCAATCCCCTCTCACCCGCATCACTTGCTCGATCACATCCCGCACGCAACCATCGCCCCCCTTCTTGCCAGAAATGTAGTCGGCGATTTCCTGGATTTCCACCGCCGCATCGGCCGGGCAAGCCGCGACCCCGCTCAGGCGCATCACCTCGTAATCCGGAATATCATCGCCCATATACAGCACTTCTTCCGGCTGCAAGTTATTGTCTCGCAGGTATTCCAAAAACTTATCCTTCTTATAGGACACCTGGGTGAACACATCCTTTACCCCCAAGAAAGACATGCGCATATGGAGGGAATGCCCTTTGCCGCCGGAGATGACCGCCACATGGTACCCCTTCTTGACCGCATGATGCAAGGCATACCCGTCTTTCACGTTCGTGTTCCGGATCTGATTTTCCTCATCAATCAGCCACACTCTCCCATCGCTCATGACCCCGTCAAAGTCGAAGATAAAAGTAGTTATCTTCGGCAGTTTCGCTTTATAGTTCGCCATTTTCTTATTCGTCTGATTCGTATCCGTAATTCAAATCTTCTTTCCGACACGTTCCTGCACCGCCTTGGCCAGCAGACGATACACCTCCAGATAAGCCCGGCCGGTTTCCGACGAAGCCAGCAAGGCCTCCTGGCGGGCCAGCACCGCCGCATCACCGCGTGCCGCCGGTCCGGTCTGCACCGCAAAGGGAGGGTTCGCCTCCGCCTTGCGCAAAGTCTCTTCCATCAAGGGAGCCAAAAGAGAGAAGTCGATACCTTGCTCCCGGAACAGGTCGTAAGCAACCGTATACATGAAATTGACGTAGTTGCAAGCGAAAACGCCTCCCAAATGCAGGAAGGAACGCTGCCGGGAATCCAAGACCCGGACTTTTCCCGACAACGACCTTGCCAAACGTTCCAGACACTCCAAAGTCGGGGAATCCGAAGCCTCGATGCAAACCGGTATCCGCGAAAAGTCCGGGCAAGGTGCCGACTTGCTGAAAGTCTGCAAGAAATACAAGACCCCGCAAGGTCCCGAATCCGGTTTCAGCACCTCCAAAGGCAAAGCTCCCGACACATGGACCAGAATCCGGTCTTGCGGCAACGCAGCTTGTTCCCGCAAACACGAAGCCAAAGCAGGAACCGCCTCATCGCGGACAGCCAGGAAATACAGCTGCGCGGACATATCCAAACCGTCCTTCTCCAAAACTTCCAAGCCACCCCAGGCGGGTTTCGATCGCAAACGGGCAGCCAAGGCCCCGGCATTTTCCGCGTTCCGGCTCAACACCTGCACCCAGCAAATCCCGGCCCGTTCCAAAGCCGGCGCCAAATGGAAAGCCACGTTCCCCGCCCCTATCAGGACAGCCCGCAACTTCCTTTCCCGTTGCTCTTCCAACGAAAGACCCGGCACTAAGTAGAAATCAAACTGCCCCGGTTCGTCCATCACGCTCCGGAACTTCGAATGCTGTTCCATGTCTCTTCTAATTATTTCCTGAGTTCCAAGATTTCCCGAACCTTCCGGTAGTCGATGTCCGAACGTTCGCCCAACAAAGTCCCCCTTTCCTCGAAACGAGCCACAATCGTATCAATCAAGGCATCGGCATCGCCCACCGAAGGATAATCCGAAAAACGGGTACCTACCCCCAAAGAACGGAAAAATTCCTCGGTCTTGGCAATCGCCGCCTCGGCATCGTCCACGTTCCATACCCGTTTGCCGAACTGCAACAGCTTTTCATGCTTTTCCTCTTCCATGACCCGTTGCAAGCCCGGCCAGACAATCGCCAAGGTCTGCGCATGATCCAAGCCCGCCAAAGCCGTGATTTCATGGCCAATCTGATGGGTTGCCCAATCTTCCGGCACACCGGCGGCAATCAAGCCGTTCAACGCCATCGTGCAAGCCCACATCACGTTCGAGGCCACATCCATATCGTCCGGGTCGTTGACATATTTCATGCCGTTGTCCACCAAGACCTGCAAGATGCTTTCCGAGAAACGATCCTGGATATCGGCCTGCACCGGGTAAGTCAAGTACTGCTCGGTAACATGCACAAAAGCGTCCACCACCCCGTTGGCCCGCTGCCTGGCGGGCAAAGTCAAGGTCACGGTCGGATCCAGAATCGAAAAACGCGGAAAAGTCTTGGAACTGGCAAAAGCGTATTTCTCCTGCGTGGAGAGACGGCTTATCACCGCGCCGTTGTTCATCTCCGACCCGGTGGCGGGCAAGGTAAGCACCGTGCCGAAAGGCACTGCCTTGGACACCTTAGCCCCCTGAGTGCAAATCTCATAAGGATCAGTCCCGTCAAAATACGTAGCCGCTGCAATGAACTTGGTCCCGTCTATCACAGAACCGCCGCCCACGGCCAGCAGGAAATCCACATTCTCCTTGCGGACGATTTCCACCGCCCTCATCAGCGTTTCGTATTTGGGATTGGCTTCGATGCCCGAGAACTCGATGAACTCAAAGGCTTCCAACGCCTTGACCACCTGCTGGTAAATGCCGTTCTTCTTGATGCTTCCCCCTCCATAGGTCATCATCACTTTGGAACCCTGCGGAATCTGGCTGGCCAGATTCGCTATCTGCCCGGCCCCGAACAACACCTTGACCGGATTATAAAACCTGAAATGTCGCATATTTTCAAAAAAATTAAAGTTCCCTATAAAACCCAAAGGATTGCCTTGATTCGTTCCTATCCCTTAGCGTGTCAGAATTCCTCCCTCTGACGGTCGTTATCTATATTCGCTCCAGCCCCTTGGCGTATCCAAACCTTTCAACCCAAAGGGCTTCCCCTTGCGTGTCAGAATTCTTCCGGCCAGACGAAATGTTTTTGGCCTCAACCCCCTTGGCGTGTCAGAATCCCTCCCTCTGACGGGCAATATCTTGATTCGTTCCTATCCCTTGGCGTATCCAATCCTTTCAACCTAAAGGGCTTCCCCTTGCGTGTCAGAATTCCTCCCTCTGACGGGCAATATCTTGATTCGTTCCTACCCCTTGGCGTGTCAGAAGGTGTAAGATGCAAGGCGTCGCAAGGGTGAGAAAAGCGGAGCGTACTTCCGTACGTGAGCATTTTCGAACCCCTTGCGCAACGCAGCAGATTACACCTTATCACACGCCAAGGTTATTCTTTGACACGATCCGCCTGATTCAACCAAAACACCGCCTGACTCAGCAGCACCTGCTTGTCGTTCGGCAATCGCTCGTCTATCACCTCGTCCAGCAACCGTTTCAGGCACTTGCCCAAAATCGCCCCCCGTTCGTAGCCCACCGCGATCAAATCGCTGCCCTTGACAGCCAAGTCCTTCATGCTGAAGCAGGCATCCTGCGCCTTCACCTCCTCGAACGCCTTTTCCAGCGAGCTGATATAGGCATCGCGGTCAGGCCAATAGACCGGGTTCTGCCCCGCCGCATCGCAACGCTTCATCTGCAACAAGCGCCGGAACTGTTCTTCCCCGATACGGTTGAGCCAACGCCGGATGCTCCGCGTGGTAGGCTCCACCCGGGCATCATGCACCTCCACCAAGGTCATCACCTCCTCTTCCGTCTTGCCATCGAAACGCAGACGGTTCATGATATTCTTGCAAAGCGTCTTGCTCACATCGGCATGGCCGTAGAAATGCCCTACCCCTTGGTTATCCATCGTGAAAGTATGCGCCTTGCCCATATCATGGAAAAGAATCGTGAACTTCAACACAATATCATTGTCCGGACAAGCCTCCATCGCCTTGAGCGTATGCTCCCACACATCGTACACATGATGATGGTTATGCTGGTCGAAGCCAATCAGCGGCTTCAGTTCCGGAACCAAGAAACAGGCCACATCGGGATAATTCCGCAGCATCTCGGCCACCTTGACCCCCGAAGACTGCATGAAACGATAGAACTCCGATGTGATTCTTTCCACCGCCACATCCTTGAGCAAGGGATAGAGTTCATGAATAGCCGTATCCAGTTCCGGATCTATCGAGAAGCTGAAATGCGCCGCAAAACGCAAAGCCCGCAGAATCCGCAACGGGTCTTCGCTCAATCGCTCGTAAGCCGAACCAGCGCAACGCAGCAAAGCCGCCGCCAGATCCCGCTCCCCATGATAGGGATCAATCAAGCCCTCTTCCGGACTCCAAGCCATCGAATTAACGGTAAAGTCGCGCAAGCCCAAGTCTTCATACAAAGGATTATCCAAATAGGTATGGCAGAAAGCACCATCCGCGTCCCTGTTCTCCAAAGCAGGCGAGACTGGCGCAGGAGAAGCCGCAGAAACCGTTCCCGGCAGCTTCCTTCCCTGCAGCAAATGCTTCTTCACCGTGCTTTTCTTACGGAACACGGTGATCTCGTAAGGCCTTCCATGCACCACTACCATCACCGTGCCATGCTTGATGCCAGCCGGAACTACCGTATAAGGCTTGTCGGCAAACACCTGCTTGACCTGCGCCGGAGTGGCCGAGGTGCAAATGTCCCAATCATGCGGCATGTTACCCATCAGGCAATCCCGCACGCATCCCCCCACTAAATAGGCCGCATAATCGGCTTCATGGAAACGTGACAAAATACGTTCCACATCTTCCGGAATTTCAATATTCTTAATCTTCATCGTTCCCGTTTTCTAAAACTTATTCCCCCGCCACCCAATCCGCCACGCCTCCATCCTATTTATTTTCACCGAACGCGGACATCCGTTTCACGGCACTTGCTTTCATCGGCCCGCCAGCACCACAGCGCTACAGGATTCCCGTCTCACAGTCCATCAATAAGCATGCTCTTCCTCTGCCAGCTCCTTCCTCGTCAACTTCTTCTTGTCGATAGCCCGCCAAGCATAAAATATATAGGCGAACACGAACGGCACCAAAATAGACACCACCGACATCACCTTGAGCGTAAAGAAGCTGGAACAGCTGTTGGCCAAGGTCAGCGAGCTCTGCAAATCCAGGTTCGACGGATAATAAGCCGTGTTGTTATAGCCCGCGCAAAGCAGCAAGGCCAGCACCGTCAAGACCGTCCCCGTACCGGCGAACCATATCCCCTTGCGGTATTCCGGGCAGAACACCGACTTGCCCAGACCGTACAGCACACCTGCCACGCCAATCAGAAACAGGCCCGCCACTACCGGCATCTGAATGAAATTATGCCAGTATTTATGCGGCTCCATATACACCTGGCCGGTCTCCGGACTTACCGCAAAACCGTCCTTGGCAAAAGTCCGGATCACGAACGCCAAAAAGAACAACAGGAATGGCACCGCATCCACCACCAACTGATGACGGAAACGCCCCTGCAAAGGCTCGTCATTTATATTATTGATGAAATACAGGTTTCCTAAAAGCCGAGCCAGGAACAAGACCGCGAAGCCCAGCACGATGTTCCAAGGATCCAGAAAGGCATCCAAACCATGCGCGGCATTGCCCCACTGGCTGATTACCGGCATCGAAAACGCGGAAATGGCATCCTTGGAAACCGTGAAATTGCTGCCATTGAAGAAGGTGGCCACCGCCGCTCCCAACAAAAGCGGGCCGAAGAAACCGTTCAGCACCAAGAAAACCTGGTAAGTCCTCCGTCCCAAAAGATTCCCGAGCTTGCCTTGAAACTCGTAGGAAACCGCTTGCAGCACAAAACTCAGCAGAATCAGCATCCAAAGCCAGTAAGCCCCTCCGAAGCTGGTGCTGTAGAACAGCGGGAACGAAGCGAAGAAGCCGCCCCCGAACGTAACCAAGGTGGTGAAAGTGAATTCCCATTTCCGGCCTGTGGAATTGACCAAAAGCTGGCGTTCCACCTCGTTCCGCCCCAGCTTGAACAGGAGGGAATTGCCGCCCTGCACAAACAAAAGGAAGACAAGAATGCCGCCCAAAAGGCTGACGATAAACCACCAGTATGCTTGTAAAAATTCGTATGTAAACATAGCCTGTCCTCCTTTATTTATTGTCCGAATCCCGTTCAACGCCCGATGACGAGCCGCCTGCCACCGGCATAGTTTCCGATAGCAGCTTTCCCGATAGTCCATCCACCTTTTCCGGCCCTTTCCTTATGGCCTTGACCATGATGCCGATTTCGGCCACCAACAGGATGGTAAACAAAGCCAAGAAAATAAAGAAAGTAGTCTTGACCGATGCCGGACTGAGCGCGGACACCGCCGCATTGACCGGCAGCAAGTCCTGGATCGCCCAAGGCTGACGCCCCATCTCGGCCACCATCCAGCCTGCCTGCCCGGCCACCATCGCCAAAGGAATGGAAACAATGGCCAGTATCTTCAGCCAGCGGAACTTGTCTCCGCTCAACAGGCCTTTGCGGTTCAAGAACCAGGACACCACAAAGAACGCTATGAAATACAATCCAAGCCCCACCATGACACGGAAAGCCCAGAAAAGCACATCCACATGAGGCACCAAATCCGCCGGTTTCTCGATATAGCCGTACCCGAAATACGAGATATGCTCATCCAACAGGGCGCGGGCCTGCGCGGCCGCCTGGGTATCGCCCGCTTCCTGCGCCTGCCTGAAATCGGCCAAAGCCTGTATCGCGATGCGCCCTCTGGCCATCTTCACTTCCGCCGGCAAAGCCGTCTCGCCGTTCGGCATCGTGTAACCGCCCTCCAGAATATTCTCAATACCGGGCACATAGCCATCGGCCGTCCGGGTCGCCAAAAACGAAAGCATATTGGGAATCTTGATTCCGGCCACCACTTCCAAGCCCTGTTCCGTCCCTCCCTGCTCCAATCCTTCCAAAGCTGCCAACTTCATCGGCTGGTGCTGCGCCACCTCGTATCCCGACTTGTCGCCGGTAAAAGCCACCACCAAAGCCGCCACGATGCCGAAAACCGATGCCACCTTGATGCTGGATGTGGCAAAACGCTGATGCCGTCTGCGCAGCAGGTACCAACAGCTGACCCCGATCACGAAAGCCGCTCCAAGCACCCAGCCGCTCAATACCGAATGGAAGAACTTGGTCACCGCCATCGGCTGGAATGCCACCGCCCAGAAATCCACCATCTCGTTGCGGACTGTTTCGGGATTGAACTCCATGCCCACCGGATGCTGCATCCAGGTATTGGCCACCAGAATCCACCAGGCCGAAATCGTAGCCCCGATGCCGGTGAGCCAGGTAGAAGTCAGATGAAAGCCTTTGCTTACCTTGTTCCAGCCAAAGAACATGACTGCGATGAATGTAGCCTCCATGAAGAACGCCAAGATGCCTTCGATGGCCAAAGGCGCACCGAAGATATCGCCCACGAACCAAGAGTAATTGCTCCAGTTGGTCCCGAACTGGAATTCCAGAATCAGACCGGTAGCCACGCCTATCGCGAAATTGATCCCGAAGATCTTCATCCAGAACTTGGCGGTCTGTTTCCAAAAGGAATCGCCTGTCTTTACATAGATTGTCTCCATGATGCCCATGATCATGGCAAGACCCAATGTCAAGGGAACAAAGAGCCAATGGTACATGGCCGTCATCGCGAACTGCGCCCGCGACCAGTCAATCAAGCTCGTAGAAATCTGTTCAATCATAGTATCAGCGTTTTTGACACATATTCAAAATCTCCATTCCCGACCACAAAGAACCTACCTGTTCTCTGAAGCCTCTTTTACTTGCTCGTCATCCTGCCTTTACCAAGCCTGCACCTTCCGGTTCACCAATTCCGTCCCCACAAAGTCCTCTTTCTCGGCTTCGCTCTTGCCTTTGAGGAAATCCGGGAAAAAGAACACTTTCAAAATCGCGAACATGACAAACAATTTGACAAGGATAATCAGCCAAAGGGTACGCCCCCAAGTCATGGCACGGAACCCGTCCCGGTAAAACCGCCATATCCTGACCGGCAGGCATGCCCTATGGGCAGCACAAGCCGAAACTGTATTATTTTTCTGAACTTCCATGTATTCCTTGTAGCTGCAAAATCCCAGTCTGCAAAAATAAACATTAATCCCAAATCGGTCATTAGACTTTGGGGAGATTGCCCGCTTGTGTCATGCAGCATGCTTCTCGCCTAGCCGAAGGCGTAGCGGGCTACGTCGAGGCGTAGCGAGAAACAGGATGCGGACAGAAGCGGGCAAGATGCCCGAAAGCCTCATTTTCCCAATCAGAAACGGACATGGCGTGTCTAATGACCGATTTGGGTTAATACGGCAAGAACGGCTTCCCCCTGCAAAGAAACTGTCAACTTATTATTTACGTAACCTTAAAAACCAAAAGACAAAAACGGGGCTATTTCCTTGTTTCCGCCAACCGAATCAAACGGAAGATATTATCCATGGTCTGGGACAAATCGTCCATGCAGCGATACCGCACCTTTGAAAAATCCTGCGCGACCCGGTTCGTACTGAAAACAGCAGAAACCCCTTTTCCATAAACCTCGCCAATATCTTCACCCACATCCCCGGCTACCACGATAACCGGCACACCGGCTTGCAACGCATGACGCGCCACACCGCTAATCACCTTTCCGCCCAGACTCTGCCCGTCTATCTTCCCTTCGCCAGTGAACACGTAATCGGCCCCTTGCAAAAGTCGATCGAACCCGACCGCTTCCAACAGCATGTCGATTCCCATCCGAATCGAAGCCCCTAAAAAAGCCACCATGCCGAAGCCGCATCCGCCGGCCGCGCCCACGCCCGGTATCTGAGATGCATCCACCCCCAAATCTTTCTGCACTATCTTGTCCAAATGCCTGAGACCGGCATCCAGTTCTTCCACCATACGGGCATCGGCCCCTTTCTGAGGCGCAAAAACATAGGCAGCCCCATTGAAACCGAACAAGGGGTTGCCTGTATCGCACATCGCCACCAAATCCATTTTGTCAATGAAAGGCTTCCTTTGGGAAAGGTCTATATGGGCTATGTTTTTCAACGTGCCCCCCACCGGGACGAATTCCCGTCCCTCTGCATCGAAAAACCGAACCCCCAAGGCTGCCGCCAAACCGCATCCCCCGTCGTTGGTCCCGCTTCCGCCCAGACCGACCACTACCTGCCGGCAAGCATGATTCCAGGCTTCTTCTATCAGCTGCCCGACCCCATAAGTGGTCGTCACCGAAGGATCCCGGTTCTCCCGCGTCAAAGGCAATCCGGCGCAAGCCGCCATCTCGATGACCGCCGAATCGCCTATCTGCCCCCAGAACGAACCCAGCAAAGCCCCATACGGACCTTGCACGCGGGTGCTTATCTTTTCCCCGCGATGGCAGGTGGACAAAAAGGCATCCACCGTTCCTTCCCCCCCATCGGCAATCGGTATCTCAACCACTTCCGCATCAGGAAAATAACGCAAGGCAGCTTCCCGCATCAGCCCGCAGATTTGAGCCGAACTCATCGTTCCTTTGAACGAATCGGGTATCAAAACAATCTTTTTCATAAGCATCTGTTTTTATGGCAACGCCGTCCCCGGAAATACGGCCGATCCCGCTGCCGGCCAAGACCGCACGAGCAGGATTCATCGAAAGCCGCCTCTGCCGCACAACGCAAGCCCGGTTTCCGTATCCGCTTCGCACGAGGGATAGTTCCCTCCCGAACACAGGTAAAACAGCCTCATCGGCCCACACGCAAGGCGCAAAAGTCGTATAAAGTTAGCCATTTTTCGTTTCATGTCCGCCAAATCTTGCTTTTTTTGTATTTTTGCAAATTTCATGCGTTCCGAACCTTGCGCTTCCTCTAACCGTCCGGCTCGAACATAGCCACCCAAAACAAACCCAGGATGCCAGAACGATAAACCGACAATCCATGCCGGAGGCCAAACGCAAGGAAACGCAGCGAACAAAACGGGAGTCGGCTTCCGCAAGGCATCCGCCAAAACCAAAACCATCAAAATGAAAAAAGTCATCACCGGCCTCCTGCTCCTCGGCGCAGGAGTCTGTTTCCCGGCTTCCGCGCAGGAACGCTTCGTGTCGGAAGAGCCGCAGAACCGCAACGCCGTATTGGAGGAATTCACCGGGGCGGGCTGTCCCAACTGCCCTGCCGCGCACAAGTTAGCCAGCCAGATCTACACGGCCAACGCGGGGGATTTCGTCCTCATCAACATTCATACAACCAGCTTGGCATCGCCTTCGGAAAGCGGAAACGTTGACCTACGGAGCGATTACGGGAGTGCCCTTGCCAGCCAGGCCGGCGTAAACGCGCTGCCGAAGGGAACCATCAACCGGCATAGGTTCGAGGGATCTGAAGACATGGCCAGCACCTCGCGGGCTTGGGCCGGATGGGCGGAAGAAATCCTGGCGAGCCCCTCGTACGCCAACATCGCCGCCCGCGCCACCATCGACCCGCAGAACCGCTCGGTGGAACTCAGAGTCCAGATTTATTACACGGGCAACTCCCCCGCAGATGCCAACTACTTGAACGTGGCCCTGCTCCAGGACAGCATCGCCGCCCGTCAAGAGGCGGGCGGGGCGAATCCCGCGCAATCGCTGCCGGACGGACGTTACCTGCACATGCACGTGCTGCGGGACATGCTCACCGGCCAGTGGGGCGAGGAAATCACGACCACCACGGCAGGTTCTTTTGTGGAAAAGACCTACACGTATGCCATTCCGGATGCCATCCGGGATGTCCCGGTGGACCCGTACAGCATCCGCTTCGCTGTCTTCCTGTCCGAAGGCCACGATGAAATCGTGACCGGCTGCAACGCCGGGCTCACCTACACCGAGGGCGGGCCGGACATCCTCTACCATTTCGGGGCGGTAAAGCAAGCGCCCAACAACACCTGCGATGCCAACATCCGCATCTCGGCCAACATCGAGGTCCTGGTAGCCACCGAACCCATCGAGTCGCTGGACTTCAACTTCGACACGCCCTCAGGACGGGAAAAGTTCAGTGCCACCTTCAACCCGCCGTTAGAGGCCGGCGATGTGGGTTCGTTCACCAGCGAGCCCTTGGAATTCCGTGCCAACGAAAGCGGGTCGACATGGCTCTACCTGACGAAAATCAACGGTTCGGAAGACTATCCCCTGCCGGATGCCATGTCGCTGCGCTTTTCCAAGAACTACGTGGACGTGCCTACGGAAGAGATGATCCTGACCGTGGCGCAGGACATGATGGGCGGGGAAATCACCTGGGACTTGGTGTCTTCCGAGGGTGACACCCTCGGCTTCGGGGGACCTTACGACACCCTCGACCTAGAAGGCATCCTGCCGCACACCCACGAACTGACCTTGATCGATGGTTGCCACCAGCTTACCATCCATGATGCGGGCGGGGACGGCATCAACAACGGGCAAGGCGAAGGATACATCCAAATCGACAACGCGGAGGGAGACAGCCTGGTCCGCTTCTCCGAAGCCTATACCGACCAATTGGTCATCATGGTTTCGCACAACCTCTCAGACGAACCTGACCCGGGCCCGGTGGACACGACCGCCAATGAAAGCAGGATTGCTGATTTCCCGGCCGTAGTCATCCCCAACCCGGCCTCCGATGCCGCCTTGCTGCATATCGACATGGAGCAAAGCCAGACCGTGTCCATCCGCGTGATGAACACGTCCGGGCAATGCGTGGCAGACTTGGGCAGCCGCCTGCTGCCGCAAGGGCGGAACACGATCGAGCTTCCCGTCCGGGAGCTGTCCGCCGGCCTGTATTTCATCGCCATCCAAAGCGAGAACCGGATCGGCGTGCGGAAACTGATGGTGAACCGGTAAGTCCACCCGCAGAACCGCCCCTGAAGCCATAGCTAACCGGAGAGAAGCCTGAACGCCTTCCCGCCGGATGCCGAACATTCCTGAAAGGAGAGGCGAGTTTTCAAAAGAAACGGCGGTCTTGCAAGGAAATAACGTCAACCAACGCCAAGGAGGCGGAATGGAACCCGCCGCCTGCCGTTTTGCAACAGAATACGAAAAAAACAACAAAATCATGAAAAGAATCATCGCAGCCATCGGATGCTTGGCCGCCATGGCCATAATCCCCGTCCAAGCGCAGGAGCGTTTCGTGGACGAGACACCCCAAAACCGGAAAGTGGTATTGGAAGAGTTCACGGGGATAAACTGCCCTTTTTGCCCCATGGGACATAGCCGGACGAATAAAATCCGAGATGCCCATCCGGGAGAGGTGTTCATCATCAACATACATCAAGGCACCTTGGCATCGCCTACTGGAAACCAGCCCGACGACTACCGAACAAATTACGGGGATGCCTTGGCACAAGAAGTCGTTGTGGAATCGTGGCCCACGCTCTCGGTCAACCGGCATGTATTCCCCAACCAGAAAGCCATAGGTTTGATTAATGACAACAGACCTGTTTGGGAAAACTGCGCCGAAGAAATCCTAGGAATGGATGCTTATGTCAACGTGGCCGCCCGGGCATCGGTAGACTGGCAGAACCGGCAGATAGACATCACCGTGCAGCTCTATTACACCGGAGACTCGCCCCAATCCACCAATTACCTGAACATCGCGCTCATTCAAGATTACATCTACGGCTATCAAAAAGGATCTGAACACAATCCAGCGCAAGTGGATAATGGACAGTACGTCCATATGCATGCCCTGCGCGATCTGGTAACCGGCCAATGGGGCGAAGAGATCACCACTACTTCCGCCGGTTCGTTCGTGGAAAAGACCTACACCTACACCGTGCCCGAATCCGTCCGGGATATCCCGGTGGACTTGCAGAACATCAGCCTCGTGGTCTTCGTGGCCGAATCCCACGCGGAAATCATCAACGGCTGCGAAGCCGAGCTGAGCTTCACCAACGGAGGACCCGACTACATCCTCCACATGAACCAGTTCCAGCAAGTGCCGAACCACACCTGCGACAACCAAGTGCTCTTTTCCGCCAAGCTCGACCTGCGTGCCGCCGCCCAGGATGTCTCGAACCTGACGTTCCAGTTCGAGACCCCCTCCGGCATCCAGGAATACACCCACGCTTTCGAACCCGCGCTGAAAGCGGGCTCTTCCACGGTCTTCACCAGTCAGCCTTTAGCGTTCCCCTTGAACCAGGAAGCGCAGGCCACCTTGCGCCTGACCACCGTGAACGGCTCGGAAAACTTCCCTGAAATCGACTCCATGAGCGCGGATTTCAGCAAGTTTTGGATGAATATCCCCAGCCAGGACATGATCCTGCACGTGGAACAAGACCAGTACGGGGAAGAAATCACTTGGAACATCGTGACCGATGCGATGGACACCTTGGCTTCCGGCGGCCCTTACGCCAACCTGTCCAGCATGGGGACGCGAGGCCGGATCGACACGGTCACCTTGGTGGAAGGCTGCCAGCGGTTCACCATTTACGATGCCACGGGCGACGGCATCCACAACACCCAGGGAGACGGCTTCATCGAGTTCAGCGACATAGAGGGCAACAGCTTGCTTGTCCGCGACGGGAATTACGATGACAGCACGGTAGTCATGCTTTCGTACAACCTGCCTTTTGCCAACGAACGCGATGCGGAACAAATCCAGGCCAGGCTGTATCCCAACCCGGCCTCCACTTCCGCCACCTTGGTTTTTGAAACGGAAAAGGCCTGCCAAGTCAGCATCCGGGTCTTGAACCAAGCCGGCCAATGCGTGTTCGACATGGGCAAACAGACCCTTGCTTCGGGTTCTTGCGCCATCGAGATCCCGGTGGAACGGCTCGGCAACGGGCTGTACTTTGTCCAAGTGCAGGGCAAGGGATTCCAAGGCATCAAGAAACTGGTCGTGAACCGGTAAGGATGCCGGCATACCGACAAGGACGGCCTGCCGGATGAACTGCCTGCCGGTGCAAGCCCGTAAAGCCCGCAAGTGCGAACCGGAGATTTTGAAACGGGGAAATTCCATCGAATTTGAAAATCGAATTTGAAAATCCCGCCAAAAGTTTTCCGGTTCGTACTTTTTTATTACCTTTGCAGTCCTTTTCGGGCAGGTCGTGCCTGCATAGCGGCAAAATGAGGGAGGCTTCTTCCTAAGGAATAGCTGATGTCCCTTGTTCCAAAATGAAAGAACGACTGCATAGGCCCGAACAGAACGCGGCAGTAGCTCAGTTGGTAGAGCGCTAGCTTCCCAAGCTGGAGGTCGCGGGTTCGAGACCCGTTTGCCGCTCAACACAAACCTCTAAAAAGAAGCCTCGGAAAAAATTCGAGGCTTTTTTCTTTAACGGGAGATCAAACATCGCTTTCGGGAACCGACCCGCTCCTTTTAACATTTTTTAAGACTTTTCAGCTATTTTCACGCTTCCCTGCTCCCGGATTTTGATTACATTTGCGAGCCTTGCCGGTTACTCGTCTCGAATTCTGGCGGAGCTCTTTTTTTCGGATACGCCTTGCCGGTCAATATTCCGGAAAACGCCTAAAAAAAAATTAATACACACATGAAAATCCTCATCGCTCATCAGATTCCCCGTTCGCCCTTCGCGAACATGCCTGCCGATTGGACCATCACCTTCCCGGCCGAAGACCAGGACTGCTTCAGCCAGGAAGAATTGCTGAAACTGATTCCCGAATACGATGCCTTCGTCTCCTATTTCACTTACCCGGTGCTGAACTCGATGATCGATGCCGGGAAACGCCTCAAGATCATTTCCAATTTCGGGGCGGGTTTCAACAATATCGACATTGAATACGCCCGCAGCAAGAAAATAACCGTAACCAACACGCCCAGATCCGTCTGCAATCCTACTGCCGAGCTGGCCATGGGGCTGATTCTGGCCGTAGCCCGCCGGGTCGGGGAGCTCAATATCAAAATCCGCTTGCAGAAAGAAGAATTGTGGAAACATAACCTCTTAGGACATACCGTAGAAGGCAAGACACTCGGTATCATCGGCATGGGACGGATCGGGCAGAACTTAGCCAAGAAAGCCGAAGCCTTCGGCATGAAAGTGGTGTACTGCAACCGCCATACCGAAGTGCCGGGATACAAACGGCTCAGCATGGAAGAATTGCTGCAACAAGCCGATGTGGTTTCGGTCCATGTGCCGCTCAATAAGGAAAATACCAAGCTGATTGGCAAGAAAGAGTTTTCCTTGATGAAATCTTCCGCCTACTTCATCAATACTTCACGAGGTGCCGTAGTGGACGAGGAAGCCTTAACCGAAGCACTTGAAACCGGGGAAATAGCCGGGGCGGGATTGGATGTCTATGAAAAAGAACCCGTCGTCAACGGCAAGCTGTACCAATTCTCCAACGCCGTCTTAGTACCGCATATCGGGACGGCCACCTACGAGACGCGGGAAGCCACCAGCAACGAAGCCTTGTCGAATATCATCAATTTCTTTGCGGGGCAGCCCACCAACGTTGTCAACTAACCATCCATTTACCCCGCCATGACCCAGAGCGTCCTTGCCGAACTCCAAAACCAATACAGCCTCCTGCAAAAGGAGTTCGAGCAGGAAAAGGAGATGTTCCGGGATCAGACCGAAAAGGCCGGCATCGCCCGCCGCATCCAGCAAGGGCTTTGCTGGTATCCGCTCCGCCTGGGAAGAGAGCGATACAACGCGCTGAACCAGCTTGTCATCGAAATCGAACGCCTGTCCGACACGGATGTGGAACATGCTTTCGAGTATGGCAAGCCGGTTCGTTTTTTTCATACCCGCCCGGACGGCCGAATCGAATACCTCAAATTCAACGCCTCGGTCAGCTATGTCAACGAAAACCGGATGGGGGTCGTCCTGCCGTCGGCATCGGCCATCATCCAGCTGAACCTGTTCCGGGAAATCGGCATCCAGCTCTATTTCGATGAAAGCTCGTACCGGGAAATGTTCGATGCCCTATCGGCCGTCAGCCAAGCGCAAGGCAACCGCTTGGCCGAACTGCGGGAAATCCTGCTGGGCAAGCAACCCGCAAACCGGCTGAACCTGCTTCCGATGCGTTTCCCTTGGCTAAATGCCTCGCAGGAAGCCGCAGTAAACCAAGTCTTGGAAGCCAAAGACGTGGCCATAGTGCATGGTCCTCCGGGCACAGGCAAGACGACCACCTTGGTAGAAGCCATCTACGAGACCTTGCACCGGGAAAGCCAGGTCTTGGTCTGCGCCCAGAGCAACACGGCGGTGGACTGGATTTCAGAAAAGCTGACCGACCGGGGGCTGCACGTGCTCCGTATCGGCAACCCCAACCGCGTCAACGACAAGATGCTGTCTTTCACCTACGAACGCCGCTTCGAAGCCCATCCCGACTATCCGGAACTCTGGAGCATCCGCAAGGCTGTCCGCGAGATTTCTTCCCGGCTCGGCAAGATGAAAAGGGAGGACAAGGAATCGGCCCGGAATCGTCTCGGCAAGCTGCGTTCGCGAGCCACGGCCCTGGAAATCAAGATTAATACCGAACTTTTCGATGAAGCGCACGTAGTGGCTTGCACCTTGGTCGGCTCGGCCAAGCAAGTATTGTCGCATCGCAAGTTCAATTCGCTTTTCATCGACGAGGCTTCGCAAGCCTTGGAAGCCGCCTGCTGGATTGCGATCCGCAAGGCAAACCGGGTCATCCTGGCAGGCGACCACCACCAACTGCCGCCCACCATCAAATGCTACGAGGCGGCCCGGGCCGGATTGGATCACACGCTGATGCAGAAAATCGCGGAACGGAAACCGGAATGCGTGTCCCTGCTGAAGACCCAGTACCGGATGAACGAGACCATCATGGGCTTCTCTTCGCATTGGTTCTATCGGGACATGCTCCAAGCGGCACCCGAAGTCAAGGACCGCCTGATTTTCACATTGGACACGCCGATAGTCTGGGTGGACACCTCCGGCCTCGGTTTCGAGGAAAGCCTGCGGGAAGATAGCCAGAGCCGGGTCAATCCGGAGGAAGCGGCTTTATTGATTTCGACCTTGCAGGCTTATATCGAGGAGGTCGGCCCGGAACGAATCCTGGAAGACCGAATCGATTTTGGATTAATCTCGCCCTACAAGGCGCAAGTCTATTATCTGCGGAACCTGCTCAAAAAGACGGTGGCACTGAAAGCCTTCCGCCCGCTATTCACGGTACATACGGTGGACGGCTTCCAAGGCCAGGAAAGGGATGTTATCATCCTCAGCCTGGTGCGAGCCAATGCCGAGGGGCAAATCGGTTTCCTGCGCGACCTGCGGCGGATGAACGTGGCCATGACCCGGGCGCGGATGAAGCTCATCATCCTGGGCGATGCCGATACCCTGACCCGGCATCCGTTCTACAAAGCCCTTTACGAATATGTAGCCGAAAAAGGGAAATTGACATAAGTCCTTCACGTATAAGCGACTATATTTCCGGAAGAGCTGAACCCACTTTAAAAATCGCGCGTTTACTGTGCCAGACCCTGCATATCTCGCCAGCCCAAATACTAGGTATTTAAGCCAAGGTTTCAAGCATCTGTGCGCAGAGCTGAGGCATGCCGATGGCGGCGCGTTCCTGGATGAAATGCACCGGGTTGGCAATGCGGCTCAAATCGGGTTTCTTCGGATCCACTAAATAGATGGGGACACCGGGCCGGATGGCATAGACCAGAGCGGCAGCCGGATAGACCGCCAGAGACGTGCCGCAGACAATGAAAATGTCGGCCGTGGCGGCGATGCGGGTAGCCAAATCGTAATTGGGTACCTGCTCCCCGAAAAAGACCACATGCGGCCGCAGCAAGTCGCCATACTTGTCCTTGGCATCCACCTCTTCCTTCCAGACCGACGCAAAATCATCCACGCTTGCCTTGCCGTCCGCCATCGCCGCCACGGCCTCCTCCCATCCCTCGATAGGATAAATCCTCTCCGGATCCGCCACACTCCGCAGCTTGTTCATCTCCCCGTGCAGATGAGTAATCTTGCTGCTCCCGGCCCTTTCGTGCAAGTCGTCGATATTCTGGGTAATCACTTCCACCTCGTATTTCTGTTCAAGCGATGCCAAGGCGAAATGCGCCGGATTGGGCTTCTTCTCCAACAATTCCCGGCGGCGCTGGTTATAGAAATCAATCACGACCGGACGGTTATGAATCAAGGCCTCCGGCGTGCAGACATCTTCTATCCGGTAATTGGCCCAAAGCCCGTCCGAATCCCGGAAAGTGGCAATGCCGCTGTCGGCACTCACCCCGGCTCCTGTAAAAACAACTATCTTCTGCATGGCAATGAAATTTTGCAAATGTAAAATTCGCAAAAATCCAGCAGCTGCGCAAGCCCGAAAACAAAGGCGATGCCCAAATCCTTTATCTAGACATCGCCCTGCTCTTGGCTAACAAGCCTTCCTCATCGGCAAGAACGGCAAATCATTCGCCTTCACCGGCTTTCGCCTCCTTCATCGCTTTCCGACCCGCAGGCCTCAAAGCAATATGAATGAGGATTTCGCCCGTTTCATCATCCTTCTCCACACGCATGGACTTGATCCAATCCGGGTCCAAGCCATTGACGGCCTCCGAGGCCACTTCTTCCCCGTCGATAAAATAGCGAGGTTCATTCCCCGCCTTTGCTTTCTGCTCCTGCCGTTTCGTGACCACATAAATTGCCTTCCCGCCTTCTTCCGGCTTAGCCACGGTAACAGCCGAGATTTCCTCCGGCGACATTTCTTTCAAATCAGCCTTGCTCACCTCCTTGCCGTCCACATAAACCCGCACATCATCATCTTCTCCATCGCCGTATGCTACCGACACCGAACTGGATGAAGCCGTCATCGAGACCGCTGAATCCGGCTTGCCTACCGTGGTCACAGACAAATACTTTGTCCCATCGCCCTTGTTCACGACAATGGAGGCGAATTGGTCGGGAGACATCTTCTTGAAATCCTCCCGGCTCACCTCCTTGCCGTCCACATAAATCCTCACATCGTCCTCTCCATCGCCTCTCACTACCGACACCGAGCTGGATGAAGTCGTGAGCGAAACACCCGAATCCGGTTTGCTTATCGTAGTCAATGTCAAAGTATCCCCCCCATTCTCATCCCAAACCATCACTTGCCCGTCAAAAGAGACTTCAAGCCGGCTCGAATCGTCCTCGTCCTTGATACGGAAAGCCGTAATTTCCAACTGCTTCTCGTCATAAAGGCCATCCTGAACGCCTTTCACCAGCTCCGAAAGCCCTACAGTCTTGCCGTTTATCTCAAACTCCATACGCGAATCCAAAGCATCCAGCACTTCCCGGATCCCGGCTTCGACTTCTTCCGACACTTCCAGGCTTATCTTGAACAAATCGTCCGCAATCGAAGCCGAAATGGATTGAACCTGCTGGATTTTCTCTTCCAAAGAGGTATCCGATGCCAACGCCCGCGCCGGCGACACCGCTTCTTGCAGCGCAGTTATCGTTTCTGTCCGTACATCTCCCGATTCCGGCAGCGGAGAAACCCTTGCATACACATACTCTTTCTGGCCGAACAACAGCAAACCGACCGCCAGAACCGGCAGGAAACAAAGCGCCTTGGCCTTGGCTCCCCTTTTGGATTCTTGTCTTGTCATCATCTTTAATCTGTTTTTAAGTTGATTGTAATTCAAAGCATTGGAACAAACAGCCATATTATCGTCCCACATCCGCCCTGGCAAAGCCCCTCTTCTAGACGAAAGCCGGACCAGCAGCATCGAATAAGCTTCCGCATCCACGCCTTTCCCCAATACCTCGCGGTCGGCCTCGAACTCATGCACCGCTTGCAGTTCCCGCCGCAACAAATGATAGAAAGGATTGAACCATTGCAGGCAGCCCGCCAAATCCGCCATCAGCAAATCCCAGGAATGCCGCAAACGGATATGCGCCATCTCGTGCCGCAACACCATCGGCAAATCCTCGCTCTGCGCCAGATTCTCCGGCAACACGATATACCGTCCCATCGAAAAAGCCATCCGCGCCTTAGCTGAAACCGCCAAGACCACGCCTCCGGGCAGATTTCGTCTCTTCCAGGCATGAACCAGCATCCGTCTCAACTGCGCCAAGGCCAACAAATGTCTTAACAAAAAGAGCAGCAAACCGCTCCCATACACGCCCCACAATAAAACAACCGCCCAATCGGGAGATTCCGGTGCAGCAGAGGCGACCATACCCCCTAAATCCGATGACACTATCCGCAAAGCAGGCCGTACCACTTCTATCTGTTCCCGAAGAACCCAAAGGGGCAACAAACACGAAAGCACGAAAGCCGACAACAGCACTACCCGGTTAAAACGGCAAAAACTCTCCCGGCTCAGCAAGACCTTGTAAAGCAGGTAGAACAAGCCCATGAATACCGCCGCCTTGCACAGATACAGGCAGAAAACAGCCCCGCCTTCGCCCACTTTCTCCCCGAACCAGGAAAGAAGGGCATTTCCTTGATATAAAAGCTCTTGCAATTCCATAATATTCACCTATAGGACAAGCCTCACACTTCAGGCCGCGTCGATTTCATCCCCTTTTTCTTGGAATTCCCCTTGGAACGCAGGTTTTTCACCAAGGCGGTAAGTTCCTCTATCTCGGCATCGCTCAAGGCATTATCTTGCACCAAAGTGGAAACCGCCTGCAAATAGGAGTCGGCAAAATACTTGCGCACCACATCCTTGAGGGTGGATTTCCGGAACTCGTCCTCGGCCACGCAGGCATAGTACTGGTAGGTCTTGCCATAGGCCTTATGCGCCACATAGCCTTTCTGTTCCAACAGGCGAACCAAAGTGGAAAGCGTGTTGAAGTGCGGCCTCGGATCAGGGTAAAGCTCTTGCAATTCCTTCACGAACAGCGGTCCTTTAATCCAGAACCAGCGCATGATTTCCTCTTCTTTGGGTGTCAGTTTTTCCATTTTCTTCTGTATTTCATTATCCAAGACCGCCGGCATATTTTTTTCCCTTACCGCATCCAAAAAAGCGGAAGAACTTGTTTCATATCGAAGCCCTGCGCCATCTTGACCGCCCGTCCTGCCAACACATCAGCCAATCTCCTTCTTGGAATCCAGCGCAAAAATAAACTAAAAGATTTAGTTTAACAACTAAAGATATTAGTTTTAACATTTTTTAACACAAATCCGTCATCAGGCTTCGAGGCAACCCGAATCGGATACGGCCTCGGGGACGTCTAATGGCCGATTCGGGTTTACAAATCCTATCGCCGCCAGCAAAAAAAACGCCTCCCCATAAGCATGGAGAGGCGACTTCAGATGCGCCTAAAGGCATCACGCAACACGAATTTCAAGAACCTTGTTCCGCCACGTCTTTCTTCATCCTTGCCCGTACATAATCGCCTGCCAAACCTCCCACACCGGCACTGAAACCAATCCACAAGGCAGAAGAAAGCGACATATCGGCAAGCCAGTACAACAATGCGGCCACCACTGCAGACACAAGAAGGAACGCCAGCACAAGTGCAATTATTTTCCGAGTTTCCATAGCGATTTTTTTATCTATAAATACCCACAGCTTTTTCCAACAAGTCAAAAGAGGGCTGCCGGCTTTAAGCCGGCACACCCTCTTCCAACCAAAACGCCCCACTATCTTACCACGAACTTCAGGATAGCCGTACCTTGGTCGGTCTTCACGCGGGCAAAGTAGATGCCAGCATTCAAACCGGATACATTGTAACGGAATTCCGTCTGGTTCAGCGTAGCCGCGCTTTCGTATACCAAAGCACCGGAGAGGTTCATAATGGAAACCTGGTTGATCCGGGCATCGGTAGAAAGAATCCGAACTGTTTCGGAAGCCGGGTTCGGGTAGAGACTCAGCTGAGCATCCAGCCTATCGCCGCCTTCATTGCCCGTAGGAGCAGATACCACGATATCATCGATCATGAACATGAAAATATCGAAAGAAACGCACTGGATGGCCAAATGCACTTCCTGGCCAGCATATTCGTTCAAATCCACTTCCACCAACGTCCAAGCATCTGCCGGGGCTTCGCGGGTTTCGCCAATCATCGTGAAACTATCCGGGTCGTTGTCCGTTTCGGAAATAAGCACGTTGTATTCTTCCATACCGTACTGGTCCGTCAAGGACTTCACATAAAAGCTCATTTTGGCATCAGTTGCCGGCAAGAGCAATTTGGGCGAAATCAACCAGTCATCATTGGCCACCCCTTCTAAGTTGAACATACTGGCGCCATAACGTTCTCCGCTATGCGGTGCAGCCACATCGGAACCGTCTTCTATTAAAGAAGGTTCGGTCAATGCCGGGTTGAATACAAAGAATCCGGCGGTCTGATCCATCAACGGATAAGAAATCTCCGCCCAACCGCCAATAGCAGCACCATCCACGTCCACTGTGGTCCAAGCCGGATTGAAGCCTTCGGTAGCCCAGTCTTCACAATACTCGAAGTTCATTTCATACGGGTTGGCCGGAGCAAAGGAGTTGACCACCTTGGTAACCGTATCGTTGGTAGCATCCTCATCGCCTTCCAGCTGAGCGATAGCCGTCAGGACATATTCGGTAGAAGGAGCTGACATGTCTGCCGTGAAGGTCACCGTGCCGACAGCGTAAGGAGCCAATGTCACCGTCTGCGGGCCAATAGGCTCTTCCTTGTTGACAGCCAGAACCACTGGAACCGTTATTTCTTCATAACCCATATTGCGGACCTGTACTTCCACTTCCTGGTTGGCCGTGAACAAACCATCTCCCCTGGGGCTGAGAATCGCTTCAGCAGCCGCATCCTTGGCCCGCAGAACCGCATCGCTGCCAAATACGGCACGGATAGCCGGATAGCCAAAACCTGCCTGATAGGTAGGAGGATCATTGGAGGTCACATACAGATAACCTTCAGCCGTCATGTCTGCCATCAGGATATAACCGGTAGAGGCCTCGGTAATCATATAATCGCCAGCTTCCAACCACAGACCCGGCGTTTCGTATTCCACAAAGCCGGATTCCGTACCTGCCGAACCAGTAGTTTCAAAAATCAGGTCGCCCATGGTCTGGGTAGCCGCATCCCAATGGTAAATAGCCACGGTCACTTCTTCACCGGCCGGAGCGCCCCAACCTACAGAAATAGCTGTCAGCGTATCCTTCACTGCCAAGGAGAAAGGAATCCCAGCCGACAATTCGCTATCCGACCCGATGGCATAAGATTCCACATCCTCAAACATCGCATCGGTAACCGCATCGTAAGCCATTACGTCCTGCGCCACAATCACGCTCTTCTGCATTTCATTGTCATCCGTCAAGTCAATATCGGCGTGATCCACCACCGTTGCCCGGAAAGTCAAAGTGAACTCATCGTCAACTTCAAAGCCGCTCAAAGCAAATTCCACTTCGGCATCGGCCACCCCGTCCACTTCCGGAAGTTCCACATTAGCGGTTCCCAAAACGGTTTCCCCGTTCAGCACGTCCACCTTGGCCGTGCAAGCCATAGCGCCTCGGTTCTGAACCTCAATCGTAGCCGTCAAAGCAGTATTGACATGTTCTACCGGCACCATGCGAGCCAAAGGCAACTCGTAGGAATTGATTCGGACATCGTAATCGGTGATTTCCGCAATGGAGATTTCCGCAATCCACAGATAACCGGCCGAAAGAACACCGAAGCTGTAATTTCCAGCAGTTTCGCAGGTAAACGAAGCATCTCCGGAAACAAAAGTCTCTTCCTAGGATTCCGGTTCGTTCCACAAAGTATCCCATGTCGTCACATCGGATCCCGACACACCATAGACAACAGCGAAAGCTTCCGGGATAGCCATGCCGAAGAAGCTCGTCCCTGCCGTATATTCCATCGAGAAGCGGTAAGCAACGCCTTCTTCCAGGGTCACGCAACGGGAATACAAAGGATCAGACATCGTAGCCACATAACCGCCGGTAGCACCATCGTAATACCAGTCGCCCACCCAGTCTGCTGCCTGTTCGGGATCGGAGAAATCGGTAATGAACGGAGCCGGCACCGGTTCAAAGGTAATAAGCGAATCCACGGCGGCATTGTTTTCCAAGTTAACCTCGTCCTTGCCGGTAGCAGTCAGAATTTCACCTTCCACGGAAACCACATGCTTCCCAATGGCAGACAAATCCATAGTCTGTTCAAAGGTCAGAATAGTATCCGTTCCATAGGGAATAGCGCCGAATTCTTCCGTAATCGCGGCACCTCCATCCAAAGTATAGGACAATGACAAGGTGGAAATATCCGCACGGCCCACATTGGATACCAGCACCTGCAACGGAGTTTCCGCCGAAAGGTCGCAAGCCGAAATCGGCAACAGGATATCGGAAATGGCCAAATCCAGAGTACCCACATAGGCACCTTGGCCGATTTCCACATCATCCACCGTGATACCCAACATATTGGCATCCGAATAGGCATAGAAAGCAAAGTAGTAGTTTCCAGCTTCCGTGATGTCCAGATTCTCCACATGGAATTTAAGCTCACTGCCGGCCTCTATGTTATCGAAATCCACAAGGACTTCCATCTCTTCCACATTGTTGGTGGTTCCCCACAGAAGCGACATTTTTTCAACGTAGAAACTGCTGGCAGCATCGTATGCAAAGGCAATGTAAGCATCCCCCGCTTCCAGAGTCACCGGGCACAAGGTCAGCAGATAGTCATCCAACGGATTGTCCCAGTCGTAGCTGATAAACGCAGCTTCGCCATCCCATTCCCAAGTGGTTCCATCTTCATTGTTGTCGATGACGGTCCAAAAATCCATATCCGCTTCTTCATTGAAGTCGCAGATGAAAGGAGGCTGCATGGGACCGATATGGAATACTTCGGCAGCAAGGGTGTTGTTCTCAGGCACTTCGTCGCCTTCGTAGGCCACGCTTGCTTCAATCTGGTAGGTAACCCCTTCCGCGCTCAAATCAGCCTTGCCGGCAAAGGTGTATTCCTTGGTAGCACCCGGTGCCAAGGCTTCCGATACGGTCTCTGTTACCGCTTCACCGCCATCGAGGGTATAAGATACCGAATACGATGCGATTTCCTGAGTCCCGCAGTTTTCCACCACGATGGTCACATCCTCGGTGGCTGTCAAATCCTCGCCCGTCACAGGCGCCGTGATGTCAACAACCGCCAAGTCGTAGTCGGCTTTGATGCCCAATTCCACATGGTCGTTCTGGCCGTTGGGATCCATGTCAACCGTAAACACGTATTCCACTCCCGCCTCGAAAGCATAGTCGTTCAACCGGGCATCGTCCCCGGCTGCCACGTAAATGACTGCCGGATTGGACAACGAAGCCGGCGAAGGATTTACAACAACGGCATCATAGGTTCCCGCCGGAATATCCAACGATTCGCTTTCGCCTGCCAGAACCACCGTGTAATCTTCAACCACACCGGTAGCGTCTTCGGGAATCTTGTATTCGAAGGCGGCATAAATCTCTTCCAATGGAAGGTATTCTTCATCGTCCTCTATCCAAAGGTTGCCTTCGTCTTCCGGGAACAAATCCCCGCAAGCGGTAGCATCGGCATCCAGCAGCACTTGGTAGCCGGAGCCATCATCCCAGTCCATATAGACATCAAGCGTGATACGCGCATTGTCCTTGCTGGCAAACGGACGTGTTTCCATTAACTTCAATGCCACTTTCTTGCCATCGCCCCGTTTTGCAAAAACAGCAAAAGGCTCCGGTTTTACAGGCTTTTCCGCCTGCAAGCCAGCTTCTTGGAAAGAGGTCACGCCTGGTTGCGCAATAAATGCCTTCCGTTCAATCTGTTTCTTGACTTTGAATTGTTCCCCGCTGGAACCAGAATTCTTGACTTGACCCATAGACAGACCTATCATCACGAACAGGCCCAAGGTCATTCCGATAAGTTTTTTTCATAATGTTTGGTTTTGGTTGTTTTACAATTCGGATTCGATAATCCTTTTTCTTGGCTTTTTCAGTAACAATTTTTTTGTTAGTAAATTAGGTGTACACTACATCCAGGCTTGCACCGGAAAACCCGCATGGCAGTGCAAGGCATCCGAAGCCTGTGTTCTTGTTTTGGACATTAAAAAACTTGCTCTGCTCCCATAATGTGATTTTATGAATACTCCGTTAGTTTTCCCCGCCTTCCATAGAAGAAAGCCGTAATGCGAATTTAGTGTTTTTTTTCAAATAATGCAAAACAAATTCAAAAAACAGTCGACGAAACAATAGCCCCAAACCTGTAAACAGGGTAAGCCTTGCCGTAATATATGTCATTGGCATTTCCTGCCAGCTATCTATTTTTGCCATTCAAAAACAACACAAGATGCACTTGCGCACAATATTTTCCACAACCCTGTTCCTGACCACCAGTCTTTTCCTGCAAGCCTCCGCCGGGAATCCGTTGCCAAAAGCACCCGACTCCTCCGATATTGCCCGCAGCATCAACCTCCACGAAGTGGTCGTGACCGGTACGCGCAACGCCACCGACATCCGGCATCTGCCCATGACGGTGAGCGTCATCTCGCATCGCCAAATCGAAGAAAGCCATGAAGTCTCGTTGCTGCCCTTGCTGAGCCAGCAAGTCCCGGGCTTGTTCGTGACCTCGCGAGGCGTGTACGGCTACGGGGTTTCCGACGGGGCGGCCGGCGGCATCAGCCTGCGGGGTATCGGGGGCGGCTCGGCTTCGCAAATGCTGGTCCTGATTGACGGGCATCCCCAGTACATGGGGCTTTTCGGGCATCCAATCGCCGATGCCTACCAAAGCATGATGGCCGAACGGGTGGAAGTGCTGCGCGGCCCGGCTTCGGTGCTTTACGGCTCCAACGCGATGGGCGGAGTCATCAATATCGTGACCCGGCAGATGCAGGAAGACGGCGTGCGTACCGGCGTAGATGCCGGAATCGGGACTTACGGGACGATGCACGCGCAAGCCTCCAACCGGGTCCGCAAAGGCAAGTTCAACAGCATTGTCACCGCCTCCTACGACCGCACCGACGGGCATCGCGAAAACATGGGCTTCGAACAGTTCGGCGGCTACGCCAAAGTGGGATACGATTTTAATGCGCATTGGAAAATCTGGGCCGACGCGAATGTGACGCATTTCAACGCCTCCAATCCCGGCACAGTGGACAAGCCTATCAACGACAACGATTCCCGAATTACCCGGGGCATGGCATCGCTCGCCGTGGAAAACCATTACCAAAAGACTTCCGGGGCTCTGAGCTTCTTTTACAACTGGGGACGACATCGTATCAATGACGGATACGAAAACGGGGAAGAACCTTTGGACTACCGATTCAACTCCCGGGATCAAATGATGGGGGTGTCGGTCTATCAAAGCGCTTCCTTTTACAAAGGAAACCGGGTGACGCTGGGCGTGGACTACCAGCATTTCGGCGGGAATTCATGGAATCATTACATAGAAACCGGAGAGGACGAACCGAGCGCCGACCACCATTTGGATGAGGTGGGGGCTTACGTGGACTTCCGGCAGGATCTTTGGAAATGGCTTTCGCTCGATGCCGGTGTCCGCTTCGACTACCACAGCCGGACGGGTGGGGAATGGATCCCGCAAGGCGGGCTTTCGTTCCACTTGCCCAAGAACGCTGAAGTCAAGGCGATGGTGAGCAAAGGTTTCCGCAACCCGACGATACGGGAGATGTACATGTTCCCGCCACAGAATCCGGACCTGAAACCGGAACGCCTGATGAGTTACGAGCTTTCGTTCTCGCAACGCCTGCTGCACGGGGCATTGCGCTACGGGCTGAACCTCTTTTACATCCATGGGGACAATATTATATATGTAGACCGTTCTTCGGGCCGCCCGCTGAACGTGAACGGGGGATTGATTGAAAACTGGGGAACTGAAGCCGATTTCGGATACCGCATTACCAAGGTCTGGAACGTATACGCCAACTACAGCTGGCTGCACATGAAGCATCCGGTCTTGGGTTCGCCCGAGCATAAGCTCTTTGCCGGATTGGATTTCCGCCTGAACCGCTGGAGCGCATCCACCGGCATCCAATACATACACGGGCTATATACTTCGGTGGCGGCGGACAATATCCAGCAGGAGAATTTCGTGCTGTGGAACTTGCAAGCCGGAGTGCGGGTCGGCGGAATCGCTGAAATCTACATCAAGGCTGAAAACCTGTTAGGCCAGGAATACGAAATCAATGCCGGATACCCGATGCCGCGTTTCACTTTCATGGGTGGAATCCGACTGGATTTCTAAAACGACCCTATTGCCCGGAGCGCGTTTAGAATCGGCAGTCCGCCTAATCCTCAAAATCCTCCCACCGATCCCCCCCATGCGCTTTCACTTCCGGCCCGATACCGATTCTTCCCTAAGCGCCTCGAAGTAGTCGGAGGTCTTTACCTCGTTGCCAAGCCCGATTTTTTTACGAAGCCTGTAAATGAACGTCCCTATCGACCGGGGAGTACGCCCCGTAAGATTTGCTATTTCTTTGGCATTCAAACCCGATGCCAAAAAGGCCGCCAAGCGTTTCTCGCTCCGGGTCAGACCAGAGACCTTCTGTTCCAGGTTCACAAAGAAATAGGGATAAGTGGCTTCGAAATCGGCAAGGTATTGTTTCCAACGGTTTTCAACCGATCCCGATTGCGCCAGACGCGCTATCCGGGCACAAGCCCTTTCCACTTCATCTTTTGAAAGGCTCCGGACGGTTTCCTGCAAAAGAGCCGTTTCCTCTTGAATCTGATGCAGCACCTCGTCTTTGTAAGCGTTCGACATGGATCGATCCGCCCCTCTCTGCTTTTCCGTTTCAATCCCCTTGGCCAAAAAATCATTCTCCTCTTGTATATCGCGAATCACCTCGTCGCTTTCCTGCTTGCCTCGTTTAAGACGGTACAACAATACGCTCAACGCAATCAGCAGGAAAAAAATGACAAGAGACAACACAGTCAAGCTTAACTTCTTTTGCGAATTGGCCAGTTCGGCCAACCTCAAATCCGACTGCATCTTCTCTAACTCGAAGTCCTTACGAAGATTATAGACCACTTCTTCCCTTTCCCTATTCCACACCGAATCCCGCAAATGGTATGCAGCATGCAATTCCCGATAAGCCTGCTGCAGTTTCCCTTCCTCGTACAACAAGGCAGCATAATCTTCATGAGCGTAGCATTCCACTTCCTTGTACCCTATTTCCCGCGAAAGCGCTATGGCTTCCTGCAAATAGATTTCGGCCAAGGCAACATCGCCCATACCTTGGCTCATATTGCTCATATTCACCAATATTCTTGTCTTCCGGAAAGACTTTTCCGCATTCTTGTCCACTTCGGCCAAAGCCAAACCGAAATAATGCAAAGCCAAATCCTTCTGCCCGAGCTCCGAATAAATGCAAGCCAGGTTATTGTAATAGAAATCCAAGTTCAAATCCGGGAATGCCACCACCAAGGGACGTATCTTCATCAAGTAAAACAAAGACGAGTCCATTTGCTTGGAGGCAAAGAACCAGCCCGCCAAGTTCCTGTACACCAACACCTCTTCCTCCACTGGCAAAGGCAGCAGAGACAAAGCCTGCCGATGATAATAAAAGGCATCCTCCATCCGACCCGAATACATATACAAGCTGGCCAGATTAGAATAAACCGAAGCCAGCATGGTCTTCGAAGCATCCGGCCATCGGTGCAGAAAAGCATAGGCAGCCTCAATACCTTCCTGGCTCATTCCCGCCTGCATGGCATCGGACACCATCTGGAGGGAAGCCGTCATCGCCAATGAGTCTTCCGTGCGCACCGGCAAGATACCGTATTGCAATGCCTGACCCAAGGATTTCCATGTATAATACGCCTCCCGGAAACTGCCTGCCTTTTCCTGCATGGATGCCTTTTGCGTCCAATACCCGGCGGCTTCCTCATAACGCCCTATATCCATACACAAATCCAGAATGGAATCAGCCAAATCAACTTTCTCCGTAAAACGGGTTTCTGCATCATAGCGCAGAAACCAATGTTCCAATTTCAAATTCTTCTCGGCTACAGACGATTCTCCCTCGGCAGGCAAAAACACATCCTGCCCCGCAACCCCTTCGGACAAAAAGAACGAGAGCAAGAACCAAACACAAAAACGACAATAACGCATACACCCATGTTTCAATTATACAAAAACGATGACATCCAACCCGCCAAAGCATCCAACAGGCAGGCAAACATACAACATTTTCAGATTCCAACTCACAAAACACCCCGCAAAACAAATGCAACTCATTAAAAACAAGAAATATATAAAAATGTCGTCATTTTGTTGTACTACAACATTCCCGATTGTCGGCCTTTTGTGAATGCAGGGATAAGGTCTCCCGGCAGAGGCAACCTATTTTTGCCGCAACAAGCAGCAGGCACTCCAATCGTGCCTTTTTCAAAACAAATATTCATTAAAACATTAAAACCATGAAACGATCATTCTTCACATCCTGCCTATTGGCCGTGTCCTTGCTTTTCGGCATCGGACAGACCCATGCACAGCTTTCCGAAAGCTTCGAATCCGGGATTTTCCCTCCCGAAAACTGGCAATACCAGTATCTCGGAGACGAGAGAACTGACAACGGAATGTTCCTGCAAACCATCGGGGACGAGGCCGGAGTCGATATTGCCGCTCCGGATCAAAGCGAGCACTACCTTTTAATCAAAACAGGTTACGGATTACGCAAATATTCCGATTCTTGGCTCATCTCGCCTGCGTTCTCCGTAGAAGGGCAGCAATACCTGAAATTCGCCTTGTCCACTACCGAATTCATTTCAGGCTCGACCGACACCATCGAAGTCCTGGCAAGCGAAACGGGAAGCAATCCGGCCGACTTCACGCATTGCCTCCTGCATGTCCTCTCTTCGGACATTTTCCCAGACGGAGAATTCAATACGGTGGATTATCCGGGATGGACTGAATTCTGCATCGATCTCTCCGACTTCGACGGCAAAGAAATCCGCATAGCTTTCCGCTCCTGCCTCTACGCAGAGAGCTGGCTCGCACGCATCAGCCTGGCGCTGGACAACATCCGCACCGAAAGCTCGAGTTCGGACGATCTGGTCCTGACCAAACTGTATAGCCCCGCCAATGATTGCGACAGCACCCAAAGCCTTTCATTCGAAGTCTTCAACGCTGGCAACGAGATTTCCAGCTACGACATAGCCTGGAGAATCGGCGAAGGCGCTGTCTCGAGGCAAGCCGCGCAACAGACCCTGCCGGCATGCCAGTCCTCTACCGTAAACCTGGACCGGGCCATAAACCTGCCCCGCGGCAATTCCGAGCTGAAAGTCTGGATAGAACACGGAAACGACAATCAAGAATGGAATGACACCCTGTACGCCAACTCCATACGTATCGGCACCGCGGCCTCGCTTCCCTACGAAGGGAATGCATCCAATGAAGGGGAAGACTTCGCCAACGGATCTCTCCGCCCCACACAAAGCTGGATGTACATCAGCCTCCCTGACTACGGAGAACAGCCCGTATGGCTGGGGCAAGCCAACAATGCCATCCTCATCGGCCCTTGCATGGAGATCCCTGCCGGGAAAATCAGGATTTCATTCGACATGATGGCCACTACCCAAGGCGGATTCGTCTTCAGCCAAAGCTACTCAGGACTCTGGAGAGAACAGACAACCCTGCAAGAAACGCCCTTCGACGCAAGCATTGCCGGATTCACTAGGTTCAGCCAAATCTTGAACATCGAGGAAAGCGCATGGCAGTCCCTCGGGATCGAGGTCACCGGCAGCAACCTCACCCAAGTCATAATCAAGAACATCCATATCGAAACCGTGGAAGCCGACCTGTGTCTGGAAGCCATCCTGTCCCCGGTCAATACCAAGCTGCCCGTATCCAGCCAAGCGACAGAAGTGACCGTTTCCGTCCTCAACCAAGGCATGCAAAGCCGGGAAAACATCCGGGTATCCTACCAATGGAGAGACCAGCCCGTGGCAAGCCAGACCTTTCCGGTTGCCATAGCTCCCGACAGCAGCGTGTCCCTCACTTTCTCCACCCCTATAGACCTGTCTTCCGCCACAACAGGAACCTTGAAAGCATGGGTGGAGGATTCCCAAGGGGCTTATGCCGGGAACGACAGCCTGCAAATGGACATCATGACTTACGAACCGGTATCCTCGCCCTACCGCATGAGCTTCGAGAGCGGGGAAGATTTCTCGTCCTGGACCTCTCTCAACCCCGATCAAAGCATCGCCACCTACTGGGACACAGCCACGGTAGCTTTCACTCTTCTCTCAAAGGGCAAGAATGTCTGCTTCCTGCCTGCATTGGCAGGCTCCCCGGCTAACGACATGCTCATCAGCCCGGCCGTTTCCTTGCAAGAAGGCCGCTACCGGGTATCCTTCTTCTATGCCGGCATCCCTTATTCAGGAGCCGACATGCAGCTTTCCGTGATGCTCGGAACAAATCCCGACCCGGAGACGCTGGCCAAGTCAGTGCAATGGCAGACACAAATCACGCAGTCGGTATGGCTCAGCGGATACTTCTATTTCGATGTCCCCGCCGATGGATTGTACTATGTGGCTTTCCTCGGCCAAGGTGAACATTGCGAGCTTTTCCTCGACGATGTGCGCATAGACCAGGAACAGGATATCTGCGTACTGTCCGCTTCTTTTGCTGAAACGTCCGGATATAATAAGACCAGCACGCCCGTCACCGTCTCCTTCAGGAACCACGGAACAGAAAACGTCACATCCGTCCAGGCCGAGTACTGGCTCAACAACGTCTTGCAGCAAAGCGAAACAGTCACCTTGGACCTGGCTCCCGGCCAGACTCACGAACATGTGTTCAGCCTGCCTGCCGACATCTCCGCCACCGGGACATACAGCCTCGCGTCGCGCATCATCATGGACGGAGATGCCGATACCATCAACAACACCATCTCAGGGAACAGCCTCCAGCACTTCCCTAACCGGACACTGCCTTACTTTGAAGATTTCTCCTCGGAAGAGAACCGGGTCAGATGGGCTTCCGTGGATGCTAACGAAGACGGCAATGCATGGGTCGCCGCCGGCAGCGGAATCACTTACGATGCTTACAGCGGGACAGCCGCTTTGGCATACTCATCGCAAGCCGGTGTAGACGGGGACGACTATATCTTCTCCGAATGCATCGAGCTTCCGGCCGACAGCCTCGTTCTTTCTTTCTTCTACCGCACATTCCGGAACATCGACTATTATCACGAGAATTTCAGCGCGGCACTGTATTCGGCTCCCGACCCGGATTCCGTGTTCATGACGCTGCAAGACTATCCTGGAATATGCGTCCCCGGCATGGAATACGAGAAAGCCATCTTCCGGTTTTCCTTGGAGCAACCCCGCAAAATCTACATCGGATTCCATTCCTACAGCGAGAAAGGGAACGGGGTCATCTTCATCGACGACATCAAGGTAGACAGGAACCGTCCGCTGGATCCTCTGTACGCCAGCGATTTCGGGCAAAGAGCCTCTGAATGGGAAACGTACAACCGAGGCATATTGTTCGACCAGTGGCAATTCTCCCCGCTGGACGGCACGGACACCGTTGCCAATATCACCCGCCGCTACCGCTATACAGACTATCCCGCCGGATGCATGGTTTCGCCCGCTTTCCGGATGGAAGCCAACGAAGACATCATCATTGACCTGGACTACGCCATCCGGCAATTTGGCGCAGCTCGGCCCGGGGACACCCTAGAACTCTACATGGGTCACGAGAACCATCCCGACAGCCTGAACGTTTTAGTAGCATCCTTATGCAGCCCGGACAGCCTCAGCAGGCATTACACGGACACCTTGAACTTCGACACCGACCAAACCGTCCATTTCGGATTCCGCGTCATTTCCGCGCAACGAAGCGAAAGCCAATACACTTCTTTCCGTATTGAAAACTTCTCCATACGTCCGGCTTCCCGTCCCACTTACAACATCCGAGGAAAAGTAACCGACCTGGACGGCAATGTCATTGCAGGCGCCGACATCAGGCTTTCAGGGATGCAGAACCTGCAAGCAACCAGCGATGCCCATGGGGAATTCCTCCTTAGCGAAGTAGTGGCCGAACAAAGATTCAGCTTGAGAGTTTCCGCCTCCGGATTTGTAACACTGTCGGTTTCCGACACTATTGGAAATGCGGATCTAAATTTGGGAGATATTGCTTTGCAAGACATTTTAGCCAAACCAGCCGAAGTGACAGCCAAAGAAGAGGACGGCCTAGCCGTGATACGTTGGACGATGGAACAAGACGCGGACGACCAGGCCAAGGCATTGCGGGGGTATGAAGTCCGGAGGTTCCTCCAACGCCATGCGACCGACAGCTCCCAATGGACAAGCCTGCATACCGGACTGCTGCAGGAAACATCGTTCGAAGACTCAAATTGGGAAGAATTGCCGGACGGCCTTTACAGTTACGCGGTCCGCGTGGTATATTCCGGCCAAAGACCATCGGCATGGGCCTTCTCCAACTCATTGAAACGGGAAAGAACCGGAGTGGAGAACGCTGCGGACAAGGGCGATATCCGGCTTTATCCCAATCCGGCATCGGACAAACTGCAAATCCAATCGAGCATTGCCGTATCGGATTACAGCATCTACCTTGCTTCCGGACAACAAATTGCCAAGGGAATCGTCAACTCGGGCTGCTTCCAGATTGAAGTATCCGATATGGAGTCCGGCCTTTACTACTGCGTCTTGCAGCTGCAAAACGGCACATGCCAGACACTGAAATTCATAAAACGATAAAGGAATGACTTCCGACAACAAAAGCCGGAGCACGGGGCATCAATCCCGGCTCCGGCAATTGGAGATAGCGCTTGCCTGCCTCTGCGGCATCGGCATCATCATTTCCGTAGTCTGGATGATCCGGATATGGTAAGCTGCCAGCCGCCATAAAACAAAGCCAAGCCGGACAACCGGCGCAAAACAAGATTCAATATCGCCATAAGCAAAAAATATGTAAATTTGCGCCCGTCGTTTAAGCCCATACAGGCCGATAACGAACAATTCCACAAAGTTTTAACCGCCAAATCCTGTATCAAGCAGGGGAGGCAACTTCCCCGAAGCGGCGTTAAAACATCGAAAAAAGGGAAGCAAAAACATAGCACAATGATTAAACGTATCTTGTTAACGGGTTCTTTCGGCCAAATCGGTTCCGAACTGACCTGTGCCTTGCGTAAGATTTACGGAGGTGAAAATGTGATTGCCACGGACTTGGACCTCAAAAGGGTCACCGACCAGATCAAAGACGGCGGTCCTATCGAACAATTGGATGTATTGGACGGCAAACGGCTGGCCGAACTGATTGACAAGTACAAAATCGACGCTATCTTCCACTTGGCCGCCATTTTGTCGGCCGTAGGCGAAAAGAACCCTTCGCTGGCTTGGAACATCAACATGGGCGGCACGACCACCGTCTACAACGTAGCCCGCGAAAAAGGCATCCAGCGGATTTTCGCACCCAGCTCGATGGCCGCGTTCGGTCCCACCACGCCGGCTGACATGACGCCGCAAGACACCGTGCTCCAACCCACCACGATGTACGGGGTGACCAAGGTCTGCTGCGAACTGGTAGGTGCCTACTACAACCTCAAATACGGCATGGATATCCGTGGAGTACGTTATCCCGGTATCATTTCCAGCGAAACCCTGCCTGGCGGCGGCACTACCGACTATGCGGTACAAATTTATTACGATGCCATCAAGTACGGCAAATTCGAATGCTTCCTGTCCGAAAACTCGATGCTGCCTATGATGTACATGCCCGACTGCTTGAAGGCCACGCTCGACCTGTTCCATGCCGACAAGAGCCGTTTGAAACACAGCACGGGCTACAACATCGCTGCTTTCAGCGTAACGCCTAAGGACATGTACGAATCGGTCAAGAAGTACATGCCGAATTTCGAAATCACCTACAAGCCCGACTTCCGTCAGGCGATTGCCGACTCGTGGCCGAACTCGATCGATGACAGCCGCGCCCGCGAAGAATGGGATTGGAAACCGGCTTACGACCTGGATACGATGACCCGCGAGATGTTGGATAAGGTGGGTCAGAAATACAAGGAAGGCAAATTCTAAAATTGGAGTGCCAGAATGGGCAATCTGCGGCGTTGCAAGCCTCGGCTGGCTCATCACGTACAAAGGTACGCTCCGTCGCCATCCTGCGGCTTGCGCCTTGCATCTTGCCCATTCTGACACTCCAATTCACCGGTTCAAAACATTTTGAGACTCAAATCTCGCCTGCTTTTGTACTGGTGACAAGATTCCCATAGAAGCCGCTCGGAAGGGCGGCTTTTTTGTTGCCATCCTTTTTTTCATTAGGCTCCATTGTCAAACCGATGGCAGAGTCCCGGAAAAATAATCCCGATTCCGAACAGGGATACGCCAAGAAGATGTAAATTTGCCGCCATGAATATTGCCGCATTGGTTTCAGGAGGGGTGGATTCCTCGGTCGTGGTCCACCGTTTAAAGAATTTGGGCTTCGACCCCACCATCTTCTATATCCGCATAGGAATGGAGCAGGAAGACGGCTTCATAGACTGCCCTTCCGAGGAAGACATCGAGATTACCACCTATATCGCCAAGAAATACGGCTGCAAGTTCGAGATTGTGCCGCTGCACCGGGAATACTGGGACAACGTGGTCAAATACACGATAGATACCGTGAAGCGGGGGCTTACACCGAACCCGGACATGATGTGCAACAAACTGATCAAGTTCGGGGCGTTTGAAGAAAAATACGGCAAGGATTTCGATCTGATCGCCACCGGGCATTACGCCACAACCACGCTGCTGCCGGATTCGCTGGTTCCCGAACTCCGGAAAGCCTACCAAAACGGAGAACTTCCCTTGCGCCAAGCGGGAGACGAAAACATACCTATCCAGCCCGAGCAGAACCAAAATGCGGCAGACGACCCGAAAGCAAGCTGCAAACCATCGCTTCAAATAGACTGGAGCGCCAACGGCTTTCAGAAACGCATCGGCATTGCCGGAGACGAGCCTATTCTCAAAGCGCAGGATGGCCAGACCGTACTGTTGAGCACGGCGGCCGACCATGTGAAAGACCAGACTTATTTCTTAGGACAAATCAGCCTCGCCCAACTTTCCAAATTGGTCTTCCCTATAGGGGATTTGCCCAAAAAGGATGTAAGGGCGATAGCCGAAGCGGCCAAGCTGCCCAGCGCGACCCGCAAGGACAGCCAAGGAATCTGCTTCTTGGGAAAGATCAATTACAACGACTTCATCCGTCGGTATTTAGGCATCAAAATAGGCCCGATTATCGAGAAAGAGACCGGCAAACGGGTGGGCTACCATCATGGTTTCTGGTTCCATACGATAGGCCAACGCAAAGGGCTGGGTCTCAGCGGCGGACCGTGGTACGTAGTGGACAAGGACATCCCGCAGAATATCATCTACGTTTCCAAGGGATTCCAGACTTCGGCACAATACGGAAAGACGATACGTCTGAGCGGTTTCCGCTATATGAGCGCCAACCTTTTGGGCGAACCCACGGCGGAGCATCCGGCGGATATCTGTTTCAAAATCCGCCACACGCCGGAATTCACCCGCGCCAAGTTCTACCAACGGGAAGACGGCCTGCATGTCATCGAATCCGAACAGCCTATCCAAGGCATCGCCGCCGGGCAGTTCGGCGTGGTCTATACGCCCGATGCCAAAATCTGCTTGGGCAGCGGCATCATCTTCGGGGGCGGAGCGGACTGAGAGCCGGGAAATTCATCGCTGCTGGTACTCCCGAATCACCTCGTCCACAATATACAAATCGCTGAAAAGGTACAGCCCGGTATTTTCATCATGGAAGCGTCGGCAAGTACGGCTTGCATAAAACAAGTCCAAAGCAGCCTTCAACGAAATGTCCAAAATTTCGGACAATTTTACCACAATACATCCGATACGTTGCCAACGAATAATGTCTCGCAAAACTTTCTTTTTCTCCGCCGGATTCATAATTCCTCCGCTCTCAAAAATTCCAAATATTCCTCTATCACTTCCTGGCTAAGAATACAAATCTGGCTATTAGGTTGATGCTCCGACAAACGTCCCAAGGCCTCGGATTTTCCCAAGAAGCCCAAAGTGTACAGCTCCACTGTATCGATCACCCTGTCGTTAGCCACTCCTCCTTCAACAATATCGTAATCAAGCCACACATCCCGCCCTTGACGGCAATCCACAATAAAATCCAACCACGCCTCATCGTATGCCTCGAATCGAAGATACCGATATCGAACGATTGCATCCTCTTGTTTAAAAGAATAAACATTGAGCATCGGATTCAATCTTCTATCAACTGCTTGCCTTTTTGCCCAATCAACTGCTTGCTGGCGTATATCCGTCAAATAAAAACCCGGGCCAAAATCCAGATATGGACGGCCAAACTTGCAAACCGGACGCGCCACCTTGTCCGTACCTCCATGATACAACAAAATCATTTCTTTTCCTCCCAGCGTTGTAGTGTCTCAATCATTCCCTGAGTCACATTTTCCCTGCTTTCCGTATGCAACATCTCATAATATGGCATAACATACTGATCTATCAAACCTACCGCATTCATCCTCCGATAGATCTCGGAATAATCCACCCCTAATTTATCTGCCACATCTTCGATGCAGGAAGCCACAAATCCCATCCGAATCTCTTCCAGGCTTAGTTCCCGCCATTCATCACCTTTGGAAACCTTCGCCAAGCCGTTCCCATCATGCCTATTTTGAAGCCTCCTGCACTCGTTTTCTGTCCTATCCTTCGTCATTCTCTTGGATTTTAACAAGCAGTTATTCATAGACGATGCTGAATGTCCAGCTTTCGTTGGCATCGTTGGTCATACGCAGGCCGGTCACGTAGCCATTCTCGTCCAAGGTGTGTTCTACTTGGTAATTGTAAACCTGATCTTCCTCGACCGGTTCATTCGGGTCGTAATCCGATCCTGTATTGAGACGGAAAGAAGAAATCAGGTTCGTACCCCAGTAAGGCATGTAACCGCCAAGGAACAAAGACCAAAAAGAACTGGCCGGCAAAGCCTGGTCAATGCACAGGAGCAACAGAGCGTTGGGATCTATATTGCTCAACGGATCACCCTCATATTCTTTATTGAACAGGAAAACATCGGAATACTGGATATCCAGACTGGTATGCTGTCCATTGTATATGTCCGAGTAGATTGAACCATTGCACGAATGATTCTCTATATTGTATGTTTCATATTGCATTCCTGTTTCGGGATCCTCCACATGTCCAGGCACTCCTTCACAATACCAGACAGCATTTTCCTTCAGCAAGCTCTCATCAGAATTTTCATGCCGGTAAGGCTCCACGTCAAAACGTTCAAGGAAACCCTGATTGTTCTGCTCCATGCCGAAAAAAACATCGGCTATGGCATCCTCTCCGCCATAGCGCAAGGAAGCAGATTCACGCCCGTAACCGGTTTCCACATCAAAATAATGCAAGGTCAGCCACCAAGGCCTTCCGTTCAGGTCGATTTCCGCGTTCCCGCGTACTTCCAAATTAGTATAATGCCCGCCTTCGTCCACTTCGTAATAGATATCCGCGTCCGAACCGCTGACATGGGATACGAACTGGCGGTCATCGTAAGCATACACATAAGATCCTTCCAAGCTTTCTTCCGGCCCGGAATAGGTATAATCCACCCGGCTTACATAGCGTTTTTCCCGTTCATCCCTGTCTGCCGTCGATTCGCCCGGACTCATCTCATCCCCTTCCTCCACGGCCACTTGCACGATATTGATTGCCTTGCGAGACTCTCCGCAATAAATATCAATCCGCGCCGAACGGTCGTAACCCGTATTGTTGACCTCCAGGCTCACCTGCATGGTATAAGTTCCGGCTGTCGAACCGGTTTCCGGATCTATCGAAATCCAATCCAGCGAAAGGTTCTTGGCCATGGCCGCCTGTTTCGACATGGGCTGATCGTTATCCGGAACACCGTCCCCGTTCTCTTCCTCAAAACCCGGCTCAGGGGTCACGACCACATCGTCATCATCCCCGCTGCCCGGCACTTCCGAGTCGCCGATAGTCTGCTCTCCCACCGTCAAGGTTGCCGTCCACGGCCCGGTGGTCGTGAATGTGATCCCGGCACCCTCTCCTACCGAAGTCTCATTAGGTCCGAGACGATAGGAATCGGACGAACCATCCTCCAAACGAACATCCTTGTTCTCTTCCCTTTCACAAGAAAGTCCAAAAAACAAAAAAAAGGCCGCAAGCGAAGCTGAAAATGCAAAACGAACCGACATGGCTATTTTCTTTATAATTCCTTTGATTCCTTTTATTTTACTATCTTGCAAAAGTACAAAAAACACAGGAAGCGCAAAACGGAAATAAATAAAAGGCCTCAGAGACAAAAGTCCGGTGCGAATACCACCCCTGTCGATTTCTCAATCCATACCGCCCTAAATAATGCCTGAGGCTAAAACTTCGGCCACTTCGGCATCCCGAACCGCGGTTTTTACGCCAAATTTCCTTATCTTCGCAGGTTGAGTGTCCGCCATAGCGGGAATACATGGACGGATAAACGAAGCGGGATGAGCTGAGACCCCAAGAAACGACCTTCTTTGAAGCCCGCCTGCTTACGGAACACAAAAAAAGCAAAAGAAATACAAACAAAATACCATGCAAAAACTACTTCTTCTGGGCGATGAAGCCATTGCCCAAGGCGCTTTGGACGCCGGCATCACCGGAGTCTACGCCTACCCAGGAACTCCCAGCACGGAAGTCACCGAGTACATCCAGCACTCCAAGCTGGCCAAGGAAAAAGGCATCCACTGCACCTGGAGCGCCAACGAAAAGACCGCGATGGAAGAAGCCATCGGCGTTTCCTACACCGGGCGCAGAGCCTTGGTGTGCATGAAGCACGTAGGTCTGAACGTGGCCGCCGACCCCTTCACCAACTCGGCGGTGACTGGTGCCAACGGCGGTCTGGTCTATCTGATTGCCGACGACCCCTCGATGCACTCCTCCCAGGACGAACAGGATTCGCGCTATTACGCCCGCTTTGCCCAGATTCCCTGCCTGGAACCTTCCAATCAGCAGGAAGCCTACGACATGATCCGCTATGCGTTCGACCTTTCCGAAAAACTGCATACGCCGGTCCTCTTCCGAGTAACCACCCGTATGGCGCACTCCCGCAGCGGGGTTGAACTGCGCGAAGCCCGCGGCCAGAACGAAATCAAGCTGGATCCGAACCCAAAGCGTTTCATCCTGTTGCCCGCCAACGCCCGCGTACTCTACCGGGAGCTGCTGGCCAAGCAGAAAGATTTTGAAGCATGCGCCCTCAACGACGGTTTCAACCGCTACGAAGACGGCAGCGACAAGAGCCTGGGTATCATTGCCTGCGGTATCGGCTACAACTACCTGATGGAAAACTACGCCAACGGCAAGTGTCCTCACCCGGTATTGAAAATCAGCCAGTATCCTATCCCCCGCGCCTCGGTCAAGAAGATGATGGCCGAATGCGACAAGGTCTTGGTGGTGGAAGAAGGCTATCCTATCTACGAAGAACTGATCCGCGGCTATCTGGACGAAAGCGGCAAGATTCTGGGCCGCTTGGACGGCACGTTGCCCCGCGACGGGGAATTGAACCCCAACTTGCTGGCGGCCGCCTTGGGAATGCCCAAGACCTGCGGCGAACCGATTCCCGACGTGGTCGTGGCCCGTCCGCCATCGCTCTGCAACGGCTGCCCGCACGCCGACTCCTACATGGCCTTGAATGAAGCCATGAAAGACTTCGGCAAGGGACACGTATTTGCCGATATCGGATGCTACACCTTGGGTGCGCTGCCTCCGTACAACGCCATTTACTCCACCGTCGATATGGGTGCTTCCATCACGATGGCCAAAGGTGCCGTGGATTCCGGCTTTGCCCCGGCGGTAGCCGTCATCGGCGACTCCACCTTTACCCATTCGGGCATGACAGGCCTCTTGGATGCGGTCAACGACAAGACACCTATCACGGTGATGATCCTCGACAACTCCACCACCGGTATGACCGGGGGGCAGGATTCGGCGGCCTTCGGCAAAATCGAATCGATCTGCATGGGTCTGGGCGTTGAAAAGGAACATATCCGCGTGATTAAGCCGCTCAAGAACCACCACGAAGAAAACGTTCAGGTAATCAAGGAAGAAATCGCTTACCAAGGGGTTTCGGTGATTATCCCGCGTCGTGAATGCATCCAGACGGCGGCCCGCCACGCCAAGGAAGCAGCCCGTGCCAAAGCCGCTGCCGAAAAGAAATAAGGTCGGAAACCGAAAACTCCGCGGCGGAGGCTCGCAAAAGCCAGCCTGCCGTGCTTCAAAGCCGTCGGCATCGACCGCGGAGCTTTCCTAAAAAAGTTCAGAAAATGAAAAAAGACATCATATTAGCGGGCGTGGGAGGCCAAGGTATCCTCTCTATCGCCACCGTTATCGGCCGTGTTGCCGTGACGAACGGAATGTACCTGAAACAGGCCGAGGTACACGGCATGAGCCAGCGTGGCGGGGACGTGCAGTCGCACTTGCGCATCTCCACCGAACCTATCGCTTCCGACCTGATTCCCGAAGGCAAGGCCGACATGATCATCTCGGTAGAACCGATGGAATCGTTGCGCTACCTGCCCATGCTGCACGAAGGAGGCTGGGTCATCACCAACACCGAACCTTTCAAGAACGTGCCCAACTACCCGGCCGATGCCGACTTGGAAGCCGCTCTGAAGAAGGTGAAGAACATCGTGGCTTTCAACGCCGATGCCTTGGCCAAGGAAATCAAGGCCCCGCGTTCGGCCAACATGGTCATCCTCGGTGCTGCCACCGCCCAGCTGGGTCTGCCTTACGAAGAATTCGAAAAGGCTGTCCGCGCCATCTTTGCCAATAAAGGCGAAGAAATCGTGGAAACCAACATCAAGGCATTAGCCCTGGGCCGCGAACAGGCAAAGTAATTAACATCCATCCAACAAATCCCCGACTAAACCGATGCGAATCCGCAAACGCCCGAAAAACGACTCCTGGGTTCTTGCCAGAATAGCCGGGGATTTTCATATTCGCAAAAGTCACAATACCATGAGAAAAATTTTTGCTTTCATCGGAATCGCGTTCCTGTTCGCGCTTCTGACCGGCTGCAGCACAGCCAAGTACAACACCAGCAACCATCTGAACACCGAGACCCAAATTGTCTTGAGCGAAGCCAACTACAAAATCATCAAACAGGTCACCGGGTATGCCGAGACCACGAAAGTTTTCGGCATCGGAGGACTTTCCCGCCGTGCTTGCGAAGCCAACGCTTATGCTGACATGGTGGCCAACGCCAACCTGCAAGGTTCCCAAGCCATCATCAATGTGAGCTTCGACGACAAGGGAAAAGGATTCCTGCCTATCGTATGGATCCGCACGGTTACGGCCAAAGGCTATGTGATTGAATTCACAAAATAAGCCAACCGGGCAGAAAGCCGACAGAAAGCGGGCCGAACGGCCCGAACCTCATCTTCATGCAAAGCGACCCGACAGAATCTTCCAAGGGTCGCTTTTGTCATATCTGGCATTGAATCCAATACCCGCATTTCCAAACATTATCCTGTTTTTTTAAGCCGCCCGGTCGCCGGTATCTTCTTTTTAGCTAACTTCGCAGAATCAAAACAATCAAAACGATGAAACGCATTTTATCCAGAATCTCGATAACCGCTCTCTTATTATCATCCGTACTGCTTTCGGCCTGCCATAGCAACCGTCCCGAACCCTTCTTGGACAAAGAACAGATGGTCGGCCTTCTTACCGAAATCCGTCTGGCAGAATCCCGGCTCTACAACGACCGGGAAACCGATACAAAGATTTCCGACAAAGTGATGGAACAAAGGGCGCTGGATATCTACGTTCCCATTTTCAAGGAATACGGGATCAACTACCGACAATATCAAAACCTCCTCACTTACTACATGAACCACCCGGACGACCTGGAGGAAATCATGCAGGAAGTAGCCGATAAGCTTACCCGCCAGGAGGCCGAGTTCGACGGGAAAGAAAACCGGAATCAATAAGCTTCAGAATATCGGTTACCGACATTCTATGAAAAAGCCCACGCCGGATGCATGGAAAAATGCAACCCAGCGTGGGCTTTTAAGTATCCTGCCGAACCTCCATCGAAACCGGCTTTTTAGTGGTTGGATACGAGGCACCGCAGCGAAGCGCGGCGAGGGAACACAGCGTCCGGCAAACTGCTTTTATGGCGAGCAGATGCAAGGCTTGCGCGGGTGAGAAAAGCGGAGCGTACACCTCAATGCTGCGGAATGAAAGCGCATTTTTAGCGGTTGGATACGAGGCACCGCAGCGAAGCGCGGCGAGGGAGTGTACTAATTGTACATGACCGAGCCGCGCAAGCTGCGTAACGAAGTAGACACCGCTAAAAATGCGCTTTCATAAACTCCCGATTCAACTTCGCAATATGCAAAATCTTAATCCCCTTCGGGCATTCGGCTTCGCAAGCCCCGGTATTGGTACAGTTCCCGAAACCGAGCTCGTCCATCTTGGCAACCATCTTCTTGACACGTTCGGCAGCTTCCAGACGGCCTTGCGGCAAATGCGCCAAGTGCGACACCTTGGCCGAAACGAACAGCATGGCCGAAGCGTTCTTGCAAGCAGCCACGCAAGCCCCGCAGCCGATGCAGGCAGCCGCATCCATCGCGGTATCGGCATCTTTCTTGGGAATGGGAATCGCATTCCCATCGGGCACCCCGCCGGTCGTGGCTGAAATGAAACCGCCGGCCTGGATAATCTTGTCGAAAGCCTGACGATCCACCACCAAGTCCTTGATGATAGGGAAAGCGGCACTCCGCCACGGCTCGATATAAATCGTCTCGCCCGACTTGAACTTGCGCATGTGCAACTGGCAAGTGGTCACCTGGCTGTCAGGCCCGTGCGGATGCCCGTTGATATAAAGGCTGCACATACCGCAAATCCCTTCGCGGCAATCGTGGTCGAAGCAGACCGGTTCCACACCTTGCGCCACCAAAGACTCATTCAATATATCCAACATTTCCAGGAAAGAGCAATCCGGAGAAATATTGGTAACCTTATAGGTTTCAAAGCGTCCCTTGGCCTTCGGACCTTCCTGACGCCATACTTTCAATGTAAAATCCATTTTTCTTCGCTTTTACAGGTTCTGAAAACCCGCCGGACCGAAGCACGGGAAAGCCCGAAAGCCGACGGGTTCCAACGAATCTTTAGTTCTTGTAATTACGGGTTGCCACCTTGATATTTTCGTATTCCAAGGGTTCAATGTGGCGTTCCGGTTCAATTCCTTCGCCCTTGTATTCCCAAGCAGCCACATGCATGAAATGCTCGTCGTCGCGCTTGGCTTCACCGTCTTCGGTCTGGTATTCTTCGCGGAAGTGACCACCGCAGGATTCCTCGCGATTGAGGGCATCCTTGGCCATCAGTTCGCCCAATTCCAGGAAGTCGGCCAGACGCAAGGCCTTTTCCAGTTCCGGGTTCATCTCGTTGGCCGTCCCGACCACTTTCAAAGTCTTCCAGAACTCGGCACGCAACTTCTTGATTTCGTCAATGGCCTTTTCCAAGCTTTCCTTGGTACGGCCCATGCCGACATATTCCCACATGATATGGCCCAGACGCTTGTGAATCGAATCGGGCGACTCGTTGCCGTTGATAGCGAACAAGCCCTCAATCTTGCTGCGGACGGCCTTTTCCGCCTCATCGAATTCCGGCGTGTCGGTCGGCACCGCCCCATCCGAAATATGCGAGGAAAGGAAGTTCTGCAAGGTATAAGGAATCACGAAATAACCATCCGACAGACCCTGCATCAAGGCCGAAGCCCCAAGACGGTTGGCACCGTGGTCGGAGAAGTTGGCCTCGCCCAAGGCGAACAAGCCCGGAATGGTGGTCTGCAATTCATAATCGACCCAAAGCCCGCCCATCGTGTAATGGACAGCCGGGTAAATCTTCATCGGCACTTCGTAGGGGTTCTCATCCGTGATTTTCTGATACATCTGGAAGAGGTTGCCGTAACGTTCCTCAATCTTGTGACGACCCAGACGCTCAATAGCGCTCTTGAAGTCCAGGAAAACGGCACGGCCGGTGTTGTTGACCCCGTAACCGGCATCGCAACGTTCCTTGGCGGCACGCGAAGCCACGTCGCGCGGCACCAAGTTCCCGAACGCCGGGTAGCGGCGTTCCAGATAATAGTCGCGCTTTTCTTCCGGAATATCGTTGGCCGTGATTTCGCCTCTTTGCAGGCGTTCGGCATCGCTCTTTTCCTTGGGAACCCAGATACGGCCATCGTTACGCAAGCTTTCGCTCATCAATGTCAGCTTGCTCTGGTAATCGCCATGCACCGGAATACAAGTGGGGTGAATCTGCGTGAAGCAAGGATTGGCGAAGAACGCGCCCTTTTTATAGGCTTTCCAAGCCGCCCCGCCATTGCTGTTCATGGCATTGGTACTCAAGAAATAAACATTCCCATAGCCACCGGTGCAGAGCAATACGGCATGGGCCGAATAGCGTTCCAGCTCGCCGGTAACCAAGTTGCGGCAAATGATCCCGCTGGCATGGCCTTCCTTGTTGAGCACCAAATCCATCATCTCGCGACGGGCATAGAGCTTCACGCTGCCCTTGGCGATTTCGCTGCTCAAAGCCCCGTAAGCCCCCAACAGCAACTGCTGCCCGGTCTGGCCTTTGGCATAGAAGGTACGCGAAACCTGCGCCCCGCCGAAAGAACGGTTGTCCAAATAACCGGCGTAATCGCGGGCAAAAGGCACGCCCTGCGCCACGCACTGGTCGATGATATTGTTGCTCACTTCAGCCAAACGATAGACATTGGCCTCACGGGCGCGGTAGTCGCCCCCCTTGATGGTATCGTAAAACAAACGGTAAACGCTGTCGCCATCGTTCTGATAGTTCTTGGCGGCATTGATACCCCCTTGGGCGGCAATCGAGTGCGCCCGACGAGGACTATCGGAAATACAGAAAATCTTCACATTGAAGCCTAAAGCTCCCAAAGAGGCAGCCGCCGAAGCACCGGCCAGCCCCGTACCTACCACAATCACATCCAGCTTGCGCTTGTTGGCAGGGTTTACCAGATGCTGAGAGGCTTTGTATTTGGTCCATTTTTCAGCCAAAGGCCCGGAGGGCACTTTTGAATCCAGCTTATTCATATATGGTTTTATTTTTTGCAGTTATTAATCGGAATCCCGCATCAGCCTTGCGCCAAGCAAGTTCCAGTTTTTGCAGCCGTCCTCCGAACGCATGAACGGAAACGGTTGCCTAAAAGCGAATCGGCATCGGCTAATACAGAATATTCATCCCGATAGCCACAGCCCAGAACATCAACACGATGATGACTGCATAAATCGCACCTACAGCCTTTACCGGCTTGTCTACCCGGGGACCGTTCATGCCCAAGGTGTGGAAGGCCGAAGGAAAAGCGTGAATCAAATGGATTCCCAATGCCAGCAACAGTACCAAATAGATAATCAGATAGGCCGTGTTATTGAAAAGTTCCTTGGCCATATTGTAGAAGTCTGGTTCGTAATGAGTGAAACCGGCCCCGAAAACCTGCGTCAAATCCGCCTTTGAGATATTGTCGGCCACTTGTTTGATCTGAGGACCGGATATGGAATCCATTTCCGTAAACATGGTGTTCAGTTGCGCAAGACGGTCTTGATCCTGCAACAGGCTGGCTTGGTCGATATATTGGGTATCTTTCAGCTCCACCATGTATTTGCCTTCCACGATGCCCAACTTCACAAAATAGAAGTTCACCATATGCAAGCAGAGGAAGATGAACACCAAGATACCCGTGTAAATCATGAACTTGGAACCTGCCTGGGTACGGGATTTGTTGCTGACCTTGTAACCTACCGGACGAGCCCGCCAGTTCTGAATCTGCAAGATAATCCCAATCAGGATATGGAGAACGAAGACAGCAAACAGCACCACTTCAAACACCTTGACTATGTAATTGGTGCCCATGAAGTGCGCGGCTGCGCGGAACCATTCTCCGCCATCGGAGCGTAACATGCACAGGTTGATGCCACCGTGCAACAACAGAAAGAGCATCAGAAAGAGCCCTAACAATGCCAAGGTGATTTTCTGCGTCACCGAAGCCATTTTCAGAAATTTAGACATATCTGTTTTGTTTTTATTTGCTTCCTTTGCCATCCATTCCTGCCGCCCCCGCTTTCCTTATGACCGCCACAGGCCGCAAGAGTCCCTCTTCTTGCAGACCCCGAAGCCGCAAACTCCACGCATCCTCGCCGGCCCTCCATACCTGAATCCGCTCCGCAAAGACGGGCAAAAGTACAAAGATATGCGCAATAGCCGAAAATTTCAATGGAGAAAAATAGGAGGCCACAGAACAGCAAGCTTGCTCTGCTCGCGGTTTCACCTCCGCGCCACAGCCCTCATAAAAAAAACACCTTCCCGTCTTGACGGGAAGGTGTTCTCTCAGTTCAAAGAGGAAAAAGAGAAAACAAAACCGATATTCAAGGGAATCCTGGATGATTTAGGTATGTCTGTAATCCTTGTATCCGACATGGAGGCATACCAGTAACCGTGGCCTATCTGCTGAACCCAGCGGGCAAAAAGCCCTACGGAGAAGTCCGGAGAAACAACATAATTGGCCGAGAATCCCAAGGCCGCATACCCCAGTACTTTTTGCCTGATATTCAAAACATCCTCTTCCATGTAGCCGTCCAGCGTAATGCCGTTGCCCGAATCGCCTTGCAGATGCTCGTAATTCAAGAAGCCTTGCGTGATACCGAGTGAAAACTGACCGATGAATTCAAAGCGGGGGCGTTTCACCAAAACGTATTCCCCGTAAACGCCAGCCTCCATGTTGGCATATTTGAACGAAATGTTTTTTATTGATAAAAATGTTAGTTGGCTTATGTTTCTAGGCAAATTATTGTTTTGCATAAAAATACCATGTATTCATCGATGAAAACACCATATTTGCAGGTTGTATATATATAATTTTCCAACAGCTGTCAACCTTTGCGGCCCTTAATATAAAAAAACGGGAAGGCCGTCTTCCCGAAGACGACCTTCCCGCGCTTGGAGACGGACCCGATTACCGGGTCAAAACAAATTTTACGGTATGCAAAGCGTCAAGCGTTTCAAATACACATATGTAAAGCCCCGATGACAAGCCTTCGATACCAAACGTACGTGTCTCTGCTCCGGCCGGCAGCCGCAAACCTTCATCCAGCGTCATCACTTTCTGTCCCATTGCGTTGAGCAAGTACAAGTCGCCCTCCATGCCTGCTGGAGCATTGAAAGTCAAGGTCAAGAGCCCGTGCCCGGCCCTGTTCACCAGCATCATCGAAGATGTGCCATCCGTTTTCTGCGCTTCATTGGCAAACGGAATGGCATCCAGCGAACCTATCGGCAGGCGGATATCATCCACCCAGACACGATCTTGGCCAGCCTTATCGGAAATATCCTTTACATAACGCCATTCCAGATTATGCAGACCGCTTTTAACAGCATATTCCACATATTTCCACCCATTGCTCTCTCCGGCCCAGCGTCCCATCCGGGTACCATCGATATAGAAATGAAGGTAATCCCCCAAAGAGTTGACCGATTCCGTCGAAGTATAGTAATAGAATCCCACCTTGTCATCCAAGGCCACATTCACATCTATGCTCAGGCTGCTGGTTTCGCCATCACCGATAGCCGCGCTGGCCGCGCTGTAAGTGCCATTATGCACCTGGCTTTGGTCGATGATCCAGTCCGATTCGTCAGCCCAGGCCGCAAAACTGAAATCGCCGCTCTCGAAAGTCTCCACAATGGGTTCGATATACGACTGAACCTCCGTCATCATTTCCCTGCCTTCTGTTTCCGCTGTCAGCTCCAAGGTATATATTGTATACTTCACACCGGCATCCTTGGCGCTGTAGGCAAAAGAAACCGTCACACTTGAATCTGGTGCCAGGTCTCCCACTTCGACAGGTTCGGCCGGAAGTTCCAGATATGGGGCATCCGGCGATGTTACCTGCAGGAAAAGATGGCGTGCCGTAGTGCGTCCCTGGTTGGTCAACGAAACCACGCCTGTCACGGTTTCCCCATTGTCAATCACCCCGTTGGGGGTCGATGATGCCGTGTCTACAATGACAAAACTGGAGACAACCACATCCGGAGCCTGCACGGCCACGAAAAAGGTCCGACTCATGCTCGCTTCGGGGTCATCATCCATTGTCAGCGTAACAGTATAGGATAGAGTCTGCCTATCGGGCACGGATGGATCCACAAGCAAAAGGAATTCATGAGGTATCTCTATTTCTTCGCCCAATGCCAAGCCTTTTTCATAGGTATAGCTGCCATTGGCAAAGGACAGGTATTCGCTAGTCGTTGACAAGGCAAGATGAACAGAACCCACCGGTTCCACGCCTATGTTCTTTACCGTATAGGTGGCCACGCAGGTATCTGCATACGAAACCACCGTGCTTTCCTGGCCGGCACCGTTCAGCAGCGACTGTCCCGTCACAACCGCGTATTTGGTATCGGGCATCGCAAATTGGATCTCATCGAGCAAAGGCGCATGGTTCTGGGCCGCTACGGCCAACCAAGCCGTCCCTTCTTCCAGCACCGCATCCGTATTGAGCAGCGCCAAACCGTTCTCATCCGCCATCGTAACCGCCAGCACTTCGGTATCCCGCGAAAGCACCACCCGTGCGTATGGTTCCGTATTCACCACCATCTCACCGCTGCCTACAACCAAAAGCGTGTCGTATTCAGCTTCCACACGCTGCGGAGCATGGGTGAAAGGCATGAAGGAAGGATCTCCGAACACATGGTAAATCTGCCAGTAGTACTCTTCCAAATCCTGAGCCGCCCGTTCAACGGCCATGTTGCCCGCATGAATGTATTCGAAAGCGGTCAGCGCCCAGTCTTCATAAGGTTCCCCGTGGGTATGGAACAAGACGTCGTTAGCCCCCAACTCCGTGTCTTCATAGGTATGCTCCACACCAGCCATCAACACGCGGGTATAACCGATAGCCCAGTACACGTCATGGTCGAAGTAGCTGCTATTGGACGTGCCGATATAAGCCACTGCCCCTGCACTGTCTTTCCGTAACAAGGACTCGCCAAAGCAGTAAGGCTCATCGAATTGTCCGGTCAGACAGCAATTGCCTACTAGGAATGGGTACTTCCCTTTGTTACGAAGGTTGTTCACATCGTTGATACTCACTTCCGGATCCGCCCATCCTGCCGCATAACCATGGGCCGTGTAGATTCCGAACGAAAGCCCATCGTTGATATTCTGGATTATGTCTGCCGAGTGCTGAACCGATTCCGGAGCCAGATAGGCATGGCAGTAACGGTTCAGTGTATCTTTGAAATAATACGTTTGCAGATAGTTGATTGTCGGATTAAGATGGGAGTCATTAAAACGATAGTCATCTCCTGCAATCAACATTGTGGTATCCATGAAAGACGCCCTGGCCGGGTCGATGTTTTCCATGTCCATAGTCTTGCGCAATTGCGGCAAAAGTTCCTCTACAGAAGTGGCTGACATTCGACCGTATTGTACGTCAGGGAAATGATCCCCGGTATATTCGCAAAGATACAAGTCCGAGACGTGTACGCTTGAGCCATAACTATCCGAATAAGTGTATTCTTTCGCTGGAATCTGTTCTACATCACCGACAAAAAGGATGAAGCTGGGGGCGGGATCGGCGGCAGACGCATTATCGTAAAGCCCTTGCAGGTAGGCCTTGAGTTCTTCCAGCGAGGACCCGACTTCCGGATCGTCGGTATAAGCTTCTACCACATCGAAACCTAAACGGGTCTTCCACTTGATGAAATCCTGCAAAGCATCCTTGAACATGGGGTCAGCCACAATCAGATACCGGATAGGACTATTGTATATCTCGGCTTTCGGGGCATTGCCCTTGCTCCTTGAATCCAAAGGATTGATGACTTCGGATTTCAAGCCATTGAAAAAGGGCGAATAATAACGCTCTTTCTTGGCATGCGTGGCCGCCATGTCGGCACCCTTGAATTCAACGTCAAAATCCAGCGTCGTATAGACACGCAACGTATGCGTTGCCGGGTTATACTGGAATGGGCTTACCGTGAGACGGCCCAAACGTGTCCCGCGCATCTCGCCCAATGTCTCCACCTGGACCAAATCATTGTCCGCTCCGGAAACAAACCCTCGACCCCCTATGAAGGCATTGGCTGCGTAGGCATAGGCATCATATTCGAAATCTGGAGCCTCTTTGGCGCTTTTGCTCACCGGCGCTTGGGCCGGATACAACGGGGCCGGATAGCCGGCTTCACGCAAATCGATATCCTTGTACGCGGTTTTCGTGATGCGGACCACTGGTTCGGCCCCCTGGGGCAATTCAATCAGTTCCACTCTGACTGGAAGCATGGGAAGACCGACTACGTGGCTGTAGGTGTACCCTTCCATCTGCAACCGGGTAAAGTCCACCGGCAAGCTTGCGTTCTTGGAAACCGGCAGCCGATGGGTGGCGATAACCGATAATCCATCTACTTGACCCACCCGGTTCTGAAGGGTCAGAGCTTGCATGTCCGCTCTTTGGAGCTGCAATTGGTTCTCAACTCTGGCTTTGAGCTTCAACGGCTTGGAGTCTTCTGCCTGGACACATTGCCCTGAGGACAAGATTCCCGCCATAAACAAAGTAAGCAATAGCGTTCTCATCTTCTTTTCATTTGGTATATTATATCGTATGTCTCATTTCCTGTTTTCCATCGCCCGAACGGAAAGCAAGCTGCGAATATATGAAAAATGTTGTTTTTAGAACACGAAGCAAAGGCAAACACGGCCTCAAAACGACAAAAACTCTTCTGATAACCCAATAACCAAAGCTTTCCGTTCCCCCTCTCCAGAGAAATCCACCTTATACCGATCGTCAATCCGGTAACCAGCCACCCAGACAATATCTTCGCCCGAACACAACAACCAGACCGACTCTTTCTGCACACGGCTCAGCTTCAAATCGGAAAAAAAATCACTCAATTTTTTGAAACCTTTCATTCCCAACGGCTTGAATCTGTCGCCTGACTGCCAATGCCGCCAATGTAAAGGGAACTGTAGCTTGGCGTATGCCAAACAGGCCGTTTTCGGATCCGTATTCAATTCGTTTTTCGATCCGATGCACTTAATTTCCCAGACACATTCCGGCCCCGGTTCCCCTTTCAGCCATTCATCCGGAATCGAGACAAAAGGGCACCGGCATTCCCTCGTCACTTGCGGCAGGTCCTCGGCAGAGGCTTCTTCCAATGCCACCCACCGCCAAGCTTGCGGCTCCCGCACCAATACCCCCGAATTATCGGAATTCTCAAAAATCCTGCCTGAAATTCCATTCTGCTCGTTTTGCAGAATCTGGGCTATCTGCGACCGATTGAACGATTTCTCCCGTAAATACAATTCCCCAAACAAAGCCTTGTGCGGCCCCAAAGTGGCCAGATGATCCAAGGGCAGAAGTTCCTGCTTTCCAACATGCAACGTCTGCAAAACCGGATTCAAGCCCATCTTCACCAACGCCTTCATGGGCAGAAAAGACATGACGGGCACAACCACCTTTTGTTTCTGTACCGCAAACCAGTCGTCAACCAAGGCATCAACCGCCCGAAACGTCTCCATGCTCTGCGTAATCTTGCGTACCGCTCCTGGCTGCACGGAGTCTATAAACGGCAAGAGAGATAACCGAATCCGGTTGCGCAAATATACTTGCTCCCGGTTGGTGCTGTCTTCCACAAAAGCGAGCGACTGTTCCTGAGCGTATGCCATGATTTCAGCCCTGCGGGCAAAGAGCAATGGCCGTAGATAGACATGCCCTTTCGACATCGATCGCGGCAACATCCCCCTCAGGCCCTTAACCCCGCTTCCCCGAAAAAGATTGATGAAAAAAGTTTCCGCATTATCGTCCGCATGATGTGCCAAAAGACAGGCATCCCAGCCATCGGCTTCCATCAGTTCCGCAAAATAGGCATAGCGCAAGTCCCGCGCCGCCATCTCGATAGAAATTTTATGGGCTTTCGCATACCTCTCGGTGTCGAACGACTTCACATACAATCGAGAGCCGGATAATCCCGCCCATCCGCGCACAAAAGCCTCATCCCTTTCCGACTCCTCGCCCCGCAAATGGAAATTGCAATGAACCCAAGCGGTTTCCACATCCGGATGCAAGCGCCGGTAACGTCCCATCAGATGAGTCAAAACCACCGAATCCACCCCTCCGCTTACAGCAAGGAGCAGCCTCTTGCATCCAGCAAAAAGCCGCTCCTTCTCTATATACGCTGCAAAATCCTTATACATCCTCCGTATTTTAAACCAACCTAAACATCTCCTGATCCGACGTGTCAGAATGGGGAAGATGCAAGGCCGCCGAGTCCGAGACCCGATGGCAACGCCGCAGATTGCCCATTATCACACGCCGAATTACAGAGTCCGTTTAATCTCAACCTGGTCGTAGCCCTCAATGATATCCCCCACCTTCACATCGTTGAAATTCTTCACATTCAAACCGCAATCCTGGCCGACAACCACCTCCTTCACATCATCCTTGAAACGGCGCAACGAACCCAGTTCACCTGTATAGACCACAATACCGTCGCGAATGATACGGATTTTGGTATTCCGGCTCAGACGGCCGTCCAGCACGATACATCCTGCAATCGTACCCACCTTGCTGATCTTGAACACTTCCCGAACCTCCAGATTCGCCACAATCTTTTCTTGGATTACCGGTGAAAGCATACCCTCGATAGCATCCTTGATCTCGTTTATCGCATCGTAGATGATAGAGTACAGACGGATATCGATCTGCTCGCTTTCGGCCAGTTTCCGAGCCGCCATGGAAGGCCGGACTTGGAAACCGATGATGATGGCTTCCGAAGCCGATGCCAGCAAAACGTCGCTCTCGGTAATCTGCCCCACCGACTTGTGAATCACATTCACTTGGACTTCCGGCGTGGAAAGCTTCAGCAAAGAATCCGACAGCGCTTCCACCGAACCGTCCACATCCGCCTTGACAATGATATTGAGCTCTTTGAAATCTCCAATAGCGATACGGCGTCCGATTTCGTCCAAAGTGATATGCTTCTGCGCCCGCAAACCTTGTTCGCGCTGCAATTGCTGGCGACGGTTGGCTATTTCCTTGGCCTCCTTCTCATCGGCCATCACATTGAACACATCCCCCGGCTGAGGAGCCCCGTTCAGACCCAGCAACAGCACAGGCTGCGAGGGACCAGCCGACTTCATCGATTGGTTACGCTCGTTGTACATCGCCTTGACACGCCCGTAGGTATAACCGGCCAAAATGAAGTCTCCAACCCGGATTGTCCCATCCTGAACCAGAATCTTGGCCACATAGCCCCGGCCTTTGTCCAACGAAGATTCAATCACCGTACCCTTGCCTCGGCGTTCCGGGTGCGCTTTAAGATCCAAGAGCTCGGCTTCGAGCAATACCTTTTCGAGCAATGCCTCCACACCGATACCTTTCTTTGCCGAAATATCCTGACTTTGGTACTTCCCACCCCAGTCTTCCACCAACAAATTCATCTCCGCCAGTTCCGACTTGATCCGCTCCGGATCCGCGCCCGGCTTGTCAATCTTGTTAATCGCAAACACGATAGGAACACCAGCAGCCTGGGCATGGTTAATCGCTTCCACGGTCTGCGGCATCACTTTGTCATCGGCCGCCACCACGATAATGGCAATATCGGTGATCTTGGCACCACGGGCACGCATAGCCGTAAAAGCCTCATGACCGGGCGTATCCAGGAATGTGATTTTCCTGCCATCCTCCAATTCCACTTCGTAAGCCCCGATATGCTGGGTAATACCTCCCGCTTCCCCTGCAATCACATTGGTTTTACGGATATAGTCCAGCAAAGAAGTCTTACCGTGATCCACGTGCCCCATCACCGTTACAATCGGCGTTCTCGGAACAGCTTCGCCCAGTTCTTCTTCCTCATCCTGGCTTTCCAGTTCATGAATCACATCGGCATCCACAAATTCCACCTTGAACCCGTACTCTTCTGCCAAAAGCGAAATCGGCTCGGCACTCAGACGCTGATTGATGGAAACGAACAAGCCCAACGACATGCAGGTGGCGATAATCTGGTTCACCGGCACGTTCATCATCGTAGCCAATTCGTTGACTGTAACAAACTCGGTCACTTTCAAAACCTTCCTGTCCTGCATCTCCTGCGCCATCTCAGCCTCCATATGCTGGCTAATCATCTGCCGTTTTTCACGACGATGCTTGGAAGTCTTCGATTTGCCAAGAGGTGACAAACGAGCCAAGGTTTCCTTAATCTGCTTTTCAATTTCCTGATCATCCACCGGCATCTGCGGAGCAGGCGGCACACGACGATCGTTTTTCTTGTTCTTGGGCTTGTTGGCATTGGGACCTTGCCCTTGCTGCCCGCCAGGCTGCTGCCCTTTGGGTTTGTCATTATTGTTCTTGAACAGATTGTCCAAACCCGCTCGACCGCCCACATGGGGAGCCTGCTCATCCTTGATTCTCTTTCGCCGTTTTTTGTTGAATGAACCCGGCACATCCTTCGAAGAAGCCACCGGTTTGGGCTTCCTCTCAAACTGGGACAAATCCACTTTCTGCCCTGTCAACACCGGTCCTGCCAACTTCACATATTCGGTCTTGACAAAATTATCTTCTTTGGGCGGCTCCGGTTTAGCGGCAGGTTCCGGCTGCGGTTCCGGTTCCACAATCTGAGGCCGTTCAATCTTATCCGGTTTCACCGCTTTGCCCTGTTGTGCCAATTTCAAAGTCTTGGCATCCATTGTCGAGACAATCTTCGGACCGGCAATATGCGACAAGCCCTTTCCGAAAATATTTTCCGCCGGTTTCTCCTTGGATTCCTTCGCCGGCTCGTGCTTTTTCGTTTCCTCTTCGGAATCCGTTTTCAATCCTGCATCTGCCTTAGGTTTCTCCAATGCATTTTCGTTTGCCTTGACCGAATCCATGGTCTTCGTCTCATCCGGATTTCCATCTTTCTCCGTTCGAGAACCCGGCTCATCTTTCTTTTCTGAAACCGGTTCAGATTCCGGCACAGCAACCTCCTTTGGCTCAGGTTTGTCCTCTTTTGACTCAGGCACTGGCTCAATCCCAGGGGCTACAGAGGCTGTTTCCCCCGTTTTTTCTTCCTTCTCGACAGGTTTCGACTCCCCTGCCGTCTTTACCACCGGCAGACCCGGTCCCTCGACTTGGGGCTTATCAGCTTTAACAGAATTTTCTACAGTTTCCGCTCCCTCCGCTTCCTTCTCCAATGAAACTTCGACATGCAAAGGCTTCTCCTCTTCCGCCCCTTGAACAGGCGCAGCCTTTTGAAGCGGAGACTCCGGCTTCCTTTCCTGAAAATCCGGATCTTCTACAGAAACATCTTCCGGAACCGCAACAACCTTCACCGTCTCTTTGAGAGGTTCTTTGGGCATTGCAGCTGGCTTTTCTTTCTTTGGAACAGTTTCCAAGGTAAGTTCCTGAGCCTTTTCCGAAATCACCTTATCCGACTGGAACTCCTTCAGTACCATGGTGTACTGCTCCCCTGTCAGCTTCGTATTCGGATTGGAATCCACTGTATGGCCTTTTTTGCCCAGGAACTCCACAATCGTCGAAACCGAAACATTTACTTCTTTGGCGGCTTTGGAAAGCCTTACCGGTTTTACTTCTTCTGCCATTAATCTTCTTATTCTGTTTTCTTTGCTTTCACTCAAATTCTCAAGACAACCTGCTGTTCCTCCTAAAACTCCCCATTCGACCCTATCCGCGGCTAATCTTCAAATTCCGCTTCCAGTATCCTTCTCACTTCAGCAATCGTCTCTTCTTCCAAATCGGTACGCTTGGCCAACTCTTCCGGATCAATCGCCAGGACATCCTTTGCCGTGTCGCAACCGATACCCTTGAGCTGGTCGATAATCCACTGGTCGATTTCATCTCTGAATTCCTGCAAATCCACATCTTCCTCCTCATCATTCGCATTTTCGCGGAACACTTCTATCTCGTAACCCGAAATGCGCCCTGCCAGCTTGATATTGTATCCTCCCTTGCCGATAGCCAAAGATACCTGATCCGACTTCATATACACCTCAGCCGTCTTGTTTTCCTCATCAATCTTAATGGATGTAATCTTTGCCGGACTCAAAGCACGGGTAATCAACAGTTCTGGATTATTCGTCCAATTAATCACATCGATGTTCTCATTGCGCAATTCGCGTACGATTCCATGGATACGGGCTCCTTTCATCCCGACACAAGCTCCTACGGGATCTATCCGGTCGTCATAGGATTCCACCGCCACTTTCGCCCTTTCACCTGGTTCGCGCTCAATCCGCTTAATGGTAATCAAGCCATCAAAGATCTCGGGAACCTCCTGCTCGAACAAACGTTCCAAGAAAATCGGGGAAGTACGCGACAGCACAATCACTGGCGCATTATTCCGGACATCCACCTTAAGAACCACAGCCCTCAAAGTATCTCCTTTGCGATAAAAATCAGCCGGAATCTGCTCGCTTTTGGGCAGAACCAATTCCACACCCGCGTCATCCAGAACCAGAATTTCCCTCTTCCAAACCTGATATACTTCTCCGGTTATAATTTCCCCAATCCTTTCTTTGTAACGCTTATAGATAATATTGTGTTCGTAATCCTGTACTTTAGAAATAAGGTTCTGACGGATGGAAAGAATTTCCCGACGACCGAAATCCGTGATGCGCACAGCTTCGGACACCTCCTCCCCGACTTCGAAATCCGGTTCAATCTTAATCGCTTCCGAATAAGGAATCTCCAGACTGGGATCTTTCAACTCGCTATCTTCCACAATCAGCCGATTCCTCCAGATTTCCAAATCCCCCTTGTCGATATTGACAATAATGTCTATATTGGCATCTGTACCGTATTTCTTAATCAGCATAGCCCTGAAAACATCTTCCAAGATACGCATCATCGTTTCACGATCAATGTTTTTCAGGTCTTTAAATTCGGAAAAACTTTCTACCAAATTCAGATTTTCCATCTCCGTGTTATTGTTATCTTGTTATTTGAATGAAATTACCACTTTTGTCTCTTTCACTTCGGCATAGGGGAAACTCCTCGATACCGCTTCTCCCTCAGGGGCTTTCTTCCCTTTTTTCTTGGATGGAGAAACCTTCAAGAGGAATCCGTCCTCATCGGCATCCTCGATAATGCCTTTCAAGTTCTCGCCCCCAGCAGTCACCACCTTGACTTCCTTGCCTTTATTTTTCTTATACTGCGCCGGAATCCGCAACGGCTGATCCAAACCGGCCGAAGACACGGTCAGTTCGAAATCTTCCTCATCCCGATTCAACTTCGATTCGATGTAACGGCTAACCTCCACGCAATCATCTATATTCACCCCCTGCATCCCGTCTATGTAAATCTTTATCTCGCTCTTGGGTGAAATTGAAACGCTTACAGGGAACAATCCAGCATCAGGCCGTTCACGCAAAGCCTCTTGCAACAGTTCCTGTATTCTTTGCTTGTTTATCATATGTCTATCTGTCTATAGGCAACTTTATCCCCTCTTTCCTTGCAAATACCCGCATCCAGAATGATACCAGAAAGCAACAAAAAAGGGGCTTGACCCGCCCCCCAATCCTCCAATCCGCCTCTTCCTTTCTCCTAAAAACCGCGGCAAAAATAGTATTTTTTTCGATACACATCGATATTTTTCAAAAAAAATCCACCCCATCTCGCAAATATTGTTACCTTTGCGCAGTTTCCGGTAAAGTTAACTGATGTTTAATCAAAATATTGGCTTTAACGAATAGCAAACAAACCCATTACAGACAGGACATAGAACCATATCTCATCCGTTGAATGATTTGCTGTTCCCCGACATTCCGCACCAATGTCTTGCAGGCCAGATTCGGCTTCAAGATAAAAGGCAGACACAGGCAACTTATTTTGACCCGCAAAAACATGCATGATGAAAGAAAAATTACGTAATATACTACCGATACACCGCCTTTCCCCATGGAAAATCACACTTATAGGGTGTCTGCTTCTGGCTTGGATCGCCTTTCATCTTCCATTTTTCCAAAACACGGCATCCCGACTGTTTTTTGCTTACGATTTCACTTATTGGGAACAGTTTTCTTCATTAGGCAGTCTCCCCTCTTTCTTCAATCATTTTTTCTCGCAGTTCCAATCCGGCCCGGCAGGCATTTTCATCGTCCAAATTTTCCTGCTTGCTTTCTATTTGGCAAGTGCTTACAGGATTGGAGGACGGTACGCGCTGTTCATGCTTCCGCTTTGGTTCGTGCTGATGTCTTCCACTCAGAATGCCGAACAAGAACTCGCTTTCGGACTGCTGGGATCGCTTTTTTCCCTTGCCATTCTATTCCATTGGATTTCTTTTCGGGAATCCCGCCAACAACAAAGCCAACGCTTCTACTATGAAATCTTCTATCTTAAATATTGGATTTATTACGTCCTTGCCGGATGCACTCTATTCTATTTCTTCGGCACAACCGCCCTGTTGTTCTTAGGCACCATGGTCCTTTACAGGCTTATCATACTTTGTTCCTCGTTAAAGAGCCATGGGTCGGACAATGTGGAAAACGCATCCTTGGCTTTCGGCATTTATTTTATCACCGCCGTCGGCATAACTTTCGTATTCCCAAGATTTCTCAATGTGCCCGAATGCATGTTCCAATGGACTTGGATAGAATGGGCCGCCTTAGGATTATTCGCCGCAGCCATATTATGCAGCTTGATTCAAAACACCTTGAAACGAAATCTGCACAACCCATACCCGCTCTCATGGACATTCATCCTGATAGGCGTCGGCATTTGTTCCGTATTGACTATCGCACACAAAAAGCCCCTCAAGACCGCCTACGTCACGATATCGAATGCCTGCCAAGCGGGCAACTACCAACAAGTAATAGAAATCGGAACTTCTTATTTCGAGAAATACCCCAAAGTGCGGCCAAAAGCAACAGATGCCGAACGGGGTATGCGGGCATCCATCGGCGCATATACCCGGCTGGGCTTAATAATGCAGCAACAACTTAGTTCCCGCTTCTTGGAATTCCAGCACATCGAAGAGATGCAAGGCATGTTCCCGAACCTTCTGCCCTATACCCAATCGAGCAATTACGTATATGCCCGGCTTTATTACGAATTGGAATTGTACGGTTCCGCCATCCCTTTGATGGTATATACTTTGGACCACCAGGATTACGAACAACGTATCTTTGACCTTCTCATCCCCATCGAAGCTGCCACATACCAAAGAAGGTTGCTCAGCAAGCATCTTACCATACTCAAAAGAAGCCTTGGAAACCGCAAAAAAGCACTGCAATGGGAAAAAATCAACGAGGAAAGCCTCGCCATGGGAATTCCCGATGGCCCATCCCCCGTTGGCAGCGGACTGAAACTCAACAGTTCCCAAACAGCCATAGACCAATTAGTAAGCCAAAAAGTAGAAAACCGGCTTTTCAATAACGACATGCTTGCCACCTCCTGGAGCAACGACCGAAACACCGCGATTGCCAGGAAAATCAATCTGAGCCGTCCCCTCAACCTGCCCATTATCGAATATTACAGCATGCTCTGCCTGCTCAAAGGCAACATAGAACTGATTCCTACTTTGGCCGAAGCCTACGCCGACATGGAGGCACATTCGTTGCCCGCCTACCTGCAAGAAGCCATTCTATTGAACAGCGGGATACTGGCCTCTCCTGAAAAGAAAGACGAATGGATCAACCGGGGATACAAAGGATTCCGTTTTGACCGGAGCCTTGTGGAACGCTGCATAGAAACCGCCCAATATTTGGCATCCAATCCTAATCCGTCCGAGGCAAAAAAACGCTATGGCAACTCTTACACCTATTATTACTTGACCCAAATCCATTCGAACCAACCACCGGAAGGGAATCCAGCCAAGCCGTTCTGCCCCAATTAACGGCTCCCCCCCCAGACGCTCGCCTCTCTCGTAGCGATTTTCAGACGGCACAAGAACATCGCAACGTCCCAGAATCGGACTCCGCTTCTTCATTGCCAAAAACAGATTCCTATTTAGGCAAAAAACCGTACTTTTGCATTTTCGTCGCCATAGGGTGAGAAACAGAACCTTTTCGGATAAAAGGTTCGTCACCTTGGCCATGAAACACAGACGCGAGAAAAAGCCTTACCCCCTTCTTACAACAAAGGCGACAAGGGTGTGTTCGGCAGCCATCCGTCATCGCTTCTCAAAGAGAAAAAAAGATGAACAAAGGATATAAAAAAGAAGACCATTACCCCAGTGAAATCACTGAGGCCCTGGCAGAACGATACAAACAGATTCTGGAGCTCCTGGGCGAGGACCCGCAACGGGAAGGGCTGCTGTCCACACCTGTCAGAGTAGCCAAAGCCATGCAGTTCCTTGTACAAGGGTACAGCCAGAATCCCGAAGAAATCCTTCGCAGCGCGATGTTCAAAGAGGATTACAAGCAGATGGTCATTGTCAAGGACATTGAAATCTATTCCTTGTGCGAACACCACATGCTTCCCTTCTTCGGCAAGGCACATGTGGCCTATATACCCAATGGCTACATCGTGGGACTGAGCAAGATTCCCCGTGTAGTGGATGTGTTCGCCCGCCGCTTGCAGGTACAGGAAAGGCTCACGACCCAGATTAAGGAATGTATACAGAATGTGCTTCACCCCTTAGGCGTGGCGGTAGTTATCGAAGCCCAACACCTGTGCATGTCGATGCGCGGTGTCCAAAAACAGAATTCGGTGACCACCACTTCCGATTTCACCGGCGGCTTCCTGAACAATCCTCAGACCCGGAACGAGTTCCTCCGGCTCATCGGCAGCGATTTGCACTAAAAAGCCCTTATTGCCCAACCGTGGCAAAGACCGAGATAAAAAACAAAGAAAATCCAAAAATCATGGAAGAACACAAAGACCCGACTCGCTTGGAACACGTCCAGAAGAAAATGAGGGAAGGCATCATTCTGGACCGTTGGATTGCCTACTGGCACTTCCGCAATTACAGGATTGGATTCACCTATGGCAGCTTTGACCCACTCAACCCGCGTTGCGTGGAGTTCCTCTACCAAGCCGTTGAATCGCTCAAGACCTTGGTCGTAGGTCTTTATTCGGATGCCATGATCCGCAAGCTGACCGGCAAGGAGCCTGTCATGAAACAAGAAGACCGCGCCTTGATGTTAGGCGGTCTGGAATGCGTGGATGCCGTAGTCATCCTGGACGAAGAAGACCCCAAAGCGCTTATCGAACGAGTTCGCCCATGCAGGATAGCCGTCAAGGACGATGCCCAAGCCGCTGCCGTGGACTCCTTCAAGGCGGAAGGCGTGGAAATCTGGAGACCGGATTCGCAAGCCGAATAAGAAGGCAAGCCAAATAGAAACGCAGCCGAATAAATCCAAAATCATTGACACTGACTGCAGGCTTTGCACGGCCGAACGGTTCTGAACAGCCCGAAGTCATCCATTGTCAAAAGGTTTTTCAAAATGGCAAAATCCAAAAGCCGCACGGTCTTTTTCTGTTCCCATTGCGGGGCGCAGTCTCCCAAATGGGTAGGCCGTTGCCCTGTCTGCGGGGAGTGGAACACCTATACCGAGGAAGTGGTGGAACGCGAACCCAAACAGAGCCTGTGGAAACAAGATTCCGTAATTCCAGCTTTTGAAAAGCTCAAGAGCAAAGCCATTTTAGTCAAAGAGATACAGAACCGTCCCATATCCCGCTTGGACATGGGCGATGCCGAACTGAACCGGGTATTAGGCGGAGGCCTTGTACCGGGTTCTTTCGTTTTGGTAGGCGGCGAACCGGGAATCGGCAAGTCCACTTTGATGCTGCAAGTAGCCCTGCAAATGCCCGGAGAACATAAGATTCTCTACGTAAGCGGGGAAGAAAGCGCCGAACAGCTCAAGATGCGGGCCGACCGTTTGGGGCTGACCCAAAGTCCTTGCTACATCCTGACCGAGACCTGCTTGGACGACATATTTGCCCAAGCTGCCCCGTTGCAACCGGAAATCTTGGTGGCAGACTCCATCCAGACCCTGCAAGCCAGTACAATCGATGCCTCGGCCGGCAGCATCTCCCAAATCAAGGAATGCGCCGCCCAGCTGCAACGCTACGCCAAGGAAACCGGCACCAGCGTTTTTGTCATCGGCCATATCACCAAGGACGGTAACCTGGCCGGACCGAAAATATTGGAACATATCGTCGATACCGTACTGCACTTCGAGGGCGACCGCCATTACGGTTACCGGATGCTGCGCTCGGTCAAGAACCGCTTCGGCAGCACCAACGAAATCGGCATTTACGAGATGCAAAGCCAAGGCCTGCGCCAGGTGAGCAATCCTTCCGAAATCCTGCTTTCCCAACGGGAAGAGCAATTGAGCGGCACGGCAATCGCCGCCACTTTGGAAGGGCTGCGACCAATGATGGTGGAAGTGCAGGCCTTAGTCAGTCCCACCGCTTATTCGGTACCCCAGCGATCGGCCACCGGTTTCGACCTGCGGCGGCTCAACATGCTGTTAGCCGTGCTGGAAAAACGCTGCGGGGCAAGGCTGAGCAACAAAGATGTCTTCCTCAATATTGCCGGAGGCTTGCGGGTGGACGACCCGGCTCTTGACTTGGCGGTCGTAGCAGCGGTTTTGAGTTCAGGACAGGATTTGCCGCTCGACCCTAAAACCGGTTTTGCCGCCGAAGTAGGGCTGACCGGGGAAATCCGTCCGGTAAGCCGTCTTGACCAACGCCTGGCCGAAGCCACCAAGTTAGGCTTCGAACGGGTCTTCATCTCCCGCTACGGCATCAGGGAAGTGCAAGAAAAATATCAGAACATGATTGTTCCTGTGGCTACTCTGTTCGATTTATTCCAAAAAATAAAAAAATAAAAAATACCTGTAGTCATGTTAATCTGTACTACAAAAAAAGAACTCCGCGAGGCGATTGCCGCGCAGAGAGCCGGTGGCAAAAGCGTAGGCTTTGTGCCGACTATGGGTGCCTTGCACCAAGGGCATGCTTCCCTTTTCAAACGGGCGCGGGCCGAGAACGAGATCTTCGTTGCCAGCGTTTTCGTCAACCCGATCCAGTTCAACAATCCGGACGACCTTAAGAATTACCCTCGGGATTTTGAGGCCGACCGCCGTCTGCTCGAAGCCGAGGGCTGCGACATTGTGTTCCATCCTTCGGTGGAAGAAATGTACCCTGAGGGCGAAAAGGTGGAAAAATACAGTTTCGGCAGCTTGGAAACCGTGATGGAAGGGGCGCAGCGTCCCGGTCATTTTGCCGGTGTGGGCGTTGTGGTAGGCTTGCTGTTCCGCTTGGTCGAACCCACCCGGGCTTATTTCGGAGAAAAGGACTTCCAGCAGGTAGCCGTCATCAAGGATTTGGTTCGCCAGATGGGCATCCCTACCCAGATTGTACCCTGCCCTATCAAACGGGGCGAGGACGGCTTGGCGCTCAGCAGCCGCAATGCCTTGCTGACGCCTGAAAACCGGGCCAAAGCGCCTTTCATTTACGAAACCTTGAAAGCCAGCCTGGCATTGGCATCGCGTCCTTGCAAAGAAGTGAAAGATTTTGTGGAAAGCCGGATTGCCTCCTGCCCGCTGATGAAATTGGAATACTTCGAAATTGCCGACCCGGACAGCCTGCAATCCGTTCCGGACGATAAACCTGCCGCTGGGAACCAAGGTTTCATCGTGGTATGGATGGGGTCGGTTCGCCTAATCGACAACATCCATTACGGCGCGTTATAATGGATAAACTGCTGCGTTGCAAGAATCCGCTGCACTGCGGTTTGTTGTCTCGCATTTCAGTTGCCCGACATGCCGTTCCGATTCTCATCCTACGACAAGGAACTGAGCAATCCGCTCAAAATAATAGAGGCAAATAATAAACAATCACCTTAATGGATATCTGGGACAAAGAGAAGCGGTCGGCCGTGATGGCCAAGATTCGGGGCAAGGACACCAAGCCCGAATGGATCGTGCGCCGCTATCTCTTTGCCCATGGGTATCGCTACCGGAAAAACGTCAAGAGCCTGCCGGGAACGCCGGACATCGTACTGCGCAAATACGGTTTGGTCATTTTCGTGCATGGCTGCTTCTGGCACGGGCATGGAGACAGCCATATCCCGCACAGCCGCATCGAGTACTGGACCAACAAAATCGAAGCCAACAAGAAGCGGGATCAACGGGACAAGGCCGAACTGCTCCGCATGGGCTGGAACGTGCTCACGATATGGGAATGCCAGCTCAAACCTGCCGTCAGGGAACAGACGCTGAAAGAGATGGAATATCTCATCAACCAGTCTTATTTGGATCTCCTCCGCAAAAAAGCCGAACGAAAAGCACGGCGAGTCAAGAACATCCAAGCTGCCGATAATCATCAATGCATCGAAGAAAAGTCCGGCCACAGCAAAAACGGCAAACCAAACAGCCAACAGGGCTATCCCACGCCCCCAATCCCCGATACATTAGCCGCCGAAGCCCTTTCTCAAAAACCGGGAAATAAGGACTAATTTTTTACACCTGTGCCGCATTCTGGCATACCATGTATTTACCTTTGCACCGAACAACAAAACAAATGCAATGGTAGAAATACACACTCTATCGGCAGCGGACTTCAAACAGACCATGCAAGACAACGATTTGCACGATGGCAATGTGGAGCAGCGAACCGATTTGGCCGTCATATCGATAGGAAACTCTTTCGAGGACGAACTGGCCGATGATATTTTCGCCAACGGGCCGTCGTCTCATTGGTTCAAAGCCGCGCATAACAATGTCTTGAATCTCGACTTCGACGACATTACCGCCCCGAATGAATGGAAAAAGCTATCGAAAGACGACCAATATGCCTTGTTCGATGAAAACATGGCGCATCAGATTGCCGATTTTGTGGAGGCGAACAAAGATGCGGCCACTTGGCTTGTACACTGCAGTGCCGGTGTCAGCCGCAGCGGGGCAGTTTCCAAATGGCTCAAGGAATGGTTAGAACGTAAATATGACATAGCGGCCAACAATGTCGATGGCAAATATGCCTTTCCCAATCCTTACGTTCTGATGATTTTGAACCGGCTTTTCTGAATTGCCGGGATGGAAATGGTTTACTCGGACAGCTTGATACATAGTGTTTTTTTTAGCGAAATACGTTTTGCATGGTTCGAATTTAGGGGGAAGGAAGCGGCCTGTGGTATGTCTTGCTGCATCTTGGCGATGCCGACACGGTGGTAGGGTGGCAAAGAAAAAAATTGCTATCTTTACTGCCGGATACCATCCTGTTCTGAATCGGAGCGGCAGAGCGGCGGCAACGCGGCTTTGCACGAGGATGCAGACGGAGGCGGTTTCCACAAAAGACATACTGCAAGCAACTTGTAGACGTGTTATTGGGCTTTAGTGAATCTGGTAAATTTGTTTTGGCCCCGGATAACAAGTCGAGAGGTGGTTTGTACCCTGAAAAGGGCACAGGCTGCTTTTCCTTGTTCGGGCCAAGGGTTTTACCAGAACCTACTAAAGCGGACGAGCGGAAAGTATAGGCTGTGTCCTTTTTCGTTATACAGGGTCTGTGGCTCAGACAGATTGGCGGGAACGGACGATCCCGGTGTCGGTCAAAGGAAAAGATATTTGCAGAAAAAGAACACACAGAGGAGGAAATTTTAGGATATTGAAACAGCGCTGTCGGAAAGTGTAAATTTGTTTAATGCAAGCCTCGGATCTGCTTGCAGAACAAGTTTCAGTGCCACGCTTTCCATCCTTGATACAAACTTTTCCTGCTTGGTACTAGCGGGAAGACAAAACTTCTATCATTATGTACACATTAAACTTTTCTAATGGGCAAAGCCAAACCTACCCGGATCTTAACACGATGAATTCAGCCGCTCGCGCCATGGGTGGAGAAGCAAAACTCGTTAACGGCGGCCAAAAAATCTACGTGTTTGTGCCGAAGAAGTAAGTAATTTGTACTACAGCCCGGGCATGCCCGGGCTGTAGTATATCATCTATACAATTCACATCTACATTCAATTCCTAATCAAAAATCACCATGGAACAATATATCGAAAAACAGCTAAACGAAGGATATAATGCCGAACTCAACAAACTATTTGAAGAATGGATTATGTCCTACGAAGAGGATAAAAGACACTTATTTTGCCAAGACGGACTTGTTGTCAAATACAAGGAAGAAAACAGCGGATATAACATCAACGAGAAATGGCATGAAGCCCAAAGAAAAATCATGTTCATCGTAAAGGACTGTCCCGATGAATGGGGGTATGACACCAGAAGGCTTTTGGTTGGGTATGAGGGTCATGAAACATCGCAAAAGAATGCCGAGAAAACCAGAAACCTGAAAGGACGAACGCATTTTTTCAAAAATATCGCTCGGATATTGTATGGACTACAGTATATGACAGAAGACAACAAAGGCAAAGAACTAAATGATCAAGCCCACAATGACGCTTCCATCATACAAGCATTTAACGACATACCTTTTTCATACGTGGAAGCTAAAAAGTTAGCCGGGAGCAAAAGATGTTCTTCCGCAGACCTGAGCGCAGCCCTAATGCGTGACGGAGCATTCCTGGCTCGGGAAATAGACATCCTGCGTCCTAACATCATCGTATGCTGCGATCAAAACGGAGACATCTTCAACGGTGTTGTACAGCACTATTTTCAAGGTCAGATACCGGGCGAAGATGCAAAATGGGATTACATTTATGAAACAGTAGATGGTAATAAATGCAATTTCGGCTGCAAACTATATTATTACAAAGAGAAAGGAGTGCTTTTGTTCCAATCTTATCATCCGTCCCTCTTGGGGAAGGAAGAATGGGCAATATATGAAAAAGTGATTTCGCCATTCAGACAGTTTTTTGCCAGATACAAGACTTTTGATGTCATCGCAAAACCTATTCAATAATAAAGGTGGATAAGATTATTTTTATTGATTATGCGATTAAAACTAGCTCATCTTGGAGATTTGACAGGGATGCACTTCAATATTTCCTATTATCAACGCGGTTACCGTTGGGAAGCCAAGCAAGTACTTGACTTGCTGGACGATTTGTTTGAATTCAGCAAAAGCGCCCCGGCGGAAGGGCAGTTCTACTGCCTCCAGCCGTTGGTTACTTGCCGGAATGAAAGCCTGTCACATGAAGGGACGGTCATCTTTGATGTCATCGATGGTCAGCAACGTCTGACTACCCTTTTTCTTATAATGGGATATCTACGGATGCCTGCTTTTGAGTTGAGATACGAACGAGCCGTGAGAAGGGATGAAGCCCCTTGCCTGCGGGAGAACGGAAGACTTTGTTATGAGGAATTGGAATCGCTAAGTGATGATGATATGGCGAACAACCCGGACTATTTCTACATGAAGCAAGCAATGGCTTGCATCAAGGAGTGGTTTAAAGAAAAGGAGAACACTTATCCCGGCATTCAAAGGTTGATGGAAGATGTCTTGCGGAATCCTCGTTATAAGAAAAGCGGCAACCCCTTCTATGTAACAGATGATGACCAAAATGATAAACAGTCCGACGTGCGTTTCATCTGGTACGAGGACGAACCAGCAAGCAGTAATTCCATTGCCACCTTCAAACGATTGAATTATGGGAAAACGCCGCTGACAGCCACCGAACTCATCAAGGCGTTGCTGTTCCAATGCGATGTTTACCCTTCGGACAGGAAGGCCGAGATGAAACAAGTGGCTTTCCGCATGTCCACGGAGTGGGGTGCCATGGAAAAAGCGTTGCAGGATGATTTCATGTGGTCGATGCTTTTCCCGCAAAAGTATGAGAAACCTTCGCGCATTGACCTTGTGATGTCCTTCGTGGCAAGAGGACTGAAGGAGGAACACCACATCGAAGTCAAGGCAGCCGAAACAGACATGGACTATGATTATCTCATCTTCAATAAGTATCTGGAGCAGGAAAAACAGAAAGGCCGCCCTTACGAGGAAGCGGTGAAAGAACTTTGGACGAACATCCAGGACACGTATGCCATCTTCCGCAGTTGGTTTGAGGATCGGGAACTGTACCATCTCACAGGCTTGTATCTCACCTTGCTGAACCAAGGCACAGAGGGACATCTGCAAAGCCTGCGCACGTTGGTGAGCGAGTTTAAAAGCAACAACCGTTTATCGTATATCCATTTGCTGAAGAAAGAGAAGATTGGCGCATTGATTCGATTTGATGAACGCAAGTTTGACGAATCGGTAGAAGCTTCCTTTGAAAACCTTTATTACGGAAAGTTCAGCAAAGAGATTGGCCGGATATTGTTGGCATACAACGTGGATGTGACAATGAGGCACGGGCAGGATCGGGCTTATTTCCCGTTCAAGTTCTACCAGGACACCACACCGAGTCTGGAACACATCCACCCCCAGCACTTGGATGAGGAAGCCATCGATTTTGCCACGCGATGCCGGTGGTTCAAAGACAAGTGCGCGGAACTAAGCGATGAGGAACTGGAAGACGAAGAACTGCGGACAGCGGTGGACATATTGCGAGCGGTGTTGTACCTGACGGATGAAGAAGAACTCGAAAAAGGATCGGAGGCAGCTAAAAAGTCGTTGAAAGAAAAGGCTGAAAAGTATCGGGAAAATGAACATGAATACAATCAATTGCTGCAAGTGATAGACCGTCATTTTGATGAGTTGGCGGACATCGACGAAAAGGAACTCCACTGCATTAGCAATATGGCATTAGTGGACAACATCACCAATATTTGCTTGGGCAACGGGCTTCTCAATTCCAAGCGAGCCGTTTTGTTGCGGATATCCGAAGCGTACGACCGCACAAAGGGGAAACAGGGCGCTTGCGTTTATATGGGCACTTGGAAGGTGTTCCGCAAGGAATATGTGCCGAAAACCACGGATATGCGATTCTGGACAAAAGCGGATCGGGAGAATTATTTGAAAGACTTAAAAAGGACATACGATGAATACACCAAATAATAGCCAGACAGTCACCTTCTTTGAATTTCTAGGGACGCATGACATACAAATTCCCGTCATCCAAAGGGACTATGTGCAAGGACGGGCCTTGACCGATACAGAGAAGGAAAAACGCGATGATTTTGCCCAAAAGTTGATGGATGCCTTGCTGCCCGATGACGCACCTTGTCATCTTGATTTCGTGTATGGCGGCAGGGAGGGCTTTGGAAACACCGAAGCGATGCCCCAAAACGCCCCGTTCCTTCCGCTGGACGGGCAGCAGCGGCTGACCACGCTGTTCCTGCTCCATTGGGTGCTGTTGCAGAAGAATGCCCCGGCGGTGGGCGAGGGGAATGAGGCTGACTGGAATATTTTCAGGGATAGAATGGGGGAATTGACCAAGTTCACATACAAAACCCGCATCAGTTCCGGACGGTTTTGCCAAAAACTTACCGAACTGCAAGCCGAACCGGACCGTCCATTGCGTGTACAGATTGCGGAAAAGTATTGGTATGACACTGACATGCAGGCCGACCCCACTGTCAAAGCCATGATGCAGATGCTTGCGCTTATGGAGGAAATGCTGGAAAGCGAACCGTATCGGTCGCAAAAGGCAACGATGCTGGCCAAGCTGTATGATGCATCCAATCGACGCATCACCTTCGATGTTCTGGACATGAACCAATACAACTTGACCGACGGCCTGTATGTGAAGATGAACGCCCGTGGCAAGGAACTGACCGCCTTCGAGAATTGGAAAGCCAGCTTCATCGATCTGATTGGCCGCAATGACCAAGAAGAAAAAGCCCGTTTTTCGTACTCGATAGAACATGAATGGAACGATTTGTTCTGGAAAATCGCCTACCGCGCTTACTTGGATAGCGAGAAGTATGGAAACGGAAAACGAGTGCCGTATCCCAAGATAGACGATGCGTTCATGAACTTCTTCACCAACCTGACGCGCCTGTTCTTCTTCATCTCTCCTGGAAACCAATCCCTCAATGCCGAGGACTACAAGCCGGGGCTCTGGAGTACGGTGAACGGCGTGTATGAAGACCACAAGGAATTTCGCAGAACACTGTTCGACATGCTCGACACCTTGCATGAAATCGATGCCGCAAACACAAGCATCCATCAATTCTTTGCCAGTATCTTCACAAACGGAATAGAAAGCGGGAAAGTACGTCTGTTTGACAGCAGTACAGACCTCTTTGAGGCAGCATGCAGCTCTGACAAATTTTCGGCCAACCACATCTTGCTGTTCGCCGTCTTGTCTTACTGCATGAAACACAAAATGTACATACCCGATGAAAAATTGTTGATTTATGCACGTTTTTGCCGGAACTACCTGTACGAGCACAATTATTTCAACACTGCCGATGTAAGCATTTCGCCCCAAATCAGGGTTAACGAGATGGCGCAATACCTCCGTTTCTTTGACGCTTTGGCCTCTGATGCCGACCCGCTGGTCTCGTTAAGGGAAATGGAACTGAAAGATGACTATGCGCTTCGCGAAAAGTCGAAATTGGCTTATTATCAAAACTCCAAGGTTTTGGGATTAGTTGAAATGTTAGAGGATCTGGAATACACGTATGGTAATTTGAGCGCATTCACGTCCGTGTTGGAGATATGCATGGCAGATGAGGCTTATTGTGCTAATGTGTGGAATGCGATGGATGCCTTCATCCATGCCCCAGCTCTGACAAAGGCACAACTGTTTGTGGCGTTGGGCTATCGGGGAATCGAAGTGCGCAATTGTAGTTACGGCAAAGCGGTCTTTTTGGGTGGGGAGTACAAAGGCGTGTCGCGCTGGATGGTGCATTTCCGCAGGAAGTATGACACCGCTTCGCCGTTCAATGCATGGATGAAGCGTTATGTGGAAGCATTCTCGCAGGAAAACAACATAGAAACCCTTGTGACCCAGCATATCCCCACAGACAAGCATTCGACGGCCTACTATCTGTTGAAGTATCCCGACATGCTGGCAGCCCAAGTTTCCTGGAAAGCGGATCGCAATCAGGCACCTTTCTATTTTGCCATGATGAAGCCTTGGGAGGATTTGGACATGATTGCCATCCACAGTTTTTCGAGCCATCCGCTGAACAATGCCTATCAGGTTTGCCCGATGGCCAATGTGGTGGCGCACAAAATGGATAGGTTCAAAAAGTATAATGATGAAAGGCGCATAGGGTATTCCGGGCAGTTTGCCAACAAGGCTGGAATCGTCATCAATGAGTTCCGCAATGCTTGGGACAAGATTATCTTTTCCATGTGTTTTGGTTCATGGGATTGGATAGTGACGAAAGGCTTGGATCAGCTTCCGGCTTCTTTGCTGGAAGAATTGCATTGGAATGGTGAATACTATGCCTTAGAACAGAATGAAAGTAAAGACCTGGTGGAAACAGCCGTGGACTTCATGAATAAAGTGTTGGACGATTTGGGGGCGTAAACTAAACTGTGTCAAGGCTGGTTTTGCGAGGGGGCTGGCCCCGTCACCTCGCAAAAGTAAGGATTTTTCCAATCCCCCCTGCTCTCTTTCAAATCAGAATCCGGAAGCGGTCCGGGAAGAGGATGGCCAGTTGCTGGGCTGTCTGCCCCCAGTTCTGGACAGGCTGCCTCCACTTGCGCCGGATTCTCGTGTAGGCCAGGAAAACCAGCTTCTCCAGGGCGGTGTCGTTCGGGAAGACTCCCTTGTTCTTGGTCACCTTGCGCAGCTGGCGGTGATAGCCTTCCACCGTGTTGGTCGTGTAGCTGATGCGCCGTATGGGCTCGGGATACCGGAAATAGGCACTGCTTTAATTTACACCCTCAAAAGTAAAACTTACTCATTCGTCCACTTCTTCAAATCCTTCCGAAGCATTTGCCACTAACGCTTTCCCTATTTCCAACTGCAAGAATTTAGGCAGCTGAAGCAGCTTTGCCATAAGTTGGCTGTAAGTGAACTCAACTCTGGTATCCAGTATCGGTTCTTCTTCGATGTCCGTATCAATCCTTTCTACAGACTCGGACCCTTTAATGAAATCGGAATAGTCCGGATTCTCAGGCCAGTTTTCTATCGTACCGTCACTATTGATCCTTAAACGGATATAGTCACCGCAGTCATCTGACTCCGGAATCAGGCCGTTTGGCACATAATCAGCAATCTTACATATCGTCTTTTTGTCTTTATCGAGCAGGAAATACGTACCGCTGTCGCATATCTTGGCCTGCAGGTACAAGTCCCCATATTCAGGCTTCCAATTCAGCAGTTTATGTGTTTTCAGGTCAACTATCCCCGACCACATGCCTTTAGAAACCAATGGATATTTATTCTCGTATAGTTCCCCCATCCATGCATCTGTATAGCTGCACATTTCCTCGTTATACGGGAAATATATCATAAGATAATGCGCAACCTCACTCAATTTCTTTTCCTTAATTCCAATCAAAATCTGTTTTGCCATAATTATCAAATATCAACAGTAACTATTAATCTTCATCATCATTAAGTTCGGCCCAGTTCTTGGCTTTTATTTCTTTCTCAAAGGCTTTCAATTCATCTTTAAGCCGTTCATGAAAAGTATCCTCACCGTCATCTCCACTCATCATTCTGTCCACACGTGTTGCATAAATTTCAGCTATTCGAATTTGTTTATATGCTTCTTTCAAGGTTTCTACCGTGCTGTCTGACAACTCCAATACGTCTGCATCATTCTGATAATGGTCGTATATGCAATGACGGATTGAGTATAAAACCGGAATCTGCTCATCATTGGAAGTCCCGGTCATACACAATTTGGTGGACTGAAAAATCACACCGTCATTGAAAAAACGCCTGCCCGCATATTGTGAAGCAGCTTTTACTACATCTTCATTACTCAACAGAAATGATTCCGCTTCTTTATAAGTTGCAAACATCAAATAGCCCCTATAGCTATGATAGGAATGAGGTTGGTCTCTCTCCTCAATCGTCCAGTAATCTTCATGTACCTTTACCGGTTTCGGCTGCAATGCTCTTGCGATATCATGTTCAATACTTCGTGCGATATCTCCCAGCACATATTCCTGATAATCAAAATATCCTCCGCTCATAATATATCTTTCTGATATTCATACAATTTATTTATCTTGCACGCTCTTCCAAATTACAAAAACATCGTCATATACACCGGAATATACTCTACCCCATTTTCCCTCCTGTAATCCTTGGTATAAATCAGGTATTTATTCATTATCCGGTCCGAGAATTTGGAACAGAACTCGTCCAATGACTTATGGGTCTTGTAGCCTGACGATTTCACCTCTATTGGTGAAATCTTATGCTTGTCAGGAATAACAAAGTCTATCTCGTAATATTTCTTCCCTTCAGCGTATGGGATGGTATGATAGAACAGATTTTTTCCCGTTGCCCTCAACATTTGGGCTATGACATTTTCATAGACATATCCCATATTGGTACTAAGCTTATCATTCAACAACTTGTCATAAATCACATTCTCTGTAATGTCGGCATCCTTGAATGCAAGTGTGACAAACAAGCCCGTATCAGACGCATACATCTTGAAATACTCTTCATTTTTTGTCAAAGCCAATCCTGCATTCGGGTCATCGGAATGATACACCACATTCACCGTCATGGAGTCCTCCATTTCTTTCACGACATTCACAATCCTTTCCGCCCTTTCATCCGAAATAGCCTTACCCACTTGATAACGCATCGCGTTTCTGCTGAGTTGGGCTGGAATGGCATCGTATAATGCTTTGGCTCTTCCTGAATCGTCAATCTTTCCGAAGTCTTCTTCATAAAGAGCGATTATGTCCCGCTTTGCTTGGTCAACGGCTGTAAAATTATTTGTCCTGATATACGCTGAAACAGCCTGCGGCATCCCCCCTACAAGCATATACAGGCGGAAATCCCTCATAAGTTTGCGATGAACGGCATCGCCCAATGGCATTTTCTTCTCAAATGCAGTACGCAGCAACGGAATAGTTGCAGTATCCCCAAGAGCCCATCTGAATTCTTCATAGTCCATCGGGTACATGTCTACTTTCATTTCCTCGCTCGGGACAAGAATATTGCGGCTCTTAGAACGAACCGAAATCAAAGAACCAGTCTCGATATAATCGTAACGATGATCCTTCACCAGATGCTTGATGGCCTGCCTCGCAAGAGGTTGTAGCTGGACTTCATCAAAAATAATCACCGACTCTCTTTCATACAGTTGTACCTGATATATGAACTGTAACCTAATAAACAAGTAGTTCAAGTCTGAAATATCATTGAATAAATCACTTACCTCTTTTGATACTTTCGAAAAATCAATCAATATGTATGACTTATACTCATGACGCGCAAATTCCTCCGCAATGGTTGATTTCCCGATACGTCTGGCACCTTGTATCAATAATGCCGTATCTCCGTTGCGCTCAGTCTTCCACTTGAGCATTGTGTCGTAAATCTTTCGTTTGAAATATATTACATTATCTTCCATTTATCCTCAAATTTATGTGCGAATATACGTTTTATAAATATCTTCACCAAATTTCAGACACACAAAATGTCAATATCCACCAAATCTTTTCGTTCTTTTCGTCAGTCAGCACTAAATTCTCAAAAATATTTGATTGAAATGAGATTTATTTGCTAATTTTGCAACGATTTTGAGACAGTATAAACACTAAAATGCGTAGACACAGGATGAACATATTATCAATAACAACCGCAATTCAGAGCAATAAACGCACTGAATCTGTGTCGTGTGTTTATGTTTCACGCATTGAACCTCGTATAGTAAATACTTTCCAACGAACATAATAAGTACACTAGTATTTCGAATAAGAATATAAACTGAATAGTTGGAGGGTCTTTGCAAACTTTCCAACTATTTTGTTTTATACCCATTTGTGACAGTCGCTTTTGTGATGCTCTTCTGTCATTTCCGTCTGATGGGCTATTGGTAAGCAAATTATTAACGTGCAGTGATGCATATAAATTGAGAAAAGACGAACTATAAATTTGATGGCAGCAAAGTGTTCTTTACATCTGACACACATTTTTATCATGGGAATATCATTCGCTTTTGTAACAGACCGTTCAAGAATGTGGAAATGATGAATGAAACCATCATATCCAACTGGAATAATACAGTCGCGCAAGATGGTATCGTTTTTCATTTAGGCGATTTTTGTCTTGGCGGCTCAGCTGAGTGGAGTAAAATACTTGACAGACTGAACGGTAAGATATATCTGATTATGGGCAACCACGATTTGAAAAATATACGCCAGGGTTACATCAACAGATTTGAGCATGTGGCAATGCAGATGCACATAGAGGTCGGCAAACAGAAGATATATTTGAACCATTACCCTTTTCTATGCTTTGATGGCGGATATAAAGATGTATGGCAACTGTTCGGACACGTTCATACAAGGCAAAACAACACAGGAATTGATGCTGCCCGGCTTCAATATCTCTATCCGACACAGTACGATGTCGGAGTTGACAACAATAACTTTACACCTGTATCATTTGAACAGGTCAAGAGAATAATAACCAAGCAAATTGAAAAAGGAGGACAGTAGAATGAAAATACAATATATGAGCGACCTGCATTTGGAATTCTTTGATAATAGCAGGTGGCTGAAACATAATGAATTGCCGGTAACAGGCGATATTCTGATACTTGCCGGAGATATATTCTATCTGAAAAACAGGATCGCACCTTTGAACAACTTTTGGAAATGGGCTTCCGCGAATTATCGTCAGGTGCTCATTGTACCCGGGAACCATGAGTATTACAATTATTGCGATGTAATGGATAATGGATTGCAATGGAATTGGATGTTCAAGAACAATATAGGATATTATCAAAATCAGGTTGTGAGGATTGATGACACAGACTTTATCATGAGCACTTTATGGTCTCAAATCTCTCCTCCCGACGAATATTTTGCGTGGAAGGGAATGAATGATTTCCGGCAGATAATGTATAATGGTAAATTGCTCCAGACAGAGGAGTTTAACCAGATGCATAGCTTCTGTTTGAATTTCATCAAGCAAAGTCTGACGGAGAGTACCGCCAAGCACATTGTAGTGATAACACATCATCTTCCCACATTGGAGGTAGTTGCCCCTCATCATAAAGGTTCTGTGCTGAATAGTGCATTTGCTACTGATTTGAGCAAACTCATAGCAGACAGTCGTATTGATGCGTGGATTTATGGGCATTCACATACCAACATTGATGCTGAAATTAACGGAACAAAAGTCATTTGCAATCAAATGGGATATGTATTTGACAACGAACATATCCGCAATGGTTTTAATCCGAGCAAGTGGCTTATTTTGTAACAAGTAGAGGGTGTAAATTAAAGTGTGTCAAGAAAAGTAAAAAAATAATAACTTTAGACACATTTAAGTCCTCGCTCTCATTTGATAGTCGGCAAATTTTCTTGTGAACATATAAACTTACTCCCACCATTCCCGCATGTTGTAAAGGCGTATCCGATAGTACAGCCGCTCCATTTTGCGGCCATAGATTTCCCGGCCATAATAATAGGCTTTATCATCCAAACTATATTCATCCTCCGCTACCGAGACCGATGCGCTTTTGTAATCCTCAACCACATCTGATGGCACCAAGTCGCCGACATTCCTGACATTCATCCGTATCACCTGCTCTTCCGAGATATTGTCCCCATCCCTCTCCAGAAATTCCAGCAGACGGATACAGATATCTATCCAGCGGTTGAAACCGAAATTTCCATCTTTGTCAGCTATGAGGGAATGGGAAAAATAGGTACGCATGCAGCGCAGTTTCTTGAGTTCCAAGGAATACAAATACCGCCAGTCGTATTGAGGTGCATTAGAAGCTTCTTCGGCCAGTTCGTCCACCAGCGGCTGAAGATGCTCCTTCTTCCATGCGTTGAAGCGTTTTCTATGGTACCATAAAGCGCGTTGAAATACAGCCTGGGACATCACTTTCCGCTTATCCTCCTTGTTCAGCGCGTCAAAGCCACCTTCCGGCATATCCACGCGCCCATTCCACGGAGCAAAGACCGACACCCACTGCTCAAATTCCTCATCAGAACTCAGCAACTTGGGAATGTGCATTCCCCTTATGCGCAATTTCCTTTTTTCTTCATCCGACAGATGCGAGACATCTGCCAACGGGTAACAGTAATCTTCTTCCTGCAACCCGACCAGTGCTTTTGGTTTATCCATATTATTCATCGTCCATACTATGCCACCATGATTTCCTGATACTGCCTCCGTTCTGATCAAGTACCTGGTGCAGATATTTCATAGAGCGTTCATCCAGTTCTACATCTTCTAAAACAACATCATGCAGTACCGAACGATTATGCAGCCCCAGTCTCCTGACTCCTGAGTAAACCAGTTCCAGTTCCTTCAATGCCAGATTCTTAGAGAGATTCAATGCTATCAAATTCTTACAGAAGTATATTGTCAATTTCTCCAGTTCGGGATTGTCGCTCAAGTCCAACTTATCGAAAGTCCCGTGCTCACAGCACAACTCTTTCAACTGGGGATTCGCGGAGACATCCAGACTTTCGGCATGACAATTCTTAAAATATGACAAGGCTGGACAGTGCGATATATTTACCTTTTTTAATAGCCCGCAATAGCTTCCCCCTGACACGAACCCGAGGATATCACCTTCATCCTCAACAAAAATGTGAATACTCTGCATCCCATAATCCTGAAAACAATGACTTGCAGACTGCCATTCACCTGTCCCGACATAACGGTTCCAGGCCCCGTCTCCCCATTCCACCATCCAGGAACATCCTTCCTGGACCAACAAGTTAAAATAATAACAAGGCGCTTCGTCAGAATAATAACGAACAGCATCAAAGTTCAAATAAATCTCGTTTTTCATCTTTCCCTTAATTTTTTTTGCAAAATTAGCCCTCTCTTATGCCGGAATACAGCACATGCTGCCAGTATTTTTGCGGCAAATTAAATTTCAAGACCATGATGAATCAGATGAACAACACTGACGGATATCGGACTGAACTCCGCGAAATAGAGGACAGGATAAAGTCTATTGTCGGACCTCCGGACTACACAGGCTGTGTCAGAGCACTCGACGAACTGGAGCAGGAGACTTTAGATACACTCGAAAATCTACTGGACGACAGGAAACATTGCCTCAACTGTCTGTTCAGGGGTACAGACGGGGAAATCGCCCGGTTCAAGAAACTCAAAGACCGTTTATCCAGTCTTACCGACTTGATGTACAGGAAAATAGCCAAGATGTACCGGATGCTGCTCAGTAACGGCATGGACGGGGAGTTCGACGATGACTACGGTGTGGAAGGCGAGCTGACCTTCAATTACAGTTCGGCAGACTCGCTATTGGAATTCAGTGGGCAGGAATACTACGGCTCCGATTTCTGCTATATGATTAATGTCATTCACGAAACCACATACTTGAACAAGGCACTGTATCCGATAGCCGACAGCCATAAATGGCTCCGTACCGATGAACATCCGGAAATGTCCGACAAGGAACTGGGATTGAGCAATGACACTGACGAGATTGACTGGTGTGAGATAAAGCACATATCTCCTTGCTGCGAATGGGACTGGCTTCAGGACATACGGATCTGCTACGCCACCCACAATCTGTGCGTCCTCAAACCCTACTCAGTCCCGGACGCATTGCTGCTCAACGATTTCTGGTGCGAAGTCAAGGTCACCTACCAGCACATCACCGACCTTAATGGCTTTTAATACAAGAAAGACTCCTTTCTTTCATTGACTTATGGTTCCCACCAGTCGCGTATCTTGTTCAAGCGTATCTGATAATACAACCTTTCCGCCTTGCGGACATAAATTTGCCGGCCACAATAAGCCTTGTCCAGAACAGATTCTCCCGCTTCAGACGGCAAAGGTGCCTGATTGTAGTATTCTATCAAATTCCCTTCCACAATGTCGCGCACATTGCGCACGTTCAAATGCAGGCTTTGCTCGTCAGATATGCCGCGGCCTTCCGCTACAATATATTCCAACAGCCGGATGCAGATATCCATCCACGGCTTGAAACTGAAGTCGCCTTCCTCGTCTGCCACAAAAGAATAAGAAAAGTAAGCCCGCATGCAACGGAACTTTTCCAATTCCAAGCGATACAAAGACCTCCCAAAGAACATTGGACCGTTGCGGGCTTCCTTAACCAGTTTCTTAATAAAGGGAGGCATCTTCTTTCGCAAAGCCTGCAAGTGCCGGCCATGATACCACCAGTAGCGATAAAGTTCCACATCTTCCTTCACTCCTTCTTCATAATATTCTTCATCAATATTACACTGATTATTCCATTGAGCCACCAAGGTAATGCATGCTTCAAACTCTTCATCAGACTTTATCCGGTCACGGAATCCAAAAGTTACAAAATCAATACCTTTAGCACGCAACTTCAAGGCTTTTTTCCTTGACAAATGCGACACATCCGGCAATGGATAGCTGTAATCCTCATCCGACCAGTACGGCATTGTTTTAATTGAATCCATATACAGCACCTTTTTTTATTTTCATATCACAGTCGCCAAGCCTTTTTCCTTTATTGTTCTTCATCACATATATTTTAGCGTCCCACTCGATATCTTCCCATCTTTTGGATTTATCCGGCTGATAAACAAGCATTACATCTGCATATTTTTCAGCCCATTTAACTTCGCTACTATCTCTCACATCATCCTCAGGAAAAATAGACCTGCCCATCTGATACAAAGCTATAATTGCCACTCCTAATTCTGATGCTGTATCTTTCAGAGCCGCCATAAGTTCCTCATCCATATACCACCTTCCCCCCCGCATCAATTGCACATAGTCGATTATCGCCAATTTAATTCCATGTTCTTCCACCAGTCTTTTTAATTTCGATTTAAAATCAAAAATTGATAAATCCTGAGTATCATCTACATATAATGGACAAGCTCCAATCTTACCTGCGGCAGCATCAACCCTTTTATCTAACTCTTTATCCCCTTTCCCATAGTTCCCTAACTCGACTAAAGTACAACCGGCTTCCGCAGCAAGAAGCCTGCAACAAAAAATCCATTTCGCTCATTCTCAAAGAGAAATACACAACAGGAATACAATAATCAACAGTCAAATTGCGGGCGATATTCCTCGCCAAGATCGACCTTCCTCCACGCCGCCAACGGGAGCTAAGGACTATCAAGTCTGACAGATGCCAGCCTTTTATGATTTTGTCCAACGGAGGCAAACCAGTTGGAATCATATTTCCCTCTAACTTTTTCGGCATTAACGCTTCCGCTAATTTCATCTTTCTTCAGTTTTATTGATTCGGCGGCAAAATTAGCGGCACCCTATGCCACAACACAGCACAAGGTTGCGGCAACCGCTATCTGACACAATTCTTTCTCTAAATGGCAAGTGTCACGAAACAGTTTACGGCTTCCCACCTTCATGTACACCCGTTTTCGTCTGAACCGCGATAGCCAGAGGTTGGCGGATACATACTGCACGACACAACAGTATGTCAGCCAGCATATAGACAACATCTATAAAGACGACAAACTCTCAATAGAAGCAACTAACAAAAATTTCTTTTTAGTTCGTCAAGATGGCAAGCGACAGGTAAAACGCAACATTGACCACTACAATCCGGATAGGATCATCGCCCTGGGATATCGACCCCAATCACAGGCATCTACACGATCCCGCCGATAGGTGTCCCAGCAACTTCACGAATATATCCCAAAGGAGCTTGCCATGGATGTGCAGGGAGGGAGCTACGGAACAATATAAATGCGGGGAATAAGCCGCAAATTTTGCGGCCTATTCCCCGCAAAGTCGTATTTTTGCAAAAACACTTATGCCGATGTATATACACGAACACGCCGAATGGCCGTCCTTTTCGTGGGACAAAGACCTTGTCAACGAAAGGCTGAACAAAGTATCCAAAGCCGCAGGTTATCTGATGGGCCGCCTTAGCGTCATCGGCTTTAACGACAAAATGTCTGCCGTGGTCGAATCCATCTCCCACGATATCATCGCATCATCCGACATTGAAGGCGTGGAACTGAATAACGAACAAGTACGCTCATCCGTGGCCCGAAAACTTGGAGTGCAATTACAAAATGCCACACCATCCTCCCGGTATATAGACGGCACTGTGGAAATGGCGCTCGACGCAACCCTTAACTTCAATCGTCCGCTCACCAATGACCGGCTGTTCGGCTGGCATAACTGCCTTTTCCCTACTGGATGGAGCGGTTCTACCAAAATAGATGTAGCCCAATACCGGAGCGGGGCAATGCAGGTCATATCAGGCATGTTAGGCAGGGAAAAAGTACATTATGTTGCCCCAGCCCCTGAAAGAATAAACGAAGAGATGGAACGTTTTTTGAACTGGTTCAATTCAGAAACCCATAGCGGCTATATAAAATCGGCAATAGCCCATTTATGGTTTGTCTGCATCCATCCTTTCGATGACGGAAACGGCAGAATCGGACGAGCCATCGCAGACATGGCGCTCTCACAGGCCGAGAACTCACCCATGCGTTTCTTCAGCATCTCTCACCAAATAAACAAGGACAAGAAACAGTATTACGATATACTGGAAAAAACGCAAAAAGGGAACTGCGTGATTACGGAATGGATTATCTGGTATCTTGACTGCCTGCGCCGAGCCATTGAGCAATCGGATGAAATCTTATCGAGGGTCCTTAACAAAGCAATATTCTGGCAGAACCATGCCGAAACCGTTTTTTCCGAACGCCAACGCAAGGTGCTGAATTTATATTTAGACGGCCATCCCGGCAAACTGACAAACAAGAATTGGGCAAAACATACAAAGGTATCTCCCGATACAGCAGCACGCGATATAAAAAATCTGGTAGAGAAAGGTATCCTGATTCCTCAAGAGGGCAGAGTCCGGGATGTTTTCTACGGAATCCGATGCAGCGACACCCTCCTTGTCATCCCTCTACCCGAAAACTGAGCTGGTACAAACAAGACAACCTCTTCTTGGAAAAATGGAAATCTTTGCATGACATCCAGATTAACCAGGGCTTTGGTTGTCGCCGAAGATGAGCTAAAAGCCACGCCCTCACGAACCATGCAACCTCAAATGCGGCTTCTTTCCCGAAGCTATGCCATGTTTTGGCACTTTATGGGTTTTTCTTTGCATCAAAATTGATGTTAAACCTATAAAAACAAACAGTATGGCAACAAAGAATTGGAACAACGATTTTATGGACAAAGTATTGGAAGAAGCCGCATGGAAAGAACTGTCAAGCGAGTTTGCTTGGAATGAACAACTGCTGGAAAAGTACAAGGACAAAGTGGTGTGGAAGGAGATTGCCGAAAACAGCAACATCCTTTGGACCGTATCCATGATAGAGAAGTTCAAGAACAAAGTCGATTGGGATGAACTATCCAATTCCGACAACGAACACCTGTTCACGGCGGAAAATCTGGAGAAATACAAGGATTACTGGAACTGGCATACATTATCAAGAAATTCAAGCATAGAACTCACCCCCGCGCTCTTGGAGCAATTTGCCGAGTATTGGGATTGGAGCGAAATCATCGACAACTATAAATTGAACGAATTGTACGGCATGGATTTCCTTGAAAAGTACCAAGACTACATCCCGGCTTCCAATCTGCAGCGTTCCCGTTTATGGGACAAATTGGTGGAGGACGAAAAGAAACAACTGAAGATTCGTATCCTTTCATAAAGCAAATGAAGACCTTCGAAAACTACGATGTCAAGATATTCACTGACCGCATCGAGGACAGCGCCAGCGAGCAAATCAAGGAACTGCAGTCCATCGATGTGTTCAGCCGGTGCAAAATCCGCATCATGCCCGATGTACATGCCGGAGCAGGCTGCGTCATCGGTTTTACCGGAAACTTGGGCGACAAGGTGATACCCAATATCGTGGGCGTGGACATTGGGTGCGGCATCTTGGTACAGCCGTTCATTTGCATCGGCGGCATAGATTATCATACCCTCAACGAATTCATCCTTCAGTACATACCGTCCGGTCGCAATTACCGGGACAAAAATTATGCGCCGCTCCCGCAGCAATACATGGATACATATCGCGAAGCCAAGGATATCATCAAGCAGCTGCGCTGCTACCGCGAACTGAAAGATACCAAACGCCTGAATGCCTCCATTGGTTCATTGGGCGGCGGCAACCACTTCATCGAATTGGACAAAGACGAAAGCCGCATGACCTATTTGGTTATTCACACCGGCAGCCGCAACTTGGGGAAGCAGGTGGCAGAGATATACCAAAAATTGGCCGTAAAATGCCAATCGGGCTGGGCTGAACTGATGGAAGAACAAAAGCGGATGATTGCCGAATACAAATCGGCGGGTCGTAAGGGCGAATTGCAGGATGCCATACGCCAACTGCACAACTCGTTCAAGACGCGCAAACCTGCTATACCGCCTGCCCTTTCCTATCTGGAAGGCGCATACCGTGAAGATTATCTGCACGACATGCGTCTCTGCCAAGGTTGGGCGAAGCTGAACCGCAGCCTGATTGCCGACCTCATCATGGATCATTTCGTCCAGCAAGGGCATGTGAAGGCAAAACTCTATGATTTGACATTTGAAAGCGTGCATAACTACATAGGCGATGACAACATCATTCGCAAAGGGGCGATAGCCGCTTATAAAGGGCAGAAATGTATCATCCCGTTGAACATGCGTGATGGGTCGCTTATCTGCATTGGCAAGAGCAATACAGATTGGAATTGTTCTGCCCCGCACGGAGCAGGGCGTATCATGAGCCGGAGCCAGGCCTTTAAGACAATTTCCATGGATGACTACCATGCCTCCATGCAGGGAATTTATAGCGAAAGCCTATCGGAAGACACCAAGGATGAGTCGCCCATGGTGTACAAACCCATGAACGAAATCATCGAAAATATCCGGGACACAGTGAACATTGTGAATGTGATAAAACCTGTCTATAACTTCAAGGCTGCGGAATAATATAAATGCGGTGAATAAGCCGCAAATTTTGCGGCTTATTCACCCAAACTGTCTTTTGCAAAAATGTTGCTTGTCATTCCTCTACTTTTTCACTGGTACATGTCTACTTTTTCAAGGTGTCTTTCCCTGAAAAAAGTTGACACATTTGGGCACAAAGAGAAGTATCAATGACAAGAAGAGGGTATCGCCATGA
>CALUMK010000010.1 GCA_944321735.1 uncultured Bacteroidales bacterium
TTGCTTCTTGCTATTGCTTCTGTCGCAGTGTGTCAATGAACTCTCCGTTCCGCGTCCGCCTCAGGGCTCGCGCCCCCCGGCTTCCGCCTTGCCCCGTCCCGGCCTCCCGGCCGTCCCGGTCGCCCCCTCTTTCCGTTTGGGGGTGCAAAGGTACATCTTTTTTTCGAACCGCCAAACTTTTTCGGAAAAATTTTTCGAAAAGTTTTTTTTCCCCGCGGCTCCCGTCCCCTCTGCCTCCCTCGCCCGCCCCGCTCCCGCGAAACAGGACCGCAAAAGTACTGCTTTTTTACAATCCGCCAAACTTTTTTCAAGAAATTTTTTGAGAAAATCTTCAATCCGCTGATTGTCAGCATCAAAAAAAACGCCCGAATTCTCATCGATTCACCCCCGGAACGCGGCTCCGGACTCAAAAACGCACCTCCGCCCCACCGAAACTATTCCCGATTCCGGGCTTCGATATCCAACTGCAGCCTCCACTTCCCGTCAAGCCAAACATAGGCCTGATATACCCCACCCTGCGGCACATAATAAGCATAATCATCCGACATGGCCATCTGCTGGGGCACCAACTGGTCAAAAACAATCATATTGGCATTGACCTTTTTAGGCTTTCCCCGCTTGTTTAGGGCAATATATGACTGATAATCATAACGAAGAATCATGCCAGTACGTTTGCCGAAACGGAAGACCACCCTCCGGTAATCTTGATCAGCTATCTGAACTGGCATCGGATTACGCCCAGGCACACGACCGTTATTGGCAAAGACCGGCGCACCGAAATGCACATCGCCCTGCTCCCCTATATACATGGCCTCAATCACGCTTTGCTGATACAGAGGCTGTCCGGCATTCCAACCCAGGAATGTATAATAGGTCTTTCCCTCGGCCTGCCTTTCGATGCAACTGTAATAAAACGCACCCCACCAGGTTTCCGGCGTGCATTCCAGCTGTTCCGGATACGGCTGGTACAAGGACATGTCCGACATATCATATATTATATATGTATAGGATCGGGGTGGCAAAGATTGGGAACGAGGACGATCCTTCTTAGCTGTCGGCTTCCGACAATCCGAATCCAACGACTGCAATGCCGAAGAACTATCGCCAGATTGAGAAACCCTCACTTGCAACAAGGCCTTGTAGCTGACCGTGCCGTTGTCATCGGGTATTCCCCAGTTCAACATCCGGAAACTGCCGTCCGAAGCCTGGAAATAATTGAGATTCCGTATCTGGCCAAACGGGAAATCCCTGCCGGCATAGCGATCCAAAACAGCCTTGGCAAAGAGACCGAAACTATCGCTGGCCGCCCAACGCTGAGAGGATGGACACTCATATATATAGGCAAAGAGGCGGTTCAGTTCGGAACGGTAATGGTTCAGAGAGTCTTCGGGCGATGCCGAAGGAGCCGAGAACCGAGAATCAGCCCGAAACCGGCACGAAGACTCCTGCCGGAACAAGGGATTGCCAAAAGTATTGGAAGAATGCACAATAGGTTGAATCCAAGAATGCCGGATGGTTTGGACAGAAGGGGTTGGGGCGGAGCAGCGGCCAAAGGGAGCTGCCGGAGTGGATGCCTGGTCCGAAGCCAAGGCCGGGGAGTGGCTCAGGGAAGCGTGCGCCGGATGGATGGAAATGACACCAAGGGTCAGAGCCAAGGTCAACAGAGCTGATTTCAATGCGTTCATCATGATACCGGTTCTTTCTATGGTCTAAGGTTCAAAAGTACGAAATTCAGGCAATCCAGGAATAAAAGAGGGACGAGGCAAGCGGAATAGCCGGGCAGGGCATGACGAGAAGGGCAACACGGGACGAAGCCCGGATGTGTAGCAGCAGGCAAGCCAAAAGGATAAAGCTAGAAGGGAGGGGCAGCGCGGGACGGGCAGGGTTAAGCGGCGGCAAGCAGGTCAATTTGACAGGGCAAGCTGGAGGGGGCGGACGGCAATCTGTGGCGATGGGTTCATCAAAAAAATAATAAATCAGAGTGCCTTTCAAATGCTCCCTCACATCGGAGAAGCCACAGACCTTTCCGTTCAACGAACTGAACATCAAGACAAAATTACAGGATTTCAAGACAAAATTGCAGAATTCGGAACATGGAAAGGCGATTAGGAGGCTCTTGACGGGATTGGCAAAGATTTTGATGAAAGGAGTTCCGGGTCTTTTAAGCGGAAGATGCCGAAAAGGGCGGGCAACGCAAGGCGCAAACGAATGCAAGCGACCCGGAATCCAGGAATCCAATAGGCATCGCCCGGAAAAGTTCAATGCCAAAGCAAGCGAACCCCAGGGAATCGATGGGAACCGGATGGGCATCGGCCGAGAAAGAAAAGACCCGGAAAGGAAAATTAAGACTATGACATTCAATAATTTTACTATCAAAGCACAGGAAGCCGTCCAGAAAGCTATCGAGGTGGCTTCCGCCCATCAGACCCAAGCGGTGGACGATGTTCACTTGCTGAAAGGCTTGCTGATGGCTGACGAACACGTGCTTCCGTTCTTGTTCAAGAAAGTGGAAGCGGATCCAAACGAGATAAGCCGAAAGGTGGATGCCAAGATCGAGATCCTGCCGAAGGTGAGCGGCAACGGGAATCCTTATTTGACGGCGAATGCCGAGCAAGCTCTGCTCAAAGCGCAAGGACTGCTAAAATCGTTTGGCGATGAATACGTTACTTTGGAAACCATGCTGATGGCCTTGCTGCAGCAGAATGCGGATGCGGCCCGGATCATGAAGGAATGCGGAGTGACGGAATCGGCACTGAAAACGGCGGTCAAGGAATTGCGCAAAGGCTCGTCGGTCAAAGACCAGAATGCGGAAGAAACCTACCAGGCGCTGAGCAAATACGCCAAGAACCTGAACGATATGGCGCGGAACGGCAAGTTGGACCCGGTCATCGGGCGTGACGAGGAAATCCGCCGGGTGTTGCAGATCCTGAGCCGTCGTACCAAGAACAATCCGTTGCTGATTGGCGAACCCGGGGTCGGCAAAACCGCGATTGCGGAAGGTTTGGCGCAGCGTATCATCAGCGGCGATGTTCCGGAAGGACTGAAAACCAAACAGATCTTCTCTTTGGACATGGGGGCATTGATTGCCGGTGCCAAGTACAAAGGGGAATTTGAGGAACGTCTGAAAAGCGTGGTGAAAGAAGTGGTTCAAGCCGATGGGGAAATCATCTTGTTCATCGACGAAATCCATACCTTGGTAGGCGCCGGTGGCGGCGAAGGGGCGATGGATGCGGCCAATATCCTGAAGCCTGCCTTGGCACGTGGCGAACTGAGGGCCATCGGGGCTACGACCTTAGGCGAATACCAGAAGTATTTTGAAAAGGACAAGGCGTTGGCGCGTCGTTTCCAGACGGTCTATGTGGACGAACCGAGCGTGGAAGACAGCATCTCGATTTTGCGTGGCCTGAAGGAAAGGTATGAGACTCACCACCATGTGCGTATCAAGGATGAAGCCTTGATTGCGGCGGTGGAACTCTCGCACCGTTACATCACCGACCGTTACTTGCCCGACAAGGCGATTGACCTGGTGGACGAGGCGGCGGCCAAGGTTCGGATGGAAATCGATTCGGTTCCTGAAAAGCTGGACGAGGTGGAACGCCAGATCCGCCAATTGGAAATCGAACGCGAGGCCATCAAGCGGGAAAAGGACGATGCCAAGCTGGCCGAACTCAAGGAAAAAATCGCCAACTTGTCGGCCGAACGCGACAGCATGATGGCTAAATGGAAGACGGAAAAGGAAACCGTGGAAGGCATCCAGGCGGAAAAGAACGCGATTGAGCAATACAAGTTCGAAGCCCAGCAGGCGGAACGCCTCGGCAATTACGAGAAAGTGGCCGAATTGCGCTACGGGCGTATCAAGGAGGCCGAAAAGAAGGTGGAAGAACTCAAAGCCCGGCTGAAAGAGGAACAGAAGGACGGGGCGATGATCAAGGAGGAAGTGGGAAGCGAGGAAATCGCCGACGTGGTTTCGCGCTGGACGGGGATTCCGCTGAGCCGTATGTTGCAAAGCGAACGTGAAAAGCTGCTGCATATCGAGGAGGAACTGCACAAACGGGTGGTCGGACAGGATGAAGCCATCCAAGCCATCTCGGATGCGATCCGCCGGAGTCGTGCGGGCTTGAGCGACGAGAACCGGCCTATCGGTTCGTTCATCTTCCTGGGGACTACCGGTGTCGGCAAGACGGAACTGGCGAAGGCTTTGGCCGATTACCTGTTCAACGACGAGAAGGCGATGATCCGTATCGATATGTCGGAATACCAGGAAAAGCATACGGTTTCGCGTCTGGTGGGGGCGCCTCCGGGATACGTGGGATACGAGGAAAGCGGCCAGCTGACCGAAGCGGTGCGCCGCCGTCCGTACTCGGTAATCCTACTGGATGAAATCGAAAAGGCGCACCCGGATGTGTTCAATATCTTGTTGCAGGTGTTGGACGATGGGCGTCTGACGGACAACAAGGGGCGTGTGGCCGACTTCAAGAACACGATTATCATCATGACCTCGAACCTCGGTGCACAGTACATCCAGCAGGCTTTCGAGGAAATGAAACCGGGCGAAGAGGAACAGGCTTACGAGAAGAGCAAGGAAGAGGTGCTGAACGAGCTGAGGATGCGGATGCGTCCGGAGTTCCTGAACCGGGTGGACGAGCTTATCGTGTTCAGGCCGCTGAGCCGAGACCAGATCCTGGATGTGGTCAAGTTGCAAATGCAGTATGTGGAAAAACTGATGGAACGCAATGGTTTCAGGCTGGAAGTAAGCGAGGAAGTCTATAAGGACATTGCCCGTCAGTCGTACAACCCGCAATACGGTGCGCGTCCTATCCGCCGCTTCATCCAGCAGCATGTCATCAACGAGCTGTCGAAGATGATTCTGTCGGGTTCGGTGAGCAAGGACAAGCCGGTGAAACTGGATGTATTCGAAGGGAAATACGTGCTGTATAACAAGTAATCCGGTTTGATGCCGGATCTAGCAAGGCGCAAATCTTTGTCAGACAGGGTTCAATGTCTTGTGATTACATTATAAGAAAAGCCGATTGGGAGACGGCGGATTCCGTTTGGAGTCCGCCGTTTTTTTATGCGCATTGGCGCTCCTGCCATACCGGCTTTCCTATCTTGGAGCATTTTAGGAGGCCTGTCTAATAAACCCAAATCGGTCATTAGACACGCCGTGTCCGTTTCTGATTGGGGAAATGAGGCTTTCGGGCATCTTGCCCGCTTCTGTCCGCATCCTGTTTCTCGCTACGCCTCGACGTAGCCCGCTACGCCTTCGGCTAAGCGAGAAGCATGCTGCATGACACAAGCGGGCAATCTCCCCAAAGTCTAATGACCGATTTGGGTTAAAAGTATGAGATTTAGCTAATAATTTTTCAGAAACAACTACAAATTTTTGAATATCTATACTTTAAAAACCTCTTTCTGAAATGCGATACGCGGGGTGCCGTTTTCCACATGAATGATGCCGCAGCGAACGAAGCCGAGCTTGGAGAGAAGGTGCAGCATGGGGCGGTTGTCCTGATGGGTATCGACCCGGAGAACGGGATGCCGTTGCAAGCACCAGTCCATGGCAAAGGCGGCAAAGCCGTGAACGCCGGGGGCGGAGGCAATCCGATGCAGGACATAATAAGGCTTGTCATCGGGCCAGGTGCCGTCCTCAATCCGGGCATAATTGGATTCCGGCCCAGGACGATGGCAGAACACGCCCAGAATCGGCTGCACGGGATTCGAGGCGGGAGCAGCGGACGAACTTGCCAAGACGGAGGCTTGAGGGATGGCCGGTCGGGACTGGGAAGAAGCGGGATGGCCGGAAACGAGGTCTCCTGCCCCAAGGATTCCCTCGGCAGGCCGGTCGAAACGAGCCTCGCCTTGGTGGCGATGGGCTTCGCCAACCTCATCAGAACCTATCCCAACGAACAAATGCCCGTCGGCCAAGTCCCGACGTACCACTTCCTCTTGCGGATAGCCGTCTATCCACTGGCCGGGATTACCGTTCCGACGCATGAACTCCCTCGCTTCCGCGTAAATTTCCATGACCCGCGGAATATCGGCAGGAACCGCCGGACGGATAAAACACACCTGACTTTTCAACGCTGCATTCATAACCCAAACTCAATAAAAAACGAACTTGCCCAACGAAAAAAAAACATGACAAACCTTGCAATCTGTCAAAACTCCTCACAATCCACCAACCCCCTGCAAACCGCCTTATCCAACGAAAAGCCCCGCCCTTTCATCCAAGCATTTTCCTTTTTGAACTTACGCCAAGCCTGCCGCACCCCTTCCGCTTCTACAAAGGCCAATATCTGGCAATTTTCTATCACCTCCCCATCCGGAGCTTGCGTAAATCCTTCCGTTGTATAAAAAACGTACTGCATCCTTTTAACAGCTTTCTATCGTTTTCATTGGGAAACATCGTGCTTATGCAACAGTACTATTCCAATTTTTTCCACGATACCCGTCACCAATGCATTCCCCATCAGAAAAGCCCTTCGCATATCCGAAACTCCTTCCGTATGCCGGTCTGGAAACATATTCAAACGCTCCAATTCGATGGGGGCAAGCCGGCGATACCGCCCACTTGGAGTCAAAACGACATGTTTGAAACGAGAAGGCCCACTGCCGCCTTCGCCTGTAATGATAGTTCGCGAGGGCTTGTCCAATGAATCTGGAAAAGCCATTCCGCCTTCGGAATACTTGTATTCAAACCCTTCCGGACTTTTCCTGACCTCACTCTTGCTGCCTTTCAAATACTTCCATTTGGGCAAATCTTCCTCCTTAATGAAAAATTCTTCGGGGACATCTTCTTCCGGCAACAGCAATTGCCCCAAAGTCAACCTTTCCCCCTCATAATTTGGAACCGTTTCGATAGTAAAAACATCCCTATTCTTCATCAAACCCGCATTCGCGAACACATATTTCTCCGCTCCTTTATTGAATTCTGCCGAAACCCGGTCCAAAGCTCCCTCTATTCGGAAACATTTCAGACTACACCTATCTTTCGCCCTCACAGGAAATGCTAAAGCCATAGTTCCCGAAGCCAAAACCCATTCTTCCTCATTGTTGACCGAACGCGCCAATGCTGTATCGTCCCTATAGGCTACCATATAAGTGCGTCGCCTACGTTGCGGCATTCCGTATTCAGCGGCATTGATGACCCTCCATTCCACCACATAACCTAAATCACTGAGCGAAGCCAGGATGATAGCAAAGTCCCGACCACGCTGGGATGCCGGGGATTTGAGCAAACGGTCCACATTCTCAAACAACAAATAAGAAGGCTTCTCAGGCATTTCGCGAACTATCCGGTAAATCTGCCACCACAAAACACCCTTTTTCCCTTCAATGCCACCCGATCGCTTCAATGTCGTGGCTACCGAATAATCCTGACAAGGGAAACCTCCCACAAGCAAATCGCATGACGGGATTTCTTCCGTAGGGACAGTGGCAATATCTTCATTGCTATGTCCTTCCAAACCGAAACGATGGCAATATACCATGGATGCATCCTGTCTTTTAGTCGATGGCTCCCATTGATTATTCCATACAGTCTTGTACCGGGAAGAAGCTCTTTCAAGCCCGATACGAAAACCACCCACCCCGGCGAACAACTCAACCACACGTATATCCGCAGGCAACGTTTCCACCTTTTCTATCCCAAACAATTCCATCTGCTTGAAACAAGGACGTGTCGCCTTACAATACTCCATGATGGAATCACACAACACTCCCTTTCTTACCTTCTGCTGATGCGTATCCCTTGTGCTTTTCATCTACTGTTTTTATTCGGTATCAAAAACAAACATCTCAAAAACGGACAATTTACCTCTACGAATATTCCTCGAACAGCCCTTTCCCCGAACCCGCATACGCCCATTGCAAAATCTTCTGCACATAGCTGCCATTGAACCAATAAGCCTTTTTAGGAACTTCAACCCCGCTAACCGGACTAAAACTTACATCTGTCCTCCGCCTGGCTTTAGGCCGGACATGAAAATCCTTGCCATCGGAAAGTTTCCAATAGGTATTCGTTGAATCCTGCAAAGTATCTTTCACTACGTTCTGACGAATATTAAGCCAATAATCTTCCGCCTCTTTCATATCCCCCGACGGCATCGTCCAAAAGAAAACCTTGTCAAGGACATACCGAGTCTCGTTGTCCCAACCGGTCCGGCAACCTTCCACAGCCCGGAATACTACAAAAAGGAAACGGGATGTCACAATCTCATACCATCGGGAATCCACCCAATCTTCCGTCTCGTAAACCTCTTCGTAATCGATATTCTCAAAAGACATATCCTCTTTTATCCTTCCGTTTACTTCCACCCGGACAGTCTTGACCACCAGCCCCGCCTTACGGACTTCTTCGGCATCCTCGAATTTTGCAAGACCTTCTTTCATGATTCGCTTGACCACCCGCGCATAACGGCTCTTATCATGTGGATTTATATCCATCTTAAAAGTCTCTGCTATTTGCCTGTAATCCTGACCATTAAAAACATCAAACCTCTGAATCACCACCTGTTCAAAAGAAGACGAGGCCAGTTCCTTTACAGAAACCAACTCTATTTCAGGAAGCCGGATATCCGTATTGGTCACCATCTCTTTCCCGCTGGATTTGACAAAATCCAGAATAGTACGCATATAAGCCGGCTTCAATGAAAAAGCTCTTTGCGGAGCACCTATATCACTGAAAGGCTGCTTCCGCAACGAGTCTCCTTTTTGTCCTTTCCGGCAAGCAGCCAGATACAAAGTATCCCCTTCTGACAATTCGTGCGCCTTGCCTGCTTTTATCTTGGAGACAATAGTTTCATAGTCTTGCTTGATAATCAACAAATCCTTATCCTGCAGTTTCCATAAAACGCTGTACAAAAATTCCAAATCCCGCAACTCTACTCCTTTGACATGCAGATAAAAAATAATAAGCATCAATAAAGATTTCTTGTAAAAAGGAGAATCCTCAAACGGAATATCTACAATTCGGCAGAAATCTATCATATCGCAAACCAGCCGTTCCTTGATTTGCAATTCTTCTTTGACGTTCCTTTTCAACGGCGTCGTTTTCAATTCCACGCCAGCCTCTTGAAAATCCGCATCCGGACAGCTATTGGGTTCATATCCATAATAGAATTTTTCCACCATCTGCCCAAGACCGCCTTTTCCTTTGCTTACAATATCCTCTGGCTTTATAGTCGAATCCAATAACGTTACCGCCTCCGCCAAAGTCTTATGCAACAGCCCCTTGCTAAAAGCAAAAATGGAAGCCGCATCCGTAGGGTCGTAATTGCGTTTAGCTATATTGATTTTTGATGATGTCATTGCTGCAATATTCGTAAAAAGTAACGACTTCTCAAAAAATTTAACTTTTCTTATAAATCGTACGACCCTTGCCACCAAAGCAATTCCTAACCGGGTAACAGTGGTTTTATTGCCGCCTATTTCGTATTTTCGCTGGTTGGAGTGTTCAAAACGGACTTATGCGCATGACTTGGAGACATAGGAGGCTTGGGAGCGGCAGCAAATTGAAACTTATCTACGTGATTCAATTTGTTTTGCTGGGGTTCAGCATGGCATTGGGAGGCGGGATGACCGTGGAAGCGAAGACGAACGGAAGCATAGAAACAGAAGCAGTAGCCATACGACGAGAAAGAATCCTGCTGGAAACCGAGGCGATACCAGCACATCCCGATACGCTGCCCGTAGCTGAAAACCAAGGGGAGCTGCTGCCGGTGCAAGTGCTGGAGCAGGTGGAGGTACACCGCAGACCGCTCACGGCCGAAGAACGTAACGAATATCTCCGTCTGGTCTATAATGTAAGGCGCACCTACCCTTATGCCGTTCTGGCCAAGGAAAGAATGGAGCAATACAACGCCATCCGGGACTCTTTGCACGCCGCAGGCCGTAAAAGGGAATCCCGGAAATACCTCAAGGAACAAGAGCAGCAAATCCGGGACGACTTCCTGGAAGACCTCAAGAACATGACCAAAAGCCAAGGCGCGATCCTCATCAAGCTGCTGGCCCGGCAGACCGACACCACCGCCTATTTCCTACTCAAGGACTTCCGCGGCGGAGCCAGAGCCTTCGCCTACCAGACGATGGCCGTCTTCTGGGGCTACGACCTCAAAGCCGGCTACGACCCTGAAGGCGAAGACTGGGACATTGAGAGCGTTGTCCGACTCATCGAACAGAAACGCCTCAGCACGATAACCCCACGCAAGACACCCGCCTTGGACAAGAAAGCCAAGAAAAACAAGAAGAAAGCCGCTAAAGCGAGGACATCGGCAGCCACCGCACCCGCTACGCTTCCCCAAAACAGCTATGGCGGCCTGCATACCCAAAACCGAAACTAAAACCTCCAAAAGCCCGAAACCACAAGCCGGATTCCTGGCAACCCCGATTCCGCCTTACCGGATTCCTCCAGATTGGATTCGAACGAAAAAAAACTGACCATGCCCAGAACCATCTCCTTTACCGACTATGTTTGCCAGCACATACAGCAATACGACCTCAAAGACACCAACCTCCATGTGGTTCTTCCCACCCTCCGGTTGCAACGGACCATCCGCCAGAAACTGATCCGGCAGGCCCAGACCGAGGACAAGCTCCCCCTCTGGCTTCCCAAGTTCGAGAGCATGGACCAGATCGTCTTCCAATGGGCCGGACTACGCAAAGCCCAACCCATCGAACTGCAAGTGCGGCTCTACCAAAGCTACCGCCACATCTACCAGCAAGACAGAGAACCCGCCCGAAGCTTCGACCAGTTCGCCGACTGGGGACGGATGCTGGCCTCGGATTTCAACCAGATAGACAACCAGCTCGCCCCCGCCCAAGAAATCCTCTCCTACATAGCCGAAGACAAACGCATCGGCAGCTGGCACTTGGACCTCGGAAGTTCAAAGGATGACTCCCTGCAAAGCCATTACTTAGCCTTCTATCAGAAATTAGGCCGCATTTATCAGGATTTCACCCAAAGGCTCATAGAAGAAGGCTGCGCCTACACCGGGCTGGCCGGACGAATCGCCTGCCAGAATCTTCCCCATCTGCTCCAAGACGGGCTGTCCCAAAACGATTTCTACCTCTTTGCCGGGCTCAACGCCCTGACCGCCGCCGAACACAGATTAATCAAAAGCCTGATTCGAGCCAGCAAAGCCGAAATCCTCTGGAATGCCGACCGCTACTACATGGACGACCCGGTACAGGAAGCCGGACATTTCCTGCGCGAATACCGAAAAGACCCCGACCTGAACCATCATCTCCAAGACGAAGACATAGCCGACAGCCTCAAAGACATCCGTCTCCGGATCATCGAATGCCCCCAGAACACCGGCCAAGCCAAGACCGTGGCGCAAATCCTCCAAAGCCTGCCCCGGACAGAGCAGCCTCGCACGCTCATCGTCCTCAACGACGAAAGCCTGTTCGCCCCCCTGATGAACTCCCTGCCCGAAGGGACGGATTACAACGTCAGCATCGCCAGCCCTTTGTCGGGAACCTATTCCGGCTCGCTCTTCAGCACCTTGCTGCAAGCCAAGGAGTTCATTTACCAAAACCAAAGCCGGAACCTCCAAGCAGGCTTTATCATGAGCCTGCTCCGCAACCCCCTCTTCCGGCGTTTAGCAGCACTCAAAGAAAACCCAACAGGCAAAGACTTGCGCAAGAGCCAGTCCCGGAACGGGGAAAATGCCAAGCCAGATGCCGAGGACTGCACCGCTGAGGATATAGCCAACTGGATGATTTCCGGCCACCAGCTTTACTTTTCCCAAACGGAATTCCGAAGCCTTTTCCCAAGCCGGAATCCGATGACCGACCAGATTTGCCGCTTCATTTTCGGCCAAAATTCCCAGAACCCCCAAGAAGCCGTCCAAGGAAGAGCGGAAGAAGGCAGCCAGAGCGCCCCATCCGTGGCGATAGGTTCAGCCTTGGCTTCCCTTTCCTTCTTCATCGGCATCGCCCAGACACTCATAGAAATAGACCAGAACAGCAACCAAGCCCAACAAACCGACCTGTTCCAGGCCACCAACCCCAAGCAGAAGCTCAATCCATTCGAAACCAGCTTCCTGAAAACCCTTATCAACGAAGCGCAAGAACAAACGAATGCCCTGCGACTCCTTCCGGAAGAAGAACTCGGCCCGCTGTCCAGCCTCCACCTGCTCCAAGATCTGCTATCGGGTATCAGCCTCAATTACACCGGAAATCCGGATGCTCCACTCAATATCATGGGCATGTTAGAGACCCGGGGCATGGACTTCGAGCATGTCATCCTGCTGTCGATGAACGAAGGCTTCCTGCCCAGCACGCCCTCCCAAGAAAGCTTCCTGCTGTACAACCTCAAGAAACACTATCATATCCCTACCGAAACCGAGCAAACCGCGATGCAGGCCCACCATTTCTACAGCCTGCTGCAAAACTGCCGTCAAGCCACCCTGCTCTATCTCGGTTCCCAGCCCGGAAAAACAGAAAAAAGCCGTTTCCTATTGCAGTTGGAACACGAGCTGCCGGACAACCTCTTCCAAGGGAACCCCGTCGACACCCCAATGCCATCCGAAGAAGGAGCTGTCCAAGGGAGACTTCCGGCACAAGCGAATGAAACGGTGACGAGGCAAGAAAAAACGCTTGCAACGGAGACCGGCTTCTGCCTCCTTCACCCCCAGTACCAGCCTCGCAGCCTGCGTGTTCCAAAGAGCGAACCCCTGCTGCAAGCCGTAAGAAGAATCCTGGACAAGGGCAACGACCGAAGCGGAATCTCGTTCAGCGCCATGTCCACTTTCTTGCAATGCCCCCTCCGATTTTATTTCCAATACCTGCTCCGCTTGGGCGAACCGCCCGAAGTGAGCGACCAATTGGACCACAGCCTCAAAGGCAAAGTCTTCCACCGGGCGATGGAAAACTTTTTTACGGGAAACGGCCCGGACAAACTCGACAAACGAGGACGGCTGTTGCAACAGGAAGACGTGGACATACTGCGCCGGCACAGCGAAAGCCTGCTCCAACAGGCCCTCGAAGAGGAATTTTCCGGAGGGCAGTACGACCACGGCGCAAACTACCTGGCTTTCGAGGAACTCAAAATCTGGATGCAACGCTATGCCGCTGCCTTAGAAGAGGAAATCCAAAACGGGGAACTTTGCATATTGCGATGCGAGGAATTCATGCACCAACGGGAAAACCTTGCAGGAAACCCCGTGAACCTGATAGGCTATGCCGACAGGGTGGACACCTACCGCCCGGCCGGTTCGGACAAGACGTACATCCGGATTGTGGACTACAAGACCGGCAAGACCAAGAACCTTTGCTTGGACGATTGGGACCAGCTCAAGGACAAAGACTACGCCCAGGCCTTCCAGCTGCTGATGTACCTTTATTTATATACATCCATGAATCCCGAGGAAAAAAGGCCGCTCCAAGCCTGCATCTGCAGCTTGAAAAACCAAGGCCGGATGGCCTCGTTAGGGGGATGCCAGATTGAAGAAGTCCCGATGAACGAAATCATGGAACATACCCGGCAGTTCCTGGACGATACCATCCGAGCGATGCTCGACACTGAGACGGATTTCTGCCGCACCGAAAACCCGGACAATTGCGAATATTGCCATTACAAGGAATTCTGCCGATTCAATACCATCATGGAGAATCCGGATTCCGAATAAGCCCATAGACACCCTTGGAATACTGCCAAGAACGCCCAAAGTCAATCCGGCACCATCCTCTACGATAACTTAGCGGAAAGACAGGGAAAGCACTTAGGACAACCGACAAAACGACCCGAGCCATGCACGACTTCAACACAGACCATACCCAAGCCGACAACCAGCTGCTCATCTATAAAGCTTCCGCCGGAAGCGGCAAGACCTACACCCTGACCCAGGAATACATGCGCCATCTGCTCAAACCCGGCGCCTCGGTTTCCCGGATTCTGGCCATCACTTTCACTAACGCCGCCACGGCCGATATGAAGCGCAAGATACTTGAGACCCTTGCCCAAATAGCAGAGGGAGGGTATCCCGACTGGAAAAAACTGCTCAGCCGCCATCAGAGGCAACAATACCAGCAATGTCCGGAGCAAGCCGATGCCGTCAAGGCAGAACTGCAAGCACAGGCCCGGCTGAAACTCCGCCAAATCCTGCACCAATACCAAGACTTCTCGGTCAAGACCATCGACAGTTTCGTGCAGAACCTGATACGCCCTTTCGCCTTCGAGCTCGGCCTTCCGCAAAACTACACCCCGACCATTGAACTGAACCAGCTTAGCCAAGAGATAACCGAACGCCTCTTGGATGAATGCGGCCGCCCCGGCAAAGAGAACCAGACCGAAATCCTCAACCAGTTTCTCCAAAAACGGGACGAAGAAGAAAAGAGCTTACAGCTCAACGAAATAATCCAAAACACCGTCCAGCTTCTGTTTGATGAAGGCAGCTTTGAAGCCTTGGAGATCCTGAAATCCATCCATGCCGAAGATTTCAAGAACATCATCGGAAAGATTCAAGACTATTGCCAGCAGATTGAAAAACAAGTAGATGAAATCCTGAACCAAGGAAAGAGAATCGTCAGCCTTGCCGGATTGACCGCCGAAGACTTCCATGAGAAAAGCAAAGGCCTCTATGCTTGGTTCAATCCCGAATCCGCATCCGGCAGCATCCCGCCCCTGGCCATCGCCTCCCCCTCGTCCAGCATCCTCAAATGCGTGACGAAAGGCATACTCAAATCCAAAGGCCGCCAAAACGATGCCGAAGCCCTGCAACAATGCTTCGAGGCCCTGACACAATTGGATTTCAGCCATTACGCCCTGATCAAAGAAGTCCTGAACAATACCATCTATTCGCTGGCCCTGCTCGAACGCGCCAACGAAATCCTGGAAGACATCAAAGAAACCACCGGGGACATCCCCCTTTCGGAATTCAACCAACGCATCGACAAAGCCTTGACGGAAGAGAACAACGACTTCATCTACGAACGCTGCGGCATCCGGTACCACCATATCTGCATCGATGAATTCCAGGATACCTCCAAGCTGCAATGGAAGAACCTCCGGCCTTTAGTGGAAAACAACTTGGCCCAAGGCCATGAATGCCTGATAGTAGGCGACCCCAAACAGTCCATCTACCGTTTCCGAAACGCCAACTTAGCCCAGTTCGTGAACCTCTGCGAACACAAAGGCGGGCTGGAGGTGGAAGTCCGCGACCTGCAAAGCAACTGGCGCTCCGAAGCCGGCATCATCGCTTTCAACAACCTTTTCTACGAGTTCATCAAGAACCGATACCCGTTCTGCCCAGACTTCGGCGAAAGCGAAAACACCAAAACTGCCGGCACTGCCGACACCCAAAATGATGCCCATGACCCGGCTTTGCCCGAGAACCTGGCCCAACGGGTATTCAAAGCCCATGAACAATACCATAAGAACCACACGGAACGCTTGCCCGAACCGGATTTCAATGCTGTACGCATCTATTTAGCCAAGAAGATGAAAGGCGAATACCTGCAAGACTGGTATCTCCGCCACACCTTGGAAATCGTCCGCCAACACCAGCCCGGAAAAGTGGCTATCCTCTGCCAGCACAATGCCCATTGCCGCCTCGTGGCCGACTACTTGGTATCGCATGGCATCCCCGTCTCCACCCCCGACTCGCTGACCTTAGGTTCGCACGACGGGCTCCGCTTGCTCATCGCTTCTTTGCGTTACATTGATCGCCAAGAAGAGTACTACAAAGCCGAAGCCTACCATCTGGCCAAGCAACTGGGGCTTTGGCCGGGCACAGAAGCCGATATCTTCAAGGAATGGGCATCGTCCGATACCCGGCAAAGATTCAAAGCCTTGCAGCAGATTGGCTGGCAACAGGCCGATGTTTACGACACGGTGGAAGCCGTGCTCCGCTTCTGGAAAATGCAGGAATCGGCAGATCAGTTCCTGCTGACGTTCCTTGACCAAGTGCAGGAACACCGCTTCGGACGGCTGTCGGATCTGACCGACTGGTGGACCGAAGGCGGATCGGACACAACCGTCTGCCCGCCGCCCGATGGACAGACAGTCCGCATCATGAGCATCCACAAATCCAAAGGACTGGAATTTCCCGTGGTCATCATGCCTTTTATCAGCAACAGCCGACTGCATACTTCCGAACTGCACTGGCTCCCGACCGGCTATATGCCCGAGAGCATCGGTCTCCCTACCGCCTTGGTACGCTACGTGAACGCCTTGAACGGATCCCCGGCCGAAAAAGACAAGCAAACAGAGAAGCAGATGATTGAAATCGATGATCTGAACGCCCTCTACGTAGCCACGACCCGGCCGTGCCAAAGGCTCTATCTTTTGGATGCCGTACCGGAAAAGAATTCCAATACCTTCAAACCCACCGATGCCATCGCCCGCTTTGCCGAACTTCATCCGGACTATGTGGAACTGGAAGAGGACGGGGGCGAACTGCTGCCGCAAGAAGAAAACGGAGACTTGCAGAATGTTCTTCCATCGCCCGGTTTCCCCTGCGATACCGAGGGTATCCGAACCGATAAAGACAACGGAATCAAAGCGAAGGAGGAACTGCCGAGCCTAAAGGGACTAAGCCGGTTCACCAGCACCGACTGGCGTTTCCAAGCCCAAGCCACCGCCTTGCCGCCAAGCATCCTGAGCCAAGAACAGGAATGGGGCAACTTCATCCACAAGACCCTCTCGCGCATCTTAACCTATACAGAAGAGAGCGTGGAGCAGGCCTTGAAAACGAACCTCAACGAATATCCCATGTTCCGCGAACGGGCAGAGGAGGCTCGATCGGCCTTGCAACAGCTGCTGACGCATCCCCGTTTGGCTTCGTATTTTGCCGAGGGATGCCAAGTGAAGACCGAGATGCCGATAGCCCTCTCCCCTGAGCGGACATACATCCCCGACCGGGTCGTACTCCAAGACAAAGGTGCCGTGGTACTGGATTTCAAGACGGGCGAAGCCCTGCCGCAATACAAGAAACAGGTTCGCGAATATATGAACGCGCTGAATGCCATGGGCTTCGAGCCATGCCGAGGCCTGATTGCCTATATCGGCAAAAGCATCAAAATCGAAGAAGTGGACGAAGACAAACAACGCCCCGAATAACAGCAATACGCTGAGGATACAAGGAACAGGACAACCAGCTTGGATGTGGCAAAATGCCTTGCCGCGTTCTTAGTTGTGGCCATACATGCGGACTTTCCCGGAATGTTCGGCAAGTATGTCAACGCATGGGCGCGGATTGCCGGTCCCCTTTTCTTTATCATCAGCGGGTATTATTATCCGATCCTGGCTTCCCAAGGGAAACAGAAGCGACAGATACGCAAACTTCTCAAGTACCTGCTGATTGGCAGTACGGTTTTTATCGTTTACGAATGCACCGTGGCCGCCCTCAAGGGAAACCTATCCGAATGCCTGAACATATGGATTATTTTCACGGGCTTGCCTTATGTCTTGCTCGGATGCCTGATTCGAAAAAATGGGGGTTGGCATCCCTGCAAAACCAATGCCGGCTTCGGAAACAAAAGCATGGCCGCTGCTATCGGGCAGCGATACTCTTCCTATATCTATATGTACCATCCCCTTGTCATAAGCCTGTTCTCAAGCATTCCATGGCTGTCCCAAAACAAACTCTACGTTTCTATCCAGCCCATCGTGGTCTTCACAGCCACGACAGCCTGCATAATACTAATCCAGGGCCTTTACTCCGTAATCCAAAAAACAAGGCAGCGCCCCATTTCCTGAAACCGCCATGCTTTCTCTTAAAAAATTGTTAAAAGAAAGAGATTGATTGCGCAAAACAGAGGCTCTTGCTCGATCCCGCTTTGTTCCCCCAAACCGAATAGAACCGAAAAACCGAGGAACAATCCGGGGAGGCAAGCCGCCAAGACCAAGAATCATGAAGATGATTAAGAATATTTAACTTTCACTTAATATTATTGCCTATCTGAAAATTAGGACAAAAATTCTCGTCTTCCGTCCTTCCCGGCTTCGTTAAAATCCTGCTTCGAGCGTTTTATAGGTAAAGAGCCTGTGATTACAACCCTGACTCGCCGGCCAACCGATCAAATTTCGATCAAATTTCAACAACCCCATAAAACGCCAAGACATGGAAGCAAAAACGAACAAGATTCCCATCCCGGACTTTCCCCAGCCCCGGCAAGCCAGCCGTTTCATGAACCCCTTCACTGACATGGGCTTCAAACGCATCTTCGGCCAGGAAGCCAACAAAGACCTGTTGCTGGATTTCCTCAACGAACTACTCGATGGCGAGGATCGCATCGCGGACGTGCAGTTCCTGGACAAGGAAATCATCCGGGGCAACGAACAAAACCGTGGTATCATCTACGATGTGTTCTGCCGCACCGCCGACGGGAAATATCTCATCATCGAGATGCAGGCCAGTTCCCAGAAAGCCTACCGGGAACGCGCGATTTATTACAGCGGCAAGGCCTTGTCCCGGCAGGGGACACCCGGGAAAGGCTGGGATTTCGACCAGCTGGCCGCTGTCTATAGCATAAATTTCCTTAACTTTGTCCTGTTGGGGAAGTTCCGTTCGGACATCCTTCTGATGGATCGGGACACCCAGCAGGTCTTCAGCACCAAGCAGCGGTTCATCTTCCTGGAGTTCCCGCTCTTCCGCAAGAAGGAGCAGGAGTGCAAGACCGATTTTGAGAGATGGATTTATATCTTGAAGCATATGGAAACACTAAATCGGATACCGTTCCAGCCGATGAAGGCCATCTTCGAGCGGCTGGCCAAAGTGACCAATGTTGAGTCCCTGACCCCGGACGAACGCTATGCCTACGAACGAGACTTGAAAGCCTACCGGGACTACAAGGCTCAGATGGACTATGCCATCGAAGAAGGATTTGACAAGGGGATGAAAAAGGGAATGAAAGAAGGCATTGAAAAAGGCATCGAGAAAGGCATTGAGAAAGGCATTGAGAAAGAAAAGATGCGCAATGCCAAAGCGATGAAAGAAATAGGCATCGAAGCGGAAAAGATTGCCCAAGTCACCGGACTCCCTATCCAGGACATCGAGAAACTCTGATTCGGGAAGGCGGGAGACCTCGGAAGGATATTCCTCCCAAAAAGAGAAAAAACTTTCCCAGCAAAATACTTTCCCGGATTTTCACATATAAATAAGGCATAAAGGAGCAAAGAAACTTCTATGAACTGTCATGAGACCGCTTGCAGCAGCCCATAGGCTCGCAGTCGGTCTTTTTTCGTAAAGCCAAAACAACAAATACATAATATTCAATCAAATAACAAAACAAGCGCCAAAGTTTAATATTAATTTAACACTATGAGGGATACCCTGAGGGGAATTTGTGTAACTTCGCAGCCGGAAAACGAGCCAAAAACAAAACTATAAACCTGTAAATTAATTTAATAACATAAAAACCAAACCAAAATGAAAAAGACATCAATTTTCGGCAAATGGGTCTTAGGACTGTTTACCGGACTGTCTGCTTTCTGCATAGGGAGCACTCAGACGAATGCCCAAACTCATTCCGACCTGATTATATCGGAATACGTGGAAGGGTCAGCCAACAACAAGGCTATCGAAATTTATAACGGCACGGGCGTCAATGTAGATTTGTCTGTTTATACCTTGCAGAAACAGACAAATGGCGCAGGGAATTATGGAAACTCTTTGAAACTAACGGGGACATTGAATAATGGCTCCACATATGTTATTGTCCTTAATACAGCCTCTCAGTCTTTAAAAGATTTGGCCAATCTGACCACAACATCGCAGGCTCTTAATTTCAACGGTAATGACGCAGTAGCTTTGTTCAAAAATTCGGAAAAGATTGACGAAGTCGGCGTGTTCGGTAGCAAAGAAGATTGGGGTAAAGATATAACCCTCCGCCGCAATCCAAGCAAAGGTCCTACCCCCACTTATGATGCATCCGAATGGACTGAACTCGCTCAAGATACTTTTGACGGATTAGGAACCCATGACGCAGGTTCCGTTCCAGATCCAAGCGTTCCAACTATTAGCTTGAATCCAAACAGCCTGAACCTCAGCACCACACCTAACAATGCTGCTACCGAAACCATTACGGTGACGGGGACTAACCTGACCAGTGCTGTAACGGTGGCCATCAGCGGGGACAATGCCGATTTGTTCAAAGCCGATGCTACCACACTGACAGCCTCCGAAATCATGGCTGAGGGCGGCAAAGAACTGACCATCACCTACACCCCGACCGAAGCCGGTGTCCACAGCGCCACCTTGACCCTGAGCAGCGAAGATTTGACCTCTCCTGTTACGGCTGCGCTGAACGGTGTCGCCACCAAGGAAGTTGCTAACTTGGCCGCTTTGTACAATGACTATGAAAGCCTCAATGAAGCCCAAATCTACAAAGTGACAGGCGATGTTGTCGTAACCCATAAAGACAGCTACAATAACCGCGTATTTGTACAAGACGCCGATATGGAAAACGGTGCTTCTATTCAAATCTATGAGACTCCTTCGTACAATAATTTGAATGTGGGGGATGTTATCTCCAACCTTACAGGAAAATTATCTCTGTACAATAAGCTTCTCAGAATAACCCCTTCCACTTCTTCTTTAACCGTACCTTCTCAAAGCCACACTTTGCATGTCGATACCTTGACCTTTAGCGAAATCCAAAACAATCTCTTGGATTACCAAAGCGCGTTGGTTTGTGTGGAAAATGTCGTATTCGAGGGAGCAACCGGCAATTTCGAAACCGGGGAAAATTACACATTAAAACAAAACGAAGAAACCCTCACATTCCGCACCGATTATCATGGTGCCAATTACATTGGGCAAGCCATTCCTACTACGGAACCTCAAAATATTACGGGCATTATCATTCAATTCAACAATAACGCACAGATTGCAGCCCGCAATGCCAACGACATCCAAGTAGCTCCCTGCCCGGTTCCGACCAACTTGTTTGCCGATGGCATAACCGCTACTTCCGCTACTATCAACTTCCAAAGCGAGGTAGGTTCGTATGCACTGCGCTATGCCGCTTCGGAAGAAGCCTTAGCTGATGCCGAACTCGTCACCTTCAATGAAACATCCAAAGAAATCACCGGCTTGACACCGGAAACCAAATACTTCTTCCAAGTAAAAGCCATCTGCACGCCGGAAACCCGCGAAAGCGAATGGAGCGCAGTTCAAAACTTCACCACCTTGGCAGAAGCCACCCCGGCCATGACCGTTTTAAGCCCGGCTGCCAATGCCAAAATCGATACTGCTATCCGTTTTGCCATCCGCACCCAGAACTTCGAGCTCGGCACTGACGGACACTTCATGGTCAGCGTCCGCGGAGAAGTAAAAACCTCAGAAAACAACGACTCGGTAATGTGGTTCAACCTGGTTTCGAGCAAAACCCCCGATACGGCTATCATCCGCTTGGTTGACATGGAAGGCGACACCTTGGAAAGCGGGGACATCAAAGCCACCCGTATCTTTACCGTTGACTTGAAAGACGTAGCTGTACCGACATTCAACCCGAAAGCCGACAGCCTCTACACCGATTCCGTAGAAGTAAGCATTGCCTGCGCCACCGAAGGGGCTTCTCTCTTCTATGCCCTGGGCAATGCCGAATACGAAGCCTATACCAAAGCCATCCTCCTCAAGGAAAACGCCACAGTCCGTGCCATGGCGGTAAAAGCCGGAATGGATACCAGCTATGCCGAAGCCGAATACAACGTCATGAAACAATTGACACCGGAAGGCGTTATCGTATTCCAGGAAAACTTTGAAGGTTTCACCAAAGGCAATATGTCCGAAAGCAATCCTGCCGACGGCACAGACATTGCAACCTCTTTGGACGAATATACGAACCTTCCCGGTTGGAGCGGTGATAAAGTTTACCAAGCCGATGGTACCGCCAAAATGGGAACCGGCTCAAGCAAAGGTTTCATCACGTTGCCGGTCATCGACCTGAGCGAAGACAACGGCAAGTTCTATGTGGCATTCACCGCCATGGCTTGGAACAAAGACGCCCAAGAGATTAACCTGATTATCAATGAAGATACCACGGCAGTTGTCGGCCTTTACAGCGGTGCTGAGTCAAGCACGCCGTACAGCATGGACAATATGCGCGAATACGTCTTCCTGCTCGACAACGGGACAGAAAACACCACCATCAGCTTTGCTGCCCAAAAAGCCAGCGGCAACCGTTTCTTCCTGGATAGCATCCGCATCTACCAAGTTCTGCCGGAAGAACCCACATTGATGATAGCTGAAACCGTCAATATGGAAGCCATCTTGGGTGATACCACCGAAGAGAGCATCAACGTCCGCGGTCTTTACCTGACCGAAGACGTGAAGATTGCCTGCGAAGGCAGCAACTTCTACACCGACTCCGCTTCCTTGAACATGGTTTCGGTGATGAGCACCAACGGTGCCGACTTCAAGGTATTCTACAAGGGGGCCGCCACTGTAGATTCCACCACTTTGACCCTGACCTCCGGCGAACTGAGCCAGACTATCAAGGTCTATGCCCGCGCCATTGAAAGGACCGAAGTGGCCAACCTGGCAGCCCTCTACGATTACTACGAAGACTTGGATAAAGAAGAAACCTTCCGTGTGACAGGCGAAATCGTGGTTACGCATACCGATGCGTTCAACACCCGCATCTGGGCGCAGGATGCCGACATGACCGATGGTGCCTCCATCTTGATTTTCCGCGCTGAAGACTACGGCTTTGAAAACATCAAGGCAGGCGATGTCATCGAAGGCTTGACCGGTACGATGGAAGTGTACAACAACCTCTTGGAATTCCTGCCCACCGAAACCCTGACAGTTTCCGAAAGCGGCCGTGCCCTGCATGTGGATACCTTGAGCTTCGCCGAAATCGAAGCCAACATCCTGGATTACCAGAGCGCCTTGGTTTGCGTGGAAGATGTAGTATTCGCTGCCCCTGACAGCGTATTTGCCACCGGCACCAACTACAATCTGGTTCAAGAATCCGACACCTTGGTATTCCGCACCGACTACCACAATGCCGACTACATTGAAACAGCAATGCCGACCGGAAACCTCAACATCACCGGTATTCTGACCCAATATTTCGAAAACGCTCAGATTACGGCTCGTAACCTTGCCGACATCGTAAGCGTTCCTACTGCCAACGAAGCTCGCGAAACGATTGCCAGCCGCCTCTATCCCAACCCGACCAGCGGCATGTTCTACTTGGATATCGAACGCGATGCCCGAGTTGACATCTTCTCGGCTAACGGAGCTTTGGTTGAATCGAGCAAACTGACCGCCGGTCTGCACGAAATGAACCTTGACCACAAGGGCATCTACTTCATTCGGATCAGCAACGGCAAGGCGGTTACCGTAAAACGTGTGATTGTTCTCTAATAGGCGGCTTGCCCACCTCGAAAGCCGGCTGGAATTTGCTTCCAGCCGGCTTTTTTCTTCTATGCAGTATGCCTTGGGCTACGTTTCGCTATCGTTGGCTGCATCGAATCGAGCAAGCTCGTTTGCTCTGCGCTCGACTTTCGCTATCGTTGATTGCTCCGCATCGAAGATAGCTTGGTCTCGGCAAAGGCAGTGCAAGCCGAACGCAGAGGCAAAGCGAGCTTTGACCATGCTGAGGCGCAGCCTGCCTTCGCTGAAAGCAAAGCAAATCGAGCAAGCTCGTTTGCTCTGCGCTCGACTTTCGCTATCTTTGCAAAAGCTTTGACAAAATGGAAACTTTAGTAGAAAGGAAGCAGACATCTTTCCGCTTGCCCTTGGATTTGATAAATCGCTTACGGGCAGAAGCTCAAAAAGAGCATAGGAGCTTAAATAATTATGTCGAATCGCTCTTGACTTCTGCCGTGCGCAGGATTCCAAATGAAACCACCTTGGCTGCAATACGGGAAGCGGAAACATCTGAAGACCTTGAAACCTTGGACATAGACCATCTGAAGGAATATATCGCTTCCCTATGAAACGTTTCAAACAAACCAGCCAATTCAAAAAAGATTTGAAACGGATTCAAAAAACCCGAAAAAAATTGAAAGCCTTCAAATCGTCTTGAATATTCTTTCCAAAGGAGAAAAACTCCCGTCAAAATACAAACCGCACATCCTCATCGGCGAGTATTCAGGATACATGGAATGCCATGTAGAAAACGACATGCTCCTAATCTGGATAGACAACAAAAGCGACTTAATCAAGCTCATCCGCTTAGGAAGCCATTCTGAACTTTTTTAAATTTCTGTCCTTGCAAGCTCAATTTCTTCTTAACAGGAAAAACATACGGGCATAGCAAATTTGGACTATCTTCGCGGCTTGAAAGGAGGAGTGATACAGGATACTTTCTTTGCGTATCCTGTTCCAAATGACAATCAAATCAACCAAACATTATGAAAAAGTTTCTTGTCCCCGGGAAATGGCTTATCGGGCTGTTTGCCGGCATGCTGGCTTGCGGCATGAATTCCCAATTGCAAGCGCAGGATTATTCCGACTTGATTATTTCGGAATACGTGGAAGGTTCGGGCAATAACAAGGCCATTGAAATTTACAATGGAACGGGAGAGTCCGTATCATTGGATGATTACGTGATACGAATCGCTCAAAACGGCAATGATTTTAACCTAAGCGATAACAACCAAGGACTGTATTCCAAACTGAGCGGTTCTTTAGCCAATGGAGAAACTTACGTAATCGTCAGCAATGCCGGAGGCAGTGCTGCTCCAAACCAGGAACTAACAGACTTGGCGCAACTGAAATCCGCCGCCGTCGCAGCCATGAACGGAGACGATGCCATCGGCCTTTTCAAAGGAGAGACACTCGTCGACGTGGTGGGCATCTCGGAAAAAAACAATAAAATCCTTGAAGATGTAACCCTCCGCCGCCTGCCAGGCTTCGGGCCAAACACGACCTTCACAATGGAAGAATGGGAAAAAGCGGAAAAAGACGACTTCTCCGACCTCGGTTCGTTCGAAGCCACGCCTTCCACCGACCCTTCCTTGAGTCTGCAACCTAGCAGCCTCAGCCTGAAAGCCGAAGTGGATGCCACAGACGAAGGCACAATGGTCGTTTCGGGCCGAAACCTGACCGAAGATGTAAAAGTGGCTTTGAGCGGGGATGATGCCGCCATGTTCAGCCTCAGCGCCGCCACGCTGAGCGCCGCCGAACTCATGGCCGATGGCATCGAACTGACCATCACCTACGCTCCGACCGCCGAAGGCGACCATACCGCCACCCTGACTTTCTCCAACGAGGAAGTGAACAAGACCGCCACCATCAAGGGTTCCACCGAAAGCCAGCAAGAAGAAGGCAGCTATCCTACACTGGCATCGCTCTACGACTTGTATGATACGGAAATTCCAACGGAAGCCATTACCATAGCAGGCGATGTAGTGGTAACGCACAAAGACGATTACAATACCCGTATCTACGTTCAGGATGCCGATATGACCAACGGGGCTTCGATGCTGCTTTTCCGCGCTGAGGATTACGGTTATGCCGAACTGCAAGTGGGCGATGTCATCAAGAACCTGACCGGAACGATGGAAGTATTCAACGGACTGCTGGAGTTCAAGCCCACCGAGACCTTGACCGCTTCGGCTCACGACCACGAGATCCATATCACTGATGCTACCGTGGCCGAAATCAATGCCGACCCCGTGGCATACCAAAGCGCACTGCTCCGTGTAAAGAACGTCCGCTTTGAGGAAAGCGGCGAGTTCGCACTGACCGAAAATGGCCGAGGTGTAAACTATAGCCTGCTGCAAGGCGAAGACATATTGGTTTTCCGGACCGAATTTGCCGATGCCGATTACATTGGAACAACCATCCCGGAAGGAGCTCTCGACATTACCGGCATCATGACCCAGTACAATGAAGATGCGCAATTAAGCGCCCGCAGCTTGGCCGATATCGTGCCGGCCGACACCACAGGCTCGGAATGCGAAGCGCCGAGCAATCTGCAAGTGGAGTGCACCACAAGGCTCACAGATCCGTACTTTGACACCTATGCATACAACGCCCACTTCACTTGGGAGGGATCAGCCAGTGCCTATCTATTCATGGTAATACAATCTTCCGATACCGTCCAAATGGACACAGTAACCGACACGTTTGCAGATATAACGATAGCCGAAGTAAAATGGGTCATCACACGCGGAGAATGGGCGGTAGCTTCCATTTGCGAGGATGGAAGCTTAGCTTGGAGCGAGACTTTGCCCTTCGAAATAACCGAGAACAAAACGATGGATGCCATGGATGTCCGCCTCTACCCCAACCCGACTTCCGGCCGGTTCTACCTTGAAACAGACCGCGATGCCCGCGTAGAAGTATTCTCTGCCAACGGGAGCTTGATAGAATCGTTCGATTTGAACGTCGGTCTGAACGAGATGAACCTGCGGCAGAAAGGCGTTTACTTTGTCCGCGTAAGCAATGGAAAGGCCTCGACTGTGAAACGGGTCGTTGTCCGTTAAGCCGTTAGACATTCCGTCTGACAAGCCGAAAAGCCGCATCGGAGCGTTTCTCCGATGCGGCTTTTTCTTTGGCATCGTGCCAAGAATCCCCCTTCACCACCTTCTCATCTTGCGAATCGCAACCAAAAGTTTTGGCTGATTCCTTAAACCCAAATCGGACATTAGACTTTTGGCAATCAGAACCGAACTCAGCGAGGCTAATGACCGATTTGGGTTTAAGATATTTTCAGAAAGGACGCCGTAAACGAAGCACCTTGGAACGGGACATGGCTCCGGGATTGATGCCGGCTTCGCCTTCGGGAACGGGAGCGGAATGCTGTTTGAAATAAGCTTCCCAGGCAGGTAAAACACGACCCGTGGAATCGCAGAAAGTCATCACATTGAGCGGAAAAACCTCTTCCCCTTGGTTGGCATCCTTCAAAATCTGATAGATAAGTTCCGAACAATAATACCGGTCATTGCCCAAGACATAGGCATAATCGTAAGACTTGCCAAGATACCCCAGCCCCATGCGCAGAGCTTCGGGAATCAGTTTTCGGTATTCAGGCTTCAAGCGAGCCAGCACCGAGACAGGCGGGCAGGAATCGGTTTCGGGATACAAGAAATCCCGGATCGGGGTCAAGGCCACGCAAGGCACGGTAGCTTCCAGAACATAGGCTTCGCCCCCTTGGATGCAAACCATGCCCACATGCGTGAAATCATAATCTTCCGCACTGGAAGTCACACTCTTGATAGCATCTTCCGTATTCCCGCCGCAGGCTTCCTGAAAAATCAAGTCTCCGTTACGAATACGCATTCCATGACAAGAACGTACTCTTTCTCTTTCCTGAGCCATTGCCTGACTATCCAGGCCCAAACAAAAACACCCCGCCAGCAAAGCGCAAAACGCAGTCCTGGCAAGGTGTCCTTTCTTACGTTTGGCCGAAGCATGAATCCTCTTCGGCGAAACCTTATAACACATGATGTCCTGCAAACTTAGAATGGAAGGTCGTCGGACGTATCCCCTCCTGCCGGAGCATTCGGAAATTCCGGCGCCTGGGCGGCAGGCTGCTGGGGCATTCCCGCCGGAGCGGCATACGGCTGAGCGGCCGGAGCTTGATACCCGGCCTGCGGAGCCTGATAGGCTTGAGCGGACATCCCCGGAACCGCACCAGGAGCGGTCGGCAAAGTGATTCTCCACGGACGCACATCGGTGTACCAGCGACCGTTGTATTCCCGGCTTTCCAAATCGAAGGCCACCGTCAACACATTGCCCACCTGCATGATGCTGGGATCCTGGATGGCACGGTCGCCCCATACCGAAACGCAAATCTTGCGGGGGTACTGGCTTTCGGTTTCAAATATGAATTCCTGACGTTTCCAAGGGCCGTTCTTGCCCTCGCCCGTCACCGGTTCGTTAATCTGGATCAATTTTGCTGTAAATTCCATATCGCGTATAATTTTTATCTCTCCAAAAGGGCTGCGAAATTACGAAAGTGCAAAGAAATTTTCCCTGCCACTTGGCAAGAATCTATTAACATCCTTGGAAATTCCTCTGCTGTCCGCCCCCTTTCCTCCCCTCGAACAGAAGGAACTATTAACATCCTTGGAAAACCCCGGCAAAAGCCCCACAAAACCAAGCCCGCCGAACAAGACAGCCAAGCCGCAAAAAAACTTCGGCAACGCAGCCAATCAGCCATTTCCCTCTGCTTCGCCTATCTCGGTCCGCCGGGCCGCCTTCACTTCCTCCACCACCCCGCAGACCATCTGTTTGAGCTGCACCATGAACTGGGCGGCAGAGTATTTCCCGTCGGCTATTTCCCTTAGTTTCTTCTCCCATTGCCCGGTCAGTTCGGCCGACTTGAGCAAGCGATTCTGTATCGTCTCGATCAGTTTTATCCCCGTCGGCGTAGGCAGAATCCGCTTCTTGTCCTTATAGACATACTTGCGCTTGAGCAAGGTCTCTATAATCGCCGCCCGGGTGGAAGGCCTCCCTATCCCGTTGGCTTTCATCAGATCGCGCAGTTCCTCATCGTCCACGTTCTTGCCCGCCGTCTCCATCGCCTTGAGCAAATCGCCCTCGCTCATATACTTGGGAGGCTGGGTCTGCTTCTGGACAATTTCCGGCTTATGCGGTCCTTTCTCGCCCACCTTGTACTCCGGCAGCACATTTTCTTGATTATCCTTCTCCTCCTCTTCCCCTTGCTGCGCCTTGGAAGGGAACACCACCCGCCAGCCAGGCTCGGTTATCACCTTGCCGGTAGCTTTGAATTGTATCAGCGTGTCTTTCTTCTTTTTGCCTTTCCCCGCCGAACTAGTTTCCCCGCTTTCTTCGCGCGATGCCAAAGCGGACTGATTGCCGCCTGCCGAAACCGCCGCCTCAACATCCTCCGGGCTTTCCCCCACTTCCGGCATCGTACGCTCCAAGCTTTCCGCAACATTCCCTTGAAGCCCGGCATCCGCATCGGGCAACCCGCCCGCCATTCCGCCCAAGTCCACTTGCGCCATCACCGTCGTGTTGGCATACTCGCAATCGGGATAAAACACCGCGATGAAACGGCGGATTACCATATCCAACACCAATTTCTCGTTCCGGTTCAGCGTGGCAGCCGCCCCGAACTCCCCGGTGGGAATAATGGCATGGTGGTCGGTTATCTTCTTGTCGTTAAATACCTTGCTACTCTTTCGCAAGCTTTTCTGCGCCAATAAAGGAGCGGTCAGATCGGCGTACGGGCTTAGTCCGCGCAACATCCCCGGCACTTTGGGATAAATGTCGTTGGGAAGGAAGTTGGTATCGACGCGAGGATAGGTAGTCAGTTTCTTTTCGTAAAGGTTCTGAATGATTTGCAAGGTCTCATCGGCCGAGAAGCCGAACTTTTTGTTGCTTTCCACCTGCAAAAGGGTCAAATCGAAGAGCTTGGGCGGATGCTCCTTGGCCTTTTTCTTTTCCACCTTGGTGATTTCCAGCGGTTTGTCCGCCACTTGCCGGCAAAGCTCCTTGGCGGCCTCTTCCGTGGCGAGCCTGCCTTTGGTACTTTGGAACTGGCCTCCCCGGTAAAGGGTACGGAGTTCCCAAAATTTTTCCGGCTTGAAATTCTCTATCGCCTTCTGGCGTTCCACCAAGATAGCCAAGGTCGGGGTCTGGACGCGGCCTATCGACAAGACCTGGCCGGGGATGCCGAATTTGAGGGTATAGGCGCGGCTGGCATTCATCCCCAGCAGCCAGTCGCCGATGGCCCGCACCGAACCGGCAGCATAGAGATTGTCGAAATCGGAAGCGGGATAGAGTTTGGCGAAGCCTTCCTTGATGGCTTCTTCGGTCAAAGAGGATATCCAAAGGCGTTTCACCGGCACTTTGCAGCCCGCCTTCTGCATGACCCATCGCTGGATTACTTCCCCTTCCTGCCCGGCATCGCCGCAGTTGATCACTTCCTCGCACCGGGCCATCAGGTCGCTCAGAATCTGGAACTGGTTCATGCTGCCTTTTTCCGGAATCAGCTTCAGCTTGAAAGTCGGGGGTATCATCGGCAGCACTTCCATCCGCCAGCGTTTCCATTCGGGGGTATAGTCGTCGGGCTCGAAAAGGGTGCAGAGATGGCCGAAGGTCCACGACACCCAGTAGCCGTTGCCTTCCATATAGCCGTTCTTGGCGGTCGTGGCCCCGATTACACGCGCTATTTCCCTGCCCACGCTGGGCTTTTCGGCTATACAGAGTTTCATTTCCTTAGCTTGCTTTACCTATCGATACCCCTTAAACCCAAATCGGTCATTAGACTTTGGGTAGATTGTCCGCTTATGTCATGCAGCATGCTTCTCGCCTAGCCGAAGGCGTAGCGGGCTACGTCGAGGCGTAGCGAGGAGCAAGATGCGGACAGAAGCGGGCAAGATGCCCGAAAGCCTCACTTTCCCAATCAAAAACGGACTCGGCGCGTCTAATGACCGATTTGGGTTAAAGGCATAGAGCAGCAAAAATACAAAAACCTCTCTGATTCCCGGAAAAACCGTAATATTGGAACCCGCAGATGGCGGTGTGTCATAATGAGCAATCGGCTTCGTTGCTTTGGTTTCACCGAAAACAGGCTGCACCTCGGCCAAACTCGAACCTATCGGCTGGGTTTGGCTCTCGGTTTGCACTGTTTTTCGAGTCTCGGACTCAGTCACGAACCGCAGTGCAAGCCGAATGCAGAGGGCATGTCTGCTTGCACTATGCTGAGGCGCAGCCTGCGTTCGCTGCGGAGCAGCAACAGTACGCTCCTTCGTTCTCGCTCTCTGCGCCTTGCATCTTACTCACTCTGACACACCGCCTGAGATTTATTTCAAATCCCTATTTTGATACACCCTCATCTTTCTCCTAAGCTGCATTTTCTACTTGAACTTGCTCAGGCAAGCGAAACCCAATCTTGCATTTCCAAACGCAGACACGGTTCCCTATTTATCCCAAATCGGTCATTAGACTTTGGGAGATTGCCCGCTTGTGTCATGCAGCATGCTTCTCGCCTAGCCGAAGGCGTAGCGGGCTACGTCGAGGCGTAGCGAGAAACAGGATGCGGACAGAAGCGGGCAAGATGCCCGAATGCCTCATTTTCCTAATCAGAAACGGACTCGGCGTGTCTAATGACCGATTTGGGTTTATAGAACATACCACATTATTTGTACCTTTGGCTGTAGCGAAGGTAGCTTGGCCACCATCGTCTAAACAAGCTTTGTTTCTAATCTCGACTTTCGCTACCTTTGTCTACGGACTCTGGTTGAATCATAGGAAAAACATTGGATATAAAGGTTTTTTGAGAAAACCACCACACATGCCAATGGCTATCCAAAGAGCCAGAGAAAAATCAAACAACCTTTTCAAAGGGAGTATGAATCAGCTCGACCTACTTGGGAGATTCTGCTTTGCATAGTAACTATATGCAGCAAGTCACACGAGTCGGCCAGACTGGCCGCAAAGTTGAATAAATAGCACAATGAAGCCATGGCTGAAAAGAAAGAATTTATTTCAAATCGAAAAGCTGTCACATATCTTGATTTGTTTGCAGGGGCTGGAGGATTCAGCGAGGGTTTCATGCAAGCCTATACGGATGACAAATACTATGACTTCCGTCTGGCGAGCGACATTAACGAGAATTGCGAACTTACGCACCGTATCCGCTATAACAAGATGCTCGGACTTGACACAAAATTCATATGCCAAGACATCATGGAGGATTCCTTTCTGCCGAATCTCTTGAAAGAAATCGGCAATCAAGAAATAGATGTCGTCACAGGGGGACCGAGCTGCCAATCATTCAGCCTCGCAGGACGTAGAAGAAAACTCGATAAGCGCGATGATTTGTTTTATCATTATTTGAAGGTCATCAAAGCCTTACGCCCTAAATATTTCGTAATGGAAAATGTTAAAGGAATCCTTACCAAAGATGAAGGACGCATAAAAGAGAGGATTCTTCGTGAAATCAGGTCAATCGTTGACGATACAAAGATGTACATGTTGTTTGCCTTCATGGATGATGTCCTTAAGCCACAAATGCCCAATTCGCTTTATTACGCTTTATATGTCAGGTTGCATATGGAAACATCCATAGATGATGCAGACAAACAAAATGAAATCTTCTTCAATAACCTTGACCAACAGCTGAAAGATATCACCAAACATCTCCCTTATAGCGTAAGCAAGAGTGACAAATACGTAAATACAATTCGTCATGGGCTTTTGTTGCTTCAAATGAAGCAGCAGCGTGAAGCCATCCGCAAGCAGGTTATTCAACTGAAAACCAACGCTCATATCGACAACGATACCTTTGTAGACGGCTACAATAATATCATCGAGACCCTATCGGACGAACAGATTCGCGAAAAGACTTTGAATGCGATTGATAAGATAGCAGAAAGGGGAGATTGCGCAGAAGAAGCCAAAACGCTGAAAAAATCCCTTGAAATCCTTACTTCCACTTTCGATGAGTGTATTGAGTATATCCAAAAACAACTCCAAGACAATAAAAGCATTCTCGACCATCTGAACGACTTAATGAAGGAGATACGATTATATAACATAGAGGAACCCTTGATACTCCTCTCTTCCAATTATGGCGTGCCACAGAATCGGGAAAGGGTTGTATTTATTGGCTGCCGGAACGATCAGGAAGTAATCAATGAGATTCCTCCAACAGTTGCAGAAAAAGACAAGGTAAATGTCTATGAGGCACTTTGGGACTTGAACATGGTTGGCAATGGTGAAACCGCCACTTCGTATAAGAAACCTGAATTGATTCCCGAATTTGAAAGCACAAAAATCCAACGAGCTGTTCAAGGCGAACCTGACAAACGCGGGCTTCTATTCTCCGAATGGTCAAAGATTGGCCGTCTAGGGCATCGGTTCACATTCGATGAAAAACCCTTTTATATACTGAATATGAACGACTTGAATAAACCAACAAAATACCAACGCATGGAACTTTTCAATCATCAGACAAGTCTTCAGAATAACACTGTGCGTGAACGATTGAAAATCATTGCCAAGTATGGATCCTATGATGATGCAAAAGCAGAACTCCAAGCCAAAGGGGTAGCATCTCAAAAGCGTAATTATGTAGTCCTGAATCCCCTCGGACAAAGCCCGACTGTCTGCACGATGCCTGATGACTTCATTCATTATTCCGCATACCGTCCTACGACTGTCCGAGAAATGGCGCGTCTGCAGAGTTTTGACGATTCATTTGTTTTCCAAGGGAAGCGTCAGACCGGAGGCAATAACCGTCAAAAGGAAATACCCCAATATACATTGGTAGGCAATGCCGTTCCTCCGCTAATGGCAAGAGCCATCGCCAACACCTTATTGAAACATATTAAATAGAAAACGGTTTCACATGGTCAATATGCGTCCATTCACTGACTTTGAGCAGAAGAACTTGAAATTTCTTGTAAACCACAATGTGAAGTTTACACTTGTTGAGATTACCCCTACCGGCTTAGGAAAGGGCATTCTCGACTCAACTGCCCCTATGCGATCCTATTTCCTTGAAAACGGAATCCACAACTACGAAGAGCAGCTTCAAGGACAAGAACACAAGCAGATGAAAAACGCTTGCATTCTGACAGAGACCACCAACATTGACACCAAGGCATCTTTCTATCGTCCAAACACAAAGAAAGGTGACCCACGCATGTGGATTTATGGATTTGGGTCATACACACAAGGTAATGATATTCATGTCCTTTTCTGGCATGAAAACACATTATACACCATTAATATCACCCGCATTGACATAGAGAAGTGTTACAACACTGCCATTATCAATCCCATGCAAGAGATTCTAAAAACCATCAACAGAATGGGGAGCTCTGTTTCCGAAGAACTCCTTGGACGCTTCCGTGCGGTTAAAGACCAATGGTTTGAAACCGAGGTTACCGCCGATACAGGTATCGGAAGAACCATCGAGTCCTTCCTCGGCATCACCATGAACAGCGATAAGACTCCTGACTACAAGGGTATTGAATTGAAGAGTCACCGAGAGAAAAGAAGCAGCAAGAAGAATGTGCTGTTTACACAAACTCCCGATTGGGACATCAGTACATTGAAATCCGGGCGTGAAATCGTCGAAAGATATGGCTATGTAAATGCAGATGGATTCAAAACCTACCAGAATACCGTGCAATGCACACCTCCCAACAGCAATACGTTATTCCTGAACGTCAACCACTTGAACAAACTCCTTGAACTGCAAGCAGAAAGACAAAACATTGAGGACATTGCCGCATGGAGGTTAGTAAAGTTGCACCAACGACTCCTAACAAAACATCGTGAAACATTCTGGATAGAAGTAGAGAACACGCTGAATGATGGCAAGGAGTACTTCCGCTACAAGCAGATTGAACACACAAAGAATCCTAACATCGGCCAATTTGACGTACTCCTTGAGCAGAACATGATCACAGTTGATTTGCTTCTATGCCGCCCAAGCGGGCATGGAGACACTTATTCATTCAAAATCAAAAAGAAAGGCATGCCATTGCTCTTCCCTGAAAACGTAATTTATGTCCTATAGCCAATTTGATAAATTTTGCCTATTGGTCCAATCTATCCAATACGTCAAAGATACGCAAACGCATCTGCCAAAACATTACACATTATTTTCATGAAAGGCAAAGTGAACTTCAAACCGGGGACGATGATTTATCCGTTGCCGGCGGTCTTGGTGGGCTGCGGGGCGAGCGAGGAAGACTACAATCTTATCACCGTTGCATGGACAGGCATCCTCTGCACCAACCCGCCCGTCTGCTACATTTCCATCCGTCCGGAGCGGCACTCCTACGGCCTTATAAAGAAATACGGCGAATTCACGATAAACCTGACCACTCAGGCTTTGGCCAAGGCTACCGACTGGTGCGGGGTCAAGTCCGGGCGGGATTATGACAAATTCAAGGAATGCGGGCTGCAGGCTGCGGCGGGGGAAGAGGTCAAGGCACCGATTGTCGTGGAATCCCCATTGAGCTTGGAATGCAAAGTGCGGCAGTCGCTGCCTTTGGGTTCGCACGAGGTCTTCATAGCCGATATTGTCAACATCCAAGCCGATGAGAAGTACATGGATCCGGAAACCGGCAAATTCGACTTGGCCCGTTCCGGACTCTTGGTCTATGCACACGGGGACTACTATGAGACGGGCGAAGCGATAGGCCGCTTCGGCTGGTCGGTGCAGAAGAAAAAACGGAAAACAAGCAAGCAATCCCCCAAAGGAGGCAATAAAGAAAGCCTTGCCTAAGGAAGCCGAGACCTCTTAGCACAAGGCTGATGGAAACCGAAGCATAACTGCCGGCATGACAGCCGTCAAGCACAAAACTAAGCTTTTGGGTTCTGCTGTCCTGCCTGAGCTGCCTTGCGCTTCTTGACTACCCGCTTCACTATAAAATACCCGAGAACCACTACCACGATGGCCAGAATGCCATAGCCAATCTCATGACTGTAGGTCGAAGCCAAGTTGGATACATCCTCGGTGGTTTCGACATTGGGGAAAGAGACCCGTACCACATAACCCAAAACGGCCAGAACGATATTCCAAAGACCGGCGCCCAGCGTAGTAAAGAGCAAAAACGTATGCAGCTTCATCTCGGCCAGACCCGCCGGAATGGAAATCAGCTGGCGGACCGCAGGCACCAAACGGCCAAAGAAGGTGGAAACGACCCCGTGCTTGCGGAAATATTCCTCGGCATGAGCCACCTTTTCCCCATTGAGCAGGCAAAGATGCCCTACCCGGCTGTTGGCGAACTTATAGACGATAGGACGCCCCAGCCATTTGGCCAAGTAATAGTTAATCAACGCGCCCGCATCCGCCCCCAAGGTAGCCACCAAGACCACCAGGACGATATTCATTTCCGAGTCCGGCCCCAAAGCCAGCCAAGCGGCCGGAGGCACAATCACTTCGGAAGGGAAAGGGATGAACGAGCTTTCAATCATCATTCCCAAGAAAACCGTCCAATAATTCAGGTTGTCGAGAAAAAATTCAATCATATAGCAGCCTGTATTTCGAATTAGAAAGCGCGAAGATAGTGCAAATCGCGTGTAGTGCCAAACTCGCTGTTTCGGTAAAAATCAAAGGCATCGTGCAAACAGTCCCACCAACCCAACATTCACATCACAATCAATCAATTAAAAAACAAATCACTTCTCACTCAAATCCAAATTTCGGCATTTTCATCTTGATTCCACCCCTCCACGCCCCCTGTGACGGCTATCTTCGCCTGCCTTATCGAAAACGGGTACCTTTAACAATACCGTGCCCTCCTGACGAGGAATGGCAAGACACCTGTCCCGAAGTTGACAAGAACCATGCACCTAAAGACACTGCTCTTCGTATTTTCACTTCTGCTGTGCCTGCCGGCCGGGCTGCAGGCTCAAAGCTTAGGCGCCAAGGCCGACGATATCGTAGGGGATTACGAAGTATTCGACCGAGGGACAGGGGAACGGATGCATCTGAATTTCTACCGGGCCGATGACGGAGACTACGAAGCCCGGATTGTCTGGATGGAAAACCCCTTGGACGACTTGGGCAAACCCAAGACCGATGTCCAAAACCCCCGCGCCGACAAACGCCATATCCCGCTCACCCATGTGGTGGTGGTCCGCAAGCTAAGCTACGATGCCCGCAGCAAGGAGTGGAACGGCGGCCGCGTCTACGACCCCACCAGCGGCAAGACCTACCGCTGCGCCATCGAATTCGAGAACGACAGCACGATGAAAGTCAGAGCCTATATCGGCTTCCGGATCTTAGGACGAAGCCTGTACTGGAACCGTCTGTAAGCCATAAGCCCATCGAACAAGAACCGCCCTCCCGCCATCCGCCCCTAACACATCCATAGCCTCCGATTCGGATTAACCAGTCCGCCTTTGGATTCTTTTTCGTACATTCGCCAGCCTGAATCCAAGCGATTCCCACGACAAGGGCTTCGCGTGAAAAGTCTTAATCACATGGTCTACAAATACGGCGAACCCGTCAGAATCTACAACCACTACACCGACAAGAAGCACCGGCTCAAAATCAAGACGCTCTGCGACCTATTCAACGATATGGCCGAGCTGCACACCTACCGGCAAGGCGTGAACGCGGATATCCTCAACCAGCAAGGGCTCACCTGGATGCTGAGACGAATCCACATCTTCATCCCCGATATGCCCCAGCGCGAGGAAAGGGTGCTGTTCGAAAGCTGGAATCCGGCCTGCGAAGGGCTGCTGGTGCCCCGGCTCTACAAGGTCAGCGACTGGAACGAGGAAACCGCCGCCTTATATAATAATGGTATCACCACCGAAAAAGTCTCCACTGGCGCTTTGCGGGCTTTCGCCTACACCGACTGGATGCTGATCAATTTGGAAGGCCGCCGACCGGAACGCCCCACCGAGATGATGAAACCGCTGGCGGGATACTACAACGAGGAACTGCCTTTCAAGCCGTCGATGTTCGACCGCCGGGAACAGAAAGGGATGCTGGATTTCAACCAGCCCGCCTGGCACGAAGCCTGCCGGGTACAAGCCCACTACCGGGACATCGACTTCAACGGCCACGTAACCCAAAGTTCCTATATCCAATGGATGATGGATGCCCACTCGGACTCGTTCATGGAAACGCACCGGCTCGATGAGATGGAAGTGATTTACGCCCATGAGCTGAAACCGGGAAGCGAGGTGTCCGTATGGCTATGCGATGCCGAGGAACACCAAATCTCCTATGCGATCCGGAGTTTGGACGGGGGTATTCTTCATGCGTGGGCCCGTGCCCATTTTGGCTCGTGATAACGGCCAAGCTGCTTCGTTGCGCGAGAAGCTCGAAAATGCTCACATACTAAAGTATGCTCCGCTTTTCTCGTCCTCGCGCGCCTCGCATCTTAGCCGTTCTGACGAGCCAAAGAGGACGCGCCAAAGAGACAGACACAAGAATTTACTGGCAAAGCGACCGATAAATGCGATCTCATTTTTTTCAAAACCACATTCAATACAATTCTTCCGTCCGCAGAACCACACAACAGTAAAAGAAATACCACCAGCAAATAAAAAAACGCCCCCACGTACTTCCCGCACCTGAGGACGTTTAAAGCCTAAGCCTGCGCACAACGCAGCAGAGGCTTTTCAGAAAAGACCCTGAAATTATTCAGCCGCAGCTACATATTCCGTGTTCTGGGGATCGAAGTTGCACCAGCCAGCCGTCCAGTCTTCCGTACCGAAAGCCCCGATGAAATTGACGGTTTCAAAGCCGGTCAGGCCGCTGAAGTCAGCACCGGAAAGCAAAGCCGAACCGCTTTCGGGCAGGAAAGAAGGAGAAGCCAAGTTGAAAGCACCGGCAATGCCCAGTTCAGCATTGGTAGCCACCACGCGGTTGTTCAAAGCCGCATTGTTGAAGTATTCTTCGGTAGTCAGGGTAGCGCTTTCCACATCCTGGTCGAAGTTCTGACGCATACCTGCCAAGATACAGTTCTTTACCACCAAGTTGTTGACAGGATCGGAGATACCCGCTTCCGCCGAGTTCATGCAGTTGTCGCTGTCGAGCAACAGACCCAGAGGCCAGCCGGCGAATACCGAATTGTAAACCTGCAAACGGGTGTTGCGACGCAGGTGCATGGCAGCCTGGAATGGACCATAAGCGTTGTCGCTGGCAAAAGAGCTGTTGGTATTGGCCGTATCAGCCAAGGTAGCGTAAGGGCCAATCAGGGTCACGTTCGAGAAACGAGGGTTGTTCAACGGAGTGTTGCTGGAGCCGTCGCCATCGTTATCCGATTCAAAACCGTTGGACTTGGACTTGTCGGAAACCTGAATGTCGCGAACCGAAACCGCAAACTGAACCGTTCCACGGAAACCGGCATCGGTATCGAAGTCGTCATCCCAGCCGCGGAAAGCCACCAAATTACGGCAATTCACCGTACCGCCGAACCATTCAAAGCTGTCATCCTTGATATAGGAACACTGCACGTGGTCGATTACCGTCTGGCTACCCACGGCGCAAAGAGTCAAACCATTGATTTCCTTGTCAGTGTCAAATTCAACACCACCGTATTCGATACGGACATAACGGAGAATGCCGGAATTGTCGTTGTCATTCTGGCCACCGTACATAGTACGCGGACCACCTTCCACCTGGGCTTCGCCCGAGTTGATCACCGCCTTGCCGCAGATAATAACGCCGCCCCAGTCACCGTAGTTACGCTGGCCGGCCGGTTTGTCGGAAGTGAAGATGATAGGGTCTTCGGCCGTACCTTCGGCCATCAGCTTGCCGCCGCGTTCCACGATCAAAGCCGCCTTGGTACCGCTCTTGCCTTGGATTACCGTACCGGCAGGAATCGTCAAGGTAGCCCCATCCACTACGTAAACGAAGCCGTCCAAGGTATAGACCGTATCGGCCGACAAAGTACGGTTGCCTTTGATTTCACCTTTCAGGACCGGATCGCCGGCAACGACATCATCACCACCGTTGTCGTCGCTACCATTTTTGTCGTCGCAGGAGGTGAACGCCAACATTCCGCCGGCCATCATGGCCATCAGGAACCACATTTTCATTTTGTTCATTTTCATTTTGTTATAAAAATTTATAGGTTTATTTTCTAAAGTTTGAAAGTCACGCCGACTTGGAACTCAACCCCCAGCTTGTACGAACGCGGCGTTTGGGTCACCGTATGTCCCACTCCGTCGGAATCCGTGTAATGCGCAAACTGGCACTCGGTATAATCCTGGTTCAGCAGGTTGCTGGCAAGGAACTTGATTTCCCAATGCTTGCCAATGCTTTTCTTGAGGCCGAACGACAAATCGTTGCGCGGCATCTCGTAAATGTCCGGGATATCCTCATCCGGGTTCTGGAACACCTCGCCCACCGCCAGGATGCGGCGGCCGTAACGCCCGTACATCAGGCTCAACACCCAGCCCTTGTTCTCGTAGAACAAACCGGCATTGACCAAGTAAGGCGATTGCCCCTGCATGGCGCGGTCGCGGTCGAAGTCCTCGTCCCGGAAACGCACCTGGCTGTAAATCCAAGCTGCGTTCACCACCAAGGAGAAGTTCTTGAGCTTCATGAAGTCGAGGCTCTTTCGCAATTCCAGTTCCACGCCGGTGGTATAGGCGAAGTCGGCATTCTTGAAGGTGTAAATCGCGTTCCCGCCCGAGGAGCGGATATAGGAAACCTCGATAGGATCGCGGAAATGCTTGTAGAACGCCCCTACCGAAATCAATTCCTTGGGAGAAGGATAGAACTCGTATCGCAAGTCCACGTTCTGGATCTTGGCATTCTTCAAATCGGTATTCCCGGTATAATCGGCAAACTGGTCGAAGTCGTAATAGACGTAAGGCGCGATTTCCCGCAACTCTGGACGGTTGATCGTGTAGGCGTAAGCCGCACGGAGGATATGCTTGTCGTTGAAATGGTAGGATCCGTTGAAGGAGGGGAACACATTCAGCTCGCTCCGGTTCACCTGTACCGGCATCGAACCGTCTGCCGTATAGCCGTTCAGGATGGTCCGCTCGTATTCGGCCCTCGCCCCTGCCGCCAAATGCCATCCGCCCACTTGCATCTTGACCGATGCATAGAGTGCCGGAATAAAGGTGGTAGCCGTATAGGCATCGGACTTGCGGGTGTTCTCATCAATGAAGTAACCATCGGCTCGAAGGTTCTCCGGCTGGAATATCTCGGTCAAATCCCCGTACAGGAAATCCGAAGGCAGCGTGGAAGGATAACCCGAAGTGTACAGGAACTTGCGGCCGTCGAAAACCCGGTTCTTGTACTGGGCGGCAGCCCCGGCAAGCAGCTCCAGCTTCAAGCCCTTATCCACCAACAAGCCCTTGTAGTCGATTCCTCCCGCTACCAAATGCTCGTTCATGTCCTGGTAGTAGCGGTTCACATCGGTCGCCTTGTACATCTCGTAATTCGGCATCGAAGGGTCGGTCTGCTGGCGGAAAGTCACCAAGCGGCGATCCGGCTCCTGGCGGTTCGTGAAACCGTAAGTCAGGCGGTAATCCAGCTTATGCCCTTTGGCAGGGTTGTGCGTGTAGAGCAACTGCCCCAAGTAGAGGGAACGCTGCGTATAGATGTATTCTTGTTCCCGGATATGGTAATCGTTGTTGTAGTCGATACCTTGACGGAAAGCCGTCTTGTCCTGGGCATTCTGGCTGAAAAGGTTCTTGAACTCGAAGCGCGAACCGTCCTTGAACTGGAAGCCGATATTGCCCAAAGCGTTGAGCTTGACCTTGGTACCATAATCCTCATCGGTATAAGCATTCAGGTAACGCGGTTGCTCGTTAATCAAGTCAAACACCCCGAAGCGGTTGTTCTCGAATGCCTCGCGAACCGTGTTCTCGTAACCGTAATTGAGCGCGAACAGGCTCCCGAACTTGATATCCTTGTCTTTGCCCACCATGGCCGACTTGTCCCACTGCATCGAAAAGCCTTGGGACGGCAGGGAGGTCCGAGTAGAAGTAGCCCAGTCGTTGTCCAGCATCCGGGCGTATTCCGCTTTCTCGGCATTGCTGGCCTGGCTGATATCCGAAGGGAAGCCCGCAGGCAGCTGGCGCGAAGCCCCGCCGAAGCCTATCGCATCCGCCCCGTTGCCGTGATAATGCACAAAGTCCTTGCCGATGCTGGCCGTATTGACACCTATATTATAAGAGAAGCTCAAGGCATCCTCCGTGGGCATGCTCTTGGTGGTGATGCCGATCAGACCGCCGGAGAAATCGGCCGGAAATTCAGGCGATGCGGTCTTGTACAGCATCAAATGATCGATGGCGTTCCCGGCAATGACATCCAAGGCGAACGCCCGGCTGTCGTTCTCTGTTCCCGGCGCCGTGGTCCCGTTGAGCAAGACCGTGTTGTACCTCACGTTCAAGCCCCGCACGTTGACCATCCCGCCTTCTTCCACGCTGACCCCCGGAAGCTTGGACACCACCTCGGCGGCATCTTTCGACTGGGAACGGGAAATCAGCTGGGACGAAGCCCCGGTAGCCACCACGTCGGCCTGCTTCATCGTGCTCAGGACCGCCGCATCGGTATGCCGCACCCGGCGTGCCGTCACCTTCACTTCCTTCAACTCCGTAGCCGTGCTTTCCATTGCCACATCCAAATGCGTGTTCTGACCGGCCACAATCTTGATATTGGGAATCACCTGCGTCTTATAGGAAGTGAAGCTGACCTTGACAGAATAAGTACCCGGCATCAGATTGAACGTATAGCTCCCGTCCAAACCGGCTACCGCCCCCAAGGCTGTACCTTCTATCTGCACCGCGGCAAACGGCAAGGTCTCGCCCGTACCTTTGTCGGTCACCACGCCTTGCAGAACGCCTTTCGCCTTGCTTTCGCCCGTCTCCGCAATCCCCTCGCCTTCCATCGTCCCGAATCTTGCGCCATAGGAAAGACTCCCGCAACAGGCCGAGGCCCAAACCAGGCACAATATCAAAACCCTTTTTCTCATCACTGTATTCGTCGATTTTGCTTTCTGAAATTCGGCGCAAAAGTAGAAGCTAGTTGTTACGATTTCCCATACGGAATTATTGCCTTTCTATGGAGTATTTGTTACGGAATCATTTCAATGCCCCAAAAGACGACACGCCAGAAAACCTGATACCACACAAACAGCATACCTATATATAATAGTAGGAGATGCACCTTTCCACCCGCCATAGAAAAGACAATCCGATACGAGGAAAGGAACCGCACACCGTCCCATTTAACATTTGTTAACTCTTTTTTAACCCGCTTAACATTTTTTTAGAAGCACATTCTTAGACATTTAACTTTTCATAGTTAATTTTTTTTCAGAAACGGGCAAGGAATGTTAAAGCCGTTCACTTGGCTTTATGGAAAAATTATCTAAATTTGCTACCCTCAATTTAATGCCGAAGTGTGGGCAATAGGGAATCTTTCCCCATCAGAACGGGTTCTGAAAGCCAACCAAAGCATTGAAACTTATTGAAGAGCGATGAAACAGATCGGATACCGTTCGAGATACGCATGAGTGTTGATGGATGACTCTCTTGCGAATAGAAAACACGAATTAAATAACACAAATCCAAATCAGCTTTTTTTATGAAAAAACTAGTGCTCTTTGTGGTGTCCTTGTTCCTTATGGGAGCCGCCAACATGGCTTTCGGGCAACGCACCGTCACAGGTAAGGTCACGAGTGCGGATGACCCGATGGGTATCCCCATGGTGGCAGTCCAAATCGAAGGGACAACGATTGGTACCTCAACCGACCTCAATGGTGTTTACACCTTGAACAACATCCCCGCCACGGCCAAGAACCTGAAATTCTCGGCTATGGGTATGAAAGACAAAATCGTGCCTATTACCAGCGGTGTGATCAATGTCGTGATGGAAACACAAGCCGTTGCGTTGCAGGAAGTCCAAGTTTCCGCCTCCGGTTACGGGGTACGCAAGAAAGTGGACAATGTAGGTTCTGCTGTCGAGGTAGGTGAAGAAGTCATCACCCGTCAAACAGAATCCAACGTAATCAACTCCCTGCAAGGTAGTGTTCCTGGTATGCAGGTTAGTACGGCTTCCGGACAGCCCGGTTCGTCAACTACCGTCCGTATTCGTGGTACAAGCTCCTTGTCCTCCGGCAACGACCCCTTGTACGTAATCGACGGGGTGCCCATCATTACCGGAGCCATGGGTATGACATCCTACACCGATGGACAAGGTACCGACCCTCTGGCATCTTTGAATCCTGAAGATATCGAAAGCATCCAGTTGCTGAAAGACGCTAGTGCCACATCCATCTATGGTTCGCGTGCCTCCAACGGGGTTATCGTAGTTACCACGAAAAAAGGTAAAGAAGGCAAGGTTTCCTTCGGGGTCAATGCCAAAATCGGTCTTTCCACGCCTCCTAACGTAAAGAAGCGTTTCCAGAAAGTGAACATGGAAGACTTCAAGGACTTCTTGTTCGAATCCCGTCTGAACACAGCCGCCGTTAACGAAAGAACTTATTACCGTTGGATCAACAATCCTGATTTGGCGCTGTCTTACTATGCCGAAACGCCGTCCATGAATATCGATTTCTTGAACAATAACGGCTTCCGTACGGCAGAAGAAATCGCCGAATATGGCCCGAACACGATTTATTATACCGACTGGTGGGATGAAGTGACCCGCAACGGCCTCATCCAAGACTACTCGATGACCGCATCGGGTGGCACCAAGAACGTCAACTACTATGCATCGGTTGGCTATTTCAACAACAAAGGTATTGTCATCGGATCTGACTACACCCGGTACAACGCTCGTTTGAACTTGGATGTCAATCCTACCGACTGGTTGTCTTTCGGTATGAACTTGACCGGGTCGTATGCCGAAGTAAACACGGTTCCTACCGGTCTGGCTTACGCTTCGCCTATCTGGGGCGCTTCCATGATGCGTCCGACAGACCCCGTTTACGCCACCGACCCTGTTACCGGTGAAGTAAACTACAACGAATGGAACTACACGACCAACCCGGCTTCGCAAGGTTACAACCCGGTAGCCCTTTATACCGATGAATACCGCGACCGCGCTTTCCAGCAGCAGTACAAAGCCTTGTTCAGCCCGTACTTGCGTGTCAAGCTGTACAAGAATTTGTATGTGCAGTCCAAGATTGGTATCGACTTTGTAACTTTGAAAGAAGAAAACGTTTGGTCGATGGTCGTTAACCCGCAAGGTCAGGACTTGGGCGGTTTGACCCAGATACAGGATGAAACCTACGCCTACATGAACATCACCAACACCATCAACTGGATGCCTTCCATCAAGAAGAACAACTTCAATATCTTGATCGGTCAGGAAGCCCAGAGGTTCAACAACTACACCTCTTTTGTTTCCGGTCAGGGTTACGCTACTCCGCAGTTGATGGCTGTCTCCAATGCTACCGACACCCGTGGTGCTGCTAACCGTGCGGATGCTACCTTGGCTTCTTACTTCGGTAACATCGAATACGATTATGACAACAAGTACTACGTATCTGCCAGTGTACGTCGCGATGGTTCTTCCCGTTTCGGTGAAGACAAACGCTGGGGTACCTTCTGGTCGGTAGGTGCAAGATACCGTATCTCGGCTGAACGCTTCATGGCTGCCACACAAAACTGGTTGAACAACTTGAGCGTACGTATCAGCTACGGTACTTCCGGTAACCAGAACGTAGGGTACTACCAGGCTCGCGGGGTTTACGCCTCGACCCGTTATGGCGGTCTTGCCGGTTTCGGTCCTTCTCAGTTGGCCAACCCCAATCTGGAATGGGAATCCAGAAATAAATTCGACGTGGGTTTGGAATTCATGTTGTTCAACGTGTTGACCGTTGAAGCAGACTACTACAACGACCGCACTGTCGATATGATTTTCTCCCGTCCTCTGTCTTACGCTACCGGTTTCGGTGCCATTGCCACCAACTTGGGTAGCATGCGTAACCAAGGGGTTGAAATCCAAGTGAGCGCCTTGCTGATGAACCGCAAGAACTTCCGCTGGACCTTGGGATTCAATATCACCACTAACGACAATAGGGTACTGGAATTGCCCGACCACCAACCGATCCAAAGCGGTACCATCGGACGTATCGAAGAAGGCCGTCCTTCCAGCCAGTTGTACATGCGCGAATGGGCAGGCGTTGACCCTGCGACAGGCCGTCCCCGCTGGTATGGAGAAAACGGTGAATACGTTTTCAACTACAACGATGCAGCCCTGCGTTATGTCGGCTTCAGCGACCCCAAATTCTACGGAGGTTTGCAGATGGGCTTTGAATTCTACAACTTCGATATCAGCTTCCAGTTCAACTACAACTACGGTAACTATATCTTGAGCAACGACCTTCCGTATTTGGAAAACGAAGGCCACCAGCCCGGCCAGACCACTACCTACTGGATTATGGAAAACCGTTGGCAGCGTCCCGGCGATGATGTCGTAGTTCCGCAATTGATGAATGGCGGTAACAACAACGCCAACCAGTTGAGCTCCCGTCTGCGTATGTCCGGATCCTACCTCCGTCTCAAATCCATCATGGTAGGATACACCTTGCCCAAGAAACAGTGCGAAAAGATTTTCTTGAGCAGCCTGCGTATCTATGCCAGCATCGACAATGCGTGGACCTGGTGCGCCAAGGACTTCCGCGGGTACGACCCCGAATCCGGTTTGAGCGCAATCCAAACCTCAAACTATCCTGTGCCAATCAACTATTCGATCGGTCTTAATGTTGGATTCTAAAAGCTTGGATTAAGAACAAATCATAAAAAGAAAAAGAGATGAAAAAAATTCAAAATATAGCAATCGTAGCAGCCATGGTTCCCGTTGTGCTGTTCTCGTCCTGCTCGAACGATTTCTTTGACAGGACTCCAGAAACGGCCATGGACACGGAAGTCGTCCTCAGCGACCCCTCCTTGGTTCCGAGCACCGTCGTGGGTACAATGGCCATGATGTATTCGGCTGGCGCATGGGGACGGGATTTGACAGTAGTAGGAGATGTCATGACCGACCTTGTCAGCACCATCCGGAGCAACCAAGGTACCATGCGTGATATCGAACAATGGATTATCACCACATCGTCCACCGATGCAGCCAGCTACTGGGCCGGACCTTACCAGATTGCAGCCAGTGCTGCCCGTACCGTTGAAGCGGCCAAACGTCTGTTGGCGGATTCCGCTTCCTTGAACGAAACGGAAATCACCAACTTGAATAGTGCCATTGCAGCCTCTTTGACAATCAAAGTTCTTTGCGAATATACTTTGGCTCAGTTCTTCTGCGTGGATTACAACCTGACGGATGTTCCAGGCAACAACCCCACGAAGGTCGGTCTCATTCTGCTCCGCGACAGGGCGTTGAATACGGACGAACCAGCCAATATGTCCTCGCTGGAAGACAGCTACACCTTCATGGAACAAGAAATTGCAGAAGCCATCGAGCGGTTTGAAGCAGTGGGCGGTACGTTTACTTTGCAGGTAAGCCAAGATACGCGTTTCTATCCTACGCTGGGTGCTGCCTATATGGTTCAGGCTCGTGTTTACTTAGCACAGCATCAATACCAAGAGGCTTTGACCGCTGTGGAAAACGCGCTTGCCAACTTGCCAAGCGGTGCCCAGGCAGAACTGATTACAACGGAAGAAGCTCTTGTTGACGCATACGGTGAAACGCCTTCTTCGGAAGACATCTGGTTGCTGAACTACACCACCCAGGACAACCTTTCCGCCAATAGCTTGAATACCTTGTTCGGTTCTTACGGTTTCAGCCCTACCAAATATGCGGTGGATCTGTTCAACGGTACCGACATCCGGAGCGCCCTGTACGGTGGCTGGCCCGATGGAGTCCAACCCAGCGAAGAAAGCAGCAGCTGGTGCTTGAAATATCCGGCTGATAACGGCGTCTTCAATGTACCGGTTCTCCGTGTTCCTGAATTGTACTTGATGAAAGCAGAATGCCAAGCCGCCATGAACGATGTTGCTTCTGCAAGAACAACCTTGATCGAAAATTTGATTTCCAAGAGGGATACCGTAATTGACATGGACAATTACTCCAACTATGAGGCTTATTCCGACCTTGCTGGAACCGAATGGAAATCCGGATACGATAACAATGGGGTTGCTGAAGGCTTCTTGGCCGGACTCTTGAAGGAATACACCCGCGAACTCTTGTGCGAAGGCCAACGTTGGTCCACTCTGCGCAGAAACGGGGTATCGCTGAACCGCAACGGTTCTGCTACCAACGAACAGTTCAGAAGCCACTTCCTGCAGTATCCTGTAAGCCGGTTCTCTTTCCCGGTTCCGTTTGTCGAATTTACGACCCAGCAATGGATCGATGGCCGTCCGATTGACTTGAACGGCAAATTCATCCCCGGTCAGAACGCCAACTGGCAGACCAATGCCTGGGACAAGCCGAACGGTCAGGACTACAGCCCGCAAATCGAATTGCCGCAAGACGGTTACGACTACAACAACCGGAATGATCAAGCGGGAACTCCGATGGCAACAGCCAAATAAAGGAGAATCCTCCTATCAAAGAGGGTGACTAAAACACCTCTTTCTATACGAAGCGGCCCTGTTAGAAGTTTTCTAACAGGGCCGCTTCCGTTATAATAGGAAGTTTTTGGCCAGCCTCTTTTTTTGTATACCTCATTGAAATATTTTTGTAATTTTGTAAGTTGGTATTTGCATACTGGCATCTGTTCTTGATTTTCCGGGCTCACCCCCGCACAAACAAGGCGTATGCCAGCATAAATGTTGAGAAAAGCGAGCTCCTAGAATGACACTTTCTTTAGGAACAAAACTGGCCAAGAAAATCATAAGCGAACCCTATATAAACCGTTGGTTTGTGTTGGCTTTCGACCTCGTTGTGTCCACAATAGGGACATGCGCGTCGTATGCTTTGTGCCGAAGGCTGTTCCATCAGACATTCCAATCCACCTCCTTTGTAGAAATAGCTCTTTTCAGCTTGTTTTCCAGTGCTATAGGATTCCTGCTTTTCAAAACGTACAAAAACATCATCCGGCATTCGTCCATGCAATCCATTTGGCGGATTGCTGCCGCACTCATGGTCAAAGTCTTATTTGTCGGCTTGGCCTTGCTCTTGTACGGACATATCTCCAATATGGAAATAGGCGTCACTCTGCTGATCGATATCAGTTTCACTTTTTCTTGCCTGGTATTGTCGCGGGTGGTCGTAGTCATTGCCTATCAATACGCGATCAACAACTCAAATAAGACAAAACAGAATGTCTTGATTTATGGAGCCAATCCAAACGATTTGACTCTTAGCAGCGTATTAAACTTAAATACCCAATCGAACTATAAAATTGCAGGTTACCTCCGTTTTGGGAAAAGAGCGGACACTTACCCCATCGGCAATCTTCCCGTTTATGTACTCGACCGGGTAAACAGCATCAAGGCAATCATCGAAAAAGACGACATAGAAGGCATACTTTTCACTCGCCAGTCCGATATATGGAACGAACGGAATCGATTGATTGCTTACTGCCTATCCCGGAACTTGAAATTATTCACGGTTCCCCCTATCGGGAAATGGCGCCACTCGATTCCCCAAGTCCGGAAACTGGACATCTCCGATTTGCTTGGAAGGGAAGAAATACAAATCAATACCTTGCAAATAGCCGAAGACCTCCACGACAAGACCATCGTGGTAACGGGTGCGGCTGGTTCCATCGGCAGCGAACTCTGCCGCCAAATCGCATCGTTCCAAGTCCGCAGGCTGGTCTTGTTCGACAATTGCGAGACAGGCATCCATAACCTGCGCCTCGAACTGGAAGAAAAATTCCCAAAACTGGAATTGGTTCCCATGGTCGGCGATGTGCGCTTCAAAGAACGCCTCACCCACCTCTTTGAAACCTACCACCCCCAGATTGTATTCCATGCCGCGGCATACAAGCACGTTCCTTTAATGGAAAGCAATCCCAACGAAGCCTTTATGGTCAATGTGGTCGGAACCCGGAACATTGCCCACATGGCATTGAAATACCAAGCCGAAAAATTCGTCATGATTTCTACCGACAAGGCTGTGAATCCGACCAATGTCATGGGGGCTTCCAAACGTCTGGCGGAAATCTATGTACAAAGCCTGAACTACGCCATCAAAGCCGGCAGGGTCGCAGGCAAAACCCAGTACATAACCACCCGTTTCGGCAATGTATTAGGCAGCCAAGGTTCGGTCATCCCTCTCTTCGAATCGCAGATTTCCAAAGGCGGCCCGGTCACGGTTACCCATCCGGAAATCACACGCTACTTCATGACAATCCGAGAAGCCTGCCTTTTGGTCTTGGAAGCATCCAATATAGGACATGGAGGCGATATCCTGGTATTCGACATGGGCACGCCTATCAAGATAGCAGACCTTGCCAAGAAGATGATTCTCCTTTCCGGATATAATCTGGACACCATCAAAATAGAATATACCGGCCTCCGCCCAGGAGAAAAACTATACGAAGAGGTATTGAGTTCCATAGAACATACACACCCAACCTCGAACAAGAAAATCCGGATTGCAGATGCCAGGGTCTATGACTTCGAGGATTTGCTGCCCGATTACGATCAATTGGAGGCATTGGCCCGCAACTGCAAGACAGAAGATGCTGTAAAGAAAGCCAAGGAAATCGTCCCTGAGTTCATCAGCAATAATTCCGAATTTGCAAAATTGGATCGAAAAACCGTAGCTGCATAAGCATAATACCTATCCACCAAAAGGAGCAAATGCATTCTCTATATGCTCCACGACCCGATAGAAGATTTGCCGGCCTTGACGCCGGCATTCCACCCAAATGATATCAAAGCGGATATCCATGGTCAATGCATGCTGACGCACATATCGGGAAGCGGCGGAATACAAAAACATCTGCTTCCGCCAATCCACGGCACAGGGTGCGGCCAACAAAGCATTGGACGCCCTGGTCTTGACCTCTACAAAAACCAGAATTCCCTCCTTTTCGACAATCAAATCGATTTCCCGATGCCGAGAGCGATAATTGGCTTCTAAGACCCGATACCCCAACGACTGCAAGTAAGCTGCAGCCCATCGTTCGCCGCCTTTGCCTGCGTTCCTGTATGCCAGCGAATATCCCATATATAGCCGTATTTAACCCAAATCGGTCATTAGACACGCCGGGGCTGTTTTCGGTTAGGAAAATGAGGCTTTCGGGCATCTTGCCCGCTTCTGTCCGCATCCTGTTTCTCGCTACGCCTCGACGTAGCCCGCTACGCCTTCGGCTAGGCGAGAAGCATGCTGCCTGACACAAGCGGGCAATCTCCCCAAAGTCTAATGACCGATTTGGGTTTAATTCCATCATATACGAATTACTGTCCGACCCGAAACCGGAACAGAGTCCGCCCTTTATATATTAGTCGCTATTTCCTGCTTTTAACGAACTTTCTTGAAGAAAAAAAACAAAAGCCCAATGCCTAGGATATCGCATCTTCGTTTTTTTTGTAATTTCGCCGGCTTCAAAAAGCATCTTGTTTCATTAAAAAAGAGGAAAATGCGCTGCGGTGTGGACATAGGAGGCACCAACACCATGATTGGTTTGGTGGACGAAAACGGAAGGATTGCAGATTACGACTGCATCAAAACGGGCAAATACGAAATGGCTTTCGATTTGGTTGTAACGATTGCCTATTCCATATTGAGAATGGCAAAAGTAAACCAAGTAAAAATAGAAAGCATAGGCGTAGGATGCCCCAACATCAACCCAGAAACCGGCATCATAGAAAAAGCCGCCAATTTGAAATTCAAAAGCCCGGTATCCCTATTGGACGAGTTCAGGCGCTATTTCCCGGAAACCCCTCTCTTTTTTGAAAACGATGCCCGCGCTGCCGCCTTGGGCGAAGCCGTGTACGGATCAGCCAAGGGACTGAAAAATTTCCTGGAAATCACATTGGGCACAGGCTTAGGATGCGGTATCATGGCCGAAGGGAACCTGTTGGCAGGAAACCGAGGCATGGCCGGAGAAGTAGGGCATTCCATCATCGTTCCTGAGGGCCGGGAGTGCGGCTGCGGACGTCGAGGTTGCCTGGAGCAATACGTAGTAGCCAATGGAATATACCGCACCTACACGGAACTCTGCCAACAGTTAAACCAGCCGCCCAAAGCCGCAGACTACCGCAGCCTTGCCATTCTGGCCAAAGCCGGAGACTCTATCGCCATCGATACTTACCAGAAAACAGGGAAAATCCTCGGTCTCGCTTTGGCCAACATGGCCTGCTGCTATGCTCCATCGCATATCTTCATCTTCGGAGGCGTAGCCCAGGCGGGAGATGTCCTGATGGAACCCACCCGGGAATCCTTCGAAAAGAACCTTCTCTTCTGCTACAAGGATCACATCAAGCTGGAATTTTCCGGATTGATGGCCAGCAGCAAAAATGCAGGAATCCTTGGCGCGGCAGCCCTCGCCGACAGAGCATAGCCAGGCATCTAATCCCGGATAGAAAAACCGGTACGGCCGATTTCGCGTCCATCCATATACACCACCACCGCATATTGCCCAGCCATGGCATGGTTATCGTCTGTCAAACGATCCCAATGCATACGGACATCTTGCGCTTGGTTGGTGTAATCGATATCTTTCCTAAGGGTGTATTGCAAAGTATCCCCATCTACAAGGAAAGAGCAACTGTCATCGGTGCTCATAGACATCACCGCTCCGTCAGGACGGGATATCCGGGCATATACGGTCTTGAGACCAGCTTCCACAATCTTATTCTCGCTCAAGGTAAAGGACAGGTTTATCCTCGTCACCCGGCGAGCCCGATCCGTAGGGACTTCTTTCCCATCGGCTCTCACCCTGACTGTCATAGCCGTCAAATCGTAGGCCTTGAACTCCGAAGCCAAGGTTATTTTCTCGTCCAATTCGGTCTTCAACTGCGTGTTTTCCTGCCGAGCCCGATTCATCTCTTCCTTGATTTGCGTATTCTCCTCCGCCAAGACCCTGTTCGCCGTTACCAACGAATCGATACGAACCACGTAATCCTGCGTGATATTCCGAAGCAGCTCCAGCTTCCGTTTGATCTTGTTATAATCGGCCTGACGGGCTATCAACCGTTCTATCTCCTGCTTATTGGCCATAATAAGACTATCCTTGTCGGACATCTGCCCTATCAAATCCTGGTTTTCCATCCTGATATCGTTGTAGTCTTCCATCAGCTTGTCCAATTCGCCTTTCAACTGAACGCCTTGCGCAAAACTTTCGTTTCGCTCGGAAGCCACCTTCTGGTTGTGGAAAATCAAAAATGCCAACGCTATCACCAATATAACGATGACCACATACAAAATCTTGATTTTACGATCCGAACGAGGAGCCTTCCCCGTCTGAACCTGTGCATTGTTTGACGATTCCATACTATCTCTGTTTTGGTTGTTTTTACTCTACACACCCTGATGCCGGACTTTTCCGGAAAGCAAGGAGACAACACCCGTCCCAACAGCATCTTCCCCCTGCGAACCCAGCAAGCCCGTATTCCTACCTCTTTCAATAATAAATTCGTAAAAACTCAAGCAGTCGAACAGCTTTTAAGACTTTTTAACATTAGATAAGGCAAAGATAACGTATTTTTGCCAAAATGCAAACCATGGAGCATAAAGCAAGCCTGTGGAGGGACTGCCTCCATTTTTTCTATCCGGATTGCTGCCTATGCTGCGGACAGCGGCTAATCGGGACAGAAAAGATTCTCTGCGCCGACTGCCTGGGACGATTGACCTATACCGGATATGAAAACCATGAAAGGAATCCTCTGAACATGCGCATGAAAACAAAAATACCAATCCGGGGAGCCAGCGCATTGCTGCATTTCAATAAAGAAGGAGTCATCCAGAAACTCTTGCATGTGCTCAAATACCAAAAGCAATCCGAGGTCGGTCTCTTCCTTGGACGGTTGGCCGGACTACGGCTCATCGGCCAAACTCCTTTTTGCGAGGCCGATTTTCTCGTACCAGTTCCCATACACCCGAAGAAACTCCGGAAACGGGGTTACAACCAAAGCATGCTCATTGCCCAAGGCATGAATGAAATCCTGCGAAAAGAGATAAGCGGCGACCTGTTAATAAAGCAGGAAAGAACCCAAAGCCAGACAAAAAAAAGCCGGGAAGCCCGCTGGGCCAATATACAAGGAAGCTTTTGCCTGAATCCGGAATTTCTCCACGAACAACGTTTCCACCAGCAGCATTTCTTGCTCATAGACGATGTGGTGACAACCGGTGCCACCTCCGCAAGCTGCTGCCAGGAACTGCTCAAGATTCCCGGAAGCCAAGTGTCCTTTTTCGCCATAGCCCATCCCGAATAAAACACCTGCGCTTTCCAAAATGGATTTTTACCGCAGATTAAGCAAATTGAACTATTTTTGTAGGTTCTATCTTTCCGATACCAGACCGACCGCTATCGGCAGATAGGAAAAAGGAACGGATTGCCAAACCTAAGACACACGAATCGGCAACCGGAACCCGGAAACATAAAACGAATAAATAGATGAACATGATTGGAAAAGGCTTGGCCTTGGTTGCCAGCCTCCTCACACTAAATTTCGTAACACCTATGCAAGCGCAAACCACCCAAGACGCAACAGAGAAAGAGCAATTGGTCGTCATCCACACCTCCTACGGGGACATGACCGTCAAATTATACAACGAAACCCCGCAGCACCGCGATAATTTCATCAAGCTTGTCAAGGAAAAACAATATGACAGCACACTTTTCCACCGGGTTATCAAAGGATTCATGATTCAAGGGGGCGATCCCGGCTCCAAACATGCCAAACCGGGACAGATGTTGGGCGGCGGAGACCTGGGATATACCATCCCGGCCGAATTCGTACCCAATCTGATTCATAAAAAGGGCGCTTTGGCCGCAGCCCGGACCGGAGACCAGATAAACCCGCAGAAACGCTCCTCTTCCTGCCAGTTCTACATCGTGCAAGGCAAAACATGGACACCGCAGGAGCTCCAGATGATTTCCATGCAATACGGTATCCAGTTCACACCCGAGCAAATCGAAGTTTACACCTCTTTAGGCGGCACGCCATTCTTGGATATGCAATATACCGTTTTCGGTGAAGTGGTTGAAGGATTGGATGTCATCGACAAGATTGCCAGCCAGCCGACCCAACCCGGAGACCGTCCGGTGGAAGACATCCGGATGACCATGACGCTCGAATAGGATTCCTCGCGGAACCGAACTGAAAAACGAAACACCAATCTGGGCCTCAAGATGCCCTAAAGAATAAAGAAATGCAACTTAAGGAAAAGATAGAAAGCTTATTGGATGAAGCTCGGAAAATCCGGCTCCAAACAATGGAAGAAGCAGAACAATACCGTATCCGGCTTCTGGGACGCAAAGGGGAAATGAACGACCTGTTCGAGGAATTCAAAAAGGTCGAACCCGGCTTGAAGAAAGATATTGGACAGGCTCTCAACCAATTGAAAACAGCCGTGCAGGAAGCCATCCAGAAAGCCAAAGACGAATGCGGCGCGAAAGCCTCCGCCCAAGCGGCTTCCGAACTCGACCTCAGCCGCCCGGTCGATGAAAGAATCGGCCACCGGCATCCCCTTTCCCAGGTTCGAGAAGAGATTTTCCGCATTTTCGGCAAAATCGGTTTCGACGTTTCGGACGGCCCTGAAATAGAGGACGACTGGCACGTGTTCACCGCATTGAACTTCTCGGCCGACCACCCTGCCCGCGACATGCAGGACACTTTCTTCATCGAACGCCAAGGCTCGCCCCAGGACGTACTGCTCAGAACCCATACCTCCTCGGTCCAAATCCGAAGCATGATGAGCCATCCGCTGCCTATCCGCACGCTTTGTCCCGGCCGGGTATATCGCAACGAAGTGGTTTCAGCCCGTGCCCATTGCTTCTTCCACCAAATCGAAGGGCTCTATGTGGACAAGAACGTCTCCTTTGCCGACTTGCACGACACCCTGCTTTACTTTGCCCGGGAAATGTTCGGGAACGACACCAAAATCCGGCTTCGGCCCTCCTATTTCCCGTTCACCGAACCTTCAGCCGAAATGGACATCGCCTGCACGATCTGCGGAGGCAAAGGATGCCCGCTCTGCAAACACACCGGCTGGGTGGAAATCCTCGGCTGCGGCATGGTGGATCCGGCGGTCTTGGAAAACTGCGGCATTGACCCTGGCGAATATAGCGGCTTCGCCTTTGGCGTCGGCGTGGAACGCATCGCCAACCTGCTCTACCGGGTCAACGATTTGAGATTGTTCTCGGAAAACGACCGCCGCTTCCTCTCCCAGTTCTAAACAGGCATGCAATCAGCGGTGGCGAACCATCCCCACCGCTGAAGCATCTTCACATTTGCCACCGATTCCCTTACAAGTCGTCACCGCAAAGCAGCAACTCAAGATGAACCGAAGGATTTTCCATACATTGTCCGCCTTGCTCCTGATTTCAAGCCTCTGCCTTTCAGGCTGCCAAAACAAGAATAGCCAAAGAAAGCCGGCATCCCCGGCCATGACAGAAAACACAAGGCCGACCCCAAAGGCACCGGTCTGCCATGCCGACTCGGCCTACCGTTTCGCCGCCGAGCAAGTGGCTTTCGGCCCCCGTATTCCCAATTCGGAAGCGCAAAGGCAATGCGCCCGGTACCTGCACGAAAAACTATCTTCCTACGGCGCTGACGTACAGACACAAAAATTCCAGGCCCGCCGTTGGGACGGGCAAATGTTGGACGGATACAACATCATCGCCTCCTTCAACCCGGACAAAACCCAGCGGATCCTGCTCTGCGCCCATTGGGATTCCCGTCCTTATGCCGACCACGACCCCGACCCCCAAGCCCGCCGGGATGCCATCGATGGTGCCAATGACGGCGCCAGTGGAACCGCCGTGCTCTTGGAAGTGGCCAGAGTAATGCGGCAGGCACTGCCCGAAGTCGGCGTGGACATCATCCTTTTCGACTTGGAAGACTCCGGCAAACCGGAATGGGAAGCCAACCAATACGGAGACGAATTCACATGGGCCCTGGGATCCCAATACTGGGCTAACAACCCCCATATCCCCGGATACAACGCACTCTACGGTATCCTTCTCGACATGGTAGGAACGCCTCGTCCTTGCTTTGCGATGGAAGCCACCTCGATGTACTACGCCCCCGACATCATGGCCAAAGTCTGGAACACAGCAGCCAAACTTGGCTACAGCCACGCCTTCCAAAGCCGCGAAGCCGGAGCCATCATCGACGACCATCTGTTCATCAACGACATACTGGGAATCCCCACGATTGATATCATCCACTATGAAATGCAGAGCGGATCGGGATTCTTCCCCCATTGGCACACGAAACAGGACAATATGGACAATATCTCGGCAGAAACGCTCAAAATGGTAGGAGACGTGGTCCTGGCCGTAGTCTATGGAGAATGAACCTTCGGCATCGGCCGATAAAAACACAAAGAAATGCAACTGAAGAGTTTGGCAAAACAGACAGTGATTTACGGGATTCCCTCCATCGTGGGGCGTTTCCTCAATTACCTGCTGGTGCCGCTCTATACGTACACCTTCGCGCCCGACCAGTACGGAATCGTCATCGAACTCTATGCCTATGTGGCCTTGCTGCTTGTCCTGCTCACCTACGGCATGGAGACCACGTTCTTCCGCTTCATGCAGAAATACAAGGAAGACCCAAGCGTCTATAGCACCTCCGTCTGGTCGCTGGCTGCCACCACTTCGCTATTCCTCGCCTTGGTCATCGGCTTCCACGACCAGATCGGGCAAGCCTTGGGGTATCCCGATGCCGGGCAATACATCACTTGGTTCGGCATTATCCTATCGGCCGATGTGATGTCGGCCATCCCTTTCTGCCTGCTCCGGGAACAGAACAAGGCAGGCCGTTTCGCGCTGCTCAAATCGCTCAATATCGCGCTCAACATCGCGCTCAACCTATTCTTCATCGTCTATTGCCCGCACAGGATTGAATCCAACCCGGACAGCTGGCTGCAACACATCTACGACCCAGGCATGGGCGTGGGATATATCTTCATATCGAACCTGATTGCCAGCCTGTTCACCTTTGCCTGCCTGTTGCCGCAATGGCTGCAGCTGCGTTTCAGGTTCCGGTGGGGTCTGTGGAAAGAAATGATGATTTACAGCCTCCCCATCATGATATGGGGCTTGGCCGGCATCATCAACGGCACGTTCGACCGTATCCTGCTCAAATACCTGAGTCCCGACCCGGCCACAGCAATGAGCCAAGTGGGAATCTACGGAGCCTGCTACAAGTTGTCCATCATCATGACCCTCTTCGTGCAGGCGTTCCGGTTTGCCGCCGAACCTTTCTTCTTCAAGCAAATGGACCAGAAAGACGCGCCGCGGACATACGCCCAGGTGATGCGTTATTTCGTGATAGCATGCTCGTTCATCTACCTGATTTGCGTGCTGTTCCTGCCGCAGCTGATGTACTTCGTGGGGCCTGAATACCGGGAAGGCGCCGATGTCGTGCCCATACTTCTGATGGCCAACTTCTTCTTAGGCGTTTTCTTTAACCTCTCGGTCTGGTACAAGGTCAGCGACAAGACCCGGATCGGGATGTATATCTCGCTTATCGGAGCTGCCATCACGCTGGGGATGAACTTCGCTCTGATTCCGCATTTCGGCTATCACGGTGCAGCTTGGACAGTATTCACCTGTTATGCCGTGCTATGCATTATCTCGTATATTTGGGGGCAGAAATGCTATCCGGTCCCTTACCCGCTTGGCAGGATGCTGATTTACACCGCGATTCCTGTCCTTCTGGGCTGGCTCGGCCGGACTTTTGCATGGAACAGCCTCGCTGCCCAGCTGCTATTCGGCGCAACTGGCCTGATTGCCTTCACGCTATTCGTCGGCAAGATGGAACCCGAACTTCCTTCCACCCTCAAAGGAATAGTCCACAGCATCCGGCGAAGCAAGAAATAGAAGCGAGTCCGACTGCAAGCCCCTGCGAACAACACGCATTACCAAAGCCGAAAAACAATAGTCATGGAAGCAAAAAAAACGATACAAGTCAAAATCGTAAACCGTTCCGGGAACGCGCTCCCGTCCTATGCCACGCCGGCATCGGCCGGGATGGATTTGCGGGCCAACATCCAAGAGCCCGTGATCCTCAAAGCCCGCGGACGAATCATTGTCCCGACCGGCCTGTTCATTGAGCTGCCAGTCGGATTCGAGGCTCAGATCCGCCCCCGCAGCGGGCTGGCCGCCAAGAACGGCATCACCGTGCTCAACTCTCCTGGAACCATCGACGCCGACTACCGGGGCGAGATAAAAATCATCCTGGTCAACCTCTCCGATGAGGATTTCTGCATCCGGAACGGAGACCGGATCGCCCAAATGGTAGTGGCCCGGCACGAATGCGTGGAATGGATCCCTACAGAAAACTTGAGCGATTCCGAACGGGGCGATGGCGGCTTCGGGCATACAGGGAAACAATAAAGCCCTCGGACTGACCCTGAAAAAAAACAGAAACACAATACGATCCGGGCGTGCGACGAACCGCCCTCAAAAAAAAGATACAAGATGAAAATTATCATACCTATGGCCGGTATGGGGAAACGGATGCGTCCCCACACCCTGACTACCCCGAAACCCTTGATTCACTTGGCTGGAAAACCCATCGTGGAACACTTGATTAATGAAATCGCGCTGGCTGTCAAAGAGCCGGTGGACGAAATCGCTTTCATCATCGGTAATTTCGGGGAAGCGACGGAAAACGCGCTGAAAGCCTCCGCTGCCAAAATCGGAGCCAAGGGCAGCATCTACCATCAAGAAGAAGCCTTGGGTACCGCCCACGCCATCCTCTGCGCGGCCGATTCGCTGCAAGGGCCGGTCGTGGTAGCCTTTGCCGACACGCTTTTCTTCTGCCACAACAAACTCAATTTGGACAAAGATTCCATCATCTGGACAAAAAAAGTACCCGACCCCAGCGCTTTCGGCGTGGTATTGACCGACCCATACAACCGGATTACCGGTTTCGTAGAGAAACCCAAGACACCAGTCTCGAACCAGGCCATCATCGGAATCTATTTCTTCAAGGACGGGGAAAACCTGAAAAGGGAACTCCAATACCTGATCGACCACGACATCAGGAAAGGCGGGGAATACCAACTGACCGACGCGCTGCAGAACATGATGGAAAAAGGCTTGAAGTTCTACAGCGAACCTGTCGATGAATGGCTGGACTGCGGCAACAAGGATGCCACTGTAGCCACGCATACCAGCGTGCTCCAGCACATCGGGCATTATGTGGACCCCAAAGCCAAGGTGGAAGAGTCCATCATCATCCCGCCCTGTTTCATCGCAGCCGACACCGAAATCCGGCAATCGGTCATAGGCCCGTTCGTTTCAGTCGAATCGGGCAGCCGGATTCAACATGCCGTGCTTTCCGAAACGATTATCCAAAAGAAATCCGAAGTCGAGAACATGGTCCTGACCAAATCGATGATCGGGAACGAAGCCTATATCAGCACGAAGGTGACATCGGTGAACCTGGGAGACTTTTCCCGATTCGAATCCTAAGAGTGAATATCCGAACGAATAATCCGGCCTGGACGAACTCGAGTCACCGCAAAGAGGATGCCATGCCGGATTCAAGACCTACGGGGTCACCCAAAAACAACATAAACTATGCCTTTATTTTCTTTGGGAAAGAAAATTTTATACCGGATGGCGGTAGCCCTTGCCGCAGGATTCTGGTGCCTGTCTGCCTGCCAAGCGTCCGCAACAACGGATTCCACCCGCCTTGGCTCTGCTCCCAGGCAAAGCGCCAGTACCATTCCAACCCTCTACAACGAGCAGGATCGAATCAATGATTCTATTTTCCTCTCGGCCACATCGCTTTTCCTGACGGACAAGACGGAAGAAGCAATGAAGGCATACCTGCATTTGCTCGAACAAAATCCGGAAAATGCAACGGCCGCCTTCCAAATTGCCAATATCCTAGCGGCCCGAAAAAACTTTACCGACGCCTTGGCCTATGCGGAACAAGCCTGCAAGCTGGATGCGCAAAATGAGTGGTTCCAGTTGCTGCTGGCGCAGCTATACAAGACGAACAGGCAATTCAACAAGGCGGCGCCCATCTTCGCCAAGCTCTACGAAATGCGACCTGACAAATTGGACTACGCTTACGAACAGGCCAATATGTACATCCTTTCCGGCGACTTCCTTTCTGCCATCTCCGTTTACAATGCCCTGCAAGAACGGTTAGGCTACACAGACACTTGGAGCATGCAGAAATACAAAATTTACCTCGGGCTGAACGACACGGAATCGGCTCGTCGTGAGATAGAAGAAATCAGCAATGCCATTCCCGGGCAAGCCAAATACCTGGAAATGCTGGCTCAGATGTGCATGAAGGAAAAAGACTACAAACAGGCTTATGTTTACTTAAAAAAAGTCCTGGAAATCAAGCCTGACGACCCTTACATCCACGTCTCCCTAGTGGACTATTACCGCAACACGGGAAATTTCAAGCAAGCTTTTGCCTCTTTGGAAAAAGCCATCCAGAACCCGCGCTTGGACTTCAAGACCAAACAATCCCTCTTACGGGCATATTACACAGGGAAAGACGAACTCAAACCTGAAGGGGATCTTCTCAAACAGACCGGGACACTGTTCCGCCTGCTCACCGAAACGCATCCCAACGAAGCCGAAGGATACTTTGATTATGCCCGTTTCCAACTCATGCAGGAACAGCCGCGACACGCCATTGCGCTATTAGAAAAAGCCATCAGCATAGATTCGAATGCAACGGGAAGCTGGGAATTGCTCCTATTGGCCTCAAACCAAATAGGAGACACCGCACGGATGATACGGGCCGGCATACACGCGGCAAAACTCTTCCCTGAACAAACTTTTCCATTCATGTACCTGGCCATTGCCTCCTTTTTAGAGAACCATACCGAAAACGCTATCCAGTATGCAACAATCTGCCTGCAAAGAAACCGCAGGCACAATGCCTTCGTCGAGAAAATCGCTCTGCAAATCCTAGGAGATGCATATTTTGAAGTGGACAAGCTGCAAGAAAGCCTGGAAGCCTATCAAACTTTATTCCTATTGGATCCCGACGATCCCTATATCCGGAATAATTACGCTTATTACTTGGCATTGAGTGGAAATGATCTGTCTTTTGCCGAAAACATAGCCTCGCAACTCTGCAAAAACGACCCCAAAAACGCCACTTTCCTAGACACTTATGCCTGGGTACTCTATAAATTAGGAAAATACGAAAAAGCTTTGGATTATATCAAAGCCGCGCACAAATACGATGCCGGGAATGACAGTGTCATACTGGATCACTATGGCGATATTCTTTTCCAATTGGGCAAAAAGAAAGAAGCCGTAGAATTCTGGAAAAAAGCCTTGCAAAAAGATCCCGGGAATACGCGATTGCAACAAAAAATAAAACAGGAGAATCCGACATGGAACAGATAAAGGAACCTGCAATGCATAGCAGAGGGACAAAAATCCTCGGCCTGTGCTTCAGCCTGTGTGTCACGCTTGTGGTATCGGTATCCTGCCGTTCCGACCGTTCGGATACCGGATGGATGAATCAAAGCTTTGACTTTGCATCCGAAATCCCAGCCACAACCCGCGACTCGGCAACTTATATCATGCAACAAAGCCTGCAACATAATTCAAAGTTCCAGACTTTCGCTTCCAACATAGAAGCAAAAATGAAAGTAGGCGCTTTCAAAATCGGGATGGGCGGACAAGTGAGGATTGCCGAAGATTCCGTGTTATGGGCAATCGTCCACAAGATGGGAATGGAGTTGGTCAGACTGAAACTCACGCCCGACAGCCTGTTCATGTGCAGCAAGGTCGCGAATATGGCAGCCATCTATACCGACAGACAAAACCATGAGATGATGGCAGGCTTTTACCGGATTTGCCAAAACCTGTTAATGCGCCAAATGGACACCTCCTTGTTCCAGAACCCGGCCAGCCTGGTCTTGAACAAAAACAAAGCCTGGGAAATCAAGGGACTTTCGGACGACAGCGTAGCTTGGACCACTTGGATTGATGCCCGTTCATTCAAAATCCTGCAATTCGACGTGGCGCTACAGGATGAAGGCTCGGAAATGCAGGCCTCATTCAAGTATCTTGCAGACAACCTGATGGATATCCGGCTCGCCCAGGACAGAAAGGAACTGATCCGCGTGGAAATCGGCTATGCCAATCCGCAATGGAACATACCCCTGTCGTTTCCTTTCCAGATTCCAGCTTCCATTCCGGTCTCTGTCAACCACGGATTGATAAAGAGCATGCAAAAGGTTGAAAACGAATTCATACGACCCGAATAACCGCATTAACATACATGACAATGAGCCACTTGTATAAAAAAAGGTTATTTCTTCCAGCAATCCTGCTGATGGCTGTCGTGCTGCTGACAAACTCGGCCATGGGACAAGACAGAAAAACGCTGGAAGCCAACAAGAAAAAACTCGAACAGGAAATAGCCCAAACAGAAAAACAATTGGATCAGACCCGCAACCGCCGCAAAAACACGGTGGCCGAATTGCAATTGGTCAACAGCAATATCAGCAAACGGGAAGAACTCATCAGCGGATTGAACAAGGAAGTGAACCTGACCAACCGGGAAATCAACAATCTGAGTTCCAAAATCACACGCCTGAGCAACGATATCGAGACGCTCAAAGAGGAATACGCAGAGATGATTGTGGCATCGCAACGGCATCGCAACCAATATTCCTTGCTGATGTTCATTTTCGCCTCCCAGGATTTCAACCAGGCATGGAGAAGGCTGCGATACATTGGCCAATACAATGACTACTTGAAAAAGCAGGTAGCCTTGATCAAGGAAAAACAAGTGGTATTGCGCGACAGCAAGGAAAAATTGGAAGAAGAAAGGGAATCGAAGAAAGAGCTTGTCCGCGAGCAACAGACGGCCAAGCAGAAACTTGAAAAAGAGAAACAAAACAAGAACCGGCTCGTTTCCCAGCTCAAATCCAAGGAAAACAAGCTGCGCAAACAGATGAAAGATCAGCAAAAGAAAGTCAACCAGCTCAATGCGCAGATCCAGAAAATCATCGAAGAGGAAATCAGACGTTCGCAAGAAGAGGCGCGCAAGAAAGGAGAAACCAGCAGCGGGAACACCTACGCGCTGACCCCGGAAGAAAAGACGCTATCCTCGAATTTCGAGAGCAACAAGGGGAAACTGCCCTGGCCATTGGAAAGAGGCGTGATTTCGGGCAAGTTCGGAACCCATCCGCACCCGGTCATCAGCAGCGTGACGGTGACCAACAACGGCATCGACATCCTGACCGACAAGAACGCTCCTGTCCGGGCCGTCTTCTCAGGCGAAGTCTGCAACGTAGGTTCGGTCTATGGCTTGAAATTCGTCATGATCCGCCACGGGGCATACGTGACGGTCTATGCCAATCTGGATCAAGTCTATGTGAAGGAAGGAGACAAAGTGGACACCAAGGAAAAGATCGGCCGGGTCTATTACGATGCCGAGGAAGGCAAGTCGGAATTGCAGTTCCAGGTGTGGAAGAGCACGGCCAAGCAAAACCCGGAATACTGGATTGCCAAATGACGAGGCGTTTTAGCCGGCAATCTGCGGTAGGAAGCCTAAAAAGAAAGAATATGAGAATCTGTGTTTATTGCGCCTCCTCGATGGGCAACAACGAGGTCTTCGCCCAAGCAGCCCGGGACTTAGGGCAATGGATCGGCCAAAACGGCCACAGTCTGGTTTACGGGGGTGCCTGTTGCGGCACGATGGGCGTATTGGCCGATGCCGCCTTGCAGTCCGGAGCTTACGTACATGGAATCATACCTCGTTTCTTTGAGCATTACAGTTTCGAAGTGGTACACAAAAACCTGTCGGGAATCACCCTGGTCGACGACATGGCCGAAAGGAAGAAGCTCCTTGTCAAAGAAGCGCATGTATTTGTCGTCCTGCCGGGTTCTTACGGAACGATGGACGAACTGTTCGAGACCTTGGCCCTATGCCAGCTCAAACAAATCGAAAAGCCTGTTTTTCTACTCAATATCAATGGATTCTACAATCCGTTACTTGCTCAGTTGGACCAAATGCAGGAATGCGGTTTCCTGAAGAGCAGCAACAGAGCCTTGCTCTCGGTGGCAGACAACCTGGCATCCATGACGCAAGCCATCAGCGAATATTCGCAACAACACCCAAAACTACTGTAAATGAAAACATCGATTCATCTTTTAATAGGCATTCTACCTTTTATGGCCTTCGGCGCTTCCGGCATGGCACAAAACCTGCCGATGCCCGTGCCGCCCGAGAAAGCCGGCAAAACGGACGATGGATACGAAATCCGGGTCAAGCTCCGCAATTATCCAGACTCAATGCAGCATTCCCTCCGGTTGGGGCGCTATTATTGGTCGGGACGTTATATCGAGGATTCCGCTGTCTATGACGAAAGCCGGGATCTCTATGTTTTCCAAGGAGACAAGGCGCTGAACAGGGGCATGTACATCCTGATTACCGCCGACGACCATTATGTGGATTTCATTCTCGACCATAACCAGCATTTCGGCATCGAGGCATCCTACCCGGAATTGTCGTCCGGAATACATTTCTCCGATTCCCCGGAAAACGAAGCCTATCAGGAGTTTATCAGGATCAGCGAAGTCTATTTCCCCGTACTGGACAGCCTGCAATCCTTGTACAAATCGGCTCAACAGACAAAGAATGAAGCGGAAACGGCCCGGCTTCGCGACGAGATTTCCTATTATTACCAACAGGTAGACGAAGCGAAAAGAGATTTCATGGAAAGGTATCCCGACAATATGATGGCCGTGATTTTCCAATCGCAGCAACCTGTCTCCGTGCCGGATGCACCTGCTTCCGTACCGGATTCGCTCAAAGCCCACTGGCAATACGAATACTACAAGAACCACTACTTCGACCATTTCGACCTTTGCGATGAACGCCTGCTTTTCTCCCCGATGCTGTACCAAAGGGTCAGCTCGTTCCAGGACAAGGTGCTGCATATGCAAAGCCCGGATACGATAAAATTCGCCTGGGAGCGCCTGATTGAAAAAGCCCGCTGCAACAAAGAGGTTTTCAAGGCATTGATTGCCCATCCGGTGGAACACTACCAACGCTCGCAAATCATCGGGCAGGATGCCATCTGGGTCTATCTGGCAAAAAAATACTATCTCGGAGGCGAAGCCTGGTGGGCATCGCCAAGCCTGGTAGAGAACTTCCGCAAACGTATCGAACGGGTGGAGCCGCTTTTGATCGGAAACCGGCCTCTGGAATTCTCCTGCCCGGACACGACGGTTGACAGTCCGCACGAGAACTGGGTATCGGTATTCTCTTCCAACCGAAGATATACCGTGGTGATTTTCTGGTCGCTGAGCTGTGTCCACTGCCAGCACTCGATGCCCAAATGGCACGATTTGTACGAAAAACACGGCAAGGAATGGGACTTTGACGTGATTGCGATATGCAAAGACCACGAAGTGGAGGAATGGAAGCATTACATCCGCAAGCACGATATGCTGGATTGGACCAACCTGTGCGGAAAGAAAGCCAATCTGGACTATGACGACAAATGGGATGTGGCTACCACGCCGACCATTTATGTCCTGGACAGCAAAAAACGCATCGTCACCAAGATGATCGAGCCGGAATACCTGGAGGACTTCATCAAGGACTGGAACAAAAAATATTTCTAAAGGCCGCTGCACCGGATGCCTTGCGCATGAAGCCAAGACCGGGGAATGCGATGCCGGAACCCGAGAAGCCAGACCGCATCGCGCAATTCCCGAAACAGAGGCTGCAAGTGGCTTTGTCGAGGCACGCAAATCCGAACGGCGGGGATACATCCTAAAACGGAGGTTTCCGTGATGTCCTTCTCCTAAAAGGATGCGGCCTTGTCTACAGGCCGAGCGTTTGACGGAACTCTTGAATTATCGATCCATGGTCGAAAGCCAAGGCCGGAAGACTATCCAAGGGAAACCAATCCGCACGGCGGGCATCGTCCTGACCTTGGACTTCGGGCAATTCTTCCGTTTCCAGAACCGCGTAATAGACCATCGTGATGGTGCGGCCGCGCGGGTCCCGCCCGGGTTCACTATAGGGCCGGAAAGGAAGAGGCGTGAGCCCGTAGTCCTTCAGCCGGATGCCTGTTTCTTCGCGCAGCTCCCGGCCGGCGGCCCACTCCAGCGTCTCGTCTTCGTCCACGAAGCCGCCCGGAAAAGCGTAACAGCCTTGAAACGGCTCCCTGCCCCGCTCCACCAGCAGCAGATGCGGTGGCAGATGCCCGACCTTGGCAAGCAGCAGGAAATCGACCGTCACCGCCGGCCGGGGGTACGGATAAGCGTACACCGGATTGGGACTCCCTTCCACCACTAAAACCATCTCTCCTTTAGGTTCGTTCTCCTGATAAAAAGCCGCCAGTTCGCACAGCGTCCCCCGCTTGCTTTCGGCAAACACCTTGGAAATTTCCCGGCAAAGGCAGGCTCGCCGGCTGCCGCCCAAGACTTCGGACAACTGCTGCAAGGTCTTGGCAATGCGGTGCGGGGATTCATACAGGATAAAGGTCTTGTCGTAATACTTCAACTGTTCCAGACGGGCGTTCCGGCCTTTCTGATGCGGCAGGAAGCCTTCAAAGATGAAACGTTCGCAAGGGAAACCGGATTGCACCAGAGCCGGTACGAAAGCCGTAGCCCCCGGCAGGCATTCCACTTCGATATCGTTTTCCACGCAGGCCCTCACCAAAAGGAATCCCGGATCGGAAATTCCCGGCGTTCCGGCATCGGTGATGACCGCCAGATCCTGGCCTTGCTGCAAAAGCCCGATAATCTGCTCGCAGACTTTATGCTCGTTGAACTGATGGTAGGCGCGGCAAGGGGTCTTGATGCCGTAATGCTGCAAGAGCTTGCTGCTGGTCCGGGTATCTTCGGCCAGAATCAGATTCACTTGGTTCAAGACTTCGACGGCCCGATAGGTGAAATCGGCCAGATTCCCGACCGGAGTCGGCACCAAAAACAGTTTCGCCATAGTCACAGTTGCTGAATCATCCTGTCTCCCAGTGCCGTACACATAGAGAGTCGAAAAATCCGCTCGCATTATCCATTGCGAGATTCCCCCTAAGCGCATTCCATATCTATGACAGAACGCCTTAAACCCAAATCGGTCATTAGACGCGCCGAGTCCGTTTTTGATTGGGAAAGTGAGGCTTTCGGGCATCTTGCCCGCCTCTGTCCGCAGCATGCTCCTCGCTACGCCTCGACGTAGCCCGCTACGCCTTCGGCTAGGCGAGAAGCATGCTGCATGACACAAGCGGGCAATCTACCCAAAGTCTAATGACCGATTTGGGTTAAAAGCTTTCCCCCTCTACCGGCCTGAAAAAACGGGGCAAAATTACAAAGATTCACGCTTCGATTCCAATGGCGAATTGTACAGGGGAAACCATCCTCAACATCCGAGGGGGCGTTTGCAGTGCCGGTCCGCCAGTGCATCCAGCGTCCGCAAGTGCGGATTTTCATCTGAAAAGCCCTTTGACAAGCTGCTGGCTCAAACCTGCAAACGCCTAGTTCGAGGGGTTTTCTCTTTCTTTTGCCACCTTTTCTTTCTCTTTCTTTCTCTTTTCGCCCCTTTCAAAAGAGAAAGAAAACCAGCCTTGCGTGGAGGGGCGTTTGCAGTGCCGGCCCGCCAGTGCATCCAGCGTCCGCAAGTGCGGATTTTCATCTGAAAAGCCCTTTGGCAAGCTGCTGGCTCAAACCTGCAAACGCCTGGTTCTAGGGGTTTTCTCTTTCTTTTGCCACCTTTTCTTTCTCTTTTCGCCCCTCTCAAAAGAGAAAGAAAACCAGCCTTGCGTGGAGGGGGCGTTTGCAGTGCCGGCCCGCCAGTGCATCCAGCGTCCGCAAGTACGGATTTTCATCCGAAAAGCCCTTTGGCAAGCTGCTGGCTCAAACCTGCAAACGCTTGGTTCGAGGGGTTTTCTCTTTCTTTTGCCACCTTTTCTTTCTCTTTTCGCCCCTCTCAAAAGAGAAAGAAAACCAGCCTTGCGTGGAGGGGGCGTTTGCAGTGCCGGCCCGCCAGTGCATCCAGCGTCCGCAAGTACGGATTTTCATCCGAAAAGCCCTTTGGCAAGCTGCTGGCTCAAACCTGCAAACGCTTGGTTCGAGGGGTTTTCTCTTTCTTTTGCCACCTTTTCTTTCTCTTTTCGCCCCTTTCAAAAGAGAAAGAAAAGGACTTTTTGTACATTTGCAAGTTTGATGCCCGCCGAATGGAATTCCCTCGGCCGTCAAAGGAAGGCTCTCAAAGCCTGCCGCAAAGGACAAAACAGCAACATATGCGTAACTATAAACTCTGGAACAACATTATCGGATGGGCCGTCTGGCTCATCGCCTCCATCGTTTTCATCGGGACAGCCGAACGGGCTGCCAGCTGGTGGGATTGCGGCGAATACATCTCCTCCGCCTCCCAATTGATGGTCGGACATCCTCCTGGAGCCCCCACTTTCCAATTATTAGGCGCCATCGCCAGCATCTTCGCATTCGGAGACCCGGCCAAAGTAGGCTTCATGGTCAACTGCATGTCGGCCCTTTGCAGCAGCTTCACCATCCTGTTCCTGTTCTGGTCCATCACGATGCTGGCCCGCAAGCTCGTATTCCGTTTCAACTATACCACGCACGATGCCAAAACCAAAAGACGGATCCTGCTTCCAGACGCCCCGGACGCCTCTTCATGGATTCCTTCACTGGCGCAAAGCATCCTGATTTTCGGTTCGGGAATCGTAGGCGCATTGGCTTACACTTTCTCCGACTCGTTCTGGTTCAGCGCGGTGGAAGGCGAAGTCTATGCCATGTCGTCCTTCTTCACCGCCGTGACTTTCTGGGCGATACTCCGCTGGGAAACGGTGGCCGACCAACCGCATAACCTCCGCTGGATTATCCTGATTGCCTTCATGATTGGTCTGGCTATCGGCGTTCACTTGCTGAACCTTCTGGTCATCCCGGCCATCGTCTTCGTGATTTACTACAAGAAATTCCAACCATCCCGCAAAAGGTTCTGGATTTCCATGCTCCTGTCGGTATTGATTCTGGGACTCACGCTATGGGTCATCATCCCCTGGACCGTCAAACTGGCCGGATACATCGAACTGTTCTGCGTCAACAGTTTGGGAATGCCGTTCAATATCGGGACCATACTATTCTTCATAATCCTGATTGCCGCTTTGGTATTCGGGCTTCGATACACCCAAAAGCACCAGCGCGTAATCCTGCATACCAGCTTGCTCTGCCTCTGTTTCCTGCTTATCGGATACTCGACTTTCATCACCTTGGTCATCCGAGCCAATGCAAACGTGCCTTTGAACCAAGGGGAAGTAAAGAATGCCATCAGCCTGCTCTCCTACCTGAACCGTGACCAGTACGGTTCCACGCCATTGGTTTACGGGCAGTTCTATAATGCCCAATTAATCGAAGTGGAAGAGGCCAACCCGCAATACGTGCGCGACGACAGCACCGGGCGTTACGAACAGGCCGGGTATTCATCCCAAAAACTCACCTACGACCCGGACCATTGCGGGCTTTTCCCCCGTATGTGGAGCTCTATGCAAAGCGGCGGTCGTCCCTGTGTCACCTACAATAAGATATGGAGCGGGCACGACGGGAACGACCGTCCCTCTTTGGGCGAGAACCTCCGCTACTTATGGAAGTACCAGCTTGGCTGGATGTACGGCCGTTACTTCATGTGGAACTTCGTAGGCCGGCAGAACGACATCATGGGCCGCGGATACAACACAGACGGCTCGATAGACGTATTGCACGGCAACTGGATCAGCGGTATCAAGTTCATCGACGAGATGCGCCTCGGCCCGCAGGACAACCTGCCCCGGTACCTCAAGGAAAATCCGGCCCGGAACACTTTCTATTTCCTGCCGCTTATCTTAGGATTAATCGGGCTTTTCGTCCAAAGCCGCTATGACAACCGCAATAGCTTCATTGTCTTCCTTCTGTTCTTCATGACCGGCTTGGCCATCGTCCTTTACCTGAACCAGCCCTCCACCGAACCCCGTGAAAGGGATTACGCGGTAGTCGGTTCGTTCTATGCTTTCGCGATCTGGATCGGACTCGGGGTTGCCGGTATCGGCCATGCCTTGAAAAAATGGCTGGATAAAAGACCGGAAGCAACCAAAGCGGCGGCTTACGCTTGCATTTCCGTAGTCTGCTTGCTAGCGGTTCCCACCCTCATGGCCCAACAAGGCTGGGACGACCACGACCGTTCCCACCGGACTTCGGCCCGGGATTTCGGGAGGAACAACCTGGAATCTTGCGAACCCAATGCCATCCTGGTATCTGACGGGGACAACGACACTTATCCGCTTTGGTATAACCTCTACGTAGAACGGACTCGTCCGGACGTACGCCTGATGAACAGTATGCTGGCGCACAGTTCCTGGCACATCCAGCCATTGTTCCGGAAAATTTACGAATCCGAACCTTTCCAATTGTCCATTTCTTCCAAGAACTACGGAGGCGGAAAAAACGAACACGTCTATATCCAAGACCAGATTTCTACCTATTTGGAGGCAAAAGACGTACTGGCATTCATCAATTCGGACAATCCGCAAAGCAAACTGCGCACAATGGACGGGAAAGAACTCTCTTTCAGTCCCGGAAGGCATCTGAAGCTGACCATCGACAAGGAAAGGATGCGCGCTTCGGGCTTATATACCGAAGATGAAATAGCCCGGACACCGGATGCGCTCCGATGGGATTTGTCTGGAGACGGACTCAGCAAGTCCGACCTGATTCTGTTAGACATAGTGGCCAACAACCTCTACGAACGCCCCATCTACTTTGTAAGCCCCTACAGCCACAACAGTTTCCTGCCAGCCATGGCGCAATCGCAAGTAGAAGGGATGGTATATCGTTTCGTGCCATTCAAGAACGATAACAGTACCGCGTTGGGCGGCGGCAGCAATGGCATCAATACCGACCGCACTTTTGACCTCTTGGTCAATAAGTTCAGCTGGGGAGAAATCAATTCGGGCAAGGAAAAACTAGACCCGGAAACCCGCTCATGGTCAGAACAGGCACGCCACCAGTATGCCACACTGGCCATGGGCCTGATTGCCGAGAACAAGACCGATTCAGCCGTCATAGCCTTGGACAAAGGACTGTACTTCTTCCCTGACAAAGTACTGGAATACAATCAGCATTCCTTGCTTTACGCCAATGCCTATTTCCTTTGCGGCGAAAACGAGAAAGCGGAATCCATCCTCAACAGCATCGTGGAAAACTACATCCAACGGCTGGAATACTATAATTCCTTTACCCGCCCCAAATTCCAAAGAGGCTTGCGTGGAGAAATCCAAGAGACCTTGAACACACTGGGTTCGGTATATTACATTGCCCGTCAATACGGAGTATCGGATATCGAACAAAGAATCGGCCAGATTTTTGGCCGGCAAGGCATTCAACTGCAATAGAAATGAAACATTACCAACGGTACAACAACCTCATCGGATGGATTGTCTGGTTTATCGCCACGACGGTTTACATTGCCTGCGCGGAAAGGACCGTCAGCTGGTGGGACTGCGGTGAATACATCTCCACCGCCAGCAAGCTGATGGTCGGGCATCCTCCCGGAGCACCTACATTTCAAATCCTAGGAGCTATTGCCAACATATTCACATTCGGGCATGCAGAACATACCGCTTTCGCCATCAACATCATGTCGGCCCTATGCAGCAGTTTCACGATACTGTTCCTGTTTTGGACCATCACGATGATTGCCCATAAGATGATGACGAAACGCTATCCGGAAGGTTTAAGCGGACTCCATCAATGGGTTATCTACGCTTGTGGTGTCATCGGTGCTCTGGCTTATACTTTTTCCGATTCGTTCTGGTTCTCATCGGCAGAAGGGGAAGTTTATGCCATGTCCTCGTTCTTCACCGCCATCACATTCTGGGCAATCCTCCGCTGGGAAGCCATAGCCGACCAGCCAGGCAATCTCCGTTGGCTCATTTTCATTGCTTTCATGATCGGCTTGGCCATAGGGGTGCATTTGCTGAACCTCTTAGTCCTGCCTGCCATCGTATTCACCATTTACTACAAGAAATTCAAGCCCTCGCGCAAAGGATTCTGGATCGCCTTGATACTTTCCGTTGTCCTGCTGGGTCTGATTTTATGGGTCATCGTGCCTTGGACGGTAAAATTGGCCGGATACTTTGAAGTATTCTTTGTCAACAGCCTTGGATTGCCGTTCAACTCAGGGACGATTGCCTACTTCGTCTTATTGATAGCCGCCTTGGTCTGGGGATTGTACCAATCCCGCAAAAAAGAAAGAGTCATCCTGCATACGGCATTGCTAAGCCTCTGCTTCATGCTCATAGGCTATTCCACATTTCTCACTCTAGTCATCCGCTCCAATGCGAACGTGCCTATCAACGAGAATGAGCCCAAAGACGCATACAGTCTCTTGGCATACTTAAACCGAGAACAATACGGTTCCCGCCCTTTGCTATACGGTGCATACTTCAATGCTGTACCTATTGACATCAAAGAGGGAGCAGCCATTTATGCCAAAGACCCCGCCTCTGGCCGGTACAAAATAATCGGCCGCAATACGGAATACATCTACGAACCAGAAGACTGCGGACTGTTTCCGCGGATGTATTCGAGAGAAAACAGCGGAGCCCGCCCGCATCAGGATTATTACCGTTTCTGGAGCGGAACCGATGCTAACGAAAACACCGGAAAACCCACAGGAATCGAAAACATGCGGTTCCTCGTCCGTTACCAATGCGGATGGATGTATTTCCGCTATTTCATGTGGAACTTTGCCGGACGTCAAAACAACATCCAAGGCCTTGGTTACAACCGCGATGGCAGTCGGGACCTTTTCCTCGGCAACTGGATCAGCGGCATAAAATTCCTGGACAAAATGCGCCTTGGACCACAAGACAACCTGCCTGACTATCTTGCCAACAACCAAGGACGCAACACTTTCTTCATGCTTCCCTTGCTGCTAGGGCTTTGCGGCCTGATATACCAATTACGCAAATTCAAACACAGCGGATTTGTTGTATTTCTTTTATTTTTCATGACCGGCTTGGCCATTGTCCTTTATCTGAACCAACCTTCAACCGAGCCCCGTGAACGAGACTACTCGTTTGCCGGTTCATTCTACGCGTTTGCGATATGGATCGGACTTGGGGTCATGGCATTGACAGACTGGCTGGGACGTAAATTCAATCCCAAGATTGCATTTCCGATTATAACCGTACTCAGCTTGGTTTTTGTGCCGGGATTAATGGCCCAGCAAGGGTGGGACGACCATAACCGTTCCCATAGGACTGCCGCCTACGATTTCGGGAAAAACACCCTGCTTTCATGCGAAGCCAATGGAATCCTGATTGCCAATGGCGACAACGACACTTTCCCTGTCTGGTACTGCCAGGAAGTAGAAGGCATCCGCCCGGATATCCGAATCATCAACAGCGCACTTGCCAATAGCTACTGGCACATACAACCCTTGTTCCGCAAAATGTATGAAGCCGACCCGCTCCGCTTCACAATACCTTACGAAGCATACGGGCAAGGTAACGATTATGCCTATTTGGGGGACATTGATTTGGGCGATTACACAGAACTTTCCCAAGTTCTGTCGTTCACAGCCAGCGAAGACCCGGCCACCAAGCAGACCATGATGGATGGCAGCAAAGTCCCCGTGATTCCTGTCAGAAAGGTCAAATTGAGCCTGGATTCACAAAGACTGTTGAACCAAGGGCTTATAACCGAAGCCGAAGCGGCGGCCATGCCTGATGCGATACGGTACAACCTGAAGCCTTCGCAAGGAGACATGCTCTTCCGGGCGGATCTGGCTTTTTTGGACATCTTTGGCTCCAACGGTTTTGAACGCCCGATACACGTAGTAAGCCAAGCTGCGCAAGCCAATGTGCTGCCGGTTTCGGAATATGCCCAAGCCGAAGGAACGGTTTACCGCATTGTTCCCTACCACAATCCCAACCGTCAAGCCGTAGGTGGTAACGGCATCAATACCGGCAAATCCTACGACCTCTTTGTGAACCAGTTCCGCTGGGGCAACTTGCAGGATCCCCAAACAGCCGTCGATCCAGAAAGCGCTGGCTACGCAGGCACAATCCGCTACCAGTATGCCCAGCTAGCCAAAGCCTTGACGTTCGAAAACAAACGGGATTCAGCAATCCAAGTCCTGGACAAGTGCCTAGAGTTTTTCCCGGATGACAAAGTGCCGTACGATGGGCTCATGATTTACCTGATGGAAGAATATTTCCGCGCCGGAGCCACCGAAAAAGGGCTTGCCCTGGCTTCCCGCTTGGAAGAAATCTATTCTTCCCGGCTGGATTATGTGAACAGATTTCCATCCCGGTTCGCCCGAACCATACAATACGAACGGAACGAATGCTTGGCTGTCTTTTATGAAGCGAGCCGACGAATGCAAGCCTACCGCCAGCAAGCCGGGGTAAACGAAATGATGGCATCACTGCAAAAAACATTGACTTCCTATGGAATACAATAATAACATTCAAAAAGGAGACACCGACAATCCGGAACAGGATTCGATGGTATCGCAAGAGACGATACCCCTGACCGAAAAGGCCGAAAAAACGGACAAGGACAATCCGAACGAGACAGAAGCAGAAGAAAGCAAGCCCTACACACCGAGTCAGGTCTATAAAATCCAACGACCGACTTTATTGAGCGTATTATGCGTCCTGACCTTTATCGGAAGCGGGATATCGGCCTTCTCCAATGCGGTGATGTGGCTCAGTCTCCCAAAATTGAAAGAAATAGTTCTGACTACCGGTCTGTACGATAGCTATTTTGCCATGTTCCCCGAACTGGAGACGCAATTCATGACCATGATGGAAGTTCCGCGATTCTTCTACTTGATATCCGCGATTTTCTATATTGGTTCAGTGGCTGGAGCTGTCTGGATGTGGAACTTGAAACGAAAAGGATTCCATCTCTATACAATTTCCCAATGCATCTTGATCCTGATTTCCATGCTGATGATGCCCAATCAGGGCATCCCTTGGGGTGGAATTCTTTGGACGGGTTTGTTCGTGACCATGTATGCCACCAATCTGAAATACATGAATCCTCAACAAAAATAAAGCAACGGCCGCAGGCCTTAACAATAAACTCAAAAATCTTTCAAACAATGACAGAAAAGTTACAACAAACGCTTCGTGACTCCGCGGGAGCCCGATGGGCGGCATTGATCCTCATCGCCCTGATGATGTTCTTCGCCTACATGTTCGTCGATGTGATGTCCCCGTTGCAGACCCTCATCGAATCACAACGCGGCTGGACCCCGAACGTGTTCGGGACATACGCTGCCTCCGAGTACATTTTGAATGTATGCGGTTTCTTGATTCTTGCCGGTATCATCCTTGACAAATGCGGAGTCCGGTTCACCGGAACGCTGTCCGCCTCATTGATGGTGGTAGGCGCCGCTATCAAGTACATTGCCATCAGCGATTTCTTCCAGGATTCGGCTCTCTGCGCTTGGTTAGGTTCATGGTGGACCGCGATGCCGGGAAGTGCCAAACTGGCCTGCCTGGGCTTCATGATTTTCGGCTGCGGCTGCGAAATGGCCGGAATCACCGTATCGCGTGCCATCGCCAAATGGTTCGCGGGCAAGGAAATGGCTCTTGCCATGGGCCTGGAAATGGCTATTGCCCGTTTGGGGGTATTCGCCGTCCTCTCGCTTTCTCCGTTCCTGGCTGCCAAATTCGACCAATCCGTAGTAGCTCCTATTGCTTTCTGTACCGTACTGCTGCTCATCGGCCTCATCAACTTCATCGTTTTCTCGGTGATGGACCGCAAACTGGACAAGCAGCTGGGCGTAGGCAAGGATGCCGGTTCGGAAGAAGACCAATTCAAGTTCAGCGATATCAAATACATCTTCGGCAGCAAGATGTTCTGGCTTATCGCGCTGCTCTGCGTGCTGTACTACTCGGCCATCTTCCCCTTCCAGCGTTATGCAACCAACTTCTTGGAATCCACATTGACGATTCCTGCCGATGAAGCGGCCAATATTTTCCGCTGGTTCCCGATTCTGGCCATGATCCTGACCCCGGTCTTAGGCTCGTTCATCGATTATAAGGGGAAAGGCGCTTCCATGCTGATGTACGGTGCCTTAATCATGATTATCTGCCATCTTTCATACGCTTTCATCCTGCCGGCATACCCGGCCAAATGGCTGGCTTTCGTCATCACTATCGTGCTCGGGGTTTCATTCTCCTTGGTTCCCGCTGCTCTCTGGCCCAGCGTACCCAAAGTCATCGACGGCAAGATTCTCGGAAGTGCGTATGCCTTGATTTTCTGGGTTCAGAACATCGGTCTCTGCTTTGTTCCCAAAATCATCGGAAACGTGCTTAATTCCACCAATCCCGGCGTGGCCGAAGCCCGCAACCAAGCCATGATGCAAGGCACTGCGATGCCGGCCTACGATTACACCGTGCCGATGATCATCTTCGCTTCCTTCGGCGTGGTGGCTTTCCTCTTGGGCATCTGGCTCAAAGCCGAAGACAAGCGCAAGGGATACGGCCTGGAACTCCCTAACGTGAAGAAATAACTCCGTTCCTGAAAGCTATCTTCGAATCCGCCTGATTCACCGGGAGGGTGTGCACCATCAACCACCGCACACCCTCTCTTTCAGAAATAGCAACAATCTTCCTAACCATGGGACATAGCCTGTTCAGCATGAAAAACGATTCCCTGAAAATCGCGGGGCTGCTGCTTGCCTTGCCATTCGCCGTCCTGCCATCCCAGGCATGCCCCACGCCTCGGCAATTGGAAATCCGCCCTGCCGACAGTCTTTTCTTCATCGGGGAAACCTTTTTCGACAATTACCAATACGACTCGGCTCTCCCTTTCTTTGAAGAGCTGATTTTCCGCCTCGACAACCGCAAACTTCAGGATTCAGACATCAGCTTCGGCATCCAGGCTTGCAACTGTGCCGGAATCATCCACATGATACATTCCCATGACGAGCAGGCCATGCAGTACTTTGCCGATGCCAGCTTCTGGTGCGACCGCATCCAAGACAGCATTCACAAACAAATCATACTGAACAACACGGGTGTCCTCTACGCCAAGCTACAAGCATACGGGCAAGCATACCGATCATTCAAACAAGCTTTTAGCATCGCCAGTCCGGACCAAGGCCCGCATAAGGAAGAAATCCTGATGAACATGCTCACGATGGCATCATGGACTACCGATACCGGCATGGAAGATTCCTGCCTTGAATTATTGATGCAGCCTGAATTCAACAATACTCCAATCCAAAGATTCGGGATACAGGCCAGCTTGTCAGAACAGGAATACCGGAAAGGCAATATCGAGAAAAGCATAGCCCATATACGTCAGGCTCTCCGCTGCTGGCCTCTGCCGGCAGACTCCATAGAATTCTTCTCCCACCAATATCTCTCGTTAGCAGACCGCTTCGAGAAATGCGGGGAACCCGATTCCGCCCTCTGTTACTATCAAAAAGTGGCGCAAATAGCACATAGCAGGAAAAACCATGTATTCCTGCAGAACTGCTTGCGCCAAAGCATCGGGATATTCCGGAAACAAGGCAGGATTTCCTCCGCACTCGCCGCCTTGGACCAATACTGGAACACCACCGACAGCATCATGGTCCAAGACCGGACCCTGCGGCTGAAGAATCTGGAGTCCGCCACGCAAAAGCACCTCAAAGATCTGGAGATATCAGACCTCAGGATAACGACAGAATACCAAAACCGCCTCATCAAGTCCAAAAACGTCACCCTGGCCTCCTTGATTGCCGGAGGAGGGTTAGCGTTAATACTCCTCATCATCGTCTACTACCAGAAAAAGCAGCAAGGCAAGCACCTGCTCCTACTATATGAGAAGAACTCCCAGCTATGGAAAGATGCCCAGCAATACCAAATCCAGAAAAACGCTCTTGAAAAGCAATTATCCGATTTGAAAATCGAATCAAGCTCCATCCAGGCACCGCTGCACGACAAAGGGCAGACAAAGAATGGCGCGCCTGGTGCGACCGACACTTCACGGCAGGAACTTCTGGAAAAGATAATCAAAGTGTTCGAAGGAAATGCCTTCCTGAAAAACAATTTCAGCCTGGCAAGCTTGGCACGGCAGGTCAAATCCAACACATCTTACGTTTCAACAGCCATTAACGAACACTACGGGAAGAATTTCAATGCCCTTGTCAATGAATACAGGATCCGCCAAGCCTGCCAGTATCTGGAAGACCCCGAATACAACCGGTATACTATCGAATATGTCGCCCAATCGGTCGGTTACGCCAATAAAACCACATTCTACGCAGCCTTCAAGAAACATACGGGTTTGACACCCTCCCAATACCAGCGGCTCGGCCTCCAGCAAAGAAAGAAAACGCTCTGAGCCTCCAGCAAAAAAAATAAAACACATAATCAATCAATTAAACAAACAATTTATCAGTATGATTTCTTAAATCCTTACATTTTCCCGGCCTCGGCCTAAGATGTTCATGCTTATTTTTGCCCTGTCCCGAAAGGAATCCACTATATCGAACAAAAATACAAATCGAACAAAAATACAAACGAGCATGAAACGTCTATTTTTCTTTCTGGCAGGAATCTGCCTGCTGCCCGCCCTCAGCATCGGGCAATCCGGCAAAATGCCGCCCAGCATCTCAAAAACGGCCGATGCTCCCGGCATCGACCAGCTCTGCAGAAAACAACCTGGCTTCAAAGCAGCGGGAAAAGCCGCGCACCTGCGGATCCAGAAGGTTTCCCGGCCGGCAAAATCCATCGACAGCACAGCTACTGTCACATTAGAGGTCTTATACGACTGCGGCGAAGGCAACGGTTACCAACTACTGCTGGATGCCGATGCCACCGCTTACGGGACGCAGATTCCCGAGTACGGAGACCTCACCAACAGCACAGATGCAGAAGATGGCGTGTACGATGTGTTCGAGTACAAGATCCCGGGCGATGCCAACGGAATCATTGCGGAAGAGAAATGGCTCTCTTTCAACGAATCCGCATCCATTGAAATCGCTCCAGGCACTTATGATTTCGTCATCACGCACCCCGATGAAAATTACGGAATCCAAGTAGCTTACGGAGACACGCGAGAGGACGACTTCGTCTTTGAGGCCGGTATCGAATACATCTTCACTATCTTCCCGGATTCCTGGGGCGAGATATGCATCCTGACCCGGCAGGCCAACACCGACCTCGCCCTCATAGACCTGCTCAGCCCGCAGTCCTGCGATACCTTGTCCGGTAACGAAAGCATATCTGTCCGAATCTGCAATGCCGGCAGAGACACCGTCTCGTCCTTCACGGTCGGTTACATGCTCGACGGGCAGACTGTCGAAGAAAAATCCGCACTGAAACTAGCCCCGAAAGACAGCATGACCTACACCTTCCTGCAAAAGGCAGACTTTTCCGAAACAGGGAAACATCTGGTCACTGCCTTTGTCAAAGCCGAAGACGACCCGTTCCAGGCCAATGATTCCATTTTTACGCCAGTGTACAAGTTCGGCCCAAGCGCCGGGCATTTCGCTTGCGATTTCTCCAACCAGGAAGACATGCAGCTATGGACAGTCATCGATGCCAATCAAGATGGCAGGACCTGGCAGTATGAAACAGGCATCGATGCCCAAGGGGAACGGACTGGATATGTCAGCGCCTTGTACAACGCGACATCGAATGCTGACGACTACCTTGTCTGCCGTTATCCCGTCGCACTGCCCGAAGGGAACAACCACATCGTATTTTACTACAAATCAGGATCAGATCACCTGCCCGAAAACGTCGAGATCCTCATCAGCAGTTCTGCCGGCATGGAAAACGCCGACACCATCGGCCTGGTAAAGGATTTCATCACTGACGAATGGGAATTCGCCCGTTTTGAATTCAGGACAGCAAACGCCGGCAATTACTACATAGCTTTCCACGCCTCTTCGGATACCAACATGAACCGCGTCCAGATAGACGACGTAGAAATCAGCGCCGGCGATTTCACTGGAACCACCGACTTGATTGCCGGAGAAGTGCTCCTGCCGAAATCCGCCTGCGGGCTCAGCCAGGAAACCCCTATCGGCATCCGCCTCCATAACGGAGGCAACGTTCCCATCCCCGGCTACAAACTGGCTTACACCATCAACGGAGGCAAGCCCGTGGAAGAAAGATTCCTCGACAGCCTGCCCGTCGGCAAAAGCAGGGACGTATATTTCACGCAGCCCGCCGACTTATCCGACACCGGCGCATACGAGGTCTCCGTGACAGCATTCGCCGATGCCGCCAATGGAGCCTTGCCCGATGCATATCCGGAGAATGACATGTCGAAAGGGCATGTCACGCACTTTTCCCCTCAAGAGCCTCCCTACTTTGCCGATCTGACAGAAGCCGGCCAAAGAGCGGAATGGGTGCATGAAGAAGGGTGCTGGACATACGACTCCGTGCTGCATGGCATGAGAGACCTTGCCATCTCCCCTCTCTATTCTCGTTGCATACACCTCAAGGGAAACACAATGTACCGCCTTTCCCTGAAGATCCGAGCCGGAATGAACATTCTGGGAATCCAGGCCTACGAGAATTTCGCCATCCTGATCGGAGTGCCGGGCAGCCCCTTTGAAGAATACCAGCTAATACAGGAATTCACCAATTGCTACACGCAGGAGAAGTTCCAGACCTTCGATGTCGACTTCGCCATTCCAGAAGAAGGCGCATTCAACCTGGCAATCTTGCCTGAATCCCTCACATGCCTGCTCTATGTCCAATCTGTTTCCATCATTGAAGTCCCGGAATGCGACATTCGAATCAACGAAGCCACTTCGTCCCTGGCGCGCCTGACCCCATCCGGACATACCGAAAAGCCTGCATTCCTTGTACAGGCAGAGAACCGAGGCGCTTCGAAACAGCAGTGCCACATCAATATCTGGAACGGAAGCACCCTTATGGCACAATCAAAGCCATTCCTCCTGGACGCAGGAGAAATCCGTTCAGTATTCTTCCAGAACACCGTGCCGCCTGCCGCCACGGATACAGGCAGTTTCAGAATCGAAGCCTGCCCGCAAGGCCAAGACGCCTATCCCAGCGACAATGCAAGGACATACAGTTTTTCCATATCCGACACAATGTACGCGCATGATAGCTGCCGTTCCTATGCCGACGGCATCGGAACCCAGGCATTCGGATTCGCGAACCTGTTCAGCCTGAGCCAGACAGACACCTTGACAGGCATCGAGATAGGGATGATGGACATGACCGGGATAGCAGAACAGGATTTTGAAATGGAAGTCCGGATATATGCAGCAGACACCTCGACAGGAATGCCCGGCAGGCTTCTCCTCGAGGAAACCATAACCCGGCCGCTGCGCGGAGGGCTCGTCGCCTACGATATTCCCGACCGCCTGCTGCCTGCCGGGCATTACTTGATCGCACTCTACCAAACAGGCACAGACAATATCGCCATCGCCTACGACGACACTCCTTCCGGTTCATTCATCGTAGTCCTGGACAAGCAGACGGAAATCATTGGAGAATACGGGAATATCGCACTCCGGGCCATCTTGGGCCATCACGGGCATGTCCTTGGCAAAGACGTGGAAACCGTTTCCATAGACAGCCCTGCCGAAAACGGGATTCTCGCTGCCAACGAATCCGTAACAGCCACCATCCGGAACAATGGATACCTGAACCTTGAAAATGTACCTGTCTCGCTGAATACCGGCAAGAAAGACATCACCACCACCATAGACCTGTTACCCTACGAAAGCAAAATGGTCGAGTTCGAAGCCGACTTGTCCCGGCCCGGGACTTATTTGCTGACCGTCGCATCCAGACTGCCAGAGGACGAAGTACCGGAAAACGATTCAGCCCAGCGAGAAATCCAGTCCGAAGTCCCTTCAGATCCTTACATAATGGACTGGGAACACTGCCAAGACTTCTCTGTGGAAAGATTCAACCCGGCCTGGATCACCTTAGACAGGGATGGCAGCCCCACGTATGCTCCCAATAATGCAACTTTCCCGCACATGAACGAACCCTTCGCCTTCATGGCATTCAATCCTTCCCAGGCGACACCTTCGCTCGAAGCCAGCAACCTGTACCCGCACAGCGGCAAAAAACTAGGTGTCAGCATCTGTCCCATCGGCGGCGGGCCCAACGATGACTGGCTGATCTCCCCCAAATTGACCATGCCCGCGGAAAACGCGAAAATAAGTTTCTGGGTAAAGATTCTCGCTGCCGACTACAATCCGGAATTATTCAATGTGCTTGTATCCGAAACCGATATGAACCCGAATAGCTTCCAAATGGTAGGGGGCACCCGAGAAGCCACGTCCGTAGAATGGGAACAAGTGGAGATAGATTTGTCAGACTACGCAGGCAAGGATATACATATCGCCATCCAATGCGTATCCGAAAACAAATTCATCTTCATGATAGATGATATTCTCATCAACAAACCCTCGTCGCACAACAGCGATCCCTTGTCCGCCCAAATCCGGCTGTATCCTAACCCGGCCAAGGGGCAAATCCATCTTTATTCGAGCGATGCCCGCATCCTGGGACTGAGAATCATCGACCTCAGCGGCAGAGTGGTCAGACAGGAACAGAACCTGCATAGCAACCACCTCGGCTACAACATTTCCGACCTGCAACCAGGGCTCTATCTGGCAGAAATCACCACCTCGAACGGCTCCTGCCTCATGAAGTTCATCCTCCAATAGGCCTGAACACGCAAAAGCGGCCAAGCTACACTGTAACTTGGCCGCTTTTATTTATAAGATAAAACGAGAAAACGGATTTACATCATGTCGTCAGCAGGATCCTGCGGCACCACCGGAGCCGAAGCACTCCCCTCGCCATCTTCCATCGGCGGGTTGTTCCGCAGACGAGGAGCGCTCAGACGATGTTCGTGACGTTCCGGACGTTCGCCCCTTTCGCCACGGTCGTAACGCTCGCCGCGATCATAGCCTCGTTCCGGACGTTCCCGACGCTCGCCGTTACGACGCTCAGGACGTTCGCCCCGTTCCGGACGATCGCCACGCGGAGCACGTTCCACATAGCCTTCCGGTTTGGGTTCCAGCACACGATGGCTCAGACGGAGCTTGCCGGTACGCGGATCCACCTCTATCAGCTTCACTTGTATGTGGTCGCCTTCTTTCAAGACATCTTCCACCTTTTCAACGCGCTTCCAGCTGATTTCCGAAATATGCAGCAAGCCGTCCTTGCCGGGAAGGATTTCCACGAAAGCCCCGAACGGCTGAATCGTCTTGACAACCCCATCGTACACCTCGCCCACTTCCGGCACGGAGGTAAGGGCCTTGATGCGATCCAGCACCATATCCATGCTTTCCTTGTTGCTTCCGGCAATATCCACGATGCCGAATTCGCCCACTTCCTCGATCGAGATTTCGCAACCGCTTTCACGCTGCATTTCCTGGATAACCTTGCCACCGGTTCCGATAACCGCACCGATGAATTCGCGCGGAATCCGAATCTGGACGATACGCGGAGCATGTGGCTTGTAATCGGCACGCGGAGCCGGCATCACTTCGAGCATCTTGCCCAGGATATGGGCACGGCCGCGATGCGCCTGCGCCAAAGCCTTGGCCAAGATTTCATAAGAAAGACCGTCAATCTTTATATCCATCTGGCAAGCGGTAATACCATCGGGCGTACCGCAAACCTTGAAGTCCATATCGCCCAAATGGTCCTCATCGCCCAAAATATCGGAAAGAACCGCGTAATTGCCTGTCTTTGGGTCGGTAATCAAGCCCATCGCGATACCGCTCACCGGCTTGCTGATTTGTACCCCGGCATCCATCAACGCCAAGCATCCGGCGCAAACCGTAGCCATCGAAGAGGAACCGTTCGATTCGAGGATATCCGAAACCACCCGGATCGTGTAAGGACACTTGTCCTGGGAAGGCAGCACCTGCTTCAACGCACGCATCGCCAAGTTGCCATGACCGATTTCACGGCGCCCGGTACCCCTCACCGGCTTCACCTCGCCGGTAGCAAAAGGCGGGAAGTTGTAGTGCAACAGGAAGCGGTTGGAACCTTCCACAATCGCCCCGTCGATAGTCTGCTCGTCCAATTTGGAACCCAAAGTCACCGTGCTGAGCGACTGGGTCTCGCCACGGGTAAAGATAGCCGAACCGTGAGGACCGGGCAGCACATCCACTTCGCACCAGATAGGACGGATGTCTTCCAAACCACGGCCATCCAGACGGATACGTTCCTTGAGAATCATATCGCGCACGGCTTCGCGGTGTACATCGTGGAAATAACGGCTAATCATGAATTCCTTGCCTGCCAAAGTTTCCGGCGTGAAGTTCTCTTCGATGAAAGCCTTCTTGATTTCATCGATCTTCTGCGCGCGGAGCTTCTTGTCGGCCACGCATTCGCGAGCGCAGTCGTAGCACTTCTGATAGCACTTCTCGTGAACCAAAGCCCGGATGGCTTCATCGTTCACTTCATGGCAGTATTCCCGCTTGGGTTTGCCCACTTCCTTGGCCAGTTCCATCTGCACCTGGCACTGCACCTTGATAGCTTCATGAGCGGCCTTGAGGGCTTCCACCATCACTTCCTCGCTCACTTCCTTCATCTCGCCTTCCACCATCGAAATATCGTTGATCGTGGCACCGACCATCAATTCCAAGTCGGCCTTTTCCATCTGCGAAACCGAAGGGTTGATCACGAACTGGCCGTCCACGCGGGCCACACGCACTTCGGAAATAGGGCCGTTGAAAGGAATGTCCGAAATGGTCAAAGCGGTCGAAGCGGCCAAAGCGGCAAACGCATCAGGCAAGTTTTCCTTGTCTCCCGAAATCAGGTAAACCAGCACCTGGGTATCGGCATGATAGTTATCGGGGAACAAAGGCCGCAAAGCGCGGTCGATCAGACGGGAAATAAGAATTTCGTATTCCGACAGACGGGCTTCACGCTTGAAGAAACCGCCCGGAAAACGGCCTACAGAATAGTATTTTTCCTGATAGTCAACCGTGAGGGGCATGAAATCCACATCCTCCCCTACCTCGGTCTTGCTGCAGACAGTGGCGAGCAGCACAGTGTCGCCGCATCGCACAACGGCCGAACCATCGGCCTGCTTGGCAATCTTGCCAGTTTCAATCACAACTTCCCGGCCATCGGGCAAGTTGAACGTTTTTTGAGTACCTAATACCATAACTTTAAATTACTAACCCCGTTCGAGCGGGCATCATCCGTATTGCCATATGTCCGCCGGGGCATTATTCTTTATTTTACTTACGTTCGCTACAAAGCAAAAAATTGATTCCCAATACAATTTATCCCTTCTTCAAAAAGCGGGCGATGCCAAAACCGACCCCATCGAAGACCCTCGCTTTGCAGGGAACAGCGGCACCGACAAAATATTGCATTAAGAATCAATTACTTATATTTTACACAATACAACAAAAGGCAATTACGAAACATAATTGCCTTTCATTGCCAGAGCTGTCTGTATCCACACAGCCTGCTTATTTACGCAGATTCAACTGTTGCAGGATAGCACGGTAGCGCTCGATGTCCCGTTCCTTCAAGTAGTCGAGCATCTTACGGCGCTTGCCTACCAAGGTAACCAACGCACGTTGGGTAAAACGGTCTTTCTTGTGTTGTCTTACATGTTCGGACAGATGGAGAATCCGTTCGGTGAACAAGGCAATCTGACCTTCCGCGCTTCCGGTATTGCTTTCCGAACCGCCATAGGTCTTGAAGATTTCTTTCTTTCTTTCTGTGGTCAAATACATATCTCTGTTACTCTTTTTCGCAAAATGGAGCGCAAAGGTACATCATTTATTTGAGATAATCAAATTGTTTACACAAGCCTGTTGAAAAAATCGCTATCTTTGCACAAATAATATAAAAATCCCCACACCATGAAAGCCAGCATCTCGATGGAAAGCCTGTGGTTGACCATACAATCCATGTCCTTGCGCAACAAGGAATGGCTGTCGTCCAAACTGACCGAGGACATCCAGGCACAAAAAAAAGAACAAGAAGCGGAATTTATCAGCAAAGAGGAAATCTTAGCCGGCATCGATGCCGGACTGAAGGACTTGAAAGCAGGCCGGAAACAATCTTTCGATTCTTTTATTAAGGAGATGAAAAATGAACTGTAAAGTCGAGGTTCTCTTTACCTTCAAAAAAGAATTCAAAAGATTGAGCAAACGGTACCGCTCCTTGCTAAATGATGTGCAAAAACTGCAAGGAGAACTTCTTGCCAAGCCCGATCTCGGCACAGACTTGGGAAACGGCCTGAGAAAAATCCGCATGGCCATCCAGTCCAAAGGCAAAGGCAAAAGCGGCGGAGCCAGGGTCATCACCTACACGATTATCACCAAGATAGAAGAAACCGAAATCAACCTTCTATACATCTACGATAAATCCGAAAGAGACAGCATCTCTGCCGCAGAGATTAAAGAACTTCTGAAACAGAATGGATTTCTTTAGGCATGCTCTATAAATTCGGCTAGTGGTTGCATTGGGTTAGGCAAGAGAGCCTTTCGGTCGCTTTTCCGCTCGTCCGGCGAAAAAAAATCGTCCCGACCCAATTTATAAAACCCACCTTTAATCTGCAACTGTCTACAAATCAAACAACAAGAAACCCAGGCCCATTCAAGGAACCAGCTCCGCATGGTGCGCCTTCTCGCCCAAATCCCGCATCCGCTTCCGGTACAGCTGCCAGCTATTGATAATGTTCTGCCATATAATATAGGTACCCAAGCCGACAATCGCCAGAGGCGTTTCTCCGGTAGAAGGCATCAGGAACATCCCTGCAATCCAGATTCCCAGGATAATATTTTTCTGCCCCAAGCTCTGGCCGCCGCTAATCCTATCCCCGTAATGCCCGCCCAAGCGTTTCCCAAGGAAAAACTGCAAGGAACAAATCGCCAAAGAGCCTAAAGCCAAGACCGCCATCATGCCCAATCCCGCCGAACTATGGTTCATCGCGTCCACCATCTGGGCCGCGGCAAAAATCAAGCAGGATGCCCAAAGGTAAAACGAGACCTCATGCCAGCGGGCAAACGCATCGTGTACTTTCCTCAACGTATATTTGAGCAGCATCGCCAACAGGAACGGCCCGGCCAGAAGCGGCAGCACCCGCTTCAATATGCTCCAGAACGCCTGCCAGAACGGAATCTCCTGAGTCGGCTCATGAATCAGCGGAAACCAAAGAGGCACCACCAAAGCCACCATAAGGCTGGACAGTAGCACATAGGTAGTATTCGATGCCCCGTCTCCGCCCAGCTTCATCGTCACCACTGCCGAAGCCGCCGCCGTCGGGCACAGGAAACACAGCATGCAGCTTTCTGCCATATCGTTCCATCCCAAAGCGGAAAGCGCGTAATACATCGCCATAGCCCCGCCAACCTGAATCAACAGGAACAACGCATGCACTTTCCTGAACTTCAACTGCGAAGGATCAATCCTACAGAAAGTGAACAGCAGCATGACAAAAATCAGGTAAACCGTCTTGTCGGCATACTGCACAAAAAACTTGTTGCCCACGCTGCCTATCAGCAGGGCGATAATCAAAGCCCAGTTCTTGATGAAATTGACAATCCCGTTCATCCCCTACCCTTCCTACATCACTTTCTTCCCGTTCAGGTAAACGGACGCTACCTTGTTGTCTCCGTAAGAATACGGCATATATTCGTAAGTAGGAATCGGCTTGGTGATAAAGAAATTGGCCTTCTTGCCCTTGGTGATGCTGCCTAATTCCTTTTCCACGCCCATTGCGCAGGCCGTATTGATGGTGGTAGCATGAACCACTTCTTCCGGATACATCCGGTAACGGATACAACCTAAAGACATCACAAACTGCATATTGCCCGAAGGAGAGGATCCCGGGTTGAAATCCGAAGCCAAGGCCACCGGAAGGCCGGCTTCCATCATTTCCCGAACCGGACTGAGAGGCATTCCCAAGAAGAACGCCGCGCCCGGCAGAACCGTCGGCATCGTGGTGCTGCCCAGCAAAGCCTCTATCTCCGCCTTGCCCACATGCTCCAAATGATCCACCGACAAAGCCTTGTACTTGACCCCTACCTGGATGCCGCCCGATGCAGCCAGTTCGTTGGCATGAATCTTGGGCCGCAATCCGTATTTCGCCCCGGCCTCCAGAATCCGTTCGGTATCCTCCACGGTAAAGAAACCCTGATCGCAGAACACATCCACGAAATCCGCCAGTTTCTCGGCCGCCACCGCCGGAATCATCTCGCGCACTATCAAATCCACATATTCGGTCTGCCGCCCGATATATTCCCTCGGCACGGCATGAGCCGCCAAAAAGTTCGCCCGGATCGTCATCGGGGACTTTTCCTTGAGACGGGCTATCACCCGAAGAATCTTCAATTCATTGGCTAAATCCAAGCCGTAACCGCTCTTGACCTCAGCCGCCCCGGTCCCGTAGGCGCACATCGTCTGCAAGCGTTCCCAGGCGGATTCAAACAACTCGTCCTCGGAAGTCTGCCGCAAACGATCGGCCGAATTGAGGATACCCCCGCCCCGCTTGGCGATTTCCTCATAGCTCAAGCCGCGTATCTTGTCGTTGTATTCGATTTCCCGGCTGCCTGCATAAACGATATGGGTATGGGAATCGCAAAAAGCCGGGAACACGAAGCCTCCTTTGGCATCGGTTTCTTCCACTCCGGCATACTCCGCCGCTTTGGATTTCCACTGTTCCATCGTGCCGAAGTCCGCAATCCCGTTTTCGTCGAACAACAGGAATGCGTCCGACAGGACTTCCAGTTTCTGCATTTCCTTGCCTTTGACACAGGAGACGGAGGCTGGCAGAATCTGCACCAAGCCTTTGATGTTGGTAATAACTTGCATAGCGTATGTTTTCTCTATCGAAGCGTCTTTTTCGTCGGATGCCCAGGCAAAATCCAGCCCATCCGCTAAACGCCTCCTTTGCAGAGCGCGAAATTACGCTTTTCTTTCCGAACCCGCCATCTTTCCCTTGTATTGGCTGGGGACACAACCACACTTCTTGGCAAAGGCCCGACGGAAAGTGGCCGGGCTTTGGAACCCTGACGCGTAGGCTATCTCGTTAATCGTATAGGCCTTTTCTTCTTCCAGCATCGGAATCGCTTTCTTCTCAATCCGCATATTGTTGACATAGTCCCAAAAAGACACCTTCTTGCAATATTTCAGGTACTGATACACATAGGTCTTGTTCGTCCCCGCACGGGATGCCAACATGGACAAGTTCAATTCCGGATTCAAATACAGATTCTCCGTCTGCATCGTGTTCTCTATCTTGCTGCCGATTTCCTCCAGGACATCCACCCGGACATTGGCATAATCCGGAAGCTTCTTTCCCGCCGGATTTCCCGTATCCTCCGCCAGCGCATCCTCGCCAAGCCTGCCAGCATCAGTTTCTTGCGGGCTTTCGGCATCACCCCCCATCGGCACATAACGCTGGCGAACCGTATGCCGATATAGAATCCACCATATCAAAACAATGGCAACATAATACACGATATCCCACCAGTCGGCCACATAAGAAAGGAAATACAATAGGCAGTTCAAGAAAAACAACACACTGACATAAACCACCCATTGCATGCTCATCCTGTCATCATACGAGAAATTCTCCCGCAGGTAGCGGTGATAAGTATGAATCGAATGAATGATAAAAGCCAGCATAACCAAAGAATACACCGTCGATAAAGCCAGAAGCAAGACAAAGCAAAGACGCGAATGCTGCTCCGAAACCAGCATCCAGACAAACAGACAGGCGCAAGAAATCAGATAAGGGAACAAGGCCGTCAGGCAGCGGCGTATGACCCATTGCGGACGGCACAATCCGAAAAGATAGATCGAGGTAATCGGGACAGCCATGAAATCCAAAGCCGAAGAGACTTGCCCCCATTGGACGGGATCGCCCAAGACCAGCTTCACGCAATCCTTGAAAAACAAGGCCGCCCAGAACAAGGTCACAACCCCCAAGGCATCGCAAGCAGAAGACATGGCATTCCCCTTGCGGTGAATCAACAAATTGATTCCCCAAAACAGGAACAGGGCTGCGGTCCCGCCTGCTACCAACAGATAGATTTTTTCCATACCGTCCTTACAAATTCAAGACAAAAAACGCTTGCAGCACGGCAAAAGTACGATTCTTGCAACAAGTCCGCAAAAGCCCCCAGCAGCCCCAGGATGCTACCCGCACGACTTTTAAGTATTTATAATCAATCGATCGATCGATGCAGCCCTCTAAGAGAGAGAGAGAGAGAGAGAGAGAGAGAGAGAGAGACGTATCATATTCAAAAATATATCCCTTCGCATTCACTGTATGGCAGCTGTTTCGGCAAGTCATGACTATCCGGAAAAATCGTACCTGCCACATCCATACAAGTATGGCATTTTTTCTTTTTTGAACGAATATTTTTCTTTTCCGATTCATGCTTTTTCCTTTTCACTATGCGATTTTCATCCTTTACCACCTCTAAAACGCCCCTAACACCATACATTTGCGCATAAGGTCTTACACCAAGACATCCCATTATCGCCCGCACACGTACAACCGTTAACGGGAAAAACGACCAAGCATACCTCTCAAAAACGTACACATATAAAAACATTAAAAAAACTCATACCCACAAAACCATTTTCTGAAACAACCAAACGTACTACTATTGTAAAACAGCAATAAGCATTCGCACACACAATAAACCCAATAAACATCACTAAAAAAAATTGCGTTATGGAAAAAGCAACTATTTGGAAATCGGGCGTAAAAAAAGCTTATTACGGCTTTTTGATTGAGAACTTAGGTTCTATTTTGGCCGTGATTGTCGGCATTATCGGCGCCGGCGCTGGCGTGGCAGGACTCCTGCAAGGAGAAGTCAGAGTAGGCCCCATGATTTTGTCCATCCTCCTCGGAATCGCCACGGTTGTCGGCTACATCATTTATCTGATTGGTATTAACGGAATCAAAAAAGCCACAGCAGGCGGTCCTGACGCTCCAGCCACCAGCAATCTGTTCATCGGCGTCATCTTAGGATTGGTCGGCACGATTGTCGGCTTCATCCCCTTGGCTGGAATTGTAGGCAGCATCGTAGGCTTTGTCGGCCTCATCTTCATGCTGATTGGTTTCAACAAAATGAAGAACTCCACCACCTTGCCAGCTTTAGCTGCTTCGGGAAGCTCCAAGCTATTCATAGCCATGATTCTTGGATTGGTTGGCGGCCTTTTGGGTCTTATTCCTGTTGCCGGTGCCATCATCAAGGCAATCCTCAGCATCGTTTGCTTGATCTTAGGTATCATGGGATGGGCCTCCATCGCCAAATCCGAACTCAGAGCATAACCTTTTTCATAAATTACTTTTCACGAAGAGCCGGGGCGACCCGGCTTTTCTATTATACGAGACACCGAGCCGAAAGACGGCGAAGCCTCTCTACTAAAAAGCGTTTAGAACGAGTGGATTCAAGGCATCGCGAGGGTGAGAAAAGCAAAATCCACTCCATAACGGTAAAAAGCGTTTCCGGCAGGCAGATACGAGGCGTCGAGCCGCCGGGCAGGGAGGGAGCGTACTTCTGTACGTGACCGACCTGCACAAGGCTCGCAACGAAGTAGATGCAATAACACCGTAATAAAAAGCGTTTAGAACGAGTGGATTCAAGGCACCGCGAGGGTGAGAAAAGCAAAATCCACTCCATAACGGTAAAAAGCGTTTCCGGCAGGCAGATACGAGGCGTCGAGCC
>CALUMK010000011.1 GCA_944321735.1 uncultured Bacteroidales bacterium
GCTTGCTCTATCTTTGCAGACTTCGTCTCGAAGATAGGCTGCGCCTCAGCATAGCTCGAACTCCGTTCGGCTCTGCGCTCGGCTTGCTCTATCTTTGCAGACCATTACAAATAAGACCATGAACACTAAATTCTGCCTTTCCATCCTCGCTTTTGCGTTCTCGCTCGGAGTCTTGCCGCAACAAGCCAAAGCCAAACGGCCCAAAGCAACAAAAGACACCCTGACCATCGTCTCGTTCAACGATTTCCACGGAGCGTTCCAGGAAGAAGGCGATGTGCCGGGCGCCGCACGGCTGGCCGCCACCATCCAGAAAATACGACAAGAGTACCCCAATGTGATTGTAGTAGCCGGAGGCGACAACTACAGCGGCGGGTACTTTCCCCGAATCACCCAAGGCAGACCCTTGAAGGAATTCTTCGAAGCCTGCCAAGTGGAATACTCCGCCATCGGGAACCACGAATTCGACTGGGGAATCCCCGCCATGATAGAACGACTCCACTGGGGACCGACCCGATACATAGCAGCCAACATTTTCTATTATCCATCCTCAGATGCCGCGCCCCAATCCATGTCGAACGCCGCGCCCCAACCGGCATCCACCAATACTTCGGCATCGACCCCAACACCAAATCCAACCGCTGGCAAACCCGCAAGGCTCCGTCCCGACTGGGCTATCCCCTACGCCATCAAACACGACACCCTGCGCAACGGCACCCCGGTACGCATCGCGTTCATCGGACTCAGCACCCAAGAGACCAAGACCGCAGCCCTGCCCGAAATCGTCAAAGACCTGGATTTTGCCGACCCCGTCCCGGTGGCCGCGCAGATAGCCGAACAGCTGCAAGACAGCGCCGAACTCCACATCCTCCTGGCGCATATCGGCACCGATAACCAAGACGGCCGAATCATCTTCACCGATGCCGGAACCGACGGACTGAGCCGGATCGAAGGCATAGACGGCATCATCTCCGGCCATTCCCACAAAATAGTCTGCGGACTGAAAGACAGCATGCCGATAGTCCAAGCCCGGAACTACGGACGGAAATTAGCCCTGCTGCAATACGAAATAAGCCGGGACAGGAAAGGACACATCCAGAGCCGTTTCCTCGGTGCCCACCTGATGGATCCCAGCCAAAACGAAGACCCGAACATCCAAAGAATCGTGAACCAATACCTGAACGATCCCCAATACGGATTCCAGAACGTGATCTGCCAGAACCAGCAGGCAATGAACCCCGAAGACCTGATTCCCGGCAGCGGATTCTGCCTCTTAGGTTCGCTCGTGACCCAATCCTACCAAGACTGCTACCTGCAAGCCAAGCCCCAGGACAGCAACAAGATAGTCATCGGGGTCTGCAACTACGGAGCCATCCGGACCATCCTTCCCGAAGGCCCGGTCAACAAGCTGCAAGCCGGCAACATCATCCCTTTCGGCGGGGTGCTGAATGCCTTCCACCTCAACGGGCAGCAAGTACGGCAGCTCTTCCAGTACGGCATCAACCGGGACTTAGGCTGGCTGCAATACCATGACATGGAAATAACGCTCGATGCCCAAGACCGGATTCAAAGCATTGTATATACGGGGAACGGGCAGCGGATTCCTATTCAAGACACTGGAAATTACATCATTGTCACCGAAAATTTCCTTTCATCGGGCGGCGACGGATATCCCACCGAAGTATTCCGGAAACGCGATGAAGCGTTTGCCAAGACCGACCCGGCCCGGCGCAACCCGACCGATGTATTCATCCTCTATCTGAAAAAGTTGGAATCCATCGATGCCAAAGCCATAAGCGTACCAAAAACACTTCATCGATAAGATTTCAGCGTCTCCCCTATACCGCCGTCAACTCACGGAAGCGGTCGCCGTCTTGGCACCGTACTTGATTTCAGCAGCTACCATATACCGCCGCCAAGCCCCAAAAACCAAAGGTTGAATGCGCCGTTTCCGGAGTGACCATAAGTACGCTCAGCGAAAGCTCCGGCAAGCGGAGCGGATTGTATTACCCGTTCAAGGATTGCACAGCATGTACACCCAGTGAATCAAGACAAGAAACAAAGTCAGATAAGCAAAAAAGAGAAGCAGCCTGCGCCAGAACCTGCGAGGCCGGAAGACGCAGACCAAAGCCAGCAGCAGAACGCATAAAAACGGCAACAAGGCAGGATAGGAAAGAAACGACTCCCCTATCCGTCCTTGCCACAAAGCCCAAAGGGCGCGTTGCAGACCGCAGCCTGGGCAAGCTATTCCGAAAGCCTGCTGGAACTGGCAGGGCAACATCCAAGAAAGTGAGTCCACCGAACAAGAAAGCGAATCCATCAAAGCCTCCTACAATCAGTCCTTATACAAAAATACCTTGTCCGCCTACAAATACTCCAACGAGTCCGAACCAAAATCCATCCCCGTCATCGGCATCCCCGTAAAAACAATCCCTAAAAAAACACCTTGCCCCCGGCCTGCAAACCCAAGGACAAGGTGAAACATAAAAAATCAGCACAGGATGCAAGAAAAAGGACGTCCAATGCGCTCAGCTCTTAGCAACCCTCCAAGAAGGGCAACAGAGTGAATCCAGTGCCGATAATGCCAACAAGAACGATGGCATACACAACATAAAGCGCACCTAGAACCACCCCGATAATCGAGGTAATCTTGCCTGCCTGCAACATTCCGGTACCCGAATAGTCATCCGGATTAAGCCTATAAGCCTTGAAACCGTTACCCGACAAGACCAAGCCGATAATACCGCAAATCAAGCCGACAAAAGCGCAGCTGAAAACAATCGAGCAGATGCCCAATACCAAGGCAGCTACCGAATAAGGGGGATTTTTCTTTTCCATAAATTCAATATTTTATTACTTGTTAATGCATTTGCCCATCCCTCTTGATGTTCCACGCACCCATCTTCCAATCAGTCGAAACCACATCCTCCAGTCCACCCATCGCCGCATCTCTACCAAAATCAATCTCATTCAAAAAAACTGCCACAACAGGCAAAAAAAACTGCCGCAACAGGCTCAATGGCACGAACGAGCGGACTTCTTAACGAGCGAGCATCTTACGCGGGCCTCTTCAACGCAACCTCCAGCCGCCTAATACGACAGCAAGGAAAAAACATCGTAATCCGGGCCTATCTTTTTCCGCCCACCAAGTTCGGCCAACTCAATCAAAAAACAAATCGAAATATCGAAATGGCCCAATTGCTTGATCAAGTTGAGCGCCGCCACCGTGGTTCCTCCCGTCGCCAGCAAATCATCGTGCAACAGAATGCGGTCACCGGGAACCAAGGCATCCTTGTGCATCTCAATGCTGTCCTCTCCATATTCCAGCTGATAGGTCGAAACCACTTTCTCGGCCGGCAGCTTCCCCTTCTTGCGGATAGGCACAAAACCGGCATTCAGCTTATAGGCCAAAATACTGCCAAAAATGAAACCTCGCGATTCAATTCCAAGAACTTTGGTAATCCCCTTGCCGGCATAACGCTGCACCAACAAGTCGGTAGTCACTTCCACCGAACGAGGATCCTTGAACAAAGTGGTCAAATCCCGGAAAAGAATCCCCGGAATCGGGAAATCGGGAATGTCACGAACCTGTTTTCTCAAATATTCAATTCTATCCATCATCTTTTTCTTTTCTATATTTTGTTCCACCTGCCATTAAGGCACAAAAAGACCTCGCGCACAGCCAATCGCCGCCTGTACGGAGACGCATTCCATAGAATCACACAATCGACAAATTTACAAAAATTCCGCAAAACAGAGACAGGAGGAAATATCCCCATATCAACACGGAAACACCTCACCCCCATGATTACCACAGAGTCCCGCTCACAACAACCCTCACAGAAACACCCCGAATCGACCCAAGAAGACAACATCCAACACGCATCCGCGCGACGCCTTGCCGATTTTCGACACCCCAAGGCAACGCCAACATTCAATACCCCCCGAAAAAACGGTAAGTCCTAAAACAAAAAAAAGCCGCACTCCCTAGGCAGTGCGGCCACCCCTGTCCTGCGCTTCCCGGCAAGATCCCCCACCTTTGCCCATCCACGACAGTCAGCGGAATCAGATTTTTACAAGATTACTGACGCTCGCCCAATTTGGAATCGAGCATGAACAAAGCCGAATCCCCGAATTTTTCAATCTTGGAAACAATATCCGAAGCCGTCGCTTCTTCTTCCACCTGTTCGCGGACAAACTGCCAGAAGAAATCCTGCGCCGCCTTGTCGTTTTCCTCAATCGACAAATCCAACAGCTTGTTAATCATTTCAGAAACCTTGCATTCATGTTCATAGACACTCTTGAACATATCGATAGGCTTCTTCCACGTGCCGGGAACTTCGTCAATCTTGCCCATCTTGGCCGTACCGCCGCGCTTGATCAGGAAATCGGCCATCATGTACGCATGGGAAATTTCCTCGTTCGACTGCTTTTTCAGCCAGTTGCCAAAGCCGCTGAAGCCTTCCTTTTCGCAGAAGAAAGACATGGCCATATACAAGTTAGCCGACCACATTTCAGCCGTAATCTGTTCGTTAATCGCTTTTTCGAGTTTCTTTGAAATCGTCATGACAATAATTGTTTTTAGGTGTTTTTATATCTTTTTTTCTTTGAAGGCGAACCAAAAGGAGTTAAATTCCGCCGTCTTGCAAACCGGCTGATCCCCTTGGCATCCACCGCCAAACAAGAAATTTATCTATCAAATTCCGTGCAAAAGAGCCTTTTGCCTGCCATAACGCCCTTTGCCTGCCAGAATGGCACGAAACAACGGACAAATACCTTGGCTGTCCCGGCTTATTCCGGCACGTAGATGATTTCACCGTTCTCCAGCTGGTAGGCCACGCCGACCCGCTTGCCCTTCTTTCCTTGGGCGCTCTGGTCCTCCGAAGGCTTGTACTTGTTTATCGTCTGCCCTTCCTTGGTGATGATTTCCATGTTCTCCTTGCCGGGATTCTTCACAATGGTGTAATCCTCCTGACTGAAAATCTCCGTCATGTTGAATTTGAAAACCAAAGCCACCATCAAAGCCACCGCGAACACCATCGCCACATCGAAAAGGTTCGACAGCATCGACATCGGATCCTGATCCTCGTTGTCGTCTATGATTCTTCTTCGCATTTTTCCAATTCTTTTGAACTATCGATTAAACCGAATGCAAAAACGCCTTTATGCCTAACGAAAAAAAGGGCATATCAGGTTCGTAAAACCCTGACAGGAAACCGCTCCCCGCCACGTCATCGGCATCGCTCCGGCATTCCCGCTCTTTTTCAAGCAACGGCTTCCTTTTTCAATCCGGCCACAAAATCCAAGCGGACCAAATCCTTCTGCGCCCAGCGCTGCTTGCTCTGGTAGAGGACAAAGCCCACCGCTCCGGCAAAAAGCCCCAGCACCGTGGTCGCAAAAGCCACCTGCATGTTGTAGGCCATCGAAGCGATGTCGCCCGTGGAAAGTCCCGCCAAGGCAGGGCCCATCGGGATAAGCGTCCCCATCAGGCCAAGAATCGGCCCGAACTTGACCAAAATCTTAGCCTGGTTCAGTTCCTTGCTACAGGAAAGCTCGTATTCCGAAATCAACTTGCCTACAGCGGCTTCGCTATACGTCGAAGCGGTTATCCGGCTCATGCACTGCCCGAAGCGGGTCTTGGACAAAGCCTCCGGCAGCTGCAACTGCGCCACCTTGGTCTTGTCCAAGCCCTCCAGAAGCGAAGCCAATTCCTTTTCCAGCCGGGCCCGCTGCACATAACGCGACACGAACCCGCCCAAGAGCAGCACGCTCCAAACAAAGAAGAACAACAAGCCAACGACTACCGGGATGAGGAAGCCGTTGGAGAGCCAGAACATTACGTTTGAAATCGTATCCATATAATTAAAATTATTTATAAAGGCATCTGCTTTGTTGCGACCCTCGGTCAGGTCGGTCATGTGCAAAAGCACACTCCCTCCCTGCCCTTCGGCTCGACGCCTCGCATCTGCTCTTTATAAATAATTTTAATCTGAGCAGATGGATGCCTCCGGTTATTAATCCTTTTTTATCCCGGCTCAGGCCTCGGTGCGACCCTCGGTCAGGTCGGTCATGCGCTTCGCCGCTGCCGCCATACACGCCAGGCAAAGCCGGAGCCGAACAACACCACGATTACCAAAGCCGTGTACACCAGCGAAGCCCAGTCCACCCGGGTCTCCGGGCTAAAGACAATCGCCGCCGGATGGAAAATCGTGCTGCAAAGCATCAGGACAAACAGCAGGAACTCCATCATCAGCAAAAGCTCCACCCGGAGTTCTTCTTCCGGCACCGCCATCCGCAACAAGTACGCCCCGCCGCCCACCAGCAGCAAAGCCAGAACCGACAGGATACCGCCCACCCAGCCAAACGGGACACCGACGAAAGAGAACAACAGGCTCAGGTACAAGTAAAAGAAGGCAGGCAATACCAGCAAAGCCGGCAGGTATTCCAGCATCCGCAGATACCACGGCCGAGCCAAGCCGAACACCTTCTTGAGCTTGGATGCGGCAAAGCCCAAAATCAGCAACAAATGCAATGTGACCACAATGTTCACATCCTGCATCACCTTGAAATCTTCCAAGGCCTCGGACACCGAAAGCTTGTTCACCCGCACCGCGTACCTTCCGCTGAACCACACCGCCGCAGCGCAGAGGACGGCAAACACCAAAGGGTAATACCGGCCCGGAGCCAGACTGTTCTTGAAGACGCCCGCCAGCAAGCAAAGCAAGGTCATTATCAAAAGCACATTTTCCATCACGCACGCTTCCGCTTGATTATCACAAACACCGATATGGCCACTGCCAGCAAAGCCATCACCCCGAACACCACCAAGACAAGCCGGGTCGTATCCACCGAAACGGCATCGCCCGCCGCATTCCGAACCTGCTCCTTTTCCAGAACCACCGAACGCTGCCCGTCCGGAAGCGGTTCCGCGTTCAAGGCCTTGCGCACATCGGAACGATACTGCGAAGCCTTCTCCTGCGTCAGATTCCGCGCCACGAAATCCTTCAACAGCGCGTTCCCGCAAGTGAAACCATTGCAGCAAGCCCCGAACTCGTCCACTAACTCAGCATGAACCTCGGCCAGGTTCGCCAGCTGTTCCGGGGACGCTTCCCAATAACCCTTGCGGGCCGTTTCCAGCATCACCGCCGTCATCTCCTGCAAGGCCGCCGGGCTCTCCGACTCGAAGAAATCGCGGACCCCGAGACGGTTCACGTCCTGCACGTACACCTCGTAAATCTCATCCCACATCCGGTCGTCGATGACCGAAGGCTTCATCACGTTCCAGCCGTAGGTATTCATCACCAAGTCGGAGATCCCGGCGGCCGAACTGGCGCCCCCTTTCATCTGTTCCTTGATGTATCGCGGATTGAAGAAGGTCGTCCTGGCTTCCACCCCGATAGCCGAACGCAAATCCTGCACCCGGGCATGGTAACGGTTGCGCAAATCGTTGAAGTAATTGTCCGGATCCTTGCCCGTCACGTTGCGGACCGTCAAGGTAAGACCGCCCATGAACTCATAGACATGATCCAAGCTCAATGCGCCCCATGTATTGCTCTGCCGCGGCTGGACCACCACATCGGTATTCTGCAAGGCGGCTTCGAACACACCTTCCTTGAAGTCTCCCCAATCCGAAGAAGAACCGTACATCGCTCCCATGTTGTGCAGGTAGGTATCCGAAATCTCCGACTCCTTTTCCCAGCGGTCGCCGGCCTGCACCATGCCGGTGATACCCGTCCCGCTCATGCCGTTGATGCCGCCGAAAACACGGGTCGTGGACAATTCACGCGCCTCCTGCGGACTGTAGCCTTTCTGCAACAAGACCTTCTCCGCCGCCAGATTCCCTTCCGCCACCGGATTCCTGCCCTTGTCGGATGCCTGCGATGCCAGAACGATAGCCCGTTGCAGCAGTTCCAGACGGGAAGCTGCCAAATCGCGGAACTGGCCGGAGGTCTGCACCACCACATCCACGCGGGGACGACCCAATTCCTCTTCCGGAATCAGACGTATGTCGAGCACCCGCCCGAAACGGTCGCGGACCGGCTCAACCCCCAACAGGTAAAGAATCTGCGCCAAAGTCGCACCCTCGCTCTCGATGAAACTGCCCGACCAAAGCGTGAAGCTCACCTTCGACGGCAGTTCGCCATGATTCTTGGCATAATCGGCCAGCATCTCCTCCGCCATCTTCTTGCCTTTCTCCCAAGCCGTCGCGCTCGGGGTAGTCTCGGCATTGATTGCATACAGGTTCCGTCCCGTAGGCAAGGCCGACGGATTGGCTAAGAAATCCCCGCCCGAAGTAGGCGGCACATAGCCTCCCTCCAGTGCATTCAGCATCGAGGCCATCTCCGCCTCGGGACTATCGCGCAAAGCTTCCCGGTAGAAATTCACTTTTCCCAAGGCCGCTTTCAGATTGCTCACCGCCTTGGCGAGCTCAACCTGTCGGGCGCTCAGCCTCCGTTGTCCGTCAACGGCTGTCCTGCTCGCCCCGGAAGCCGCATCCACCGGCTTGGAATCCTTGGCCGAAGCCGCTTTCATCCTGGCCCGCATCCCCTGTGTCTCTTCCCACTGGCAAGCCAGCGCGTAATCTTCCGCAGCCACGCCCATGCCCAGAATCAAATCCCGGATATCGGCCTTCGGATTCCGCAAGAGTTTCTCCACCGCCGTTTCCGCCGGTTTGTAATACCGCGAAGCGAACCACGATTGGTTTTTCAACTGTCCTCGTTTCACCTTGCCCTTGGCTATGTCCACTTCCGCCAAATTGAATGCTACCGGATCCTTCGACATCAGACGCACCGAACTCAGAATCTTGTCCTCTGCAAATGGCACGCCCAAGGTATATAAGCCGCCGCCAATCTTTTCCTGCACCAATTCGGTGGCAAAATTGTCTATCTCCTGTATATCCTCATCGCTATAAGGCTGTTGCAGGTTGCTATCCAACTCCAAATCCCGGTGCAAGCCCATCGAAACCGCCTTTTCCTTGATTTGCAGATTCAGGGAGGTCAAATCCTTCTCCTCGTCCTTTTGCGAGAAATAAGCCCGGATCTTTTCCTGCAAGCCTTCCACCTGGTCGTTCAGCCCGCTCTCCATGAAAGGCGGATTGAGATAGGTCATCGTCACCGCGTATGAACGCCTTTTGGCTATCATGCCCTCGCCCACATCGGCTATCGTGTAGAAATAGAAATGCGGCACATCGCCCACCAGCAAGTCGCTCCAGTCCTCCGAACTCAGGGCCACCTGCTTGCCCGGGATGAACTCGAGCGAACCATGCGTTCCGAAATGCACCATCGCATCGGCCTTGAAACCGCAACGGGTCCAGAAATAAGCCGCGATATAGGGATAAGGTGGCAACGGATTGGAACCATGCACCACCTGGAAGGAATTTTCGCCCGTACCCTGCACCGGCTGAGGCAACAGCACCACGTTGCCGAAGCGGATCCGGGTCACGGCTATCTCCGGCCCGTCCTCGGTCTGACGGGTATAGTAATCGCCCGGAACCGGCCCGTACCGTTCGGTCAAAGCCTGATAAGAAGAGGGCAGCAAATCCCGTTTCAGCCAGCCGTCGAGATCCGATGCCTTGACCCATTGCGGATAGCCCGATGCCAGGTAGCGGTCGCGGTTCCCTTCCGCATAGCTGTTGAAGACCGGCCCCTGCTCCATCACTATGTCCTCGAACTCTTTTTCGCTGGCAGGCAAGCCCGTCAAATCATAACCGGCATCGCGCAAGGCGCAGAGGAAACGGTACAGGGAGGGCAGAACCTCCAAACCCGCCGCCGTCAAGGCCGCCGAACCAGGCCCTTTGAAATAATAAACAGCTATCTTCTTGTCCTTATTAGCTTTCGAACGCAAATCCAAATAATGGCCCACCGTCTCGCAAAAGCCGTGCAAGCGTTCGGGTATCGTCTTGAACAAATACAGCCCGTCTTGATCCTTGTACTGGGCAATCAGCGCGTAAGGCAATATGCCGCCGTCTATCTCGGGCATCACCACGCTCTGGCTCAGGAAGCCCCCTGCCATGCCTTGCTTGTCGGCCATCCACTGCTCGTAAGTGGCGTTCATCGTCAAGGGACAGAACAAGGGGATATCCTGTTCGCGCAGCCAGTCCACCGCTTTGTCCCCCTGCCCCATCAACAGGCGGCCATGCGGCAGATAGATTACCGCATCGGGCCGTATTTCCTGCAAGAACGCCATCCGCTTGCCGAAGCCGGCCACGGGATAGACTCGGTATCCCCGGTCCTGAAAGGCCGTGATAATGGAATCCAGATGCTCGGTATTGGTATTGAATGGCCCGGCAATGCCCGTCAGCAAGGCAAGCTTGCGCTGCCCGTCCCGGTACAGGCCTTTTTCCACCAAATAGGCTTCGTATTCGGCCACCGTATTGAAACTCAAATCCTCCCCTATATGGAAAAGGCAGTCGGGGTTTATCTCGCGTACCGGCTCCACCGCAGCGGTAAACATTCTTTTCCCGCAGAGCTCCCGGCGGACATAATTGAACAGGCTCCGGAAATTGCCCGTCCCGCCATTACCCAAATAGGCTTCCACCGTGGCTCTCTGCAGACTGTCCAGATTGCAGATATCGTTATCCGGACTGGTCACCGCATAGCTGTAGAAAGGCAGGCCTCTATCGGCCAAACGCTGCATTTCAGCCCTGTCCTCGGCCGTGATGCGCAGCCCCATCCCGAACACCAGCACGGCATCGTACTTCCTGAGGCGGTCTATCTCGTCCACGCCCAAGGCTTCCACTTTCACAAAGGAATTGCCCGCCGACCTCACCATCTTGGCCGTCTGGAAGTCCTGGAAATTGAGAAGAGCAATCCTGGTGGGCGATGCCCAATGCCACCAAGACAGGCATAGCAAGAGTACAAGCCCGGCTATGGCTGCCGCCACGCCTACTTTCGTTTTCATCCTCATTTTATACGTTTATTTTCCGATGTACCTGTTTATCTTCCTCTTTTGAAAAAACGGGTCAAATCATCAATATCCATAGACAGGGACACGTAGAACGTAATCCCCGGGGAAAGAGATCCCGACACCAGGTCGTATGCCTGCGGCCGGTAATTGAAAAGGTTGTCGATGCCGACATTGAGCGAGACGGCATCCATGAAACGCTGGTTCACATTCAGCTTCCAAAGCGTGTAGGCCGGATAGCGGGTCTCTTCATAGACGGCCACCTCCATCCCGGTCTCCGGGTCTTGCTCGTAACCGGCTATGTTGTTCTGGGTAAGCGCCGAAAGCACCCGCCCGCTCAAGGAAACCCCCAATTGGTACCAGCTTTTCTCGTAATGGTAGTCCAGACGAAGCACCCCGGTATGGGGACGGGCGTAGCTGGCGTTCACCCCGTCCACTTTCTGCAAATCATAGACATAGGAATAACTCAGCTTCAAGCCGAAACCGTAAGGCAGCTTGAACATCAGGTTGGCATCGAAGCCTGCCGTATGCGAGCTGTAGACGTTGCGGTAGAATGCCGTATCCTGACGCTCGTTGTAAACGGTGGTAATCTTGTCGCGCGTATAGCTATAATACCCTGTAGCCGTGAAACTTGCCGACTTCCGTGCGTATTCCAGGCTCAAAGTCGCGTTCTGGCTTTTTTCGGGCTTCAGATCCGGATTGCCGTAGATGATGAACCAGCCCTGGTTCCCCATGTCGTAATTGGAATAGCGTTCCTTGAGCGAAGGGGCTCGGAATCCTCCGGCATACGACAGGCGGATCGAAACCGGGTTGATCTTGTACATGAACGAGACCTTGGGCGAGAGATGCGGCAGCTTGAACTGGCTGTTGTAATCCATGCGCAAGCCATAGACCAGGAAGTAGCGTTCCTGGAAGCTGATGTCGTGCTGGGCGTAGGCCACGGCCGTATGCGCCTCGTAACTCATCCAATCCCCGCTCTCGGTGGTATCGAACTGGTTGGAGAGCAGGCTCTCGTTGAAATACTCGGCCCCGACCGTGAGGATGTTCTTCTCGGTGAAACGGTAGTCGAACTGGACATTGGCCGTATTGTACACATTGCGGTATTCCAAGGTGGTGAGCTCGGTTACCGGATAGAAATTGTTCTTGTTGTAAAGGTCGAAGGCGTAGTTGAAACGCAAATGCGCCTTGTCGTTGATTTCATAATTCAAGGTAGCTCCGGCCGAGCCGTCATAATAACGGTTCTTTCGGGTTTCGGAATAATCCCTTTCCCTGTGGTAGAAAGAGCCGCGAAGTTTCAACGAAAGGCCGGGACGGAAATCGTAACGGAAGGCCTGGTTCACATTGAGGTTTCGCCCACCGTAAATCGGGGAGCTTTCCACTATGTTCCCGACCGAATCCTTGCTGTCCAGCCAATAGGTATCGACGAATTTGTACGAAGCGTTGGTCGTGCTGCTGAACTTGCCTCGGTTAAAGCCCAAAGTGGCTCCGTAACGCTGCTCGTTGTGCGAACCGTAACGCCCGTTCAGGTTGAGGCTCCAAGGCTCGTCGGCTTCCTTGGTGATGATGTTGACCACGCCGCCCACCGCATTGGAACCGTACAGGGCCGAACCGGCACCCCGCACGATTTCCACCCTTTCCACATTGTCCATATTAAGACGCTCGTAGTCGATATTGTTCATGCTTTCCCCGGCCATTTTCTCCCCGTCGATCAGGAAGAGGATGTCGCTCCCGCCCATGCCCTGCATGTTCATGACCACCTGGCCGTCCATCTGCCGGCCGAACTCCACGCCGGGGATCTCGGTCTGCAGCACGTCGGCTATCGTCAAAGAACCTGTCTTCTCTATTTCCCTTTCAGATATGACCGTCGTGACAACGGGAATGTCCTTGAGCATCTTCGGTGTCCGGGTTCCGGTCACCACCACTTCGCCTAACTGGTTGTGTTCAGGCTCCATCACGAAATCGACAGCCGTATCCTTATGAATGCTGATTACGGCATCGTAGGGGTGATAGCCCATATAACGGATGGATATCCTATACGTCCCCGGCTTGGCGAACCGATACTGGAAACGGCCGTCCACATCCGTCACCGCGCCCTTGCCGCCTTGCACCTGGAATGTGGCCAAGGGCAGCACGCCGCCCGCCGCGTCATGCACCACGCCGCTAAGCCGCTGGGCGGGCAGCAGGGCAGGCAGAGCCAGCAGGCAGACCGCCACCGTCCACAAAACACGTATCCTTTTCAAGTTTTCCACAACCGCAATGATTACAAGTCTTACCCAAAAGCAAGTTCCCTAAATAAACGAATCCAGCCCCTCTCGATTTGCCAATCCGCAAACATTCAATCGCGAACTTCAAACATTTTGAAAATGCCGCCGTATTGCGAATACCCCACGGGAACAGCAATTATCCGTAACAATCCGCTCCCGATGGCAAGTCAGAATGGGCAAGATGCAAGACTCCGAGACAAAGGCGTGACGGAGATTGCGTATTTAAGAACACAATCTGCATCCAAACAAACTATTAACCTCTGTCCCTAACAGATGGCAAGTCAGAATGGGCAAGATGCAAGGCGTCGCGAGGGTGAACGCGAAGGAGTGTACTTTAGTACATGACTGAACGTGAATCCCTCGCGCAACGCAGCAGATTGCCCATTATCACTTGCCATCGAAAACAGGATATGCATACGTAAAGGAAGCAAAACCAGTCTCATCCCCCGTCTCCCCGCCTTTGTAAGACGTAAACTGGATTTTGGCATACTTCCCCTCCTTGGTCCGCACCACATAGACATTGGGCTGAACGCTATAGACAGGGGGCATCCCGCTGCGGGTCACCCAGTCTTCCAAGACCATATTGATTTCGGTGGTATCGTAAATGATGATTCCCTGCATCATCTGGCTCATATCCACAGCCACTTCGGTATAGGTCAGCTCATCGGGCATGAAGACGCTGCCTTCGGGTATCGCGGTCAAGGCATCGAAAGAAGTCTCACCGGTCATGATGGCCGAACCCTCGTTGGTCTTGACGTTCTCGCGGTGCATGGCAATGTCCCATTTTTCAGGAGCCGCTTCCTCGATGCCTTTGGCCACCGAAGTACCGTCCTCTAACGACACATACACCCATTTGTCATAAGCCGAGACATCCAGGTTCTTCATCTGCTTGGAAACCACCGTGTCCGTGCCATCATCGTCCTTGTCTTTGCCCTTGTTCTTGTCGCACGAGGCCAAAATAGCCATACCCAGCAAGGCCGCGCCTGCATAATAAAGAATCTTCTTCATCTTATTTCTTGTTTTAAGGTTACACTCCTTTAGAATTATCGGACACGGTGACTTCAGCGTTTCCCGCATCTCCAAAGCCAATTCCGGTACATTGGGATTTCCCCCGCCCCGCAAATCAATCAAACCCGGGCATTCCCGAACCGGACTGCAAAATTCGGGCATCCGCCCAGTTTAAACAATACTAACTTGTAGGTATTTTTCAAGACCCCGGCATACCCAAAAATAGGTATCTCATCGACCCCACACAACATCTATAATTTTCAATGTATTACAAAAATACGTCTCGAATTTTGGACTGAAATCCTATATTTGCAAGTTTTTTTGCCAATAGAGGAAATCCCGTATCATGGACACACGAATCGACCACCACCTTTCAACGAACCGCCCGAAGGGCAAAGTGCTCGGTATGGGCAACGCCTTGGTGGACCTTATCTTCCATTTGGAATCGGATCAGATATTGCAGGAGTTCGGCTTGCCCAAAGGCAGCATGACCCTGATCGGGCAGGAAAAAGCCCGGGAAATCCTCGACCATTTCGAAAACAAGGCCGATGCCGTCATCACCGGCGGTTCGGCATCCAACACGATTACCGCCATCGCCACGATGGGCGGGGAATGCGGCTTCATCGGAAGGACCGGCAAAGGCGACATCTACGCTGATTTCTATACGGACTATTTCAAGAAGCACGGCATCCGGACCCATTTCAGCCAGACCGACATACAGACCGGCACGGCCATCACCCTGATGAGCCCTGACACGGAAAGGACCTTCGCCACTTACCTCGGGGCGGCGGCCACTCTGTCGGAACACGATATAAAAGCAGAAATCTTTGAGGGCTACGACATCTTCCATATCGAGGGCTACATGGTGCAGAACCATGCCTTGATGGAACGCGCCATCTCCTCGGCCAAGCAGAAGGGGTTGAAAATCTCGCTCGACTTAGCCAGCTACAATATTGTCATGGAAGACCGGGAGTTTATCGAGAAGCTGCTGCGGCAAGGCGTGGATATCGTTTTTGCCAACGAGGAAGAGGCCTTCGCTTTTACCGGCAAGCATGAATTGGAAGCCTTATGCCGTTTGGCGGAATGGGTGCCGACAGCCATCGTCAAATTAGGCAGCCGAGGCTCGCTGATCATGAGTCAAGGCCGTCTATACCATATCGAAGCCGAAAAAGTGACCAAAATAGACAGCAACGGGGCGGGCGACAATTACGCGGCGGGCTTCCTTTACGGCCTCTGTTGCGGGCTTCCGCTGCACCGATGCGGCGAAATCGCCTCGATGGTGGCCACCGAAGCCGTCAAGGTGACCGGCCCCAAACTGAGCGAGGAACAATGGGCATCGCTCCTGCCGCGAATTTCTGAAATCCGCGCCTGAACCGAAAACCCATCCCTGTAACAGCTAAAAAGCAATATCCATACTGGCAATTTCGCAAAAATCACCTGTGCAAACCCGGTTTTCAAAGCAGGCATCAAAACCAAACCAATAAAACCATGGCAAGAATCGGCAATACGGATTTAGGGGAGTTTTCCCTTTGGCTGGCCCCGATGGAAGCGGTCACCGACCCGCCCTTCCGCAGCCTCTGCAAGCGGTACGGGGCAGATGTATTGGTGAGCGAGTTCGTGTCGTCCGATGCCATCGTGCGGCAAAAGAGCCTGTCGAAGATGGATTTCTCGCCGGAAGAACGCCCTACCGGAATACAGATTTTCGGCCATGACGAGAAGAGCATGCGAGAAGCTGCCGAAATCGCCGCCCGATGGAAACCGGATTTCATCGATATCAACTGGGGCTGCCCGGTAAAGAAAATCGTCAGCAAAGGAGCCGGTTCGGGCATCCTACAAGATATTCCCAAGATGATCCGAATCACTTCGGCAGTGGTGGAAGCCATGCGGGAAGTGAATTTGCCGGTCACGGTCAAGACGCGCTTGGGCTGGGACGAGAGCAGCAAACCTATCGTGGAAGTGGCCGAACGCTTGCAGGACATCGGCATCGCCGCCATCAGCATCCATGGACGGACACGGGCGCAGCTCTATGCCGGGCAGGCGGACTGGACGCTGATCGGCGCAGTCAAGGCCAATCCCCGGATGCATATCCCGGTCTTCGGCAACGGGGACGTGGACTCGGCGGCCAAAGCAGCCTTGATGCGGGAAAAATACGGCGTGGACGGGGTCTTGATCGGACGAGCCGCCATCGGCAACCCTTGGATTTTTAGCCAATGCAAGCATTTCCTTGCCACGAGGAACGAATCGGCATCGCCCTCTTTTGAAGAACGCAAACGGGTCTGCTTGGAACTGTTCCAAAAGGAAATCGAGGCCAAAGGAGAAAGAGTGGCCGCCCAGGAAATGAAAATCCATTATCCGGGATTCTTCAAAGGCATCCCCCACTTCAAGCCGGCCAAGATGCAACTGATGCTATGCAGCACTTTCGCCCAAGCGCAGGAAATCTTAGAAAACTTCGAAACCAGCATGGCCGACAATGGCCAAAGGCAACTTCCATAAGGCAGGTTCTATAAAGAGGGTGAGCCAAAAGTCGCTGCATTCTATTCTAGAGAGACCCCCCGCAGAATACATTCTGGCAGGGTTCCTCGATAAGGAAAACGGCTTTGGGGTCACTCTCTTAAACCCAAATCGGTCATTAGACTTTGGGGAGATTGCCCGCTTGTGTCATGCAGCATGCTTCTCGCCTAGCCGAAGGCGTAGCGGGCTACGTCGAGGCGTAGCGAGAAACAGGATGCGGACAGAAGCGGGCAAGATGCCCGAATGCCTCATTTTCCCAATCAGAAACGGACTCGGCGTGTCTAATGACCGATTTGGGTTAAATCAAGCCAAAGTGATTTTTCCGCTGGCGAACCAATCCTTGCTTTTACGCATGGATTACGCTACCTTTGCACTCAATAGTTCGGAAAAATGTAAATTCAAACACAAAACCGAACTATTTTATGAAGAATGGAAATTGAAAGAGAGATACTGCACACCCTCGAACAGTGGAAAAACGCTGCCGACCGCAAGCCCGTCCTGCTGACGGGCGCACGCCAAACAGGGAAAACCTGGGTCATGGAAACATTCGGCCGTCGATACTTCGATCATTGTGTCAAATTCGATTTTGACCGCCAGCCGGAACTGAAATCGGTCTTTCAAACATCCAAAAGCCCTGACCGCATTCTCAAAGAACTCGCCCTGTACTGCGAGAAACCGATACTGCCTCATAGGACCCTCCTCTTGTTTGACGAAATACAAGAATGCGAAGAAGCTCTCAACAGCTTGAAATACTTCTACGAAGACGCACCGGAATACCCCATCGTGGCGGCAGGCTCGCTGCTCGGCGTAGCTGTCAGGAAGCGAAAAATGACAGTTCCTGTCGGCAAAGTAAAAATACTCAAGCTTTTCCCGGTTTCCTTCAAAGAATTTCTCCAAGCCAGCGATCCTGCAACTTTCAGGTACGTAGATTCATTGAAGGAGATACAGAACCTTCCGGAAATCATCCTGAACAAACTGGGGTCGGAATACCGGCGATTCCAAGTATCGGGCGGAATGCCGGAATCCGTTGTGGCGCTGCTCGACAATAAAGGCATCGAAACCGTAGAATCCACCCTCCAAGACATACTCGACCTCTATGAAATGGACTTTGCCAAATACGCTGAAGCCCGAGACATTCCCCGCATTCACGCCATCTGGCATTCCTTGCCTTCCCAATTGTCCAAGGAAAACCGCAAATTCATCTACAGAATCGTGCGAAACGGTGCCCGTTCAAAGGACTACGAAGATGCGCTGATGTGGCTGGAAGAGGCCGGAATGATATACCGTATCTACCATATCAGCAAACCCGGAATGCCTTTGTCTGCCTATCAGGAAACCGATGCATTCAAAGTATATGCATGCGATTGCGGACTTCTCCGCCGTTTGGCTCGACTGCCTGCCAGCGTTGTCACCGACCCGACCGCCAATTATACGGAATTCAAAGGAGCTATGGCTGAAAACATCGTTCTGCAATCCATCCTTTCCCTCTCCGACGGACAAATCCCCTGCTATTGGACATCGGGCGCGACAGCAGAAGTAGAGTTTGTATGGCAATGGAAAGAAGAAATCGTCCCTATCGAAGTAAAAGCGGAGAAGAATATCAGCGGGAACAGCCTTTCCGAATACAACAAAAAATACAAGCCCGAGCACCGTATCCGCTTTTCCATGCGCAACCTGCAATCCAACCATGGCCTCCTCAGCTGCCCCGCACCCCTGGCCGGGTGGATGGACAAGCTGCTTCGCCTGACAGAACGCGCAACACAGGCATGATTCCATGGAACTTGCTCTACGAATGGGTTGCGCCACCTTTGCACTCAATAGTTCGGAAAAATGCAAATTCAAACACAAAACCGAACTATTTTATGAACGGCAGCTTACATGGTTCCTTGCTTCAGTTTCTCAAAATAACAAAACAAAAGCGACCCCGATAGAACCTATTCCCTATCAGGGTCGCTTCGCATAAAAAGCCCTCTTCCCGATTTTTCCGCTTACAACTGTTCGTGGCGGACTTGGCCATCCTCGCAGACCAGGATATGGGAGGGGTATTTGGTAATCATCAGAAAATCGTGCGTGGCCACCAAGACCGCGCAGCCCGCCTTGCTGATATCGACAAGAAGCTTCATGATTTCCTCGGACGTGTCCGGATCCAGATTGCCGGTAGGTTCGTCGGCCAAGATGATTTCCGGCCTGTTGAGCAAGGCGCGGGCAATGGCGATGCGCTGCTGCTCCCCGCCCGAAAGCTGGTAAGGCATCTTGCGGGCTTTGGCTTCCAGCCCCACCAATTCCAGAACCTGACGGATACGGTAGTCCATCTCGTCCTTGTTCTTCCAATCGGTAGCACCGAGGACAAAGGAAAGGTTGTCATAGACCGAACGGTCGGTCAGCAGCTGGAAATCCTGGAACACGATGCCGAGCTTGCGCCTGAGGTAAGGGATATCGCGCGTCCGCAGCCGTGCCAAGTCGTAACCGGCCACGCTCGCCTGCCCTGAAACCACCGGTATATCCGCATAAAACGTGCGCAACAGGGAGCTTTTCCCCGTGCCGGTCTTGCCAATCAAGTACACGAAATCGCCCTGGGCAATCTCCAAGTTCACATCCGAAAGGATTTTCACATTCTTCTGGTACACATCCAAGTTCCGCGTCCAGATGACCGCATTCGAATCTTCCATAAGCTCCTATCTTGCATTATCTGCCGACGGCACGGCAACATTTCAGCCCGCATGACACGTCAATTTGCCATTGCCGCAGACCGCCAACATCCTGCGAAGATACACCAAAAACGACATACCCCCAAAAAGAGAACCGGACTTGCCAGCCCGACCCCATTCCAAAGGCCGCCTATCGGATATAGAACATGCCTAAAGTTTGGCAAAAACCAAGCTAGTCCTTCCCGAACGGCTTCAAGCCCTTCACTGCTTCATCCGGCGTAATCCGCTTGCCGCCGTTGTCCAAGTCAATCAGCACGTAACGCCTATTGCCCATACCCAATTCCTCCATGTACGAAAGCTGGCGATGCCCGTGCCGGCTCTCGATCCGTTCCACCAAAGCCCGGTTCTCGGCCTCGGTCATCGCGTAGATCAAATCCACGCAAGCTTGGTCGAGGGCAAGAATATCGGTCGAGGACAGAATCCCCACATTGGGCGTCACCACCGGTTCGGCATTGCCCCCTTCGCAATCGCAGGACACCGACATATTGCGCATCACGTTCACATAAGTGATATGCTCGCCGAAATGGTCCACCACCGCCTTGGTCGATTCGGTCATCCGCTCCATGAATTCCTCCTTGGCAATGTCCCACTGGTTATCCTGATGGGGCGTGGTATGGATCCAAGCCTTGCCCACCCGGCCATCGGCGCATCCAATCCCGATGTTCTTGTTGCTGCCGCCGAAACCGCCTTGGCTATGGCCCTTGAAATGTGTCAGAACCACCATGGAATTGTAATCGGCAATATGGCTGCCCATGGCCATCTTCGTGAACCATTTCCCTCCCTTGACAGGCAGGCAGAGCGTGTCCTCCTCGTCCATGATGTCCACCGGGCAGAACGTCCAACCGTTCACCTTCAAGGTCTGGCGATGCTGCTCAGTCGTGTAGCGGTCGCCCGTGTAATAGGTGTTGGTTTCCACGATACGGGCATCGGGCAAGTCTTTTTTGATTAATGATTCGACCCAATCATGGGGAATAATGTTGGGCCCGTTTTGCTCGCCGGTGTGCAACTTCACCGCCGTTTCGCCTTCAATATTCCCGCAAACCTGCTCATAGGCCTTGATCAGCCCTTCGGCACTGAGATTCCGGGTAAAGTACACAATGGATTCGTTGCCATTCCGTTCTTCGTAGGACACGTACTTGTCGCCGCCCGTCCCCGGCACAGGCTTTGTCTGCGCCATGGCGGCAAGGTTCAAGGCCACCATGCCGGCCATCATCGTTGTCAGTATTTTTTTCATACCGAATAGTTTTTTTTACTGTAAAACGTTGCCCCTTGCGGTGACGATAGATTCCCGCAGCGGGGTGATATACGTGCATTTTGCCATAAACCGTTGCCCTTTACGCTCTTCATATCAAGCTTGAACTCCGCCCAAAGAAATCGATACCAAGCCGAAACCGATGCCATTCAAGTCAAATCAGCACAGCCAATGAGCGATCCAGACACAATCCCGCCAATGAAATCAATGGCAAAATTAAACATTGGCCATCAACCAGCATCTACCTGCATGCACGGAATCATGACCCGGATTACAGGAAGCCGTATCCTGCCCGACCGCAAACCCAATCAGCGGATATGTAAAGCAATTTCTGTGAAAGGCTATCCAGAACAAGGATTTTTTGTAACTTCGCTTTTTTCGTGCGCACTGCGATAACTCGCAGCCAAGCTTCGCGCCCCAGCTTAGGGTGTGTCCTATACGCCTTAATTGAAACGTGCCAAACACAGCAGCATGATGAAATTTCCGGTAAACGTACAATCGTTCAGACAACTCCGAGAAGAAGGCTATGTCTATGTGGACAAGACCGCCATGGTGTACCAATTGGTCAAGACCGGCCACGTGTATTTCCTGAGCCGTCCCCGGCGTTTCGGCAAAAGCCTCCTTGTCTCCACGCTCCGGAACTATTTCGAAGGGCGGAAAGAACTTTTTCCAAGGCTTGGCCATCGAAAAGCTCGAAACCGAATGGAACCAATATCCGGTATTCCATATCGACTTCAACGGCGGGGACTTCCTGACTGCCGGCAGTTTGGAGGGAATTTTGGAGGGCATTGTCTCATCTTGGGAAAGGCAATACGGGAAAAGTCCTGACTACACAGACGTAGGCAACCGTTTCGCCTACGTCCTGCACCAGGCCCGGCAGCAATACGGCCGCCGCTGCGCCGTCCTGATAGACGAGTACGACAAACCCATTCTAGATGTCCTGGACACCGGGCGGAAGACCAGTCTCGACGGCCAGGAATGTCTTTTGGAAGACCGCCATCGGGACATCCTCAAGGCTTTTTACTCGGTCTTCAAGGCCGCTGACGAGGATATCCAGTTCGTCCTCCTCACCGGCGTCACCAAATTTTCCCAAGTCAGCGTGTTCAGCGGCTTCAACAAACCCGCCGACATCAGCATGAACGCCCAGTTCGAGAGCCTATGCGGCATCACCCAAGAGGAACTGGAGAACTGCTTTGCCGAACCGATAGCCCAGATGGCACGGGAGCTGGGACTCAGCCGGGAAAAAATACTCCAGAATCTCAAAGACCAGTACGACGGCTACCATTTCAGCCATCGCATGACCGATATCTACAACCCGTTCAGCCTGCTCAACGCTTTTTACCAGCAATCCATCCAAGATTTCTGGTTCAGCAGCGGAACACCTTCCTACCTGCTCCGCCTGCTCTCCCATAGCCACGAGAACCTGAACGAAATGACCGGCAAATACTACAGCCCCAATGAATTCGTGGATTACAAGGCCGATGTGGAAAAGCCCCTGCCCATGATTTACCAAAGCGGGTATCTGACCATTAAGAAATACGACCCGTTCTTCCATACATTCCTATTGGATTTCCCCAACAACGAAGTCAAAAATGGCTTTGTGTCCTTAGTCGCCTCCAACTATCTGAAGCCCAAACAGAATATGGACAGCTGGATTCGGAAGATTGTTTCTGCGCTGCACCAAGGCCAACCGGAGAGCTTGCGCGACATCTTCACCGCTTTCCTGGCCGACATTCCTTACACCATGCGGCGCAAAAAAAGCTTGCCGGAACGCGAGAACTTTTTCCATTACACGTTCTACCTTATATTCAAGTTGATAAGCGTCTACACGGTTTATACTGAAAAAGAACAAAGCCAAGGTCGGTCCGACTGCATCGTGGAGACCCCGCAGTATGTCTATATTTTCGAATTCAAGCTGGACGGAACAGCCGAAGAAGCCCTCAGGCAAATAGAAGAAAAAGGATATGCCCGGCCTTACGCCGCCGACTCCCGCAAACTCTTCCGCATCGGGGCTTCGTTTTCCTCCAAGACCGGCACGATAGCTGACTGGAAGCACATCCCAGCGTAGCAAACGACTGTACTGCTTGCCGCAAGCCCCCTGCGCATTGGCATGTCCAAGCCTGCGTATTCGGATTTTTACCTATCTTTGCTGTTTGGTTTGTCCGCTGGAATAGCATGATGCCGACATGGGCATCGCACGCAAGCCAAAACAGGAAACGCTGATATTTAAATATTTGTAAAATAATGAACATCACAAGAGAACCAAAAGGGGAATTGTCCGCTTACCTGAAGTTAGAGCTGGTACCCCAGGATTACGAAGGCAAGGTTGCCGAGGAGTTGAAGAATTATCGTAAGAAGGTAACGATGCACGGGTTCCGTCCCGGACAGGTTCCCATGGGACTTGTAAAGAAGATGTACGGGCAGGCCGTCCTGATGGATCAGATTAACAAAATCGTGGCCGAAAGCATAACCAATTATATCAAGGAGAACAAAATCGATATCTTAGGCCATGCCCTCCCCGTGCCGGAAGAAGAAAAGAAGAGCGAATACGATTTCGAGAACCCCGGCGACTTCACGATGTGGTTCGAAATCGGGCTGGCTCCCGAATTCTCGATCGACCTGGCCGGCATCAAGACGACGGCTTACCATGTAGTGGCCACCGATGAACAGATCGACAAGCACCAGGAAAGCATCTGCCGCCGCTACGGCGTAGTCAGCAGCCCTGAAACCGCAGGCGCTGCCGACACCTTGGGCGGGGAACTCTTCGAATTGGACGAAGAAGGCAACATCAAGGAAGGCGGCATCAACACCAAGACATCGATTGCCATCGACCTGATTGCCCTGAAGACCATCCAGAAGCAGTTCATCGGCAAGAAGGTGGGAGACACCGTGGATTTCGAAATCCAGAAGGCATTCAAGAACAAGGCCGACCTTTCCTCGATGCTCAACATCAAGGAAGAAGAACTGGCCAACATCGCGCCCAAGTTCCGTTTCCGGATCGACAGCATCACCCACGTGGAACCGGCCGTTCCCGGAGAAGACCTTTACGCCAAGGCTTACCCCGGCGTGGAAATCAAGGACGAAGCCGCTTTCCGCGAACAAATGCGCAAGGAAATCGAAGGCTACTACAAGCAGCATAGCGACAAGAAGCTCTTTGTCGATACCGTTGACAAAATCATCGACAATACCAAGTTCGACCTGCCGATGGACTTCATCAAGCGTTGGGTCATCTCCGAAACCAACCGCGATGCCGAAGAAAAGAAACAGGAACCCATCAACGACATCCCCGAAGAAGAGCTCAAGCAGATTGAACGCTCGCTGCGCTGGGATTTGATCCAGAACAAGATTACCGCCCAATACGAAGTGAAGCTGGAAATGCAGGATTTGCGCGACTTCTACAAGAACCGGGTGCTGGCCCAGTACTTCCCGGTAAATGCCGAAGACGAAGAAAGCAAGAAGCGCATTGAAGCCTTCATCGATTCGATGATGAAGAACGAGGAAGAAGTGAAACGTGTCTACGACATGGTTTTTGAAGAAAAGCTGACCGCCCTGTTCATGGAGAAGACGCAGATGGAGACGAAGGATGTGGATATGGATGAGTTTGTGGCTATTCTCCAGAAAAAGTAGCGGCTTGTGATAATGGGCAATCTACCGCGTTGCACTCCCTTGGCAAAATCCTCACGTACAAAAGTACGCTCCGGTTTGCCTGCGGTCGCGCGCCTTGTATCTTGCCCATTCTGACAAGCCGCTTAGGAACGGGTATTTCTTGGCAATCATAAAAACGAACGCCTCGTATTTTAGCCGTTCTGACACGCTACTTATGAGAACAGGAAAAGGCTTCGGGCAAACCGTCCGAATTCTTTGACAAGTCGCTTGAAAGGGGGAATTCTCTGATAGCCATGCGGTTGTCGGATTCTCCAGAACAAGCAAACGGATATTTATTCCGATTCACTTCCAAAAGGAAACTGAAATGAACAACGAATTCAGAAAATACGCCATGGGGCATCGGGGCATCAGCAGTCTGGCTTTGGACCGCTTTGATGCCTATACCCGGGCCTATATTTCGCCGACCATTATCGAGGAACGCCAGCTGAACGTGGCGCAGATGGATGTGTTCTCCCGTTTGATGATGGACCGCATCATCTTCTTGGGAACGGCCATCAACGACGAAGTGGCCAACATCATCCAAGCCCAGCTGCTGTTCCTCGATTCGGTGGATTCCAAGAAGGATATCCAGATTTACCTCAACACGCCCGGCGGTTCGGTTTATGCCGGCCTTGGCATCTACGACACGATGCAGTACGTTTCATCGGACGTAGCTACAATCTGTACCGGCATGGCAGCCTCGATGGGTTCCATCCTGCTCTGCGCCGGCGCCAAAGGCAAACGCTCGGCCTTGAAGCACTCCCGCGTGCTGATTCACCAGCCGCTCGGCGGCGCGGAAGGGCAGGCTTCAGACATCGAGATTACCGCCCGCGAAATCCTCAAGGTAAAGAAGGAACTTTACGACATCATCGCCGAGCACAGCGGCCAGCCTTACGAGAAAATCTACAAGGATGCCGACCGCGACTTCTGGATGACCTCGCAGGAGGCGCTGGAGTATGGGATGATTGATGAGATTCTCGAAAAACCGAAAAGCGGCGTGCGATAACGGCCAATCTGCTTCGTTGCGCGAGGGGTCGGGCTAAGTCATTTACAACAGTAAACTCCTGTCGCCCTCACCCTCGCGCGCCTCGCATCTTAGCCGTTCTGACACGCCGCAAAATAGCGTGGCAGCAAGATCTCGCGCTATTAGAAATACTCAATGAGGCCTGCGTTAATTTGACAAAAATTAGCGCCCTACAGTTACCTCTGATAGGGAAAAACTTGAAAAGGTATTCTTTTCAAAATAAAGGCTCCAATCAAAACTACTAGACCATGTTAGCAGGGATTCTGACCATTATCGTTTACAAGCTTTTGCTGTTGCCCTCCTTGTGGGGCGTGTTCAAAGATTCCGGCCGGAATCCCTACTTGGTCTTAGTGCCTTTCTACGGAGAATGGGTCTGGATCCGCATCCTGAAAGTGAAATGGTACACCCACTTCATCTTCCTGTTCTTCCCTTTTATCAATGTCTTCATTTTCTGGTTGCTGTGCGTGGAAACCTCTTACGGGTACAAACGCCGTAAGATTCTGGAATGCTTAGCCGCCAGTGTTTTCTTTTTCCTCTACTTCCCGCATTTGGTCTTCCGCAACAAGGAGAAATACACCTGCGCCAAAGACCTCCCACCCGTCAAGAAATCCTCGGCCCGCGAATGGTTCGACACCATCGTGTTCGCCTTGGTAGCCGTGCTGATCATCCACGCCTTCTATTTCAAAGGCTATGTGATTCCTTCCTCTTCGATGGAAAAGTCGTTGAACGTGGGCGACTTCCTTTTTGTCAGCAAAGTAGCTTACGGGCCAAGGATGCCGCAGACCGTGCTGAGCTTTCCTTTCGTGCAGCATACCTTGCCGCTCACCAAGGACGTTCCTTCCTACCTCACCTGGCTCGAACTTCCCTACCACCGTATGCCCGGATTCCGGCAAGTGAAGCATAACGATGTGATTGTATTCAACTTCCCTGACGGGGACACGGTTTCGAGCGTGTTCCAAAGCAATATCAGCTACAATACCTTGGTCAAGGAAGTGGGCCGCGAGCGCGTATGGCGCGACAAGGCCAATTTCGGGCGTATCACTTACCGCCCGGTAGACCGTCGGGAAAACTTTGTGAAACGCTGCATCGGCTTGCCCGGCGACACGGTAGCGATTCGAGACCGCCAAGTCTACATCAACGGCCAAATGGCCGAAAATCCGGAACTTTTACAGTATAATTACCGGATCCTGCCCTCGCCGATGGTAGTCGCCCACAAGACATGGCGCGAGCTGGGCGTTTCGGAAGCCGACTTGAAAATGCTTTTCAATCCCGATTACGGCACAGTGCCTCTGACCGAGGAAATGGTGGCCAAAATCCGGCAGATTCCCGGCGTGCAAGGCGTTGAACCCATCATCGAACCGGCCGGCATGGGCGATGGACGGCTCTTCCCTTTCAGCCCGGTGGACTATCCTTGGAACGTGGACAATTACGGCCCGGTTTATGTGCCTAAGAAAGGGGATGTGCTGCATCTGGACAGCAAGAACATCGCCCTCTACGAACGCCTGATCCGGATTTACGAAGGCAACGATCTGCGCGTGGAAGCGGACGGACGCATCTTCATCAATGGAGAAGAGAGCGATACCTACACCTGCAAGATGGACTATTACTGGGCCATGGGCGACAACCGCCACAATTCGGCCGATTCCCGCTACTGGGGCTTCGTGCCTGAAGACCACCTGGTCGGCAAGGCGTTCATCGTCTGGTTCTCCTGGGACAAGGATGCCAGCGGATTGAAGAAAGTACGCTGGAACAAGGTGATGCGGCTGATCCGGTAATCGACGCCGCAGGGGTCTCCGGCTTCGGAACGGCTTCCATCCAAGGCATGTCAGTCCCGCAAGGGCAAGCCGTGATATGTTGAAAAAATCCTTCATACTATTCTCATGCATCCTGACGGGCTTCGGCACGCAGGAAGCCCATGCCTACCAGAATCCTGAAGAGACACGGGGGCGTTGTACCTACATCGATACGGCACGGCAATACCTTGAAAATGCGAAGAACCTCATAGACAACGAACTTTACAACAGTGCCACTACGGTTTTGAAAGAAGGCATCGCCGCCTATCAACGCTGCGTGGAACCCGATGACAGCAACTTCCAGACCCTTTCATCGTTGTACTACAACTTAGGCTTCGCCTACTACCATGTTTCCGACTACGAACACTCCTTGGCCTACTTTTACAAGATTGTCAAGCTCCAAGGCACCAATCCCCGGATGCAGGCCAAGGCCTACATCGGCATCTCCAACGTATTCAACAGCCTGAAAAACCCGCAAGAATCCATCCATGCCCTCAAGCGAGCAAGAAGAATCAACCAAAGCCTGCAAGACAGGGACATCGAGATAGGAGTTCTCAACAATTTAGCCAATGCCCACGCAATCAACGGGGAATACGACTCGGTACTGTACTGCCTGCAACGCGCCTACGAGTATTCCTTCCTCCTGGCGGACACGACCGGGAAACAGGTTTCCATCCTGCTCAACATGGCCAATGCGCTGCAAGCGCTGTTCCGGTGGGAAGAATCTGAATATTGCTACCGGAAAGCCCTGGACGAAGCCCGCAAACTGCACAACCACTATCTCTGCAACCAAGTCGAATACGGGCTGGCCTTGGTCCTGCTGAATCAAGGGCAAGACCAAGCCGGGCTGGAACTGCTGGAAAAATGCCTGGAAGAAGCATCGATTCTGGACCACAAGCGGCTGGAAGCCTTGGCGCACCAACGGCTCAGCCGATTCTGCATGGAACATGGGAATTACAAGGAAGCCTACAATCACCTTGCCATTAAACAATCGCTGGACGACTCCATTTTCAACATAGAAAGCGAGCGGAACATCAACCGTCTCAAAGCCGACTTCGACATCTACCAGATTGAAACCTCCAAACAGCTTCTGGAACGGGACTTGGCCATCTACAAGAACAAGATATTCAGAAGGAACCTGAATATAGCCATTCTGGCTCTCCTCGCCGTGGCCGCTCTGGGCATCGCTCTTTTCATTGCCAGGAAGCTCATCCGCCGCAACCGGGAATACAACCAGCTGAACAACCGCCTCGACTCCCTCAAAGAGCACATCGACAGCGAAAAGCAGAAACTGAACGAACGTTTCCGCTCCGAATTGGAACTGAAACACAAAGAGCTGACTACAAACGCCCTGCTGCTTGTCAAATCGGAAGAGATAGCCGGAGACATCCTGGAAAACGTAAAACGACTCCAATCGCCTGTCTCCAAAGCCGAAAACGATAAACGCCTACGGGAAATAGAAAGCCTGGCGCAGGAACTCTATGCAGGCAAAGGATGGGAAGAATTCAAATACAGTTTCGAGCAAGTCAACTCCGCCTTCTACAAGAACCTGAACGAGAAATATCCCGGACTGACCGCCAGCGACCAGCGTTTTGCCGCCTTGCTCAGCCTGGGGCTGACCACCAAGGAAATAGCCATCATGACAAACCGCTCTGTCCGCGGCGTGGAAACCTCCAAATTCCGGCTCAAGAAGAAAATGGGATTAGATGTTTCCGAGAATCTGATCGAAGTCCTGATGAATCTCAAATAATCCCCATCGGGAACAGACCCGGCGTGTCTAATGACCGATTCGGGATAATCCGGACGAGACCCTGGCAAGACGACGCGTGAACGCCGCACCTCGTCCCCATCTCTACAAACACCACGTAACAAGCAACATATAAAACATGTTGTGTCTTTGACGTAGCCATCCGGCAGCATGGTTCGGATTTTGGCGAACCGTCTTCCGTTGCCTCTTCCTGAAATTTCCTTAATCTTGGAACCGCAAGCCGGATGCCGGGAAAGGGACGCAGGCTCCCTGGCCCGACAGCAAGCCCGAAGCCACATCCGCCCGGCATCCCGGAGAAAGACAAATGCTGAAACTATCGTAAAACCAACAAAAACTTTCTTATGAAAAAGTCTTTCATGATTCGGACTTTCTGCATGGCCATGGGAACGATTTCCTGCATCCCAGCGCTTGCTCAGGAAGGAAGCGGCTTGATTCCTCCTTCCAACCTGGAATACACCCGGCTCTGGGCCGACAGCATCCGCCTCCGCTGGTCTCCGCCCCAAGAAACGGCCGGGCAGCAAAAGACCGAATGGACGGATTTGCCATTGACACACATCGCCACTTACCGATTGGACGGAATCACCACCCAAGGGCATCCACGCAACCCAGCCTCAGATGGAGAATACATCTACATGAGTTCCTGGAACAGTTCCGGCGCGTCGGTCTTCTTCAAATACGACTTATACGGCAACTTCATCGAACAGTTCGAAATCGAAGGCATGGAAGCCAGCCTCCGGGATCTGGCCTACGACGGGGAATATTTCTACGGCGGCTACGAGAACATCAACAAGATTGCCAAGATAGACCTGGAAAACAGGAAATTGATTGGTGCCATCAATACCGACCGCCCAGTCCGCCATATCTGCTACATCCCAACCTTGGACGAGGGGAAAGGCGGTTTTGAAATCGGAGACTGGACCACCAGCGCGTTCATAGACCGGGATGGCAGCGTGATAAAAGACTCTGCCTTGAATTTCAGCTTTGCCGATGACCTCACCAACTCTCCTTACCTGAGCGTGTACGGCACAGCCTATCACAATGGGAAAATTTACGCCCACAGCGAACTGGGCATCATGGACCTGGAGGCAGGGTATCCCATTCCTTACGATGGCCCTTATTCCCGCATCGTGGAATTCGACATGGAGACCGGCCAACCCACGGGAAGAAGGTATCTCCTTGCCCGCAAGGATTCCGTGCTCGGATTGGACGGATACAATTCCGCCTGCGGCATCGAAGTCCTTGAATCCCCGGAGGGAATCACCAACATCCTGCTCGGATTCCAGGATATAGGACAGAATGCAGAGCCTCTTGTCGTATTCGAGCTGGAACGAGTTCCTTGCCCCGACAATTTCAGCGGTTACAACCTCTATGCCGATGGAGAGAAAATCAATGCCGAACCCATCGGCAGGGATGCCTACACCTATGATTTAGGGAACGTAGCCCAAGGCGAGGAAACCGTCTACAGCCTCAAAGCCCTGTACGGCAGCCAGGAATCGGAAGGTGCCGAACTGACCCTCAATCTGCCCGATTCCCGACAGCTCCCGTTCATTGAGGATTTCAACTCCATGTCCTTAGCAACCAACTACTGGCGGATCCAGGACACCAGCATGGACGAACAAAGCCCATGGCAGGTTTCCTCACTCCAATCCATCGCCGAAAACGAACCCAACACGATCCTTCTGGACTACAATGCCGGCGGACAGAACATCCATTTCTCCGACATGCTGTTATCCAAGGAACTGGACTTCTCCAAGCACGAAACCATCCTGATAAGATTTCAGACAGCCCAGACAATCAACTGGTCCAATCCGCCCTTCTGCGACACTCTTTTCCTGGAAATCAACACCGGGGAAGGCTGGCAGACCGTGTGCAAGGACACCACGCAAGGCAACGGAAAAGCACTGACATACTACACGTATGACATTACAGAACTGGCCGCCGGGAAACCATCCGCCCGTTTCCGCTTCCGCGTGGACGGCAACAGCCGCTCCGAAGCAAACCCCTACGGGTACGGATTCCATTTCTACGTAGACAACTTCAAAGTCTGGGAACCGGAATACAGTGTTGTCCAAGGGACAGTCAGCTTTGGCGGAGAAAAAGTGGAGAATGTGGCTATCCGCTTGGAAAAGCAGGATGACATTCTGGTCTACACGGCAGAAACCGATGCCCAAGGAGCGTTCCGTATCGAAGACATGGAAACCGGCACCTACGTCCTGACCGCCACACGTCCCGACTACAACACCTACACCGCCACCGTGGAACTGAACCAGACCGAAGAGAACGTGGACATCCGGCTTCTCCAGCCCCGTTTTGACGTAGTGGACGACACGCTCCGGATTACCATGAAACCGGAAGAAGAAATGCGTTCAGGCTTCAACCTGGCCAACAGCGGAACCGGCCCCATGCAATGGAACGCAGGCTTTGAATTCCCCTCGGAGGCCAAGAGCCGGAAAGCCATGGAAGAGCCTTCTGTCATTGCCGCATGGGAAGCCCGGGGCAATGTGGAAACCTCCTACGCTTTCCTGAACGACACCATCTATTCGTTCTACATGCAAGGCAACAGCCGTTGCGCCTTGCTGAGGACACTCAAGGATGGAACCGCCCTGAGCGAGGAAACCTTGTTGCCGCTGCCCCAATACACCCGTCTGGGACAAATCTTCAGCGACGGCAAGGATCTCTGGTTCAGCCAGAGCTATGGAAACCTCATCTTCAAATACGATTTGGCCTCCAATACCTTCACTGATACCATCGCCACCCCGCTCGGCAGCATCCGCCTGGCAGCCTGGAATCCTGCTGCAAACACCTTTTTCGTCGGCGACAACAACACCCTTTATGAAATCGACAAAGAAGGGGACTCCCTGCATTCCTACGATATTTCATACAAATGGATCAACTACATCGCGGTAGATGCCGTCTCGCACGAGAAGCCTGTGCTTTGGGTGACCCGGAACAACGAAGAGCCGGAAGGCGGCATGCAGGGCGAATACCTCGGCGTCTACGAATTTTCGCTCGATTCGGCCAATTTCACCGGACGTTACTTCATCGCCAACAAGCATCCGCAGTACGTCCCGCCAAAATACACTTCCATGGAAACCGCTGTAGTGTCCGGCTTCTTCGGCACCACCGAATATTTCCCGGGCCGGTTCAGCCTTTTCGTCACAACGGCCATCTCCAGAATGGGACAGCAAAGCGCGAACCTCTGCGCCGTCTACAACGTGGCCCAGTCCGTCAAATGGATCAGCATGGAAGAATACCAAGGGTCTCTGGCCGCCGGCGAATCCCAACCTTTCCACTTGGACTTCAACACTGAAGGCATGGTCCATGGGGACAGGGAACAATGCCTGCTCAATCTGAACGCCGACATACAGATACCCTCCGTGCAAATCCCGATTGTCCTGGAAGTGGACACCGCCTACGAAAACCCCTGCTACACGCCCCGTATCCTCAGCCATGAGGTCAATGGCATGGAATCCGTGGACTTGGAATGGACGGTGGAAACCGAAAGCGGAGCCTTGGTAACAGAGAACCTGACCGGATTCACCGTCCGCCGCAACGGACAGACCTTGACCGACACCCTGGTCACAGACATGCGTTTCCGGGACAGCGCCCCCGTCATGGGCATGAACATCTATGAAATCCAAGCCTCCTACGACTTTCCCGATTACGAATGTTCTTCCCCTTGGTCGATTCCCGATACTGTCACCGTAATATATACCGGGAACTGCGCCACTGTGACGAACCTGCAAGCCTCGACGGAACGGCAGCGTCACGTCATCCTCACTTGGGATTATCCTGAAAACGAACTGCCGGAAGGAGAAGCCTTCAACGAATCCTTCGAGCAGATGGAAGCTTTCCGGAACACGGAAGACCTTGGCAATGGATGGACCTCCAAAGACATGGACCGTGCTGCGACCTACGGCCTGACCGATTTCACTTACCCCCATGCAGGAGAGGCCTTGGGATTCATCGTGTTCGACCCGATGCAGACCACACCCTCTTCCATCAACCAAATCGGAGCCTATTCCGGGAACCGGATGGTTGCCAGTTTCAATGCCCGCTTGGACGGGGCATCGACCAATGACTGGCTAATCAGCCCCGAAATCACCGATACCACGGGAACCATGAGCCTGTTCTTCATGGCCAGGACGGCTTTCCTCAACTACGGCTACGAGCAGCTCAAGGTGGCTTACTCCACCACCGGCAAGGACATCGAGGATTTTGAATTCCTCAACGACGGCCAAGCCTTGCTCGTGCCCGGAGAATGGACCCAGTACAGCTACTCCCTGCCCGAAGGTACCAAGTACGTAGCTCTGAACTGCGTCTCTGCCAATAATTTCATGCTGCTGGTAGACGATATCTACATTGGCCCGGCCCGCCATCACATGAACTTGGAAAGCTATTCGATCTACAAGAACGGGGAATTTTTCCAAGACGTGACACCCAGAGCTTACGGCTTCTACGACTTTGCATTGGAGGACGGCTCGTACACATACACGGTTCAAGCCAAGTACGACAACGGCTGCGTTTCGGACCAGAGCGAAGCCGCCACTGTGGATATCGAGTTCAAGCACGGGATTACTCCGGCACGCGGGCTTACCGCCGTCATCAACGACCAGTCCAAGAGCATCGACCTCAACTGGAAGGAACCCGCCTGGGGCCCGGCGGAAACCATCGGCTACCATAACGGTCTGGAATACGGCTTCGCCCTTTCTTCCTCCGGCAACGAGCCTGTGCCTTTCTCGGCCGCCATCAAAATAGATGCCGACGACCAGACTCTGATGGATTATTCCATCTCGGCCGTTTCCATCGGATTCTTCAACCAATGCAAGGCCACTGCCTTTGTCATCGACATGGAAAGCGGCCAGTACGTGGCCGAACAGGCTGTCCCTTACATGAACGAGCAAAGCTTCACCACGGTCAGCTTCGATTATCCGGTCCTTCTGGAAATCGGGAAATCCTACCTGGCAGGAGTCCGCATTGACGAGTACCAAGCCAATACCTACCCGCTCGGGCAGGACGCCGGCCCGGTGGCCACCGGACAAGGGGAATGGTTCTCCCAGGACGGCAGCAACTGGACGACCCTGAGCGAGCAGTTCGCAAATCAAGAAAACGGCAACTGGTGCATCGATGCAGTCCTGGAAGTAGTGACGCATCCCTTGGACGCGGGCAACATGAAACAAGACCGCAAGGTTTCGTTCGCTCCGGCATCGCAAAACGGCGAACTCCAAATCAAACGCCAGAAAGCCGAAGAAACGCAATATCCGCCGCTTTCCACAAACGCAGCCAAAGCGCAGTATCCTGAAATCGCCATCGAGGGCTACCAGCTCTACCGCGACGGCAACAGCCTGCAGAAGCAACCGGAACAAATCTTTGCGTACCAGGACAAGGACGTAACCGAAGGGCAGACTTACCTCTACCAGGTACTGACGACTTACGAAAACGAGGAAACCGCCATGTCCGACAGCCTGCAGGTGGTCTTCATTACCGACGTGCAGAACGAAGCCAGCCTGCAGCAGGATTTCAAAGTCTGGACATCCAGCCGCCACGTCTTCATCCAGAACCTGAGCGGACGGGCTTACGAGGCCGAAATCTGCAATATCAACGGCAGCAACATGGCCCGACGGACTTCTGTTTCAGAAAGCCTGACGGAAATCCCGATGGAAAACGCAGCCCAAGGCCTTTACTTAGTCCTGATAAGGCAAGACGGGAAACTGTTCGTCAAGAAAATTGCACTATGACAACATTGCCGAGGATGATTCCACATCCTCGTTCTGAAAATTCCGATACCGGCTCGGCCAACTCGCGCCGGTATTGGTTTTGGGTGTTAAAAGGAGGCTCCAGCCTCCTTTTTGCATCCCATAGGGATAGCTTTTAGGCTCTGGCATAAGGCACCGCCGACAAATCGCAGAAACGGCCGTCCTTGAACTTGAAATACCCGGCCATGCCCACCATGGCGGCATTGTCGGTCGTGAACGAGAAAGGCGGCACAAAGGCTTCCCACCCGTATTTCTCCTGCCCCTCTTCCATGCGGCTCCGCAACAAGGAATTGGCCGATACGCCGCCGCCTATCGCTACCTGCCGGATACCTGTCTGGCGCGATGCCAGAACCAGTTTTTCCATCAGACTGTCCACCACCGCCGCCTGCACCGAGGCGCACAAATCATTTACATTCTGCTGAATGAAATCCGGATTCTCCTTCAAATGATCCCGGACCATATAGAGGAAAGAGGTCTTCAAGCCGCTGAAACTGAAATCCAGACCCGGAATCCGAGGCCTGGCAATCTTGAATGCCTTGGGATTCCCCTCTTTGGCGAGCCTGTCTATCACCGGACCGCCAGGATAACCTAATCCCATGATTTTGGCCGCCTTGTCGATGCACTCGCCGGCCGCATCATCGATAGTCCCGCCCAGTGTGGTGAACTTGGATGGGCTTTCCACCTTCAGAATCTGCGTGTGACCGCCCGAAACCAACAGGCAAAGGAAAGGGAAGGAGGGCGCATGATGATACTGGGGCGTCCGCAAAAAATGCGAGAGCACATGGGCCTCCAAATGGTTCACTTCCACCAAAGGGATATGCAAGGACAAAGACAAAGCCTTGGCAAAGGAAACCCCGACCAACAAAGAACCTAACAAGCCCGGCCCCCGGGTAAAGGCAACCGCAGCGATCTTTTCCTTGCCGATTCCGGCCGTCTTCAAAGCCGCATCCACCACGGGCACAATGTTCTGCATATGGGCACGGGATGCTAGTTCCGGCACCACGCCTCCGTACATTTCATGCACCTTCTGGCTGGCAATCATATTGGAGAGCAAAAGGTCGCCGTTCAGGACAGCGGCCGAAGTATCATCGCAAGACGATTCTATGGCAAGAATGTAGGACATGTCTTTATTATTTCTACCTTTGTTTATTTGAGGCGAACCCTATGGCGCCACATTGAGTCCGCTCTATTGGCGAAGTCCGCACAAAGTTGCAAAAATAGTGAAAGTCGAGAGCAGAGCAAACGAGATTGCTCGATTTGCTCTGCCGAGGCGCATCCAAAGCCCCGATTAAGCCGAACGCAAACTGAACTTGTTCGGGTTTGCTGAGGCGGAGGGGCTTCGGCGTAGCCAATCTTCGATGCGAAGCAATCAAAGATAGTGAAAGTCGAGCGCCATGCAAAAAGAGCTCGTGCGATTTTGCAGACGGAAGGGGTCGCGCGAAGCCAAGCTTTGACAAAGTCCTCGTTAAAGAAATTTGATTTGAAAAAGGCATTCCGAATCATCCGAAAGATACTGCTCAGCCTTCTGCTGGCAGTCATTCTTCTCCTGCTTCTGGCGGGCGGCTTGGTTCATGTCCCGTTCGTCCAGAAATTCCTGGCCGACAAAGCCTCCGGATACCTGAGCGAATACATGGAATGCGAAGTAAGCGTCACCAGTGCGGAAATCGATTTCCTGGATCTTACCGCCACATTGCGGGGCATCCAAATCTTAGACAAGCGCAAGAACCCCACGGTCTATATCGAATACGCCCAAGCCATACTGCAATCCTTCAATTCCAAGAAAATCGTCTTGGCCTCGGCACATCTGAGAAACCCGCAAATCATCATCCGGCGTTACGAAGGAGATACCCAATCCGACTTCAAACGGGTCATAAGCAAAATCGCCGCCCGGCCCAAGAAAGACACTGCCTTGCGCAAAGCCTTCATCATGGACCGAATCCGTATAGACAACGGAACCTTTTATTACGATGCCGAGGACTTTGCCGGCAAACCGGTAGGCCAGACCGATTTCAAGCATATCGCCCTTTCGGGAGTAGAGGTGAATGCCCGCAATTTCTATACCCGCTGCGGACGGGTAATGGCCCAGATCGACCATCTGGAAGCCTGGGAAAAATCGGAAGTGCTCATAACCGATTTCGTTTCACGCATATACGTGGACAAAGGCCGGTTGCATTTCATGGGTACCCGGATCCAGACACCGGAAAGCGACATCAAACTGGATTTGAATCTCAAGGCAAAAGACTGGAAACGATACAAATATTTTACCGAAGAAGTAAATTTGAACGGAACCATACAAGGACATTCCGAACTGGCGCTTTCGGATCTGGCCCATTTCGTACCGGCAGTCAAGAACTTGACAGCCACCGTGCAATTGAGCGGGAAAGTGCGCGGTCCGGTATCCGATCTGCAATTAAGCAAATTGAAAATAGCGACAGGCGATTCCACCCGGATCGAAGGCGACTTCCACTTAAAAGGATTGCCGGACATACAAAAGGGCAAACTAAACTTGAACATACAGGATATCAAGCTAAACCGAGCCGACTTGGACACGATGGGACTGTTCCGGGCTTTCAGCATCCAGATACCGAAAAGCTTGCACGCCCTGCGGTTCGCAAACTTGAAAGGAACCTTCTCCGGCCAAGGAGACTTTGACAGATTCAGTGCCAACCTCCGCCTTCAAACCAATGTAGGCAATTTTCATTTCCAGAATTCCGCCACCGACACCACGCAAGGGCAAACGTTCATGAACGGGCATCTGCAGGCCGAAAGAGTCGATATCGGCCGAATCCTCCACAAAAGAGAGCTTTTAGGCTGTCTGGACTTGCAAACCTCGTTTTCCATGATAGGCAAGAGCCTAAAGACCATGACATACGATATGAGCGGACAGGTCAGCAACTTGGAAATCGACCAAGACATCATGGCTCCGCTGGACTTCGACCTTGTCTTTGCCCGGAATTTTTTCGCCGGACGAATGGGTTGCCAAGACCCCGATTTGGACTTTGACATGGGAGGCATCGTGGATTTCCGTTCCGACACTTCGCATACACGCTATCTTCTGGATTTGAGGAATATCAATCTCACCCCACTGCATTTGCTGGGCGACACCGGTTTCTGCGCACTCCAGACCAAACTCGATGTAAACCATATTGGAAACAGGGTTTTCAACATCTATGGCAATATACTTTTGGAAGATACCCGGATTACCCGATTGGACAACCAATTCCATTTGGATAGCCTCCGTCTAAGCATCAAACAAATCGATGCCGACATCAAGCAAGTCGCCGTTCGTTCAGACCTGCTGAAACTGGACGCTCAAGGACAATGGGACATCAAAAACCTCGGAGAGGAAAGCCGTCGGTATATCACGCACTATTTCCCGTATGCCTTCGACAGCCTGCCGGCCAGAGACAGCCTGCTGCCGGTCCCCGGATTCAACCTCAGCCTGCAATTGACCGACCCGGACTCATTGCTGGACGTATTCTTTCCTGCCTGGCGAATGCCTTTAGGAATGCAGCTGGATCTGACTTACGATGCAAGGCAAAAATACTCGGAAATACATTTGGACTTGCCTTACATCCAAAACGGAAACATCGCCTTGATGCGAAACAACATAGAATTGCATTCCGATACCAACCATATCGGAATGGAACTCCAGACCAAGGATCTTTACTTGGACGACAGTCTCCGTTTCAAGGATTTTGCCATTTCTCTGCAAAAGCAGAATCAAAACATTCTGTCCTACCATATAGGCTGGGCCAAAGATTCGGCAAAAATCAGTCGGCAGACGGCTTCATTGAATGGAAACATCCAATTCCTTGCTCCCAGCAAGATTGGCATCCTGCTGCAAGATTTCGCTCTTTATGTAGGGAACACTTTCTGGAGAAACTATCCTGACGGGAACATCCTGGTCAGCAAGGATTCCCTGGTTTTCGACAGCGTGGGGATGTATTCGCCGCAAACCCACGACGGGATTCTGATCAAAGGCGACCTGTCCCATAATCCCGCGTCCTTGCTGCGGGCGGACTTCTCCAACTTCAACTTCTCCTATTTTGATTTCCTCTTGCGCCAGTTCAAAATGGATATTGACGCCCAGATCAACGGCTTTGCCGAAATCAAGGATTTCCACGGTCTCTTTGACCTGAATGCCAATCTGAGTTTGGACGACCTGCACATCAACCAGACCCCTTACGGGAAAGGAGAGCTGAATCTGGCATTCAATCGGGAGGAGGCCGTCAAAGCCATGTTCCGCATTTTGCAAGCCGGGCAAATGACATCAGACTCCCGTTCCTCCTTGATTTTATCAGGCACATACAGACCCAAAAAAGACAAGCTCTTGGCAGCTGAGGGTCGTATTTCGGGTTTGCCAGTCTCGTTCCTTGATGGCTTCTTTTCATCGTTCGCACGAGAGATGGATGGTCGGCTGAACGGGACATTCCGTATCGGAGGAACGCTTTCCCGCCCCATATTCGATGCACGTTTTTACTCGGATTCATTAGCTTTCACTATCTCCGCATTGGAAAGCCGTTACGTGTTTTCCGATTTGGATTTTCGTTTAGACTCCAAAGAAATCCGATTCATTTCAGGTCGGTTCAAAGACCCCTTATTCAACACGGAAGGCGACTTGCAAGGCAGAATTTCACACAATAACTTCAAGGACATACGATTGGATCTTGGGGTGAATTTCAACAACCTCCTAGCCATGAATACGTCCCGGCAACCGGGTTCGTTATTCTGGGGCACGGTTTTCGGTTCGGGTTCGCTGAACATAACAGGCCCCGTATCCGACTTGAACATGACCCTGAACGCCCAAGTCGATGAAAACTCTGATATTTCGTTTGATTTCTCCTCATCCTCAGGAGGAAGCGGCGCCAGTTTCATCTCCTTTGTCGAGAAGCAGAAAAACAAAGACAGCCTTACGGCATTGGAAAACCTCTATGCCCGCAACCGGATCCGTTTTGCCCGCAAAGGCCGCCTCACCTTGGATCTCAACCTGAATGTAACCCCAGGCTTGAATGTCAACGTAGGCCTGCATAATAACTCCATGGCCGGTAATCTTGTAGCAACCGGCAACGGGATACTGCGCCTGTACATGCCTGGAGGCAATCCCCAGCTGTTCGGGACATACACCATCGAAGGCGGGGAATTCGATTTCTCGATGGTAAACCTGATTAACCGAAATTTCACACTGGAAGAAGGCGGCACGATTTCGTGGATAGGCCCCATGGCCGATGCCAGAGTCAACATCCGGGCCGACTACCAAACCAAAGCCAGCCTGTATCCTGTATTGGCCTCGCTCGGCGTCAGCGAAGAAGACGCCCAACAATTAAAACAAAATGCAACGGTCAAAAGCATCATTGTCTTATCAGGCAAGCTCACCAACCCGGATATCGGCTTCGATATCGATTTAGCCAATACCGATGAAGACACCCGGGACAGGTTCTTCTCCGTTATCAAGAAAGACGATGAAGACGAAATGCTGCGCCAGACCTTCTCCTTGCTGATGTTCAACAGTTTCATGGCCGTGGAAGGCTCTACCGCAAACTCAGCTGGCAACGCAGCCCTGTCTTCTTCTTCCGAATTCATTTTCAGCCAATTCAACAACTTCTTATCCCAATTTGGCAGCGATTTCAATGTCGGGGTCAATTACAAGCCCGGCGATATCAATACAAATTCGGAATGGCAGGTATCCATGTCCGGCCAGCTTTTCGACGATCGCTTGGTCATCAACGGCAATCTAGGCGTATCAGACCGAAGCAATAACACAGGAGCCAACACCGTGGTGGGCGATGTTGATGTGGAATGGAAATTCACCGAAGAATTACGCTTGCGAGGTTTCAACCACTCCAACGACCAAGACCTGACCAAACCTGCCAATTCCTACACCCAAGGTGTCGGAATCGTATTCCGAAGGAATTTCGACAACCTGCACGAATTCCTGCACGGTACCAAGCCTCGCCGGACTAGATCCGAACGCCAGGCGGAACGGAAGAAGAACCGGGAAATCCGCCAACTGAAACGGGAACAGAAGCAACAATAAACTGCTTCCCTTGCCGCAATCCAAATTTTGCCTATCTTTGCTCTAATGGCCTTGGATACGCCTCAGAAACCATGAATCGCATACCTCTTCATCTAAGAAATTTGCTATGCCTGCTCGCTTGCTGGAGCATTGCAGCGACAGCTTTCCCCTGCCAGGCGCAAGAATCCTCCCATCCATACCAAGCCCAAAAGCAGTCCGTATTGTCATCAGGCCCCAGCCTTAAAATCGGCGTCACACAAGACGGCGTCTATCGTATCCGATATGAAGACTTGGTTTCCGCCGGTCTGACCAACCAAGCCGAACCCAGTTCCAATATCGCCCTCTACGGCAACAAAAGCGGGATGCTGCCCTACTTCAACACGCCGGATATACCGGACGACCTCAGCCCCTTGCCGATTTGGATCCAAGACGGGGGCGACGGAACCTTCGGCCCAGGCGACTATTTCCTGTTCCTTGGACAATCCCCGCATATCTGGACCTACGACACCTCGCATGGATTTCTCCACCAGACCAATTATTACAGCGACACTACTTATTATTTCGTCTCCTTGAATCCCGTATCGACTTGCCGTATCGAAAATGCTACCGAAACGGGACAAGGGGATACCCGCATAACCACATCCATCGAGCATGTCCACCACGAAAACGACCTCAGCAATATCTGCAACGGCAGCGTGCATTGGTTAGGAGAACGTTTTTCTTCATCGGGAGAGAGCCAGACTGTCACGCTTTCCACCCCCGACCCCGCCAACGGGAATCAAAAAAACGCGAAATTGTTAATACAGACTGCCGTCCAAACCAATAACGGAACAGCCTCCTTCAAAATTCATGCGAACGGAGAAAACATGCAAATCAATCATACAGGTGCCACCGGCTCAAATGCCGTATCTCCCTGCACCGACATGAGAAGCCTGCAACAAGAGTTATCAATCTCCGCCAGCCAGACTTCCATAGTCTTTACGTACCAGAAAAGCAATGCGGCAAGCAGCGGGTTCATCGACTTCATCGACTTGTTGTACGAACGTTCCTTGCGCGTTCGGGATCAAGCCCTTTTCTTCCGCAACCCGGCAGCCTTGAACCAAAAAGCCTCATTCATCCTGCAAGCCGATGCAGGGCTGCAAGTCTGGGACATCACTAATGTTTACCGAATCCGAAAACTGAGCGTAAACCAAAGTGGGACATCGTATTCGTTTACCGCCGCAGCCGATTCCATCCTGCATGAATACGTGGCATTCCATCCCAATAATGCATCCAGCCCGGCTTCCATACTCTTGCAGAAAGAGCAGAACCTGCATGGAGCCAACAATATAGACTATATCTTAGTGACCCATCCCCAATTCCTGGACTATGCCAATCAAATTGCCGACATGCACCGGGAAAGGAACGGGTACTCCGTATTAGTAGCCACTACAGACCAAATATACAACGAGTTTTCTTCGGGCGCGAAAGACCCTTCGGCAATCCGGATGCTTGCCAAACACCTTTGGGACAAATCAGATTCTCTTCACCGCCCTCGCCATTTGCTGCTTTTAGGCGCTGCCTCTTACGACTACAAAGGGCGGCTAGGGCATTTGACCGATTTTGTCCCCACCTTCGAATCCCTGTCCAACCTGCATGAAGGCGGAGGAGACCCAATTGAGGACAACTTCGGCTACATGGGAGAGAATGAAGGCTTCTCCCCCGGAGAGAGCCAAGGACGGGGCAACATGGACATAGCCGTCGGACGGCTTCCCATCCGAAACCAAGAAGATGCCGAGGCCGTAGTGGAAAAAATCGATATCTATTCCAGTCCGGAATACCTGTACGATGCGCGGAACCCGAACCTGCCGGGCAATCTGGGCGACTGGAGGAACGAGATTTCCTTTGTTTGCGACGATGGCTTTGAAAGCCGTATGGAAAGCGACATCCTGGCCAACAACTGGCCCGACACACGAATTCCTGCTTTCCATATCAACAAGCTGTACTCGGACGCCTACGAAAGAGTCTCTTCATCCACCTCCAACCGTGTTCCTGCCCTAGAATCCAACATCCGCACGGCCATCGAGGAAGGCAATTTGTTCATTGGCTATTACGGACATAGCGGCTGGGATGCCTGGTCCGATGAAAGAATCCTGTCGATTGATATCATCAACCAGCTCAAAGAAAGCCTTTCTTATCCCATCATGTTCTCTTCTTCCTGCACATTCGGTTATTTCGATTACATAGACCGGCCTTCTGCGGCAGAACTATTGGTGCTCCGTCCCCGCAGCGGTGCCATTGCCATCGTCACCACGACCCGCACCGCCTATACCGGAGCGATAGAATCCATCCTGAAACTGTTCATCCAAAAGATAACCGAACGTGCATCGGGACAAGTCACTACCATCGGGGACGCCTATTTGTACGCCAAACAAAGGCATACTGGGGGAGCTGTCCAAAAATTCGCATTATTGGGCGATCCGGGACTGCGAACCGCTACCCCGCGCTACAATGTACAAACCTTGCAAATCAACGGGCAGGAAGCCTCGTCAAAGCAAATAGACACGCTCAAAGCTTTAAGTCCCATTACAATAGAAGGATGCATCACCGACCATCAAGGCCGCTTGTTAGAAGACTTTAATGGAACCGTCATTACCAAAGTTTACGACAAATCCGTCATGGAGTCCACTTTGGGCAACTACAATCCTCAAAGTAATACAAACAACAGAGTCATCACATTCCAAAGCCAGAACAGCCTGCTTTTCCAAGGCTACTCGGATGTAAAAGACGGACGTTTCAGCGTCAGCTTCATCGTGCCCAAAGACATTCAATACAATTACGGGAATGGGAAAATAGAATATTACGCCTATTCCAACACTTCCGATGCCAACGGCTGCTTTGAAGATATCGTGGTAGGAGGGTTCGACGCCGAAAGCGTTCTGGACACCATGCCGCCCATAGTTGACTTGTACATCAACCGGAACAACTACATCCCTGGCACTGTCGGAGAGTCGCCTTACTTGTATGCCGAGATTAGCGACCGCTTCGGCATCAACACAACCGGTACCGGCATCGGACACAACATGACCTTGGTGATTGACGAAGACTTCAGTAATCCTATCGTGGTCAACAATCTGTTCCGATACAATCCTGGCAGCTATACCGAAGGGACTTTGAGCTACCCGCTGAACCTGGAACGCGGCGAGCATACAGCACAGCTCAAAGTATGGAATATCAATAACATATCAACAACGGAATCCATTTCATTCCGCATTGGAGAATCCGATAAACCGGAGATTTTTGAAATCCGTGCGATTCCCAACCCTGTCAAAAACGATTATGTGGATATCTACTTCAACCATAATGGCTACGGAGGAGGCATAGAACAGTGTGAAGTAAATATTTTCAATTTGCAAGGAAGGCGCATAGCCAGTTTTGACTACCCTGTAGAAGACATTTCCGGCTATTCGATAGGCCCTATCCGCTGGGACATGAGCCGAACCAATGGCGGTCGCGTCCAATCCGGAATGTACATCGCCCACATCCGGGCGCATCATGCGGATGGCAACATCAGTCACAAGACGGTCAAGATTATTGTCTTGAAATAATCCCGAAACGACAGGCATCGCCCTCTGAGCCTTGCAAACCAAGGATACCGACCAGCGAAGATAAACAAGGGAGGCCGAACAAGGCTCAAAGCGTCCGTCCTAACAGAGTAGCAGGAGTGCAGCCTGTCACTTCCGCCACGGCGTAATCGCCCACCTGGTAGCGGAAACTGCCATCGGGAAGCACGGGATTGTCGAATACAACGACCTTGTTCTGCGAGTTGCGTCCGAAATACTGCGCCTTGTTCTTCTTGGATTCGCCTTCCACTAAAATCTCGAAACGCTTGCCCACATCCCGTTTGTTGCTCTCATGCGAAAGATGCTGCTGGAGATTGATGATTTCGTTGAGGCGACGGAGCTTGACTTCTTCAGGTATGTCATCCGGATAGTGCCGGGAGGCGAAAGTGCCGGGGCGTTCGGAATACTTGAACATGAACGCGAAATCGTAACCGACCTCTTCCATCAGGCTCAATGTCTGCTTATGATCCTCTTCGGTCTCGCCGCAAAAGCCGGCAATGATATCGGTCGAAATCCCGCAATCCGGCATCGCCTTGCGGATGGCACGGATCCTGTCCAGATACCATTCCCTGTCGTACTTCCGGTTCATCTTCTTGAGCATGACAGAACTTCCCGACTGCACCGGCAAATGAATCGAGCGGCAGATATTAGGGTATGCCGCCATCACGGCAATCAGTTCGTCCGAAAGATCCTTGGGATGGGAGGTAGAAAAACGTATCCGCAACGAAGGGCTGACAGAGGCCACCCGCCGCATCAGTTCGGCAAAATTGACATCGCCGTCCTTGTATGAATTGACGTTTTGCCCCAAAAGCGTCACTTCCTTGTAACCCTGATCTACCAAAGACCTTGCTTCGTCCACAATCGTACCGGCATCGCGGCTCCTCTCCCTGCCCCGGGTGTAAGGCACCACGCAATAGGAACAATAATTCTGGCATCCCCGCATAATCGAGATGAAGGCTGATATCCGATTGGTTCCCAAGCGTACCGGCAGGATATCTTCGTAAGTCTCATCCTCGGAGAGCAAGGTATCGATGCCTTTCTGCCCGGCTTCCACCTGGCTCAAAAGACGCGGCAGGCTGCGGTAGGCATCCGGCCCAACCACCAAATCGATATCCAGATCCGAATCGAGCAGCTGCTCTTTGAGGCGTTCGGCCATGCAGCCCACCAAACCCAATTTCATTCCGGGCCGCTTTTTCTTGAGCGCGGCAAATTCTTTGAGACGATTGAAAACCCTCTGCTCGGCATGATCCCGAATCGAACAGGTATTGACCAGAATGAGGTCGGCCTGCGCGTAATCCTGCGTAGTGTCGTACTGATCTTTCAAAATGGATACCAGAATCTCGGAATCGGCAAAATTCATCTGGCAGCCGTAGGTTTCTATAAAAAGAAGTGGTTTCATGACGTTCTATTACGAAGAGAGCGGGATAAATCCCGCTCTCTTGTTTTACATCGCGTTGTTTTCAGCTTTGGTTTGCAGCTGCTGGATGTAAATGGCCTTTAGTTTGCGTTCCCGGGCTACAACGGAGGGCTTGGTGAACTTCTGACGGTTTCTCAATTCCCTTACCACGCCTGTTTTCTCAAATTTTCTCTTGAGTTTCTTCAAGGCGCGTTCAATGTTTTCGCCTTCTTTTACAGGAACAATAATCATACTAAATACCTTTTCCTTTCTTAAAGGGTTAATAATAATTGAATTACCGATACGCATCAAGTCTCCCTGCCACGCATCGAGGCCACAAAAATAATTTTTTTTTTGCAATTCCGAAATTTTAGAGTAATTTTGCACTCCTGTTTGGCAGGAAAACGGTCTCGTGGCCGAGAGGTTAGGCACTGGTCTGCAAAACCACTTACAGCAGTTCGAATCTGCTCGAGACCTCAAACGAAAGTTGTCCGACAAGTTTCCCAGCGTTGAAATCGCCGCACCACGGTTTTTTCAACGCTTTTTTTATGCTTATTCCGAGCCTTTGCCTCGCCATACGCCCGCCGGAGCCGAGGCAAGCAACCATCCGCAGCAAAAAAGCACGACATGAAAAGAGCATTCCTCCTTATCCTGACAATTCTCTTTATCAAAGCCTGCAATATTCCTGCGCTTCAAGCCGCTGCGATTGAACCGCAAGAGAAAAGCCTTCTTTCTTTTCTCGACTCCATCTTCCAAAATCGGACCGAAACCGTTTTTCAGTTCATCGAAACCGACCCGGCTCAAATCGAGGCCATAAGCCGCATGGTATCCATCGATCGGAAGCAGGACAGCTTGTTCACCGCATACGCCAACCGTCAAGAGATGGCGGCCTTTTTGCAATCCGGACACAGGATTCATTCCATTCTGGCATCGCCCACCGAGATAGCAAGACAGCAAAAATCCATTTCCATGGCCCAAACCATGGAAGAAATGGCGGAATGGAACCGATATCCCACCTACCCGCTATATATAGAAATGATGCGGTCCTTCGCGCAAGAGCATCCGGACATCTGCCGCTTGGACACCATCGGGTTCTCGGTAAAAGGCCGGCTCATCCTTTGCCTCAAGATTTCGGACAACGCGCATCAGGAGGAGCCTGAACCGAGCTTTTTCTATTCCTCCTCCATCCACGGGGACGAACTGACGGGCTATGTGCTGATGCTCAGGCTTGCCGATTACCTGCTGGACAATTACGGTTCGGACGAGGAGGCAACCCGTTTGGTGGACGAGATGCAAATCCATATCAACCCTCTCTCCAATCCGGATGGGGCTTACGCGCTTTCCGATGAAAACGTGTCCGGAGCAACCCGCTACAACGCCAATGGAATAGACCTGAACCGGAACTACCCGGATTTCTGGAGCGGCGACCATTCCCGGATTGAAAAGGAAAACCAAGCCATGATCGATTACGTGGCTGCCCATGATTTTGTGATGGCGGTCAATGTCCACGGAGGCTCCGACGTGCTGAACTATCCTTGGGACGGCTTTCGTTCTTCCCAGAAGGAACATGCCGATGCCGCTTGGTGGCAAGCGATATGCGCCCGTTACGTGGATTCCTGCCGCTTGGTGGATGCGGCCTCTTACCGGGACGTGAACAGCCAAGGTTACATCCACGGGGGTGACTGGTACGTGGTCCACAATGGCCGCCAGGACTACTTCAATATCTACAATCATGTACGGGAACTGACCTTGGAAATTTCCGTGACCAAACTTCCCGATGCATCCCGGCTTCCGGACTTCTGGAATACCAATTGGAGGTCGCTTCTCAATTACATGAAAGAAGCCGGATACGGCATAAGAGGCAGTGTTTCCGATTCGGTTTCGGGCGAACCCATCCGAGCCCTTGTCTGCGTGCAAGGGCATGACAAAGACAGTTCGCAAATTTACAGCTCGGCCATCCACGGGGCTTACTTCCGCCCCATTGAAGCCGGGACATACGACTTGAGATTTTCCGCACCGGGCTATTTTCCCAAAACCATCCAAGGAATCCAAGTCCGCAATTTAAACTATACTGTAAACAATATCGCATTACTTCCGGACACATCCTGGCATAGCGGTCTCGCCAACGACCCCCCCGTTGATGCCAACGGCCTTGACAAAAATCCAGCCACTTGCCGATTGTACCCCAACCCGGTCTCCGGCACGCTTCATATAGAAGCCGATGAACCCGTTTCCTTGCAAGCCGTCTATCGGGTCTCTGATGGAAGAAGGGTACTGGCTCCCCGCATACGGAATTTTCAAAAAGCACACCGCTTGGACGCAAGCATCCTGCCCTCCGGATTCTATCTTTTGGAAATCGAAACCGAAAACGGGTCGAGGAATATTCTCCGCTTTGTAAAACAGTAGCATTGCCGTTAAAAGCCTACCGCCAAACGGCATTCAAAACAGAACCTAAAATGCAAATCACATTCTTGCAGAACGGGAAAACGGAAGAAAACTATCTGAAGGAAGGCATCGCCATCTTTGAGCATCGGATTCGCCGCTACCTGCCCTACCAGAGCGAAGTGATTCCGGCCTTGAAGAACACCAAGAACCTGCCGGTGGCGCAACAAAAGCAAAAGGAATTCGAACTGATGCGCAAATGGTTCGAAAAGTCGGACTGCGTGGTGCTGTTAGATGAGCATGGCAAAGAGTTTTCCTCGGTTCAATTTGCCGAATACCTGCAAGGCAAGATGAACGCCGGAATCCGCAATCTGACCTTCGTTGCCGGCGGCCCTTACGGTTTCGCGCCAGAAGCCTACGCCTTGGCATCGGACAAGATTTCCCTTTCCAAGATGACCTTCTCCCACCAGATGATCCGCCTCCTGTTCACCGAGCAGCTCTACCGCGCGTTCTCGATCCTCAACCACGAACCCTACCACAACGAATAAGGGGTACGTGAAACTGCAACATGCATCCCCACATAAATCCCTGATACGAAAAAGGCTTGCCCAAGGTAAGCCCAAGCAAGCCTTCGCTATCTTTGAAGAACGGACTACTTCGTCTTCAGGTACTCGTCTATGGCTTTGGCGGCCTTGCGGGCGGCGCCCATCGCCAGGATGACGGTAGCCGCGCCAGAAACCACGTCCCCGCCGGCAAACACGCCCGGACGGGATGTCTGTCCGTGTTCGTCGGCCACGATGCAACCTTTGCGATTGGTTTCCAAACCTTTGATGGAGTGCGCCAACATCGGGTTGGGCACCGTACCCAAGGACATCACCACTTCGTCCACTTCGATTTCAAATTCCGAACCGGGGATTTCCACCGGGCTGCGGCGTCCCGAAGCATCGGGTTCACCCAATTCCATGCGGATGCAGCGAATCGCCTTCACCCAGCCCTTTTCATCGCCGATGATTTCCACCGGGTTCACCAATTCGTTGAAATGAATCCCTTCTTCCTGGGCATGATGCACTTCCTCGCGGCGAGCCGGCATCTCATTGATGGTACGGCGGTAAACCACATACACATCCGAACCTAAACGCTTGGAAGTACGGGCCGCATCCATCGCCACGTTCCCGCCGCCTACCACGGCCACCTTCTTGCCGATGTAAACCGGGGTATCGTAATCCTCGCGGTATGCCTTCATCAAATTGGAGCGGGTCAACAGCTCGTTAGCCGACAGCACCCCGTTCAGGTTCTCTCCCGGAATGTTCATGAAACGAGGCAGACCGGCACCCGAACCGATGAACACCGCATCGTATTTTTCCACATCCAGCAGATGATCCACCGTATCGGTCTTGCCGATAATCACATCCGTCTCGAATTCCACGCCCAACTGCTTGAGGTTTTCTATTTCATGCGCCACGATGGCCTTGGGCAGACGGAATTCGGGAATACCGTAAACCAATACGCCGCCCGCCTTGTGCAAGGCTTCGAACACCCGTACCGAATAACCCATCTTGGCCAAGTCGCCCGCGCAGGTCAAGCCCGCCGGACCGCTGCCCACGATAGCTACCCGCTTGCCGTTCTTAGCCGGTACTTCCGGCTTGCCAGCCCCGTGAATCCGCGTATAATCGGCCACGAAGCGTTCCAACTTGCCAATGGCAATGGCATCGAACTTCTTGCCCATCACGCAAGAACCTTCGCACTGCGTTTCCTGCGGGCAGACACGGCCGCAGACCGCCGGCAAAGCCGAGTCAATCGCGATTACCTTGGCCGCTTCCGCGAAATTGCGCTGAGCCACTTCGTGGATGAACTGTGGAATCTTGATCGATACCGGGCAAGCTTCCACACAGGACGGCTTCTTGCACTGCAAGCAGCGCGAAGCTTCCAAAACCGCTTCTTCCTCGCTGTAGCCCAAGCAGACTTCCTTGAAATTATGGTTGCGTTCTTCGGGATCCTGCTCCTTGACCGGCACCCGTTTCTTCTTGTCGAAACCGTCCAATCCCGCTTGTTCCGCGGCACGCAAGGCGGCCGACTCCTCTACGGCTGCCGCCAGGTTGCAATGATGGTCTTCGGTATTGCTCGCAATCTCGTACTTCTTGTACATGCCCTGACGGCGCATGGCTTCATCGAAGTCCACCTGATGGGCATCGAACTCCGGACCGTCCACGCAGGCGAACTTGGTCTTCCCGCCCACCTTGACACGGCAAGCCCCGCACATGCCCGTTCCGTCTACCATCAAGGTATTGAGGCTGACAACGGTAGGAATACCGTATTCCTTGGTCAGCAAGGAGACGAACTTCATCATGATCATCGGGCCGATGCAAATCACTTCATCGTACTTCTTGCCCTGGTTGTCAATCAAGTCCCTGATCAAATCCGGTATCCGGCCATGGAAACCGACCGTTCCGTCATCGGTGCAAAGAAACACATCCTTGGCCACCTTGCGCATCTCATCTTCGAGCACCAAGAGATTGGCCGAACGGGCACCCAAGATCACATCGCAGGCCACGCCCTTTTCATGCATCCATTTCACCTGGGGATACACCGGAGCGGCCGCGAAACCACCGGCCACGAACAGGATATTGCGTTTCTTCACTTCGGCCAAATCTTCATGAATGAAGTCCGACGGTCTTCCGAGCGGCCCGACCACATCCTGGAAGCAGTCTCCTACTTGGAACCGGCCCAGTTTCTTGGTCGAAGCCCCCAGCATCTGGAACACGATGCGGATAGTCCCTTTTTCCCTATCGTAATCGCAGACAGTCAAAGGAATACGTTCCCCTTGCTCGTCCGGAATCACAATCAGGAACTGTCCCGGCTGGGCGGATTCCGCCAAACGGGGAGCGTACACTTGCATGCTGACAATCTCAGGAGCGATTGTCTCCTTCTCTAAGATCTGGAATCGTTTTGTTTCCATGCGCCTCATTTTTTCTTGCGTTTGCCGCCTTTGTCCTTCTTGGACTTCTTAGGCGATGCCGAACGCTTATTTTGCTTTTTACGTGTGTTTCCGTAGGTATCGGTCTCGAAAGCCGAGAAATCATAGCCGCCCCCGCGTTTGGATTTCTTAGGTTTCCCGTAACCATCTTGATCGAAGCCCAAAGAATCCAAATCCATCCATTCCTGTTTTCCGCCTCGCGAACCGCGACGGTAATCATCCTGGTAGAAATCATCCCAGACATCTTCCCGCTTGCGTTTGGATGCTCTCAATCGGGAATCCCGGCTTGATGCCGGAACCGCCGACTCTTTCCGTCCTGACTTGCGGGAAGCACGCTCCGAACGCTCCGGCTTCTCCGAATAGAAATCTTCTTCCGAAGCGCGTTTCCGGGAAGCAGAACGAGGAGAACCCTCATAATCGAATCCGTCCCAATCATCCCTGTGTCTGCCGGAACCTTTCCTGCGCGAAGAGGAACGGCGTTCCGAACCTTGCTTGTCCGAAGCGTCTTCTTTGGATGCCATCCGTTCCGAAGTCCGCTTGCCCTTGGCTTTTTCCTCGCCTTTGGCCGATTCGGCATACAGCTTGCGGTCTCCCCATACCGTATGGTTCAAGCCGTCCAGCACCTCCTGCTGGTAACGTTCGTCTATTTCGACAAAAGAACAGGTCTTGTAAATCTCGATCCGGCCAATCCGGGCATCCTTGGAACCCACCGTATCGTTGATGATGCCCATCATGCTCTGCGGCTTGATGCCGTCCATGTGACCCAGGTTGACAAAAATCCGCGTCAGACCTTCTTCCACGCCCTTCTGGCCCCGTTTGGTATCGCTCTTGGCTTTTTGACGGACATCCCCCATATCCTGCACAATCGGGGCATTGGCGTAATATTCCGAGAATCGGTTGAATTCCCTCCAAACGAAGCGCTTGATGATTTCTTCCTTGCTCAAATCTTCCAAACGTTCGTAAATAGCCGGGAGGTATTTGTCGATAGGCCCTGCTCCCTCGCCCATGTCCAGCTGCATCATCTTGTTGACCTGATACAACAGCTGCTTTTCGCAAATCTCCTCTCCCTGAGGAATATGCTGTAGGATAAATTCCTTTTTCAGCACCTTTTCTATCGCCCGCAGACGGCTTTTTTCGCGAGGCGTGATAATCGCGATGGAAATACCTGTGGCAGAAGCCCTTCCGGTTCGTCCGCTCCGATGGATATACTGTTCTATCTCGTCCGGCAGATTGTAATTGAGCACATGGGTCAGGTTGTTCACATCCAGACCTCTGGCCGCCACGTCGGTAGCCACCAAAAGCTGGAGGTTCTTGAGACGGAACCGGCTCATGGCATTGTCGCGTTGCGCCTGGGAAAGGTCCCCGTGCAAGGCATCGGCATTATACCCATCCTTGATCAGCTGTTCGGCCACCTCCTGGGTCTCGCGCCGGGTTCGGCAGAATATGATGGAATAAATATCCGGGTAAAAGTCGATAATCCGCTTCAAGGCCAGGTAGCGATCCTTGGAATTGACCATGTAGTAATGATGAGTCACATTGGCCGAACCCTCGTTCTTGGTCCCAATCGTCACCTCCTGCGGCTCATGCATGTAATGATTGGCTATCTGACGGATTTCCTTGGGCATCGTAGCCGAGAAAAGCCAAGTGTGCTTGTCTTCGGGCGTGTTTTCCAGAATACCGTCCAGCTCGTCCCGGAAACCCATGTTGAGCATCTCGTCGGCCTCATCGAACACCACCGTATGCAGATGGCTGAAATCGATTTTGCCCCGGCGCAGGATATCCAGCATACGCCCCGGCGTGGCCACGACGATTTTCACGCCCCGGGCAATCTCGTCCAGCTGGCGTTCTATGCTGGCGCCACCGTAAACGGCGCAAATCCTCAAATCGGGAATATTCTTGGAAAAATTCTTCAGATCCTTGGCTATCTGCATGCAGAGTTCCCGTGTAGGACTCAGCACCAAGGCTTCGACAGTCTTGTCCTTGGGATTGCACTTTTCAATCAAAGGAAGGCCGAAGGCCGCCGTCTTTCCTGTCCCAGTCTGAGCCAAGGCGACCATATCGGTCTCTGTAGTCAAAAGTATGGGCAAGACCTTAGCCTGTACCGGCATGGGTTCTGAAAATCCTAAATCCTCAATAGCTGCGAGGATCTCCGGCCGCAGGTTGAAGTCTGAAAACGTCATAGTAAAAATCGTGGTTTTTTTTCTACAATACGAATGCAATACAAGCAAAAACGCCTAAAACATCCTTATCGAATGCATCCTTAACAAAGGACAAAAGTAATATTTTTATTCATCTGTTTTTGAACAAATCGCAAAATCCGAAGCCCGAGACATCCTCCATACATCCATCCCTTATTCCTGTTTTCGGCATGAAGACAGAAAATCCTGCAAGAAAGACAAGGTCCGAACCTCGGCCGGTATCGCCATTTTCTTGCGGATTTGATATATCGAAGCTTCCACGGTTCTAATGGAACGATGCGTAATTCCCGCAATCTCCTTCACACTCAGATTCAACACCAACAAAGCGCAGATCCTCTGCTCCGTACGGGAAAGTTCAGGACAAGCTTCGTGCAAACGGACAAAAAAGGAACTATTCACCTGATTGAAACAAAGCTCGAATTCTTCCCATGCGGAATCGTAATTGAAAGCCGAAAGGATCTCTTCCAGCCTTTGTTGGATTTCTTTGGTTTCACTTGCCTTGCTATAACGCAGTTTCTTCACTTCGGTACGGCATTCGGCAATTGTTTCCGTAGCCTGTACCAATTGCAGGTTAAGCGTGGCCAACTGCTTGGATTTTTCTTCCACATCCCACTTGTACTCAGTATTTTTCTTCTCAAAACCCTGTTCCTTTTCTTTCCTTTGCCTCCGTTCTTTGAAATAATGATACAAAGCCAAACAGAAACTCATGCAGAAAATCAGCAAAAACACTATCAGAATAGCCAGAATCGTATTTTTGTGCCTATTGGACAATTCGGCATATTCCAACTGCTTGGCCAGCATCTCCATCGCCATCGCCTTCTCTTTCTGCTGGTATTCTTGCGAGAGCAGATTCATCTGTTCCTGCTGTTCCGCCCCAAACAGGCTATCACGCAAGGCCACCCCTCTTTCATAAAGTGCCAAGGCTCGCTTGTATCCGCCTTTGGCCTTATACAAACCGGCCATCTCCAAATAGGCGGTAGCTTCGATTTTTCGCGTTCCAATTTTCTGCGCCCATTCCAAGGCTCGCTGATAATAATCAAGAGCCAAGTCGTATTCTTGCTCCAAGCCGTACAAAAAACCCAAATTAACCAACGATATCACATGAGCATACCCCCAGAATGAAGAATCGCTCTTACCGCTTATGGCCGAGTTCAGACTGGCTTTTGCCAAATCCGACTCCCCGATTCCCATATAGATATTGCCGATATTGTAGCTCCATATAGCGCGCTCTTCCTCGTTTTCTATCAATTTCTCCGCTTGTTGCATGACAATTACTGCCGAATCAAACTGATTGCGGACATAATACCATCCAGCCCAATTATTATAATACACCCACATGGCATCCCTGTCCACAGAATCCGCCTCCAACACAAGCTGACGCCCCCTGTTCAAATAATAGGCCGCTTGGGATTCTTGATCCAGATTCATAAACAGCAATGTCAGCGTAGAATAGGCTCGTACAGCATAACTTTCCTTGATCAAAACCTGGTCGGACACCGATCCGCCGATACGCGGAGAGTCGCCGAACTGTTGCGCAGACTCGCCGTCCGCCCCGTCTTTTCCTTTTGCATCGGAAACCGCTTTACCCTCCCCACAAAGTTCCAATAAATCAAAAAAATAATGAACGCTCTGAGAATAAAAGCCCAAACGCATGGTAACCTGCCCAAGCCCATAAAGGCATCGCAGCTTGCAAGCAAACCATCGCATTTGCGCACCGTCATGCATACTGTCCAAGCGTCCCTTCACTTGTTCATACCGCCGCAAGGCTGGCAGATACTGTCCCAAAGAATTCTGCGCCGAAGCATAGTCCAGCATCGCATCGATGCATTCGTACGCCTTATCCTGACGCTCCAATGTCGATATCAAGCTATCGTACGATGTCAGACGCTCCTCATAAGTCAAGAGCGCATCCTTGACCCTGTTCCTATAAAAAGCCTCCCTGGCCGCCAAATTCAAATCTGTTCCAGCTTGAATAGCATCCGAACAAAAAAACAACAATACTGCCCCGATAAAACCATATATCTTTTTCATCTACTTCCTTGCATGTCAAAAAAAACAAACCGGACCGGACGCAAACCGGAGACTCAACATACCGGATCTCTGATCCACATTTGCAAGTCACATTTACAAAATAAAAATTGCAAAGGTAATCAGATTATCCCAACCCCTTTCATCAGATTCCTCATCTGCCCAGCACTCTACACATTCGCGCCATCGTATCATATCCACACACCATCATTCCTTTACGTTGGCTTTCAGCTTCAAGTAATCTGCCGAATCAAAAAACGCACGTTCCTCCAATAAAGACAGTGTTCGCAATTTTTCTTGGTAAAGACGTTTCATCTCGGCTTGCAAAGCCTGCAACTTTTTCGTGACGGCAGCAGCTTCTGCATCCACTTTCAATCGTGGCAACAAAGGTCCTACAATTTCTTGAAGCCTGCCGGAGAAATAATTAGCGGCTTTCCGATACCGATCAGCACGTTGTTCCGGTGAAGCCTGCCTCAACCGGCACAATTCCTTGAAAAAGTTTTCTCCGACCCTATAAATTTCCAGCTCAAACCTGTCTTCGGCTTCCGCAATATCCTCTGTCAAACGAGGGTACATCTTCCGAAGAGACTTGGCAGCCACAAGCCGAAGATTCTGAAAAAGTTTTTCTATAGCCGAAAAGTCGAATTGTTCGGACAAGAGCCTGAACCGGTAGTCTTCCTTAAATTTATCCAACTGCAGTTTTCCGCATGGAACCTCCGCATGATGCAAGAAATCTTCTATCTGCCTGTCTCCGGCCAAGGCCTCTTGCGACAAAGGCGAACGCAAGACCAAGCCTTCCAATGAACGGCAACGACTCAATGCCACATATACCTGTCCATGCGCAAAAGCCCGCCCGGCATCTACCACCACTTTGTCAAAAGTCAGACCTTGGCTTTTATGTATCGTAATAGCCCAAGCCGGTTTCAATGGCAACTGACTGAAGGATCCTTCGGATATTTCCCGGATTTCCTTAGTCTCGGCATCTATCGTATAACGCACATTTTCCCACTTTTCGGGCATCACCTTGATTTCGTTGTCTTCACTCCTTACCCATACCCCGTCAGACTCGCACCGACTAATCCGCCCTATCTTACCATTATAAAAACGATGCTGGGCATCGTTTTTCACAAACATAACCTGAGAACCCGGCTTGAATCTCAAGGTTTGCCAAGTCGGGAACGAACTTTCCGGAAAACTGCCGCTGACTTTGGCCTGATAATGGCAAAAGGCACCGGGAAGAGCTTCCGCATTTGCATCGTTAATCTTGTCCGCCTGATAGTTATGCGTAGTCAACACTACATATCCTTCTTCATCTGCGGGCGTAAACCCTGGCATATAACGAGCCGAGAGCCTGTTCCAAGTCTCCGAATCCAAATCTCCTTGCCGTATCTTCTCCAATATTCCGATAAACTCCTGATCTTTCTGCCTATAGATATGCTTAAGTTCCACTGTCAGGAAACCGGCCGCTTTCAATGCCGTGCTCTCGAAAAAATAGGGCGAGTGATAATAGGGCTTCATCTCGTTCCACTCCGATTCCTTGACAACCGGAGCCAATTGCCGTAAATCACCTATCAGCAACAGCTGGACACCGCCAAAAGGACGCTGGTCGCGACGATACTTCTGCAACAGACCGCTCACTTCATCCAGCAAATCCGGCCTCAACATGCTCACTTCGTCGATGACCATCACCTCCATTTTCTGCATCACATCGATTTTCTCCTTGCCTATCCTATACCTGTTCTTCCGATAATATCCTGGCAGATACAAACCAAACGGCAACTGAAAAAACGAATGCAAGGTAGCTCCTCCGGCATTGATAGCCGCAATACCGGTAGGCGCAAGCACTAAAATCCGTTTCCTTGCCCGTTCACGCAATTCCTTCAAAAAGGTCGTCTTTCCCGTGCCTGCCCTTCCGGTCAAAAACACATTCTGGCCGGTTTCTTCCACCAAGCTTCTCGCCAGAAGGTAGTCTTCATTGTGTCTTTCCAAATCAATGTATCCCTTTTGCTCCAATTCCATGTTTTTGCCCTTAGCTTCAAAATATCGTATCGAGTATTTGATTTTTCGTCCCCTATCTTGCCTGCGCCTGTCTCAACACCCTTGTCAAAATACGATCTTCCTTGTCAAAATTACAAAAACAACCGAAATTGCAAGAGCAGAATCCTTGCATTCCCAAAAGTCCAGATGCAACTTCAAGTATTCAATATTCAATACCGTAAAGCTTGGTATATTCGCTCCAGCTTCCATCCGAAAACTCCATCTGCAAGCAATATCGGTAATAGGTGTTCATTTTCACATTCGCATCCACATGAACCTGACGGGATTCTTGCTGCCCGTCCAAAGCAACCAACAAACGCAAAGGTTCTGTTTCCGAAGCCCTGTACAAATAAACCCGTTTTACACACTTGTCATCCGGATTTTTCCATTCTACCTGTACAAACCGTTTTTCCCTATCGGCAAAAAGATCTAGTACAGGAAGTTTCACAGAAGGCATGTACTGGGCCGAAAACATAAAAGGCGCATGCGCAGTGTCCAAGACCCCTTCCCCATAAGCCACAATATTGAACAGTTGCAATCCGGGAAGCGTGGAAGACGGGTATTCAAAAGAAAACGAAGCCGTATCCGCCAACTCGCCCGATGCCGGCAAAGGGAAATCGGCTATCGCTACCCATTTTGCCGTATCCGATTTATGATACAAACGGAAACCTTTCAAATAAGGAGACTTTCCATGATACCACGCCAGCTCCACTCCAGCAGGATGCCGATGGCAATGCTGCAAAGCAAACAGAGCCGGTGCTGGTTTCTGAGGCCGAAGATTCTTCACGGCCAAGGCTTCACTGAAATCCGACATATTGCCGGTCCTATCTTCGGCCGTCACCCGGTAATAGAAATACTGAGCCGTCTTGAGCGACAAGGTGTCGAGAAAAACAGTATCCTCCAATACCGAAGATGTCAACTGAACCGGCTCGCCATCTTTTGAATTACTCAAAAACACCCGGTATCCCGCCAGATCCTTTTCGGGCGAGGCTTGCCAGCTTAACCGCATCCGGCCGTTCCCATCCACCGCATATGCCAAGCCCACCGGAATCGCCGGCGGCAGGCTGTCAACCATTTGATAAAAGAAAGGTAGCGAAAAAACAGATTCTCCATGCTTGCCCACAGCTCGCAAGTAAAAATAAGACGAATACGATTCCAAATCGGAAATTTCTATCAGAAAAATCTGCCGTTCCCTTTTGCTTATTTCTCCTTGCACCAAATGCTCCGCTCCTGGCTTCTGATAAGGAGAATGCGTCACATACAACTCCATTTTCTCTACACAAGGCTCTTGCTCGGCCGAAAAGGACCAGGCTACCGCCAAATTCCTAGAATTCAATGCATAGACAGAATCTATACGGGGTATCGCCCGCAACAGATCCTTGCCTTGCCCGGCACGGCTCTCCGCCACCACGATTTCCTGACCAAACAAATCCCGCCCCAAAAGCCGATAGACATATTTTTGATTATTAGAAGGAAGGCTGTCGCGATACACCATCCCGTCGCCGCTCCTTTCCTGCAAGGATGTATAAGGAACATCGTTCAATCTCACGTAATCGTCCGGTTTCGGATTATCGCCTTCGGCCCTCTCTATATAGTATCCTGTGAACATGCAAGACTCGAAACGATCTCGCCAGGTCAATTCCACCATCCCGTCCCCGTATTCCGCATCCAAGACCTGCAAAGGCGGCACCATGGCGAAATTCTCGAAACGAGAAAAATAAATAGCCGTATCGTTTCCATCAAAGGACGAATCCACATAAACCCGATACAGATAATAGGAATCAGACTGCACTGTTGTGTCCTTATACCCCATCGTTCCAAGACAAGCTACGGGGAAAGATCTGTCGTAAGCCAAATTGGCCAAAGTGAAACGAACCATCTTTTCCTGCAGGCTTTCCGATATGGCCTTCCACGGCGAATTTCCGGACTCATCGTTCCCCAACGTAAATTGAATCTCTGATGAAAAAACAGCTTCTCCCAACAAGGCCGCATAATCATCTTCCATAGCCATTCTTGCCAAAGAAGCGGTATCCATTGCCAAAAACGGAGGAATCCGAATCAGTTGCCTTACAGGAGGCGGAACGCTATCCGAATATGCCAAAGCCGAAGACAAGCGTGCCGTGTCGAATGCATAGCGTTCCAGCACAAAGCCTCTTTGCATGGCTGCCATCCACAAATCATAATCGCCTGCAGCCCATCGCAACAGCACCGCTTTTTCTTGACCTCTCCCCACCAAATGCAGGCCTTCCAGAGATTTGCCTCCAGCAAGCGTATCCCGGGCAGACAATACACAAGGCAGCCAAAGTACACACAAGCCCATCCACAATCGTTTGACCACTCTCACTGGCAATAAATTCTGTTTTTTCCTATCCTTTTTCATTTTCTTCACTTTTTATTTCAATGCACTTTTTCAATTCTTTTTTACTCCACTTATTCGACCCTGTTCTTGAACACCATGCGCCGCCGCGAAGTCACCGTGCCGTCTGGCAGCACATATTCCAACCAGACCGGATAATCACCTTTCCGAATGGGAACAAACTTCTTTTTGAGCCAACCCAAATAATAAGGTCTGCCAAGAGCCCCCATATTAGCTACTCCGTACAATACGTTCTCAAAATCTTTTTTATACTGAAAAGGCTGGTAGTAAATCCATGGGAAATAATCATTAGCCGTTTCGTTGTAAAGGCTCGATGGATACACCGCCCAATCCGGAATTGCATCCGAATGCGCTGCCGTTCGGTCAAAGGACACAAAACCATCATAAGGATACTCCTTGTAAACCAACGGATAAACATCTTCCTGAAAATAAGGCTCCGTTCCCAAATCGGCCTTGACCCGAACCAAAGGCTTGCCCTCCGTATAAAGGCTTCCTTCTCTTTCTATCTTGTCAAAACCTTCGCCCGCCTTCATCTTGGCTTGAAGATAATGCACATCAGGTTCTGTCACATAGGGATTTCCATATTCATCCATGTTCATAACAGGGGTACGGTAGGTTTTTGTTATCGAAAGACGGGTCATCTTCTCACCGAAATTGGCATAACGGCTCGTCCGGAAAGAATATTGCAATATCACCTTATCCTTATCGGATTTAAGCAAGGATCCCGACAACTGCACAGTCTCCTGATTCAAACTGCCGTCTTCAGACTCATACAGGAGCGCCGAACCAGAAGTCATCTGGGAAGACGGATCTTCCCCCTGCCCGGACACATAGGCGGCCTCCCCCTTATGCTGCAAGACAAAGAATAGCATGTAATCCGTTTCTGGCTGCATACCTTGCGGTATTGTCCAAAGAAGCCGACGGTCTGCTTGATTATAAGTAAAAGCCACATCCAAGGTGTCCGTACCCGACACTATGAAAACCCGTTTTTTATAGTCCGCATCCGTCAACAGCCCCGCCATGCCTCTTTCCAAGTAAACAAAACCGCGATTGTACTCTCTCGGGAGAAAATACTGCTGATTCCTGACCGGGTAACAAAAACGGACATTACTCCAAGGAATGCTGTCCGGTCCATCTCCGGTCATGAAAGCAAATTCCCTGCTCTCCTGATAGCCGCCCCCATCCTCATCCTGCAAAGCCTTCCAAGAGGCGCCAGACTTTTCCTTGGCAGCAACCGTCAAACGGCAATCTATCCTAGCATTCGGAGGCAAGATATCATGCGAAACGAATTCCACCTTCCGCTTGTCTTCATTCCAACTCAAATCCCCGTCCAAACGAGTACCTCCGTACCAAAACTCGTATTGATCCAAATCTATCTTCATCTGTTTTTCTTCATTGTAATACTCTTCTTGAATCTCCGTTTCCAAAGGCAGATTGAAAGCCGCTTGAGGCATAGAGAAAACATCCACGTCCGTAGCATTTTCCCCCGGCAAGACATCGGCAATAATCTCCACGCCATCGGCAAATCCTTGATTCAGTATCGTGCAAGGAGTCCCCAAATCAAAACCCAGATTGAACCTGCCTTTGACCAAACCATTCAACAAGGAAACATTCAACCCTAAGTCTCCCGCAAAAGAAGAGGGGTTAGGCAAACCTGCCCGCAACAATGTCCCAACTTCTCCTTTCAACACAGAAAAATTGCGTTTTTTCCCGAACAATTTCAGATACAGGCCCACATCGGCCATCATATAAGCATAAGCCTGACCTTGCGCATACCAGCCATTGATACCCGGCTGCTCTCCGCTTTCCAGACAGATACTGTTCTGATACTGCTTGAGCATCACATCAAAACCCACTTCCGCATCAAAATCCGCATAGAAAATCAGCAAAGGAATCGTGCCGGTTCCCATGGAAAAGGATGCCCCGAAAGCCAAGCCATTGCCTTGTGCCAATTCAGAAAGAGATGGCCGTGGATAAGAGACATTCATCAAGGATGCCACATTTGAAGGAAGTTCGGGGAATGCCGGCAAACGGTTTCCTGTCATGAAATAGGCATTCAAACCAGCTTGCAACGGCCCCACTTTCATCTTCAAGCCCAATGGATGATCCGGCTCGCCCACTTTGACATACCATTCGTCCCCGCCAAAACTCATGCCCATCTGCCCAAGATGACCTTTGCTCCCGCTGCCCTTGATGATTCCCATATCCATATAGGAGTCGAACGTCCCCGTAAACTGTCCATTTTCTATGTCTAACAGCAACTTGACCTTAGCCGAAATAGAGGCTTCCGATGCAATAGCCACTTGCTGGGATTCCAAAGACGGCTGCACCGCTTGAGCCAATTGCAAGACTTTCTGGTTGAAACGCTGCATCGCATTCATCTCTTTCGACATAAGTTGCCCGGCTCCCATCAATGCCATGGAAGACAAGCCCCCATGCTGGTTAAACAACATTTCCATCGTGAGTTCCGCATTGAAAAGCTTTTCATTCTGCGCAGCCAGCACCACCGAAGCCTTCAGACCCAAGGCTTTTGTATTGTCCGGTTCGTAGAAGATGCCGGAAGAGGTTCGTCCCAAATCCGATTTTCTGTCCTTGTCTTCCACCATTCGCATCCGCCGATACGCACCGCCGCCGATTGCGGCAATCTTGAAACCGGGTCCTATCGGGATACCTGTCGTTCCCAATTGAGCCATTATATCCACATACCAATAACGAAAGTCTTCCCTGCTTCCAATCATCAAATCTCCCCGTATCCCCAAAGACAAGGGCGTGATTTCAAAATCCACGCTTCCCTGAAAACCATCCCCATAGACCGCATTATTGTCCACCAGTTCCACTTCCCCGTCAAATTTCAAACCGCTTTTCGAAAAATCAACAGCCACCTTGTCCACATCCACGCCTGCAAAATCCCAATTCTGCCGTCCTCCTTCTTCCTTTACTTCCGAATTGATCTTCATCCCGAATTCCCCACCGAAATTCCCGTCTTCCTTTCCGCCAAAATGAAGCATCGTATTGAAATCAAAACCTATTTTCTTCTCAATGGCACTTATGGATATATCCTTTATTGTCACAGGAAAATTTTTAATTTTCAACTCATTATCCCAACTTAAATCTTTCAATTCGAAATATGGGGCTTGATTTGAGACTTCCATTCCTGTAAACGAAACATTGGCAAAACCGAATTTGTCATTCTGCTCCGCCAACGGATTCAGCTTCATGCTTCCCGACAAATTAGCCTTGATTAGGAAATCCTCATCCTTCTCCTTGCCCGCTTCCAAATAAGAAGACGACAAAAGCGCGACTTCACGCCCATTCATAAAATCGAAATCCAACTTTTCGCCTAATCCCAATTTCAGCTTCCAACTTCCATCGACCTCGAATCCACCCTCATAAGCATATTTCCCAGCCTTGCTCACCGGCAATTCTATCTCTCCTGCCATGCTTCCGCCTTTTATCTGGTCATGCAGGAATTCCATCGAAAAGTCTTCTATCGAAAATCCCCAGCCGCCCAAACTTCCCTCGGTCAACATCAGCACATCTTCAGCCCCGATGGCTCCTGTCAATCCTTTCTCGTCGATCCACATCTTGTCGGCCAGAACCGAAGGCTTCGCCCCATCCACCTTCTTAATGTAATCGGGAAACTGCAAACGGATTTTCCCAATATACAAGCCTTGCCAGATTTCGCTAAAATCAATAGAACCGGAATTGCTTCCTGCAACAGAATATCCTTTAAAACCAGGTGCGTTGCTCGTCTGGCTGAAATCCAACATCACATCCTCTGCCGCGAATGTCCAATCGGGGACATGCTTTAAACCGAACTCCGGCAAATCCACTTTGACCACGATATCGTCCAAAGCCTCCGCCGTACAGAAAAAGGATGTCTTGACCGGCTGGTCTGTCACTTTGCCGTTTTCCACAAGCCCTATCTTGTCCGAATTCAATTCCAATACGGCACTAAGCTGTAATTCTTTGAAACCTTCGCAACTCACAATAGCGTACGAAGGAGGCAATCCGTCATCTGTATTCGTATGTTCTCCATCCTCTTTCTTCCCCAAAAACCGCAACTTGAACATATCCCCTTTAGCCGTTAAGGCAATATCGCCCATCAAGGCCAACTTGGCATCACCGATAAAACCACCCTGACTGCTTATCAATATCTTATCAGCCCCAAAGTAAAGGCTTCTATCCTCGCCTTGCCAGTCCGGACCGGACACACGCAGATAGACCGCCAACTCCGTGGTTTCCGGCCCGAAAATTGCCTGAGTAACCAAAAGGTCGTAATGCGTGTTTCCAATGGTAGTTCGCAACCCGACAGGCAGTTTCTGCAACTCTCCCGGTGTAATCAAATCGGTCCGTTCCACATATTCCTCGAATTTCTCGAACCATTGTTTCACCTTATCCCATTTTGCCGATTTCTCTTCTTCAGCTGCCGGCAAAGGATTCCATGCTATCCAAAGCAAGAATCCCAAACAAATAATTTTTTTCATAGGCTTTGGTTTTGTTTGAAGTTTGACAGTGCTCGGCAAATGTAAACGACCAAGAAAAGCATTCCTCCAAATTTTAGTTAATCTTTGTTAATACTTAAGATTTTTTAAAACCAAACAACTATTTTTTAGAAAAAACACATTGGATTTAAGGATTTTTAAGGAGGCTTATTCACAAATAGCATCCATTACACCGTCTTCAAAAAGACCTTTCCATGAGACTGCGATTACCGAACGGATAGCTTCAACTGGTTGCTATCTTTCCCTTTTTTGTTGTACCTTTGTCTATTTTGTCTGATTGCCGCCCAACACGGCACAGAGTCCGACAAGAGACAGGATATCTCCGGATTTTGCAGCAAAGGCTCCTCGCGCAAGACAAAATGGAAAAATCATGTCCCGCAAAAAAGAACATAACAAAACACGATATGAAAGTTGCATATAGCTGGCTCAAAGAATACGCCGATCTCGACCTGAGCGTGGACGAATGCTCGCAGCTCCTGACCGACTGCGGATTGGAAATCGATGCCATGGAAGAAGTGGAAAGCATCCGCGGCGGCCTCAAAGGTCTTGTCGTGGGCGAAGTCCTCACCTGCGAACCCCATCCCGATTCGGATCACCTGCACCTGACCAAAGTCAACATAGGCCAAGGCGAACCCTTGCCTATTGTCTGCGGCGCAGCCAACGTGGCCGCCGGGCAGAAAGTCATCGTGGCCACGATAGGCACAGTGCTTTACGACGGAGACAAAAGCTTCACGATCAAGAAATCCAAACTCCGGGGAGCCGATTCGATGGGGATGATCTGCGCCGAAGACGAAATCGGCGTGGGCAGCAGCCACGACGGCATCATGGTCCTGCCGCCCGACACGCCGGTCGGGATGCCCGCCGCCCAGTATTTCCATTTGGAAAGCGAGACGGTCTTTGAAATCGGCTTGACCCCGAACCGTTCCGATGCCACCTCCCATATCGGTGTCGCCCGCGACCTCGTCGCCCTGGAAAATATCCGCAAGAACAAGCCTGTCAAACTGAAATACCCTTCGGTAGAAGCCTATAAAGAGGCACAAGGCCGCATCGTCGAAATCAAGGTGGAAGACACCCAGGCCTGCCCGCGTTACGCCGGGCTTTGCATCAAGAACGTCAAGGTGCAGGAATCGCCCGAATGGCTCAAGAAACGCCTCAGCAGCGTAGGCCTCCGCCCTATCAACAACGTGGTGGACGTGACCAACTTCATCCTGATGGAAATGGGCCAGCCCATGCACGCTTTCGATATGGCCAAAATCAAAGGAAACCAGATCGTGGTGCGCCCGGCCAAGGAAGGCGAGACGCTGACCACTTTGGACGGGGTGGAAAGGAAGCTCTCCAGCAAGAACCTGATGATCTGCAATACCGAAGAACCCATGTGCATCGCCGGGGTTTTCGGCGGCTTGGATGCCGGCGTATCGGACTCGACCACCGATGTATTCCTGGAAAGCGCCTATTTCAACCCCACCAGCATCCGCAAGACCGCTCGCGAACACGGGCTAAACACCGATGCCTCTTTCCGCTATGAAAGAGGGGCCGACCCCGAAATCTGCATCTACGCCCTCAAACGCGCCGCCCTGCTTTTGCAGGAAGTGGCTCAAGGCGAAGTGGCTTCGGAAATCATCGACAACTATCCAGAACCCATCGCCCGCCCGGTAGCCGAATTCTCCTTGGAATACATGGACAAGCTGATCGGCGAACCCATGCAGGCCGCTGAAGTGAAACGGGTACTGGAAGCCTTGGAAATGCAGGTGGAAATGCGTTCCGATGCCGCTTCCATCGAGACGGCCTCACCGGCGCAAATCCATTACAAGGTGACCGTGCCTCTCAACAAGACCGACGTGACCCGTCCGGCCGACGTAGCCGAGGAATTCCTGCGGATCTACGGCTACAACCGGATCAATTCCACCCATCGTATTTCCTACGGGATGAGCCCCCTCCAAGGGAAAGAACCCGAACGAGTGGTGACCAAGGTTTCCGAATTCCTGAGCCACAACGGTTTCTACGAAATCATGAACAACTCGCTCTGCTCGGAAAGCTATATCGAGAAATTCCATTTGGAAAACGTGGTCAAGATGATGAACCCGCTAAGCAAGGAAATGAGCATCATGCGCACCACCTTGCTTTATGGAGGGCTGAACAGCATTGCCTATAACTTGAACCACAAGCAGAACAACCTCCGTTTCTACGAATTCGGACGGACTTATTTCTGCGTGCCGGAAGCCAGCAAGGAAGCGCCGGTGGACGAACGTTTCCGCGAAGAGAACCACCTGAGCCTCCTGCTCTGCGGCAATGAAAACGAGGAAATCTGGCAGGAAAAGCCCAAGGCTTTCGACTTCTACAGCCTCAAAGCCTACGTGGGCAGAGTCTGGAAGCTGCTTCGTCTGGATTCGTTGCGCTGCCGCACGCTCGAAGCCGAAGGCGACGAATGGAGCTACGGCCTGCAAATCATGCTGCCAGGCAACAAGGTCGGAGTCCGCTTCGGGGAAGTGAAACCCGCCCTCTGCCAGCCATTCGATGTCAAAGTCCCTGTCTTCTATGCGGATTTCCAATGGGACAACATCCTGTCCGCCCGGCCGGAAAAAGCCCCCGAATACAAAGAAGTGGCCCGTTTCCCCGAAGTGCGCCGCGACCTGGCCTTGCTGGTGGACAAAGACGTGAAATTCTCGCAGATAGAGACCATCGCCCGCAAGAGCGAAAAGAACCTGCTCAAAGAGGTTTCGCTGTTCGACGTCTATGAAGGCAAGAACCTGCCCGAAGGCAAGAAATCCTACGCGGTCAGCTTCATTCTGCAAGACGAAGAGCGAACGCTCAACGACAAGCAGATTGAAAAGACAATGGAAAAGATTCTGGCAGGACTGCAAAAGGAAACCGGCTGCACGCTCCGGTAAACCCAAATCGGTCATTAGACTTTGGGGAGATTGCCCGCTTGTGTCATGCAGCATGCTTCTCGCCTAGCCGAAGGCGTAGCGGGCTACGTCGAGGCGTAGCGAGAAACAGGATGCGGACAGAAGCGGGCAAGATGCCCGAAAGCCTCATTTTCCCAATCAAAAACAGACACGGCGTGTCTAATGACCGGTTTGGGGTAAACCATCAAGGCGGATTCCATCGCCATGACGACCTAAAACAGATTCCATCAGGATTCTGTCGATACAAACCCCGAAGCCTGTCCTTGCACTTCACGGAAAGCCAGGACCTGCTCCGGGGCTTTTATTAAGAAGAATGCCAAATCCTATTTGCCAAAAGTATAATTTTAATCCATATGAAACGCTTATCAATCATCCTACTGGCGAGTTGTTGCCTATGCGGGCTCGCCAAAGCCGGGAACGACGAAGCCCGGCTGCTCCGATTCCCGTCCACCAACGGGCAGGAAGTGGTTTTCTCCTATGCCGGGGACCTCTACAAAGCCCCTTTGAACGGGGGCGAAGCCCAAAGGCTGACCTCCCACATCGGCTATGAGATGTTTGCCCGTTACTCGCCCGACGGAAAACAAATCGCCTTTACCGGGCAGTACGACGGCAACACCGAAGTCTATCTGATACCTGCCCAAGGCGGGGAACCGGTTCGCCTCACCTACACCTCCACCAACAGCCGTGACGACCTCGGCGACCGCATGGGACCCAACAACATCGTCATGACCTGGACGCCCGACGGCCAGCAAATCGTCTTCCGCAACCGTATCGGGACCGGCTATCCCGGAAAGCTCATGAAGGTGAGTCCGGACGGCGGGATGCCCGAAGCCATTCCCCTGCCGGAAGGCGGCTTCTGCAGCTATTCGCCCGATGGCAGCCAATTGGCCTACAACCGGGTCTTCCGCGAATTCCGGACGTGGAAATACTACCGGGGCGGCATGGCCGACGACATCTGGGTTTACGACCCGGCCGCCGACACCGTGATCAACATCACCCGCAACGAGGCCCAGGACATCTTCCCGATGTGGATCGGGGATGAAATCTTCTTCCTCTCCGACCGCGACCTGACGATGAATCTCTTTGTCTATAACACCAAGACCAAGGCCACCGAGAAAGTGACCGATTTCAAGGATTACGACATCAAGTTCCCCAGCACCGACGGCAAGATCATCGTCTTTGAAAAAGGCGGTTTCCTGTTCCAGTTCGACCCGGCCACCCGGCAGTGCCAGAAAATAGAAATCCGCCTGGCCAGCGACAATATCTATGCCCGGAGCGAGCGCAAGAACGTGGCCGGAAACATCACGGCAGCCAGCCTCTCTCCCGATGGAAGCCGATTGGCGGTGACCGCCCGGGGCGAAGTCTTCGATATCCCGGCCGAGGAAGGCGTGACCCGCAACCTCAGCCGCACGCCTGGCGCCCATGAACGCAATGCGGCTTGGAGTCCCGACGGCCAATATATCGCCTATATCTCCGACCGCAGCGGTGAAACCGAACTCTATATGGAAGACCTCCGCAGCGGCGAGCTGAGCCAGCTGACCCGGGACAACGACACTTATATCCGCGACATGCAATGGAGCCCCGACAGCAAGAAGCTCCTGTACACCGACCGCGAAAACCGCATCGTCCTGGTGGATATCGCCGCCAAGAGCAAGGAAACGGTGATGCAGAACCCGGCCGCCGAATTCACCGATGTAAGCTTCTCTCCCGACAGCCGCTGGCTCACCTACACCAAGCCGGCTTCGAATCAGATGGGGGTAGTCTATGTCTATAACTTAGACAGCAAGGAAGAATTCCCGATTACCGAAAAATGGTACCGTTCCGATTCGCCCGTGTTCAGCAGCGATGGGAAATACCTCATTTTCAATTCCGACCGCGATTACAACCCGATTTACGGCAGCATGGAATGGAACCATGTCTTCACGAAAATGGGCGGCATCTACATCGCCCTGCTGCAAAACGACACGCCTTCTCCTTTCCTGGAAAAGGATGCCGAAGTGGAAGCACTCCAGCAACCAGCCAACAATACCGAAAGCGGCAAGAAAAAGTCGAAAACCAAGCAGGATGAAGGCATCCGTATCGATACTGCCGGCATCCAAAGCCGTATCCTGAAACTGCCTTTGCCCGCCGGATACTACGGCAACTTCATCAGCGACGGCAACAAGATATGGTACAACCAGGATGGCGACACCCGCGTTTACGACCTGCAAAGCCAGGAAGATGCCTTGGTGGCCGAAATGACGATGATGGATGCCACACCCGATCTGGGCACCGCCCTGATCTGCCAATTCCCGAGCCAAAGGCTGTATGTGATGCCCATGCCCTCCGGCCCTGTTTCCCTGGACGAAGAGGTGCCGACCGACGACATGATAGCCCTTGTGGACTATGAACAGGAATGGCCTCAGATCTTTGATGAAGCCTGGCGGGCCTACCGCGACGGTTTCTATTTGGAAAACATGCACGGGGTGGACTGGAACGCCATCAAAGACAAATATTCCGTCCTGGTGCCTTACGCCAAGACCCGCTTGGATCTCAACTACATCATCGGGGAAATGATCGGGGAACTGGCTTGCGGCCATGCCTACGTGAACCCGGGCGAATACGCCAAGCCGGAACGACTCCAGATGGGTCTGCTCGGTGCTGAACTGAGCCGCGACGAAAGCGGTTTCTTCCGCATCGACAAGATTATTCCCGGCGCGCCCTACAGCCAGAAGCTGCGTTCGCCCCTGACCGAACCGGGGCTGGACGTAAAGGCTGGCGACTACATCACGGCCATCGACGGCATCCCGGTTACCGAGACAAACAATATCTACGAACTCTTGGTGGGCAAGGCCGGGGTGATGACCGAACTTTCCATCAATTCCGAACCCAAGGCGGAAGGTTCGCACAAGATCGTAGTGAGCCCGATTGCCGACGAATACCCGCTCTACCACTACAACTGGATCCAGAACAATATCCGCAAGGTGGATTCGGCTTCCGGAGGCCGGGTCGGCTACATCTACATTCCCGACATGGGGCCGGAAGGCTTGACCGAGTTCGCCCGCTACTTCTATCCGCAACTGGACAAGGAAGGCCTGATTATCGATGACCGGGCCAACGGGGGCGGCAATGTATCCCCGATGATTATCGAACGCCTGCTGCGTCAGCCGTACCGTTTGACGATGGGCCGGGGAACCGACCAGATCGGGACGATTCCCGATGCCACCCAATACGGTCCCAAGGTGCTTCTGATCAACAAATACTCTTCTTCCGATGGGGATTTGTTCCCGTGGAGCTTCAAAGCCAACAAGATCGGCACCATCATCGGCACCCGCAGCTGGGGCGGCATCATCGGCATTTCCGGCTCGCTGCCTTACATGGACGGAACCGACATCCGCGTGCCTTTCTTCACCAATTACGATGCCAAGACCGGCCAATGGATCGTGGAAAACCACGGGGTGGATCCGGACATCCTGATTGACAACGACCCGCTCAAGGAACAGGCCGGCATCGACCAGCAGCTCAACAAGGCCATCGAGACCGTAATGGAACAGCTGAAGGACCGCAAGCCCTTGCCCGGCGTACCCGCCCCGCGAACCTTCAAAGATCTCGGTTTGTAGTCATGAACACCGTCGCGACATGGCTGCATAATGCACGCTCCATTGCCTTGCCGCAAAGCATGTTGCCGGGTATCGTCGCTATCGGCATGGCTTTGCAATACGAAGGCTTTTCCGTCGGGTTCACCTTGGTGGCGCTGTTCGGTGTGATGGCTGCCCACTTGGGCATGAACCTGGCGGACGATTATTTCGACTATCAGATTGGCAGCGGTGAAAAACGGGTCCGGATGGCCTCCGAAGGCATACGGACCCGGATTGCCAAATACCCTTACCTGAGTTCGGGAGAGGCTTCGTTGAAAGAGCTGAAGATGGCTATTGTCTCGTTCTTGGGTGTTTCCATGGTGGCGGGAGCCGTCATCGTTTATGGCCGGGGAACCTTTCCGTTGTACATCGCTTTGGTGGGGGCGTTCCTCGGCATTTCCTATTCGGGTTGGCCGTTCCGTTTGGCCTACCACGGCTTGGGGGAACTCATCGTGGGACTCATGTTCGGACCCCTGTTGATGATAGGGGTGCAATATGCGGCCTGCGGTGTACTGGATGCGCGGATTCTATTGACCAGCACGGCGATGGGGCTTTTGGTCACCAATATCCTTTACTCCCATTCGGTTTTGGACCGTCAGGCCGATGCCCGGATGGACAAGACGACCTTGGCCTTGCTCTTGGACAAAAGGGGGACATCCTTTTCGCCTCGGCGGTGTTCAACTTCCTGCCCTTTGTCTTGGTTCTCATGGGAACAGTCTTAGGCATGCTGCATCCGGCTTACCTCGCTGTCCTCCTCGTTTTCCCGATTGCTGTCTATCTGTGGCGTTCGCTCAAGGATTTCGTGGACGGGATGCATACGGATATTGTCTTGAAGCCTTGGATGGGTCCGATGGGTAATTTTCCTGCCTACCGGAAAGCCGGAATCGACTGGTTCATGCTGCGCTGGCTTTTGGCGCGGAACCTGATGTCTTTCTTCGGACTTATCCTTTTGGTTGTAAATGTCGTCCTGAAAATTTGCACTTCCTTTTGAGACGATTCCGGTCTGTCAAAGCCTTCCTTTTTTCTCAAAGTAAAAGACAATGAAAATCAGACAACTTACTTATCTCGCTTCATGGTTTACCGGTGCCAGGTTCCTGGGTCGGAAACGTCCCTTGCAAACCGTGCTTTTCATTTCCGATCAATGCAACCTCAAATGCAAGCATTGTGCCGTCTATGCAAAAGAGAAGCCCAACATCATGACGTATGAGGAGATACGGAAGGAGTTGGAATATTCGTACCGTCTGGGTTCGCGTTTCGTGGATCTGGAAGGCGGGGAAGTCATGCTTTGGAAGGATGGGGATTACCGGATTAACGATGTGATTGATTTGGCCAAGGAGGTCGGTTTCTTTTCGGTCACGATAACGACCAATGCCCAACTGCCGTTTGCCGGTAGCCATGCCGACAGTATCTGGGTGAGCCTGGACGGGTACGGCAAATACCACGAGATGGTGCGGGCGAAGGCACTTTTGCCCGTTTGGAAAAAAATATTGCCGAATGCGGGCACAAGCATTTGAGCGTCAATATGGTGGTCAACAAATACAATTGCGATGCCGTGGAAGAGACCATCCGTTATGTCAAGGGGAATCCTGCCATTAAAAGTATCTCGATAAATTTCTACACTCCTTTTCCCGGTTCGGAAAACCTGATGATTAGCAAGGAAAAACGTATCGAGGTCATCGACAAGGTGATTGCCATGAAAAAAGCCGGTTATCCTATCATGAATTCCGTATCCGGGCTCAAACTCATGAAGCACAACCGTTTCAAGCGACATTGCTGGGTCACGAACTTCATTTACGCCGACCATACGCGCTCCCTTTGCGCCGGGCAACAGGCGGGTATCTGCGAGGAATGCGGTCTTTGCATGGCGGGCGAAATGAACGCGGTTTTCAATTTCAAACCGGATACGCTGCTTGCCGGGTTGAACCTGCGCTTATAAGCTCCGCAAAAGCTCCTTCACAACTTCCCACTACAATACCCCATCTCTTCCAACCCGCACCAACCTGCGTCCCGGATTTCACGCAAGAACAAGCGGGCGCACATTTCGGCATCATCGCCCGCACGATGATGTTGCCCGTAAGGTATCTCAAACCGGTCACAAAGATAGTCCAGACTATTGCTCTCAAAACTATAAAGCTTACGGGCTGCACGCAAGGAACAATAATAGGACACTTCCGGCTTCTTCATGCCGTATAGTTCCAACGCGTAACAGATACACCCTATGTCGAACGCCGCGTTATGGGCGACAAGTACAGGAATTTCCTTAAAATATTTGGATATTTCAATCCAGACTTCGGGAAACTCGGGTGAATTTTCCGTATCCTCCGGACGGATACCGTGTATCTTGGTGTTCCAATAGTTGTACACATTGCCTTGCGGACGGACAAGCCAGGAACGGGTTTCCTGCACGCTGCCATCACGGACTACGCAAATTCCTGCCTCGCAGATAGAGGCTCGGCTACTGTTCGCCGTTTCAAAATCTATAGCTATGAAATTCAATCCTTGCATGATTTACCAAATATAATAGTCCAACATTCCAGCCAAGAATGAAGGTCATTGCACCCTATACATCCCGACTATCCATGTCATTTAAGAAAACGTCTTATCAGTCATTTCCTCTATATGGATACAAAGTTATACCTTTCGTATGTCATATCTTGGCACAACGCCATATTTTCTCTCTTCCCACGTTTCTTAACAACGTTTTGATTCAGCCAAACATCCAATGAGAGTCACCTCACCAACAATAAGATCACCCAAGTTCGCACAATCCACCCCACCATCTGCCATAATTTGGCATTCAGGACGAGTACCTTTGCCAAGAAAACCTGAAAAAACCGGCAAATGACCTTCAAAACGCTACTTGAACAATACAGTTTCGATGAAATAGCCCCGGCGTTCAAAGCCTTATGGCAATGGAATGCGCCAGAACAAGCCGCACGGCTCCAACTAGAAGACTGGCGGAGAATTCATCAATCACTTAAAGAAACAAAAACGACCCCATCGCACTACTATATCCGCCTGGGATGCCGCTGGGAAAGTTGCACGCCGATGATAGACATGAACTGTTCCGTCTATACGAAAAAAGGGAACAGCCGATGCTATCCTTTGTCGTGCCACCCTCTTTGGGCAGAAAGCATAGGCATGGAAATCGTGGTTGATAAAGACGTACAAATATCCCCGGTGGAACTGACCGCCGGTTTACTTTGGGAAATCACTTACTATGGCGGTACAGAAGCGATGTCGAACGAGAACCAGAAACGTATTTTCAAATGCAATTCCTGACAGGCGACGCATCCATACTCATTGAATATGCCAAATCAAAAAGCTTCCATTGCACCCACGCAACCAGAGAACACGCTATCGGCGAAAACGGGTCACAACGATCCCCCACCGCCGCAACCATCCTCGAACATGTCCCGCTCCGCGCCCAATTTTCGTTATCGTTGCGGCTACGTCTCGAAAACAAGTTTTGCATCAAAGACAGACCACGACTCGGCGAGGCTCAAACAAAGTTCGGACTTTGCGCTCGGCTTGCACCATCTTTCCATCGAAGAATTGCTTTGCCTGCAACTTTCGGGATACTCTTCCCGGCAAATAATAACCACCAGCTTGGAAGAAGCAGAACACTGGAAGGACCTTGCGGCAAAAGCAAGTGCCGCACGAGACAAAGCCAAACGGATACTGGACAAGCAAGCCCAGGCAGGTGTGACCACTATCCCTTATTATTCCACAGATTACCCCTGCCCGTTCTACAATCTCCGCAACGAGGCTCCTCCCCTTATCCATGTGTCGGGAAACAAGGAATTACTCCATCGAGAGGATTGCGTTGCCATCATCGGCGCACGTGCTGCCGATACTCAAGGACAAGATACAGCATACCATTTTGCCCGGCAAATAGGAGAACAAAACCATATCGTTATCAGTGGATTGGCATTAGGATGCGACACCGTTGCCCATCGGGGCTGCCTCGATGCAGGCGGCCCGACCTTGGCCATCGTCGCTTCGGGATTGGACATCACCCATCCCAAAGCAAACAAATCCTTGCAGGATGAAATTGTGGAAAAAGGGGGAGCCATCCTCTCGGAACACCCCTTCGGCATGAAAGCCAACCCCACAAGGCTGGTCGCCCGCTGCCGCATGCAGGTGGCGCTGCCCCGCTCGGTCATCGTGGCGCAATGCTCCATCCTCAGCGGAACCATGCACGCCGTGCGTTTCGCGCAACAATATGCTAACAACACCCGTAGACAGCTCTATGCGGTACAGTATAATCATTGGAACGAGTTGAACTCCGGCAACAAATTCCTGCTTGAGCAAGGAATCGCCCACCCCATTCGACCAGAAGAGAAAATTTCACTGAACGAACATAAGCTGCTCGAATGCAAGAAAAACATTTAACAGCGCATTGATTTTCCTCTTCTGGTTCGCACGTTCCGCATCCTACTCCGAGCCGATTTCCACCTATTCTTGGGGATTCGACAAGTCTCACTTTACAGCAGAAACGCATCGCCGGTTCAGCAACAAGAGGACTTCAAGATGGGGGTCGCCATGCTCCACGTTCTTCATACCGAACAGGGTATCGTCATAACCTAAAAGCAGACGGACTGCCTCTTTGAATTTTTCCAGTTCCGATTCCTCCAAAGGGCTGCAAGCGGGAACACAAACCAGGACAATGGCATTATCGTATTTTTCCAAAGGGATTTGCTGGTATCGGGTCATGGATTCAAGGATATAGTCCAAACGCCCCTCCGCATTGTCCGTAACTGAACGATATTCATAGTGTATCCCAGCCTCTATCTGCCACAGGAAATCCACATCGCTCCTTTTGAAACTGCTCCCTTCCGAAGAAAGAAATGCCACCATATTTTCGAGAGCAATCATTTTTTTCAGATAGTCTATCCGTTTTTTTTGGCGGTAATCCCGTTTCCGCTTGGAACGGTTTTTCCGGGCATAAACCCTTTTAAAGCAATCTTTTGCATCCCCCGCATCAATATATCGTTCCCCATTCGGCCCTCTGGATCGCAACCGGCGGGGCGTCTGGTGCCGCCAAATGCTTTCCTCTAATTTGTCCAAAGCGATTTCATAGGGACCAGCTGGCTTGTGGCGCTTGAACCGTTTGAAACTTTTCTCGATTTCCGCCGGTGAAAATCCCCAATAGGTAAGTTCCCACAGGCAGTACATGGCAATCTCTTCATCAGACAAATGCACATCATCGTCAACAACGATTTCTCCAGCCAAATCTTCTTTCCAGTCTCCACCCCCGCTTGGAAGACTGGCACCTATCCATTTTTCCTCCCCTTCAATCTCGCCGCCATGCCAGCTTACGTGTACCTTATCTTCCTCGTCCTCGATGGATTCCATAATCCCGGCAGGTTCCATGCGGCATGAAAGGTCATAAGCTTCCCGGAAAGCATAAATGCTGTCCAGATGTTCCGGTTCGAAGCGCTCCAAATGCGGGCGGATGCTGTCGAAACCGACTTTCAAAAACAATTCTTTCAAAATCATAAATCAAACATTTTAGATTCCAATACCCCGAACCAACAAACTCAACTGGGTTTCATGGATTTTCGTGCAAAGGAAATGAATACCTATGCCAAAAGAATGCATCACCTGCTCCTTTACATATGCTTCAATCTGGCACTTCCAACCCCTATCTTTGCACTTGCCTATCAAAAAAGACTATGATGAAGACCTTGCAGGACCATGATGTGAAGATATTCACAAACAACATCGAAACAACGGCTCTCGAACAGATAGAACGCCTGCTGAGCATTCCCGTATTCGGAAACTGCAAAATCCGCATCATGCCGGACGTGCATGCCGGAGCCGGATGCGTCATCGGCTTTACAGGCGATTTGGGCGACAAAGTGATTCCCAACATTGTCGGCGTGGACATAGGTTGCGGCATCCTGGTCCAAGCTTTCGCCAACACGGGGAAAATAGATTATCATGCCTTGAACGAGTTCATCTTACATCATATCCCCTCCGGACGGAACTACCGGGACAATAACTATGCACCGCTTCCGCAAAAGCACATGGAGGCTTATCGGGAAAGCAAGGACCTTATCAAGCAGCTGCGTTGTTACCATGAGCTAAAGGAGACGAAGCGGCTCAACCTCTCCATCGGTTCGTTAGGAGGTGGAAACCACTTCATTGAACTGGACAAAGACGAAACCGGTCTGTACTACTTGGTGGTCCACACCGGGAGCCGCAACCTCGGGAAACAAGTGGCGCAGATTTACCAAAAATTAGCCGTGAAATGCCAGTCCGGATGGGGAGAACTGATGAAAGAGCAAGAGCGTCTGATAGCCGAATACAAGCAGGCAGGGCGAAAAAACGAGTTGCAGGGAGCTATCCGCGATTTGCATAATTCCTTCAAGATGCGCAAGTCCGCGATACCGCCTGATTTGGCTTACCTGGAAGGCAATTTCCGCGAAGATTACCTGCACGACATGAGGCTTTGCCAGCAATGGGCCAAAATCAACCGCCGAATGATTTCGGAACTGCTCATGGATTACCTTATCACTCAAGGAGCCACCGCATTAAAAGATGCCGGACTGGGATTTGAGAGTGTCCACAACTATATCAGCGATGACAACATCATCCGCAAAGGTGCCATTTCTGCCAATGCGGGGGAAAAGTGCATCATCCCGTTGAACATGCGTGACGGTTCCCTGATTTGTATCGGCAAAGGCAATGAAGACTGGAACCGCTCAGCACCGCATGGAGCCGGGCGCATCATGAGCCGGAGTCAGGCTTTCCAACAAATCAACATGGAGGATTACCGCCAGTCGATGGAGGGGATTTACAGCGAAAGTCTCTCGGAACAAACAAAGGATGAATCGCCGATGGTGTATAAACCGAAAGAGGAAATCCTCCGCAATATAGAAGAAACCGTGACGGTGGTGAATATCATCAAACCGGTATACAATTTCAAGGCAGCGGAATGATTTCCCAGCAGAAGAACCCAAGCTCCCTCTTTCAATAGCCTCATGCCTCGCTATCTCGCGCTTGTAAGCAAGGTCGCAGCTCCCAAATAAGCCTCAACCGCATAAAGAAGGATATTGGCCATTCAGTCCTGTTCCCTGTAAGCCTGCATGGAGACACGCAAACCTCAGACCCGGAAGCAAAATCTCACTTTTTCGAGGATTCGTTTAACAATTTTCTACGCTTTTTCGAGGATATCAAAGTACAGTCCACTTTTTTTATCGATGGGCATGACCGGGAATCTCGTTGATTGGTTCAGCAGCAAGAAGACTTCAAGATGGTGGCTCTGACGCTCCTCGGTCTTCAGGCCGAACAGGATATCGTCATATCCCAAATGCAAACGGACTGCTTCTTTGAATTTTTCCAGTTCCGCTTCGTCCAAGGGACTGCAAGCGGGAACACAAACCAGGACAATGGCATTATTGCATAATTCCAATATTTCAGGTATTTCCTGATATCGGGTCATGGATTCAAGAATATAATCCAAACGCCCCTCCGCATTGTTTGTAACCGAAATATAATCAAAGTGCCTCAAATATTCCACATCCCATAGGAAATCCACATCGCTCCTCTTGAAGATGCTCCCTTCCGAGGCAAGGAACGCCACCGCGTTTTCGCAATCAATCATACCCCACAAATCCCGCCTCCGTTTGTCTTGGCGGTAATCCCGTTTCCGCTTGGATCGGTTCTTCCGTGCCAAATTTCTTTTGACCATGAACCTACACCCCTCATCTGTAGTGTATCGTTCCCCGTTTTCGCCCCTACAGCGAAACTGCCGGGGAATTTGATGCCGCCAAATACTTTCCTCCAATTTGTCCAAAGCGGTCTCATACGGGCCGGCCGGTTTGCATCGCTTGAACCTCTCGAAGCTTTTCTCGAATTCCTCAGGTAAAAACACGTTTCCGGAAAGTTCCCACAGAAAACATATGGCAAGTTCCTCGTCGGAAAAGCATGCATCATCGGTTACAACGATTTCCTTGGCCAAATTTTTCCCCCAACACCATGCACTTCCATGGAGATTGACATCTATCGATTCTACTCTTTCCATCTCGCCGCCATGGTTGCGTAGGAAAATCTCCTTCCTGCTTACGTGAATTTCCTTTTCCTCTCCCTCGACAGGTTCCATGCGGCATAAAATATCATAAGCCTCCCGGAAACCATAGTTGACATCATCACATTCTTCCAAATCCGGGTAGATATTGTCGAAATCGACTTTCAAAAACAATTCTTTCAAAGTCATGAACCAAATATTTTAAGGGTATTTTCCAATTCCAACGACCCGGACAAACAACTTCAACCGGGTTCCATGGATTTTCGTGCAAAGGAAATGAACACCTATGCCAGAAGACAGTATTACCGAAAATTTTCAAATCTTGTGTTCCTATCCGGTATACAAGGAATCCCCAAGTTCCCCAAAGCGTCCTTGCCAACTATCTGTTGCAAGAGCCGTATATCTTCGACTTGGCAGGAGCCAAAGAACGTGCGGAAAAAAGGGACATAGAAGAACAACCGTAAAGCACGACACCCGTTACCTGTTGAAATTGGGAAATCTGAATACTAAGGATAGAAGAACCGGCAATGCTCTTTGGTTATGAAAAAAAAACGGAAACAAACCGAACGGATACATCATCGGACTCACGATGCATAGCTATGCCACATTTTTTCATAGGAAACTCCTGCCTTTGCCGCAGAAAACCGGTAAAACAACTAACATGGCAGAAAATCTTTTAGGAAAATACGTGTGGCTGATGGATGTCCTGCTCCGATACAAGCGCCTGACATTCCAGGAAATCAACAACCTTTGGCAAAGAAGCGAATTAGGCTCCGGCGACGAACTGCCCTTGAGGACCTTCCACAACCACAGGAAAGCCATCAAGGACATTTTCGACGTCTACATCGAGTGCAACCGGAACGATGGCTACCACTATTACATCGACGAGCCGGAACGCATCAAGAACAACAATCTGCGCAACTGGCTGGTAAGTTCATACGCCACCTTGAACCAAATCCAGGCGGACAACAAACTGGAAAACCGGATCCTGTTCGAGAACATTCCTTCCGGACAAACCTGGCTGACCACCCTCGCCGAAGCCATGCGCCACAACAAAGTCCTCAATATCACGCACCAAGGCTTCGGAAAACCCGAAGCACACACCTTCGAAATCGAACCCTACGCCCTGAAAGTCGTCAAACGCCGCTGGTACGTCGTGGCCCGGAACCCTTATTATTCCGAGAAAAACAAAGAAAAGAAAATCAAACCCGGTGACGTGTACCTCGTTTACGCGCTCGACCGGATTTCAGACATCCAAGATACAGGCAAAACCTTCAAGATGAAGAAAGACTTCGACATAGACCAGTTTTTTGAAGGCTGTTGCGGTGTCATCACCTCGGATGAACCGGTCCAATGAATCGTGATTGCGGCCTATGAAGGCTTCGCCGACTACCTGCGAACCCTGCCCCTGCACGAATCCCAACACGAAATAGGAGGCGAAGGAAACGCAACTCTCTTTGAATACGCCCTGAAACCCACCTTGGATTTCTACCTGTCGGTACTGGCCCATGGAGACCAAATAGAGGTGTTGGAACCCGAAGAGGTACGCGAGGAAATGCGTCGTCAAATCCAGCAGCTCTTGTCTCTCTATTCGCAAGAGGCCGGAAATCCAGACAAAGGACAAGACCGCCCGCTCACCTGCGCGGCATCCAACCTGCCGCCCCATTACCCCGGAACAAACAGCCGATGAAAAACTTTCCGCATACGTGAAAACGAAGCATCCGCAGCACCATTGCCGCTGGAGGCAGACTGCACAACCTGCCGATGAAAACTCCAGCGAACCCTGATCCGCATTATCCCAAATCGGCCATCAAAACTTTGGGTAGATTTTCCGCTTGTGTCATGAAGGATGCTTCTGGCCTGGCCGAAAGCATAGCAGGCCATGTCGAGGCGTAGCGGGAACAGGATACGGACAGAAGCGGGCAAGATGCCCGTAAGCCTCGTTCCCCCAATCGGAAACAGCCCCGGCGTGCCTAACGACTGATTCGGGATTATGGCCACCTGACTTCGTCAACGCGTACCCCAAAATTCATCAGCAAACAATGGAGCGATACGTTGATGCCGTTTCATAAGCATA
>CALUMK010000012.1 GCA_944321735.1 uncultured Bacteroidales bacterium
CGCCTTCGGCTAGGCGAGAAGCATGCTGCATGACATAAGCGGACAATCTACCCAAAGTCTAATGACCGATTTGGGTTCAATTTCAGTTAGGTAATTCTTGGCAATCTGTACATCTTCTTTTGTTACATAGTTACCTCTGAAATTTGTCATACCCACAAAAGGCTTTTCATTGTCCACTCTGCGATAGACCACTTCCGCTGCAGTATTCTCATGTACGGCGTAGTGCAATTTATTCTGTACGGTAGCAAAGAAAGTCTTGGTCGTATTGCTTCGTGGGTCATAATCCACAGCGGTAGCGTAGATGTCTGTGACTTGTTGATAAAAATTGCGTTCGCTGCTACGGGTGTCTCTGATGCGTTGTAACAGTTCGCGGAAATAGCGATTGCCACCCTGCTGGAGCCGTTCATCGTCTAAGGCGAAGCCTTTCTGAATGTATTCGTGCAGTCGTTGCGTAGCCCATCTTCGGAATCTTGTAGCCACTTGAGATTGAATCCGGTAACCTAATGCGATAATCACATCCAAGTTGTAGTGGTCGATTTCTCTTTTTACTTGACGATTACCTTCCTGACGAACTAACAAGAATTTCTTGTGAGTTGCTTCTATATCGAGTTCTCCATCTTGGTAGATGTTGTCAATATGTTGGCTTACATTTTGTTGTGTAGTGCAGTAAATTTCTGAGAGCTGGCTTTGTGTTAGCCATAAATCCTCATCCGAAAACCTTACGGAGACTCGTGTCACGTTATTGTCATCTTGGTATAAGATTATAGTATTGTCTTTTTGCATGTTTGTCTTGTTGAAAGTCTATTGGTATTATGTTTTTGCTCGACCGAGGAGAAGGAGCGAAAAATCCTCGTGAAAAAAGGGAGAAAGAAAAGCGGGAAGCTGGAGCGTCAAAAAAGCAAGCATGTCTGAGCGCAGGCGAAGCCAAGCGAGTTCTTGCTTTTAGCGGAATTACCTGTTTGCCGTTGGATACCCGCCGGCTCGACCGAGGAGAAGGAGCGAAAAATCCTCACGAAAAAAGGGAAAGAGAAAAGCGGGAAGCTGGAGCGTTAAAAAAGCAAGCATGTCTGAGCGCAGGCGAAGCCAAGCGAGTTCTTGCTTTTAGCGGAAGCTTCCCGCTTTTCCCCTTTTTTCGTGGGATTTTGAGCCCTTCTCCGAGGGAGAGTGGGATTTTGAGCCCTTCTCCGAGGGAGAGTGGGATTTAAAGCCCTTCTCCGAGGGAGAGCAATGCCTCCAGTTCATCCAGCGCCTTGTCCTCCGGTATATGGCTCTTTACTAATTTCCCCTTCCGGTAGAGGTTCACCTGGCCGTTGCCGCATCCGATGTAACCGTAATCGGCATCCGCCATTTCTCCCGGGCCGTTCACGATGCAACCCATCACAGCCAATGTCAGGTTCGGGTAGTTTGGAAAACGCGCCTTGACCTGGGCCAAGACGCTTTGGATATCGTATTTGGTCCGGCCGCAGGACGGGCAGGCGATGAAACGGGTTTTGTGGGAACGAAGCCCCGCCGCATGGAAAATATCGTCAATCAGTCGTTTCTTCTCTTCTTCGGAGAATAAGTCGCCCTCTAGGCGGAAACCCTCTTTCTGCCCCCGCAGCATCAGCCGTCCCCAGCGGACAGCCGTCAGAATCCGGGCAAACTCCTTGTTCTTGACTATGTTCGCTTCACGGTTCGTTTCTTCCTGCACAGTCCCGTCTTTGGCTTCCGCCAGCATTTTTCCTTGGGCAGCGTAGCGGATTACCAGCCCGTCCCTTTCCGTTTCCGGCATGGACTGCAAATATTCAGCCGCTTGGACAATGCTTTGCGCTACAGGAACTTCGTTCTCGGGCGCTTCGGTCAGTGAGACCCGAATCGTATGCCCGATGCCATCGGTCAACAGGCTTCCGATGCCGATAGCCGAAATGACCCGTGCGTCTTCCCCGTCCCCGGCTTCGGTCACGCCGATATGCAAAGGATAGATTTTCCCGTTTTGCCGCATCCTGTCCCATAGCATCCTGGTGGCTTGATTCATCAGCTGTACCCGGCTCGATTTCATCGAAATCACCAATTGGTCGAAGCGGAGCTTCTCGAAAATGCCGATGAATTCCAAGGCGCTTTCCACCATCGCTCGGGGCGTGTTGCCGTACAGGCTAACCAAGCGTTCCGACAGCGAGCCTTGGTTCACGCCCACCCGGATAGCCGTCCCGTGCTGGCGGCAGACCTCCACCAACGGACTTAAGCGTTCGGCAATCCGTTCCCGTTCGGCGGCCTGTTCGGCTGGGCTGAACTCGGTCTTGCCCCGGTTGCGGTCGCAGTAATTGCCCGGATTGATGCGGATCTTCTCCACTATCGAGGCGGCCATCAAAGCCGCTTCCGGCAAGAAATGAATATCGGCCACCAAAGGTCCTGTATAGCCTTTTTGGTGAAGCTGGTTCTTGATGTCCTCCAAGTTACGGGCTTCCTTCAGGCCGGGCGCCGTGATTCTCACCATCTGGCATCCGGCATCGAAAAGCCGCTGGCATTGCGCCACCGTGGCTGCTGTGTCCAAGGTGTCGGTATTGGTCATGGATTGGATGACCACCGGATGGCTGCCTCCAATGACTAAGTTGCCCACCCGGACGGGATGGGTCGCTGCGGCGTAAATCATGCTAAGAGTCTCTTGACAACTTCGGAAATGGCTTTGCCGTCGGCTTTCCCGGCCAAGGCCTTGGAGGCGGTGCCCATCACCTTGCCCATGTCCTTCATGCCCTGGGCGCCGGTCTGTTCGATGATTTTCTTCACTTCGGCTTCGATTTCTTCCGCGCTCAATTGCTTGGGCAGGTAGGCTTCAATGAAACCGGCTTCCGCCAATTCGTTCTCGGCCAGGTCGGCCCGGTTCTGGGACTGGAAGATTTCGGCCGATTCCTTGCGTTGTTTCACCATCTTTTGCAGAATCTTGATGGCGGTTTCCTCGCTCAGTTCCCCGTTGGAGTTCTTGGCGGTCTTGGCTTCCAGGAATTCTTTCTTGATGCCCCGCAAGGCAGCCAGACGGACGCTTTCATGCGCCAGCATCGCGGCCTTGATGTCGTTGTTTACTTGTTCGAATAAGTCCATGATTCTAAGGTTTTTCATATTCGGCATATCCCTTCGTCCGCATCGAGGGAATCATCCTTGGCCTGCCTTGGGCAGGATACGCCTGCTGGCGTCGGTGCTTTGCCCATCGATGCCCGTTTGTTCCAAAGAACAACGGTGATATGCACAAACTACAAAGTTAGTTCAATTTGCCTGATTGTTGTATCTTTTGCCTAAATTTGTACACGATTCGCATCGTGATGAAGGTCTTAAAATGGAATGAGTATGTATTTGGGGTTGATTACAGCATTGGTTCTTTGGGCTTCCGCTTTTTTGCTTCGGTCTTTTCCTGATTGGCTTTACTTGGAGAAATCCATGGAAGAGCTTCGTCGTATCGATAAGGAGAAATCCGCTTCCATAACATTCCGGGTCTTGTTTTTTACCGGTTTGGCGAACGGCATTGGCTATACTTGGCTGCGTCTTGGCGGTTACCCTGTGGCGGGTGGCGTTTTCTATATAGTCTCTTTGGGAGTGGGCTTGGTGATTCTTGTGGCCGGGTTGATGCGGCAAGACCGGAATTCTTCGCATTACGGCTATAAAGCAGGACTGATTGTCATTGTAGGGTTTACCATGCTGCTTCCCTATTTCTTTTATGAAGCCGTCAAGCCTTCTCCGGTGTTGCAAAAGGACGGGAGTCTTTTGCTGGGGAGTGCGCAGGAAACGCGCTTGCCGTTGGTTCTGCTGGACAAGGTGGAATATTGGGATTCCTTGCCGGAAATCAAGCGCAGGCTGGGCGGAAGCTCTTTGTTATGGGCCAACAAGGGATTGTTTGAAGTGGCCGGGTTCGGGCGTTGTTATCTGTATCTCGATACCCGGAATGCTGGATGCTGCTACTTGCATTTCCGGAATGGTGTAACGGTTTTCTGCAATTATCCGGATAGCAGCCGGACGCGGTCTTTGCACAAGGCGTTTCAGGCCTGCCTGGAGTGATGTCCGGCCTTTCAGTGGAGTCCCGACTGGCTTGACGGTAAGAGCGAGCTGTAAGTGGGATGTCGTGTCAAAATAATAGGCGACTGTTCAAAAGAACAGGCTCGGACAGATTACGTAAACTACAGAGAAACAATGCAGTTGTTGTGATTTTTTAAGGGTTTTTCCTGTTGGTTTGAGCCGAATCCTATAAATCATCGCAATTTATTTATAGGATTCGGCCGGAGTGGGTGTGATTGGCATGTTACCTTTTGTACTGCTTTTGGGCGGCGGCTTTTTTCCAAAGAGCTGTTCCTGTAATTAATCCGGCAAACAAGGCTATGCTCAGGGCGAAGGCCCAGAGGTTGGTTTTACGAGAAACCGCCTGCATTTGGATGTCGGAGGCTAAGAGTCGGAAACCATCGGCTTTCCAGACAGGATTGCCTTCTTCAAGGCGCAAAGCGTTGGTCGATACCAATTTTCCGGGCAAGTCGGTCCGATAGACAAAGGTATACGAGAAATAAGACAGAATCCGGGTTTTGTTTCCCTGCAAAGAGTCGGCTTTGGCCTGATGCTGTTGATAAAGAGGGTAAAGCAGCGGTTTCCCTAAGCTTTCGTCCCATTGCTGGCAATAGTCCGGCAGTTCGTCGAAGAGGCCCAGTTCGCTCGGGTCGGTTTGCTGGTACATCCGTTTTTTGTGCGTCTGCATGGTTTCCCGGAGTTCGGCATCGGCCAAGCTGTACAGAATGTCGTAGTTGGTCTCGAAAAGGGAACGGTTGTACCATTGCACGAATTTGTTGTTGATTGATTCTAGGTATTCATAGGATTCCTTCCCGTTCCAGCCTTGCGGCAGAGGCGAATTCCCGAAAAAGACGGCTTGTTCTTCCGGGCTGAGATAAGAGGAAAGAGGCACGGGCAGGTTCTCGAAAGCCTTTATCGTGGCTGTGTATTCATAATAGGTGAAGAACCAGCGGAAATGTTTTTGCATGTTTTCTTCCGGTTGCAACAAGGGATTTTCCATTTGGGTGGAATCGACTAAAATTCGGTTCGATGGCCAAAAAGAGGCATTGTAATCGGTGCGGTAACGGATCATCATATGGGTCGGTTCGCCATAAAAGTCAATCATGAAGCCTTGGGGCGGATATTCCGCACAGAAAGTATCAGCCCGGCCTTGCCCGCAGAAAATGGGCCGAGGCAAGGCTTTGTCCGGGTCTCCGGATGTTTTGAAGAAAGCGCTGTCGGTATAGATGTCCCGGTGCAGGGAAAGGTCCGGGTTCACCTGGGTGTGGATATAGAACGGCGTTTCGCAGGAAGCCAGCAGCACTCCGAGGCTGCCTAACAGGAAGGTGTGTTTTAAGAGTGTTTTCATCGTGTTCTGTTTTTAAGTGTTTGATTTGTTTGTTTTTGTTTTATGTGTGCCGGGGTTTCAGGGGGCGGTTCAAGTTCTTATTTTTTTTAGCCAGGAAGTCCGGCACCGGAGGTTCTTTAATGTTCGGAAGGGGGAATTCAAGGTTGCAGTTCGATGGGCTGGCGGGTCTCTTCCCGATAAGCTTGCCGTTTTTTCTGAAAGTATTCTTGCCGTTTTTCCGAGGATAGGTAGGCTTGGTAAAGGGTGGGACTCCACTCTTTGTCTGCCATGCGGGCAGGGGTGGGGTGGCGGGTCGGTGTCTCTTCTCTCGATTGGACAATATTCGTGTTTGGCAAGGGCGCGGTTCCCGGGATGGACGGTTTGAACGACCAGATAAAGGCGATAGCCAGGACAGCTGCGGCCGGAATGGCTATTTTCAGGCTTTCCATGCTTATGATGAGGTGGTTTTGGCGATGCCGGTTTTCGGGCAAGGCATTCCGTTTGGCGTTTGCCGTTTCCAGGGCTTCGATTTTAGCCATGACTGCTTTTTCGAATCCGGAATGGTCATGCATGGGGGTATCTTGCGTAGAGGTAATGGATTGGGTGTCTTGCTGGTATCGGCGGAGAAATTCCTCCAAGGATTTATCTTTCATTGCTTGTTGGTTTTGCTGGTAGGTCCCGGGCAGAGGCACAGGGCAGCTTCCAGGTGCTTTTCTACGTTTATTTAAGGTGGCGATGCCGGTATGTTTGGCTTTCAGAGCGGTTTCCCATACAGTTTTTCAAATTCTTGTCGGAGCTTCTGCTTGGCCCAATGCAGGTTGCTTTTTATCTGCGTAGGGCTGAGTCCGGTGGCGATAGAGGTCTCTTCGGTGGAGAGTCCTTCTATTTCTTTGAGTACGAAAACACTCTTTTGCTTGGGACTCAGTTTGCGGGTTATGGTTTCAAAGACCTGTTGCAGTTCTTGTGCCATGTATTGGTCTTCTCCCGATTCCGTGCGGTTCCAGGATGAGGGAAAACGTTTTTCCTGGATAAGAGGCGTGGTTTGGGACATGTTCTTGTTGGAGGAAGAAAAGATGGAGAGCCATTGCATTTTCTTCTTGCGGCGGAGGCGGTCGATGCAAAGGTTGCAGCATATCCGGTAAATCCAGGTGGACAGGCGGAAGCGGCTGTCGTAGCGGTCGGCTTCGAACCAAAGCTTGACAAAGACATCCTGTGCCACGTCTTCCGCCTCCTCGTGATTTCCTAATATGCGGAAAGCCGTCCGTATCATCCGCTGCCGGTATTCGGCTACTAATTTGGCAAATGCTTGCTGCTCGTGGCGGCTTACAGCCTCCATCAAAGTTTTGTCCGGATGATTGCAGCTTTCGTGGTTCGTTTCCATCGTTATCGGTATAGGTATTCCTTCAAATTCGGTATTCCTCTTTTTGACCCGGAGGCGTTTTACTGATGATACGAAAGAGAATGACAAAAGTAAAAAAACAAGGTTGTTGGCATTACCGAACCTTTCGCTATCTTTGATTGCTTCGCATCGAAGATAGCTTGGTCTCGGCAGAGCAAAAGCAAGGTTAGCTGCGCCGAAGCTCCTGCGCCTTGGCCATGCTCAAGGAGGAAAGTGCCTTGGCATGGCTCTCGGCTCAACCGGGGCTTTTGCCTCTGCACTCGACTTTCGCTATCTTTGACCGTCGTCAGCACCTCGACTTTCGTTTTCTTTCCTCTAAGAAAAGTCAAGACCACGCATAAAGATAGGGGTGGTCTTGATTCTTTCTTATTCCACCGGCATATAAATCGTGATTTATATCTAAATTTGTATTGAGTAAAAATACGCAGTCCACAGAGTAAAATGTAAGGTTATGCATGAAGGGGCAGAGTATTAGACGCTTATTAACGAGACGAAGGGGAATTTTGAGGAAGAATGTTTAAGGAAGAATGATTGCCGCTCAATGGGTTTGGGAAAATTGTAAAGGTGTGAAAACTGCTGCGTACCTCGGGAATCTCAGGCTTAGGGAACGGGATTGGGGGGATGCAAAGGTTTCATAAGGGGACAAAGGCTTTGTTAATGATAAAATACGTTGATTTTGGAGATAAAAGACAAGAAGGAGGCGCTTTCCTGGCTGATCAGCACCGGGGAGGAAGCGCGGAAGCTGCGTCAGGCGGCGCATGAAGTCAAGATGGCGCACGTGGGCAATAAGGTGTATCTGAGGGCCTTGATAGAGTATTCCAATGTCTGCCGCAAAAACTGCTATTATTGCGGGATCCGGAGCGGCAATGCGGCCGTGCGCCGCTATACCGTGGGCAAGGACGAGGTGCTGCAGGCCGCCCGTTTCGCCCATCAGGCCGGTTTCGGTTCGTTGGTGCTTCAGTCCGGGGAACGCCAGGACGAGGCTTTTGTCAGAGACATAGAGGAACTGGTCGATGCCATGATGCAGCAAAGCGGCGGGGAGCTGGGCATCACCCTTTCCTTGGGGGAACAGAAGCCGGAGACCTACGCCCGATGGAAAAAGGCCGGAGCGATTCGTTACCTGCTCCGCATCGAGACCTCTTCGCCCGAGCTCTACGCCCGTCTGCATCCCGCCGACCATTCGTTTCAGGCACGGCTCGACTGTCTGAAGAGCTTGCGCGATGCCGGCTATCAGGTGGGCAGCGGCATCATGATCGGATTGCCTTTCCAAAGCCCGGAGCAAGTGGTGGAGGACGTGTATTTCCTCAAGGAGATGGATGTGGACATGGTGGGCATGGGACCCTACATAGAACACCCGCAGACCCCGCTCTGGGAGTACCGGGACAGGATTCCGTCCAAACAGGAACGCTACGACTGGAGCTTGAACGCCTGGGCCTTGCTCCGGCTGATAGCCCCTGATATCAATATCGCTTCCACGACGGCTATCGGCAGCCTCAGCCCCAAGGGGCGGGAAGAAGCCCTTTATACGGCGGCCAACGTCATCATGCCCAACCTGACCCCGTTTTCCTGCCGAAAGGAATACTTCCTGTACGAGCACAAGATTTGCATCGAGGAAAGCCATGAGGACAGCCGGGAGAACATCGAGCGCATTATCCGCGAGGCCGGTTGCGAGCCGGGCTATTTCGCCCAGGGCAATTCCCGGCATTTCTACGCCCGGTTCGATACCGGGATGCAAAAGGATAGCTGAAGGCTCATTGTATTGTCTAAGTTAGTTGCTGGTTTTGTGTGGATTCCGTCCGCATTGTTTTTTTTCTTATTTTCGCTGGTTAATCTTGCGTAAATGCGGGCTTGCGAGGCCGGGAGGAAATGCCTCCGGATGCAGGTGGAACGTGCGGCTGGAGAAATTCCCCATGATGGGTTCGCAACCTATTTATCGCAAATAAAATCAAAGAATAACAATGTCCGAAGAACTGTCTTCCAAATACGAGCCTCATCAAATAGAGGACAAATGGTATGCCTACTGGCTCGACCATGATTTTTTCCATTCCGAACCTGACCAGCGCGAAGCTTACAGCATCGTGATTCCGCCTCCCAATGTGACGGGAATCCTGCATATGGGGCACATGCTGAACAATACCTTGCAGGATGTGCTGGTGCGTCGGGCCAGGATGCAAGGCAAGAACGCCTGCTGGGTGCCGGGCATGGATCATGCTTCGATTGCCACCGAGGCCAAAGTGGTTTCGTTTTTGAAAGAGAAGGGCATTGACAAGAACACCTTGAGCCGGGAGCAGTTTCTGGAATACGCCTGGGAATGGAAAGACAAGTACGGCGGCATCATCTTGCAGCAGCTCCGTAAGTTAGGGGCAAGCTGCGATTGGGCCAGGACCCGTTTCACGATGGACGAGGTCTGCTCGGAATCGGTTTTGGATGTCTTTGTGGACCTGTACAAGCGCGGCCTGATTTACCGGGGCGTGCGGATGGTCAACTGGGATCCCAAGGCCAAGACGGCGCTTTCGGACGAGGAAGTGATTTATAAGGAAACCCAAGGGAAACTGTACTACTTGCGTTACCGGGTCAAGGAAGATCCGGAACGCTTCCTGATTGTGGCCACGACCCGGCCGGAGACCATCATGGGCGATACGGCGGTTTGCGTGAACCCGGATGACGAGCGTTACCACTGGCTGCGCGGCAAGCATGTGATTGTGCCTTTGGTGGGTAGGGAAGTGCCGGTGATCGAGGACAGCTATGTGGACAAGGATTTCGGGACGGGATGCCTCAAGATTACGCCCGCCCACGATATCAACGACTACAATATCGGCATGAAATACAAGCTGGAGAGCTTGGATGTGTTCAACGACGACGGCACGCTCAACGAGCTGGGCGGCAAGTACGCCGGGATGGACCGTTTTGCGGTGCGCAAGCAGATCGTGGTGGACCTCAAGCAGGCGGATTTGCTGGAAAAAGAGGAAGATTACGTCAATAATGTGGGATATTCGGAACGTACCGATGTGGCCATCGAGCCCAAGCTTTCGATGCAGTGGTTCCTCAAGATGGAAGAATTGGCCAAGCCGGCTTTGCGCGTGGTGATGGACGATGAGATCCAGTTCGTTCCGGCCAAGTTCAAGAACACCTACCGGCATTGGATGGAGAATGTCAAGGACTGGTGCATTTCCCGCCAGCTCTGGTGGGGGCATCGGATTCCGGCCTATTACCTGCCCAACCGGGAAGTGGAAGTGGCCAAGTCGGCGCAGGAGGCTCTGGAACAGGCCAAGGCCAAGTATCCGGAAGCCGCGGCTTGGACAGTGGCCGACCTCAAGCAGGACGAAGATGTTCTGGATACCTGGTTCTCGTCCTGGCTGTGGCCGATCGAGGTCTTCGATGGCATCCGCAAGCCGGACAATCCGGAAATCAGCTATTATTATCCTACCGCCGATTTGGTGACCGCCCCCGATATCATTTTCTTCTGGGTGGCGCGTATGATCATGGCCGGTCTGGATTACCGCAAGCAGATACCGTTCAAGCATGTGTATTTCACCGGTACGGTGCGCGACAAATTGGGTCGGAAGATGTCCAAGTCGCTTGGCAATTCGCCCGATCCGATCATGCTGATGGACAAGTACGGCACGGACGGGGTGCGCGTGGGGATGCTGCTGACTTCCCCGGCGGGCAACGACCTGCCTTTCGATGAAAGCCTTTGCGAGCAAGGGCGTAACTTCTGCAACAAGATTTGGAATGCCTTGCGTTTGATCAAGGGTTGGAGCCGGGATGAAAAGTTGCCGCAGCCTGAATCGGCGCGTCTGGCCTGCGATTGGTTCGAGGCCCGTCTGTGCCAGGCACTGCAGGAAGCCGACGAGAATATGGAAAAGTACCGTATCAGCGAGGCTTTGATGCAGTTATATAAATTGGTATGGGATGATTTCTGCTCCTGGTACCTGGAAATGATCAAGCCGGCTTACGGCCAGCCGATCGATGGCTTGACGCAGGATCGGGCGATCCGTTTCATGGAGGTCCTGATGCAGGCATTGCATCCGTTCATGCCTTTCATCACCGAGGAAATCTGGCATTCGCTGGCCGAACGCAAGGAGAGCGAAAGCGTCATGTTCCAGCCCCTGCCCAAGACGGGATTGTCGGAGGCGCAGCGGCTTGTCTTGGATGGCTTTGCCCAAGCCGAGCAGGTCATCATGGGTATCCGGGCTTTGCGCAACGAGAAGAACATACCTAACAAGACTCCTTTGCGGCTGTTGGCCAAGACGGCCGGGAAGAATGCTTTCGACAGCCTGATTGTCAAACTGGGCAATATCGAAAGTCTGGAATACATCGACCAGGCGGCCGAAGGGGCGCTTTCGTTCATGGCAGGCAAAGACGAGTATTTCGTGCCGATGGACGGCCATGTGGACGTGGAAGCCGAGAAGGCCCGTATCGACAAGGAACTGGCTTATCTGCGCGGCTTCTTGCAGTCGGTATTGAAGAAGTTGGAAAACAAGCGTTTTGTGGAATCTGCACCGGTAAAGGTGGTAGAGGCCGAACGCAAGAAGCAGGCGGATGCGGAGGAGAAGATTGCGGCCTTGGAAGCGCAGTTGAAGCAGCTGACCCGATAGCCGTTTCGGGTGTCGGGTTCTGAATGCTGTGGATGAGGTGCGGGTCGGAATCGGTGCATGATGTTTTCTCGGGCTTCTCGAATTGTGTGCGCGGAAAGGAAACGTTTTTGGATTGCGGTGGATTGTGGCGTGAGCTAGTGTTTGTATGGTTATTGATTGATAATGAGAAAGATATTGCTTTTGTTAGTTTGCGGATTGTTGTTCTTTGCTGGAGGGGGAGGGGAACTTATGGGGCAGACGGTCCGGGGCAAGAAAAGCAATACCGGCGGCGTGCAGTCTTCCCAGTTGGTGGGCGGCAAGGTATTGGTATTCACGAAAGGACCGGGCAAGCGTACCATCTATGCGATTGGTTCGGAAATGAAGGTGAAGATGATAAACGGCCTTAAAGTGGAGGGTCGTTTGCAGGCTGTCCGGGATACGGGATTCATTTTGGGTAACAAGATGATTACCTATGATTCGTTAGAGGCCTATTATGTGCCGATGCGGATTTGTTTGTTGGTAGGGACTGCTTTGTGCGTGGGAGGGGGCGGCTATATGTTGTTGGACGGCTTCAACGGTTTGACCAACCATAAGGATCCTCCTTTCCATGTGGAGGCTTTGGCCGTCGGAATTCCGATGCTGGCGGCCGGGGCGGCGATTTTGCCGTTCAAGCAGGTGAAGAGGAGGACTTCGGTATGGCGTCCTCTCCCCATGGATCTCTGGTAGCGATGCGGGATAGCCGACAATCTACGGCGTTGCACTCCCTTGGCGGAATCCTCACGTACTAAAGTACGCTCCGGTTCGCCTGCGGTCGTGCGCCTTGTATCTTGTCGGCTCTGCCGCATCGCTAGACTGTAGCTAAAATGGGTGTTGACGCGTTCTGACCCGCCAACGCCAACGCCGGCGTGCAGGAATCTCTGCCGCATCGCTGGGCGGTGGTCGATGAGGACTTGCCAACCATCGATGGATTGCGGGTCGGAAGAGTTCGATGCAATTGCGTGGATTCTGGCCGTAAGGGCGGCTTCGCCATGGTCGGGAAGGAAAATAGATAAAAAGAAAGATAGAAATTGATTCCCTTGGGCATCGGCCGGATTGGGCAGATGCCGGCATGAGGGAAAACGGAAAAAGATATGAAGAAGATAGACAAATTCGTCCTGAAGTCTTTCATAGGACCTTTGGTGTTGACCTTTTTGATCTCCACGTTTGTCCTTTTGCTCCAGTTTATATGGAGGTACATGGACGATTTGGTAGGAAAGGGATTGCAATTGAGTGATATTGCGGAATTCCTCTGGTATGCGTGCTGGACCTTCGTGCCCATGTCGCTGCCGATGTCGGTCCTGTTGTCTTCCTTGATGGTGTTCGGCAGTCTTGGAGAGCATTACGAATTGGTGTCGATGAAAGCGGCAGGGATTCCTCTGCGGCGAGTCATGTTCTCGACCATCCTGGCCAGCGTGGTCATCAGCGGCGTGGCATTCTATTTTGCCAATAATGCCGTGCCGAAAGCCTACAAGCTGCACCGGCAGAAGTATCAGGAAATGCAGCAGACACGGCCGGCGGTCAATGTGCAGGAAGGTATCTATTATTATGGTATTCCCGATTATGTGATCCGGGTGGGGCACAAGGAGGATGATGGCCTGTACTTGGAAGACGTGCAGATTTACGACCATTCGGAAAAGAAAGGGAACCGGGCGGTCACGATGTCCAATACGGGCAGCATGTTTACTCGTGACAAGGGGCGTTATTTGGTTTTCAATCTGTATGATGGCTTTTCTTATGGGGAAGATGTGGAACAGGCTAAATTCGGCGGATCGGATCGGAAACGGAACGATGATTCCTTTACTCGGATTAAATTCGATACCCAGACGCTGATTATCGACTTGTCGGAATATGAAGGTCCGGAAGTAGATGAGGATATGTATGGGCGACATCAAAAGGCATTGGGGTTGAAAGCTCTTGGAAAACAAATTGATACGCTTCGGATGCGGGCGGATAGAAGAGTTTCGGAATTGGTGGCGAGCGTGAATGGCAGGAATTATTATTTGGGTTCGCTGATTGGCACGGATACGGCTATGGTGTCCAGAATGAATGCACTGATTGCCGATAACGATTTCAAGCCAAGTTATGTCTTGCCCCCATTGGACAAAAAGGATCTCCGGAATGCTTCTGCCCAAGCCAATTCGATGGCCAGTGATATGTCTTACTATAAAAAGGATGTGCAATACCAGCAGGAAAGATTGAACTCCTATCGGGTAGAAGAACATAAGAAATTCAGCCTTTCGGTCGGATGTTTGATATTGTTCTTCATCGGAGCCCCGTTGGGCGCCTTGATCCGCAAGGGGGGCATGGGGATGCCTCTGGTAGTTTCAGTCTTGTTGTTCATTATCTATTATACCTTGTCGGTGATAGGGGAAAAAGCGGCTATCGAGGGGTCGCTGACTTGCACTTTCGGTTCTTGGCTGGCCACGATCATATTCTTTCCTTTCGGGCTTTTCCTGACAATACAGGCCACGATAGATTCATCGTTGGTGGATGCGGATACTTGGCGCAAATTGTTTCGGAAGAGGAAATGATGTTTGGAGTCCTGCAAAGGAATTCTGTTTGGTTTTAGGTGAATGTATTTGAGGCATGGATAGGATAGAGATGACAAATGAAGCTGCTTCGAAGGATGCCGTTCGGGACAGGATGGCTTATCTGTGTCGTTTTTTGGCGGAATGCAATCACGCCTATTATGTGGAGGATGCACCCAAAATCAACGATTATGAGTTCGATATGCTCCTCAAAGAGCTGGAAGGACTGGAAAAGCAGTATCCTGACTTGGCCTTGCCGGGTTCTCCGACCCAACGAGTGGGCGGCGAGCCGGTCAAAGACTTTCCGACGGTAGTGCACTCGGTACCGATGCTTTCTTTGGGCAATACTTATTCGAGGGAAGAGGTGGCCGAATTTGATGCCCGTTTGCGCAAGTTGAGTCCGGAACCTTTCGATTATGTTTGCGAATTGAAGTATGATGGTTTGTCTATCTCGTTGACATACGATAAGGGCGTGTTGCTGCAGGCGGTGACCCGAGGCGATGGGATTCAAGGGGATGAGGTCACGGCTAACGTGCGGACTATACGGACCGTACCATTGCGCTTGTTGCCGGTGGCAGAGGGGTCGGGGGCGTTGATGACGGGACGGAGATCGATAATCGAGGATTCCGGCGATATGTCGCAGACCGTAGCCGCTTATCCGGAACATTTCGAAATCAGGGGAGAGGTTCTGATGCCCCGTTCTTCTTTTGAAGAATTGAATGCCCAGCGGGAGGAAATCGGCGAAAGCCCGTTCGCGAACCCGCGCAATGCCGCTTCCGGCAGTCTCAAGCTCCAGGATCCGGCAGAGGTCTCTCGCCGTAAACTGGATTGTTTCCTGTATTTCCTGCTCGGGTCGGATATCCGTTTGGCGGACGGTCGTGCAGCCGATTTGCATTCGGATCGACTGGAACTGGCTCGTTCCTGGGGGTTCAAGACAGGGAACTATTATCGCCGCTGCGCCGATTTGCAGGAGATATACGATTATATCGATTATTGGGACAAGGAAAGGGAAAATCTGCCCTTTGATATAGACGGTATTGTGATTAAGGTGAACCAGACCCATCTGTGGCCGGTCTTAGGTTCGACAGCCAAGTCTCCCCGTTGGGCGATTGCCTATAAATTCAAGGCGGAAAGAGTATGTACGCGCTTGAATAGCATAGATTTCCAAGTGGGGAGGACAGGTGCGGTAACCCCTGTGGCCAATTTGGAGCCTGTTGCCTTGGGCGGGACAGTGGTCAAGCGGGCGTCGTTGCACAATGCGGATATCATCGGCAAAATGGATGTAAGGATAGGGGATTACGTCTATGTGGAAAAGGGAGGAGAGGTGATTCCCAAGATAGTCGGGGTGGATTTGTCCAAGCGGGAGACTGGAGTCCTGCCATTCGAGTTCATCCATGATTGCCCTGAATGCGGTACGCCTTTGGTTCGCAAAGAAGGGGAAGCCGGGCATTATTGTCCTAACGAGGAAGGTTGTCCGCCACAGATTAAAGGGAAGTTGGAGCATTTCATTTCACGCAAGGCAATGGATATCATGTCGCTGGGAGAAGGAAAAGTGGAATTGCTTTATGACAAGGGGCTTGTGCGGAATGTGGCTGATTTTTACGATTTGCAATACGGGGATCTCTACAATATAGGAAAAGAGATAGAAGGCAAGGATGGAACTGCCCGATCTCTTTCGTTCAAGAAAAAGACTGTGGAAAATATCCTGCAAGGGGTCGAAGCCTCCAAGCAGAGACCCTTTGAACGTGTGTTGTATGCTTTGGGAATCCGTTATGTGGGCGAGGCGACTGCCAAAATCCTGGCCAGGCATTTCAAGAGCATGGATTCTTTGATGGCTGCTTCGGAGGAAGAATTGGCGCAAGTGGATGAAATTGGCGAGGTGATAGCCCGTAGCGTGCATGAGTTTTTAAGCCGGGAAAAAGAAAAATCCATTATAGAAAGGCTGTCCTTCCATGGATTGCATTTCAGCTATGAAGAGGAGTGTCTTTCTACGGCTTTGTCTGGCACGACTTGGGTTATCAGCGGCACTTTCTCTCGATCGAGGGAAGAAATGAAGCGTTTGGTCGAGATTCATGGCGGACGTCTGGTTTCGAGCATATCGTCCAAGACCGATTACGTGCTTGCAGGAGAGAATATGGGGCCGGAAAAACGTAAGAAAGCAGAAAAACTCGGTATTCCATTGGTTTCGGAAGAAGAGTTTTTTTTGAAGGCAGGCGGCGGTACGTCCTCTTCCAGGGAGGCTGCGCCAAGGGAAAAAAACGGGCAAGAAGACGAGCGGAATGCCGAGGCTTTGCCAGTCCCTCGTAAGCGTGTCGATGCGGTTTCTTCGGGAAAGGATAGCCGGATCGTGCAGACCGAGCTTTTCTGATTCGGCATCTTACCAGCCGGGTGTGATTTGCTCATATCGGATTCGTTTCTCATTTCTTTTTTGTCTCCTTTCTTTTTTCCGTTGCAGGCTTTTGGATTTGATTTTTCCAGGATCGATATCGAAACGGTAACGGTATCCGGCAACAATCTGCAATTCTTTTCCGATGTCGTTTTCAGCCTTGGCAAACCGCAGGCGTCCATTGAATTGCAAATCGAACACGTGGACTTTGGCCAAGGCATAGCTGCCCCTGAGCCGCAATCCGGCCACGCTTCCGCTGGATTGGTTTCCGTGCATGTCCCAATAGTAGTTTAAACCGCCGGAAAGACGCAATGTCTTTTGAAAGAGACTTTTGGACAAGACGATGGAAGGACCGAGGCTGTAGCTGAATGTGGTTGGACTGAATGCGGATCGGTCTATGCCTGTACTGAAGTTGATTGCGGATTGCAAGTTGTACTCGCCTTCAAAACGGATACCGTGCCGGACGGTGGCGTAAACATAGTCGTTGAATGTTTTTTGCGTTTTTTCCCGGGAACTTTGGTATGAAATATCGATGCCGGCTTGCTGGGGGCGAAGTGCATCGGAAGGAGAACTGAAACCGAAGCTGAATTGGGCTTGTTGCGATATTTGCCGGAATGCCATGGTGTCGGGATTTTGGATCCAAGGGTCATCGGGGCGTGTCAAATCAACGGGTTTGATTTGCGTGTAGGCCGTGAAGTTGGAATAGGATGCCGTCAAGGCAAACTTCTCGTTGATTCGGTAGTTCAGATAGGCCGAGCCGACGATACGGTCCATCCGGCTGGCTTTGTCTTTTGCCAGATCGTCCCTTTGCCATCCGATGTCGGCTTTAATGTCGAATTTGGAGAAATTCCGGGCAAACGACAGCACAAGGTTTTCGAAGTCCCGATTGAAATAATAGGCGCCCAGGGTTTCGTATCCGGGGCTGATTCTCTCGTATGCAAGACTGATGCCTTTGAATGCCAAACCTATTTTATAGGCGGAGTGTATGGATGTAGACGGGCGTTGTCCCAAGAACGGGCGCATCAAGCCTGCAAGGATGCCGCTTTTGTTCTCTCTTCCTTCAAGTAGATTCCCGGTATGAGAACTCAGGCCAGCTTGTCCGTTTAATTTCAAGTCTTTATACAGGTTGAACGAGAAATCTAATGCTAAGACTGCATTGGCTTGGGGGCTTATATGGCGATGGTAGGCCGGAGGCAGGCTGTTTTGGTGATCGTCTGCTCGGAGGAAATGCAACCCGATTCGCTGTCCTTTATGTTCAAATTCCAGTTTGAAGGCATATGCGGTGCGTTTGTAGGCTGGCGCGGATGAACCATGGTATTCGTTAATGCTTGCCTGAAGGGAGGTGTCTCCTTGCCTGGCTTTGACGAGTCGCCCGTACATGGCTGAGAAACGTAGTGGAAAATCGGGGGTAAGAGAGATACCTGCCCCATCGAATTGGTGCCCGGACAGGCCGTAAGGGTGCATGTTCATCGAAGTCCGTCCTAGATGGAGTTGAATCCATTTGTAAGAAGGTGAAAAGGAAAGTTGGGAAAATGGCTGAGAATAGGAAAAGCGATTGTCTGCCAAAGTGAAGGAAAAGGGTAATGTGATTCCGTATAAAGTAGGATTGAGCTGGAGTTGCAGCGAATAGGCGAACGGATCCTGGACTGTATTCCAATCGGAAAGCCGACTGGATACTTGCGCCCCGATGCTTCCTGTCATTTGGAAGGCTTTTTTGCTTCTTATGTCGGTAAAATCTTGGGCGATCATAGACTGAAGAGATGCCATCGTAACGCAGATTCCGATGATGGACACGCTTCTTTTCAGCCATGTCCTGCATGAAGGTGCATGACAGCATGCAGCGGATGTTTCTTGGCGTTCTTGAAGATTTCTTTTGCCTGATTGGCGACAGGATACGTTTTTCATCTTTTTTGTGTTACAGATGCCCGGCTGGATGTGGTTGCCTTGCATCAGGTTCATATTCAGTGAATATACCTTGTGACGCCGTTCGATTCAGAAGGGAAAAAGCGGAGAAATCGGACGGTCTTTTATGTATAAACGCAGAAAAAAAATTTTATCGGCACTTTGATTTGTAAAAAATGTTAAAAAAATTCATACCTTTGCACGCCTTTCAGTCAGAGCAGGAGGATTTGCCTTGGGCAAGTTCGTTTCGTATTTGAAGATGGGTTGAAGAGGAAAGATGGGTGAGTGGCTTAAACCAACAGTTTGCTAAACTGTCGTAGGGGTTTCCCTACCGGGGGTTCGAATCCCCCTCTTTCCGCTCTTGTCAACAGTTCTTGCTTGCTATTCGGATTCGCGGCAAGGATGTAGTTGCAACTAAAAAAGAAAACCATGGAACTGAAAAAATCTCCAAAGGCCGATCTCGAAAGACAGAAAGGTCTTTTCGGCTCTCTGGGTTTAGTCCTTACTCTGGCTATCGTATTGGTGGCATTCGAGTGGAAGTCGTATGACAAGGAAGAAATCCAGGTGACTACGAGAGCTGCCGTAGAGACGGAAGAGGAAATGATTATCCAGACGGAACAGAATCTGCCTCCTCCACCTCCGCCACCTCCTGCTCAGGTATCCGACCAGATTGAAATCGTGGAAGACGATGTGGAAATTGAAACCGAGGTAGAAATCAATGCGGAAGCCACGGAAGAAACGGTGGTGGAAGATTATGTTGCTCCTCCGGTAGTGGAAGAAGAGGAAGTAGTGGAAGAAGAGATTTTCCAGATTGTGGAAGAAATGCCTTCTTATCCTGGCGGAACCGAAGCGCTTTATGCTTATTTGGGTGATAATATGCGCTATCCGGTGGTCGCGATGGAAAGTGGAATTTCGGGTGTGGTTTATGTCCAGTTCGTTGTTGAAAAAGACGGAAGCGTATCTCAAGTGAAAGTGATGCGTGGAATTGGAGGAGGCTGTGATGAAGAAGCTATCCGGGTTATCGAGAACATGCCTAAGTGGAATCCGGGTAAGCAGCGTGGCCGTGCGGTACGTGTGTTGTACGCAGTGCCTATTCGTTTCACACTTAACTAAGTTTAGTAATCGAAGTCTTTTGGAAAGCCGCTTGTGTCATGCAAGCGGCTTTTTGCATAATCGGCCGGGCGGACAGGACAGTGGTTTTGCTGACCAATTATCGTATCGGTCTTTTTATCCATGGAAATGATGCAGTATGGTATATGCGGCCTGTCCCATCTCCCCGTGCGGGCAACAGTCTCGGATGCTTCTGAAATGTTGACGGAGCTTCTGTTCGGGGATTTGGTTCGGGTTATCGATTCGTATAAGCAATGGTGCAAGGTGGAGAATCAGCAGGATGGCTATGAGGGTTGGGTCGATTCAAAGCAATTGATGCCTTTGTCGAAAGAGGAATTTGATGAAGCCTTGGCCGATACAAGCCATTTCTTCACTACGGATTTCTTGACAAGTCTGGAACGCAAGCAGGATGCTTCGTTTTTTCGCGTCGGCATGGGATGCCGTTTGCCATTTTATCAGGAGGATACGCATTGTTTCCGAATGGGAATGCAAGAGTTCGTCTGCCACGGTGCTGTGATGAAGAGTCCCGCCCCCCATGCCCGGTGTATGGAGGCTATATTGGAGCGGGCTGTCTCTTTGGTAAATACGCCGTATTTGTGGGGAGGGAAGACTAATTTTGCTTTGGATTGTTCTGGTCTGACCCAGTTATTGTATCGGATGTATGGCGTGGATTTGCCTCGGGACGCTTTCCAGCAAGCCTTGGAAGGGCAGGATATCGCTTTGCTGGAGGAGGCTCGGACTGGGGATTTGCTTTTTTTTGACAATGCGGACGGTAAAATCGTGCATGTCGGGATTTATACAGGCGATAGCCGTATTGTTCATGCCAGCGGCTGTGTCAGAATCGATGCAGTGGATCACCAAGGGATTTTTCGTCATGATTGGGGAAATTATTCCCATCATTTACGGTTGATCAAGAGAGTTTTTTGAGGGGGGGGCTTGTCTCTCTTGAGGGGGTGTCGGGCTGGCTTGGTGGGTATTTCATGCGGTTCAGTCGTCAAGGCGTCTGATTCTGGCTCCGATATGGTTCAAGCGTTCATCGATTCGTTCATATCCCCGATCGATTTGTTCTATATTATGGATGGTGCTTGTGCCTTCGGCCGACATGGCGGCTATCAGCAAGGCGACACCGGCACGGATATCGGGCGAGACCATGGAAATGCTGTGCAAGGGAAATTCGCGGTTCAGGCCGATAACAGTGGCTCGATGCGGATCGCAGAGGATAATCTTGGCTCCCATGCTAATCAGATTGTCAACAAAGAACAGACGGCTTTCAAACATTTTTTGATGTATCAGCACGCTGCCTTTGGCTTGGGTGGCTGTAACTAACGCGATGCTGATCAAGTCCGGAGTGAATCCAGGCCAAGGTGCATCGGCGATGGTCAATATGGAGCCATCTCTGGAGTTTTCTATGGTGTAGCGGTCTTGGGCGGGGATATACAAGTCGTTGCCCCGATTTTCGATATGTATCCCTAAGCGTTTGAAAACTTGCGGGATATTCCCAAGGTATTGGATTTCTACATTTCGTATTGTGATTTCGGAACGGGTCATGGCCGCCATTCCGATGAAACTGCCTACTTCGATCATGTCTGGCAGCAATGTGTGTTCTGCTCCATGTAATTCGTGAACACCTTCTATTTGGAGGAGATTGGAGCCGATACCGGTGATTCTGGCACCCATTTTTACTAGAAGGCGGCAGAGTTGCAGGACATAGGGTTCACAGGCAGCGTTGAATATCGTGGTTGTTCCTTTGGCTAAAACGGCAGCCATCACGATATTGGCCGTTCCCGTCACGGAAGCTTCATCCAGAAGCATGTATCTTCCTTGCAGTTGCTTGGCTTCAACGCGGAAGGCGTGTTCTGTGGTGTCGTAGGTTACATGGGCTCCTAAATTTTCGAATCCTGTGAAGTGCGTGTCGAGTTTGCGGCGGCCGATTTTGTCTCCTCCCGGCTGGGGAACAAGGGTTTTCCCGATACGTGCCAATAGCGGTCCTGCCGTCATTACCGATCCTCTCAGGCTTCCCGTCTTTTTCTTGAAATCGTCGGTGTACAGGTAATCCGTATTCAGTTCATCGGCGCAAAAACTGAAGTCGTGAGCACCGGTTTGCTCCACTTTGACACCAAGGCATCGCAGCAGTTCAATCAGTTTGAGTACATCCCTGATAATCGGAATATTATGCAATACTACTTTCTCTTTTGTCAAAAGACAGGCACAGATGACCTGCAAAGCTTCATTTTTTGCACCTTGTGGTGTCAGGCAGCCGCTCATGCGGCATCCGCCTGTGATGGCGAACGAACTCAAAATTGCCTCCGTTTCTTGAATCGGGCAGTCCCTTGGTTGAAACCATGGTTATCGTCACGGTTCTGGTAGAAGCGGTGGGTGTTCCCGTTGTTATTGTATGTGTTTCGGTTGTTGTTATTGTTGTAGTTGTTGTTCTGATAGTTCCGCCGTCCTGAACTTTCGTAGGCATTCACATTAATGTACTTGTTCTTGCGCTCTAAACTGGGCTTGTTGTAGAAAGAGGAATACACCTCGCCCTTCATGGCTTCCGTATATTGCAGTTTGCCGTTAGAGATAATGCTCAAATGCTCCGCTACCAACTCGTCGCTCAGGATATCATCGTTCCACAGGTAATAGGATTTCTTCATCTGGACGGTAATCATGTTCAGCAAGGCATCTTTTTCTTTCCCGTCCGGCATTTCGGCGGCTTTGCGGATCATGGCTTCGAGTGTCTTGCCATAGTAACGGAAACGGATATGAGTGGATTTGTAATGGAATGTATGGTTCCGTTTCTGATTCTCTTCCTTGACGGGAGCCGGATAGGGGTTGTCGATATCCAGCTTGTAGTCGGACATGATAATGAGCTGGTCGTAGAGTTTGTGCATGTAATCATCCAGTTCCCTGACTTGGGGGTTTAGTACCTGCATGAATTTCAAGATGGTTTGTGCGGCACGGTTCCGGGCTACTTTGCTGGGGATGTTAACGGTGAAATCAACCATTTCCTGGATTCCCCTTCCGTATTCGGAATAAACCAAAGGGCGTTTCTGTGTGTTATATTTCATAGAATCATCAAACAGCCTGCATTTCTTGCAGGCATATCATAAAAAATACTGAATTCCGTATAGTAGAACGAACCAAACAGGCTTGCTTTGCCGATGCGGAGATGACGTCTCGTAAGCAACCTATTCCATCCGGAGACAAAATGCCATCTATCGATGCATTTTATGCAGCAAAGATAAGAAGAAATTTGTAATTTCGCTTGTTTGGATGCTTGGGATGTTTTGCTTGGCTGCTCAGTTGCCGGGCTTGTATTCCTGAGATGTTATTCTCAACACTGTAAAAGATGTCCATGTTTGTAGATGTTCAGCTTCCGTTGCCTTTGCATGCAACCTTTACCTATTCTGTTCCATCGGAAATGAAGCCGGAGGCAAAGGTCGGGGTGCGGGTCTGTGTGCCTTTCGGGCAAGGGAAGATTTATGCAGGGATTGTGAAGGAAGTACATGGGAACCGGCCTGGGAATTATGATGTGCGCGATATTATTTCGGTGCTGGACGAAGAGGCGGTGGTCGATGAGAACCAATTCCGTTTTTGGGCATGGATGGCAGACTACTATTTATGTACGGAAGGCGAGGTGATGGCAGCAGCCTTGCCATCCGGATTCAAACTCAACAGCGAGACTAGGATAGTTATGCATCCGGATTTTGACGGGGATGTGTCCGGGTTGAGTGAAAGGCAGTTGGATATCATAGATGCGTTAGGACGCAAAAATGAGATGACCTTGACGGAAGCGGCGCAGGCGGCCTCTCAAGCAAAGGTTTTCCCTTTGATTCGGGGGTTGCGGGAAAGGGGCGTGATTTTGGTCAAGGAAGAAATATCGGAAAGGTATCGGCCGTTGTCCGAAGAATATTTGCGCTGGGGGGATGCGTATAAGGACAATCCACAGGCACAGCAGCAGGTTTTTGACAATCTTGAAAAGAAAGCATTCAAGCAGGTCGAACTTTTGATGGCTTATATTTCGTTGTATCCGCAATCGGAAGACGGCTGGGTCAGACGGGCATTGGTAAGCGGGAGCGTGCCCAATTCGGCAGCGCCTTTGCAGGCTTTGTTAAAAAAAGGGATTCTTTGTTCCCGGAAAAAGCATAAGAGCCGTCTGGAATTGTTGTCGGATAAAGAGTCGGATGCGCCAAAGGACGTGGTCTTGTCCGAAGCTCAGCAGCAAGCCTTTCAGGCGATAAAAGATGGATTGCGGCAAAAAGACGTCTGCCTGTTGCATGGGGTCACCTCCAGCGGGAAGACCGAAATCTATATCCGTTTGATAAAGGAAGTGCTTGATCAAGGCAAGCAGGCGTTGTTCCTGCTGCCTGAGATTGCCTTGTCGGCGCAGATGATTGTACGTTTGCGGAGGTATTTCGGCGACAAGGTCGGGGTGTACCATTCCCGTTACAACGAACCGGAGAAAGTGGAAATCTGGAAGAACACGGGAAGCCGTTACCAGATAATACTGGGGGCTCGTTCAGCCTTGTTTCTGCCTTACAAGAATCTGGGATTGGTGATAGTGGATGAAGAGCATGAGGGATCTTACAAGCAGCAAGATCCGGCACCTCGTTACCACGCTCGGGACGCGGCGGTCTTTCTGGCTCATCTGCATGGGGCTAAGACTGTGCTGGGCTCGGCTACTCCTTCCTTGGAGTCTTATTATAATGCATTGCATGGCAAGTACGCGTTGGCAACTTTGTTCACGCGCTATGGAGGAGTTAAGCTGCCAACCATTCTGGTTTCCAATTTGCGGGAGGAAAAACGGCAGAAGGGGATGCAAGGTGTTTTTTCTTCTTTACTGGTGGATAAGATGCGTGCGGCATTGGAACAAGGCAAGCAGGTAATCCTTTTTCAGAACCGGCGGGGTTTTTCGGCTCGCCTGGAGTGTGATGTGTGTGGTTATATGCCCGTTTGCGACAACTGCGATGTCACTTTGACGTATCACAAGCACCGAGGGGTGTTGATGTGCCATTACTGTGGTTATACTATACCACAGTTGCATGTCTGTCCTAAGTGCGGAAGCCCGAAGATGCAGTTGCGGGGAGCAGGGACAGAGAGAATAGAGGAGGATTTGGGGCTGTTGTTTCCTGATGCCAAGGTCGGCCGCATGGATTTGGATAGTACCAGAGGGAAAGGCGCTTACCATAAGATTATCGAAGATTTTCAAGACAGGAAGATTGATATTTTGGTGGGGACTCAAATGGTGACGAAAGGGCTTGATTTTGACAATGTGGCAGTTGTGGGGATTGTGGATGCCGACAGCCTTATCAGTTTTCCCGATTTCCGAGCATACGAACGTAGTTTTCAGCTGATGACCCAGGTTAGTGGACGTGCGGGGCGTAAAGGCGGAGGTGGCGAAGTGGTTATACAAACCTATCGCCCAGATTATCAGGTAATCCAAGATGTTATGAATAATGATTATGCTTCCATGTTCGAGCATCAGTTGCAGGATCGTCTGATTTTCAAGTATCCTCCTTTCTATCGCTTGGTCCGGCTCAGCGTGCGGCATAAGGATGAGTCCATTGTGAGGGATGCGGCGGATTGCCTGGCTTCTATCTTGCGGCAAGTTTATGGCGAACGGGTTCTGGGACCCGAATATCCTTTGGTCAGCCGGATTAATACTTATTATATCCGGGATATTCTGGTTAAGTTTGAGAAAAGCCCGATGATTGAGAAAATGAAGCAAAGGTTAAAGGGCATTTTGGAATCGTTTTGGAAGGATGTGCGGTGGCGGCGGGTTCGTGTTTTGGTCGATGTCGATCCTTATTAAGATGTCAATCCTTATTAAACCCAAATCGGTCATTAGACACGCCGGGGCTGTTTTCGGTTAGGGAAATGAGGCTTTCGGGCATCTTGCCCGCTTCTGTCCGCATCCTGTTTCTCGCTACGCCTCGACGTAGCCCGCTACGCCTTCGGCTAGGCGAGAAGCATGCTGCATGACACAAGCGGGCAATCTCCCCAAAGTCTAATGACCGATTTGGGTTAAAATGATTTTGAGTTTGGCATGTGTCCTTGAAAGTTTGCAGCGCTCGAAAGGATACCTGCGTGCGTTTCCTTGTATCCGGAGGTGTCTCCGTCTAGCACGCATCGTTCAAAATCATTTTTAGTGAAGGATCCGGCAAACCTCGTGAATCCTCAATCTTTTCTGATAGAATCTTTTAGCTTTTGGTATCGGAAAATGAAAATAGAGAAGAATACCAGACCGGCAATGCTGACAAGCGTCCATTCCAAACCTAATGATTGGCTTAGGACATCGGGGTCGAGTTTGCTGTATCCTTTATGGTAGCAGAATTCTATCAGGCAAGAGAATCCATTGTTGACAATATGCAGAATGGCTGGAACCCAGATAGAGCCGGAATAAAGGTAAGCGTAGCCGAGAATACCTCCTAGCAGGCAACGCGGCAGGAATCCGGCTAGATCCATATGGACTGCGCTGAATACGATGGCTGTAACCCAGATTGCGGCATGGGAGGACTTGAACCATTCGCCGAGCAGGTTTTGCAAGCCTCCCCGGAAGAGGAATTCCTCGCAGATTCCGGCAATGATAGCGATGACGAAGAAGGACATCAAGAATGTGAACCAGCTATCGACGTGGAGCAATTGGTCGAGAATCGCTTCGGATTGAAGGGTCGTTTCTTTGAAGAAAGCATCGATTCCAGGGCTTAATTTCCAGGTTTTTCCCCATTCTTGCAAAGCGGAAATCAAAGGTGAGGATAACAGCAGGAAGACGAGTCCGCCCAGCAAAGGAATTGTTTTGGCGGGGCGGCGTATGTGCAGGAAATCGGCATCGCCCGCTTTTTTCATCCATGCCAGCCAAAGAGCGGGTATCAAGAAGCTTCCGATGGAGGAAAAGCCTTGGATGAATAGCAGAGATGCTGTTGTTGTGAGACTATCCATGCCGCCGATGAGGATGACTGCGAGGCTGGCGAGGTTTGAACTAATCAGGAGGCATCCGATGCAAATGGATATGAAATATAACAGTTGCAGGGCATGGGGATATTGGTAGAATATTTCTCGTTGGCGCATGTGTCTATAAGGATAAGGGGATGCTTTTCTGGCATCTGCGTTTATAATTGACAAATATACGCAGAAGCCGAGAGCCATGCAAACGAGCTTGCTCGATTTGCATGGCCGAGGCGCTACCGGATATGCGGCGAAGCCGAATATGGCAGAAGCCGAATATGGGGAAAATCCGTAAATTCGCAATTTGAATTTTGGGGTGCGAGGGTAGAAGGGAATGGATTTGGGCAATAAATCAGGAGATAGATATGATGGCAAAGAAGCATGGTTTCAAGATTGTCGTTTGGGGGGCTCTGTTCGTAGCTTTTATCGGGCATGTGGTGGCGCAGGATGTGGCTGTGGGGCATTGGCGGACGCATTTTGCTTCGTCGGAAGTACGGCAGCTGGTGCAAAGGGACGTGGATATATTCGGATTGATGGAAACCAATCTGGTCTATGTGGATACAAGGGATGATATTTTGTATGATATGGATCGGATTGATGGCTTGAGCGGAGTCGGTCTTTCTGCATTGGCTTACGAACCTTTGTATGATGTGCTGGTTGTAGGGTATTCGAATGGGCTGCTGGATCTGGTTTTCGGTATGGATGTCGTTTCCTTGCCTTATATCCAGGAAGCCGATTTTGATGGGGATAAAGCTATATACCAGATTTGGACGGATGGCCGTTATGCATATCTTGCCACAGGTTTCGGTGTGGTGGTAGTGGATTTGCGCAAGGAGGAAATCAAGGAGACTTATTTTATCGGACAAAATAACGCGAGGATTCGGGTGAGCGGTATTTGCCTGGATGAAAACAATATTTTCGCCCTTACGGAAGAGGGGCTGAAATATGCGGAGAAGGATGCTTTCAATTTGAATGACTATGGCGCATGGGCAACGGATACCATGGTGGTTTCGGAGGAGGACTCTCGTTTGGCAATGGCGTGGGATGAAGTCGTTCTGGCTCAAGGGAATCGTGTTTTGGCAGGATACCCGGGAAAAACTTGGAAGGAACTTGTGTTGGGGGAGACCTCCGGGATAATAGCTGTTCATGGACAGTCCGATTGTTTGGCGGTGGCTTGCCGTGATTCTGTTTATGGAAGCAGGGTAGATGTATTGGGTGCGGATCGGGCATTGGAATTCAGCACGGCAGGGGTTTCTTTGCCGGGTATTTTGTCTGTGCTTCTTGATAACCAAGGGGGTTTGTGGATGGGAAGGGAAAATGGGCAGATTTTGCGTATGCGGATGAACGATAGAAGATTTACTCGTTTTTATCAAGATGGGCCGGTTTCAAATAATTGTTTTGATTTGTCGAAAACGGGTCGGGCTTTGTTGGTGTCTGGAGGCGGATTCGGAAATTCGTTTCAGCCTTCGGCTGTCCCTTTTGAAGTGAGCGCCTTCAACGAAAGGGATTGGACAGTATATAATACGGAGAGCATACGGAATGCCGGTTTGCCGTCCACGGTTCGTTCGGTCGTGCAGACGGTGGAAGATCCGCGGCAAGAAGGACACTATTTCGCTGCTACAAGTGCATATGGTTTGGTGGAAATACATCCGGATGGGAAAATGACGCGTTATACGCCGGAAAATTCCAGCTTGCAGAATAATTATGCGGATCATGCTTCGTGTCGTGTATATGGATTGGATTTTGATGCCGAGGGAAACCTTTGGGTCTTGAACAATATGAGCAATATGGCTTTGCACCGGTTGGATCGGAATGGCAATTGGACAGGATACGACTTGCGGGTATCTGGTTTGACGCCAGACCGGATCAGTGATTTGCTGGTGGATTACTGGCAACATCAATGGGTAATCTTCAATCATGAATTATTGGCTGTGTATGAAACCGATGGCAGTACGATAAAAGGTTTGCAGGTGAACATGAATAACGGAAATGATTTGAAGACTACACGGGTATTTTGCTTGGTGGAAGACGATTTGGGGCATATATGGATAGGAACCGACCGTGGTGTCAAAGTGATAGACCAGCACGCCCGGATGTTTGATGAACCGAATGGGAATTTTACCTCGGTACCTGTCCGTACAGTCCAAGTGTCTCGTGATGGATATTTGATTAACTTGTTGAACGATAATCAAGTGACGGCGATAGCAGTGGATGGGGGAAACCGGAAGTGGCTAGGTACCAATTCCGATGGCGTCTATTTGGTGTCAGCCGATGGTTCGGAAGAAATAGCGCATTTTACGATGGAAAACTCTCCATTGATTTCTAATCGGATTCAGGATATTGCTATTGATGATGAAAGCGGAGAGGTCTTTATTGCCACCGATCAAGGATTATTGTCGTATCGAGGGACGGCAACTCGTACAGAAGGGGATCCCAAGGAAGAAGCACGCGCTTTTCCTAATCCAGTACGTCCTGGTTATCAAGGGTTTATCAATATAAAAGGCTTGCCCCAGAATGCTATTGTCAAAATTACGGATACTAATGGGACTTTGATTTACCAAGGGCAGGCTACCGGCGGGCAGCTCTCTTGGGATGGCTATGGGATGCAGGGTCGTCGGCCGGACAGCGGGGTTTTGTTTGTCTTTGCCTCAACGGAAGAGGGGGAACAGCGACTGGCTTGCAAAATATTCTTCATCCGATGAGGCAGGTAAGCGAGGGCATTGTCCTGACTTCTACTCGGTACGGTGATAATCGACTAGTGGTCAATATTTACACAAGGGAGGAAGGGCGAAGGGGATTTTTGGTTAGGATGCCGGAGACGGCCAGAGGCAAAGTGAAAAGTTCGTATTTTTTTCCCCTGAGCCAGCTGGAGATCGCGTTTAACAGCCCCAAGGAAAAGCATGAGTTGGTATATATAGGAGATGTGAAGGTGGTTTATGCGTATAGGGAAATGTATTCCGATATCCGAAAGAGTAGCGTGGCGTGTTTTTTGGCGGAAGTGATGGGGCGGTGCATTTCCGAGTCGGAGACGGATACGCGGTTCTATGATGTCCTGTCATCGGCTTTGCGTCGGTTTGACATGCAGAGAGAGGGTGTGGCCGAATTTCATTTGTTCTTTTTATTGGCTATGGCCGAATACCTCGGATTTTATCCTCATGCCGCCGAACATGCTACCGATGTGTATTTCGATTTGAGAGAGGGTTGTTTCGTGTCTGTTCCTCCGATGCATGAAGACTATCTTTCCAAGGATGTGGCTGAAGATTTAGCGATTTTGATGCAGGCGCGCCGTCAGAGCGTTGATGGTTTTCCGGAATCCTTGCTGTTTGCTTCTGATCATCGCCAAGCCTTGTTGCAAGCCTTGGCAGCGTATTGCCGGATACAGTCTGGCATAGGAGGAACGTTCAAGTCGTTGGAAGTGCTGCGGGATGTGTTCCAATAAAAAAAACAGCTGGAAAGCCTGCTCAGACGGATTTTCGTTGAATGATCGCGGAATTCGTTTGGAGAAGGCTTTCCAGTGCTTTTTTCTTTATTCTTTGCTGATTACTTGAAAGAGTTCGTCCAAGTCGGGGGTAAGGATGATTTCCGTCCTCCGGTTCTTGGCTCGGTTTTCGGGAGTCTCGTTGTCAACCAGCGGTGCATATTCACTACGTCCGCAAGCCGAAACACGGCTTGGTTCGATATTTTTGTTTTCGAGCAAGAGGCGTACGATGGAGGTGGCTCGTTTCGCGCTTAAGTCCCAATTGTCTTTGATGTCGCCTTTGCCGCGCAAGGGAACATTGTCGGTATGGCCTTCCACCAAGATATGGATGTCCGGGTTCTGAGCCATTACGTTGCCTAGTTCGTAAATGGCTTCCCTCCCTTGCGGATTGACCGTCCAGCTTCCCGAGGCGAACAAGAGTTTCTCATCCATCGAGACATATACTTTGCCGTTTTTCATCTGGATGGACAGGCCTTTGTCGCGGAATCCCAGCAGCGCTTTTCCGACGGCATCCCTCAGGCTGTTCAATTGCTGGTCTTTCTTGTCCAGAATGGATTGAAGTTCGGCTAATTTTTCGGATTGGCTGTTGAGCAGTTTCTCTTTTTCAGCTAATTCGGCTTCTTTGAGGCTCAGCTGTTCTGCCAATGCGTCTTTTCCGGATATGGAACTTTTGTACTCTGCATCGATTTGTTGGTAATTGGCTTGCAGTTCGGCCAAATCGGAAGCCATCAGGATATAGTTGCGGCGCAAGGTGTCCAGTTCGGTGCGGGTACCGTCCAGGTCTTTTTCCAAACGTTTGTTATGCGATTGGAGTTCAATCAGGCTGGCATCGCAATCTTGTTTTGCTATCTTCAAATCGCGGTTTTCCGTGGCGCAATCCTCCTGCTTTTGAAGTAAATCGTTGTATTTCTTTGATGATACGCAGGAGAAAGTGGCTATGCACAGGCAAATGCATAAGCTTCCCCCTAAGATTCTGGAAATGGTTTTCATGAGCGTGTTGTACTATTGAAAATTTTGCAATTAGAAATTCAACTCGATGCCAGACGGGCAATGATCGGAATGCACTACGTTTGGCAGGATGAACGCATCCTTGAGATGCGGAACCAAGTTGTTGGTCAGCATGAGGTAATCTATCCGCCACCCCAAGTTCTTGGCTCTGGAACCGGCACGGAAACTCCACCAGGTGTATTGGTCTTTGAGCCCGGGATGCATGTACCGGAAACTGTCGGTGTAACCATGGGCCAGAAAGCCGCTCATCCATTCCCTTTCTTCGGGCAGGAACCCGGAATGGGTCGCGTTTCGGACCGGGTCGTGGATGTCGATTGCTTCGTGGCATATGTTGTAGTCTCCCGCCAAAACCAGGTACGGTCGTGTCTTTCTCAGATTTTCCACGTACGACTGGAAGTCTTCGAGCCATTGCATCTTGAAAGATTGGCGCTCGTCACCGGATGTGCCGGATGGATGATAGACGCTGACGATGCTCAGTTGCCCGAAGTCGGCTCGGATAAAGCGTCCTTCGTTGTCGTATGCCGGTATACCCATGCCCTTTTCTACGTGATCGGGTTCTTGGCGGCAAAGCAAGGCTACTCCACTGTACCCCTTTTTCTGCGCGGATAGGCAATAGGTTGAGTATCCCGCTTCCGCGATTTCCAGAACCGGAATCTGATCCGGTTGGGCTTTGGTCTCTTGCAGGCAGACTACATCGCTTCCGCAGTTGCGAAGCCAATCGATGAAGCCCTTGCTGGTGGCAGAACGTATGCCATTAAGGTTGTATGTGATAATTCGTTTTGGAGTCACGTGTCAATTGGATTTTCTTGCTCTGCCATGCATGGCAAAGTCAAGATTGCAAAAATATGAAATACATTTGAATTCCGGAAAAAGCCGTAAATTTGCAAGGTGTAAGGCTGCTGCGTTTCCGGGCGAAGGGGGCGATAGTGGCGATGCAAAAGCAGAAAAATACAAGCAGATAGCTATGAAGATAGGGAAAGACACGATGGTTACATTGGAGTACACCTTGCGTTACGATGGGCCGGAAGGCCAGATTATAGAAGAATATACGGAAGATGATCCGACAGAAGTCCTTGTGGGCAGGGGGTTGCTTTTGGATGTATTGGAAAAGAATCTCTTGGATTTGGAACCAGGGGATGGTTTTGATTTTTTGATAGATGAGGATCAGGGTTATGGTCCTTACGATGAAGAAAAAGTAGTACAGTTCCCGGAATCGGAATTGATGGCGCAGGTTCCAGAGAACGAGCGTGTTAGTCTTAAAGTGGGCGAGTTTGTCCCTATACAGGATATGGAAGGGAAGCATTATGAGGCTTTGGTGATGGATAAGCAAGACGGAATGGTGACGTTGGATTTTAATGAACCTTTGGCGGGAGAGACTTTGCATTTTAGAGGAAGGGTATTGGAAGTGCGTCGCGCATCGGATGAGGAGTTGAAGCAGGCTTTGGAAGAATAGCTTTTGCCACATACTTGTGAGATGGTCTCTTGGAATGCAGGCAGGGCGTTTCTGGGAAAATACGGGAGGAATAGTGGGAATCCGGGAAAGAATGCTGTGCAGTTTGAGGGAAACGAAGATTAAATGATTTTATAAATGTTTTTATATGAGTGATATGTATGAGGATTCTTTGTATGCGTATGTGGCGGTGATTATTGTATTGGGAGTTTTGGTGCTGGGACTGGGGGTGGCGTTGCTGATTGTTTCGCGCAAGAAAAAAGTTCAACCTCAGTATTATTCGGAAACGGTCATCCACCGGATAGACGGTCAGCTGGGAGGAGGTGCTGAAGATGCGGGCGTGACAGGGCAAGGCCGGGAAACAGATGGGCTCAAAGCCGTTGAAAAGGCAAACCCGGTAGCACCTTATACGAGTTGGGATAGGGAGGATTCTGAAGAAAGGAGAACAGAGGCTTCGTTCGGGGGATTTGTTCAAGACGAGGATCCTGTTCCGGACAATCCTGTCGTGAAAGAAGCCGCATCCGGGAATCCTTCGGAAGGTGCTGATGAGGGCATTCTTGTTCGGGAAGCCGGGCATGGGCTCGTTTCAGGATTGGAACCGGAGCAGGCTTTGCTGCTGTTCAAAAGCCATGAGTTGCTTCTGACGTTGTCTGACGGATTCAAGAAATTGGTTTCAGCCAAAACGGATGAGGCCCGGAAAGAGAAACTGGCTGAAATGCAGGAGGCCATGAAACTACTGGATGCCAAGAACGAGTGGGAACAGTACCGGGCGTGCTTCAATCAATTGTATCCGGGTTTTTGGTCCAAGGTTGAAGCGTCTGCGGGCGAAGAAATGTCCCCCTATGAACTGAGACTTTGCGCGCTCCTGTCTTTGGGTATGGGAACGAAGGAGCTGGCTGATTTGACAAACCGTTCCGTCCGTACCGTGGAGACATCCATTTATAAGATTCGGAAAAAATTAGGCATGGGAAGCGAGGAGAAGACCTCCGATTTCCTTCGCCGGTTTCTATAGGTGGAACTTGCTTAATGCCGTTTCTTCAGATTTAACGGGTTTTGGCAAGAAGCCCGCAGGCTGCTTTGATATCTTCGCCTCTTGATTTTCGTTGGGTGCAGATGATATTCCGTTCCAGAAGGATATGCTGGAATCGGTCTGTACGTTCTTTGCTTGTCTTTCGGAATTCTTTTCCGGGAACTTCGTGATAGGAAATCAGGTTGACCCGGCACGCAAGCCCTTGCAGCAGTTTTGCGGTGGCGAGGGCATGGTTCGGACTGTCGTTCAAGTCTTGTATCAGGATATATTCGAAAGAGAGCCGGCGCTGATGATGCCAAGGGTATCGGCGTATCAGGCTGATGACTTTTTCTATAGGGTAAGCTTTCTCTGCTGGCATCAGTTCGGCTCGCTCTTCGCTGAAAGGGGTGTGCAAGCTGATAGCCAAATGGCAGAGGCTTTCGTCCAAAAAACGTTTCAAACCGGGCAGGACACCTACAGAGGAAAGTGTAATCCGAGTCGGACTCCATGCAAATCCCCATGGAGCTGTCATGATTTCCAGCGCTTTCAGTACGTTATCCGTGTTATCCAGTGGTTCACCCATGCCCATCATGACGATATTGCTTAGTTTTCCGGCTTCAGGGAGGCTGTAGAATTGATTCAGGATTTCATGGGCTTTCAAATGGTGATTGAAACCTTGGCTGCCTGTCGCGCAGAAGGCGCAGTTCATACGGCATCCGGATTGTGAGGATACGCAGAGCGTGGCTCGATTGGATTCCGGGATGTACACGGATTCGATAAATAGAGGGTGGGTTGGGGCGTTTTTCACGGGGATGGGCGTGGGAAACAGGTATTTGCGGGTTCCGTCCGTGGAGGTTTGAACTTGCAGGGGGGGCTGGCATCCTATTTCGGTCTGTTCCTTTAATATTTCCCGGTTTTTGAGCGATAGATTGCTCATGGCATCGATATTGGAAACCCTTTTCGAATAGAGCCATCCGGCAATCTGCTTGGCTGTGAACTTCGGGAATCCCAAGGCTTGACAGAGTGATTCCAGTTCGGCAAGGGTCTTTCCTAAAAGAATTTCTTTGTGAGCCATGCTGTTTGGTGTTTTGGGGGTGGAGAAGTGGACGGGTAAATGCACCTGTATCGGCATGTAAAAGTAAGAAATTTCTCTACATTTGCGCCATGATTGCAGAAAAAGCCGTGGAATGGATTCTTGCCCCGATGGACGGTGTGACCGATTTTCCCTACAGGAATGCTTGGATGGAGACTTTCCAGTCTTATTCTTGCATGCATAAGGCAGTCAGCCCATTCGTGACTTTGGTTCCGGGCGGCAAGGTCCGGTCTTCCCATTTGCGGGATTTGTTTCCTGCAAACAACAAGATGGAGATAGAGCCTCAGATACTTGGAAATGAGGAGGATTGGTTTCTGCCAATGGCCGAAGCCTTGCGGGATTTGGGGTATGCCTCCGTGAATTGGAACTTGGGCTGTCCGGTTCGCCAGGTGGCGCATAAGCAGCGGGGCAGCGGCCTTTTGCCTTATCCGGAAAGGATTGCTTCATTCCTGGATCGTGTGCTTCCCGCATCGCCCTTGGCTTTGTCTGTCAAGATTCGTTTGGGGTATCGTTCGGCTCGGGAAATATATCCGGTTATGGAGGTGTTGAATTCCTATCCTTTGAAATACGTGGCGATACATCCCCGTATCGGTGTGCAGCTGTATGGGGGGCAGGCGGATTGGGATGGCTTGGAATCCATACTTCCCCTGATGAAGCATCCTTGCGTATATAGCGGAGATATAGATAGCGTAGGTCGGGCTGAATGTTTCCGGCGGCGATTTCCCGGTATTCGGGAAATAATGCTGGGGCGAGGCGTGATTGCAGACCCCTTTCTGCCATGCCGGCTGGCGGGAATCAGTTTTTCTGCTGAAGATGAAAAGCTTCTGTTCCGTTGTTTTGTAAGGGCTTTGCTCCGTCAGTATCGGCGGGCAGGATTGCCTGAGCAGACTGTCTTGCAGCGGCAGAAATTGTTTTGGAGCAAATTTGCAGGCACTTTTGTCCCGGAGGGAGCCTTTGAGCAAATCAAGAGGCTGTCCTCTGTGCAAGAATATGTCCGGGTGTGCGGCGCTTTGTTGGGCTGCGATTTGGAGAGTGCGATTGATGAAATTCCGAAAACATAAAGAAGATGGAAGATTTTAAATTGAAGTTGAGCAAGCCTTTGTGCGTATTTGATTTGGAAACCACAGGCCTGAAGCTTGGGTCGGACCGGGTTATCGAGATTGCTATTGTCAAAGTTTTTTCGGACGGCCATACGGAGGAACTGTATCACCGTATCAATCCAGGTATGCCTATTCCTCCGGAATCGACGGCGGTGCATCATATTCATGATGAAGATGTGGCATTGGAACCGACTTTTAAGGAATATGCGCCTGTTGTGCTCAAATTTATTGGTAATAGCGATCTGGCAGGGTTCAATTCCAATAAATTCGATGTGCCTATGCTTGTTGAGGAATTCTTGAGGGTCGGTGTCCCATTCGAGATGAAAGGGCGTCGTATGATTGATGTGCAGAATATTTTTCATAAGATGGAACCTCGGAATCTGGCGGCAGCGGTAAGGTTTTACCTTGGCAGGGAGCTGGAAGGCGCTCATGCGGCTATCAATGACACGAGAGCGACCTATGAGATTCTGAAGGCTCAAGTGCAGCGTTACCAGGGCGTGCCTTACAAGGACAAGGAGGGGCGTCAGACCTGTCCTGTGGAAAACAATGTGGATGCTCTTGCCGATTTCTCTTGCGTGCATAAGACAGCGGATCTTGCCGGCTTCATCTTGTATGACGAGAAAGGGCAGGAAGTGTTCGGGTTCGGCAAATACAAGGGAATGAGGGTTTCGGATATATTGGCGAAAGAACCTTCTTATTATGATTGGGTTCAAAAATCAGATTTCCCTTTATATACAAAGCAAGTATTGACGGATATCCGGTTGCGAACCAAGTTTTCGACTTTGTTTTGAGAAGGGACGAGGATTTGGAATGTTTAGGGCGGATTTTTTTTGATAGGCATTTTGGGATGGACTGTTCCAATGGTTCGGCTGAGCCAAGGATAGGCTTCCCAATGCTTCAACCTATGAAGAGACCCTGATAGAGCTGGTTTAAGCAAACTCTATCAGGGTCTTTTTCTGATACAGGATACTGGCATCCTTTTGTTGAGCGAGCAGGGGGCATCTTCTTGAAATGCCAATCCCCGTTTTACATTTTGACGAATTTCTTCTGGACATTTCCTTGTGAGGTCTGGATGTCCAGAATATAATTTCCGGTAGGCAGCGTGCCGAGATCCAAGATGGTTTCCAATTGCCGGTTTCCATTGGCTTCTTGGATTTTCCGGCCTTGGTAATCGAAAATCACAATGCTTTCCATTTCGGCCGTCGCTTTTATTGTCAATACGTCGGTGACGGGGTTCGGTGTAATGGTGATGCTTTGTTCAGCCACTTGTTCTGTGCTGGTGATTTCCGAGAAAACGGCTGTTATGTTCATGTCTTCTCTGACTTCGACATCGTAATAATCCCGAGTGGAAGAACTTCCTCCAGGAATCCGCCAGCGGGAGAACTCGAAACCCGGGTTCGGGTAAGCTTGCAGTCGGGCAATTTCAAATTCTTCATATTTTCCTCCTCCGGTTACGGTGCCGCCTTCGTTAGGCATGCAAAGGATGCTGATGTTGAATATGGAGGGCAACGTGGTCTTGATGACTTTGCGCGGCGACTTGTAGCGGTCTTCGTAATTGACGGAAACCATGTAGGTTGTCATGCCGCCTTCTCCGCCTATGGCCGTGTAGCCGGTGGCATCGGGGCTGACGGTGGAATCGACAAGTATGCCATTTACGTAAATGTTATATCCGATGATTTCATGTTCAGGGTTAGAAGGCGCATCCCATTCCAGCCAGGCGGTGTCAACATGGGTGGCTGCAATTTTCAGGTTCGATACTGGTGCATCGAAACGGGCGGAATCGACCGCCTTGAGAGCCGCTGCGGCATCGATGATGCCGGATAAGGGCGTAAAGGAATTGGAAGTGGACGGGGTCGGTTTGGATGATGTCTGCAGGATATCCCGGATTTCGTCCGGTGTTAAAGTGGAATCCCTCGATAACATCAATGCGCAAAGGCTGGCAACGACAGGGGTGGCCATGGATGTGCCTACCATTATGTCATAGCGCTGCCCTTCGAATCCGTTGTTTTCATAGACGTCCTTGAAGGAGAGTCTCATGTATTGCGGATAGCACCATGTTGAGCTGATGATTCCGATTCCCTGATTTTCTTTGTTGGCGAATCCGCCGGGGGCGGCGATATCCACCCATGGGCCATAGTTGGAAAAGGAGGATTTCCGCCCATTCTCATCGACAGATCCTACGGAGATGACGTACTGGGAAGCAGCTGGATATATAGGGGTGTTGGAACTTTGGTTGCCTGCTGCGCCAAGAATCACGATATTGCGGTCGTAGCAGCTTTTCAAGATGCTATTCTCCGTGGAGGATCTTGCACCGCCCCAGGAGCAATTGATTACGCGGGCTCCGTTTTCTGCGGCCCAGGTGATTCCATCGTATCCACGGTAAATAGCTCCAGGCGTGGATGGGCGGTTGGCGCTGATGCCCATGAGCGTGACGCCTGCGGACAAGGAGGCCATGCCTTCACCGTTGTTGGTGCGGGCGCCTATGATGCCGGCGCAATGAGTGCCATGCGACCATGTGTAAGGCGTGCAAAGGTCTTCACCGGCCTCGTTGCTCATGGCGCCGCACAATTCGTCCTGGTTGCTGGCTGGAGGCGCGGAACTGCTGCCTCCATTGGTGGCGTATTGCAGGACCGATGGAATTTGGAGTTCAGGGTGTTCACCCCATACGGCACCGTCTATCACGGCTGCGATGATTTCCGGTTTTGCTTTCTGCATATGCCATGCGGCGGGAGCGTTGATCATGTCGAGATACCATTGCAGTTCGAGACCGTTTTCCGTTTGATAAAAAGTATCATCGGGAACGGAATCGAATTCGGTCGGAGTCGCTTTCGGTTCGAAGAAAACGCCATATATTTCACCGATGGACACACGTTCCACGTATTCTACAAGAGGGTCTTTTTCCAGGGCGCGGATAAGTTTGTCGATTTTTTCGATGCTGTCAAATTGGATTAAGAAGGTTTTCTCCAGCACGGGATTATCGAACAGGTGCATGGAAGAGGCTTCTTGATGCAGGCCGAACTGGTCGCTTTTGGCTTGTGTGATTCTGAGGCCCAAAGAGGCGAGCGGGACGATTCTTCTGTCTCCGAAGCTTTTGGCGCTGACTTTGGTGTTTTCCTTCAACTTGACATAGAGCGCGTTTTCTTCATATTGCTGAGCCTGTGCCAGGTTGAGGCCGAACAGGCATCCCATGCAGAAGAGGGCGATTCTTTTTAATGCGTTCATTGATATTAGGTTTATTTGAATTAGAGATATGGATGCAGTTCCATTGTGTTCTTTTACAATAGCATTTTTGCGGCTTTACGTACGGCTTCAACCAATCTGTCTGCATCGTGCTGCCTGTTATAAAGGGCAAAGCTGCAACGGACAGTTCCCGGGACGCCCAGGAATCGCATCAGCGGTTGTGCGCAATGGTGCCCGGTCCGGACGGCGATGCCCATCTGGTCGAGAAGCACTCCTACATCATAATGGTATGCGCCTTCGATATTAAAGGAGATGAGGTCGTCTCGCTCCTCTTCCGAACCGTAGATTTTCAGGCCAGGAATCTCACCGAGCTGGTGATAAGTATAGCGTGTCAAATCTTTTTCATGTTGTTCGATTTGGCCAAAGCCAATGCCCTTTATGTATTGGAGAGCGACTTTCAAGGCGACGGCTTCTGCGAAAGGAGGGGTTCCCGCTTCGAATTTGAACGGTAACGCTCCGAAAGTGGTCTTTTCGATGGATACGTCTTCAATCATTTCCCCGCCAAACTGGTATGGCGGAAGCTTTTCGAGCCAGGCGGTTTTGGCGCACAATACCCCGATACCGGTGGGACCATATGCTTTATGTCCGGACCAGCAGTAGAAGTCGGCGTCCAGGTCTTTGACAGATACGGGGAAATGCGCGATTGCCTGCGCCCCATCGACAAGGACGGCTGTGCCGTATTTATGGGCTTCGGAGATAATCTCCTTGACAGGATTCCTTTTCCCGATTACATTGGACACGTGCGGGAGTACCAGGATTTTGGCGTGGCATTTCCGGAGCAGGCCGTACAGTTGCTCTAAATCGAGGCTGCCGTCTGGCAGCAGGAAGGCGACATTGAAGCCGGCCCCGGTTCGAAGGCATGCCTGTTGCCATGGGACAAAGGTGGAGTGATGGTCGGATACGGAGACAATCACGTTGTCGCTGGGAGATAGGAAGTTTGAAAAGCTACTGGCAACCAGGTTGACGGATTCAGTCGTCCCTCGGGTGAATACGATGTTGTATCCCGATCCGGCATCCATGAAGTCGGAAATATAGCTCCTTGCGTCTTCGTATGCGGCGGTCGCTTCTTGGCTAAGGTGGTGGACTCCTCGATGGATATTGCTGTTGATGGTCTCGTAAAATCTTGTCAAGGATTCCACCACTTTCCGGGGTTTTTGTGTCGTGGCGGCATTGTCCAGATATACAAGAGGCTGTCCATTTACGCATTGATTCAGGATGGGGAAGTCTTTGCCTTGGATGTATTCGGGGTTCAATAAAGTTTTCATACTGGTATATGTTTGCTTGACGCAATCCGACAAAAATACACAAATCTGTAGAAAAGGGCAGGATTGTCATGGACTTTATTTATTTTTGCATCAGCCATTGGAATCCGGGTGAGTTACATTGGCAAAAAGAAGTGAATCCGGTTAGCTTAGATTGCAGAAATGAAAAACAAGTATTCCGATTTGATTGAGCAGACTTTTGAGTTCCCGCAGGAGGAATTCAGGGTGGTTGATGGCGAACTTTATTTTAATGATGTGCCATTGATGGACATTATCAAGCAGTATGGAACCCCGTTGAAGATTACTTATCTGCCTAAGATATCCTCTCAGATACAACGTGCAAAACGGCTGTTCAATGTGGCTATGGCAAAGGTGGATTACCAGGGTGATTACAATTACTGTTACTGTACCAAGAGTTCCCAATTTGAGTTTGTGCTGGAGGAAGTTTTGAAAAACGATGTGCATATAGAGACTTCATCGGCCTTCGATATCAATTTGATTTTCGAGCTTTATGCACAGGGTTTGGCCGATAAGGATCATTATATAATATGTAATGGTTTTAAACGGCCGCAATACATCGAGAACATCGCGGAGCTGGTGCGGCAGGGATTTTCAAAAACGACTCCTATTTTGGATAACAAGGAAGAAATCGATTACTTGGATCAATGTATTGACCGGGATTGTTTTGTCGGAATCCGGATTGCGTCCGAGGAAGAACCTCAGTTTGATTTTTATACTTCCCGGTTGGGCATACGTTATGATGAGATTGTCGAGTTTTACAAGCAGAAGATTGCCAAAAACAAGAAGTTCAGTCTGAAGATGCTGCATTTCTTTATCAATACCGGAATCAAGGATTCTTCCTATTATTGGAATGAATTGGCCAAGAATGTGAATCTGTATTGCGAGTTGAAGAAGATTTGCCCGTCTTTGCAGGCGATTAATATCGGAGGTGGATTCCCGATCAAGAACAGGTTGGATTTTGATTACGATTATGAATATATGGCGGAGGAGATTGTGGCGCAGATTAAGAATATATGCGGGCAACACGGAGTGGACGATCCGGACATCTTTACCGAATTCGGTTCGTTCACGGTGGGAGAAAGCGGGGCTGCCTTATATTCCATTGTCAATCAGAAACAGCAGAATGATCGGGAAAGATGGTATATGATTGACAGTTCTTTCATGACAACCTTGCCCGATACATGGGGGATAAACCAACGTTATATTCTGATGGCGGTCAATAACTGGGATCATGAATATCAACGGGTGTTTCTCGGAGGTTTGACCTGCGATAGCCAGGACTACTACAATAGCGAGGCGCATTCCAATGCTATTTTCCTGCCCAAATTTGAGGAAGGCGAGCCTTTGTATATCGGTTTCTTCCATACGGGGGCCTATCAGGAAGCTTTGGCGGGTTACGGAGGAATCCAGCATTGTCTTATTCCTGCGCCCAAGCACATCATCATCGACAGGGACGAGGACGGGGAATATACTACCAAGCTTTTTGCGAAAGAGCAGAGTTATAAGTCGATGCTGAAGACTTTGGGGTATTGATGTTGGCCTTTGGAGTTTTATGCCTGTGGGCTTGCGAGGCAGGAATCCATTGCGGGGCAGGTTCGGAATGATTCCTGCGCAATCGGGTTTAGTATTGTCCATAATAAGTTATATCTTTGCCCGCTCACCGCGTAAAGATACGAGGAAATGAACAAGGATTACTATGTGGTCATCATGGCCGGAGGGGTGGGAACCCGGTTCTGGCCTATGAGTGTTTCCGCCTGTCCCAAGCAATTCATTGACGTGATGGGGACGGGACGGACTATGATACAGCAGACATTCGACAGGTTCAAGGACTTTTGCCCGGTTGAGAATGTGTTTGTTGTGACAGGAGAAGCCTACCGGGAACTGGTTTTGAAGCAGCTTCCCGAATTGAAGCCGGACAGGGTGCTGTGCGAGCCTCATCGAAAGAATACGGCGCCGTGCATTGCCTATGCCAATTACCGGATCCATGCAATTAATCCCAATGCCATAGTGGTCGTGACGCCAGCCGACCATGTGGTGCTCAAGCAAGACATATTTAATTCGGTGATTCATCAGGCTGCCGATGCGGCTTCGGCTAATGACTGGCTTATTACATTAGGGATCAAGCCTTCTTATCCTAATACCGGTTATGGTTACATACAGTTTGATCCGGATGAGGCTTGGATTCAGAATCCGGCAATCAAAAGGGTGAAACTGTTTACTGAAAAACCGGGTTTGGAGATGGCGCGGACCTTTGTGCAGAGCGGGGAATTCCTGTGGAACGCAGGTATTTTCATTTGGTCTTTGAAAAGTTCGATGCAATCGTTCAAAATGTATTTGCCGGAAGTGGACGAGTTGTTTGCCGGGGGCAGGCAGATGTATGGGACGACTCTGGAAAAAGATTATATAGAAAAGGTCTATCTGGTTTGCAAAAGCATTTCGATTGATTACGGGATTATGGAAAAAGCCCGGAATGTCTATGTAATGGAAGCCGATTTCGGGTGGAGCGATGTGGGGACATGGGGCGCTTTGTATGAACTGCGGCCTAAGGACAAACAGCATAACTCGATTGTGGGCAGGAATGTCATGGCGTATGATACAAGGGGCTGTATTGTGGATATGCCGAAAGATAAATTGGTCGTTTTGCAGGGCTTGGAAGATTATATTGTGGTGGATCATAATGATTGCTTGTTGGTGTGCCGTAAGGATCAGGAACAGATGATCCGTCAGATAGTGAATGATATAGCTGCTGAAAAGGGAGAGAAATACGTGTAAGCTTCCGGTGAATCCGGTATGGGGTGGATCGTTGCTTTGACCGGAAATAGCAGGAAAAGGAAATAATAACAAAAGTCAATATGAAGAAGATCCTAATCGCCTTGTGCACGGCTTTGTGCGCGCTTACTCCGCTCAAGCTGAATGCGGACGAGGGCATGTGGCTGCCCATCTTGATTCAGAAGCTCAATATCGATGAGATGCACGAATTGGGCTTGCAGCTTTCGGCTGAAGATATTTACGCTCTCAATCATTCTTCGTTGAAGGATGCCATTGTGCAGTTCGGGAATGGTTGCACGGGAGAGATTGTTTCACCCGAGGGGCTGTTGTTCACGAACCACCATTGCGGATATGGGCAAATTCAGTTTCACAGCACGGTGGAGCATGATTATCTGACTAATGGTTTCTGGGCGATGTCGAAAGCCGAAGAGTTGCCCTGCCCGGGATTGACTGTCAAGTTCTTGGTGCGGATGGAGGATGTAAGTCAGAAAGTCCTTTCCCGTCTGAATGATGAGATGAGCGAGCTTGAGCGGGAAGAGGCTATTGATGAGGTTCGGAAAGAATTGGTGGCTGAAGCCAGCGAGGATGGCCGTTATTTGGTGCACATGAAGAGTTATTTTGCCGGTAACGAATTCTATCTTTTGGTTTATGAGGAGTATAAAGATGTCCGCTTGGTGGGCGCTCCTCCAAGTTCTATCGGCAAATACGGCTCGGATGCCGATAATTGGATGTGGCCGCGCCATACTTGCGATTTTTCGGTATTCCGTGTCTATATGTCGCCCGATGGGAAACCTGCCGAATACAGTGCGGAAAACGTGCCTTTGAAACCAAAGCATTATCTGCCGGTTTCGATTGCCGGCGTGCAGCAGGACGATTATGCGATGATCATGGGGTATCCTGGTTCGACCGATCGTTTCCTTCCGTCATGGGGCGTGGAAGAGATTATTGATTACACCGCACCTGCGGTAGTCAAGACCCGTCGGGCCAAGCTGGATGTATTGGATCGGCATATGGATGCCGATCCGGCGGTTCGGATTAAATACGCATCGATTTATGCACAGATTGCCAATTATTGGAAATATTTCATTGGCCAAGGCAAGCAGCTTAAACGCAACAAGGTTGTAGAGAAAAAACAGGAGATTGAAAAGGATTTCGCTGCATGGGCTGCGGGCAAGCCGGAATATGCCGGGGTATTGGAAGGGCTGGAAGAGGCCTACGCGGTGCTGACACCGGCTGCTGCCAAATTGAATATGTATTTGCGGGAAGCCATTCTTGGTCCGCAAGTGTTTGCATACGCCACTCGCTTGATTGCATTGGAAGCTGCAATGGAAAGAGGGGATGAGGCTCAGGTGGCTAATATCTGCACCACTCTTTCGGGGCAATTGGCTGGCATGTACAAAGATTATGATTGGAACGTGAACAAGGATATGGTATCTGTCTTGCTTCGTCTTTATTATGAAGACATTAATCCTGCATACCAACCGGAATCTTTCCGGAAAATGGTGGCCAAGCAGAAAGGCGATTTTGATGCCATTGCCCAGCATGTCATGGAGAATACGGTGTTGGCAGATAGCGCCTCCTTGGCGGCTTTCCTGGCAAAGCCTGATTTGAAGAAATTGCAGAAGGATCCGGCGTATTCGTTGGTCATGTCTGTGTTGGATCAGACTCAGTTGTTGGCACAAGATCCGGAAATTCTGGCTGCGGGCGAATCTCTGTCGAAGAATATGCGCTTGTTTGTGAAAGGTATCAGGGAGATGAATGCCGATAAGGCTTATGCTCCGGATGCCAATCTGACGATGCGTGTGACCTATGGGCAGGTAAAGGATTATAAGCCTGCCGATGCGGTTCACTACGATTTTGTGACTACGATCGACGGTGTGATGGAAAAAGAAGATCCGACAAATCCGGATTTTATTGTTCCCCAAGGGCTTAAGGATTTGTACTTGAAGAAGGATTATGGGCAGTATGGAGACAGCACGCTGGTGACTTGTTTCTTGACGACCAATGATATTACTGGCGGTAATTCAGGAAGTCCGGTAATCAATGCCAATGGTGAATTGATTGGCTTGGCTTTCGATGGGAATTGGGAAGCCATGAGCGGCGATATCTATTACGAGCCGATGTTGCAACGGACCATCGTGGTGGATGCACGTTACGTTCTGTTCATTATCGACAAGTACGCAGGTGCAACCAACTTGATTGATGAGTTGACGATCGTGAAGGAACGTCATTGCCCGCTTGCGACCGAAGAACCTGCGGGAGCGGCAGAGTCCGTGTCATCGGACGAACTTGAATAGGCAGAAAGTCAAGTTGCAGAGCAAGGCGGATGTTATTCCAAGTACGGGATAAATGAAACCAAAGAACAAATAGAATTGAGCGTCTGACAGGCGGAAGGCGGTTTCAGGCCGAATCCGCCTGTCGGGGCCTGAACCAAATGGGGAAGATGCAGAGGAAGGATCGAGCAATATCCCTTATTGGCAAATGGAAAAATCATGAATGATCAGATGAACGAAACCCCGGTAGTGCCTGGGGCGGAAGAGGTTGGAAAATCGGCTTCTTCGGAAACGGTAGAAAAAGTGAATTTGAATCAGTTGGAGCAGATTGCCGCCCAGCAGCGGGAAGAAGCTGCCGAAGCGGAAGAGGAAAGGGAGGCCGAGGAATCCCATTCGGACACGATTGTTTCTACGGGTTCCGAAAAGTCCAAGGAATTAAGCGAGGAGGAAATTCAGGAGCTTTCGCGCTTGGATCGCGAGCAGATAGTGGAAAGATTGGAACTTCTGTATGCCGACAGTGCATTGGAAGGCTCCAAGAGCATGGTTGCGTTGTTGCGGATCAAGTATAAGGAGAAGACCGGCGAGCTTAGGAAAATGGAGTTGGAGAAATTCCTGGCAGAAGGTGGCAATAAGATTGATTTCAGATTTACCGAGCCGTTGGAAGACCGTTTTGTTGCCATAAGTCAGAAAATAAAGGAATATCATCAGCGCAAGAAAGAGGAACTCGACCGTTTAATGGCTGAGAACCTTCAAAAGAAGCAGGCCTTGCTGGAAGATCTCAAACGGCTGATAGAGGAAGATAAACCCCTGAAACAAACCTATGACGATTTCAATAAACTGACTGAGACTTGGAGGGAAATCAAACCTATTGCTCGGGCGGAATCGAATAATTTGTGGCAGAGCTATCATTTTCTGGTCGAAAAGTTCTTTGATAAGGTTCGGATCAATAACGAACTCCGGGATCTGGATTACAAGAAAAACCTGGAAGAAAAGTTGCAGCTCTGCGAAAAGGCGGAGAGCCTGCTTTTGGAAGAGTCCATTGGCAAGGCTTCTAAGGAATTGCATGAACTTCACGACCGATGGAAAGAGATAGGTCCGGTGGCGGCGGATAAGAAAGATGAGATTTGGGAACGATTCAAGGCTGCATCGGATGCCATTGCACAAAAGCGCAAGGATTATTACGATAAGATGCAGGCGGAGTTGGAAAAGAATCTTTTGGCCAAGCAGGCATTATGCGAGAAGGCAGAAGCGTTATTGGCAGAAAGTCGTGCAACCGCCAAGGCCTGGAACGAGGGCGCGGTTCAAGTGGAAGAGTTGATGAAGTTGTGGAAGAGTATCGGCCGGGCGCCTCGTGCGGATAATGATGCGATATGGGAACGTTTCAGAGGAAGCTTGAACGCTTTTTTTGAATCCAAGAAAGAATTTTACCGGAAACTGAAGGATGAGCAAGCCAATAATTACAACCTGAAGGTCGATTTGTGCGCCCAGGCTGAGAATATCGCCCAGCAACGTAACGATTTTAAGGCTGCCACGGCAGATTTGCTCAAATTGCAGCAACAGTGGAAAGAGATTGGACCGGTTCCACCCCGCTTGTCAGACAAGATTTGGAAACGATTCCGGGCGGCATGCGATGAGTTTTTCAAAAAGAAATCGGAGTTTTACGATTCAATGCGTTCCTCAGAGGCGGCTAATTTGACGGCTAAAGAGGCTTTGATTCAGGAAGTGAAAGCATTGGAAGTGGAAAGCCGGGAAGCATTGCTTGCTGCTGTCAAGGATCTTCAGCGCAAATGGACTGAAATCGGCCATGTGCCGATGAAGGAAAAAGATCGAGTGTATGCCGATTTTAGAGCTGCTATTGATGAGAAATTCGGACTTTTCGGATCATCCCGGGAAGGGCGGCATCGGGCTTTTGCCGATATACAGACGCCGGAAGATGCGGCTAGGATGAGCGGAAAGGATGTATCGGCCTTGGCAAACCGTATCTCCAAACTGCGGGCGGATATTGTTTTGTGGGAAAATAACATGGGCTTTATATCTTCGGCCAAGAGTTCCAATGTTCTCCGACGGGAATTTGAGCGGAAGATTCAATCTGCAAAGCAAGATTTGGCGTTGTTGGAGGCTAAGCTCAAGATGGTCAAGGACGGTTCGAAAGAAGGAATGGGGAAAGAAGCCGTCAAGCCAGAAGGCAAGGCGGAGGAGGCAAGAGCATCGGAGGCCGATGAGATGCCAGGGACTGAAAACAAGGCAGAAGAATAAGAAGTATCCGTGAGAATAGACATTATAACCCTTTTTCCGGAAATGTTCGAGGGATTTTTGGACTACTCGATCCCTAAGCGAGCCCGGGAAAAGGGCTTTTTAGAATTAGGCTTGCATAATTTGCGGGATTACAGTACCAACCGTTACAAATCGGTGGATGATTATCCTTATGGCGGAGGGGCAGGCATGGTGATGACAATCGAGCCCATCGACCGTTGCATTTCGGCGTTGAAGTCCGAACGGGCGTATGACGAGGTGATTTATACCTCTCCCGATGGTCCGGTCTTGGATCAGCCGATGGCCAATGCGCTTTCCTTGTGCAAGAATATCATCATCCTTTGCGGTCATTACAAAGGAGTTGACGAAAGGGTGCGGGAGCATTTGGTGACCCGAGAAGTTTCGATAGGCGATTATGTGTTGTCGGGTGGCGAATTGGCGGCCGCTGTTATCACAGATGCCGTTGTCAGGTTGATTCCCGGTGTATTGGGTGATGAAACCTCGGCTTTGAGCGATTCCTTTCAGGATGGATTGATATCGCCTCCGGTTTATACGCGGCCTCCGGAATACAAAGGTTGGAAAGTCCCGGACGTGCTGCTGGGAGGGAATGACCGCTTAAAAGCTGAATGGAGATACGAGAAGTCGGTGGAGCGGACGCGGGAACGTCGTCCATGGCTCTTGAAGGAAGAATAATCCGTATGTCTGAGATTAAGATAGGAAGGTAAGTACATAAAATTTGAAACTATGGGAGCATTCAAGGCGTATGATATCCGAGGAGTTTACAATCAGGACTTCGACAAGGATGATGTATATAAGATAGGATTCTTTCTTCCGGAATTGCTGGGAACGAAGAAAGTGCTGGTAGGACGGGATGTGCGCTTGTCTTCGCCCGAAATCCATGCCAATCTGTGTAAGGGGATTGAAGATGCCGGGGCGGATGCCTATGATTTGGGAATCTGTACGACTCCGATGGTCTATTGGGCTACGGCTCAGTATGGTTTCGATGCTTCGGTGATGATAACGGCATCACATAACCCTAAGGAATATAACGGTTTGAAGATTTCGAGGACGAATGCTTTGCCCGTAGGTTTCGATACGGGACTGGGAGAATTGGAGCGGTGGATCAAGGAAAGAATCGTGGTGGTGGCCGAACATCGGGGAAGAACGGTTGAATTTGATAAAAAGGCGGAATATCTGCAATTTCAGCGGCGATGGTTGTCGGACGATATCGCGCATTTACGTATCGCGATGGATTGCAGCAATGGGATGGCGTCGGTTTTTGTTCATGATTTGTATGGGAGTCGTCCTATTTATCTGTATGATACACTGGATGGAACATTCCCGAATCATGAGGCGAATCCTTTGGAACCGGCTAATACCGAGGATATCAGGCATTTGGTACGTGAAACCAAGGCTGATATCGGGGTTATTTTTGATGGAGATGCAGACCGGGTCATGTTTGTGGACGAGAAATCCCGTTTCATATCTCCGGATTTGATGATAGCCGTGCTTGGAAATTATTTTTTGAAAGAGAAAGGCTTGAAAGGTAGGGTCTTGCAAGATATCCGCACTTCGAAGTCGGTGCGGTCTTATGTTGAGAAACTGGGGGGAACGATGGAGATGTGGCGTGTGGGACGAGCTTATGCGGCCTTGAAATTGCGAGAGATAGATGGTGTATATGGAGGGGAGCTGGCCGGGCATTATTATTTCCGCGATTTCAATTATTCCGATTCCGGGTTGATGGCTTGCAGTCTGTTGTTGGGTGTTTTCGGCCGTTTCAAGCAGGAAGGCAAGTCTGTTTCGGAAATCATTGACAGCATTGCCTTGTACGCCAATTCAGGCGAGGTGAATTTCCGGATCGAGGACAAGACAACGGCTATGGAACGCTTGCGCGAGCATTTCGTCTCCCAGGAAAAACCGGAAGCTTTTTATGACTTCGATGGTTACCGGATAGAATTCCCGCATTGGTGGTTCAATGTTAGGCCATCCAATACCGAGCCTTATTTGCGTTTGATTATGGAGGCCGATACGCAAGAATTGCTGGATCGGAAACTATCGGAAGCGAGAAAGCTGCTTTTGTCGGTTCGATAGGGTGTTTTTCTGTTTGGCATAGTTTTTGACGGTGTGTATGGGGCTGGGAAATTAATGACTTCGGGGATTGGAAGTTGGCGATAAAAAAGATAGGAAATGCCTCGTTTGAAATCAGAAGTAAGGATAAAGAACAAGAAGGCTGAGTTTCAGTTTTTTTTGATAGATCGTTATATGGCAGGCTTGGTACTGACAGGAAGTGAAATAAAGTCCATACGGGAAGGGAAAGCCAGCATCAATGAATCGTTCTGCGTTTTTATACAGAATGAACTTTTTATCAAGAACATGTATATTGCCGAGTATAGCCATGGCTCGGCTTTCAATCATCAGCCAAGGCGCGACAGGAAGCTTTTGTTAAACAAAAGGGAGCTGTTTCGTCTCCAAGAAAAGGTTAAGGAGAAAGGTTTGACAATCATTCCTGTAGTTCTGTTCATTGATGAGAATGGCCGGGCAAAGCTGGATATCGCTTTGGCCAAAGGCAAGAAGCTGTATGACAAAAGGGAGTCCCTCAAGGAAAAGGATATGAAGCGGCAGTTGCAGCGTCTTTCTTGAGGTGCGAAATTTGTTAACTTTGCAAGTTTGGATGGACGGTTTTAAAGGAAGCGTCCGTGGATTAGCTATGGAGACAAACACATCAGAAACCTTAAAGACAATATTGAGATACAGCACAGAGGAAGCGATGCGCTTAGGTAATGATTATGTGGGCGTGGAGCATGTGCTGTTGGGTATGTTGCGCCAAGGAGACAACAAGGCGGTGGAAATATTGGGACGGCTTGGCATTGAATTCCGGGCATTGCGCCAGAAGATAGAGGATGCCATCAAGCCTGCGCATAGGGATTTTACTCAAGCGGAAGATAAGGATCGGCATTTGCCTGTCAATTCCCAGTTGGACCGTATGCTTCGGTTGATGCAAGTGGAATGTTTTCGGCTCAAGCAAGACCAGGTTGAACCGGAACATGCTTTGCTAGCCATATTGAAGAATGAAGCCAGTCTGGCTGGCAGCTTGTTGAATGCGGTTGGTGTGACCTATGATAACGTGAATGCCTACGTGCAGGCTTCAGTGCCTACATCCAGCCAGCCCGCTCCGACAGATGTGGAGGAGGGAATCGGGATGCATGAATTCGGGGAGGATGATGAACGGCCGAAGAATGGAGGCGGAGCGACAGCCGGAACTGATACCGTGAAGGCCGCCAATGCCAAAAGCGATACGCCGGTGTTGGATAATTTTGGTCGGGATTTGACTAAGGCTGCCCGTTCCCAGCTTTTGGATCCGGTAGTGGGACGGGACAAGGAATTGGATCGAATCATTCAGATACTTTGCCGGCGGAAGAAAAACAATCCTATTCTGATTGGGGATCCCGGGGTGGGGAAGTCTGCTATCGCGGAAGGTTTGGCTCAGCGGATTGCAGATAAGAAAGTGCCTCGTTTGCTGAAAGATAAGCGTTTGATGACCTTGGATATCGCATCGGTGGTGGCAGGAACCAAGTACAGGGGGCAGTTTGAGGAACGAATGAAGGCCATAATCAATGAGTTGCAAAAGCATCCGGAAGTGATTATCTTCATCGATGAAATCCATACAATGGTAGGGGCAGGGAATACGGCAGGAGCTTTGGATGCCTCCAATATGTTCAAACCGGCTTTGGCTCGGGGGGAAATCCAGTGCATCGGAGCTACCACGCTTGACGAATATCGTCAAAGCATAGAGAAAGATGGTGCATTGGAACGCCGTTTTCAAAAAGTATTGGTAGAGGCTACGACGCCGGAAGAAACATTGGAAATCCTGCATAATATCCGAGGCAAATACGAGGATCATCACGTAGTCCGTTACTCGGAAGAAGCATTGAAGGCTTGCGTGGAGCTTACGGCCCGTTATATTACGGACAGGGTGTTGCCCGACAAAGCGATAGACGCCATGGATGAGGCTGGTTCCAAAGTCCATTTGCGCCAAAGTGATGCGCCTCAGGCAATACTTGAATTAGAATCCAGGATTGAAGATATCAAGCAGCAGATGATGGATGCCATTCGCAAGCAGGAGTTTGAGAATGCGGCGCATTTGCGGGACGAGATGGGGGGCATGAAGGATGAATTGGAGAAGCTGAATCGGGATTGGCAGCAACAGAACGACCGGAATCGTCCGGAAGTGACGGAAGAAGAGATCACGGAAGTGGTATCCATGATGTCAGGCGTGCCGTTGCAGAAGGTTGCCAAGGACGAGAAGACCCAATTATTGCAGATGGAAGACATCCTCAAGTCGCAAGTAATCGGGCAAGACGAGGCTATCCATAAACTGGTTCGAGCCATACGGCGGAACCGGACAGGCCTCAAGGATCCGTTCCGGCCCATCGGGAGTTTCATCTTTCTGGGACCGACAGGGGTCGGAAAAACCTATTTGACCAAAAGCTTGGCTCGTTATATGTTCAATTCCGAATCGGCATTGATCCGGGTGGACATGAGCGAGTATATGGAAAAGTTCGATGTATCTCGTCTGATTGGATCCCCTCCGGGCTATGTGGGGTATGAAGACGGAGGACAGTTGACCGAGAAAGTCCGGCGCAAGCCTTATTCGATTGTGTTGTTCGATGAGATCGAGAAAGCCCATCCGGATATTTTTAATCTGTTGCTTCAGGTTTTGGACGATGGTCAATTGACCGATGGTTTGGGACGAAAGGTCGATTTCAAGAACACAATCATTGTCATGACCTCTAATCTAGGGTCGAGGCAACTGCGGGAGTTTGGCAATGGAGTCGGATTTCAGACTGCGGCCAAGGAAGCCGGACGGGATGAAAAGGCTAAAAGCATTGTGGAGAAAGCGCTCAAGCAGCATTTTGCCCCTGAGTTCTTGAACCGGGTGGATGATGTCATCATGTTCAATAATTTGAACCGGGACGATATTTTCAAGATTATCGATATTGAGTTGCAGAAACTGCGGGAAAGGCTGGAGCGTATAGGCATCGGTTTGGAATTGACAGAAGGAGCCAAGGCGTTTCTGATGGAAAAGGGGTGGGATCCGGATATGGGGGCGCGTCCATTACGGCGTTGCTTGGAACATTATGTGGAGGATGAGATAGCTGAAAAACTGGTGCGGGAGGAAATCCGTAACGGAGAAACCCTTCTTGTGGATGGTACGGAAAAAGCAGAACAGCTGTCAATAAGCAGAAAGGAAATTTGAGGAATATATAAATTCCCGTGTCCATGAACTGGAAGAAAAAAGCCGAGACTCAACGAGTCTCGGCTTTTTTCATAAAAGGCGTTTGATCTTTTATCGGTTTCGGTTGATGTAGAAAGTCAAAGTGAGGTTACCTCCGATATTGCCGGTTCCGAAGTCGAAGCCACTAGAACGAGGCGAAATCAGTTCGGTCCAGGTTTCAGTCTGACCGTTGAGGTTGTTGAATCCTTCAGCCTTGTAATAGGTGGCTTTGTTCCAATGCCAAGCTGCCGCGATGTTCACTTCGGCGCCTAAGGACACCCAAGGAGCAAAGAACCATTCTACCCCAGCAAAAGCGACAAGCCCGAAGTAATGGGTCGGATTGTCTTGGAACTGGGATAGATAACGCTGGTATGTAAAGCCGTCTTTCGGAGGCAGTACGTCGCATCCGGCAATGCCCGTGCTTGGGCTTTGGTTCAGTTCCGTGATGGCGTTTCCATAAGAGTATTTATACGACTGGGAGCTGAAAGCGTAGAGCAAGCCGCCACCGAATACCCCTTGTACACGTCGGCTGCCGACTCTGTATTCACCGGCAACGCTGAAGCTACCGCCTGCATTGTTGGCGATACGGGTGTCCAGTACTTTTTTCTGGGAGAAAGGATTGGACATCAAGGCGGCATCATCTGTCGCGTAGAAGTTATCCTTGTCTCGGTCATATACCCAGCCTACATTTCCCCGGATAGCAAAGTGGTCTGTTACCAAGTATTTTACGGAAACGGACACCAGGGGTTGCAGACGGGTGAGGTCGAGATCTCCCGGCAAGTAGTAGTCCCCGCCGACGCTCGTGTAGTTGTTGTTCATTGTCCCATTGAAAAGATTCCCTATGTACCGGGTCAATGGGTTGGCACTGATGCTGATGGCAAAATCTCCGGCTTTGGGCAGGAATTCTTCAGCCGGACGTTTTTCTTTCTTTTCTCCTGCAGCTTGCAGCGGCATTACCAAGGCGGCAAGGCATAGGAGAAGCAGATATTTTAAATTTTTCATGTTTGCTGTTTTATAAGTCCGACATTTTTAGTTCCATCCAAAAGGATTATTGGTAGCGATTTCGTTGTCCGGATCTTCCGTGTCGATAGGATTACCGATACCGTAAACGGTCGAAGCGTCAACAGGTTTAGTAGTAACCAAGATGTCAGTCATTCTGACAGGGATTATTTCGTTTTCAGGTGTCAGTGAGGCCGAAACCGTCATGGCGGATTCAACTACTTCTACGTCCTGGCTCTTCCATTCTTTGTTGGTGATGGAATAGTAATAGTGAACAAAATTGCTCAAGCGAGCTTTGGTTTCAAGTTCGATGGACACATTCCATTCCCAGCAGTTGTCAGGCAAAGTCATGGTCATGTCATAGAGGCCTTCTGCATCCGACGAGCCTTGATACTTCAGGGTCATGTCTGGTTCGATACCGGCCGGGTCAGACAAGGTTACCAAGACATCGAAATCGGTAGCAATCGGTTCTTTGCTGGCTTCACGGTTCTCTGTTTCCCTGTTGAGAGCCCATGATTGGATTTCGATAAGGCCGGTGAGGCCTACTTCTTGGTTGTATTCAAGTTCGGGCATTTCGGAGCTGGTTACCTCGAAATCAGCGGTCTGTACATCGAATTCGGCCAAGGTGACTTGTTGCGGCGTGAAATTGTTGTACAAGGCGTTAGTGATATTAATCAGCTGGTTGTTGTGGCCTTCTACAGTCTTTTCAGCGAAGAAAGGAATGACGGAAACTGTTGCAGTGACCGTATTTGTGCCCACGGGTACTTGGACGGTATAGCGGCCTTCGCTGTCGGTGGTGTCGCTATAGGTCTGGTAACCCGCCGATCCGGATACATAATCGGAATTGGGGACACGGACGATGATAGTTTGGCCGGCAGCAGGAACCATATAATCGGAAATGATGGCTCCGTTCTGGTTTGCAGCCCCTTGGTTGTACATGACTTTCCCGGTGACGCTTGCCATTCCTTTGAGGTTGTCAAGGTTCACTTCGGATTGTTCTTCTTTGTTGCAGGAAACAACAAGCCCTGCCATCAGCCCTAGGATGGCTAATTGAAAAATTCTGTGTTTCATGGTGTTTTGATTTTTAAAAAAATTTTTTTTCTTCTTTTTTTTATAAAGTTATGTTTTGTTGCTATTCATGTGGGGGAAATCCAGTAATGATAAAAAAGCTGGATAATCGAGGCAAAGGTACGGAAAATATACGGTTCATCCAAATGTAATATTGTGGGAAATGCCGAATGCGTGAGCTGTAGGGCTGTTTTTGTTGGAGTTGCAGGGGTGTTCTGTTTCCATTTTCGGGCGGTGCTGATGCCGTAAAAAGAGAGAAGGGTGTCCAAGCTGCAAATCTTTTTACAGGCGCTTGTTTTATGCGGGGAAAAGTCGTAATTTCGCTGTTTTGTAATGCCTTTTTGTAAAATAGAGATTTTTAGAAAGTTAGGAGGAAAATGGAAGAAATTGGAGAACATGGCAGGATTGTGAAGGTCGATATCGACAAGCAGATGCAGTCTGCTTATATTGATTATTCGATGTCGGTTATCGTTTCGCGTGCCTTGCCGGATGTGCGGGATGGGATGAAGCCGGTGCAGCGTCGTATATTGTATGCCATGAACGAGGCGGGCATAGCCGCTACGGGGCCATATAAGAAATCGGCAAGAATCGTGGGGGATGTACTGGGTAAGTATCATCCCCATGGCGATAGTTCCATTTACGGGGCTTTGGTTCGTATGGCGCAGGATTGGTCCATGCGTTATCCTTTGGTGGATGGCCAAGGTAATTTCGGGTCGATTGACCAGGATCCGCCGGCGGCCATGCGTTATACCGAGGCTCGTATGCGCAAGATTGCCGAAGACCTGCTGGAAGATATAGACGAGGATACCGTAGACATGCAGCCCACATTCGATGACTCGGGTAAGGAACCTACGGTGTTGCCAAGCCGAATCCCGAATCTTTTGGTCAATGGTTCTTCGGGCATTGCGGTCGGGATGGCTACCAATATGGCGCCTCATAACTTGGCAGAGGTATGCGATGGGATTGCCGCTTACATAGATGACAATGATATCACGGTAGATGGGTTGATGCAGTATGTAAAGGCTCCCGATTTTCCTACGGGAGGTGTCATTTACGGCTATGACGGGGTTCGGAACGCGTTTGCTACCGGCCTGGGCCGCGTTGTCGTCAGGGGAGAGGCTGAAATCGAGACTACGGAAAGCGGGCGGAACCAGATTATCGTCCGTTCCATTCCTTATATGGTCAACAAGGCGGAGATGATCAAGCGGATTGCCGATTTGGTGACCGAGAAGAAAATAGACGGCATTGTCGATATACGGGATGAATCGAACCGGGACGGTATCCGGGTGGTGTTCGATCTTCGTAACGATGCGGTAGCCAATGTGGTTCTCAACAAGTTGTACCAGCTTTCCGCTTTGCAGACCTCGTTCAGCGTCAACAATATCGCCTTGGTTCACGGCAAACCGTGTTTGTTGAATCTCAAGGATTTGATTGCAAACTTCGTAGAGCATCGCCATGAAATCGTGGTTCGCCGGACCCGATTCCGCTTGGCTCGTGCCGAAGCTCGCGCGCATATTCTGGAAGGCTTGTTGAAAGCCTTGGACATCCTGGATGAGATCATTGCACTGATCCGTTCGTCCAAGACCATAGAAGAAGCCAAGCGCGGCTTGATGGAGCAATATGATTTCAGCGAGGCACAGGCCAAGGCCATCGTCGAGATGCGTTTGGGGCAGTTGACGGGATTGGAACGCGAGAAGCTTCAAAGCGAATACGACGAGCTGGAACGTTTTATTGCCGAGTGCCATGAGATTCTTGCGGATGTGAGCAAGCGGATGGCCATTATCAAGCAGGAAACGCTTGAGATTAAGGCAAAATACGGGGATGCCCGCCGGACACGTATCGTTTACGATTCGGCCGAATTCAATATCGAGGATGTGATTCCCGATGAAGACATGGTGATTACCATTTCCCACATGGGGTATATCAAAAGGACCCGCTTGGCCGAATATCGCCGTCAAAACCGGGGCGGCAAGGGGATGAAAGGTTCGGATGTTCGGACGGAAGATTTTGTGGAACACCTGTTCGTGGCTTCGATGCACAACTATATGCTGTTCTTTACCGAGCAGGGCAAATGTTTCTGGATGAGGGTTTTCGATATTCCGGAAGGCTCTCGCCAGTCCAAGGGACGTGCATTGCAGAATCTGATCAATATCTCGGCGGACGACAAGGTGATGGCCTATATAAATGTCAAGACCTTGAAAGACGAGCAGTACATAAACAACAACTATATCGTTCTTTGCACCAAGAAAGGGATTATCAAGAAGACTTCGCTCGAAGCCTATTCCCGTCCGCGTCAGAACGGTATTCTGGCCGTTACGGTGAGGGATGGAGACCAGTTGCTGGAAGCTCGTCTGACTAATGGCAATTGCGTCATCATGATGGCTTTGCGCTCGGGCAAGGCGATTCGTTTCCCGGAAGACAAGGTAAGGCCGATGGGGCGTGGCGCTTCCGGAGTCCGCGGGGTGACTTTGGCGGATGAACAGGATGCGGTGGTTGGCATGATTTGCGTGGATCCTTCGGAGAACCCGGGCGATGTATTGGTGGTGTCCGAACATGGTTACGGCAAGCGTTCCAGCCTGGACGATTACCGCGAGACAAACCGAGGTGGAAAAGGTGTCAAGACGCTCAATATTACGGATAAGACGGGCGAACTGATTGCCATCAAGGATGTGACGGACAAGGATGATTTGATGATTATCAACAAGTCGGGCATCATCTTGCGCATGGCTGTCAAGGATTTGAGAGTAATGGGACGGGCAACCCAAGGGGTCAAGCTGATCGAACTCAAGGGCAAGGATACGATTGCGTCCGTAGCCAAGGTGGCGATGGATGAAGAATCGGAGATGGAAGGACAGGAAGCGCCTCTGGACGAAAACGGGAAGGCTTCGCTTGCATCTTCGGAGACTCCGGATAACAGTCAAGAATAAATCAACGGTTAATAAACTAATTAATAACAAGCAAAATTAAACTATCATGAAGAATAAGCTTTTAATTTTCGCATGGGTGTTCGTAGGAATTCTCGGAGCCGGCATGGCTCAGGAGAAGAATGTCCGTAAGGCCAAGAACTTGTTGAATAGACCCGATCCGGTGGCTGCTGCCGCCTTGATTGATGAAGCGGTGCAGAATCCGGAAACATCCGCTTCTTTTGATGCCTGGTGGACAAGAGGCAAGGTATATATCGCGATTGCTCAGAATCCTTTGTTTGCCAGAAGTTTCACTAATCCGGCCGATGTGGCGAAGGAATCTTTGGAAAAGGCAATGCAATTGGATCCGGGAAAGGCTTTGATGATGCGCCAGGATCTCTTGAATTTAGCTGGACTGTTTTATGATCAAGGCGCCAATGCCTTCGGGGAAAAAGCCTATAGCGAAGCTTTGGTTGATTTTGAAAAATCGGCGCAAATCAGCCAGATGGAAGGTATTTACGATACCAATGCTGTATTCAATGCGGCTCTGTGTGCGTTCAATGCGGAAGGCGAACTCGAAACTTCCATCAAATATTTCAAAGAAGTGGTGGATGCCGGCTGGAACAATGCTACCGCTTGCATCTATTTGGCTGAAGCCTATCTGATGAATGAGCAGAATGCCGAAGCCCAAGCTACTATGGATGCCGGTTTGCAGAAATTCCCGGAAGATAAGAACGTGTATTTGTCCGCTTCCTCTATTTATATCCGGACGGGGGAAAATGAAAAGGCTTCTACCATATTGAACGCTGCTTTGATTAAATGGGCCTCCGATCCTACCTTCCAGCGTTACCTCGGCGTTTCTTATCAGAATGAGGGCAAAGAAGCCGAGGCGGAATCTGCTTTTAAGAATGCTATCGAATTGAATCCTGATTATATGGATGCCTATATCGACCTCGGTAACTTGTATGTGCAAAAAGGCAACCGTTTGAGCACCGAGGCAAACGAGCTTCCCTATGAAGAAACGGAAAAATACGAAGCTTTGACCGCCCAGGCCAAGGAAGCTTTCGGCATGGCGGTTCCTTATCTGGAAAAAATTCTTGTCCAAGACCCGAACAATCTTTCCGTGCTGCAGATTATGCGCGAAATTTATGTGCGCGTAGGGGATATGGCCAAAGCCAACGAATTGAAAGCCAAGATTGACGAATTGACGGGAGAAGGTACAGGCGCTGCTGAGTAAATGTTTGATTTTTTGGGCGTTGTAGAGAGCGCTCAGGAAGAGGGAAACGACCGGGCTAAGTTTGTGGCTCGGTCGTTTTTTTTTTATACCTTTACACCTATGGAACAGAATGCAAGAAATCGTTTTCCTTGGGTCTTTTGTACCCTTGTGTTTGTTTTAGGCCTGTTGGCAGGGGCTTTCGTGATGCAGCGGAGAATCAAGGAGGTCCAGCCTGTCATTTCCTATACCCATGGATCCAAGATAGGGGCTGTCATGCAGATAATTGAAAGCAATTATGTAGATACGGTGAACGATGAGCAGTTGACCACAGAGGGGCTGACCTCTATCCTGCATAGCTTGGATCCGCATTCGGCCTATATGCCCCCCAAGGAATACGAGGAAGCCGAAGAGGAAATCCAAGGGAATTTCCAAGGCATCGGTGTCCAGTTCCGGGTCATCAGCGATACGCCGACGGTTATTCTGCCGATTAGCGGCGGACCTTCGGAACGGGCGGGCATCCTGGCCGGAGACAAGATTATCATGGCCGATAAGGACACGCTTGCCGGTCGGAAGATGAACACGGACGATATTGTCAAGAAATTGAAAGGTCCCAAAGGGACCAAGGTCAGGTTGGGCTTGAAACGGAGCGGGACGGATAATCTGGTGTGGGTGACTGTCAAGAGGGATGTGATTCCTACTTATAGCGTGGATGCGCATTTTGTGGTGGAACCCGGTATCGGTTATGTCAAAGTAAGCAAATTCGCCGCCAAGACGGCCTACGAGTTCGAGGCGGCTTTGGCCGAGCTGGCCGACAAGGGCGTGAACCGACTGATTATCGACCTGCGTTCCAATGGAGGAGGCTTATTGACACCCTGTCTGGAGATGGCCGATATGCTGTTGGCCAAGGACGACGTGATTGTTTATACCGAAGGCCGTAACCGCCGGCGTTCCGAGCTGCATGCCACCGGTTACGGGGATTTCCAGCATATGCAATTGGCTGTCTTGATTGACGAATGGTCGGCATCGGCATCGGAAATCCTGTCCGGTGCGATTCAGGATAACGACCGTGGGGTTATTCTCGGGCGGCGTTCGTTTGGCAAGGGTCTGGTGCAGGAGCAGATGGACTTGGGCGATGGCAGTGCTTTGCGGCTGACGGTGGCGCGTTATTACACCCCCAGCGGCCGTTGCATCCAGAAACCTTACGATGGCAGTTACGAGGAATACGAGGAAGATGTGATGCGTCGCTATTTGAGCGGGGAGATGACAGGCCAAGATTCGAGCTTTCATGCCGATAGCGTGAAATACTATACCAAGAAAGGCCGGGTTGTCTATGGCGGCGGCGGTATCATGCCCGATGTCTTGTTGCCCTATAAGACCGACAGCCTTTTTGTCTATATGAACCAGATTTCGAACCGGGGCTATAACTATGATTATTCTTTCCGCTATACGACGGCGCATCGTAAGGAATTGAAGCGTGCGTACCCCTCAGCCGAAGCCTTTACGCGGGATTTCGTGCTGGAAGATGCTTTGTTTGAGGATTTTATACGTTATACGGAAGAGAAGGGCCTGCCTCGGGATACGGCTAGTTTGGCCAAGTATGGACAAGAAATGCGTCTTACGTTGAAAGCATTGATTGGTAGGGATTTGTATGATGATGCCGGGTTTTATCCCACCTATTTGCAGCGGGATGACGATTTCATGGAAGCGCTCAGGGTCTTGAAAGGGGAACGGGAAGTGGAAGGCTTTTCTTTTGCCCGATAGCGCGGATTGGTGGAAAAGAATATTATCGGTCTGCGCGGATAGGGGCATTGTTTGGACATTTGGAATACTGAAGAAAAACATAGAGAAATGAATAAATTGGATTTTGCGGGCAAGGCTTTGGCATGGGCTTTGCCGATGGTTTTGCTTTCGTCCTGCGGTTGCCGGCAGGATGCTTTGCTGGAAGCCCGTTTTTCGGGTTTGGATTCGGCTACCGTCTATATCAAGGCGGTACCGGTTAGCATGCCCGATTCGGTGGCCATGGATACCTTGCGGATGACAGGGGGCGTGTTCAGCTGGAATCAGGATTTGACAACGCCCACGGAAGTCATTATCGAGATGGATAAGGATCGCCGGATGCAAAGAGGGCGGGAGGTCACGCCGATGGTATACAAGGTGGCGTTCTTGGCCGTTCCGGGTGAAAAAGTGCGTTTGGATGCCAAGTACGAGGAAGGGTTCCTTTCATATACGCTGGATGGTTCAACCTCATTGCAGATGCAATCCCGTTTACGGAATTCTTTGAAGGAAACGTATATGCGAAGCCAGCAACTTTCCGACCAGATAGCGGAGGCTTTGGCCGAAGGGGTGGAAAATGCGAATGAGCAATATGTGGACAGTCTTTCGGCCATGTATTCGGAAGCGGCGCAGGGAATCCGGGATGCTTCCTTGGATTATATCCGGGAGAATCCCTCGGCTTTGCTGTCGGCCTTTTTCTTGCTCCAAAACACCAATCCGGATACTTTCTTGACCTATTATGCCCAGTTGGACAATTCGGTGAGGGACGGGATTTTGAAGGAACGTTTGGAAAAGGCGCGTGCCGCGGCCGAGCATCGTCTGCTGATCAGGGAGAATGATGCCAAATTGGTTCCCGGTTCCTTGGTTCCGGTTTTCACGCTTTCCTCTATCGATGGCAGTTTAGTGGAACTTTCCTATTACGCGGACAAGTATGTCGTGCTGGACTTTTGGGGCACTTGGTGTCCGTGGTGCATCAAAGGGCTGCCGGAAATGAAGGCATATCAGGCCAAATACAAAGATAAAGTGGTGTTCATTAGTATCGCTTGTCGAGATAAAGTGGAAAAGGTGCGGGCGATGGTCAAGGCCGAGAACATGAATTGGATCAATGTGATGAACGGAACGGGAGATAAGGATGTAGCCTTGGCATACGGGGTGAGCGGATTCCCGACCAAGGTGCTGTTGGCACCGGGACTTCGTTTCCAAGCCAAGTATTTGGGCGAAGTGCCTGAATTTTACGAGGCTTTGGATAACTTGAAGTAGCCAGATTCCTGCCGTTTGCAGGCAAAGTGTTTCCGTTTTGGACGTTTCGCTGGGTCAATGGCGGTCGGCAGGGCAAAAAACATAAACTTATGAAAACAGATAGTAAAAAAAAGAGAGGAAGCAGGTCGGTTGAGACCGATTCGGTATCTTCGGTGTCGCCAAAGCAAAAGCAAGGCAAGAAGTTGCCCAAGATTTTCGTGCTGGATACCAATGTCCTGTTGCACGATTACCGTTCCTTGTACAAGTTCCAGGATAACGATATCGTGATTCCTTTGGTGGATTTGGAAGAGATCGACCATTTCAAGAAAGGGAACGACCAGATTAATTTCAACGCCCGGGAAATCATGCGTTCGCTCGACAAGCTGGCTGGGAAGGGGCTGTTTGAAGAAGGAATCCAGTTAGGCAGGAATATGGGCAAGCTGAGCGTGGTGATAGGCAAGGGTTTGACCCGGGCGATGAAGGAGGCTGCGATGGAGGATATCCCCGACCATCGTATCCTGGCGGTGGCTTTGGATTTGCAGGAGGAACATCCCGAACGCTATGTCTGCTTGGTTTCCAAGGATATCAATTTGCGGATGAAGGCCCAGGCTTTCGGTGTTCCGGCCCAGGACTACTTGAACGACAAGGCTCCGGACGAGGAAGAGCTGAACAAGCGGCGGGTCGGAGTTGTGCGGGTTCCCGATCCGGTGATTGCCGAATTGTACGAGCGGCCGGAAGGCATTAATCCCAAAGAGATGAAAGTGAAACCGGTGCCGAACGAATATTTTGAGATTGGCGGTTCGGGTGCCCATATTCCGGTGTTTTATAATCCGCATACGCGGAGCGTGGTCAAAGTGGAATCGCGCAATGTGTCGGGTATTTCGCCTCGTAATCAGGAGCAGGCTTGCGCCTTGGATGCCTTGATGCGTCCGGATATCCAATTGGTGGCGCTGACGGGTGTGGCCGGGACGGGGAAGACGCTGTTGGCCTTGGCGGCGGCTTTGGCGCAGATGGATTCGTACAAGTCGATCCTATTGAGCCGGCCGGTGATTCCGTTGCAGAACCAGGATATGGGTTTCCTGCCGGGCGATGCCGAAGAGAAACTGGCGCCCTATATGTTGCCGCTCTACGACAATCTGGCGGTCATCAAGAACAAGACCCGCATTTCGTCCAAGGAATACTCCCAAATAGAAGAAATGCAGAAAAGCGGGGCTTTCCAGATCACGCCTTTGGCCTATATCCGCGGGCGCAGTCTTTCGGACACCTTCTTTATTGTGGACGAGGCGCAGAACCTGACCCCGCACGAAGTCAAGACCATTATCACGCGGGCAGGGGAAGGCACCAAGATGGTCTTTACCGGAGACCTGCATCAGATCGACTCGCCTTATCTGGATTCCCGTTCCAACGGGCTCAGCTATCTCTGCGACCGGATGTTCGGGGAAGAGCTGTTCGCGACGGTGAATTTGGTGAGGGGGGAGAGGAGTGCGTTGGCGGAAGTTGCCGGCCGCCTATTGTAAAACTGATTTATGCCGGTGTCTTCTGCGTTGCGCGAGGGTTCGAAAATGCTCACGTACGGAAGTACGCTCCGCTTTTCTCACCCTCGCGACGCCTTGAATCCACTCGGTATAAATCAGTTTTACCTGCTACGATAGGGTGTGTTCCGGCGCGGGCTTCTTCGCACGCCTCGTATCCGCCGCCTCTATTTCATTTTTACCTCGTACTGGATTGCCGGGAGTACGATTCGTTTCTACTCGCTTGCACGACGCCTTGAATCCACTCGGTATAAATCAGTTTTACCTGCTACGATAGGGTGTGTTCCGGCGCGGGCTTCTTCGCATGCCTCGTATCCGCCGCCTCTATTTCATTTTATTTTTTCTTTCCGTTATCGAAGAATATCAGGTATGTGGCTAAAAAGCAGCAACCGATGGGTATCCAAGGGAAGCTTTTACGTTGTTTGCTAGGCTTATCGATAGAAGAAAAAGGATTTTCACCCAGATACTTGCCTTGGGATATCAGCTGTAAGGTATGGTTGAGGATGATATCCTCTTTGGAAACCATGACCTCTTCGTAACTGAGCGGAACGGGGTAATCCGGCATCAGCCCTCTGCCTTCAGGTGTACGAGCCGTGATGGATGTATCGAACACCGATTTGACCAAAGGAATCCGTATCGAAATATAGGAATGCGGAAGCCGAATGTCGGCAAATTTAAAGGCTGTGACGAAATGGTAGCCTGAGGCGGTTTCTCGGCCTACGCTTACTGCACGGTGGTTACGAATCAGTTCGGCGGCAAAGGTGGATGCTGCCGAAATGGTCCCTTCTCCGGTCAGGAGATAAAGCTTGCCTTTGTAGTTCAGAATGGAATCGGGTATTGTTTGCCGGTTCGTTTGGCTAGGGAGCACATAGCCGTTCCCGTCGGGTGCTTTGATGGCATCCGGGAAAATAATCATCGAAGAGTCATAGTTCAGGCAGTATTGGAAGGAATGGAATTTGCCCAGTTTGTTTACAAGCGAATAGGGTTTGGTATCGATGGAGGGTTTGTTTAGGAAATAGGTGAGCATTTTGTCTTCCACGATGGCATCGCCGCCGGGGTTATTCCGCAAATCCATGATGAGGTATGGAAAATCGAAATAAGCTTGCAGGGAGTCGGTCAGGTTGTCCATCTGCGTTTCGTCCAAGGCAAAGGTGGACAATCCGAAATAAGCCACGGAATCATTTAGCTTTTTGAACAGATACGGGGTATTGCGGTATCTTTTTGCTCGTTGATGGTAGTCTATGTCAGGATGGGACATGGAAGGCGTAAGACTTTTGACCCGGTGCATTTCCACCCAGTTGTCGGTCAAACACCGAAGCTTATGGACTGCGTAGTAAATCCGTATTTTACGCTGAGGGTAAAACCGCCTTACAAGTTCCCAAAGATTTTCCGGGCAAAGTATTCCATCGACAGCAAGCCTAAGAGAAGAATCAGCAGCCAGATTTGGTCGAGGAAGGAAGCGTAGGCTTCGCGGAAGGAGATGACCGGCTTGAGGTCGGGACGGTCTTCTATGTCCTGGAGAATCTGTTTCCAGACGGCGTTTTGCGGGGCGTAGGCAGAACCTGCATAGTAGAACCGGCCGTCGTAGGTAAGGGATAGATTGCGCAGGAGTTCCAGATTGGCCGGCAGCTGGAGGTTCTCCAACCGGATGTCCGCCACGGTGAAGCGTCCGCGGGCCGTGTATTCCTCTGCGCCGTTCTTGGCGCGGGCCGTGTAATCGTAGTCCCCGGCAGGCAGGAATCCCGCATCCAGGAAATAATCCGGCGGCTGCGGCAGGAAGGAATATTCGTATTGCTGCCCGTTTGCCCGGTTCTGGAATTGGATGCCGACAGAGGCCGTGCTCACTTTTTCGAAGTTCTGGTTATAGAGTTCGGCTCGGATTTGCAGGCTTTGCGTATTGTCTATCAGGTTCGGGCAATGGACAATTAGGTTCTCTTCCGGCTTGAGTTCCGATAGCAGCGAAACGCAGCGGTCTATCAAGCGGTCGAAAATCTCGGTGCTGTTCTCTTCTTGGTAATCGGCCAAACGCCAGCGCCAGAGTCCGTATCCGCAGAGAACCATCGAACGCGATGCCGAAGGCGGCGCAACCCATAGCAAGGGATTCTCTGTCTTTACGCCCAAGATGGATTGGTAGAATACGGTCCGTCCGTTCGCTTGTGGCTCGTAGCGGGCAAAAGGAGTCCAAAGTGGCGGCCATTCTTGGATGGCTTCCGTCTCGTCAGGGCTTATTTCAAAGAGGCCGAAATCCGGGTTCAAGGTTGCTTGGGCTTCTTCCCATCCAGCGTTCCGGGCTTGGATGCCGAGGCCGGTTCCGTTCTGGTTCAAGCAATCCACGCGGGTTTCCGGACCAAGGATGTACCAGCAAGGCTTACGGTTGAGCAAATCCCGGTATGGGTCTAAAGGATATTGGCGCGAAGGCAGGCCGTGCAGGATGAACAAATCATAGTCCTGCAATTCTTTCATTGATTTCTTGGAAAGTTCTTTGACTAGGATGACCTCACTTTGGTATTTCTCCTGACGGCTCAGGCTTTGTTGCAGGCAGGAAAGGTCCGGATGCGGGGCATGGCCCACAATCAGGATTTTCTGCCGGTTGTCCAGGACTTGAATCAGGACTTCCTGCTGGTTGTTCTGGAGGTTTTTCTCTTGGCTTATCGGGTCGAGCGATAGGATATAACGATGAATCCCGCTTGCGTTTGCTTCTAATTCCCAGTGGATTTGCCGTCCCTCAGGCTGCGACAAATCCACTTCCTGCTCTATCAAGGTCTTGCCATCTTCCGAAAGGCGGAGGATTGATCGGGCATTGGAAGCCTGCTGCTGGCCGAGCCGGATTTGCAGCGGAAAACGGTTGCCTAAAAACGTATATGGGTTGAAGCGGCATTCCTCGATGAAGATGTCCGGGTAGGAAAGGGTATCGCCGATGCCGATGCAATAGAGCGGGAACGGGCAGGAACGGTAGGCCGATACCGGTTCCTGGCCTATGTTGGCTTGTCCATCGGAAATAAGAATGGCGACGGCATTGGATACGGTGGAGGCGGACAGCCGTTGCGCCATGTCCTGAAACAGGCGGGCGTAGTCGGTGGCTTCTTGGGCATAGGACGAGTGGATGGTTGTTTGCGGTTCAGCGGATTTCTCTTGCCGGACTTCCTTGCCGAACGCTAAGCGTTGCACTTGGAATCGTTCCGACAGCTCTTCGCAGACTCGATTTATCTGTTGTTCTATGTCTTGGGCGAAGCCGGATGCCGAGAAGACTGCGGTATCCGCTTCTTTCTTGTTCCGGTATTCCGGAGCGAGCGCCGCCCGCATCGAGCGGGAATCGTCTACGGCCACGAAGCAGAGAGGCTTTTGTACCTGTTCCTGCTTCATCTTGGCTATCGGCGACATCAAAAGGAAGCAAATCAGGAAGACGAATAGGAAACGGACGGCAGCCAAGCCTATTTTCAAGCCTTTGCTCAGTTCGTCTTTGCGGTTCCGGTAGTACAAAGCCCCTGCATAGCCTGTCGCTACCGCGACTGCTACCAACCAGAACCATGCCGGAACCGTTGTTTGAATCATTTTGTTTGTTTACGGCGTTTCGGGGCTGTCAGGCCGCCGGTTATCGATTTGCAAAGGTACGTTGTCCTGAGGAAAAAGCAATCGGGCAGTTCGATGAAAATTCGTTTTTGGGACTTGGAGGAGGCTAGGAAACCGCCTCGTTACGTCTGCTGGTTACCTATCGGGTCGAGGCGGTTTTGGCGCGGTGGGGAGTAAAGCCTGATACAAGAGGCTGAAGTGTCCGGACTTGTTGGATTCCACATTTTTGTCGGAAAAATAGTATTATTAAATTGTTTGTATTCATTTGATTGCAAAGATGGCTTTGGCTGAAATGTGGTTGAAGTGACTGTCCGGTTTGGGTTGGGGGTGTTTTTTTCATAAATTCGCCTTTAGGGGGTTTGTCGATGCCGATGCCTGTTTCGTGGGTGGAAACGGCATGAACTTCATGAAAGCTTAGGAGGGGGTTCATGCTGTTGCAAGCATGGGAAAGATACCTTTGCAGGGGGAGGCAAGCATGGGAAAATACCGATGAATAGGTATTGCAGGCATGCTTGCGGCCGGGTAACTTTGCCAATGAGAATTTTCATGAAACATTAATAAAAATAATTATAACGAGAAAAACTACAAGAAAATGAAAAAGACAAGGATTCTCTCCGTGATGGCCGTGTTTGCCGTGACCAGCGCTATGGCCTTCGGCCAGTTCAAGATTTACAATTCGGAGTTATTGAAGATAGGGGATGTGAGCGAGACGCCGCAGCTGACTACGGGTTTCGAGGCATCGATGCCCAATATCCTGTTTGAGAGCGGGGATACCGGGATGAAGTTGATGAACGGGAAGATTCGGATAGGGGATATGCCGGGAATGGCCAATGTGTCCTCCGGTTTCGAGGTGTCTATGCCGACATTAAGGCTGAAAGCGGGGAATTACGGGCTGACAGCCACAACAAGCCAGGTGCGTATAGGCAACATGGTTTCCAATACAACCGGCACGTATTTCCAGCTGGATCCGTCGGTTTTGAGGTTGGTGGTGAGTGGCAGTGAATTGCAGATGAAAGGGGAATCGATGGTGACGTATGTGCCCAAAGGTCTTTCCCAGGGAGGTGGCGATTGGGGCATTGCACAAGGGGGGACGGTAAAGGGAAATATCATGCGCTTGCAGTCGGTGGGTTTGCCGATGATGGTCGGCTCGGCGAATTACCAACTGGTCGGGGTGTATTCCACGCGCTATTACTCCACTTCGGCCACGGGCATCAGTTCCTTGTCCGATGCCCGGTACAAGACCAACGTCCGCCCAGTGGAAAGCGTGCTTGACAAGGTGATGGAGATGAACCCGGTGCGGTTCGATTACGCGGACATCGATTCCTTGGGCAACAAGGTGGCGGATACGGCGCGGAGCAACCGGGTGGGTTTCATCGCTCAGGAATTGGTGGAGGTATGCCCGGAGGCGGTGGGGTACGACCCGTACGAGGATTTCTACACGGTGGACTATTCCGTGTTGATACCTTTCTTAGTGAAGGCTGTGCAGGAGCAGCAGGCGGAGATAGAGGCGTTGAAGGCGGCCTTGAAAGCGAAAGAGGAATAGCTTTTTCGTGAGATAAGTGTCAAACTATAAAAAGACGAACATCATGAAAAAGATATTCTTATGGGGAAGCGTGCTTCTCCTTTCGATGCCCATGTGGGCGCAGACCCCGCCGATGGCGGAGATTCAGAGGGCGGCGGGCAACTACATGAAAGTGATGTGTCCGCAGACGAAACTGACGGTGAAGACGGTGCATCCGAATGCGATGGCATTGGGGGATGCTGGTTTGAACGCGAACCCGATGAGCAATTTGATTGAGTACGCGCAAGGCGGTTGGATATTGATGAGCAACGACTACAACGTGCAGCCGGTGCTGGCCTATTCGCCTACGGGCGCATGGACGGCGGACACGAGTCAGATGTCTCCGGCCTTGGTGGAGCTGCTATTGGACTATGTGCGGCAGATAGACACGATTAAGAGGGCGACACAGACCAAATCGGCAACAGCTTTGGCTTCTTGCGCGGAGAACCGGGCGAAATGGGAAGGGCTGAAAAGCGTGAACTCCTCTTATTTGAAATCGTTGGTTGCCAAGAAGGCTGCGGTGGTGGATGATTTGCTGACGGATGATTCAAGAGGAAAAGTGCAGTGGGGGCAAAGTTTCAATAACACAGATTTTGAGTTAAAAGGCGAATCTCCCATATATAATAAATTCGCTCCATCTGGCTTACAATCTTCTGGGTGTAATGCAACGAAACGAAAGCCGATAGGTTGTGCGTCAGTGGCAATGGGGCAGTTGATGTGGTACTGGCAATTCCCTCCTCAATACGACTGGGATAAGATGCCTGTCTATTTGAAAAATAGTTCAACGGTACAGGAAGAAAACAATATCGCCCATCTGTTGAGAGATTGTGCCGATGAGGCTGGGGTATCGTTTATGTGCCTTGGTTCATGGACAACGACCAATAAGGTGGAAGAAGGGATGCGGGCTATGCATTTTCCTCAATCGAATAAACGGAGACGAGGGGACAAGGATGAGGGAGAGTGGTGGCCGGATTTGATAAAGTCGCAGTTGGATAACGGCTGGCCGGTTCTGTATCGGGGCGACAAATGCGATTTGTGTACGGACAAGCATTTCTGGGTGGTATCCGGATATGATACAGAAGGCAAGTTTTATTGTAATTGGGGATGGAGAGGATCTGCGGATGGTTTCTATGAATTACGTGATTTGACCCCGAAAGTCGGCGACACGGAGCATGATTACCGGAAAAACAACATGATAATCCGTAACATCTACCCGGATTGGAATGTCACCTCCGATTCGGAACTCCGCAACATTGCCAAGGGTGATGACGAGGAACTGCGGGCGTTCTGCCGCAATGCCACGCTCGGCAATATTACCTTGAGGGGCAATTCCCAGTCCAAGATTGCCTTTACTCAGACTTTGACCATCGATGGCCCGTTCGAGGTGTCCGGCGAAGCCACGTTGACCTTGGCCTGTTATGACAAGGAATTGGCGGCGCAACAGAAGCAAGCCAAGAATGCTCCGGAGGAAACGGATACGGAAAGTGATTTGCAGGATATGCAGAATGAAGAACCCTATACCGATGAATATTCCGATTTGTTCCATCTGAGTCCCAATCCGGCTACCGAGGAAGTGCAAATCTCGATGATGCCGGAAGCTTGCGGGCCGGAGGCCAAGGAGATTTTTGTCTATGGGATGAACGGCGGGCTGTGGTATCAGACCCAATTCTCCTATAGTTATGGAATTGTGCCATTAAGTAATTTACCATCGGGCATGTATTTGGTGCGTGTGGTGTGGGAAGGTTACAGTGTGACCAAGAAACTGATTGTTAAATAGAATAGTAAGCCTATGGAAGATAGGATAGATGTCTTCCATAGGCTTTTTTTCTTGAAAAAGGAGGAATCATGAAAGCGATACGATATTTTGTAGCAATCTTGCTGTTTTGCGGCATGTGCTTTGGTTTGGAGGCGGCGGAGAGGCCAGGCAAGGCGAAGAAAGAGAAGAAGCCCGTGCCGGAGTACGAATTCAAGAGATTCTATGCGGACATATCCGTGGGGTATGCCTTCCGTTTGGGCGCCAATGAAATAGACGGAATGCTGAATAATGGGCAACTTATAGTGATTCAAATGTTTAATCCCTTGGATTGTGCCAATGTGGGGAAAGGCTTGCGCATAGGAGTGAATTTCGGGCTTAATTTCAACCGGTATGTCGGATTGGAACTGGATGGAGGATATATGGCATTTCCTGTGGAAATTGTCTCTGCCTCTAGGGGTGGGGGGATTGGAATTCCAGGCGATAACGACGGGCTAGCATCTGTGTATGTCACAGGTTTGGGATTGGATGCGCAGCGAGGGTATTTGTCGGTTCAGATGAAGGTCAGTCCGGGTTTTGTCCGTGTCAATCCTTATGCGAAAGTGGGTATAGGAACGATTTTTGGGCGATTGAAACATAGGGCATCCTTGTCCCTATATGATAACATTGATGAGGCAATGCTTGATGAAAACATGTTGTATTATTCTGAATATAGAAGTGCTAAAAATTTTTTCATGCTAGGATTCGTGGGGGCTTTAGGCGTTGATTTCTATATAAGCCCTATGCTGACATTCTTTCTGGAATGGCAAGCCGGCATGTATTCCACATCCTGTTTCAATTGGCGGGATGGCAAGTTTCGGGAAGAGGGCAAGTTGGAAGCTGATATTTTTGCAGGGGACGAGGACGTGTTCGGCAACAGTCACGGTTTGAACTTTGGCATTAAATTCAAGTTCTGAGAGCTTGCCATACTCCCATTGCCAACCCCGCTTTCATGTTAAGGTTGTTGATGCATTTTCAAAAGGGAAGCTTGGAGGCGGTGTTACATCAGGTTTTGAAATTTCCCTCGTCTGACGCAGGCGTGTCAGAATGGGCAAGATACGAGGCGCGGAGGCGTGTCGTGATTCCATCTGTTGTGTAGAGGCGGGATACGGGGCAACGTGCAGCGTTTTGTCCGTTTTCTTGCACGCAGGCGTGTCAGAATGGACAAGATACGAGGCGCGCGAGCTTGAAGGCGAGGAAGCGTATAAAGTACGTGACCGAGCCTGAACGGCTCGCGCAACGATGTAGATTGCCCATTATCACACGCCTGCCTACATGTTCATGCCGCCACAAACGTGTAATACCTGCCCACTCACATACGACGACAACTCCGATCCGAGGAACAAGCAGACGTTGGCCACGTCTTCCGGCGTTCCACCACGGTGCAAAGGAATCTTGGAAGCCCAATCCTTGCGGACTTCTTCCGACAGCTGAGCCGTCATATCGGTGATGATGAAGCCCGGAGCCACCGCGTTGGCCCGGATGCCCCGCTTGCCGAATTCCTTGGCTACCGATTTGGTGAAGCCGATGATGCCCGCCTTGGAAGCCGAGTAGTTGGTCTGTCCGGCATTGCCCGAAACCCCTACCACCGAACTCATGCTGATGATGCTGCCCGAACGCTGGCTGCTCATGATAGGCGCTACCGCCTTGGTGAAGTTGAATACCGATTTGAGGTTCACGTTGATGACAGCATCCCATTGGTCTTCGCTCATCCGGAGCAGCAAACCGTCTTTGGTGATGCCGGCGTTGTTGACCAAGATATCGATTCGACCAAAGTCAGCGGCTACGGCAGCTACCGTCTTGGCCGTTTCTTCGGTATTGGCCGCGTTGGAAGCATAGCCTTTGGCTTTCACGCCCATGCCTTCCAGTTCCTTGACCAAAGAAGCCATGTTTTCATCGTCCTTGAGGTCGGTGAAAGCGATGTTGGCCCCTTCCGAAGCGAATTTGAGGGCAATGGCCTTGCCAATGCCGCGCGAGGCTCCGGTAATGAGAGCCACTTTGTCTTGTAAAAGCTTCATAGCTAAATGATATTTATTGATTTATAATTCTTTGTCTTTATTGGAGCCCTTTGGATGGAGGAAACTTGGTTTTTCCAATCTTGAAGGCTGCTTGCATCAGGGTTCCGTTTCCAAAGGCACTCTATGGGCGATGCCGAAGCTGAATTTGGCATTGATTCTCTTGGAAACCAATTTAAGGATGCAGAAGTAGAGCGCGATGCCGATAATGGCGCAAAGACCCCAGATGCCTTGGTTGTCGGTAAAGAGCGAGCCGAGGAAGAAGAACAAAGCGCCTGCCACTAAGGAAAGCACGTAGGCATAAAGAACCGCTTTGAGACCCATGCCGGAAGTGAGGAATACATCGACCGTTTCGCCAACCCTGTATTCCTGGCTTTTCCGGGTCTTGACCACTACGTCCTTGTCGGTCTTTTCGGACATCTGGCAAAGCCCTTTGGCATGGCAGGAGCCGCAGGCCGAGGTGGATTGTATCTTGACTGTGACCACGCCGGGCTCTACCTTGGTCACGATTCCATCGTGTGTGATACGTTCAGACATAAAGCAAAATGCATGAAAACTCCTGCAAATTTACAATAAAAACGGAATCTCCCTATGGAATGCGCCCGATGTCATCGATGCCATCAAATCTTGCATCAATCCAGTTTCGAAATGTCCTGATTTTTCAGTAACAAAACAGTCGGGATATTCTGGCGGTCAAGGGAAGAGGATCGGTTTCGGGCAAGATGTTTACCAAGCTCTCTAAAAGGAAAAGCCCCGATTCAAGGACTGAACCGGGGCGTAAATCTCAAAACATAGAAATTACTTTACCTTTTTGGCTAAAGTAGCACCTGCTTTGAATTTGACAACCTTCTTGGCGGCAATTTTGATGCTCTTGCCAGTACGAGGGTTGTGACCGTTGCGAGCAGCACGTTTCTGGACGCTGAATGTGCCGAATCCGACAATCGCGATTTTGTCACCCTTTTTCAAGGCATCGCCGGTAACAGACATGTAAGCTTCCATGGCTTTCTTGGTGTCGGCTTTGGAGAGCCCGGCTTTTGCAGCAACGGCATCGATTAATTCTGTCTTGTTCATTGTTTTTGTTTTTAGGTGTTAAACAATCAGATGACTAACGGCACAAAAGTAAGACAGTTGTATAAAATGCCAAAACAAGAAAATCCTTTATAATGTGGCAGTTCGCATCCTAATTGTTCATAACCTTGCTAAAAGAGAGCCTGTTACGATTTTCTAGCCGGAGACCCCTCAGGCAGTCCTCAATTGTAAGAGCTTTTTTACCAGGGAGTTGTATTTTTTCAAAGAGGAGGATTTTTCCGTCGGCACATGCCATGCCCATAAAATGTTTTCCATCGGAAATCAAGCTTCCCTGTTCATAACTTTTTGTGGAATCGGTCGAAATCCGGCTTACAAGTACCTTGATTGGGGTTGTTTCCCCGGTTTCGGCATTGTGCAAATACGCGATGGCCGCCGGATAAGGGCTTAGGGCTTTGACTTGTCGGTGCAGTTCCTCGGCGGTTTTGGCGAAGTCAAGTATGCAGTCTTTTTTGAAGATTTTGGGGGCTTCTGGAACAGGGATTTCCGTTATGGGTTGAGGTATGGCTTGAGCCGAACCCTCGAACAGGGCTTTTGCCGTTTTGACGACCAATGGTGCGCCGATGGATAACAGCCGGTCGTGCAGGCTGCCGGCCGTCTCTTCTGGATCCAAGGCGATTGTTTCCTGAAACAGGATGGCCCCGGTATCCATGTCTTTGTCCAGCAGGAAGGTGGTGACCCCGCTTTCTTTTTCCCCGTTCCAGATAGCCCGTTGGATAGGGGCGGCGCCTCGGTATTTGGGGAGCAAGGAGGCGTGGAGGTTGAAGGTGCCCAGACGGGGCATCGCCCAGACGGCTTCGGGAAGCATCCGGAAAGCGACCACAATCTGCAAGTCGGCTTCGTAGGAACGGAGTTCTTGCAGGAAAGCGGGGTCTTTGAGATTCTGGGGCTGCATCAGGGGCAATCCTAATTCCAGGGCGGTCTTCTTGACATCGGACATCCCCATTTTATGTCCTCGGCCGATGGGCTTGTCGGGCATCGTGGCTACTGCCACTACGTTCATTTTGGCTTCGACCAAGGCTTTCAGGCAGCCGGAGGCGAATTCCGGCGTGCCCATGAAGACGATTCTTTCTGACATGAAGAAAAAAATTGCGATTCTGTGGTTTCAGCTTCAATCTTATTGACCGAAAGGATCCCAGCAGAAAGGAGATGCGTTAGTGTTTTATTTTCTTAAAGCTTCCAGCATCAGCAAGGCGGCTTCGGCGGCCTCACTGCCTTTGTTGCCTAATTCTCCACCGGCACGGGCCAGCGCCTGTTCCTTGGTGTTGGTGGTCAAGACACCGAAGATGACGGGTTTGCGGCTGCGGATGCCCACCTCGGTCAAGCCGTTGGCCACTGCCTGGCAGATGAAGTCGAAATGCCGGGTCTCGCCTTGGATCACGCAGCCTAAACAGATCACGGCATCGATATTTTCCCGGGATGCGAACTCGGCAGCTGCACTGGAAAGTTCGAAGCTGCCGGGGACAGGGACAAGTTTGATGCGGCTTGCATCCACTTCCTGACGCTTGAGTGTTTCAAGGCAGCCGTCCCGGAGCGCATGGGTGATCTCCTGGTTCCATTCAGCGTAGATGACGGCAAAATGATGAGAATGGTCTATCGGGAGATGCGGCAGTGGGTCTAAAGCCCGGTCTTTTGTTGACATGATAGCTTATGTTTTTGTATTTCGATTGACATGTTTGGGATAGACGGCTTGTTTCACCGTTTCGGCTTGCAAAGACAGGGAGTATATAGGGTTTTCCTGACGGCAATCCTTATAAAAAAAACGGGGAGAACCCGGATGCAAGGCAGTCCGGATTATCCCCGACAATATGGAGCGGACAGATTATTTGCCGGCCTTGGCTTGCAGGCGGGCAATCATCATATCTACGTTGCGGGCTTCCATCGAGCGTGGGTAGAGGCTGCGCAGTTCTTCATAAACCTTGATGGCGTTGTCGTACTGTTGCAGGCTTTCGTACAAGGCAGCCATGCGGCTCATGACGGTGGGGCACAACATCTCGTTGTCGTATTTTTCAGCGCCTTGCTTGTACGTAGCCAAAGCTTGGTCGGTCTGGCCAAGTTCCCAATAGGCGTCTCCCAAAGCCTGGCGAGAAAGGATGTAAAGCACAGGATCTTTGGTCTTGAACTTTTCAATATGAGCTACGGCTTCCTGGAAATTGCCTTGATGCAGGTAGATAAGCCCGCTGTAGTAATGAGCCAGTTTGCCGCTTTTGGTCGCACCGTAGGTGTCCGCGATTTCGAGGAAGCCGGGATGCTGGCCGTCGCCGTTGAGCGCATTCTGCATTGAATCCATTTCAAAGTAACGCTGGGAATAGAACATTTCCTGGGCTGCTGTTTTTTCCTTGGGAGCCAAATACAGGTATTTGTATCCGAAATAGCCGATGACCAGCAAGACAATGACGGTTACGACCGTAATGATTACCGATTTGTGTTTTTCAAAGAAATCTCCCGTCTTTTCAAGGGCGACTTCTACGTTTTCAACAACTTGTTCGCCTTTTTCCTCTTTTACTGCCATGGTATTGAATGCTAATCTTTTATATTTCTTGGTTTAATTGTTTTTCGTCTCAAGAGATGCTTCTCGGAGCATTTTGAGAGCGCGAAAGTAATAAAAAAATAGATTATACGGAAAGATTTTCTTGAAGTGGGGCGCAAGTCAACTTAAACCCAAATCGGTCATTAGACTTTGGGTAGATTGTCCGCTTATGTCATGCAGCATGCTTCTCGCCTAGCCGA
>CALUMK010000013.1 GCA_944321735.1 uncultured Bacteroidales bacterium
GTAAACCCAGTCAGTGAATATGTAAAGTATATTAGTTTAACCGCTCTAAAAGTGTCAACCAAATTCAGGGAAGGTCACAAGTCTACTTGAAAAACCGTCGAAATCACTATAAACTTTCAAATACATTTGAAAAATCTACTGTAAACTACCAAATCTTTCAAATACGATTGAAAATTTCGTATATTTGCACAAAACTTTCAAATATGATTGAAAACATAACAAGGTACAATTTCTGGAATGGGAATGCGCCCGAACTCGGGTTTCCCCGTACCTCCTATACCGACAACTTGGAAAGATACATAGGAAACCGTCTTATCAAAGTACTTGTAGGACAAAGGCGATCGGGGAAAAGCTACATCATGCGGCAACTGGCCTGGCACTTGATCAGCAAGGGTACGCCCACTAACAACATATTGTATATCAACAAAGAATATATAGAATACCAATTTCTCCAGAGCCACGATGATTTGGAGCAGCTTTTTATCGAATACAAGACCAGACTGGCTCCGCAAGGCAAAATCTATCTTTTTATCGACGAAGTGCAATACATAGACCAATGGGAAAGATTTGTCAATTCCCATTCGCAGGATTTCACTGAACAATGCGAAATATTCCTCAGCGGTTCCAACTCCAAACTGCTCTCCGGAGAACTTGCCACCCTTCTTTCCGGCAGGTATGTCCAATTTGAAATCCTGCCCTATTCTTTTGCCGAATACTGCGGAATATCCAATATCCCGCAGAACAGAGATTCCTATCTGCGGTATATCCATACAGGCGGCATGCCCGAATTGTTCAACCTTCCGGATGAAGACATGAAGCGGAACTACATATCCTCGCTCAAAGACACCATCATGTTGAGGGACATCGTGCAACGATACAAAATCAAGGAAGCCAAATTGCTGGAAGATATTTTCTGCTATCTCATCAATAACGCCGCCTCGCTCATTTCCATAACCAACATCATCCATTGGTTCGATTCCAAAAAGAGGAAAACCAATTACGAAACCTTATCCGCCTACATCGGATACCTGAAGAATTCGTTCCTAATCCATCAGGTAGAAAGGTACAACATACGAGGAAAAGAAGCCATTGCCGGCAACCAGAAATATTATGCCAACGATTTATCCTACAAGAACTATCTGTACAGCGGTGTAGGCTACGGGGATGGATGGCTATTGGAAAACGCTGTTTTCCTGGAGCTCAAACGCAAAGGCTATGCCGTCTGGGCTGGAAATATCGAACGCCACGAAGTGGATTTCGTAGCCAAACGAGGGGATGAAACCATTTACTGCCAAGTGGCCCTTAGCCTGAACGAAGCCAAGACATACGAACGGGAATACAACGCGCTCAAAAGCATTCCGGATCACTTCAGGAAATACGTTGTCACCTTGGACGACTACCCGATTCCCTCGGACGAAGGTATCGAGCACCTCTGCCCCTGGCAGATTCCGTAAAGACCGAACATGATTCATCTCGCACGAACCTTGAGTTCAGGAAACCAGCTTCAAGCCTACGATGGAGGCAATCAGGGTCGCGATGAAGAAAAGGCGGAGGAAGGAGGCGGATTCATGGAAGAACACGATGCCGAGGATGACCGTCCCCACCGCGCCGATGCCCGTCCAGACCGGATAGGCCGTACCTATAGGCAGGGTCTTGACCGCCTTGGCAAGCAGCAACATGCTCAAAGCCAAACACAACAGGAAACCCGCGCCCCAAAGCCAATAGGCCGTCCCTGAGACTTCCTTCATTTTTCCCAAGCAAAAAGCGAAACCGGATTCAAAGCAACCGGCAATAATCAGAACAAGCCAATCCATACGTGCTGTCACTAATTGAAAAACGAGGGCAAATATCGTTTTTTTTACTGTATATGGATTCGCTGCCGAACCGAAATGAACCGTCCCCGCTCCGTCCCACCTCCCTGACAGCTCATCCCTGTAACCATGAGCCTGCTCCCTGTAATCCATTTCCCATCCGAATCCATCCATCAATGAATCTATCCGCGCAAGCGGAATTCAGGATGCCGCTCCTGTACCTGCGCTGCAAGAAAGGCTGGCTGTGGCGGATGCTGACCTACAGGAAAGTGTATTCCACGCACCCAAGGAGTGGAAAATAAAGGGGAAATTTGTAATTTTGAATTTTGCGGACGTTCCGCAATCAAACCCATACGCATTACGCCATGCTGTACCCGATTGGAATCCAGAACTTTGAAAGCATCCGCCAAGGAGGCTACATCTATGTGGACAAAACCGATTTGATTCATCAGCTCGCCACCACCGGCAAGTATTATTTCCTAAGCCGCCCGCGCCGTTTCGGCAAAAGTCTTTTGGTATCGACGATGGAAGCCTATTTCCAAGGGAAAAAGGATTTATTCAAAGGATTGGCCATCGAGAAATTGGAAAAGGATTGGACGGATTATCCGATGCTGCATCTGGATCTGAGCGGCAAGACCTACAACAAGGCCGAAGATTTGGAAATCACCTTGGATCAGCACCTGCGCCAATGGGAAAAGGATTGCGCCATAGAGGCAAGGTATCCCGAACCCGACGCTCGGTTCAAAGATGTAATCGATACGGCCTACGAAAAGACCGGCAAACCCGTCGTGATTCTAATCGACGAATACGACAAGCCTATTTGGGATTCGGCAGGCAATGAACCGCTTAGGGAATCCTACCGCAGCCGCCTGCAAGGCTTCTACAGCGTGATGAAGACCCGCGACGGAAAAATCCGCTTCGGCTTCCTGACCGGCATTACCAAGATGGGCAAGCTCAGCATCTTCAGCGGCCTCAACAACCTCAACGACATCTCGATGAACTTCCGTTACGCGGACATCTGCGGCATCTCCGAAAAAGACCTACACGCCTATTTTGATGAAAGCGTCCATGAAATGGCCGAAGCCAACGGGATAAGCAAGGAAGAATGCTACGCCAAGCTGAAAGATTACTATGACGGCTACCATTTCTGCGAGGAATCCGAAGACATCTACAATCCTTTCAGCCTGCTCAATGCCCTCAGCGGTCAACGGTTCCGCGACTACTGGTACGAGACCGGCACGCCCACCTTCGTGGTCAAAGCTTTGAAAAGGGGGCAATTCAATCTGGAGGATTTGACCCTGGAAGGTGTACCCGCTTCGGCCTTGACCGGGGTCAACTCCGATGATTCCGACCCGATTCCCGTCCTTTACCAGAGCGGCTACCTGACCATCCAGAGCTACGATGAACGCTGGGAACGGTATTCGCTGAAATACCCGAACAAGGAGGTAGAACGCGGCTTCATGGAGGGCTTGGCCAACATTTATGTCCCCTCGGTGCGGTACAACAGCCCGTTCGATGTGCGGAAGTTCGTGGAGGATTTCGAGAGAGGCGATGCCGAAAGCCTGATGAGACGCTTCGAGGCCTTCTTTGCCGATGCCGATTACGAAATCGTGGGCGATGCCGAGCTCTACTTCCAAAACACGATGTACGTGCTATGCAAGCTGATGGGGCAATACACCCAGGTGGAACGCCATACCAGCAACGGGCGCATGGATATCGTGGTGCAGACCGACAAATACGTCTACATCATGGAACTGAAGATGGATGCCACGGCGGACGAGGCATTAAAGCAAATCGAGGACAAAGGCTACGCCAAGCCCTTTGCCGCCGACCCTCGCAAACTCTTCAAAATTGGGGTCGGTTTCTCCAGCGAGACGAGGCGGATCAAGGAGTGGAAGATTTCTTGATTGTAGCAAATCTGCAAATCGAGCAAGCTCGTGTGCTCTGCGCTCGACTTTCACTATTTCTGGCTTCGCCGAAAATTGATTTCATCGAAGCCCCTCCGCCTCGGCCATGCTCAAGCAAGGAACGGGCTTGGCATGACACTCGGCTTAATCGGGGCTTTGGATTCGGTTCGGCAAAGGCAGTGCAAGCCGAACGCAGAGGCAAAGCTCGCTTTGACTATGCTAAGGCGCAGCCTGCTTTCGATGCCAATCAATGGCAATCAAACAAGTTTGTTGCCATTGCTCTCACCTTTCACTATTTTTGCAGTCTTTTAAACAAAACCTCAGAGACTATGCCCACGCAGATTCCAAGCGGACACAAAGAAAATAGCTATCAAGCCATCGATTCCCATATCCAGCAAAATAATCCCGGCACAAAGAACCGCATCTGCCAGCTCTTCGGCATCCGCTACCCGGTCATTTCGGGCGGCATGGTATGGTGCAGCGGCTGGCGATTGGCCTCGGCCGTCAGCGAAAACGGAGGATTGGGCCTCATCGGGGCCGGTTCCATGCACCCGGAGACCCTGCGCGAGCATATCCGCAAATACAAAGAAGCCACCGGGAAGCCTTTCGGGGTCAATGTGCCGCTGATGTACCCGGAATTGGAGACAATCGCCAATATCATTATCGAAGAAAAAGTGCCTATCGTGTTCACATCGGCGGGAAACCCGAAAGCCTGGACGCCTTTCTTCCATGAACACGGCATCAAGGTGGCGCATGTGGTCGCTTCCACCAAGTTCGCCCGCAAATGCGAGGAAGCCGGGGTGGATGCCATCGTAGCCGAAGGCTTCGAGGCCGGCGGCCACAACGGCAAGGAAGAGACAACCACGATGTGCCTGATTCCGGAGGTACGGCGCTGCACCACGCTGCCCCTGATAGCCGCCGGCGGCATCGGCAGCGGAGCTGCGATGCTGGCATCCATGGGACTGGGGGCGGAAGGCGTCCAAATCGGCACCCGTTTCGCGCTCACCGAAGAAAGCTCTGCCAGCCCGGCCTTCAAGGAATTCTGCACCCGGCTCAACGAGGGCGACACCCTTCTGCTGCTCAAGAAAGTAGGCCCGACCCGCCTGGCCAGGAACCGCTTCTTCGAACAGGTGCAGGAAGCCGAAGACCGGGGTGCCGGCAAGGAAGAAATCGCGGCCCTCTTAGGCCGGGGACGCGCCAAGAAAGGCATCTTTGAAGGCGATTTGGAAAACGGGGAACTAGAAATAGGCCAGAATGTCTCCCAGTTCAAGAGCATACTGCCGGTCAAGACCGTCATGGAAGAGCTCGTCAGCGAATACAACCGCCTGCTTGCCAGCCTCCGCCCGATGTAAGCTATTATCATACGAAGTGTAACACAAGATGCTGCCGCCCAAGACTATCAATATTATACCACATAATGAACCCCGGCAGACCGACACCGCACGCACTCCCTGCACGAACCATGACGTTGCAAAACAAACCCACAAAAAATACAAACAAACAATTGGTTCACAACAAATAAAGCACCTACACTCAACGCGAGAAACGCAATAATTGAACTCAAGGCAAAGTACCCTCTTCCAAAAAAGGAAGCCAAACTGAACGAATAACAGGTTCATTTACACCTGCCGAAAAGACTTTGACCACCGAATCCTCTAAAAAATGAAAAAAGCATCGATTCTTCTCTTTCTATCCTTAGCCAGCCTTCTCCCCGCCTCCGCCCAATGGAGCATCGGGATAAAAGGCGGCTACACCTACAGCACCCTGAGCACCAAGACCCGGTATTTCTACGACTGGAACTATGTTGGCCGCAGCGGCTTCGCGATAGGCATCCCCGTGCAATACCAGTTCTTCGACTGGTTCGCCCTGCAAGCCGAACTGTCCTATAACCAAAAGAACTACCGATTGGAACGTTCCCCCTACTACGGCTTTTACGAAAACAGGACCAACCACTACCTCTCCGTACCGGTCTATGCCCGCTTCTCCTTCGGCGGCAAGAAAGTACGGGGATTCCTGGATGCCGGCGGCTATGTCGGCGGCTGGCTGGCTTCCCGGCGCCAAGGGATTGAGTTCACCCAGTTCGGCACTAACCAAGGGGCTGGGACGGGCAACATCTACTACACCTACGATGAGGCCTACGGATTCGATACGAGACGGGACAACCGCTTTGAAGGCGGGCTGCTGCTCGGCATCGGCATCGAGTACAAAATCACATCGCTCATCGCCGTCCAGCTCGAAGGCCGGTACTGTTACAGCCTTTCCGATATGCAGAAAAACTACATGACCGACCAGGCGCCCCGCTACCTCAACAGCTTCCTGATCCAAGCCGGAGTCGCTTTCAGCCTGAACCCAAACCGCGTTAAACCCGAATAAGAAATACAATGAAAAACAAAGCATTCCTTCTTCTCGCCATCCTTTTCATCGCCTCCGGATGCCGCAAAGAAACCCCTTATATCATCGATCCGAGAACCGAAAACATAACCAATTGGGCGCAAGCTTTCGAATCCTATTGGTCCGGCATGAACCACAACTATGTCTTCTGGTCCATCGACCCCACCGACTGGGATGCCGTGTACAAACAGTACAAGCCGAAGTTCGATGCCTTGGCCGATAGCGGGTTCTCCAACAAAGCCATCAACAACCATGCATTCGAAATGATCAAAGAGATGTCGGCCAATCTGATTGATGGACACCTTGCCATCACTTTCACGCTCCCCGACACGGTCTATTGGACATACCCGGCCTCCGACAGGATACTCCAACGGGAAGACTTCCACTATTCGAACGACTTCCCAACCTTATGGCTCAATGCAATGACCCAACTGCACAACCAAGGCCGGATATCCGACTTCGCCTATCGGAGCACGGACGACATGGGCGCGGGAACCGGCATCATCGATGGAAACATCCTCTACTTCCAGCTGACCTCCTTCATGCTGACCGAACACTATCAAACCGGCGACCCGATAGACTATATCATCACACAATACCACAACTTTATCGATACCTATCCCGACCTGAAAGGCGTTATCATAGACGTGAGGAACAACGGAGGCGGATATTTGGCCGACCTGCCATTGGTACTGGGCAAATTCGCCGAAGAAAACCACACCATCTGCTACAACCGCAAGAAGCAAGGCTTGGGCCGTTTGGACTACACGCCCTGGTTTCCGGAAACCCTGCCTGTCATGGAGCAGAAACGGAAATTGGACATTCCCATTGTCGCCTTGGCCGATATGTATTCGGTCAGCATGGCCGAAATGACCACGATGGCTATCCTTAGCTTGCCCAAAGGATGCTTCGTCGGCGAACGAACCTGGGGCGGACACGGCAGCCTCTCGGCTTCGAACGAAGCTTTCCCTCTCTATTACGATGGTTACTTCAGGAACAATGTGATTGAAGCCTACACGACCATGACCATGCTCAAAGACATCGAGGGCAATATCTACGAGGGTGTCGGCATTCCCCCGACCATAGAATCCCCCTACGATGCAGCCAGCTTCGACCAAGGCATCGATTCCCAGCTGGAACGCGCCATCGAATACATAAAGACTGGAAAATAGGCTTGCTTTTCCGCACCACATTTCCCGTTGCTTTCTCCGGAAAATCCGACAAAGCCGATTGTTTTTCGTACCTTCGCAGGCAAATTGTTTCTGTCATGAGCGAAAATACCGTCAAGACACCTTGGTATCCCTATACCGAAGGCGTGCCCGTCCATTTGGAATACTTCAAAGGCTCCATGTTCGACATGGTGGCCAGCATCGCCAGCCAATACCCCAAATACATCGCCTTCGACTTCATGGGCAAGTCCACCACCTACGCCAAGATGGTCCGGAACATCGAGCAGTGCGCCAAGGCGCTCAAGACGATAGGCATCCGCAAAGGGGATTGCGTGACGATTGCGATGCCCAACTGCCCGCAAGCCATCTATGCTTTCTATGCGGTCAACCTCATCGGCGGCATCGCCAGCATGGTCCATCCCCTGTCGAGCGAAAAGGAAATCGAGTTCTACCTCAACGAATCCAACAGCATCACCGTCATCACCTTGGATCAGTTCTACGGCAAGATTGAAGCCATCCGCAAGAACACCGGGATTGTCAACGTGATCCTGGCCCGTATCAAGGACGAGCTGTCCAAGCCCATCCGCGCCGGGTACATGATTACCGAAGGCTACAAAATCGCCAAGATACCCGACGATGCCCCAGTCATCCGCTGGAAAGACTTCATTAAACTATCCAAATGCTGCTTCTATAATTACAAGGTGGAAAGGGACGACAACGACCCGGCGGTGATCCTCTACTCGGGAGGCACCACCGGCACCACCAAAGGCATCGTGCTGACTAACCGCAACTTCAACGCCTTGGCCGAGCAGGTCATCGCCTCCAATCCCATGTTCAGGCCCGGAGACCGGATGCTGGCCGCGATGCCCGTCTTCCACGGCTTCGGCTTAGGAGTCTGCATCCATACCATGCTGGCCAAAGGCGGACGCTGCGTCTTAGTACCGAGATTCACGCCCAAAAGCTATTCCAAACTGATCAGCCGCAACAAATGCAACTTCATCGCCGGAGTGCCGACCCTTTACGAAGCCATGCTGCGGCTGCCGAATTTGGGCCATGCCGACTTCTCCCACCTCAAAGGGGTGTTCTCCGGCGGGGATTCCCTTTCCATCGAGCTCAAGAAGAAATTGGACAAGTTCTTGGCCGACCACAAGGCCACCATCAAGGTGCGCGAAGGCTACGGCACCACCGAATGCGTGACGGCCTCCTGCCTCACGCCGGTTCAATTGCAGAAGGAAGGCAGCATCGGCATCCCGTTCCCGGACACATATTACAAGATTGTCAAGCCCGGCACGGACGAAGAACTCCCCTACGGCGAAGAAGGCGAAATCGTGCTGGCTGGCCCTACGGTGATGTCGGGCTACTACAACAAGCCGGAAGAGACCGCCAAGACCTTGCGCAAGCACGCCGACGGCATGACCTGGCTCTACACCGGCGACCTCGGCATCATGGACGAGCAAGGCTTCATCTATTTCAAAGGCCGTATCAAACGCATGATTGTCACTTCCGGCTACAATGTCTATCCGGCGCAAATCGAAAACATCCTCGATGCCCACGAAAAGGTGCAGATGAGTTGCATCATCGGTGTCCCAGACCCCTACAAGATGCACAAAGTGAAGGCTTTCGTCATGCTCCGTCCGGGCATCGAACCTTCGGATGCCGTCAAGGAGGAACTTCTGGCCTACTGCCGCAAGTTCGTTGCCAAGTACGCGATGCCTTACGATATCGAGTTCCGTTCGGAGCTGCCCAAGACCTTGGTGGGGAAGGTGGCGTATCGGGTCTTGGAGCAAGAAGAATCCGGACGGTCGGCAGGTGATAACGAGTAATCTGACCTGCCGACTATGACAGTGTCATAACAAAAGCCTTTTTCAAGATAAATTGAACTCCGCGCCGATACACCTTGTTCGTAATATGCATTAAACTCCTCATTCAAGCCCAATTCCCCCATGCAAGCCAAAAAACCTCGACAAAACGCGGAATATGATCAAATCACAAAAGGCGTGGGCTTCCAGCGCGGGGTCTACGCCTTTTGCCGTACCTTCATCGGGCCGGTGGTCAATATCCTGTTCCATATCCGGTACAAACCCTGCAAGATTCAGAGCAAGACCTTCTTAGCCTTGGGCAACCATACCCAGAACCTCGATCCGGCCTTCTTGGTGATTGGCACGCGCCGGCACATGCGCTTCGTGGCCAACGCCTCGCTGACCAAAGGCCTGGCCGGTTTTTTCCTGAATCCTTTCTTCGGCATCATACCTCGGGAGAAAGGCGCCAAGGGCGATGCCGCGATTGCCGCCATCGAAGCCAACCTCCGGGACGGGGTCTCGGTGGGCATGTTCCCGGAAGGGAACCGGAGCTGGGACGGGGAAACCGAATTCATCTCGCCCCGCACCGCCCGCATGGCCAAGGAATCCGGCGCCGCCTTGGTCACGTACCGGATTACCGGCGGTTACCTGCTGCGTCCCCGATGGGCCGAACACAAGCGCCGGGGGCCGATGCGGGGCGAATTAGTGCATGAATACACGCCCCAGGAACTGGCCTCCATGAGCGAGGAAGAAATCTACCAAGCCATCTGCCGCGACCTCCATGTCAACGCCTACGAAGTCCAAGCGGCACATGGCGACCTCTACAAGGGCAAAGCCTTGGCCGAAGGCCTGCAGTACGCAGCCTATCTCTGCCCGCACTGCCTCCGCTTCGGCACGATACGGACTTCCGGCAACGAAATTCATTGCGATTGCGGGCTTTCGGCACGCTATCTGGAAACCGGATGGTTCGAAAAAGGGTCCCTGATGCCCTTCGACAACTTCGCCCAATGGAACCGCTTCCAAAAACAATGGATGAACGAACATTCCGCGGAACTCCGGCTATCGACCGGGAAACCTTTGGCTTCGGATTCCGACTTTGAACTGAGCCGGATCGAACATGGGAAGATACATCGCCTTTCCGAACACGCCTCGATAGCCCTCTTCGGCGACCGCGTGGAAATCAACCATGAAGACCAATGCATCACCTACCGAATAGATGAAATCACCGGCTACGGCACTTTCCTTTCCCGTTCCATGTACTTCAACTGCGGGCCGGAAATCCGCTACCAGCTCATCGCGCACAAACCGGTCTCCACGCTCAAGTACTACGCCCTTTGGCGTTCGCTCTCCGGCCGGGAATACCGATAGTTTCAAAATTTTCCGTAGATTTGTCTTTTAGCGGCAACGCGATTGCTCTTCCTGCAACAGATTTTTGCAAAAGATTCCTCTCCGCGCAAAACTTCTGCAAAACGCGACACAAAACCAAAAACAATAAAATATTATGAAGTACATCATCTTATCGGCAGTGTTCTCGCTCTTCATGCTGAGTTCCTGCTGCAACACGCCTAAAGAAAACAACGACATGAACCAGAATGAAACTTTGGAGGTCCTCAAGACCCGCCGTTCCATCCGCGCCTACCAGGACTCCGTTCCTCCGATGGAACTGATTGAAAAAGTATTGGAAGCCGGGACATACGCCCCGACCGGAAAAGGCAACCAGTCGCCTATCATCGTGGCTGTGACCGACAAAGCCACCCGCGACAAGCTTTCCCAGCTCAATGCCGCTGTCTTGGGCGGCACCAACGACCCGTTCTACGGTGCGCCCGTTGTCCTGGTAGTACTGGCCGACCGTCAGTATCCCACCTATATCTATGACGGCTCGCTGGTGATGGGCAACCTGATGAACGCCGCCCACGCCGTGGGTCTCGGCTCTTGCTGGATCCACCGTGCCAAGGAAGTGTTCGATAGCGAAGAAGGCAAAGCCCTGCTGAAGGAATGGGGCATCGAAGGCGATTACGAAGGAATCGGGAACTGCATCCTCGGCTATCCGGCACAAGCCAATCCCGCACCCAAGGCCCGCAAAGCCAACTACGTTCATTATGTGAAATAAAGTGTCCAGCCACTTACGAAAAACGGCCTGCGGTATTGCACCACAGGCCGTTTTTCGTATCAAGAGGAACGCGATTCCGGGAAACAAGCCCCTCCAAGAGACCCCGCTTCCCGGCAAAGCGATTCTAGCCCACATAGTGGAAGTGCGGGCCGAAGCGCTCGAAAGCCGCCCGGTCGAGTTCTTCCCGATGATCCGGATGGGCAATCGAAATCAACAACTTGGCACGTTCCTGCATGGTTTTTCCATAAAGGTTCACCGCCCCGTATTCGGTCACGACCCATTGCACATGAGCGCGGGAAGTCACCACGCCCGCACCGGGAGCCAGTACCGGCGCAATCTTGCTGATGCCCTTGTTGGTCACCGACGGCATCGCGATGATAGGCTTGCCGCCCTCGCTCAACGAAGCCCCGCGGATGAAATCCACCTGGCCGCCCACTCCGGAATAGAACTTGGTACCCAAGGAGTCGGCGCAAACCTGGCCGGTAAGGTCAATCTGCAAAGCCGAGTTAATCGCCGTCACCTTGGGGTTCTTGGCAATGATGAACTCGTTGTTGGTATAACCCACATCCATCATCAGCACGCCCGGGTTATCATCCAGGAAATCATATACCTCCTGGCTTCCCATCACAAAGGTGGACACAATCTTGCCCCGGTCTATCGCCTTGTTCTTGCCGTTGATGACCCCTTTGCGAACCAATTGAAGCACGCCATCGGCGAACATCTCGGTATGGATACCCAGGTTCTTATGGTTGCCCAATTGCGAGAGCACCGCATTGGGAATCGAACCGATACCCATCTGCAAGGTGGCTCCGTCCTCGATCAAGGCAGCCACGTTCTTGCCGATTTCCTCTTCCACCGGCGAAGGCTGGGCGAAATGGGCGGTAATCAGCGGGGTATCGTCTTCGGTAAAGATATCGATCATGTCCATCGGAATCATCGCGTCCCCGAACACCCTCGGCATCTGGGGATTGATGGTGGCAATCACCGTGTCGGCCGTTTCAATCGCGGCCAAGGTGGCATCCACCGAGCAGCCTAATGACACATAACCGTGCTTGTCGGGTGGCGTAACCTGGATCAAGGCCACATTGGGACGGCAATAGCCTTCGCGAATCAGACGCTGGGTATCCTGCAAGAACACAGGAATATAGTCGGCATAACCCGCTTGGGTGTCCTTGCGGACATTCGCCCCGGCAAAGAAGGATTCCAACAAGAAGATGCCTTCGAATTCCGGCGCGGTGTAAGGAGCCGGGCCTTCGGTATGCAGGTGCTGGATCCGCACGTTCTTGAACTCGTGGCGGCGTCCGCGTTCGCACATTGCCTGAATCAGTTTCTGGGGAGCGCATCCGATGGCGTGGATATGCACCCGGTCGTTGGTCTTGATGACCTGTACCGCTTCTTCGGCGGAAACGATTTTCAAATCCTTCATATCTCGGTGTTTTTTTTCTTCGCGAAAAATGTTCGCGCCTTGGCGAAAAACGGCACGAAAGTACAAATAAATTAGGACACGGAAGCCGTTTTCCCAAGGATAATGGCTTTCAAGCCTGCCTCATGGCCGGGCGGCATCGAAAACCGGCATCCCCTGCAACAAAATATTCATAAACCCACATTTCCGTTTATGGCGCAAAGTCTGTACTTTTGGCACTCTGCAAGCCCCTTGCCATGGGGTGATTCCAAACTAACTAATAGCAAACCAATGAAAAAGCACATTCTCGTTGTCCTTGCCGCCCTGCTTTTCCTGCCCTTGTGCCTGACCGGCCAAGAGAAAAAACAGTACCAGATGGGCATGATCGGGTTTTATAACCTTGAAAACCTTTTCGACACCATCGACGACCCCAACACCAACGACCAGGAATTCCTGCCCAAGGGAAGCTATGGCTGGAACGGAACCAAATACCACAGCAAGCTGCACAACCTGGCGCATGTGATTTCCACGATGGGAACGGAGATCTCCGGCCATTACTTCCATTGCCCGGACATCCTCGGGGTCAGCGAAATAGAGAACCGAACCGTGCTGGAGGACTTGGTATCCCAGCCGGAATTAGCGCCCTACAACTTCGGCATTGTCCATTACGACGGGCCGGATGCCCGTGGCGTGGATGTGGGGCTTATCTACAAGAAAGGCAAATTCACTGTCTTGGGAAGCCGTTCGGCCCGCCTGCACGACCCTTCGGATCCCGGCTTCAAGACCCGTGACCAACTCCTGGTATCGGGTCTCTACATGGGCGACACGATCCATATCATTGTCAACCACTGGCCCTCCCGTCTGGGCGGGGAAAAGCGGAGTTCCCCGAAGCGGGAGATGGCCGCTCGCCTGACCCGCTCGATGGTGGACAGCCTGCTGGCCATCAATCCGGAGGCCAAGGTCATTGTGATGGGGGACTTGAACGACGACCCCAAGAACAAAAGCGTGGTGGAAGTGATGAACGCTCCGATGACCGACGACTACACCAAGCTGCAGCCCGGCCAGATGTTCAACACCTCTTACGGGCTTTACCGCCGCGGGGTCGGCACCCTCTGCTACCGGGGACAATGGAACCTCTTCGACCAGATCTTGGTCACTCAAGGATTGGTGGGCAAAGACCGCTCCACGCTCAAGTTCTACGGCTACCGCATCTACAACGACGAATCCTTGAACCAGAAGAGCGGCCGATACATCGGCTATCCGCTCCGCACGCATGCGGGGGGGGTGTACTTAAACGGATATAGTGACCATTATCCTGTCTTCATGCTTGTAATTAAAAATAATTTATAGCGGTGTCTACTTCGTTGCGAGCCTTGGCCAAGTCGGTCATGTACAAAAGTACACTCCCTCCTTGGCCATCGGCTCGACGCCTCGTATCCATCCGCTATAAATTATTTTTAAACCAGAAGTACGACACCGGTGCCGCCAAGGAACATGCCTCGTATCTGCACCCTACAAATCATCTTTTAGGAATCAGCAGTCGGAAATGCCTTGCATCCATCCGCTATAAATTATTTTTAAACCAGAAGTACGACACAATCCGGTGCCACCGAGGAGCATAAAGAAGTAGCCAATCCTTACAAATTATCTTTTTCCGCTTTTATCCATAAACACCCTCCGATAACCCGTCCCCTCAGCGGAAAATAAACCTAAAACACGTAGGATGAAGCAAAAACCTTGTATCTTTGTATCCAATTTTGAATGGAATCGAAGATAAGATAAAATGCATGGCATACATACATACATACATACATACATACATACTGTTATTCACTCTGTGCCGCCTTGCCGTTGATGTTGTTCTTCGGCTTTTACCTTCTCTTTGCCAAGGCACCTGAAAAAGCCATTTTCGAGAATTACCTGCGCTCCCGGCGGATTATGGGATCAGCCATGCTGTTGCTTGTCGCCAACTATTCGATACATTTCTTTTTCGGAATCAGGTTCGTGAATGTCAATGCCGCCATACTGATGAACCTGTCCACCTATTTCCTGTGCTACTGGCTGTTCAGTTCGGCGCTCACCACGCTGATTGACCGATTCTACATCACAAAGAAGAGGTTTCGGACCCATCTCGGCATGTGGGCACTGTTCTCCGTCCTCTCCGGAGTGATATTGCTTTTGTTGCCGGAGGGCACAATGCAGAAAATAGGATTGGTCATAATGGCGGCATGGTTGATCATCTACGGGCTTTTCCTTGTCCGCAGGCTGTTGCTGGCGTATTACAAGGCCATCAAGATTTTCAACGACACGCATTCGGACGACATCGGCTCGTATATCAAATGGATGTCTGTCCTTACTTGGTGGACGGTCATATTCGGCATAAGTTGCGGCCTGCTTACCTTCCTGCCCGATGAGTGGGTGTTCATCTGGATTCTTTCGTCCGTACCCTTTTACATTTATCTCTACCATTGCTATCAGAACTATCTGCTGTTTTACGAACAGGTGGAAAGTGCCATGGAAAGCGAGATAACCTCTGAAAAAGAAATCCTGTGCAGTGCAAAGCCGGAAGAAACGCAGATGCAGGAACGGGAGGTGCCTTCCTACCATGCCGAAATAGCAGAGAAAATCAAAGAATGGATAAGCGAAGACGGGTATATCCGTCCCGGCCTTACCATCAAGGAGCTTTCAGACAGGCTTCATACCAACCGTACCTATCTGTCAGAATACATCCGAACCACTTATAATATGCTGTTCCGGGATTGGATTGTCGGCCTGCGCATGGAATATGCCAAGAGAGAAATGGTGCGGCATCCCGAATGGACCATCGAGGAAATCTCCAAGACATCAGGCTTTCTTTCCACAAGCCATTTCATGAAAAATTTCAAGGAAAAGGAGGGGCAATCTCCTGCCAAATGGCGAAAATCAAAAGCTTCCACACGCTAATCCGGCAAGGCAAAAAACGCCCGAATGACAAAAATACGCCCAAGCGGCAAAATCAAAACAGCCTAAACGACAAAGATTTGCGATTCTAACAATTAGGACAATTTTTATCATCAAAAATCGAATTTGAACGGATTCTTTTCGCTTACTTTACATGCCAAAATTTCGAAAAGCATATAAATATGAGCAAAAGAATCCTATTTTTGCCCTGTTCTTGTGGCTGGCAACGGCGGTTTCTCCCCTCTTTGCCGGGCAGGAAGAAACGGACACTACCTACACCTTCCGCTTCGTGCCGCAAAAGGACATGTTCTATGTGCCATGGCATGGCAACGGCATGGAGTTAACCCGTCTGCTGGAGTACATCGAGCGCAACAGAAAAGAGATACTCGATGGCAAATTGCCGATCCATGTGGATGGCTACTGCCATTCCCTTGACAGCAAAAGAGAAAACCTGCGTATCGCCGCCATCCGCTCCAAACGCGTGAAATCGGAACTTATCGTGCGCGGCGGAATCAAAGAAGAAAGTTTCATCACTCAAAACCATGCCACTGAGGGCGATTTCGTCATCGTCCGCCTGACAATTCCTGTATTGGAAGCATCTGCCGCTGAAACGGACGCACAGCGCAAAACCGAGGAAGAACGCCTTGCCGATGAACGTGCCGAACAAGAACGCAAGGCTGCCGAAGAGCGACGCAAGACGGAAGAAGCACGCCATGCCGCCGAAAAAGCCGAAGCGGACAAACTTGCCGGAGAACAGACGGCAAAACAGGCCGAACCGCAAGAAGACACAGCCGGCATCCCATCGGAATCCCAGCACTCCATCCACCACCATCTTGCCCTGCGTGCCAACCTGCTGCGCTGGGCGACGCTCACGCCCGACTTGGGCATTGAGTGGCGCATCCATCCGTCATGGGGAATCCTCGTGAACGGCTCGTGGACTTCGTGGTCATGGAACGGCAAGGACAGGCGGTACGCCCTCTGGGAAGTGATGCCGGAAGCGCGCTATTATATAGGCAAGGAGAAGCACGCTTACCTCGGGGCGATGTTCAAGGCAGGCGCATTCAACTACAAATTTTCCTCCACAGGAAAGCAGGGAAACCTGATAGGCGGCGGCATTACGGGCGGGTATCTGCTGCGGTTGAACGATGCCCTGTCGCTCGACTTCTCGATAGCGCTCGGCTACCTGAATGCCGACTATGAAAAATACGAACTCATCGATGGCGTGCGTGTGCGCTGTTCGGGCGACACAAAGAACTGGTGGGGACCTATAAACGCCGGTGTCACATTGGTATGGAAGTTATTCTAAATAAACTGCAAGCCGAAAGCCGAACGGAACCTGTCCCGGTCATGCCGAGGCGCAGCATTTATTGAAGATTGGAAATCGTAAGGAGGAAATCAACGTATGAAAGCAAGACGATATATGATAATAGGCATGGCAGCCGTGCTGCTATCTTCCTGCGTGAAGGACAAACTGTACAATACTCCGCACCCCGACTGGGGAGTCGTGATGGTCAGCCTGCCGGGGCTAACGGAAGACGATGATTATGTACTCGACATTGACGGAAAGACCGCCGGCATCACCGGCTCGCCCTTTGTCTATCCCGACCTGCTCTTGCCGGGAGCGCACAGCCTCGTGGTCTATAAACGTGCCGAAGGCTTCACCTTCAACGGACGGATAGCACAAATCCATGCCCTCGGCAGCAAGTCCCATGCAGAAGGTACGACCATTATCCCCCTGCCGGGCTATCTGAAAACCATTAGTCAGGATATTACGGTCGTAGCTGACGATACGCTGCGCATCACCCTTTCACCGCAGCAACGGGTGCGCGACCTGCATATCGAGTTCCGCGTGACGCAGGGACGCCCCGAACGGATACAGAGCGTGACAGGCACGCTGGGCGGCATAGCCGGAGTTCTCGACATGGAAGCGGGGCAGACTACGGGCGAAGCTGTCTCTACCGCAGTAGCCTTCACCCGTGAGGGAGACATGCTGACTGCCGATGCCCGGCTCTTGGGCACGATGGGAACCGTGCAGACCTTGGTACTCGACATCGCCTTTACGGACGACGGGCGTACCCAGCGGACGGAAGTGGATTTAACGGAAGCCCTGGCAACGTTCAACGATGACATGACCGCCGGGTTCCGCGTGACCGGCACATTGGAAACACCGGTCGGCATGGAGGAAGCCACCGCTGAAATCACCGGATGGGAAACGGTGGACGGCGGCGATGTGGATGCCGAAATGTAAAAGCAAAAAGAATCATAAAGAATACAGGAACAATGGAAACAAGATTATTTGCCTTGGCAGCCTTGGGCATCGCGCTCACCGCTTGCACCAACGACAATGAAGCGATGGACAAGGGTTCCGTACCCGCTGAAATCAAAGCCGAAATTTCAGCCCCTGCCGATTCCCATGCCGACGACACCCAGTGGCGGGATGCCGATGAGATAGGAGTCTCCGAAAGCCGCTTCGGTTTCACCAATGTCCCATATGTAATGACAAACGGGAAATTTGAACCGACCCGGGAAACCATCTTCTTCCTGGATGATGAGCCGACCACTTTCTCTGCCTACTATCCGTACAATGCGAAAGGCGGAACGCTGACCGCCACCACCGATAGCGCGGCGCAGCAAAACCAGCCGGACATCGACTTCCTCTATGCCACCGGTGCTACCGCCAGTACGCACAATCCCGAGGTGAACTTCACCGATGACACGGATGCAGGCGGCCAGGACTGTTCTTTCCACCACTGCATGAGCCAAATCACGCTCACCTTCGAGGCGGGCAGCGGTGTGGACTTCTCCACCATCCAGCCTGAAAGCTACACGCTCTCCGGGCTGGTACTGACGGGCAACTTCGATACCGAGACCGGCATAGCCAAGGCTGACGAGAACGCACAGGAAGCCGACCTTGCAATGGAACTGGACGGCGCACTCAGCTCATCGGTCATCCTCTTTCCGCAGGACAAGGCAAGCATCGGCGTGACCGTGGTGTTCAACGGAAATAAGTACAATGCCACGCTCAGCATTCCCGAAGGCACACTAAAAGCCGGCAACAACTACACCTATACCGTCACCGTCCGCAACATGGGCCTGAGCATCGGTTCGGCCGTCATCAGCGACTGGAATCCGGTAAGCGGCGGCGAAGTGAACGCCGAACTCTAAACGAAGATTCTAACAGATTATAAAACAAGAGCGTTCTTTGAAAGATTTGTGCGAGGAGAAGTAAGAAACACTATCTTTGTGGTTGCGTAACATAAAACTGATAGCAAATACATAATCCGTTGTTTAAAGTGGTCGAATTTGACCACTTTAAAATGCAGGCCGGATTACCGAGTTTTGTTCTGAGTGTGTCTGAGTGATTGATCAGACTCAACCAGATCGCCATCCATCAGATGCAAATATTGGATGACACTCAAAAGCATCTGCTTCAATAATTCTTCTTCACACTCGCACCGGTCTTTCCGATAGAACGCTCATAGACAATGGAAATAATTTATGAGCGATATGAAACACAACCTATTATTACTCTGTGCGGCGGCGCTGGCAGTGACCGCCTGCACCCAAGACGAGCTTGGCAACGGTGTTTTGCCTGAAGGCGAATACCCGCTGATTATCAACGCCACCAGCCCGCAAGCCATGACATCCCCTGTTTCCCTCGGCACAGTGGACGGCGACTGGCAGGGCGTTACTTCCGTAGCCCTCAGCGTGGGCGGCACGATAAAGGAATACAACGTAACGGCATCCGATGCCGACGGCTATAAGACCGCCACGCTCTCACGCGAGAACGACCCGTTCTGGTGGACGAGCCGCAATGACATCACCGTCAGCGCATGGTGGCCCTACGATGCCGCCAACATCTCACAGATGCCTGCCGTGAAGGTCGCTGCCGATCAAAGTACGCAAGATGCCTTTGCAGGCAGCGACTTCATTGCCGCTCTCAACAAGTCCGTGCAGTTCGACAACCCGACTTTGGAGTTCAGCCACCGCACGGCACGTATAACGGTTAATCTTGAAAAGGGAAACGGCATCACGGGCGTGACGGGAGCCGATGTCTATGTGACCGGACTCTCCACGGACGGCGGCAATCCGGCATCCATCAGCACCTACGCATCGGGCAACGACACCTACGAGGCACTTGCCGCACCGCAGACCGTGAAGGCAAACACACCTTTCATTGAAGTGGACTTGAACGGCAGCACCTTCTACTTCCGTCCGCAGAGCGACGTGGTGCTGACAGCCAATAGCCGTTACACTTACACCGTCCGTGTTACTGCCAAGGGGCTGGAATTGGCAGGCTGCACCATCACCGGCTGGACCGAGGGCGGCGGCGAGAGCGGCACGGCAGAGGATTTGGGCTTCACCTACAATGCGAACACCCATACCTACTTGGTGTACAATGAAAACGGCCTGCTGGCATGGAACGAGGCTGCGCAAAGCGACCTCTCGCTGAACTGCACCCTTACTGAAGACATCACCTTGACAAAACCGGCAACAGGCGAAAGCAACTGGACTCCGATATCGGGATACTCCGGCACTTTCGACGGCGACGGTCATGCCATCGACAATCTGACAATTAACACCACAAAAGAAAAACAAGGCTTGTTTTCCACTATAAGCAGCCCAGGCATCGTGAAGAATTTGACATTGAGGAATGTTCAAATAGAAGGAGGCCTGATGACCGGCGGTATAGCGGGTTATAATTTCGGAACCATTACTGATTGCAAAGCATCCGGCAATATTAAAGGAACTACAACTGTCGGTGGCATAGCAGGAACTAGCTTTATGGGTTCTATTACCAATTGCAGTTTCGACGGTTCTGTCATTTCAGACGGTGGAGCTGCAGGGGGTATTTCAGGTAGCAATGGCAAAGGAACGACTACTGGCAAAGGAACCATCATCAACTGCCATTCCTCGGGGAGCATAGCTTTGACAGGAGAAGGGAGTGGCGAAAGCGGAGTAGGCGGTATAGTTGGCATAAACAATTCTGCAGGTATCATCATTGCCTGCTATTCTTCAAGCACGGTTCTATGTCCCGATGCCTATGCTGTCGGAGGTGTGGTCGGCAATAATGACGAAGAGGGAGTCGTTATAGCTTGTTATGCTTCGGGAGATGTCGAGGGTTATCAAAATGCCGGAGGTGTGGTTGGATCGCATGAACATGACGCACAGCTTATCGCCTGCTATGCTACGGGCGATGTAGAAGGCGGCTTTTATGGTGGAGGCTCAACGGCAGGCGTGGTAGGCCGCATTTACCAAGCCATCGTCACGGCTTGTTATTGGAGCGGATCCGAAACTTGGGGGAGCGGTAGCAGTTATGATGACGGCGAAACGACAAAAGTAAACGGCAATGATGTCACTTGGACGGATGCCGTAGATGGAATGAACGCTGCTATCAATGAATGGAACGCATCTCATGCCGACCAAGCGTGCGACTGGGCATACCAAACTCCAGATGCGAACACTCCGCCAACCCTGTCAGCCAAATAACAATGAAATCGGTTTTAGCCATATGAAACGAATAACCTTATTATACAGCGTCTTCGCCCTGCTCCTTGCGGCCACCGCCTGCACGCAGGACGATGCGGGTCTGCTTTCCGAAGAAACAGAAGGCATCCCCATGACCTTTACCGCCACAGGATTGACGCCCCCTGCCGTCGTCACCTTTGCCACGGTGGACGGCAACTGGGCGGGCGTGACCTCGGTTGCCGTCCAAATAGGCAGCGAAGTGAAAGAATACCGCGTGACCCACTCTGCCGACCACCTTACCGCCACCCTCAGCAGCGACGACCCGCACTATTGGAAGGCAACGGATATCGTTACCGTATCGGCATGGTGGCCCTACACCGAGGGTGAGACCGCGATGCCCGCCGTGATAGTGCAGGCAGACCAGCGCGGCAACGGCTATGCCAAGAGCGACCACATCGCCGTGGTGGAAAAGCAGCTGAGCTACAACGAAGGCACACCCACACTCGACTTCACGCACCGCACTGCCCGTGTCAGCCTTACGCTGTCGGGCACCACATCGGATGTCAGCTTCGTGCGCCTGACAAACCTCTCCACCGCCGACGGCAACCCCGGCGAGATAATCGCCCGCGATGCAGGGAGCGGCACCATCTACGAAGCCCTCGTAGCCCCGCAAAGCGTGGCTCAGGGCACGGCCTTCGTCAGCATCTCCACCGCCGGCGGCAAGACCTACGTCTACCGGATGCAGGCCGATACCGAATGGACGGCAGGCTCGGAATACAGTTACGCTATCGCGATACCATGAAGTGACACTTAAAAAGCATTTTGCGCGGATGGATGCAAGGCGCGCAAAGGTGAGAAAAGCGGAGCGTACTCCACGTACGTGAGCATTTTCGAATCCCTTGCGCAACGCCGCAGACACCGCGCAAAATGCTTTTTAAAACATGTAGTCCCACATAGGGAGAGATACCGGCTTCGTCCCCAACGCCTCCACAGCCCTTTCATCCAGATAGGCCTTGCGGATCACGAGCCGGAACATGTATTCATCGAACCAGTCGTCGGTAAAGGTGATGTAGCCGTCATGCCCGGCGGAAGGTCCCCAGCTGTTCTCGAACTCCCATTTGACCGGGTTCTCGTTGGAATCCACATCGCAGCCCACCAAAGTCATCGCGTGCGAAGAACCGCTCTGGCGGCTGAGGATACGGTCGGCCTTGGCCATCTCGAGTTCCACGCCGAAAAGAGACTCGTAATCGTACATGGTCGGGTCGGAAATCCCCTCGGCCACATTGAACTGCTTGCCCACATCGCAGGAAGCGTACATGGCCTCGTTGTTCTTGATCGAAGCCAAAGCCGCCTTCTTGATATCCTCGTTAGGCAGGTTCAGATAAACCCAGTTCAGCCCCTCGTAGGAGTTCCGGTAATTCTGAATCTCGTACAACTTGTAATAAGGCCGGGTCGGGTCGTTCATGATCATGATGTAATTGTCGGGCGTATAGCCTTCGGGCGTGATTTCCGCATAGAACTGCATCGGCGTGTAATCCTTCAGCTCCCGGATATTGCCGTCCAAATCCTTGTAACGCCAGGTGAAAGTGGTCGGCGGTTCGCCAAGGCACAAAGCCAGAATCCGGTAGGCATCCTCCAAGCCCTCCATCTTGCGCTCGCGCAAAGCCGCCGTCTTGGCCCCGTCGGCCGCCATGTGACGGATTTCCATGCCCGTGCGGCGCAAGCTCTCGTTCAGAATCGACACCATCTGGTTGGTATTGTTGGAATGCTCGGTTTCCGGCATCACTTCGGCCGGAACCACCCCGTACTTGGTAGCCAGGTTGTAATACAGGTTCCAAACCCCGCCGTCATTGACCGGCGAAGCAAACAACGTCATCACTTCCCTATCCCCTTGGTCGGTCTTGGCCGTGCGGATCACGTTTTCGAGGAAAAGGTTCGACTTTTCCAGCATATCATAGAAATAGAGATAGTTATGCGAGAAATCGAATTCCCCGATATTGTACTTCTCCATGATGCCCGGCCGCAGCACGTTCATCGAAGTGAACATCCAGCAACGTCCCGACTGCTTCTGGTCGGTAATGCCCTTCACATTGACCCGGTACTTGAAATAATGGTCGATCTTGCCCTGCAATTCCCGGTTGAGCGCGCAGGACTTGATGTTCTTGTCGGCCGTCAGCACGTTCTGGATCGCCCGCGTCGGCGCATCCAGCACGAAACTTTCCTGTAAACGGGACAGCTCCTCCGTCCCGATAGTCTGGGCCTGAAGCATCCCGCCTCCGCCCAAGGCCGCCAAAACGGCCATAGCAAAAATGTTCTTCTTCATATCGTTTCTTTTATTTTTTACGAACCTATCGCCACAAATCGTCACTCCTTTCGCCCCGCAAACCTCGACACCAACCCGCCACCCCGTCATCTCCCTCCAACAGCCGACCTCCCTCGAACATCCAATCCCCCGGCAAAACACCTCCGGCAGCGTCAGAACGGCCGAACTTCAAGGCTTCAACCGACCTGAGGCCCCCAATAAAACACCTTCCGCACCAAGCCCAGGAGCGGCGCGTCAGAACGGGCAAGATGCGAAGCCGCCGAGGGTGCGGACGAGGGAGCGTACTCAACGTACGTGACCGAGTCCGCAGCCCGAAGGCAATGAAGCAGATTACCCGTTATCACGCGCCGCTTTATCACGAGCCGCCAACTTGGCCTCATTCCAATAAACATCCATCTCCTCCAACGTCATATCATGCAACGACTTCCCCTTCTGTATCGTCTGTTCCTCCATATAGGTAAAGCGCTGGATGAACTTCCGGTTGGTATGCTCCAAGGCATCCTCCGGGTTCAGCTTGAGGAAGCGGGCGTAATTGATCAGCGCGAAAAACACATCCCCAAGCTCCGACAGCACTCTTTCCTGCTGCCGAGCCAAAACCCCGTCCGGCTTGGCGGAATCGGACACCTCGCCCGCATCGCCTTCCGACGCATTCGCTTTCAATTCATCCATCTTCCTCACTTCCACCTGCAGCTCGCCCAGCTCCTCCTGCACCTTGTCCCAGACCTGAGAACGCTTATCCCAGTCGAAGCCCACGCCCCGCGCCTTGTCCTGGATCCGGTAAGCCTTGATCATGGCCGGCAAGGACGAAGGCACACCCGAAAGGACCGTATGTTTCTTGCCTTCCTGAAGCTTGATTTCTTCCCAGTTCTTCTTCACGTCCTCGGCCGTCTTGGCCTCCACCTCGCCAAAAATATGCGGATGCCGACGAATCAACTTATCGCACAAAGCATTGCAGACATCCGTAAAATCGAATTTTCCCTCTTCCTCACCCAATTCGGCATAAAAGGCGATATGCAGCAGCACATCCCCCACCTCCTTCTTGATATCCTCGTAATCCTTGTTCACAATCGCGTCCGACAGTTCGAAAGTTTCCTCGACCGTCAACGTCCGCAAGGTGTCGAAAGTCTGCTTCTTGTCCCACGGACACTGCCTGCGCAGCAGTTTCAGAATCCGCAACAGGCGGGCGATGCCTTCTTCGGGCGTCTTGGCCGCATCCTGGTTCGGCAAAAGGTTTTCCAAACTCATTGTATTCCTATTTTACTCCTTCTTTCTTCTTCCCTAAGCTCAGCTTCGATTCCTTCCCGTGCAGCAGACGGCCTATGTTCTTGCGGTGCGTAATCACGATGAATACCGCAATGAACACCGCAAAGCACCGCAGGACCAAATTCTCCTGACCGAACACAAAGATATCCAAAAACGGGAACAGCACCGCCGCCGTAATCGAAGCCAAGGACACATATCGGGTGGCCAGGAACACCAGCAGGAACACTGCCACCGCCGAAAGCAAGGCCTCCGGATAAATGGCCAGCACCACCCCCATCAGCGTGGCAACGCCTTTGCCGCCTTTGAAACCCGTGTACAATGGGAACACATGCCCCAAGACCACAGCCAAAGCCAAGGCCACATCGAAATACACCGCATAGGCTTCGGTGGCCGGGCGCAGGAACAGGAAATCCAGGCTCACAGCCAGCCAGCCCTTGAAGGCATCCAACGCCAGCACCACAATGCCCGGCTTCAGGCCCAGCACCCGGATCGTATTGGTTGTCCCTGCATTATGGCTGCCGTAGTCCCGCACATCCTTATGGTAGAAGATACGGCCTATCCAGACCGCCGACGAAAAGCTGCCTATCAGATAAGCCACTATAAAACCGATTATCAACAAAATAAATTCCATCTGTCCAATCAATATTACTCTTGTCCTCCCCAACGTTCCTCAAACCGGCGGACAAAGGTATTTTTTTTCGAGGGGCTTGCCAAGAAAAATTCATACCGTCCCTTTTTCCGTTTGGATCCACGCATTTCCTCTATGGTCTGATTGAATTCTTCATCCGAGGAAAGCACTGTCATGTATTCATTAGCATAACTAAAATAGAACCATCTGTTCCGGGATGCCTCCAGATAAATGTCCACCGCATCCCCGCTTCTTTTCTTCTGCAACAATATATAGGTCTTCATTTTTTTGCTGATCGGATGACCGCCTACCGACAACAACGAAGAGATGCCTTTCGAGACATAAGCACCTACTTCCGAGTCCCAACCCAATATCAAATTCGAGAAAACCAATGATTGGGATAATTCCTCAGGTATCCGTTCCAGAGTTCCTGCCAACGTCAGTTCCTTCCGAACCGCCTGCAAGGCTCTCGGCCCCAGGCTTTCTTCCAAATAAGAAACCAAAGGATCCTCCGGCCCGATTTCGACGCCTTCCAACCGGTCTTCCGCATTAAGAATCTCCGCGATAGCACCAGCCACGCCTTCCGGCATATAAAAATCAAACAGGCTCAGACCCTTTGAAACGACCCTTCCCCCATCGGATATCCGGGACATATTACCATAAACAACAACCGTCAACGGATCCGTCTCCATCCTCAAATCTATCAATCCCGATACCGTGGCATTGCAATTGTTCAGACTCACTTTCATCAAGACCTTGTTGGAACTGTCTGTTATCGCATACGCCTTGTCCTCCTTCAAAAAGCTCAGCCATCCAGAAACCGAAATATTCGGAAAATCATCGGCATACCGATGCTGCAAAAACAGCAGACGAGGGTCTTTGCCCCGCAAGGACGTATAAAATCCCCGCCCCAGCAACTGCCCTTCCGTTGAACGGGTCCGGGCATCGACCGGTATCCTCACCGAATCGGAATTGATATAAGCCTCAAAACGGATTCCTCCAGGCCAGAATACCTTTCCTTGTTCCAAACCCGCATCCTCGGATTCAGGAATATCCTTTCTCTTGCCTCGATCCGACCTTTTCCTATTCCGGCCTCGCTCCAAGGAAAGCTGCTCCTCCGGACTTTCTTCATACTCAAAATCATCATACCCTTCTTCCTGGCTTTCATTCTCCTCTGATTCCCCTTCGTCCCCAGCATCGTATTCAAAATCGTCATACGAAGGTTCTTCCTCGTATCCGGATTCTTCCAAATCGGATTGAATAAAGTCGCAAGCATAAACCATCTGGGTGCTCCCAGCAAAGAAAGGATAAGTCTGACGTGCATCCACACGCACCTTTCCCCTAAAACGAAAAGCTTCGTTCAACATCAAAGTCGATGTGTCGGACGCCAAAGTGGCTTCCGCCAAGGAAAAGCCGTCCGTCCGGGGGCGTATCTCTGCAAAAAACACATCTTGGGGGGGCACATCCACGCCCTTGTAGCGAAAACTGCCAGATGCCTGATACTGCCGCGCATTAGCGACCACCGCTGTCACGCCATGAAAAGAATGCAGCCGAGACCTATCCCCAAAAAACAGCTCGGCATTGACCAAGGGCATCAGAGTTCCCGCTTTGGAAACGACAACCCTGCCTCCCGATGGCAGCAACATGGCATCAGCCACCAGCAAACGAATCACCCCGTCGAACTGAAGCAGGGTATCCGAATAATACAAAGTAGAGGACTGCGCATTGAACCCTAATCCGAATTGCCTCTTTTGAACCGATTCGAAATAAGATCCCGGCAACACGGCATCGAACAAGGCCTCGTTAGAAAGCCCTCGCACATCGGCGGCATTGATCCCGGAAAGATTATCGTGCACCATTTCCATCTCCGCCTTATCCATATCCCAATACATAGCCGAAGCCTTGCCCTCATACTGATGTATTCCAAATCGAATCGGGGAACTTCCCTCATTAGATTTAAAGTATGCGGTCCTGGATGCCAAATTCACATCCACCGAATAATCCGGACTCTCCAAAAAAGGCGCCGACCTCAAGGAACCCAATATAAAATCAGAAGAATCCGAAGCAAACCCCATAGTAGAAACTTCAAAATGAGTTGAATACAAATGAGCCTCGCCACGCTTGTGGAAAACTCCTTCCGCCCATGACAAATCCGGAGAAAACACATAGGAACCTTGCAACTGCCAACCTCGATCAAAAATATCCAATCCTTGAGGCGCACTGGAAGAAACCTTGAATATCCCGCCATCCTTCCAAAACGCTCCCGCCACATCTTTCCCCTCCATCCATGGGTAATCCACTCCATCCCCAGCCCGTGGCAGCAAAACAAACGACCCCCTCATCTCCATATCATGAGGACGGAATACCATCTGCCGAGAAGTGGCAATCGAAGACATGTACGCAAAATCCCCGTCACCATGCAACCCTATACTATTCAACGTAATACAACCGTCAAAACGAGCCTTTCCTCGATAAGCGGGCCATCCTTTCTCCGGCGATTTCCTATCAAAGCCCAACGAATAATCCGGCATAATCCGCAAGGCATCCCGAATATCCGGCAAAATATCGGCCGATACCAGCACCCCCGGAAAACGGATACTGTCCACATCTATCGTATTCAGATTCGGAATACGGAATGGATCCACCCTGAAATAAAAAGAATCCGTCGTGTACACACCCCCTTGAATGGAGGAATCGTCATAATAGACATAAGAAGACCGTACACTTTCCAAAATAGGATAATCAGGAAAATAACGAAGCCCGCCTTTATTGGATGTGTCGTCAATATACACTTTGGCAGCAAGTTCCTGTATATTGGATACCACCTTGCGCAACACTCCCTCCCCGGATTCCGGATCTTTCACTTTCAAGCCCAGCTGCCGGATATCCGCTATATCCACCATGAACTTGTCATAATCGAAATTCCCGCCGTTCACTTCAAAATTGAATGTCCCCGCATTCAAGAAACCATCAAAATGGAAATTCCGGTTTTTATAAATCTTCAAGGTGGAATCCTTCGGATGCACGTACATATTCTGCCGACGGCTCAACAAGACTTCGGAAACGCCAAAGACATTCAGCACCAACGAATCCAAATCCATTGTCGCTTTGATTTTCCCCGATTCCCCCGTCACAAACTCCAATTCATCAAAATCAGCCCGATTTGCCAGCACGCGCATAGTATGCCTGAACTGAGGCAGCAATTCGATTTTTTCCCGGGAAGGATCATAGGCCACATACCCATAAGCGACCAAATCCCGGATTACCGCTAATGCCTGCGCTTTGGTATTCTGGATATAAGAAGCCAGATCGTTCAAGCTGAACGAATCGGACCCAGCCAGTCTGGCTACCCTTTGCACCAAATGCAAGGGACTCGTGCCTAACCCCATCATGAATTGCCCAACCTCTTTACGGGAATACATATCCAACGAACTGAACGAAGCCACCCCCTCCCGGCCCGGTATGTCCATCAGCCCCATCTCCAACCATCCTCTGTCGATATGCCAACGCAACAATTCAAAGTCCATCCGAAGACGATGATACGTGTCTATGTAAGGGGAATGCAATCCTATGTTTTCGGCCTTCCTGCCATACAACACCCTCGCCTTGCCATCAAAATCGACATGACACAGGGAATTATGCAATGAATCGTTTCGCATATACAAGACGAATCGGGATATCGGGCTACTAAAACGGCCTCGTGGAATATCGAATACAATCCGTCCCGATTCAATCTTCGCCCGTACAATGCCGGAATCCATAATCTTCGCAACCGCCTTTTCCCCTTTCGTGAAAATCTCAACCCGGCTTCCTCGCTGCGCAAACGCACCTTCCGCATCTACCCCTTTCAAGATATCCTTGACCACCAGACCTGCATCCCTGGATTGGAAACTGGGGTAAAGGCTTTCCCCGTCCGGACTGGATTCCATGCGATCCGTCACGCGCCCTGCCAATTTCCCTTGAAACAAGGATTTGTTATAGAAAAAAGCGTCAGCCTCGTATAAATTACGATGCAAGGCCAAGGAATAATCCAACAATTCAGCCCAGCAAGTATCTTCCGGCAAGCCGACCCGACTCCAATACAGCTTTCCGCCTCGTCCCTCAAACACATTCTCTAACGGAAAGAAACGCCCCGAACAACCGTAAATGACAGAACTATCGCCCCCCTTGGAACAGGAGACATTCACATTCCCGAAATAAAAAGACGGTTCGGGAACAGTCTCGAAACGGAAACAGCTATTGGATACCCTCCAATGCGCCCAATGCCCGTCATACAAAGTCCCCGTTCCCAGTAAATCCTTTGTCCTATCGACCAACACCCGAAAATCATTCCTCTTATTCTTTTTCAAAACCGCACGCAGGGCTTCAAACCAAGCCGGTTGTTCCGATGCCCGCTTTTCCTGCATCTGCTGCTGAGCCTGAAAAAAGTGCCACAAATCCGGGTAAGGCCTGACTTTCGCCCTGACAGACAACACGGCTATCTCTGCCACCGTTTCCTTCACTGCGGGCGGCAAAGAATCGTAAAAAGCCAGATAAACCGACACATCCTCCTTCAACGCATCTTTCTGCGGTTTTTCCAAATACGGATCTGAAACCATGTATGAAGGCAGACGAAGCACGAACTCAGCCGTATCCTTGCTTAGCCGATTTGCCCTTTGGGAAAAAGAAGCCAGGCTGAAAAAGAGAAAAAACATCCCAAAGAAGACAATTCGCCACCATTGCCTTCTCCTTGCCGATACAACAGACCCAGTGCTCTGACAAAACACCTCTTACTTCTTGATAAATTCCATGGCAACCCAAGCGTCCGATGCCAGATGCCTGCGATAGAAAAGGCGGTGCGCATTGCATTCCTGCTCCAGCATCTCCATATCCTGCAAATAAAAGCCGCTCAGATACAACAGTCCGCCATTCTGCAAACAATCCGCATAGTGCGACATGTCCCGCAACAGAATATTCCGATTAATATTAGCCATTATCCTGTCGAAACGCCCCCCTTCCAGCAAAGCCGCATCGCCTTGGAAAACCCGAAACCGGACATCTGGAACTATCGAAGAGGGCCGTTCGGACAAAGCCCCTATATTCTGCACGCTTCCCTCTGGATAAACCAGCGCCGGAAAGCCGTTCCTAACTGCATTTTCCGCCGCATTCCGGTACGCCCATTCGTCAATATCGATACAATCCACCGAAACGGCGCCTTGCATGGCGGCAAGGATACCCAGAACCGCCGTGCCGCAGCCCATATCCAGCACCGACTCTCCTTGGGGATGATTTTCCTCCAAAAAACGAATCATCAGCGAGGTCGTGGGATGATGCGCTGTTCCGAAAGACATCTTCGGCTCGATCTCTATATTATAGCGAACTTCTTTCAAAGGCGTATGGAAAGGGGCGTGAACGAAACAAAAATCCCCGAAACGAACCGGTTCGTACTGACTTTCCCATACCGCGTTCCAATCCTGGTCTGGAATCAATTCGTCTTCCCGGCTCTCAATCTCCGTTATCGGCTCCAGCAAGGCATCAATCTCTGCTTTCCTTGCCTCGTACTCCTTTGCCGGGGCATAGGCCTTGAACACCCCGTCCTCGGTTTCAAAACTTTCAAATCCCAAAGATGCCAGATCGTCTTGAAGCAAATCCACAGCAAAATCTTCCAAATGATGCTGCAACCTCAGTTCATAATAATTCATTTGTCGTTTATTCTTCAGGCAGCCTTTTTACAAAAATTTTCTAGCGAGGAAGAATGGGCAAGATACGAGGCGTCGCGAGGGTGAGTTCGAATCCCTCGCGCAACGAAGTAAAGACCGTGCAATACAATCGTAAAGCCAAACCTTCCTCCTCCAAACCTTCTGACGAGGAAGAATGGGCAAGATACGAGGCGTCGCGAGGGTGAGAAAAGCGGAGCATACTCCAGTATGTGAGCATTTTCGAATCCCTCGCGCAACGAAGTAGATTGCCCATTCTTCCTCGTCAGAAATTATTTTTCGAAAGAATTAATAATAGCAACAAAATCCTCCGCATTCAAGGAAGCCCCGCCAATCAAGCCCCCGTCGATATCGGGCTGGGCAAATAAATCCTTCGCCGTCTTGGCATTGCAGCTTCCCCCATACAGAATCGGTATCACACGGGCTATTTCCTTGCCATACTTTTCCTGAATCAAGTTCCGAATCCATGCATGGATTTCCTGTGCCTGTTCCGGCGTGGCGGTCTTGCCGGTTCCAATAGCCCATACTGGTTCATAGGCGATAATCAGACGGGAGAAATCCAAAGGCTTCAAGCCAAACAGCCCGTCTTCCAGCTGACGGCCAATCACCTCGAACTGTTTCCCAGCTTCACGTTCTTCCGCCTGTTCCCCGCAGCATACGATCGGCGTAATCTCGTTCTGCAACAGCTGCTCGACCTTCCTTGCCACCTGGGCATCGGTTTCGCCAAAATACTTGCGACGTTCCGAATGTCCCACAATGCAATATTCCACATCCATCGAAGAAAGCATCGCAGCCGAGACCTCGCCCGTATAGGCGCCCTTGTCATGTTCGCTCACATCCTGTACGCCGACACTGTAATACACCTGCGTCTCGTCTTCTTCGTCCGAACTCAAATCGTGTGCCATTTCCACGTACAGATAAGGCGGGCATACTATAACTTCCACATCCTGGTCTTCCTGCTCTTCCTTTAGGCTGTCTGCCAATTCGGCCAATAAATCCTCGGCTTCCTGGAATGTCTTGTTCATCTTCCAGTTGCCTGCCACAATTTTTCTTCTCATCGTGATTATTATTGTATTTTTTTGTTATCCAGCCGATATCCTCTGTTCCGCTCCCGCATCACTGCTGCTCGCCAGCCCCCTCAAATCCAACCCCTTGGCTCAAAGCCGCCAAATCTATGTCTTCCGGAGCAGGGAACCTCCGCCAATCCCACAACTTCAGCACCCATGCATCCCGTAGCAACACGATGCCCGGATTGGAACGGATCACCGCTTTGATTGCCGTATTGTCGGAATAATAAAACATGAAATCTTCCAAGCCGTAAGTTTTCTTGCACTCCTCAGCTTCCTTCACCGTGGAAGAGGTAAGGAAGCAACACTCGTAACCGGCCTCCCTCAATCGCTTGACGGCTTCCGCCACTTTGGCCATCCCTTCCCGATCCGACTCCTCCAAATCGTAAACGGCGACCAAAAACAAATACGAGTCTGTCTCCAGCAAATCCTTGGTCACATCCCAACCCGGATCCTCATCGTCCACCTTGTCCACAATATTGATATTGACGGTCTGTGGATTGGGATCCACATCCCGGCGATCCACAAACTCCCAATTCTCCACCCAAATCGGATCCGCATACGGGCACTCTTCCAGCAGATATTCCTTGGTTTCCCCATTCAGCTTGTTCCGGTAAGTCACGAAATGCTGCACCGGCTGGGGATTTTCCGGGAAAAGCCGTGTGCCTTCCTTCCATTCCAGAAAGTTGACCACCGGCAAGTAACGATAATTGTAATATTCGAAACCCAGGAAAAGCAAAGCCGCAGCACCAGCAATCACGGCATTGAAAACCGCCGGCCTGCGGTCAGGAATACGGTTCATCGAAAAGAGCAGCACCAGCACGCAGGCATCCAGCACAAGATTCTTATAGAACGTCTGCCTGTTGGTCATCACCACCGCCTTGCCGAAGCAACCGCAATCAGGCACCGGGTTCGCCACCGCATCATACCAAGTGGTAGCCGTGAAAAACAACATCATCAAGGCCGTCACAATGACCGTCCACTTGAATTTGACATTGAACAGCAAGCACACCCCGATGGTGAACTCCAGCATATTGAGGAAGAAAGACCCGAAAAGGGAAAGCCCCGTCAGCCAAGGCAAATTATAGGCTTCCAGATAATCATGAATCACATACGTGGTACCCAGCGGATCCACCCCTTTGGTAAAACCCGAAAAGATGAAGAGCAAACCCACCAGGCTACGGACAACCGCCACGACCGAACTGGAAAAGAATTTCCGGTTCAAGACGCAGAAGACCAAATTCAAACAAAGAACCGTCAGGAACAACGGGCTTTTGTCCGGCACAAAGGCAATCAATACCGCCAAAACTATTGTCAATAACAGGATTCCATAGGAAGGTATCCAAGTAGGTATCGTCTTTCTGTCCATTTGCATGTTTTTTATCCGTCTTCTAAACACATCCCGCAGGCCGCCGAACCTATTATTATTCCGCCTCCATGATCTGAATCAGCGCGAAAACCGCATAGTTCAACATATCGTAATAATTGGCATCCAAGCCTTCCGAAACCAAGGTCTTGCCGTGAGCGTCTTCTATCTGCTTGGTCCGAAGGATTTTCATCAGGATAATATCCACCAGCGAACTCTGCCGCATATTCCGCCAAGCTTCCCCGTAATCATGGTTCTTGCTTTGCATCAGGGCGAAAGCCTTGCCGGCATATTCGTCGTACTTCGCCAAAGCGGTTTCCTTGTCCAAAGGCGCATCCTCATGCCCAAGCTCCAGCTGAATCAAAGCCATGATGGCATAATTCACTATACCAACGAATTCGCCCTGGATATCCTCACCCACCCGGTTCTCGCCCGTGATCTGCAAGGTCTGGATCCGTTTTGCCTTGATATAAATCTGGTCTGTCAACGACGAGGGACGCAACACATGCCAAGCCGCACCGTAATCCTGCATCTTGGCTCCGTACAGCTTGCGGCAAGCCGCTATCACTTCCTTGTATTCTTGATTCGTATCGGGTGATTCCATGACACCACGCTCTGTGTGCTGCATATAAAACATGTTAATTCAGCAACGCATGCAGAATGCTGCTACAATACGCCGCCACTTGCAAAAATACGCATGTTTAGGTACTTTTGCAAAGCCTTTCCGGAATGGGATTCCGATGACTGGCCATCAAACACTTAACGCTATGTCCTACACCCTCAATATCCGTGGTTGCCCCTATATCATTTCCGAGCCCAAAGTAATGGGCGTCCTGAACCTGACGCCGGATTCGTTTTACAGCCTCAGCCGTACCCACGGCACGGATGCTGCTGTCAAACGGGTACAGGAGATGATAGATGCCGGCATGGACATTCTCGATGTAGGCGGCGTATCCTCCCGTCCAGGAGCGGATTTCCCTGACGAAGCCGAAGAACGCGCCCGCATCGAAGAACCGCTCAAGGCCATTGTCAAAGAATTCCCGGACCTGATCATATCGGTGGACACCTTCCGTTCGGGCATCGCCCGGCTCTGCGCCGATTTGGGCGTACATATCATCAACGATATATCCGGCGGGACTTACGACCCGGACATGTTCCCCACGATGGGACGGCTGCAGCTGCCTTACGTGCTGATGCATCTGGACGGCACCCCGGCCACGATGCAGGATAATCCTCAATATGAAGACGTAGTTACCGATTTGCTGGCCTATTTCTCGGAACGCATGCAGCAAGCCCGGATGGCCGGCATCCACGATATCATCGTCGATCCCGGCTTCGGCTTCGCCAAGACAACCGCCCAGAACTACAGGCTGCTGGCCCACTTGGACGATTTCCGGATGCTGCAAGCGCCTGTCTTGGCGGGGATGTCGCGCAAATCGATGCTCTACAAGCTGCTAGACTGCACGCCCGACGATGCGCTCAATGCCACCACGGCGGCCAACATGCTGGCTCTCATGAAGGGCGTGGCCATTCTCCGGGTACACGATGTCAAGGAAGCCGTCGAATCCGTCAAGATTTTCAAGCAATTCAAGTATTTCGGGGAAAACAATCCCGATGAAGCCCGGCTGCAAGCCTGATGGGGCAAGAACCGGCAAGGCCAAACGGTGCAAAGCCGTGACAAGCAAAAGACAAACAAATGGATGCATTTAGAACCTGGCTTGAGAACTTCAGTTTTTTCCAAGCCTTGGACATAGCCATTGTGGCATTCCTCATCTACCAGATTTACAAGCTGGTGAAAGGGACCTCCGCCTTGAATATCGTGGTAGCGATTATCGGGATATTCATTATCTGGAAAATCGCGGCTCAATTGTCGATGCCCATCACCGCCGAAATCCTGGACAGGGTTGTCAGCATGGGATTATTGGCCATCGTCGTTGTTTTCCAGCCCGAAATCCGGCGATTCCTGTTCATGCTCACCACTCCGACGGCCATCATAGACCGCCGCAAGCGTTTCGGATGGATGAGCCGTTTCCGTGTCAAAGGCATCCAAAGGAAAGAACTGAACATTACCCAGGTGGTGCAAGCCTGCGTCCACATGAGCCAGGAAAAGACCGGCGCCTTGATTGTGCTGACCCAGCTCAACCGCCTTCCCGGCACGGTGGCCACCGGAGAACGTTTGGACGCGATTGTCTCCAGCGCTTTGATTGAAAACATCTTCTTCAAGAACAGCCCCTTGCATGACGGGGCCTTGATTATCGAAAAGAACAAGATCATTGCCGCCCGCTGCATCCTGCCGGTCACGTCCAACAAGAACGTCTCGGCCAACCTCGGGCTTCGCCACCGTTCGGCCATCGGGGTCACCGAGCAATCCGACGCCTTGGCCATCGTCTGCTCCGAAGAGACCGGATCCATCTCCTACTGCCTTTTCGGCAACGTCACCTACAATGTAACGCCGACGCAGTTGAGGGCTAAGATTGAGGAGTTTTTCCAGGAAAAGGAACTGAACTAATAAAACCCATTTCTAATAAAACCTATTTCTATTGGTGTCTACTTCGTTGCGAAGCTCGCCTTGGCGAGTCACGTACCCAAGTACGCTCCCCGCCAAGGCTTCGCTTCGACGCCTCGTATCCACCGAATAGAAATAGGCTTTATACGTTTTTCATGCTGTCGACCATGCAAGTTGTGCAGCTGTCTGCGGAAAAAGCATTTATAAGAGATGGATGCGAGGCATGCGAAGAAGCCCGCGCCGGAGCGTACTCAAGTACGTGACCAAGCCGCGCAAGGCTCGCAACGAAGTAGATGCCATTAGAAATGCGTTTTTACACGTTGAAGCGGAAGTGAAGGATATCCCCATCCTCCACCACATAATCCTTCCCCTCCACTGCTAATTTCCCAGCCTCTTTGCAAGCGGCTTCGGTACGGTAATGGATATAATCCTCGTATTTGATCACTTCGGCCCGGATAAAGCCTTTTTCAAAATCGGTATGGATGATTCCGGCCGCCTGAGGCGCTTTGGTTCCCTTGACAAAGGTCCAAGCCCGGCTTTCGTCAGGCCCGGTGGTGAAATAGGTCTGCAAGTTCAGCAAGGCATACGACGCCTTGATCAGACGGTTCACGCCCGATTCTTCCAAACCCAATTCCTGCAGGAACATCTGCCGTTCCTCGTAGGTCTCGAATTCCGCGATTTCGCTCTCGGTCTTGGCCGCCACCACCAACAGCTGCGCGTTCTCTCCAGCAATGGCCTGGCGGACCGCTTCCACATAGGCATTCCCATCCTTGGCCGCGGCATCATCCACATTGCAGACATACAATACCGGCTTATTGGTCAGCAGGAACAAATCGCGGGCCAGTTTCTGATCGTCCTTGCTGTCCCACTCCAGCACGCGGGCGTTCTTACCCTGTTCCAGCACTTCCTTGTACTGCTGCAAAATAGCCAGCAACCGCTTGGCCGTCTTGTCGCCCCCGCTCTGCGCCTGCTTTTCCACCTTGCCAATCCGGCTTTCTACCGTTTCCAAATCCTTCAACTGCAATTCAGTATCGATGATTTCCTTGTCCCTCACCGGATCCACGCTTCCGTCCACATGGGTCACATTCGGGTCGTCGAAGCAACGCAGCACATGGATAATCGCATCCGTCTCCCGGATATTGGCCAGGAACTTGTTGCCCAAGCCCTCGCCCCGGCTCGCCCCCTTGACCAAACCGGCAATATCCACGATTTCCATCGTGGCCGGCACCACCCGCTTGGGATGATCTATTTCCACCAAAGCGTTCAGCCTCTCGTCCGGCACCGTGATGACCCCCACATTGGGCTCAATCGTGCAAAACGGGAAATTGGCCGCCTGAGCCTTGGCATTGCTCAAGCAATTGAACAGAGTGGATTTCCCCACATTGGGCAATCCCACAATACCGCAATTCAAAGACATATTCCTAATTATTTCGCCTCGCGACCTTTCCGGCCGCAATGCAATCCATGAAACAACTCTAGCCTCCCCTTCCGAAAACTTCGCCCCAACAACCGACGGCGAATGAAAGGTTCAAGCCTCGTTTATAAAGAAAAAAGAGGTGCATAGAGAACTAAACACCTCTTTTCGGAAATTTCCCGATCGTCCGGCATCAAACCGTCCTCCCGCAAAAGTCGCTCGACGGCTTCCACAGACAGGCACTCGACCGCCCATGAAAGCGCCTTGCCGATAACTTAGGCACCGATTTGAGCCTTGTAATCGGCTGCCGACATCAAAGCGTCAACTTCAGCGGCATTGGTCAGTTTCACCTTGATGATCCAGCCTTCGCCGTAAGGATCGCTGTTCACCAAAGCAGGATTGTCGGCCAAAGCGGCGTTCAGTTCCAAAACTTCGCCACCGGCGGGCATCAGAAGTTCGGAAACGGTCTTAACAGCTTCGATATTGCCGAAAGCCTCGCCAGCATTCAAGGTTTCGCCTTCGGAAGTAACATCAACAAACACGATGTCACCCAGTTCCTTCTGAGCGTAATCGGTAATACCAATCAAAGCGTTTTCGCCTTCTACCTTGATCCATTCGTGATCGGCAGTGTACTTGAGATTTTCAGGGAAGTTCATAATTCCTATTTATTTAAGTGTTTTTGTTTCGATGCCCAAGGCTGCCGGAGCCCGCCTGCCACGAAATCCCTTGCAAGCGACCCGGCACAAAGGACAAAAGTACATCTTTTTTGAAAAAATGCCAAAGCCAGGCAAAACAGCGTCTAAATCAAGCGTGGTCAAACCCCGGCTAAATGTCCGCATGAAAAACCGATGACATCATCACAAGAATGGCACCATATAGACCGGAAGCAAGCAAACATCCTGATCCTTGCGCAAATCCTTGGAATAAACCAGATAGCGGGCTCCCTCCCGGGAAGAAAACTTCTTGTGGAAAGCGTCCAACGAAGCATGCGTCCTGTAGCCTGATGATTTCACCTCAAGCGGGCATATCTTTCCCTGCCGAGACAACAAGAAATCGATTTCGTAATTATGCTTCCCCGTATCGGTAGGCCAAGTATAATAGAACAGCTCGTTCCCGGAAGCTTTCAGCATCTGGGCCACCGCATTTTCAAAAACATATCCGAGATCCGCACTCAATTTGTCGCCCAAAAGCTTCTCGTAAATCACATTTTCCGTATAAGCAGCATCCCAAAAGGCCAACGTGATGAAAAGCCCCGTATCGCAAAGGAACATCTTGTAACGGCCTTTGTCCTGATGCAAAGGCATCCCGACATTCGGGTCGTTAGCATGATAGGACATCAATACCGTCTGGGAATCTTCCATATCCTGCAACAGTTCCTGCATATCCTCCTGGCGTTTCTTTTCCAAAACGCCGGATATCTGGTATCTGGACGCATTGCTATTCAGCTGGCCAGGGACAGACTTGAACATCCTGCCCATATTTCCCGTAGGGTCGATTTTACGGAAATCTTCTTCATAAAGTTCCAATATTTCCCTCTTCACCGCATCAACCGCCCCCAGATTATTGGTATTCAAATATGATTCAACCGCTTGAGGCATCCCTCCTATCAGCATGTACAACCTGAAATTCCGCATCTGCCCACGATGGACGGCATCTCCCAACGGATGCCAGGAGTCAAAGGCCTGTCGTAACAGAGGCACCGTGACCTCATCCCCCAAAGCCCAACGGAACTCCTCGTAATCCATAGGATACAATACGAGCCGGGTTTCTTCACTAGGAATACGAATGTCTTTTATGTTCCTGCGAATCGACAGCAAAGAACCCGTTTCAATATAATCATACCGACGATCCTTGACCAATTTCCGAATAGCCTGACGCGCCATAGGGCATGCTTGCACTTCATCAAAGACAATCACCGATTTACGCACTTTCAGATTCACGCCGTACAAGAACTGCAACCTGAAAAAGAGGGCATCCAGATCCGAAACATCATCAAACAAGGATCGTACTTCCGAAGATGCCTCCGTAAAATCAATCATCAAATAAGACTCATACTCCCGCTTGGCAAACTCCTCCACCAATGTTGATTTTCCCACACGGCGGGCACCTTTAATCAATAAAGCCGTTGCTCCGTCCCGCTCCTTTTTCCATTCCAACATGGCTTTATAAAGTTTCCTTTTGAACACCACTTTCCCCATAACAATTCAGATACTTGAAAATGAGCGCAAATATAGCCAATCCCGCAAAATTCTCACAATTTTTTTCTGGGAATTCCTGCAAATTCTCACAATTTTTTCACCGAGATTTCTGCAAATTCTCACAATTTTCATCCCGGCCGGACAGGCCGAGTCCGGCATCTCCTTACTCCTTATTGCGCGTTGCTTTGCAAGGAGCGGACTGCCGGCGGATGGCAAAGACATAGAACAAGAGGATGACGTTCATCATCAAGGCGTAGAGGATAGCCGGGATGGCCATTTGACCGCTGTTGAAGATGAAAGGGGAAAAGGCAATGGCAATGGCTTGGGCGGCGTTCTGCATGCCGACTTCGATGACAATGGTGCGGCGGACAGCCGGAGAGAACCCGCCAAGGCGCGAGAGCAACGAACTGCACAGCATAGCCAGCAAGACGAGCGAGACCGTGGCCATTCCAAGGACAGCAAAGTTGTCCACTATCTCTTGGGTGTATTGGAGAAAAAACACCAAGGCCAGGAACATCAGGGCAGGGAAAGCGGCTTTGCCGAGAATCCTGCGAACCTTGGCGGCGGCATGAGGCCAGAATCGGCGGAACAGGATGCCGGCAAGGATGGGAACGAAAAGCAGGACGAGGTTTTGCAACAGGAGCTTGCCTACGGGCAGGTACTGGAGCTTGCCATCTCTCGCCATTTTCATCCTATGCATGCTTCCGGCATACCCTTTGTTTTATTTTGCCCTCCGAATCAAATGCAGAAAAACATGGCAATCACCATCAACGCAAGCGAACTGCGCCAGATATTAGACTTGACCCCGGCCGACCAGAACATCATGCTCATCGGCAAGCACGGCATAGGGAAATCCGAGATATTGAGCCGCTACTACCGCTCCAAAGGATTCCCGGTCATAACCTTCTTCTTGGGACAGATGAGCGATCCCGGCGATCTTATCGGCCTCCCCCACAAGAACCCGGAGAACGACAAGACCGAATTCCTGCCCCCATACTGGTTTCCTACCGACGGCCGGCCCATCGTCCTTTTCCTAGATGAACTCAACCGCGCCAGGCCGGAAATACTGCAAAGCATCATGGATTTGACATTGAACAAGAGCCTAGCAGGCAAGACACTACCCGAAGGCAGCCGGATCATCTCGGCTGTCAATGAAGGCGAAGAATACCAACTGACCGAACTCGATCCCGCGTTAGTATCCCGATTCAACCTCTACCGCTTCCGTCCCTCGGTTCCGGAATGGCTCCTATGGGCCTCCGAATGCCGTTTGGACGAAAGAGTCATCAACTTCATCCAAAAAGAAGAGAAATTCCTGGATGACGACAGTCACCCAGCGGAAAACAGCCTTGACCGGCATCCCGACCGCCGCAGCTGGAAAAGGGTCTCGGATATCATCAAAAACCAAACCGAACTATCCTTGATACACAAAAAACTCATCTCCGGCCAAATAGGAACCATTGCCACCAACAAATTCTTCCAATACCTGCAAGAAAAAGAAACTCTTAGCGGAAAAGACATCCTGCTGGACTGGAACAAACACAAAGCGAAAGTCCAGCAACTCGCCCTGCACGAACTCTCCCTCCTGAACGAATCCCTCTTCCGCTTCATGGAAACCTCAAGCGAACTGGAGAACAACAAGACAAAAGTCGGAAAAGCCTTGGAATCCTACCTGAAACTGCTGCAAGAAAACAACATGAACGAAGCCTATGCCCACTGGATTTCGCTTTACAACAGCGGGAACTACCCCAAAGCCATCCTGTTCATCCTCTCACAGACCCCCAGGCTTTACAAAGACATCATGCAATTCATCAACTCCTTATAGAAATGCCTCCCTGTCAAGAAAGATTCAGGCTCTTGGCCGAACATTGGTTCTTGCGCGAACCCGCCTTCTTCAGCATGTACTGCACGCATCAATTGACCAGCAATCCCCGCATGTCCATCCCAATCCGCGTAGGGAAAGGCAGAATCGAATACATGCCGGAAATCATCCAAACCCTGAGTGATGCCGAATTCGAGGAAACCGTCGGCGTCGAGATGCTGCGCCTGTTCCTCAAGCATCCCTACGAACGCAAACCGGCGCATTGCCCCGGCATACGGATGATAGCTGCCAGCGACATGGCATTGTGGTCGGCCTACAAGTTCAGCTACATCCACCTCATTGCTCCCGATACTTGCAACCTCCCGTCCGGAAAGCATTACGAATGGTATCTGGAACACCTGTCCATGAAGACCTCCCCTTTCTCAAAAGAGGAACAAGAAAGCAGACTCGGGCAAAATGCCGAAGAAAGGCCGGAAGACACCGCAGAAGAATGCCGGAAAACTGCCGGGCAAAACGGAGCAAGCGCAGCAAGCCCTCATGCACCGGAACGCATTCCGAAATCCTACCGGAACGCGGACGAACAAACCGCCCTTTGGGAAGAAGACGAGGAAATGCAGGAACGCATCTCGGAAATAATCCAAAGCGTCAAGGATTGGGGCAGCCTGAGCGGAAAAATGGCCGAAACCATCCTTGCCGCCGATCGTGTCCGGATAGACTACCGCCAAATCCTAAACAGCTTCAAAGCATCCATCCTTTCCTCTCGGCGCTGCCTGACCCGCATGAAACCCAGCCGCCGCTACGGTTACCAGCAGATGGGGCAACGACACTCTTTCTCAACCGGCCTGCTAATAGCCATCGACACCAGCGGCTCCATTTCCAGCACGGCCTTATGCAAATTCTACGGCATCGTCAACCACTTCTTCCAATACGGGATAGAACACATGGACGTAATCCAATTCGATGCCGCTGTACAAGGCGAGCCTGTCAGCCTGAGAAAAGCCCGGAAGGAAATCAAGGCCTGCGGCCGTGGCGGGACGAACTTCCAACCGGTCATCGATTTTGCCGCCCAGCGGCAAAACCGGTACGATGGGCTTCTGATACTCACCGACGGCCACGCGCCAATCCCCATCCTACCCCAAGGTTTCCATCTCCGAATTGCCTGGGTTTGCGAAAGCCGGGAAGCCTTCCTGAAACATAAGGGCTGGATGCAGAGCCTCGGAAAAGCCTGCTATATGAATCTTTGAAAACACACAAGATGCTCGATTCCGAACAATTGAAACGAATCCTTCAGGACATTCATCCTCCCACAGCGGACTTCAAGCTTGTCCTGACCCAGCGCAAATACAAATGGCGCTTAGGCACGTACTATCCCGGCAGCCATACCATATATATACATGGCGGCTGGGGCGACGACACCATGATCCTGCATACCGCCCTGCACGAATACGCGCACCATATACACCATACCGAAGGCCGGAGAATGGAATTCCACGAAAAGCCTCACGGTCCGAAGTTCCAGCTCATATTCAAAGCCCTTCTCCTCATAGCCTGCCAAAAAGGCTACTACGGGCAACGCAGCCGCATTTTCGATTCCACCCGAAAAACAATCGACATTCCGCAAACCCACAATAATCCGCAAAACCCACAATAATCAGAACGTATGGAAACCCATATCGACATCCATCAGCTCATCGACGCAAAAAAGCTTGTCCAGCGAGGATACAGCAACGAAGCAATCCAAAACACATTAATGGCTGCCCTTGCCAAACAAGTGAGCGCAATCTGGAATCCTCGCTCACAGAAGCCGGTCAGCGACGAGGACATGGCCGACTTCGAGCAGGGCATCGCCCGACTGACTCCCCGGCTCGCAGAATCAGGGTTCATCATGGAAACAGAAAGACATATCGAGCATAGCCTCTTTTTCAAAGTCAAAAATCTCGGTTTCAGAATCAAAATCGAGCAAGAGACATGGGAAAAAAATTCCGGGACAAGCCGAGAGAACTTCATATACGTCTGCCCCAAATCGGCCTCCCTGCGCATCAAACTGCAAAAACTTCCCTCGCCCGATACTACCCTGCAAGCTCTCCGGAAGATTCCTTACTGGCAAAAAGAACTGAAAGAATCAAACCAAAACGATGACTATATTATGATGAATCTAGGAAGCAGGCTGAAAGCTTTCCTTGACGAACAAACCGACTCTGCCGAACGCATCTCTTGGCAGGCATTCGCTGACACCCTGCGCAATGCAAAAGACACCCCGCACATGACAGAGAGAATGGCATCAAGTAAAAACACGACTTTCTCCCACCCGATTAAGAATATAACCATCTCTTTCGCAGAGAACACCCAAAAATCCTCCGCCAAAACCCTCCAAAGCTTCTACTGCCATATTTCTCGGTTCGGTTTCCTCAAGGTACAGAAAGGCAGGTTACTTGAAGATGTGCTGGAGACCATTGACTTGATAACCAACTGTCAAGCGCAACTCAGGCAATGGGATCTCGACAAGATACGGAAACATATGGAAGTAGGCGAAAAGACCATGGAGGCCATAGCCCGAAACATCCTGGCGCAATGCGCTTTCCCCTACTGCATGCAAAAAAAAGGCAAAGACCTGCATATCTGGCTAAAGCTGCCATACCACCGCTGCATACAACTCAAGCTGCCGCCGCAAATGGATCCGATCCGGTTGAAAGGCATTTTAGAACACATCGCCCAAGTGAACGAAGTCTTCCAAGCCATCGGCTCCGTCAACCTGACCGTCAAGAGTTATGGCAACGACATCGTTTGGGAAAACCCTCCCGCCACGGAAAGCCCCACTTAAATCAACCTAGATTCAACCCGAATCGGTCATTAGACTTCGGAGGCACGCCAAAACAACCGGAAAATATGCAGAATGACAGGATTTGTCGTTCATTTTGTGTATCTTCGCACTCAAAACCAAACTCCTATGCAACCCGTTGCCCTATCGATCCATACCTTATCTCCACAATATTTCTTCCTTCCAATCCGAACAAAATCCCATAGCCGCAATATCTATCGAAGGGAAACAAGCCAATAGACCAGCAATCTTTTCGCTGAAGTTGTTATTTGGCGAAATAGACGAAAGGAAATACCTGATAATACATAACCGATAAAAAATCCTTTTCTTGTCCATATCAGAAGTATCAATCCATGTATATGTCACTCTACGTGGCTCTGCCGGGTTAAGCATAAAATCCCGATTCCATATCCTTGCATGGTGACAGCACATATTGCGAAGATTGGCAAGCACCGTTAACCAAGAAGTAAACACTTGCGGCTTCAAGCCGAAATAAGCGGCTATGATTTTCATCAGTTTATTGCTGGCGATATTTGAATAAATGTAGTTCAGGTTGCCGAAAGACAAGACTTCGGTAATCATCCATGCCGGAGGATAATTTTCAACATAATTGAGCCTAAAATTCTCAATATAATCTTCCTTACTTGATGCAAGTTCCTTTTCTATGACTGCCAACGTCTGATTGAATTTCCCGGCATTGGCAAAATACTCCACCTTTGTTATCCAATACTTATCACTAAGCTCTTGACATCCTATATTCGCCAATACGCTACGGATGGCAACTTCAATCTTTTCAATCTCATTAAAAAGAAGAATACGCAACTTCTTGTCAAAGCGATAGAGCGTCAAAACTTGCTCGAATTTCGTTCCCTCTTTTAGTTGCAAATTACTTTTAGGACTTTTGTAGAACGGATAAATGTAAGCCGAAAGACGATGATAGCCAATATTCATCAGATAATTCGCCACTTTTTGCTCATTATCCATAATCATTCCTCGTTGTTTTAATATTTGGACGATTTGTTCCGGAGAAGAATACGGCTTGGTGAAACTTTCTTTCATACAGATAATAAAAAAAAGACCCGCCGATTTGAGCATTGTTAAGAGGCTTGGCAGGTTCTAATGCCGCAAAGGTAATAAAACCATTCTGAACTATAAAACTTTTCGGGACTTTGTTTCTAATCTAGCTTTTATTATTGCCTTTCAATAGTCGTGTAATAGTGTTTAGGTATAGAGACTAAATGAATAACCGATTCGGATTACTTTGGCTCTGCGCTCGACTTTCACTATCTTCGCACTCAAAACCAAACTCCTATGCCAACTCGTTGCCCTGAATGCGGTTCGTTTGTCAAGAAAGATGCCGAATCCTGTCCCCGTTGCGGGGCTGATTTGAGCGCCATTCCCCCTACCGAACCCAAAGAGACGCAAACTTCCGGGCAGGCCGCCACACACTCCAGCCCCACTAAGAAAACCAAACAGGAGAAGACGGCCGAACCCACCAAGAAAAACCGCGCAGATAAAACGACCGGGACTTCCGGGAACACCAGACAAAACAAAACAGTCAAATCCATAAAGAAAACCCGCGCGGACAAAACGGCCAAGACATCAAGGAATACCTTACAGAAAGAGTCCGTTGAACAGCCCAGAGAAGAAGCCGACTCCCCATACCAAGACACAGAAAAATACCCCCGGCTTGTCCAGGAATTCACCGCCTACTACAACAAGTACCAGCAACTGAGGCAAAAAGCCATGCAACAGCCTCAAAAGTTCGATAAACAACTAAAAAGGTACCTGAAGATAAGGCATGCCACCCCAACCCCTCCGGACACGCCTTGGTTGGGCCGGTTCCGCATTTACCGAGACTACCGTTGCGTGTTCCGGGTCTCGTTCAAAAAAGAATGCATCCTCGTAGAGTGGCCATCGCAAAAGAAAAACCGCCCGGACCATTCCGACGAACGGGAACCCGATACCGATGCACAGACATTGCTCCGGTTGCTTTGTTCCGATTTGCACGTGAGCGATTATGAGGAAAGCCAGTTGTCTTACACTTCCGATGCCAGAATAAACGATCTGCTATCCACGGATACCGATTCCGAAATATTCCTTTCCTCCCTCATCCTGTCCATAACCGCCACCTCTATCATAGCTCTTGCCTGGCACCACGGCAAACTCGGCCTCGGGACAGCCTATTTCCTGAGCCTGGGCACTTACATCGTATTGCCCCCTATAATACGCCTTTTCCTATCCAATTCGACCAAATGAAAAACAATTGAGCGGCTTGCCTCTGCGCTCGACTTTCGCTATCTTTGAATGCTTCGCATCGAAGATAGGATGCGTCTCGGCAGAACAAATCGAGCAAACTCGTTTGCTCTGCGTTCGACTTTCGCTATCGTTGGCTGTCGCCGAAGATAGGATGCGTCTCGGCAGAACAAATCGAGCAAGCTCGTTTGCTCTGCGCTCGACTTTCACTATCTTTGCACTCAAAACCAAACTCCTATGCCAGCCCTTTGTCCTGAATGCGGTTCGTTTGTCAAGAAGGATGCCGAATCCTGTCCCCGTTGCGGGGCTGATTTGAGCGCCATTCCCCTTACCGAACCCAAAGAGACACAAATCGAGGAACTGACCGCCGGATCATCAGGCAACAAAAACAGAGAAAACTACCCCCGGCTTGTCCAAGAATTCACCGCCTACTACAACAAGTACCAGCAACTGAGGCAAAAAGTCAAGGATCATCCTGAAATCCTCCAAGGCTATCAAAAAGACTCACGGTACTCCGCGTATGCCAGTTCTAATCCCTGCATGGGGCAATTCCGTATCATCTTATTTACCCTCCTATGCAAAGTCAATTTCACGCTCAACGACATCGTCATCGCATGGGAAATTTCACCGACCACCTCCCGAAAGAAAAGCAATGTTTTTCAGCTGAAACCGAGGCACTGGATCTGATCGATAGCCTTTGCCGCGAACTTGCATCGGGCAACTACCCAGAAATGGTGATGGAATACAAACCCTGGGATAGCTACGGAGACACCCCCGCTTTTACCCAATTCGTCCGGGAGTACGGAAACGTGGACAAGGAATACCCCGTTGCCTTCATCCTTTTCATTATCGCGTTCGTCATCCTGTGCATCTTCTGGTTCCACGGCAAACTCGGCCTCGGGGCAGCCTATTTCCTGAGCCTGGGCTTTTATATCCTATTGCCCCCCATAGTACATCTTTTCCAAGCCGATCCGACCCATCCCGACACAACGGGAGGAAATACATAAACCGCCCAAAATGGAACCTTCCAGCATACAAATCAAAATAAACCCAAATCGGTCATTAGACTTTGGGGAGATTGCCCGCTTGTGTCATGCAGCATGCTTCTCGCCTAGCCGAAGGCGTAGCGGGCTACGTCGAGGCGTAGCGAGAAACAGGATGCGGACAGAAGCGGGCAAGATGCCCGAATGCCTCATTTTCCTAATCAGAAACGGACTCGGCGTGTCTAATGACCGATTTGGGATAAAACAACCCTAATACACACCACCATGGACGGAGAAAGATACGCAGCCATAGGACTCGTCTTTTTCATTATTCTCGGCATCGCCTGCATAGGCAAATCCTGCTCGGATCAGGCATCCGAAAAAAGGCAAAAAGAACAGGAATTTCAAGAATACCTTGAATGGGGGCGAAAAGAAGCCCAAAAAGCAGAAGAAAGAGACAAACAAGCGCTCAGGCAGCTGGAAGAAAGCCATAGAAGATGGATAGAGTCAGGTGGTCCCGAACGAGCCAGGCGACAATGGCTCGAACAACAAAATCAAAGCCAAGACGAGACCGATGCCATGAACCGCCTGAGCGACATCTACGACGGCTACATGGACTATGACGACTACGATGCCAACATGGAATCGACCGGGAATCCGGAAGAGGACGACATCATTTCCTACGAGTCGTTTGTGGAAGGCGATGCCGGGGAATGGGAACGATTGGAGGAAGGGGAATGGGAATAAGCCGGGCAGAGGCGAATGCATCCTCGAAGCAAGCCTATGGATAGAAGGCAAGAAACGCGCCGCGAAACCGAAAGTTTTCCGGAGAACGCCCCTTGGCGTATCTTAAAAAGATGTATCTTTGCACTCGTTTTTCCAAAAGAAACCTGAAAGCAAAAACGTTATAATCATGGCAAAAGAAAAGAAATTCATGACTTGTGACGGGAATGAGGCAACCGCTTACGTGGCTTCCATGTTCAGCGAAGTAGCCGCCATCTACCCTATCACGCCGTCTTCGCCTATGGCCGAACACATCGACGAATGGGCTTCGCAAGGCAGGACCAACATGTTTGGTGAAAAAGTCAAAGTGGTTGAAATGCAGTCCGAAGCCGGCGCTTCCGGAGCCGTTCACGGTTCGTTGCAGGCCGGTGCGCTCACCACTACCTACACCGCCTCCCAAGGCTTGCTGCTGATGATCCCCAACATGTACAAGATTGCCGGCGAACTGCTCCCCGGCGTGTTCCACGTATCGGCCCGCGCCTTGGCATCGCACGCCCTGTCCATCTTCGGCGACCACCAGGACATCTACGCTACCCGTCAGACCGGTTTTGCTTTCTTGGCATCCAGCTCCGTGCAGGAATGTATGGACCTGGCCGGTGTGGCCCACCTTTCGGCCATCAAGAGCCGCGTCCCGTTCTGCCACTTCTTCGACGGCTTCCGCACTTCGCACGAAATCCAGAAGATCGAAGCCATCGACATGGAAGACCTCAAGGCTTTGGTAGACATGGATGCCCTGCAAGCCTACCGCAAACGCGCCCTGAACCCCGAACATCCCGTTACCCGAGGCACCGCCCAGAACCCGGATGTCTATTTCCAGGCCCGCGAAGCTTGCAATCCTTACTATGATGCCGTTCCCGATATCGTGAACGACTACATGCAGAAGATTTCGGCTCTGACCGGACGCACCTACAAGCCTTTCACCTACTATGGCGACCCCAATGCCGAATACGTGGTGGTGGCCATGGGTTCGATTACCGAAACCCTGATTGAAACCATCGACTACCTGGCCGCCCAAGGCAAGAAGAACGTAGGTTTGATCACCGTCCACCTGTTCCGTCCTTTCAGCGCCAAATACCTGCTGGACGTGATGCCCAAGACGGCAAAACGCCTCTGCGTACTGGATCGCAGCAAGGAACCCGGCGCTTCCGGAGAAGCCCTCTACCTGGACGTAGTGGAAGTGTTGAGCCACGTAGCCAACCGTCCCGAAGTAATCTGCGGCCGCTACGGTCTGTCCTCCAAGGATACCACCCCGGCCCACATGCTGTCCGTGATCGAAAACATGCAGCTTGACAAGCCGATGAACAAATTCACGGTAGGTATCGTGGACGACCTGACCCACCACTCCCTGCCGGTGCTTCCCGAAATCAGCACCAGCCCCGAAGGGACCTATTCCTGCAAATTCTACGGCCTGGGCGCCGATGGTACCGTGGGTGCCAACAAGAACACGATCAAGATTATCGGCGGCACCACCAACAAATACTGCCAGGCTTACTTCTCCTATGACAGCAAGAAATCGGGCGGCTTCACCTGCTCCCACCTGCGTTTCGGCGACAAGAAAATCATGTCCCCGTACCTGGTGACCACGCCCGACTTCGTAGCCTGCCACGTGGCCAACTACATCTTCAAGTACCCGATGCTGAAAGGCTTGAAGAAAGGCGGCAACTTCCTGCTCAACTCCTGGTGGGATGTGGAAGAAACCAAACGCCAGCTGCCCAACGCCATGAAGAAGTACATGGCCGAAAACGACATCAACTTCTATATCATCAACGCCACCAAGATTGCCGAGGAAATCGGTCTGGGCAACCGCACCAACACCATCCTCCAATCGGCCTTCTTCAAGATTTCGGGCGTAATCCCCTACGAAAAGGCGGTGGAAGAGATGAAGAAAGCCATCGTGAAGTCCTACGGCAAGAAAGGCGAAAACATCGTCAACATGAACTTCGCTGCCGTTGACCGCGGTGCCGACTATGTGAAGGTGGAAATCCCCGCCGACTGGAAGAACCTGGAAGACGACGGCAAGATCGGCAAGCGCGAAGGCGAACGTCCCGACTTCATCAAGAACATCGTGGACGTGGTTAACGACCAGAAGGGCGACGACCTCCCGGTAAGCGCCTTCAAGGATATGGCCGACGGCACTTTCCCGGCCGGCACTTCCCGCTACGAAAAGCGCGGCATTGCCAGCCACGTTCCCGCTTGGGATTCCACCAAGTGCATCCAATGCAACCAATGTTCCTATGTATGTCCTCACGCTGCCATCCGTCCGTTCGTGATGACCGAAGCCGAAGTGGCCGGCCTGCCCGCAGGAACCGCCACCATCAAGGCTATCGGCAAGGAATTCGAAGGCATGCAGTTCCGTATGCAGGTGAGCGTTCTGGACTGCACCGGCTGCGGCAACTGCGTGGATGTATGCCCGGCCAAGGAAAAAGCCCTGAGCATGCGCCCGCTGCTCGAACAGGAAGACCAAGCCAAGGTTTGGGACTACATGGTTGACCACGTAAGCAACAAGGCCGAACGTGTAGACGTAGCCAAGACCGTGAAGAACAGCCAGTTCGCACAGCCTCTGTTTGAATTCTCCGGTGCTTGCGCCGGTTGCGGCGAAACCCCGTACATCAAGCTGATCACCCAGATCTTCGGAGACCGCATGATGGTGGCCAACGCTACCGGATGCTCCTCCATCTACGGCGGTTCCTTCCCCTCCTCGCCTTACTGCACCAACTCCTGCGGCTGCGGTCCGGCTTGGGCCAACTCCCTGTTTGAAGACAACGCCGAATACGGCTTGGGTATGGCCACGGCGGTTCGCCAGATGCGCGACCGTCTGCAGATGCTGATGAAGCAGGCCATGGAAGATCCCAAATGCCCGGATTCGACCAAGGAACTCTTCACGACCTGGATCGAAAACCGCGAAGATGCCGAAAAGACCAAGGAAGTAACGCCCAAGATCCGCGAAGCGCTCAAGGGTGTCGATTGCCCGGTTTGCAAGCAGATTCTGGATCTGAGCCAGTACCTGATCAAGAAGTCGCAATGGATCTTCGGTGGTGACGGCTGGGCTTACGATATCGGATACGGCGGATTGGATCATGTCCTGGCTTCGGGCGAAAACGTGAACGTACTGGTACTGGATACCGAAGTCTACTCCAACACCGGCGGACAGGCTTCCAAGTCCACCCCTATGGGTGCCATCGCCCAATTCGCGGCCAGCGGCAAGCGCGTCCGCAAAAAGGACCTCGGCGCCATTGCCATGACCTACGGCTATGTTTACGTGGCCCAAGTGGCCATGGGTGCCAACCAAGCCCAATACCTGAAAGTGCTGCGCGAAGCCGAAGCCTACCAAGGACCTTCGTTGATCATCGCCTACGCTCCGTGTATCAACCACGGAGTGAAAGCCGGCATGGGTCACAGCCAGCTGGAAGAAAAGAAAGCGGTGGAATGCGGATACTGGCATCTGTGGCACTACAATCCGGAACTGGCCAAGGCGGGTCAGAACCCCTTCACGCTCGACAGCAAGGAACCGGATTGGAGCAAGTTCAACGACTTCATCAACGGCGAAGTCCGCTTCAACTCGCTCAAGAAGCTCTTCCCGGCCGAAGCCGACGAACTCTTCAAGGCTTGCCAGGACAACGCTCAGTGGCGCTACAACCAATACAAGCGTTTTGCAGCTGAAGACTGGAGCAACAATGTAGGCAAGTAACCTTGCCCTGCAATAAGGTTCCGAAAGGAATCATGTCCCCCTGTCGTTGACTTTTGAACGGCAGGGGGATTTTATTTACGATGAGCCTATACCCGCCTCGCCCGAAACGGAAACGGAATCACCCAGCCAGATCTTATTTCTTTTTGCCTCCTTTCCTTCCGTCTCCGGAATCCTGTTCATCGAGAAATCCCCCTATTCCCCAAGTCCTGCTTTTGACTGAACTTCCAACCCCGCCTGACATCCATCCCACCCAATTCCGGCCGGGTAAAACCACCAGATTCTTCCGGATTGCTCATCCTAAAAAAAATTAATCCATCAAAAACAAACAACAAAAAACGTAGTGACGCAAAAACAGAAAAACCGCTACCAGAGCCATCTTCTATATTCTATAAAGCAAGAATACCCAATAAGATTACGTAGTATTCGCCCCCCCCCCTTTCACCAAAATAATTCCGAAGAAAAAAAATAAAATACAGACAAAACAAGAAGAAAAAACTCTCAACACAAATGCCAGACCCAATAGAAACGGCTGAAAGCCACTTTTTATCGTAGAAAAACCAATTGCCTGTCTCTTAGCAAGAAACCGGCGGCAAAAGTATTAAAAAAAATCAAATTGCAGGTCTCTTAGCAAGAGACGGGCAATTCTGATAAATGCCTCTCATGGCCTTCAGAACACTTCTACAACTGTTTGGATATAAGATTTCTAAAAAATGATGTATAAATTTTGTCTATGTCGGAATGTTGCAAAAATGTTGAAATGAAACTTCCTTTTTTGTAGAAATGAAACCTTGAATAAGCACCTTAGAAATACTTTTGCACCTGAAAAGCGAAAGGCGGCAGAAAAACAGAAAATAAATTAATAGACTGTTTTTCCAGTTTATTATATCACAAGTACTACGATTTTCCGTTTTTTTTGCTGCCCGTCTCTTGCTAAGAGACCTGCAATGATCCAGAATCCAACAAAAATTAAAATAAATACGCTCAAGCAATCCCCCGCTCTGCCATTGACGCGTGATGCAGGCAGAAAACCCGGGGCTACAAAGACAATATGAAAAGAATTGCACTGCTTTTGCTTCTCATATTCTCCGCATGGAGCTATTCGTCCGCCCAAGTGGCAGCCATCAAGACCAACCTGCTCTACGATGCCACGGCATCCGTGAACCTCGGTTTTGAATTCGGCTTGGCAAAACACTGGAGTCTGGACATCAATGGGAACATCAACATGTGGGACATCTCCGAAATGAAGAAATGGAGACATTGGTTCGCGCAGCCCGAAGCCCGCTACTGGTTCTGCGACAAGTTCAACGGCCACTTCCTCGGGCTTCACGCCATCGGAGGGCAATACAACATCGGAGGAACCGACCTCGTTTTCAACGCTTTTCCAGAAACCAAAACCGCCCGCTTTGAAGGATGGGGTGCCGGCGTAGGCATCGCTTACGGCTACCAGTGGCTCCTGAGCAAAAACTGGAGCATAGAAGCCTCCATCGGCATCGGCTATATCTATTCGATATACGACAAATTCCCCTGCGCCACCTGCGGAACCCTGATTGGAGAAGGCGTGAAGCATTATTTCGGGCCAACGAAAGCCTCCCTCAGCGTGATTTATATAATGAAGTAAATTTTGCCATGAAAGGGAAACTCTCTTTAATCGCGATTGTTTTGTCGGGAGCATCCTGCCTGATGGCGGCAAGCCATGCCAGCCCGGCCATGAGGGAAACAGACGGAGCGCTGGCAAAAAACGGCTTGGAAACCGCCCTCACAGACAGCCTGCCGCAAGCAGCGCCGACAAGTCGTGATGACGCAAAAACGGCAAAGCAAGAACGCAAGCTAAAGAAAAGCAAGAAAAACCAATACGACTACCGGGTGCTGACCCCCGACTCTCTTTTCCGCATCGATGCCGGAAGGGTCGATATCTATTTCAGGCTTTATACCGGAGACAAGAAGACCCGGGCCCAGCACCAGCGCAAATTAGTGCCGGTCCTCATCTCCAAAGACAGCCTTCATCAAAAGGAACTGCCGCCGGTCTATGCCTACGGACGTACCCGTTACCTGAAAAACCTCCGCGAGCACCGGATTCCCGAAACGGCCGACACCCTGCTCATCGGGAAAAACACGAAAGGTGCTGAAATAGACCTCAATACCGAAGTCCGCTTTGAACAGTGGATGGATCAAGCCTCGCTCTACATCCGTCAGGAAGTGAGCGGCTGCGCCGGATGCGGCTTGAACCAGAGCGATTCCATGCAAATGGGGCAAATCCTATACCAGCCCCGCATCCAGCTCTCGCCCGAAATCCCCTGCCCCGAGGAATTCGTTTCCCGTCACCGCTCCTGCGACGCCTTCCTGAGGTTCGATGTAGGCAAAGCCGAAATCCGGCCCGAATTAGGTTCCAACCAGCGAGAAATCGACAAGATAGACAGCGTGCTGCTTTTCGTGTTGAGGAATCCCGCCTACGAAATCCTGGAAATGGACATCCAAGGTTTCGCCTCACCGGAAGGTTCCTATGCCTATAACACGAACTTAGCCCAAAAGCGTGCCTTGGCATTGAAAGACTATATCGCCTACATCCACCAGCTTCCCCAAGGCGTGCTGAGCGTGCTGCCGGGCGAAGAGAACTGGGACGACCTCATGGAACTGGTCCGGATGACCGGCATCGCCCATAAGGAAGAAATCATCCAAATCATGGAAAGCGTGGACGACCCGGACGAAAGGGAATACAGGATCAAGCAGATAGACGGTGGCAAGCCCTACCAGTTGATTTTCCGCATCCTCTACCCCTCCTTGCGCAAGAACACCTTCCATGTCTCCTACATCAGCAAGGAACGCTCTATAGAAGAGGCGCATGAATTAGTCTTTACCCAGCCCTCGGAACTGAACGTGTACGAGTTTTACAACGTGGCCAAGGCCTATTACGCCCAAGACACAGCCAAATACAACGAGGTCATCAAGATTGCGGCCGACACCTACCCGACCCATTCCATCACCAATGCCAACGCGGCCCGGATCGCGCTGGCGGAAGGGAACCTGGACCAGGCGAGGCTCTACCTGCTCAATACCAAATACGAGGACTTCACCTTAGGCATCCGCGCCCATATCGCCTATATGGAAGGCCATACCGAAGATGCCTTGCTGCTCTGGGAAGAAGCCGCCCTGCACGGCGACCCGTCAGCCAAGCCCAATATCGAAGAAATTAATAAACGAGGATATTAATTAAAAACAAAGCAACAATGAAATTCAACAAGATTCTGTTAGGCTCCCTGCTGGTACTCGGCTTAGGAGCTTGCAACAACGAAAAAGGAACAGACAAGGGGGGAGACGACACTATCAAGAACGCTGCCTACGCCCAATTGTCCTTGTCATTTGCCGACGACTTGGTATCGAAAGCCACCACGGTAGAGGATTCCATTACCGATGCCGGCAGCGAAGCCGAACAAACCATTACCAATGTCAACATCATTTTTGTGGATAAGAACAACAACAAAATCGTCCACAATGAGCTGATCGAGAAAAGCCGTCTGACGCCCGATGCCATCAGCACCGCTTACAACACCCCTACTTTCGCCGTGCCCGAAGGAACCTACACGGTCTATGTCGGGGTCAACATGGGAACGCTTGCCAACAATTTCCAGAAAGACGGAACTTTTGATGCGGACGCGTCCTTTTCTGCCGTCAACGGTGATGCCACAAACTATGCAACATCTGGTAACTTTCTGATGACCAACTACATACATAGTGCAAAAGAAGCCATCCTCTCCAGAGCTGACAATACGGAAAGCAATCCGCTCCGCATTCAGATGGAAGTGAACCGCGCCGTAGCCAAGATAGAATACAATCCCGGACGACCCGCCCGCACCTTCACCTTCGATGTCTCCACCACCAGCGGGGGAACTGCCGGCACGGTAACCACCGATCTGGTTGCCATGCAGCCTGTCCTCCTCAACACCGTTTCCTATGTATTCGGCCATTACACCGACCCGAACTATATCGACCCGAACTTCGGCGATAACACATCGCAAGGCAACCTGACCGATGCCTCCAACATTGACATCGACAACATGGAAAGTCTCGGCAACACGACAAGCCCGGCTTACCCGTCCATCTACTGCCTGGAAAACACCGATGCGACCACGGTCGGCGGCAATCCTACGCCCGCCAACCACTTCACCGGCATCATGTTCCAAGCCAAGCATACACCAGAAATGGATATGTTCCACACTGATGACAACCTCGCCATCGATGCCACGTTGGAAACGAACGGTACCTTCTTTGTCTATAACAACCGTTTCTTTGCCAACAAGACCGGTTTCCTGGCCTACTATAGAGACAACAGCACCTCCAGCAGCTGCACCGCCGTTGAAGGACTTCTGAACAACGTGGAAAACGACAATTACGTGATGGCCAACTCCAACACCCTCATGGAAACCTACGGCATCGCCGTTTATTACAAGGGCATGAGCTACTACATGGCCACCATCGGGCATAGTTCTTCTGCCAACCCCAACGATGGCCAGCTCACCGATATGGAATACGGCGTGGTCCGCAACCATTGGTACAAGGTGGGTGTCACCAGCATCAGCGGTTTCGGCGATGTGACCCCCGACCTTCCCGATGACGACGAACAAGTGGAAGAACAGGATGCCAACTTCCAGATGGAAATCTTAATCCAACCCTGGACGGTCATCCTCAACGACTTCGCCCTCTAATACCCGGCTGACAGCCGTCAGAAATTCCGTTGCATCGATATTCACCCTTGTTCGAGGGCGGCGTGCAGGGACAGGCAGGAAGCCAAAACAACGACTGCCTGCCCTCGCACGCCGCCCAATACGCGGCACGACAGGCCGCTTGACAAAAAACAACCAGACAATACCATGAAACTCCCGCACAAGAAACTGCTATGGCTGCTCCTGTCCGGACTGTCGGTATCCTGTAGCGCCATCTACGAGGATCTGGATCCCTGCGAGTCGCGTATCAGCTTTGTGTACGACTACAACATGGCTTTCACCAACACGCCGCCCGGAACCCCGGTCGGCATCGACCTGTTCATCTTCGACCGGGACAGCCAGTTCGTAGCCCTCCGCCGGGATTACCCGCAAGACTTCGCCGAAACCGGAGTCCACGAATATTCCCTTTCGATGCCTACCGGCGACTACCATCTAATCGCTTGGGCCGGCCACGAAGAACCCTTCTACGAATGCCCGGATCTCGAACCGGGCGTATCAACAATGAAAGACCTCCATGTCCGACTCCGCCGGGACGAGGACAACCATCTCCGCATGGACGAATCCTTGGATCCCTTGCTGTACGGCAATGCCGTTTTCAGCATAGACTCCGCCCGGCATTCCTACGCCACCATCCACATGCTCAACAATACCAAGAGCATCACCTTCCTGCTGCAGTCCACCACCACCGACAGCATTCCCGAAGAACAATACAGCTTCCGGATTACTGCTGACAACGGCCACATGGACTACCGCAACGAGCTTATCGAGGACAGTAGCGTGGTCTATCATGAACACTTCAAAGCAGGTATCGACCAAGAAGAGGACATAGACGTGCTGAAAGCAGAAATCAACACCCTCCGCCTGATGGCCGACGAGCCTTCAAGGCTGCAAATCCTATCGAACCCGGAAAACGGGAGCAGGCCGGACGCCAAACCGGCATCGGAAGAACCCGAATGCCTCCTGGACATCGACCTGACCGCCTACCTGCTGATGTTCAAGAGCGTCTATTACAGGAACATCTCCGACCAGGAGTGGCTCGACCGCAGCAACACCTTCAACATCGTGTTCTTCATCAATCCCGCCACCGGCATCGTATCCGCCTTGCAGATAGAAAACTGGCGGGTCGTGCTCAACGACATGGGAATCTGAGAGAAAAAAAATTCGTAACAAAGACAGGACTTTTGCCGTAAAAACCTGTCACACAACAAACAACTTGGCAAACAAGCCATAATACGGGATAGAAAATGTTCAGGAACAAAGCCATCCATACCTTCGCCCTCCTCGCCGCAACCGCTTGGCTGACGGCCATAGGCACAGGCTGCAAGCCGGAGGCTTTGTCGGACGACATCCGCGATCGCGCCGAGAACATCAATACCATCCTTTCCATCAATATGCCTTATATCAGCCAGACCGATGGCTTGCCCGAAGAACGCCAAATCGACATTGTGGATCTCTTCTTCGTGCCGCTTACAGCCGATGGCTCGGAACAACCATCCTCCGGCGTGGTCAATATCAACTTTGCCGGTTCCCTTGCCCAACGAACCGAAACCGGACTCAAGCACACGGTTTCCGCTCGTATCGACCCCGGGAGCTACCACCTCTATATCGCAGCCAACCTGACGGCGAACCAACGTGCCCATATCCTTCAGAACGGGCCATCCTCCCCCTACACCGCCGAAAACGCCACACTCAATTCCTCTGACTTCTGCAATACCATTTCCGATTTTGCCCATTACCGGGATTTCCGACCAGGTGAGCACTTAGACGAAAACAGCGAGCTGACCAACATCGTCATGTTCGGCATCGGCCTCAACGAGGAACTGGAACGCCAATTTCAAATCGAAGAAAACACCACCGGGGCACCCACAATCCCGGTAATATGCAACGAGCTGCAACGGGTCGTATCCAAAGTCCACCTCACTGCTGAAACCCAAGGCGACTACATTCCTCTCTCCGGCGCCTTGCTTTTGCCCGACGGTTCGCAGAAAGGATGGATAAGGCTTTCCGACCTTCAGTACATGGTCAATTGCGCCAACAAGAAACTGCTTTTCCAACCTTATACCACCGATGACCAAGGCCAAGCAGACCCCAATTACTTAGTCAGCGAAAGCCTCCGCTATTCCGCATCCCAATACATCGTCAACTATGACTATGTGCGGGAAAATTTCGCATACCATTCCATCGAAATGCTGCGCGAGCACCAGCACCGAAGCCTCCGTCATGCCGAAAAGTACGATGCGGCCCGCGTACCCGGAGAGAACAGCCTGAACGAATACACCCAAGGGCTGTACTGCCTGGAAAACACTTTTTCTTACGATTACACTACTATCGGCGCTTATTTCACGCCGGAAGAAGAAAAAATCATCCCCCTCAACTTCACGACCCATCTCCTGATTGCCTCTATGTTCACCCCTCGTTACCTCGTGGCCACCACCGGAGAAATCGACACCTACAATACCACAAGCGATGCCAACCTGAGCCAATACCGAAACCAAGGCGGCGTAATCGAAGCAAACCAGACCACCGGCAAAGGATGGGACCTGATGGACGATATAAACGGATTGAACCTTGTTTCCTTTGCCAACGAGAAGCAGGCACAGAACTTCATGACATTCTGCTTGGACTACCGAAACCAGCTTAACGAGGAAGATGCATTTTCAACAAACACGGTTTTGGCAACCAGCAGCACCTACGATGCCCAAAGTTTCTTCGTCTATCGTTCGGGAGGCTCTTTCTACAGCATAGGGGCAGCCTACGCCTTGCTAAACCACTACCAGAACCGCTACACACCCGAAGGCTACTACCTTACCGAGGAAAACTTCACCGCCTTCAATCGCGGCTGGTGCTACTACCACACCTATATCGATGGCCAAGGCCGGCATGTGGGCGACACCGAGGTAGCTTTCTCCGAAAGCATGATTTACCGAAACCATTACTACATACTGCGTTTAAACAGCATAGCCACTTTAGGCTCGGTTCAGACGCCCGTGTTCATCCAAACCCATACCATCTGCGAAGAATGGGATGACACCGGCGGCGAGGGTCTCGGAGTGGCCGAATAAAAAAGACTTTACCTAAGTCTGCTAAACCAAGATGAAAGACGTTATCCTACATATAATGCCGATAGTTCTCCTTGCCGGGGCTTTCTGTTCCTGCGAGCCGGATCCTATCGGAGGAGACGAGCCGGAAACCAAGACCGTGTCGCTCAACTTCAAATCCAGCGGGGAAGGCACCGGAAAGGCAAGGCTTATCTTCTGGGACGAAAACACATACCATAGCCTGGCCTCTGCCTCAGGCGTTCCCTATTGTGTGGCTCTTCCAGAAAATGAAATCAATTACTACTCGTCCGAAAACAGCAACCGGATGCCGTACAACACAGGCGTACCTTATCCAAGCATAGGAAACCTGCACCTGAGCGGGTACGCTCCTCAAGACATGATGCCCGAAGGCGGAAGCGCAACGGACTTGTACCAAGGTGATTACCGACAGATTCCGATTCCAGTCAACTACCAAGACGGCAAGACGGATTTCTTAGTCTGCTCCGGAGGCTCTACCGGCAGCGCGGCGCAGCCTTTCGACCGCGACATGGGTGGAGGTCAACGCGAAGACCATGTGTTCAAGCACGCTTGTTCCCGTCTCATCTTCCGGATTCGACGCGACCCGGCCACATTAGGACACATGATGTTCCGCAATGTCCGAATTGCCCTGCCCGAAGGCTATATGCCCGGGGCACTGCAATGGAACAACCAGAGTTACAGGTTAGCAGGGGTAGCCGAATCAGTAACGGCTTTCGGACAAGACAGCCTGTTGAGCCGAACGCACGACCGCATCCTGCAAATCACCGATGACATCCTGTTGGACACGCTCTACGTAGCTCCCTACAATCCGGACGACCTCAGCCTGCGGGACGCCAACATCCTAGTTCAAGTCATAGCCGACCGCTCGCCCGACAACTTCAGCTCCTTCATCGAAGAGGACAAACACTGGAATTTTCCAGTGCAAATCACCAAAAACGGTGCCAATGTGCCTACGCTGACCCCGGGCAAAGGTTACGTGATCACGATAGAGTTCTCGCTCAACTCCTTCCAAATCCAAGCCGAAGAGGAAGACTGGGAAGAACATGTACTGATTGACATCCCGATTGTGGATCACGGATGACAGGCACAGACAATACTTAAACGAAATAACAAATCCGTCCGATAAAAAAAACGAACCAGACCTGCTGCCCAAAGAAACCGATAGAAAAAGAAAGGCGACACAAGCAAAAGATTGCAAGCAAATATGCAAAACAAGCAGTTGACATATAAGATTTTGATTCTCTTTCTGCTGATTCTCGGATTAGCTGCGGCTTGGAGCTGCCAGGAAGAAGAACCTCCACGCAACGGAGATGCGCTTTTCCGACTTTCCTCGTCCATCGTGCCGATGGAAGGGGATGAGAATCCAGAGTCGAAAGCCTTTGCCGATGCCACCACGTACGCGCTTTTCGCGGTAGTCAGCCCGGCAGGCGGCAGCCGGGACTGGAGAAACCCGGTACTGGCCGTGTCGGGAACGGAAGCCAATGGCCATATCACCTATTCCGGTGCCAACTCCTTCATGGAAAGGACGCTGGATTTCTTCGGGATGACCTTGGGTGATGCCAGCCCGGTCTATGACAATATCCGGTACGACCGCAGCACGGGGCAAGCGCCCCAATACCCCTTGAAAGGCACGATACGCAGCAGCAACCGAGGCAATTTCTGCGATTTCCCGGACATGCGCTGGGGGTCTGTCCTGGGCCGCAATGCCGAGAATTCCTCCTTTGTCATCGAGATGCCGTTCAAGCACAGCATGGCCAAGCTGATCATCGAAGCCTCGCGCCAGGACGTGTCCCCATTGGAAGACGTGAAAATCACCCATATCGACTTTGAAAGCTATCCGGAAGGGATTCTGGACATAGAGACCGGACAGGTATCGCCTTCAGGCTCGCGGCAGACCTTCCTTCTCTACGACAATACCGGCAATGCCGTCGTGGGCGTGGATCCGGTGAAATTGGTGGAGGAATGCCTCGTGCTGCCTTACCGGCCTGCCGACAACAACAACCAGGCGCTCCGGATCCGGGTGCATACCAACCGCCCGAGCATCGGGAACAACGGCGTTGTGGACTGCGAGCTGGTGATGACCGCCCCCGACGGCTCCCGCACCCCGCTCGAACTGAAAAGCAATGTTGTCTATACGATACGCCTGACGGTGACCACCGACGAGGTGCGGGTGGTGACCATCATCCCGCAGTATTACGACTGGATCGACGACTACTTGGAAACCGTGGACATAGGTACGCCGGTGAGCTTCAACGGGGTGCTTTGGAGCGACCGCAACCTGGGGGCTTCGAGCGCGAACCCGACGGCTTCCATCGAGGAATGGAACAAGAGCGTGGGCTTTTTCTACCAGTTCGGGCGGAACATCCCGTTTTTCCCGAATGATTTCCGGAACGGATCGGCCGATCTGGAAACCTCGCTGGACGATGCCTTGCAAGCGGGGAGAAAAGTTTATCCGGCCGTGGACTTGCGCACATGGAGCAACCCCGGCTACGATATCGTCTGGGAACCGAATCCGTGGAATGAGGACGTTTGGTGGCCCAGGGAGGACCAAGACCCTAACCATATCGTCTGGCAGATGGGGGAATTCCCTACCGGCGGAAACAGCAGGAACGACCGCCTCTTGGGATTCTACGACAATCGGAATGCCAATATCCCGAACGCCGCCACGCACTGGAACACTCCCTCCGACCAGCCCTGCCCTGCCGGCTGGCGACTGCCTACGCCGGAAGACTGGTTAGGTATCATGCCCTATTCCCCCATCGCCGGCAATATCACCCTGCGGGTATTCACAGAAGCCGGAACTAATTGGTCCACTTCTGCGGAATACGACGAACCGAACTTTGCCGAAGATTACAAAGACATTGTCCTTATCAGCGGCGCGTTCTCTCCCTACCCGGCCTCCCTGCACGGCAGACCGGCCTATACCGGGGATTTCCCCTACCTGGAACGCACCGAGACAAGCGACCCTTCTCCCAACTGCTCGACCACCTACGTCATCTCTTTCGATAACGAGGACTGGACACGCTATACCTGCACCAATGATGATATCACCCCCGGCACTGGCGACTACACCTTCAACTGGGGCGTGGTCTATGCCCTGAAGAACCAAGGCACGAACGAAGCCTACCGCCTCCGCTGGAGGATTGTACTGGTGGGGGATAACGAGAGCGAAAAAGCCCGCAACCCGAGAGCCGTCCTGGTCATCGAGCGTTTTCCGACCTCGGCGCAGGACAGGCTGAGCCGGGACAATGTCAAGACGGATTTCGACTGGGATTATCCGGTGGAAAGGCTGTACCTGCCCCTATCCGGCTTAGTGTCCGACTGGGGAGATGGAACAATTTACAACATCGGCGGGGAAGTAGCCTACGCTTCTTCGGGTGACAAAGGCGGGACTTTGAACTACGGCAGCTGGTTCAAAGTGATTGGAGATAATACAACGAACATGCAAATCAGCGCGGTCGGCACGGAATTCAACTTGGGGATGCAGGTGCGCTGCGTGCGGGACTTGGATTTTTAACAACAGGAAAATGGACAGACTACGATTAATATTCACCTCTTTGCTGCTTCCAGGCTTGCTGCTGTGGGCTTTCTGGAGCTGCCGTCCGGACATGGGCGGGGACGATATCCTGCCGGCAGACGGAACAGCGCAGGAGGTCCGCTTTGTCTTGGGCGGCGCTTATGCCGCGCCGGCCGGAGCGGGAACAAAAAGCACGGCGGTGGATGCCGGTACCTACAACGGGGAGACGCCGCTACCGCTGCCGGAGGGCTCGACGGTATGGCTGATAATGGAAAAACAGGTCATGCAGATTGACTCGACCTGGGATTGGTGGAATAGACGTTGGAAATACGAGACCACCTACAGCTGGCGTCACGACTCCTACAAATCCTACGTAGTCCTCAATGCCAACGACGGCCTGAACTCCCTCTACCCTTGCGCCGTGGATGCCGAAGGGAAAGCTTTGATGGAAACGATGGAACCGGCCATGTACCTCACGCCCGGAGAATACCATTTCCGCGCGGTCTCCCCCGCCCTGCCCTGGGTCAATGCCGATGTGGCCAGCCTGAGCATGAAACTGGAAAACGGCCAATACCTGATGGCCAACGATGCCCGCTACACCGGAGCCAATCCCTCCACCGACTACACCTCCGTCACCGTCACGCCCTCCGACCAAGTGCAAGTGATCCGCCTGAACCCGATGGTCCATCAGACCGCCCAGCTGCGGTTCACGATACGGCCGGACTCGAACGTGCACCGTCTGGACCTGATGTCCTCCGGCATCGAGATTTCCGGGCTGCAAGATCCCGGCAGCGGCAGCTACAACTGGACTCCCTACGGCCATTATTTAGAGATCCTGCCGGGCAACAAGCGCAGCCAGACCACCATCCGCGATTTCCATATCGTGCAGCAAGACTCCAGCATGGCCACGAACGGCCAGACCGTGGATTTGCCGGCAGGCACGCTGATGGCCGAGTGCGGCATCCTGCCCACCGATGCCACCTCCAGCAGTCTTATCGTGGTGCTCCACCTGCAAGTGAACGGGATCCCGACCCAGTACAGCATGAGCCTCAACCACCGGATATTCGAGCCGGGGCATTCCTACCATTATGTGGGCGAAGTCTCCATCACCGGCGGAGTCACCGTATTTTCCTGGCAGAACATCAGCTGGGATGCGGACGTGGAAATCTAAAGAGAATGGCTTGGCCGGCAGCGGAAGCCCGGACAAGCGATAATCGAAGAAAAGCGAAGGCCCTTACGAAAGGGCGTGAAAAAATTTTTGACCATGAGAACTTCGGCATACAAAGGCATTTTTCCATCGAGCCGCAAGCGGAACCCGAGCCGTGCGGTTTCTGCCAAGAAGAAAACGGCAAGAAAGCAAAGCTTGAGCGCGTGCAGCCGATACCTGCTGTGCCTGCTGTGGGCGGCCTTGCTGCTCCCAGCCGCCTGCACCAAGCCCGAAACCAAAGACTTACCCCCCAAAGAAGTGGTTCTGACAAAGGCCACTCTCCGGATTTCCACGGCGCTCCCCGAGGAGCGCCCGCTGGAGCCGGGAACAGCCACCAAATCCACCACTCAGATGCAGCCGGAAGACCTCAATATGATCAAGACCCTGTCGGTCTTCCAATACGACCCGGAAGGCAACTTGGTGGTGAGCGACCACCACGACTATACCAATGGCGGGCGTTACGAGGGAGTGATGTCCACCATCCTGAATGTCAACCTGGCCATCTACGACGGAACGACGGTCTGCTTAGTGGCCAACCTGTACGAAAGCGAGTTCAATGCCATTGTCTCCGCCTGCCCGTTGCTGCGGGATTTCCAGGAATACAAGGCCTCTATCCCTTATGTGGGGCTTTCGGCCGACAATTTAGGGGTGGGTACCACCGAACGCATCTATATGTCGGGCTATTACGAAGGAAATATCCGCCAAGGCCAGGAGATTTCGGTCACCTTGGGCCGCTTGGTCTCGAACATCGCCATCGGCATCGCCGCCTCCCCGGCCTTTTCGGGCAATAACGCCATCCAGTACGTGGAAATCCAGCTGATGAATATCCCGACCCAGACCTTCGTTTTCCCGCCCGAAGAAAGCGACTACCTGACAACGAACATCCCGCGCAGCGAATTCCGGATTGAGAACATCAATTCCCCTACCGAGGATTATGCGTACAGATTCTATTACGTACCCGGATTCGGGGCGTTCGACGAATCGACCGCCTGCCGCCTGCATATCACGGCGGTGACGGCCTCGGGTGCTCAGCGGGCCACCGATGTCTATCTGGGCAACGATGCCCCGGACGATGTCGACCGTTCCTATTCGATTTACCGGAACTGCAACTATACCTTCAACCTCCGCCTCGTTCCCCGTGCCAAGGCGACTTTTGGCGATTCCGGCATTCCGGACGCGACCAGCCCGGCCGACGGCATCGCCTCTCCCTTCCCGACCGCCATCCCCGGGCAAGAATGCGTCATCGGGCTGTAAGGCATCTGGAATCGTAAGACGCGTGCCTTAAACCCGCATCGGGTCAAATCAAAAAAAACGCCTCAATAGAGCAGGCCGAACGCCCACAAGGGCACTATGTTCTGGCTGCCGTACTCGATATCGTCCTTCACCACATAGGCATCGCTGACTTCTTTGACTTGCTTCTTCCCCTTGCTCTTGCCGCCCACTTCAAAGGTGTATTTCCCTACTTTGAAATCCGAGACAGGCGAAGCCTTGACCGGGTATTTCACCCGCAGGCTGGAAAAGAAGGCGGTTTCCCGCAGATTGCCTACGTCCGGTCCGGTATCCGAAAGCGCATAGGACAGGTTCGGGTTGTCGAGATAGACTTTGTTCACTTTTCCCAGCAGCCTGATTCCTTGCGTTTCCTCACGCAAAAGACTGACAAGGCCTGCCTTGTCGAGCCACAGCATCAGCTCGGCCACCGAATTGCGATGGATGCCGAGACCTTCGGCTATCTTGCTGTAATTGGGCTTGAAAGGCACGCTCTGCGCCACAATGTACAAGAGGGTCTTCAGCTTGTCGGCTGCCACTGCCGAAAGGCCGGCGAAACGAGGGATATCTTCATCAACCACCCTGTTTATCACATTATTGAGCCGCAGATAATAGGATTTTTCCCGAAAATAAGGGTAATAACCCTCTTTCAGATAGGCTTTGAAAAGCGGGATGGGACGGTAATCCGAATAAGGGAAATCTATCTTGCCCTGTAAAACCTGTTCCAACGAATGCTGAGGAAGCCTGATGCCTTGGCTCAAGGCCAAATATTCGCGGAACGAAAGCCCGTAAAGGGAATATTCCAAAAGCCTGCGGCTAAGATCCGAGCCGCCTTTTTTCAAATCCAGGATGGAAGAGCCTGTATAAGCGACCCGCAATCGCGGGTAACTGTCGTAGATGTTCTTGATTTCCTGCGCCCAGTTTCGGTATTTATGAATCTCGTCGATGTAAAGGGCTTTGCCTCCGTTCTTATAGAATGCGTCAGCCAATTCATAAAGGGTATGGCTCGAAAACCAGAGATCATCGGCCGAGACATACAGGGTGGAAAGAATATCCTCGTAAAGCTTGATATGCTGGAGTACGAGGGTGGTCTTGCCTATGCCTCTTGCTCCGAGAATGGAAACAAGCCGGTCGTCCCAAGCTATGCGGTCATGGACATCGCGCACATATGCGGTGTCGGTCGCATCCAGAAGCATCTTGAATTTCTCTTGCAGTACCTGCATGGCAATATGTCTTTTAGGTTGGATTTCGCTGCAAATATATAAAATTGCTGTTAGATTACAGCAGTTTTTACAAAAAGTGCTGTCTAATTTTAGCAATTTTTACAAAAAGTGCTGCCAAAATTTAGCAATCTTGCCATACTATCAATAAGAAACAGAAAATAAACAGGATAAGATGCCGCATTTTGCCAACGGGAAAGGCGGGATGCCAGACAATGCGAAAGCTATGCGGCCTCGGCTTTCCGGTTTCGGCTTTTATGGCTAACTTTGTAGTTTTGTAACAGCCCCCTCTTGCGCTTTCCGCCAAGTTGCCCTTGCAGGCGAACAAAGACCGGAGCCGAACGACAGTCCGCAAGAGGTTCGGTAAACCATATACTAAAAAAATGAACCCCACCTTAGAAACCATTTTGAAACACCGGAGCATCCGGAAATACCAGGAAAAGAAAATCCCCCAAGATGTATTGGAACGTGTCCTGGAAGCGGGAACCCGCGCCTCGAACACCGGCAACATGCAGGTTTACAGCGTAGTGGTGACGCAGAGCGCGGAAATGAAAGCCAAGCTCTCCCCTCTCCATTTCAACCAGCCGATGATCAAGCAGGCGCCGGTCGTGCTGACGGTGGCCGCCGATGTGGCCCGTTTCCAGCATTGGTGCGAAATCAACGGGGCGGAACGTTCCTACGACAATTTCCTCTGGTTTGTCTGCGGTTGCATCGATTCGATGCTCTTTGCCCAGAACATAGCCGTGGCTGCCGAGGCCGAAGGCCTGGGACTCTGTTTCCTGGGCACCACGCTGTACATGGCGCGGGAAATCGCGCAGGTGCTGGAAATGCCCAAGGGGGTGATTCCCATCACGACCATCACGATGGGCTACCCGGCCGAAGAACCGGCGTTAAGCGATCGTCTGCCGCTCAAGGCGGTGGTGCATTACGAGACTTACCGCAAGGAGAGCGACGAGGATATCCGCCAGCTGTATTACGATACCGACCATAGCGAGCTGACCAAGAGGCTCTTGGAAGAGAACCAGCTTCCCAACTTGGCGCAGGTGTTCACGCAGCGGAGGTATACGAAGAAGGACAACGAGGCGATTTCGGCAGGGCTGGTGGCTTTGCTGAAGGAAAACCGTTTTCTGGAGTAAGACAGAAGACAAACCGGATCGTTGCATACACCCCGGCATAGCGCGGACTTCGCGTGGTTCTACGCACAGCTTGCAGTGCTGTTGACATTGTGGTGTCTTGCCTCCGCCGATTTCTTGCGCTGAGGCCCGAAGCGGCTGGGTGAAGGCGGAAAGCTGGCTTGAAGCTTATGCGGGAAACAGGCCGGACAAGGTGCCGGAAGCCCGGATGGAGTTGCAAGCGGTTTCCAGCAGCGGCGGCGGTGCGCTTTCCCGGGCGGGTCTTGCGGGCGGGCCGATGGGTTCGAAAAAACATAAAAAGAAAGAACGCTTAAACACAAAATATCATGGATCAAGCTTTAGTCAAGACCGATTTTCATTTTCCCGGACAGAAGAGCCTTTATGTGGGCAAAGTCCGCGACGTTTACAACATTGACAACAAATACTTAGCAATGGTCGTGTCGGACCGTATCTCGGCCTTCGATGTGGTCTTGCCTAAGGGGATTCCTTTCAAGGGGCAGGTTCTGAACCAGATAGCTTCTTATTTCCTGGATGCCACGGCCAACATCCTGCCGAACTGGAAGATTGCTTCGCCCGACCCGATGGTGACGGTGGGCAAGTTCTGCGAGCCGTTCAAGGTGGAAATGGTGGTGCGCGGATACCTTTCGGGCCATGCTTGGAGGGAATACAAGGCGGGCAAGCGCGAGCTCTGCGGCGAAAAGCTGCCGGACGGCCTGCGTGAAAGCGACCCGCTGCCGCATCCGATCATCACGCCGACGACCAAGGCGGATGTGGGACACGATGAGGACATTTCCAAGGAACGCATCCTGGAACTGGGCTTGGTAAGCCGCGAGGACTACGAACAATTGGAAAAATACGCGCTGGCTTTGTTTGCCCGGGGGCAGCAGATGGCTCGGGAAAAGGGGCTTATCTTGGTGGATACCAAATACGAATTCGGCAAGCATAACGGGCAGATTACCTTGATTGACGAGATTCATACGCCTGATTCTTCGCGCTATTTCTATGCCGAAGGCTACGAGGAACGCCAGGCCAAGGGCGAACCGCAACGCCAGCTTTCCAAGGAGTTTGTCCGCGAATGGCTGATCAGCAATGGTTTCCAAGGTCAGGCCGGCCAGAAGGTGCCTGAAATGACACCGGAATTCGTGCAGCAGGTTTCGGACCGCTACATTGAACTGTACGAGCATATTACGGGCTTGAAATTCCAGAAAGCGGATACATCCAAGCTCAGCGAGCGCATTGAAAAGAACGTGACGGAATTCCTGAACCGGCAATAAGCGCGGGAGTTTAAAGCATTTGACACTTGAAGCCGGGCCGATTCGCCAATAATCTGCCCGGCATTTCTTTTTACTTGATTCCAAACCGTATAACCTTATCTCCGTGATGTCTTTATCCCGAAATCCAAACACGCACCGCGCCATCCTGCACTTGGCTATCCCGAACCTGATCAGCAATGTGACGGTCCCGTTGTTAGGGGCTATCGACTTGGCGATGGTCGGGCGTCTGAACAGTTTGGATGCGATGGGGGCGATTTCGCTGGGGGCGATGATTTTCAACTTCATGTACTGGAGCTTGGGATTCCTGCGGATGGGGACTTGCGGCTTCACGGCCCAGGCGTTCGGGGCGGGAAAGCAGGAGGAGACGGTACTGACGCTGTTCCGTTCCTTGATTCTGGCCTTGGGCGGGGCTTTGTTCCTGCTTGTCTTGCAAGGGGTTATCTTGCGTGTAGCCTTGCTTTGGGCGCAACCCGACCCGGCCTTGACGGAGGCTGTTTCGGAATACTTCCGGATCCGGATTTGGGAAGCTCCTGCCACGATTTCGGCCTTTGCCTTCGCGGGCTGGTTCATCGGCCGGCAGGATTCGCGCACGCCGATGTGGGTGGCGATTAGCATCAACCTGACCAATATCCTGGCCAACTATCTCTTTATCTTTGTTTTCAATTTCGGTTTCAAAGGGGCAGCGATGGGGACGGTGGTGGCGCAATACACGGGATTGCTGCTGAATACCGGCTTCGCGCTATGGCATTTGCGTGAACCGGGCGGCCAGCGGGGAAAAACAGCAATGGAATTGACTGAAAATCAAGAAAGTGCTGTCAAGCAAAGAGCCGTCAAGCGTCCTATGCAACGAATCCCGTTCCGGAACATCTGGCAAATAGCGGCTTTCAAGCGTTTCCTGAACATCAATTCGGACATTTTCCTGCGGACGCTTATCATCATCTTCGTTTTCAGCTTCTTCACGGCGCAGTCCACGCATTTTGGCAGCGAGTATCTGGTGCTGAACACCTTGCTTTACCAGTTCTTCATCTTCTACTCCTATGCGATGGACGGTTTCGCCCATGCGGCGGAGGCGCTCAGCGGGCGTTTCACCGGCAGCGGGGAATGGGAACGCAAGCGGGACACGGTCAAGGCGGTGTTCCTCTGGGGCATCGGCATCGCTTCGGCTTTCAGCCTTGTCTATGCGCTGGCTTTCAATGGCATTTTCCGTATCTTCACGCAGGATGCCCGGATTCTGGAACTTTCCGGGGATTATTATTTCTGGATCTTGGGCGTGGTCTTATTAGGTTTCCCGGCTTTCCTCTGGGACGGGGTCTATGCGGGCAGCTTGGCCACCAAGCCGATGCTGTTGACGATGGCGGTAGCGGCTTTGGGTTTCTTCGGGGCTTACTTCCTGTTCCGGGGCAGCCTGCACAACCATTCGATGTGGCTGGCGATGCTGCTCTTCCTCAGCCTCCGGGGCTTGTGCATGAGCCTGATGGCGCGACGCATCGTGCTTTATCCGAAAAAGCAAAACGGTACGGTTTGACTTCAGAGCATGGAAGCGGCCTGTCGGATTCGGGCAAGGACAGGCAAGATTAATTTGTTTTGCCTCGCAATCTGCATGTTGTAGTCCGCTTGCAAGCCTGTCCAGATATTGGCGGAAATACCCGTCGCAGCCTCAATCCGCAGAGCTGTTTCGGCGGTAATGGGGCGTTTCCCGTTGATTATCTCGTTGAATGCCGTGTAGGGCATCCCGATAAGGGCAGCGAATTTCTTTTGGGAGAGGCCACGAGCCTCCAATTCATCCCTGAGCATTTCACCGGGGTGTATTGCCTCGGCACAAACCAGTTCCCAAGGCGCATAAACCCTTTTGCTTGCAGTTTCAACTGTTTTCATTTATAATGGTTGCTAATATCCAATAAACGGCAAATAGTTATTATCTTCTCACCCGCTGCCTCCCTGACGGTAAACTCAAGGCGGTATTTCCTGTTTATGCGAATGGACGATACACCTTTCTTGTCTCCTGTCAGAGCCTCGTAATTCAAGGATTTTATCTGGTATAGCTGCTCGGTGTTTTCCGCACGTTTTAGGAACCAATACTTAGTTAATTTTTAGTTTAGAGACTCATTTATAATATATTACGTCATATATACAGCACCTCTGACAGGA
>CALUMK010000014.1 GCA_944321735.1 uncultured Bacteroidales bacterium
ATCTTGCTCCTCGCTACGCCTCGACGTAGCCCGCTACGCCTTCGGCTAGGCGAGAAGCATGCTGCATGACATAAGCGGACAATCTACCCAAAGTCTAATGACCGATTTGGGGTAAATGTTGTTTGTAATATGGGAGATTCTGTTGGGGGTGGTTTTGCCGTTTCCTCCGGATTGCCGTATCTTCGCGGGGTTATGGCAGAGAACAGCGAAAAGAGTAATCGGTGTGCGGCGGGCGGCGTGCAGGCCGGCGGTTCGGGCGAGGTTGCGCCGGGCGATGCCGGATTGGGCGTTGAGGAGAGCGGTCGCCGGGCTGAATCGGGTGGAATGCAGGATTCCATGAATGGGACGGGCGATGCCGGGACGGAGAAGAGGCAGCGGCAGGTGCTGCGGGCTTCCGGCGTGAGCATTGCCGGCAACGCGGTCTTGTCGGTGGCCAAGATTGTGGTCGGTTTCATCAGCGGCAGTTTCGCGGTGGTCAGCGATGGTATCGATTCGGCATCGGACGTGGCTATTTCCATCGTGATGATCGTGACGGCCAAGATTATGGGGAGGAAGCCGAACAAGAAGTACGTGTATGGTTACGCCAAGGCCGAATCCATTGCCACCAAGCTGCTTTCGATGCTGATTTTCTTTGCCGGGGCGGAGATGTTGATTTCGGCGGTGCAGCATTTGTTTTCAAAAGAGACAAGGGTGATGCCGCAGGCGATAGCCATCTACGTGACAGTTTTCTCGATTGTCTGCAAGCTTCTGCTGGCTCGTTACCAGACGGTGGTGGGCAAGCGGACCGGCTCTTCGATGTTGGTGGCCAACGGGGTCAATATGCGAAACGATGTGCTGATTTCGTTAAGCGTTTTAGCGGGACTGTTTTTCTCGATAGGTTTGAACCTTCCGGTGCTCGACTCGGTGACGGCGTTGATTGTGAGCTGCTTCATCATCCGCTCGGCCATCAAGATTTTCATGGATTCGAATGTGGAACTGATGGACGGGGTCAAGGACGAGTCGGTCTATCAGAAGATTTTCGATGCGATAAACGGGGTGGAAGGGGTCGGTAATCCGCATCGGGTCCGTTCCCGGAGTATCGGGGGCAAGTATATGATTACCTTGGATGTGGAGGCCGATGGCAACTTGACCTTGAACCAGGCGCATGCGCTGGCTACCCAGGTGGAGCAGAGCATCCGGGAGACGATTCCGGAGGTCTATGACATCGTGGTTCATGTGGAGCCTTTCGGCACGCATCCCGAAGAAGTCTTCGGCATCAACAAGAAAGCCAAGTGAGAAAGCGGATCTATACGTGTCCTGCCATTATCCTGCAGGTATGGGGATGATTCAGGAAGCTTGTGTTTTAGCCTAGTAGGTCAATGCGAATTTGAGCCCTACGGCATCGGAAATCATGATGAAAGTGGAAAGTTGCATATCGGTTTCCCCTTTTTCCAACATGGCGATATACTCGCGTTTTTTTCCGATTTTTTCGGCTAACTGCTTTTGGGTCAATCCGGCTGCTTTCCTGGCGTTTTTCAAGACTTCGGCATAATACCAGGCTCGCGATTTTGCATCGAATTCCTCGCGGGAAACAGTTCCTTTAGGTCCATGTTCTTTGGTGAGCAAGGTTTCGATGGTGGGGAGTTTTTGAAGTTTCGTTGGATCAAGTGTCGTTCTCATAGCGTCAGTTCTTTTAAAATGGTTCGTGCTTTTTCTATTTCTTTTTTGTAGTCCTTGGTGGATTTTTTCATGAAGCCGTTCAGTAGTAGGATTTGAGTCGCTTCAATGAGGTTTTCATGGTCGATGGTAAATAGGATGATGCGGTATTCATTTCCTACGGATATTCTGAGCTCATAGAATTCGGTATCAATTAATTTCTTTGCCAGTTTCGTATTGACGACTCTGATTTCTGAGATAATGTTCAAAGCATATTCTATTTTGGTTTTGACATTTCCTCGGAGTGTTTTGTAAAACTGGTCGAATTCTTGGGTTCGGATAATCCCAAATCGGTCATTAGACTTTGGGTAGATTGTCCGCTTATGTCATGCAGCATGCTTCTCGCCTAGCCGAAGGCGTAGCGGGCTACGTCGAGGCGTAGCGAGGAGCAAGATGCGGACAGAAGCGAACAAGATGCACAAAAGCATCCCTCTTCGAAAACAGGAAACACACTCGGCGAGTCTAATGACCGATTTGGGATAATGGTTCTCATGCCGGCAAAAGTAATAAATTTATTACAAAAATCGGGCGTTTTCGGGAAATAGCAGGAATTTAGAGAGGACAGCCGGGAGAAGATGAAATAGGACGGAGGCTCAGAGTTCTTCCCATTCCCCGCCCCAGAGTTGGATGAAGCGGTACATGTCTTCGCGGCTGATTTCGAGCGAGGCGGTGTTGTCGTTGGGGTGGAAGGTGACCCTTTCGGCCTGCCGCAGGTCTTTGTCCAAATAGAGCTTGACTTGGTGTTCTGGGTCGTTGATCAGGCCGAACAGCGATACCGAACCCGGCACGGTTCCTAAGCAGCGTTCCATCCGCTGCTCGGAGGCAAAGGAGAGCTTGCCTTGGTGCAGCTGGTGTTCCAAGCCGTGGATATCCATCTGCTTGTGGCATTCCAAAATCACCAGATAGTGCCGGTTGCCTTTATGGTTCCGGAAAAAGAGGTTCTTGCAGTGGGTCGAATCGAAGTCTTTCCAGTATTTCATCGCTTCTTCGATGGTGGGCAAGGGCGGATGCTCGTGCATCACGTACCCGATGTTCCATTCCTTGAGCTTGTCCAAGACTTTCTGCCGTCTGGCTTCTGCGGTTTCCATAAAAGTAATCTTATTTACTTTACCCCGAATTCTAATGACCGGTTCGGGTTTAAGGCCGCGAAGATAATGGATGTTTCCCAATCGCGTCAATCCCGCTCCTGTAGTTCGCGGATGCAATGTTCGGAATGCTTGCAAAACGTGTTGGAACTCTTGCGTGTTCCCTTTTTTCCGACAATGGCTTAGTAGAACCGGGGTTTTACGTAGGAGTCGGTGGAGGAGGTGAAGCAGAGGCCGTGGATGCGGCTGCGTTCGCGGGCGTAGGAATATCGGCCCAAGGAGGAAAATCCGGAGGTCTCCACGGCATAGTAACGGACGCTGTCGGACGAGGAAATGGTCAAGGTCCAGTCCAAGAGGTTGCCTAAGATGGAGAGGTTCTCCTTCTCCGGGTCGAAGGAAGGAATGTCGATGGCTTGGACCGAATAGCCCGGCATCCGGATGGCGTAGAGGCGGTTCCGCGTATCGGTGAACAGTCCTAGCATATCGCGGGCTTCCACTTCGGTGAGGAAAAGGTATTCGGGATGGACATCTTCGGGCAGTGGAATCTGGCGGAAATAGGGCGTGCCGCGCATCATCTTCAGATGGTAGAGGCGGCCTTCGGCATCGCTCAGCAGATAGCCTTCGTCGTACTCTTTCTGCGCGGTGGGATTCCCGGCGATTTGCCGTGCCGGGAACACGAAGCCTTTCGACTTCATCATTTCGGTGAAAATGCGGCTTTTTTCAGGTTTCAAGGTGTTGGTTTCCATATCGATGAACTCGATGCCCCGGGCATTGATCCGGAAAGCATCGTCGGGCATTTCCAAATCGACCCGGCCCGACATGGACTCTAACAGGAAATAGATTCCCGGCTTCACTTTGTTGATGTCGCGGGGCGAGGAGCGGAAAAAGAAATCGTGTCGCATGGCTTCCTGGAAACGGATCGGCCTGCCGTGGATTTCGGTAGGGAACCGGCCTTCGGAAAACAGCTGGCGGGCATAGAGCAAGGGGAGGATGGAGTCGAACTGTTCTTCGGTATAGATCCTCCCTTGCCGATCGGTATAGACCAATTCATCGCCGCTGGCATCGATCATGGCGAAGTCCTGTATCATGCAGCTGTAAACGGTGAACGGATGGCGCGATGGTTTGGAACTGACAAAAGCAGCGAGCCAGGGCAGTTGCCAAAGGACGATGAGGGCGACTAAAAAAGCGAGAAATATTTTTCCAAAAGTTTTCATTTTCTTGTGTTTTGAGTTGTTGGTCAACCGCTGCCGGATGGGGGCTGGCGTTGGATTAAGGCGTGCCGGGTCTTACGCTGGAATTTTGAGTGTTTCGGGTCTTGGCGGTGGTTTTCAGTCCTGTTTCCCGGCTTTGAACCGCAGGACGGAAAGCCATACTAAGGAAATCAGGGCAATCACGCAAAGGCTGAGCCAGGGCAGGAAGGCGTTGTAGGCTTCCGGTGCTGGCGCCATGAAAAATATCTTGAGGCAGAATGCCGCGATAACCATATTGAATACCCGGCGTTTCCAAGTGGGTTCCAGCGTGATCCATGCCGAAAAAAGGTAGGCGGCGTATCCGGCCACGAACCAGGGCAGGCTGCTCAGGACTATGCGGCTGGATAGTTCGGACGGGAATACTTGGGTCAGCGGTATCCACAGCAGGAGGATGGATGCGGTGAAGCAGAGGCTCAGCCCAAGCAGGCCGTAGAGCAGCATGGCGAGCGTCATCCGCAGGGCCGGGTAGGGTAGATGCAGGGTTAACTTGAAGCATTTGCGTTGCATTTCCGGGAAATACTGGAAGAGTCCCAGTGCCAAGCCTATCAATAGAGGCACAAAGGTTATCGGTTCGGCAAAAAGGGCGTCCCGGCTTACAGTCACTTCCCAGATGTGGCCCGCTCCTTGCAGTTCGATGGCTTTCATGACCCGGCTCGCGATGTAGATGGAGAATCCGGAGCATAACACGAAGGCGGCTAGCAGGCACCAGCGTGTCTTGAGCCATTCCTTGAAAAATATCGCTTTGAACATTGTTTTGTTGTTTTAAATTCGTCCGGCTTTTGCGCCTATTGAGCCGTGTGTCGGAACGGCTGAGGTCTCGATGCGGCGTTTAGAGGGACAAGATGCAAGGCCGCGCCCATCATCGCACCTATTGAGCCGTGTGTCAGAATGGGTGAGGTCTCGATGCGGTGTTTAGAGGGGCAAGATGCAAGGCCGCCGAGGGTGAGGACGAGGGAGCGTACTTAAGTACGTGACCGAGTCCGAATCCCGAAGGCAACGCCGCAAAGACTGTGCAAACCGAGCGCAAAGCCTAACTTGTTCCTTGTTTGTGCTTTGCCGAGGTGCAGCCAGTCTTCGGCGAAGCCAGATTGCCCCTCTAAACACCGCATCAATATTTGCCGGTCAGACTAAGGAAAGCCTCCTCCAACCCCACCCCCTCGCTCCTCAACTGACTGTATCCTATCTGTTTCTGCCGCAGGATTTGGTCCACTTCGGCATCGCTCAGGAATGAACCGAACTCCAGATTCTGGCGAATCAGCGAAGGATGGTACAGCTTGTCGCAGCCTTCTATCGAGGACAGGAGCTCTTCCCCGTTCCGGTATTCGTCTATCTGGCATCGGTAAATCCTGAAATTGCTTAGGATTTGCGCTACCGGGCATTGCAGCAGGATTCGGCCGTAATCCATGATGATGCAGTCGTCCACCAGGCGTTCCATGTCCTGGATGATGTGGGAAGTCAGGAAGACGGTCTTGCCCTCGGCCTTGGCATATTCCCGCAGGTAGTCCACGAACAGGCGGCGGTAGCCGGGGTCGAGACCCAAGGAGAAGTCGTCCAAGACCAAGAGGTCGGGATTCTGAGCCAGGATAAGCCCCAAGGCCACTTGCGAACGCTGCCCGCAGGACATGTTGGCGATGCGTTGTCCGGGCGCTACTTTGAGCTTGGCCATCAGTTCGTAATAGGCATCCTTGCGCCACTGGGGATAAAAGGCGGAATAGAAACGCTCTATTTGGCGGATGGTCATGAACTGGTATTGCACATGGCCTTCTATCAGCAGCCCGATTCTGGCTCGTGTGGCCGGATTCATGTTCCGGATGTTCTCGCCGAAAATCAGGCATTCGCCCTTGCGGGGTTCCAGATAACCGCTCAGGATATTAATCGTGGTGGTCTTGCCGGTCCCGTTCTTGCCCAGCAGCCCCAAAATCCGGCCTTCAGGCACTTTGAAATTCAGGTTTTCGTAAATGAGCCTTTTCCCGTAGAAATGGGTCAGGTTCCTGCATTCTATGATGGATTCCATAAGTTACATGACTAACAGTATTATAACCGGTATCAGGATGCCGATGCCGAACTCGATGCCGCCCTTTCCCCAGAGTCCGTTCTTTCCTTTGAGCATGGCAAGGCCGGTAATCGTGATCAGGATCATGGCGATGCCGAAAGCGTCGGCGAAATACGTCCAGAGACGACCGGGATTGTAATGCAGCTTGGTCACGAAGCTGAAAATGGGCCGACGGCTCAGTTTCTCATAGACCCCGGTTCCGTTTTCCATGTCGATGACGACCGACGAGCCGCCTTTGAGGAAGATTTTCAGCTGGTTCGGTTCAGGGTAATAGAACTGGGTGAAGTTCCGGCTTTCGCCGATTGGTTCCAAAATCCGGAGCACTTGTTCCTTGCCCGCTTTGCCTTGGCTGAACAGGCTTTTGTCCACTTTCAGTTCGCTGCGTTTCACCGAATAATTGGGGTTGAAGCTGTCCCGATGGTTCATGGCGATGCCGGAAAGGGCATAGACGATGAACATCCCGGCAAAGACAAAGGAGAGGTCTCGATGCCAAGTACGGCACCATGACCTGATTTTCGCTGCGTTGAGTTTCATTTTATCAAAGAGGAGAAAATGCCGTGTTTTCTTTCCGCGGTTGATTCCCGACAAGAATCATCCCGGGATTGGAAAAGCCTCGGTGCGTCTAGAGGCCGACAGGGGTTGATCTTCAGCTTGGTAGGACGTGGCGAGTACGGGGTGGACGAAAACAAGGTGTAGGTCAGCGTTAATCTTCAATCTGGTAGGCCGTGGCGGTCACGTAGTAGAACGACAGGTAGTCCTTGCCTTCCTTGGCCTTGCGTTCGGCTATCTGGGCGCGGAAATCGGCAATGCGCTCCTCTACCGTGTTGCCGGTCTCGCCCCGGGCCTTCTTTTCGGAATCACAGCCGGCTTCGCCATCTCCATGCTGTTCCATGGTCTGGTTCTTGGCCGATTCCTCCCATTGCTGGAGATAGGCTTCGTCGATGCGCTGTTCTTCCACGATGCCGGTCACTTGCACTAAGTTGTTGATGCAGCGGGTATCGAAGCTGCCTAACGAACCGCTTTCCACGCGGATGGTCTTGGTGTCGTCGCTGCCCATCATGAACATCTTTTTCGCACCATGTTTGCAGGTATGGGTGCAGATACCTTTGAAGGTCACTTCTTTGCCAATGTTCTTTTCTGCCGATGCCAAAAGCTCGTCAATGCTCATCACGGCCAGGGGTGCCGCTTTTTGTTCGGTCGAGGCTGTTGTGCCAGGTTGGGCGGTCTTGTTGCCGCAGGAGACCATCAATGTCAGCGTCAGGGCCGATGCCAGGACGCATAAGGATTTGTTTAAGGTTATCATGACTGTGAGTTTTTGCTTTCTGTAGGGGACAACCGCACTGCCTCGGTAAACCAAGGTCGGCTTTCCGGGACATCATGCTGGAAAAACAGGGCAAAAGTACTTCTGATAGACGGCCTTCCCTATACCTAAAAATGGGGATATGTGCGGTGTGGAATACCTAAAAATGGGTATTTCCCATCGATTTGCCAAGGCCGTTGTTGGCACCGATTGGTTATTAAGACGCACCGAGGCCAACCAAAAATTTGATGGCCGATTCGGGTCGATTGGCTCGATGCTGTTGATGGCTCGATGCGGATGATGAGGTTGTTCGCCCTTGGTTTGTCGAGCTGCTTTCGGGCGGAATCAAAAAGGCAGGAAGGAGAAGCATAGGAAAAGAGGGGCGTTGGAGTAGGGAAAATTGGAATCGCGTAAAATTTTGTTATTTTTGGAACACGCTCCAAAAACTTTTGTTTTTACAATACTTTTTGGAATGTAGTCCTGAAAATGTATATTTGCAGTGGGGTTCGAGAAGGAGCATCGCTAAGGACGACCACTAATCCGAATTTATAGAACATGCCTAAAGAAAAATTTGACCATGAAACTGATTGCCAGGCCAGCCTATCTTGAGAAACTTATCGGTTTTAAAGAGAAACAGTTGATAAAAGTGATAACCGGCATACGCCGTTGTGGGAAATCAACCTTGTTGGAAATGTACCGTCAATGGCTGCTGGAGCATGGTGTCGGATCCGATCAGATAATTGCCATCAATTTTGAGGATTACGACTTTTATGAACTGCGCCAAGCCAAATTGTTGCATTCGTATGTGAAGCAACGTTTGCGCCAAGGCAGGACTACCTATATTTTTTTTGACGAGGTTCAGCACGTAGAGAATTTTGCCGAGGTGGTTGACAGCCTGTATATCAGGGCTGGTGTGGATTTGTATATTACAGGTTCCAATGCCTATATGCTGTCGAGCCAGATAGCGACTCTATTGTCAGGTCGTTACGTTGAGATTCCTGTTCTTCCCTTGTCCTTTAGGGAATATGTGGATGGACGAGGGGCTGCTTCGAATCTTGCACAGAAATATTCGGAATACATATCTTGGGGCAGTTTTCCCTATGTTCTGGATTTGGAAGAGTGGGGTCAAGTATCGGCTTATTTATCAGGGATATATGATACAGTGGTGGTCAAGGATATTGTCTCGCGGAATAAGATTTCGGATGTGCTGATGCTGGAGAGCGTGATTCGTTTTCTAGCGGATAATATAGGCAACGCATTGTCTATGAAGAAGATTTCCGACACAATGGTGACCGATGGCCGGAAAATGGATTCAAAGACAGTGGAACGATACGTGGCTGCCTTGTGCGAAAGTTTTGTCCTTTACCGGGCTATGCGTTATAATATTCGCGGCAAGCAGTTGCTGAAGACCATGGAAAAGTATTATTTGGTAGATATGGGGTTGAGGCGGGTTCTGTTAGGAAGCCGTTCCTTTGATGCGGGTCGGATATTGGAAAATGTGGTTTATTTGGAGCTTCTGCGGCGCGAACCGGAAGTCTATGTGGGTAAAATGGACAATTTGGAGGTGGATTTTGTGGTTCGAAACGACCAAGGTCTTGCTTACTATCAAGTGGCGGCTACGGTGAGATCCGAAGATACTTTGCGGCGTGAATTGGCATCATTGCAGCGAATAAAGGATCAATACCCCAAATGGATATTGACATTGGACGAGGATCCCGATGCCGATTATGATGGAATCCGCCGAATCAACGCTTTACGTTGGCTCTTGGGATAGCTTGCTGTTTCTCCTTTTCCATTCTAAATTTTCTGCAAATTTACAGCAAGTTTAGAATAGTGGCGTTTGTGTTCGGTTTTGATGCGATTCCGGTCTCTGCTTCAAAGTCTGATGACGGATTCGGATTCAAGACGTTGTAATGCCAAATTTCAGAAATTGAACCCAATGCCGAGCCGGAGCTGGAAAACATGCGGGCTGTGGCCGGAGCGCCGGGCGTATTCGTTCCATGGAGACATGTTCCGCCAGCTTTCGGACAGGAAATAGCCGTAACAGGCCGAGAGGTCTATGTGGAAAGAAGTTTTTCCGATGCCGATGGCCCAACGGGCATCGAGACCGAGCTTCGCCGCCGGGTCGAGAACGCCTGCACCTTGACGGTAGGAAAGTTCGCCGCCCAATAAGAAAGCATTCTCCCGATGATTCCTTTGCCCGTTCAGCGTCCAGATTTTCCGGATGCTAGCCCCGAGGCTGATGCCCATTCCATCAAAGCTTTCCTCCGGGGACTGATGCCGGTAGGCGAGGTATTCATAGGCGGCAAAAGGCTGCAAGAACAGCTCTCCTTTCGTTTGTTCCCATAGCAAATCCGCTTGCAGGCGGGCTTCTCCGTGGTGGATATCCATGTTTTGGACCCGCATCAGTTCCGGATAGATGTCGCTTTGGCTCGGGCCGTAGATGATATCCTTTCCGTAGCGGTGTTCGTAGTCCAAATGGAGCGAGATGCCCCACGGGAGCCGATGATGTTCCGGATTCCAATAGGCCGTTTTCCAACTGAAAATATCGTAGTCTAAAGTGTTTAGATCTAATTCGATATTGGCCGAGCCTCCGTTGCTGATCCGGGTCAATAGCTGATGCTGGTAGGAAAATGTGCTGTGCCATCCGCTCCGTTTTTCAGGACTTAGCGAGAGGCTGAAGCCGTAATGCCCTCCGGCATAGTCGATGGAAGCGTTGTCCAAGCTGAAACGGCTCAGATAAGATTCCAAGCCGGTCATATTGTAAGTGGGTGGCCCTCCCAAAGGATTGTAGAAGACCACTTGGTTGCTTTGGTTGTACAAGCCGCCTTCGATGCCGAAGCCCAAGAAATAGCGTCCTGGCAGGCGGAATGCCATCGAGGCTTCGATATTCAAGTCCGAAGTGATGTTGCGAGGCCGGGGATCCACCTTGCGGTATTCCTGTTTGGCAACATAATCGAGCGATGCTCCCCAGCGTATCTTGTCGTTCCCACGGGCGTATCCCCCGCCGAAACTGTATTCTTCATAAGTCAGGTCTCCGCCAGCCGTGTCGCTCATGATGTAGGGGAAGAGCATCAGGTAGTCGGAAGTCTCGTTGCCGATTACGGCTTGTTTCTGGCCGTAGGTGTAGTGGGCCTTGCCCCAGAAGACATCGCTGTATTCCTTTTCTTTTTTCCGGGCTTTCTTTTTGGCATTTTCGGCAAGCCGGATATAGGAGTCGGCGCCGATGGAAAACTCGGCGAAGCCATTGCCCAAGGAAGTAGGCTGATGCCGATCACGGTTGTATGTGCCGATGATATGGACAGTGGTCAGCGAGGCAGGATGCAGTGGCAGGCGGCTGTCCGGCAGCATCTGTTGTACTTGCGTGTAGCCGTAAGGCGTATGGTAGGAAACGATCGATGCCAAGCTGGCCTTTTTGCGCGAGGCAAGGCTGTCGTTTCCTTGCGCTTGCAAGGATGAGGTGTGCAGGCAAGAGAGGGTCAGACCAGCAAAAAAAATGAAGGCGAATTTGGAAAAATGGTAATCAGGCATGTTGTAAAGTGGCAATTGGCAAAGAAGAGAAGGAGAAAACATCCTCAAGGCTTTTCGGAGGAAAAATGCCCGTTGGCATGAGGTCATGCGGGGATTTTCTACCCGGAAAAGGGCTTGAGGATGTCTTTTAGGACAGGTTCAGAAAATCGCCTCGCCTCGATTTATAGAACTGGCGTTGCCTCGCCTAAATGAGATCTATGCGATTTTCTGAACCCGTCTTGCATGGCGCGGATTATCGCAGGAAGAACGGAACGGCATCCGCCTCGAAGTCCTCGGTGGAATTGTTGGAGTCTATCAGTATGAACTTGTTCTGCGAATCGGATTTACGCATCACGGATTTGTTGTACCGGTTCTCGTCATGGTCTTGTTCGCCGCAATGCGTCCAGCCGCGGTCCAAGGACGGGTCGGTGCAAATCTGCTGGAACATGCTGCTGATGCTCAGGTTCACGGCATCGATGATCCATTCGTTGGGTACTTTGTAGGCTTCCCCGTCCATCGGGAAGGGATCGTAGCCGGGAACGACCAATTCATAGTTGTAAGTATAGAGGTTGTTGGCCAAGAACTCTTCCTTGCTGGTTTCCATACGGGCAATGGCGTAGGAACGGAAGCCTCGGTTATGCAGGCTCCATACAGTGGCTGTATAACTGTACCATTTGTCCAAGTTAGGCACATCGGGATTATCTGTATCCAGGAAATTAGGGTTAGGGGAATCGTCGTACCATTCAAAGTCAGCCCCGCTCAGGTCAAAGGAATTGGGGTTGGCTTCGCGATGATCCAAGGCCTGGTCGCAAATAATGAGGCTGCTGCGCGGAGCCACCGGATGGTCGTCCCCGTCGCCAGGAATCACATAGACGGCATCGGCCGAGAAATATTCGGACATGATGTCGGGGGTATAGGTGTAGTCGTCCACGGTCATGAAGGCCGATTCGAGAATCGCTACGCCATCGGCATAGACGGTATCGTCCGAATTGTTGTACAGGCGGATGTACTGGTCGCCGCTGTACTGTTCGTTCTCAGGTGTCGTGGTCCCGGTGAAGAAGATTTCGGCAATTACCAAGTCGCCGCTGATTTTGCCGAGGCTCATCTGGATTTCAATCGTTTGGTTGTCTTCCATGATGGAGATGTTCTCGGCCAAGCCCACGTAGCTGTATTCGTCTAATTTCCCGGATACTTCCACGGTGTAGGCCCCTTTATCCAAGGTCACGATGGCCGAGTTGGCCACGAATTCGGTTACGGATGTCTTGGCGGTGGTGTTGAGGTTGGTGAAGTTGCAGCTGACTTCGCTCAGTTCGCCGGTAGTGCCTTCGGGCAGAACCAGGTTGACGGTCACTTGGCTTTGGGGGTTGTCTTTGTTGGGATCCTTGCAGCCGGTAGCCACGATGCCGATTCCCATAAGCAGGAAAAGGCTCAATTTAGTGAAAACTTTCATTTTGTTTAAGTGTTTAGTTATTAATAATTTGTTGTTTTTTTTATCGGTGGTTGTCCGCAATTGGGAGGACAGTCGGTTGCAGCCTTGCTTTTCCCAATCCTATTACCTTCTTGAAAGTGGACGGGTTGGAACCCTTATTTCCTTTGGCTCGCGGACGGTGTGTCTACCTATTCAAAGCTGTTGTGTCTTTTATCATAGTTCGCAGACGGCGTGTCAGAATGGGTAAGATGCAAGGCCGCCGAGGGTGAGGACGCGGGAGCGTACTTGGGTACGTGACCAAGTCCGAACCCGACGGCAACGCCGCAGATTGCCCATTATCACACGCCGTCTATATGCGGAAGTTCAGCTCCATCCCAAAATACGGCCTACTCCTCCTCTTCACCTTCACCCCATACACATAATACGGCGGCGCGCAGTACGCGATGCCGTTCACGAACAAGGCCAGCCGCAGTTTCTCCTGCAAGAAGTTCTTGGTCACTTTCAGGTTCACCGACATCGAGAACCGTTCCTTTTGCGGCACGAACACCCCGGAAGCGAAGTCCTGGTGCAGGTGCTGGAGGTAGAGGTCGTCCATGCAGTCTTCTGTCCAAGGGTGCATCTGTCCATGCAGGTCCATGTAGGCTATCGGATCCTCGCTGGCTCGGACGGTCTGGTGCATCTGCAGCCATTGGCATTGCAGGCTTATCGAAAAGCCCAGGCCCAAGCGCGGGATATCGGTATCGATCATCAAGTTGGTATAGAACTGCTCGTAGCGCATGTCCCGGTCGTATTCGTAAAGCCCGATGTAGGGCAAGGCCTCGTTGTCCACAATCTCGTTCGAGGCGATGTACACCGGCTCGTTGTTGCCGTAAGTGTTCCAGAACCAAGCCCCGTTGAAGGTGAAGCGGGTGCGGATGGCTTCGATGCGCTGCGAGCTGAATTGAAATTCCACGCCTTGCTTGTAGATGCTGCTGTTGTTGGTGTAGGTGCCATAGGTGCTTATAGCTGTATCCGGATAGTGCGTGAACTGCTCTGCGGTGGGTTTCCCTTCAAAACCCGGTTCAATCGAGGTGAGGTCGTAATGCGTGTAATGCAGGATTTTCGGCATGACATCCGCCCGGAACGCATTGTGCATGGATTCCCGGTAGTAGGTCACCGAGAGTCGGTTGCCGGCATACGACCCGTCGAAGCGGATTTCCCATTTGAGGTTGCGGGCCGGTACCAGCTTGTAATTGGTGGGGTCGGTGATGAAAGTGGTGAGCAGGATGTATCTCCATTCCGGATTGGTATGGAAATAGTTGAGCTGCACCAAGTCGTTATAAATCGGATCAGGGTAGAGATGGGCCAAGGTGGGCATCTTGGTCTGCATCCCGATGCCGCCTCCTAAGCTGAACTGCATCGGGCGGCCTTTCACTTGCAGGCTCGGGAAAACCCAGTCCGCATTGATGCGGGGATCCCAATAGACCTTGCCGTGCATGGCGTAGTCCCGGCTCAATCCCAACAGGCTGCTGCCTCGGATTCCGGCCATGATTTCCAGTCGGTTCGCCCCTATCGAAACCGTGCTTCGGTCTTCGGCGTAGAAAGCCAAGGGGTGCATTCCGGGAATGTCCTTGTAGGCACGCGGCCGCAAGGAGGAGGTAGGGTTGAGCGGATGTTCAAGGTCGTAAACGGGACCTTCCCCGAAATTCTTGCTGTATTTGTATTCGATGCCGGCTTTGACATGGTTGCTCCAAGAGGGCAGGTTGAGTTCGAAATGGGAAGAAAGCCGCCAGAAAATATCGAAAGGCTTGCCGTAATCGGTATAATAAGCGGTGTATTTGCTGGCCAGGTAGGAGGCTTCATGTTCCCCTTCTTCCATGCTGTTGGGAATCGGCAGGGGGCGGTTGGGCTGGACAAGGCGTTTGATTTCTGTCTTGGAATCCTCGTAGTTCAAGCCGAAGATCATGACAAGGCTTTTCCAGAAGTCCATTTCTTTGGACGGCAGGAACGAGAGGCTTTGGTTGAGGCCGAGGCTCTGGCTGCTGCGGTGGTAGCGGTCGTCGGTAAAGTCCAAGTCGGGGTCGTTCTCTTCCATGTCGAAGTTGCCGCCATAGTCTAGGCTGCTGTTCCAAAGGACATCGCCCGCGTTGCTTTCCCAGCGTTTCTGGGTACGGATGGATGCCGTGGCTCGTTTGTAGTTCTCCAGGCGGTTTCGCGGGTCGATTTTGGCATCCAAATAATCGATGCCGATGTTCATCTTGAAGTTCTGCGGTTCGAACTCCAATCCTTTGCCGAGGAAGAAAAGCTTGCTGCGGGTGTCGGCCTTGAAGCGGGCTGTCCAGTCCTTCCCGCCTAATTTGCGTTTGATTTTGACTAAGCCCGAAGTCAGGTCGCCGTATTCCACCGAGGGGATGCCCCGGATGATTTCCACTTGCTCTATCTGGTCGGTGGAGATGCTGCGCATATCCACACCCCGGTTCTGCCGGGTTTGTTCCCAAGTCGTGCCATGTTCGAGGGTCGAAGAGGTGGGTATCGGCACATCGTCCATCACGAACAGGGTTCCCAAGGAATTGATGCTGAAATCCTCGTTGCTTTCGGGCGCGTTGGCTGTTTCGCGCAAGTGGATGAAGTTGGCCGAACCATAGACCGGGCCTTGGGCCACGTTGCCAGGCACTAATTCCAATAAGTCGGTAAACGAAGAGGGTTGCAGATGATCCATGGCTTTCTGGTCGATGACCGAAGCAGAACCCTCGCGCCGGGATTCGGTGGCGGTGACCACCACATCGTTCAGGACGTAGATTTCGGGGCTGAGACGGAGGGTGATGGCCGTGTCTTGGTGCAGGCTGAGCCAAGTGTCGAGGCTTTTGTAGCCGATAAGCGAGGTCTGGAGACGGTAGCGTCCGGATGGGATGCCCTCGAAGGCGCATTGGCCGTCCGTGATGGAACTGTTTCCGTAGCGGTGGCCGTCGGCATGGGTCAGTACGATATAGGCAAAGTCGAGGGGCTGGGCGCTGAGGCTGTCGAGGAAACGGATTCGAACCTTTACGGGCAGAATAGATTCTGCGGGGCTTATGCAGGAGGCGTTTTGTGCGTTTTGCCGGTGCAGGTTGGCATTGCCTGTTTTCTGGATTTCAGACAACTCCCCGACGGTCGCGCCTCCCTCTCGGGAGGCTGCGCCGTGGAGAACTGAACACAAACCTGTAAAAAAGCAAAAAAACAAAACGAAATATGGCACTTCTTTGCGTCGCACTTCCTATGGTCAGTTTTTGCGAAGCTGTTTCCCGGTCCGGCTTGTTGCGGAAAGCTTTGCTACAAGGTTCGTGGCAAGCCAATCTGTCGTGGCAAGTCGGTTCGCTTTGGCAATTCGCTTGCCGTGGCGGATGGTGGAAAACAACTTTTAATGAACTGTAGTCACCAAAGGTTCAGGGCAAGATAGGGTGTCTTGTGCTTTCGCCCTTGCGGGTATCGGACAAAAGACGGGTCGTCTGTCTTTTGTCTTGTTTCGTCTTGGCGGCTTCGGTTGACCCGGCAAGCAGAAAGTTCCCTACGCTTCCTGCTTGCATGGGCCGGGTCAACCTTGTCTCGCCATCGGCATCCCGCCGTTCCGGTGCTTCTTTTCCGGCTTCGAGGTCGGGATTCCTTATACCCTTAAAAACTACGATGCAAAAGTAGAACCGCTAAACAAGCTGTGAAATCCCCATTTCTTGGTATTTTTTGCCCTCCAGCATCCCCATATTTGGGTATGCTGATTCTTAATACGCTGTGGGGTAGTTTGTTGTATGCCTTTTAGGTGGCTTCTTTTGGTGCGATTTTCTTCTGAAAGGAAAGCCGTATTTTGCTATAGACAAAGCCGTTTCCGCAAAGTTGCTTTTCGGACTGATTTGTGAACTGGGTAGAGTTTTTTCCTTTGAGGAACTTAGTCTTCGATTCTCCACTCCTTGATTCGTCTCGTCTCGCTGGAAAAACCGACACCGATTTTGAAGAGTTTGCGAGGATTGGCGGCAAAGGGCTTGGCGTAGCCTTTGTCCTCGATTTGTTTCAAGGCCTCGTCCGCGCTGGCATCCATTTTCAACTCCATGATATAGACGTACTGGTCGGTCTGCACTACGATGTCCATTCTTCCATTGCTGGTGTGCCGTTCCACTTGGGTGTATTGCCCCATCAGCTTGCATAGCACGTACATCGTGTTTTGGAAGTAGAGCTTGGCATCGCCCACATGCGGTGTGTGATAATGGGCAAGCTACTTCGTTGCGAACCTTGCATGGCTTGGTCACGTACCAAAGTACGCTCCCGCGCCACGCTGCGATTCGACGCCTCGTATCTTGCCCATTCTGACACACCGATTGGACTGGACATGAATCTTTTATATTGTTGTTTGTTTCCGTTTGTTTTGTTTGGCCAGGCATTCCATGAAGCCGCGCTCCACTTCCTTGTTGGGATACTTCAAGGTATAGCTCTGCCAGCGTTCATCGTAGCTCTGGATGGTCAGGTAGCCGCTCTGGTAGAGGACGGGAATCGGGTCGGAATCGTCGGCGTTGACCCCGGTCAAGGCCGAAGCAGGAACACCTTCCAGCGTTAAATCCTCCAGATTGAATTGCCCCCTTTTCAAAGCTTTGACTACAAAAGTAGGAGTGCCGGTCTCGTACCAGTAATCGCTGAACCGCTTCTTTCGCAAGGCGCTGAGCAGGCTGAAAGGATTGTAGATGTCTTCGGAACCCTCGCAGAAATGGTATCCATCGTAATAGTCTTTTAGCTTGGCGTAGCATTCATTTTTTGAAATCTTGTTGGCGGCAGCCATGGCGGCCACTTCTTGGTCAAAGCAAGCGTGGAGGTCGGTTTCGGAGATGCCGCAAAGACTGGAAAATTCCAAGTCCATGGAGATGTCGTTGAGGTTGTTGAGGCCGCTGAAGATGCTGAGCTTGCCGAGCTTGGTGATGCCGGTCAGGAAGCCGAAGCGGATTTTGCCGTCGCGGGTCTTCATCACGCTGTAGAAACCTTGCAGGCGGCTGCGGTAGGATTCCCGGAGTGTTTCGTTGCCCGCTGAATCCAATAGCGGCTTGTCGTATTCGTCAATCAGGATGGCGACGGGTTTGCCGGTCTTTTCATAGAGTGTATCGATTACATCCTTGAATCGGGCATCGGGTTCGGGATACCTTGCCGCTATGCCGCCATCCTTTTCCCATTGGCGCAGGTGCTGATCCAAGGTGATTTCCAGGTCTTCGGCCTTGTTGTAGGTTTTCCCGCTCAGATCCAGATGCAGTACCGGATATTCCTTCCAGTCTTTTTCCAGATTCTCGATGGCCAAGCCTTTGAATAGATCCTTTTTCCCTTGGAAATAGGCCTCCATTGTCGAAACCAAGAGGCTCTTGCCGAAACGGCGGGGACGGCTTAAGAAATAATAGCCGCCTGTCCGGACTATTTGGTAAATCAAATCAGTCTTGTCCACATAGACATAACTGCCTTCGCGGATTTTTTCAAAGTTCTGGATTCCAATCGGGTACAGCATGGCGTGATGTTTTTTGCACAGCAGCGGTTTGCTAAAGGCTTGTTAAGGCTTCGGCATCGTTTGTCGGATACAAGCATCCTTGTTGACAGACAAAATTAGCATTTTTCCGGGATGCCGCCCTTTGCTTCCCGTTTTGTTGTCCGGGATGCTGCATTGAAGAGGCAAGCTTTCAAGGATAAGCCTTATATCTGTTTGGAGGCAAGGGCCACGATGGTGTTTGTGAGAGGGCGATTCTGAGCTTACATGAGATTGCCGAGTCTTATTTCCGATGCCAGGGGTTGGACAATCGGCCTTGCGCTCGGATAGGGTTTTCGTTTTGATTTTTGCCATCCAGATTCAAAATGCAAGGAATCCGAAAACGGTCTCTATTCATCCCTTGGTATTCGACGGCATCCATGCCAATCTTTGCCTCCTTGAACCCAAAGACCGATGCCCGGTTCGGGTTAAAACCGATAGCGTATGAAGAGGAAAGAACAATGCAACAGAAGCGGACAGGGACAGGCTGCCGCTCCGAAAACTGTCGCGAGAGGGCAACGCGGCAAGCCCAAGACGATGCTGTGCTGGCTTGGAATTCTGGCGGAAGAAGCCCGCTCGGAGGGCAGGCAACGCCGAGCGGAGGTATGGCGGACTACCTTTAACAGCTTCTCCCGCTTCCTCGGCGGCAAGGACATCGGCTTACGTCAGATGGAGGGCCGCCTTATGCAGCGGTACGAGAACTGCCTGCAGACCGGCGGCCTCTGCCCCAACACCACCTCCTTCTACCTCCGCAACCTGCGTTCGGCCTACAGCAAAGCGGTCAGGGCCAAGCTTTGCCCCGTGCCGCGGCAGAACCCGTTTGCGGAGGTCTATACCGGGGTGGCCAAGACGCGCAAGCGGGCGGTCTGTGCCGATACTTTGCGGGCTATCCGGGAATTGGATTTGGACGAGCGGCCCGATTTGGACTATGCCCGTAACCTGTTCCTGCTGAGCTTCTACACGCGGGGGATGGCGTTCGCGGACATGGCCGGGCTGCGGCGGAGCGACTTGAAGGAGGGCATCCTGTGTTACGTGCGGCGCAAGACGGGCAGGCCGCTGTTCATCCGCTGGGAGGGACGGATGCAGGAGGCGGTGGAAGCTCTGTGGCGGAACGCGGAGGCGATGGGGGCTGCTGTCCGGCGGCGGGGAGGGAAGCGGCTTTCCCGCCGCGATGCCGGGCTGCTTGCTTGCAAGCGGGGCAAGACCGCTGGCAAGAAACGGGATGCGGGTTGCCTTGGGATTGGCATGGTGGGAGGAAAGGGAACGGCTTCGTCCCGTGCCGGAAAGGATGCCGATGGGGACGGTTACCTCCTGCCGATTGTCCGCGACGGGGAAGCCCATGCCCGGTCTGCTTACCGGAACGTGCAGTACAAGGTGAACCAAGGCCTAAAAGAGATAGGGAAGATGCTGGGCTTGAAGATGCCGCTGACGATGTACGTGGCGCGGCATTCGTGGGCGAGCCTAGCCAAGGCCAAGGAAGTACCGCTCGCAATCATCAGCGACGGCTTGGGACATGCTTCGGAAAAGGTCACGCGGATCTACCTTTCCACCCTCGACATGAACGCGGTGGACGAAGCCAACCGGTTGATTATAAACGGGATATGAGAGGTTGGCAAATCTCTTGGCAAGAGATACTTAGAACCGACTGCAAAAGTACGAAAATTTTTGGAACTGCGGCATTTCCGGCAAGCGGAGTATCTCTTTCTAGGCAACAATCCCGCACATAAGATTGCATCTTGTGTCAATGTAAGATGTTCTTTTATTGAGGATTGCCGACACAAAAGTATCTCTTGCCAAGAGATATTCCCTTTAGGAAAGATATTTGTAATAAAAATTTGGATATGAAAACATTGCGATTTATTTACCTGCTGATTTGCGCGTTCGTGTTGCAAGGATTGGCAGACAAGAGCCAGGCTCAGGAGATGATTCCTGGCTATGATGATTTTCCCGTGCTTATAGACGAGGAACATTTCCCCGATCCGGTCTTTCGAACGGTAATCGAAATGGCCGATATTGATGAAGATGGACTCCTTTCCAAGGAGGAATGTGCTTCTTTGCGTGCTTGTGACTTGTCTTCCATGGGGATAGCCAATTTGGAAGGCATCCGCTATTTGTTTGCCTTGGATACGCTGGATTGTTCCTTCAATCATCTGTCGAGTCTTGATATAAGCGGATCCCCAAATCTGAAGGTGCTTTTTTGCCAAGGCAATGGTTTGACGGAATTAAATATAGAGGATGCCGATAATCTTAACGCCTTGTATTGCTACAGCAACGCTTTGGAACAATTGGATTTGCGAACGAATCTGCGTTTAAAAACGCTCTCTTGTGAATGGAATCAATTGACTGAATTAAATCTGGATAGATTGGATAGTTTGACGGATTTCTATTGTACGGGGAATCGACTCGGCCATTTAAACTTGTCCGGCTTGATTATGTTGAAGGATTTTGATTGCTCGGGCAATCAATTGGAAAGTTTGGATTTGAACGGTAATGATTCTCTGATTGTGGCGAGTGCATCGGAAAACCCTTTCTCAACAGTGAATTTGAGCGGTTGTTCTTCCTTGCAGGATTTTTATTGTCTCAATAATGATTCGTTGGAACGTGTGGATTTGGAAGGAACGATTAATTTGGAGACCTTGGTTTGCGCCAATAATCCCAAATTGCGAGAACTGGATGTGAACAGTATCAATTTGATAGAATTGTATTGTTATGGCAATGATCTTGAGGTATTGCAAACGGCCGGTTTGCCTGCGTTGCGGACGATAGATTGCGCAGAAAATGACTTATTTAGAATTGATTTGTCGGATAATAGATATTTGAAACAGATTTCTTGTCAAAATAATCGGCTGGTGGGATTGCATCTTGCTTCATCTAATTATTATCTGCGAGGAGTGAATTGCAGCATGAATAGATTGCAGGATCTTTCGCTTGGCTTCTGCTGGAACCTCTATTCCGTAGCCTGCGATTCCAATCAATTGACGAGTCTGGATGTCAGTGGTTGCCAAGTTTTGGCCAGCTTGAGTTGCAAGGGCAATCATCGTTTTGTTCCTGTTGACGATAATCGGGATTTTATTTTGGGACAGTTGCCTGATTTCGATGAGGATAAGGTCATTTCTTGGATGGGTGGGTCTTTGCATGGCGATACCTTGCACTTCGACCAGGAAAGGCTGTTCTATAACTATCTGGTAAAAGAGGATACGGTTCAATTTAGCTTGACTATGGTGCCACGTGTCAAGATTGATAGCATTGCTTTCCCGGATACGGCATTCCGTGATTACGTGGCGAGTCGTTTGGATGTGGATGGAGATGGATATTTGGTGCTCTCTGAACGGGAATCGATTTCAAGTTTGGATGTGTCTCATCGCGGTTTGCGAAGCCTGATAGGAATCGAATATTTTGGTTGGTTGGAATACTTGGATTTTTCTCACAACGAGATTACGAGCGTCGATTTGTCGGCCAATACCCTGTTGGACGAGATTGTTGCCGAGGGCAATGCTTTGGAGGTGGTTGTGGATGACGACTGGGGGTTCAATCTGGCTTCATTGCCTGACTTGCGCGCAGACAAGGTTTATGATTTGCAAGATGCTTGGATAAAAGATAGTATTTTGTTTTTTGAAAAGGACAGCGTGTCTTACGCCTATCAATACTCTTATCAGGGTAAGGCTTCATTGCCGGAAGTCCGTTTTACTTTGTTTTCTAATCTCCCTGTGCGGATACTGGTAGATGCAGGTCATTTCCCGGATACGATCTTCCGCTCTTATGTGAGGAAGAATATCGATTTGTCCGGAAACGGGTTCTTGAATGAGGAGGAAATCGCGGAAGTTCGGGATTTGGATGTGTCCGGTTTGGGCATTAAGGATTTGCGAGGGATTGAATGTTTCACCGAATTGGAGAGTCTCGATTGCTCGGATAATGAATTGACCAGTCTTGACTTGTTCGAAAACAAGCTTCTTATGGATTTGGAGGCACGAAACAACCGTTTGGATATTGTTTTGGACGAGGGCGATGCTTTTGACATGTCCACTTTGCCGGGCTTTGACCGCCACTATGCTTCTGATTGGGAAGGCGCTGATATGGACGGAGATATTTTGATATTCACTCAGCAAGAGGTTACCTATAGTTACGATACCCGCTATAGGGGAGACAGCGAGGATGAAGGCTTGAAATCGGTTGAGTTTACGCTTGTGGCTGATCGCGATCCATCCGAAGGATCCGAGCCTGATCCTGACCCGACGACCAGCGAAGAAATAGATGGATCCCGGGCTCGTGTTTATGCCTGTGGTCATGTCGTCTATGTCGAAGGCATTGAAGACGAGATTAGTATTTATAACATTGCTGGCATTCTTTATTATCAGGGTTTTGATAGTGAAATACCGATGCAGAATACAGGTGTCTATATTGTTCGTTCCGGTCAGCAAATCTGGAAAGTCTTGGTGATGTAGAGGAAATCCGAGAAACATAGGGGGTAGTAAAAGGGCTGTGCCGTGCATGGGGAAGCAAGGGCTTCTTCGCGCACGGCACAGTTCCTTTTAAGACGGCATGCGACGATGTGGTATCATGTGTTCTTGTGTTCATTTGCATCCGGCATCCGGGGCGCGTATACGGGCGCGTATATCGGATTCCTTTTTCTCATTTGCGCTAAAAATCGTAATTTTGCCTGTTTTTAGGGAGGCGGACGCGAGCTGCTTCCTTACTTTGCAAAAACAAGCATCATGGAAAAGAATCAAGAAAGACTTTTTCCCGAATTCCCGTCCGTTTCTACCCAGGAATGGATGGATGTGATTGTCAAGGACCTCAAAGGAGCCGATTTCAACAAGAAACTCGTATGGAAAACGCCCGAAGGCTTTGACGTGAACCCCTTCTACCGCAAGGAAGATCTGGAACATATAGAATACCTCGATGCCCGGCCGGGCGATTTCCCTTATGTGCGCGGTCATAACGGCGAGGCCAACAACTGGGAAATCCGTCAGGACTTCCGTCTTGAAGACATCGCCGCTTGCAACGCTTTGGCCGCCCAGGCTGCCGCCAAAGGGGCCGATTCGGTAGGTCTCGACGTCTGCAAGGTATCCACGTTAGAAGAAATGGAACAGCTCTTGCAAGGCATCGACCCGACCAGGACCGGCATCCATTTCATCGGTTCGACCGATTACGCCAAGACCCTCGGCCTTTTTGTGGAATACTTGGACAAGAAGAAGATTCCGGCCGACAAGGTGTCCGGTTCGATTGATTTCGATCCTTTCCATTACGCCTTGCTGCATGGTCGTTTTTATGGTTTGCTCGATGCCAATATCGAGGAAACAGTGCAGCTTTTCAAGCAGTATGCCGGCAAGCTTCCTCATTTCCGTCTGTTGGCGGTCAATGCCGCTTCCTTGCATGATGCCGGAGCGTACAATGTGGAAGAGATGGGCTTCGCGCTCAACTGGGCCTGCGACTATTTTTCCAAGTTGACCGACAAGGGATTGGATATCGATACCTTGGCATCGCGCACTACCTTGGTGTTGGCAATCGGATCGGATTATTTCATGGAAATTTCCAAGCTCCGGGCCATGCGTTTGCTGTGGGGCTATATGGTGGACGGTTTCAAGCCCAAGGAAGAAAAAAGCAAAGTGCCTTTCATCCACGCCCGCACTTCTTTCTGGAACAAGTCGGTCTATGACCCCTATGTGAATATGCTGCGTTCCACTACCGAGACCATGAGCGCGGCTATCGGCGGTGCCGACTCCATCTGCGTCTCCGACTTTTCGGAAGCCTTCCGTCCCGCCGATGAGTTCTCGGCCCGGATTGCCCGCAACCAGCAGGTAATCTTGAAGGAAGAATCTTTCTTCAACCGTATCGTCGATCCGGCGGCCGGGTCGTATTATGTGGAAAACCTGACATTGAACCTGGCGCAGCAGGCGTGGAAGCGCTTCCTCGAAACCGAGGAGAAAGGCGGCTTTGCAGCTTGCATCCAATCGGGTGCCGTGGCCGATGCCGTGGAAGCTTGCGCGGCCAAGCGCGATGCCGACCTTGCCAAGCGCAAGACGGTGCTGACCGGGGTCAACCAGTATCCGAACCTGAACGAGACGGAAATGGATCATATTGCCGTGCCGGCTTTCTCGGGCGATGCCAAGAGGGATGCCGAAGCGGCGGGCAAGAACGAAGGCGGCTTCAAGGCGATTCGTCCTTACCGGGGCGCGGAAGCTTTTGAAAAACTGCGTTTGGAAACCGAAGCCTATCAGAAGAAGACTGGAAAACGTCCTAAAGTGTTCTTGTTGACATACGGGAATTTGGCCATGCGCAAGGCAAGAGCCGGGTTCGCGACCAATTTCTTCGGTTGCTTGGGCTATGAAATCATCGACAACCCCGGTTTCGAGAACGGGAAGCAGGGGGCGGAAGCGGCTTTGGCATCGGGTGCCGAAGTTACGGTGCTTTGCAGCAGCGATGAGGAATACGCGGCTTTGACGGCCGAGGCTTGCCCGATTTTGAAAGGCAAGACGCATATTGTCTATGCCGGGATGGCGGCCGACGAGGCGCCTTTCCGCGAATTGGGCGTTTCGGATTTCATCCATGTCCGCAGCAATGTGCTGGAAACCTTGGCCAAGTTCCAGAAGGAATTGTTGTAAACCGTTGTCTGGCCGGGACTTCCCGGTATGGCTTTTTTCGGCTTGCTCTTTGATAGCGGTGTGTCAAGATGGGATTCCTGATACGCCTGCTTCAAACCCAATCGGTCATCAGGCTTTGGGTTTCCCCCGAATCGGTCATTAGATTTTGGGTCTCTTGCTCGGAATCGGAAACGGACTCGGCGGGTCTAATGACCGATTCGGGTTCAAGGGGCAAGCCGGTTTGTTTGTAATTACACGCTGAATTTTTATGAGCTTTTTTTCGTTGGTGTTGCTGGCTTTGGCCTTGTCGATAGACTGTTTCACGGTCTGCCTGGTGTTCGGGATGCAGCGTTCCGCATACCGGCGGGCATTGAAGCCGGGCGAGAAAGACCCCTTTCCTTCTTTGGGTGGAACGGCGGCCAAGGCCGGTTTGGTGTTTGCCGTCTATCATATCATCATGATTGTCTTGGGTTGGCTGTTGGGCTGGGGGGTGAACGCGATTGTGGCCCGTTACGACCATTGGTTCGCCTTCGCCTTGCTTCTCGGTATCGGTGTCAAGACTATTATCGACGGCTTCAATGCCCGCGACGCCCAGCTCAAGGTGCATTCGATGTTCGATTGGAAGTCTCTTCTTTTGATGGGGCTGGCGGTCAGCATCGATGCTTTTGCGGTAGGCATCAGCTTGAAGATGATTGAAGTTTCCCTGCTGGAGATTTGCACCGTGGTGCCGGTGGTGGTTTTCCTCGCCAGCCTTTTCGGGGTATTCCTGGGATTCCATACGCACAAGCAGATGAAGCGGATTTCGCTTCCGGCGGTGAACCTTATAGGGGGCTTGGTGTTGATTGGGATTGGGGTGAGGATACTGATTGAGCATTTAACCCAAATCGGTCATTAGACTCGCCGAGTGTGTTTCCTGTTTTCGAAGAGGGATGCTTTTGTGCATCTTGTTCGCTTCTGTCCGCATCATGCTCCTCGCTACGCCTCGACGTAGCCCGCTACGCCTTCGGCTAGGCGAGAAGCATGCTGCATGACATAAGCGGACAATCTACCCAAAGTCTAATGACCGATTTGGGTTTAAGTGGCGTGTAAGCGGCGTATCTTGCCCATTCTGACACTCCGCCCCGGCGCGGAAAAGATGACAGGCAATCAGCTTTATTGCGAGCCTTGTGTCCGTTCTGGTACACCGCCCGATGTGCGAATAGGATGAGCAAGTATGCCCATTTGTGGTTGTCGATGCCCATGTTTTTTAAATCAACAGTTACTGTCGACGCTTTTCTGTGTCGATAGCGATTCGCTGTTTTTTGAGTTTTTACTATGCCAACACTCAGTATTACAAAGATTTTTACATTCGAAGCTGCCCACGCCCTATTGGGATACGACGGGCTGTGCGCCAATATCCACGGGCATTCCTACCGATTGGAAGTGACCGTGTGCAGTCCGGCTTTGGATTCGGTAGAACCGGGCCGTTATATCGAATCGGACAAAGCCGACCCCAAGAACGGGATGCTGTTCGACTTTTCGGAATTGAAGAAGTGCGTGAACCAGTCGATTGTGGATGTATTCGACCATGCCTTGATTCTGAACCGGGAGGGGAATGCCGAGATAGGGGAGATGCTTAAGACCCGTTACCAGAAGGTGTTCTGCGTCCCTTTCCAGCCTACCAGCGAGAATCTTTTGTTGGACTTCGCCCAACGCTTGCAAGCGGTGCTTCCCGAAAAGATTCGTTTGAAGCGGATGCGGCTGTACGAAACGGCTACCTCCTATACCGACCTCGATTTTTGAGGGCAGTGGCAGAAGGTAACATGCTCAGCCCTTTGTATTCAATGGAATAACCTGCAAATTTTCCGGTGGCTCGCAAGAAAGTCTCCGCTTTCCACCGCAAGCGCTCCCTATCTATGATTCGAAATGGCCGTTTCCGAAACGACTGTTTCGGAACTGCAAACATGTGGAGTCTGATACTGACCGATATGTTTATGTCGTTCATGGAATCCTGTGTCATCCAGATGCTTGGCTGTAGTCGGTTCAATGTTTGTTTTGATGGTCGAACGGCGGGTTGTAAAATAAAGTGTATCTTTGGCTGTCGCCGAAGATGGCTTGGTCTCGGCAAAGGTAGTGCAAGCCGAATACAGAGCAAAGCTTGTTCACTATCTTCGACATTCTAAGACACTGGAAACCTCGGTGTCATGCTTCGGAAACCTACTTTTTATTGAAAATGAATATGTTCTTCGGTAAAAAATCAGCCTTGGCGTTGTTCTTCTCGGTTCTGGCAGTGGTTCTGCTGGCCGTTTCGCTCTTGTTTTTGCAGACGTCCTGTACCTCCAAGCCCCGGCTTCAGTTCCAGAAGATGATGGGCATTGCCCAAGGCTCGTATTATGCTATCAGCTATTATGCCGATGCCCGGCAAGAGGGTTTGAATGCCAATGCTTTGCAGCCTGAGATTGATTCCCTGTTGGCGGTGTTCGACCTTTGCGCATCCTTGTGGAACGACAGTTCCGAGATATGCCGGGTGAACCGCAACGAGGACATAGAACTGAGCGAGGCTTTCTGCGATATGCTGGTCAAGTCCCAGCAGGTTTCCGAGCTTACCGGCGGCGTGTTCGATGTCACGGTAGGACCTTTGGTGCAGGCTTACGGCTTCACGCCGGGCGGCGGGCCGAGCCGTCTGCCGGGGGACGAGGAACTGATAGAGATTCTGCAATATGTGGGCTGGCAGAAAGTCCGTATCGAGGATTCCCGCCTGATTAAGGATCATCCGCTGCTCCGCTTGGATTTCAACGCGATTGCCCAAGGCTATTGCAGCGACATGGTTTCGGAATATCTTGAAAGCAAGGGTATTGCTACTTATTTGGTGGATATAGGCGGCGAAATCCGTGCCAGAGGGCTTAAGCCGGACGGTTCGTCTTGGGTCGTGGGCATCGAGAAGCCGGCTCAAGACTCCTTGGCGCAGCAGAGCATCCTGCAAAAGCTGGCCTTGACCGACAACTCCATTGTCACATCGGGCAATTACCGCAAGTATTTCGAGGCCGGCGGCCAGCGCTATTCGCATACGATTAATCCGCAGACCGGACGGCCTGTGCAGCATAACCTTCTCAGTGCTACCATCCTTTGCAAGGATTGCTGGGAGGCCGATGCCTTGGCGACCGCCTGCATGGTCTGGGGAACCGATTCAAGCCGGGCTTTCCTGCAAAAGCATCCTGAATACGAGGCTTATCTGATTTATACCGAACCGGTTCCCGGCACGGACTCCCTCGCCCTCCGCACTTGGTGTACCCCTGGTTTTTCCACCTTGATTCTGGAATAATGGTGTGTTCTTTGAATACAGGGTTCTGTACAATAATCCCAAGAATCTGTAATCTGTATTAGCAGGCAAAAGGCCAAGTGTTTTATCTTTGCAAGACCTGTAAAGCGGGATGGTGCGAGCCTGGCCGGAATCCTCTTGAGTCCGGAAGAGTCCCGGTACGAAGTCTTTTCGAAAAAGAGGCATCGCCTGTCCCGATAAAAACAAACCTGTATGCTACGGAAAATCCGAATCACGCTTGCTATCGTGTTCTTCAGCCTGTTGACGCTGCTGTTCCTCGATATTTCCGGCGTGCTGCACCTGTATTTCGGCTGGATGGCCAAGATACAGCTCCTGCCTGCCGTGTTGGCTCTGAACCTCGGGGTCATCCTCTTCTTGCTTTTGCTCACCTTGCTTTTCGGCCGGGTCTATTGCTCGGTCATTTGCCCCTTGGGCGTATTCCAGGACATCGCCGCCTGGTTCGGCAAGAAGCAGAAAAAGAACCGCTACACCTATTCCAAAGCCATTTCCTGGCTGAGATACACGGTTTTGGTCCTGTTCGTGGCGGCTTTGATCGGCGGCATCGCCTCCTTTGTAGCCTTGCTCGACCCCTATTCCGCCTACGGCCGTATCGCTTCCAATCTTTTCGCCCCTGTTTACCGCTGGGGCAACAACCTGCTGGCCTTCTTTTCCGAACGAGCCGGAGGCTACGCTTTCTACCCGGTCGAGGTTTACGTCAAAAGCCTGCCTACCTTTCTGATTGCAGCGGCTACTTTCGTGATTCTCATTGTCTTGGCATGGCGCAATGGCCGCACCTATTGCAACACGGTATGCCCGGTCGGGACTTTGCTCGGCTTCCTGTCCCGTTTCTCCTGGTTCAAGCCCGTCATCGATGCCTCCCAATGCGTCAGCTGCAAACGCTGCGAACGAAACTGCAAGGCCTCCTGCATCGACATCGCCCACCATCAAATAGACTACAGCCGCTGCGTGGCCTGCATGGATTGCATCGGCAAATGCCCCAAGGACGCGATTCATTACCGGCATCCTTCCAAGAGGGAACTTGCCGCAGGCGCGCAGAACGTTTCGCCCAAGTCCTTTTCCGTTAAGGAGAGAGGGAATCGAACCCAAAATGGGGAAGCAGTCCAGCCGCTCGATTCGGATTCCGGCCATGTTATGCAAGCGGCACAATCCCGTCTGAACGTAAAAACGGTCGCCCCGGTGGATACCTCCCGCCGCAAATTCCTGGCCGCCTCGGCTTTGTTGGCCACTTCGGCCGCCCTGAAAGCCCAGGAAAAGAAAGTGGATGGCGGTCTGGCGGTGATTGAAGACAAGAAAGTGCCCGACCGTGCCACCCGGATACTGCCGCCCGGCTCGGTCAACGCTCGGCATTTCGCCCAGCACTGCACCGGCTGCCAGCTTTGCGTGGCCAATTGCCCCAATGGTGTCTTGCGGCCCTCTACCGACCTGCTGCATCTGATGCAACCCGAAATGTCTTACGAGAGAGGTTATTGCCGGCCCGAGTGCGTGCATTGCTCCGAAGTCTGCCCGGCAGGGGCTATCGAGCCAATCACGGTAGCCGATAAATCCGCGACCCAGATAGGTCATGCGGTCTGGATTATGGACAACTGTGTGCCGATTACCGATGGCCAGGAATGCGGCAACTGCGCCCGGCATTGTCCTTCGGGCGCGATACAGATGGTGCCTTCCGAACCCTCCAATCCGGCTTCGCTCAAGATTCCGGTGATAAATACCGAACGCTGCATCGGCTGCGGGGCCTGCGAATACCTTTGTCCGGCTCGGCCTTTCAGCGCGATTTACGTGGAAGGCCACAGTGCGCACAGGACGATGTAATGGCTTGCGCGATTTGTTCAAACATTCAATTTTTTGGGGAAATGAAAACATCGAAACAAGATAAGATAATGGATTCGGAAGCTGGAACTTGCATGGGTTCGGGAGAGCGCAGGGGAAATCAGGCGGGACGAGGAGAGCCGAACCTCCGGAAAGACGAACTGAAACCTCGGCAAGAATCGCTGCCGAATGGCCGGGGCTGCCAAGGCATGAGCCGGCGGGATTTCCTGAAAGTGGCTGGCGTGGCCGGGGCGGTTACCTTGGGTGCCGGACTGGCCTCCTGCGGCAAGCGGGGCGGGCAGGGCGATGCCTCCGCCTCTGCGGAACCGGAAGGGGAGATGACCTACCGGACCAATCCCAAAACGGGCGAAAAGGTTTCGTTACTGGGCTATGGTTGCATGCGCTGGCCTTCAATCGGGGGCAAGAGCGCCCGCGAAGGCAATGCGGCGATAGACCAGGAAATGGTCAACGAATTGGTGGATTATGCCATTGCGCACGGGGTCAATTATTTCGATACGTCTCCGGCCTATTGCCAAGGCACTTCCGAACGGGCTACCGGCATCGCCCTCAGTCGGCATCCCCGCAGCAAATATTACATAGCCACCAAGCTTTCCAATTTCGCCCCTTCCACCTGGAGCCGGGAAGCCTCTTTGGCCATGTATCATAACTCGCTCAAGGAATTGCAGGTGGACTATCTCGATTACATGCTGTTGCATGGCATTGGCATGGGCACGGACGCGATGGCCGAGTTCAACGCCCGCTATATAGATAATGGTATCTTGGATTTCCTGTTGCAGGAGCGCGAGGCGGGACGGATCCGGAACCTGGGATTCTCCTACCACGGGGACATCCGGGTGTTCGACTACCTGCTGGCCAAGCATGACAAGTACAAATGGGATTTTGTGCAAATACAGCTCAACTATTTGGACTGGAGGTATGCCAAGCAGATTAATCCGCGCAATACCGATGCCGAGTACCTGTACAACGAGCTGGCCAAGCGGAACATTCCGGCGGTTATCATGGAGCCTCTGTTGGGAGGGCGGCTTTCGAACGTGCCAGACAATATCGTGGCCCAGCTCAAGGAACGCGAGCCTAATCAGAGCGTAGCTTCCTGGGCTTTCCGTTTTGCCGGGAGTTTTCCCGGGGTGTTGACCGTGCTGAGCGGCATGACCCGGATGGAGCATTTGCAGGATAACCTCAAGACCTATTCGCCCTTGAAGCCTCTTACCGAAGAGGAATTCGACTTCCTGCAACGGACGGCTACCCGGATGATGGAGTTCGATACCATTCCCTGCAACGATTGCAAGTATTGCATGCCTTGCCCTTACGGCATCGATATTCCAACCATCCTGTTGCATTACAACAAATGCTTGAACGAGGGCAATATAGCGGCAAGTTACAAGGACGAAAACTATCGAGAAGCCAGACGGGTCTATTTGGTAGGCTACGACCGCAGCGTGCCCAAATTACGGCAGGCGGATCACTGCATCGGCTGCAACCAGTGCAGTCCGCATTGTCCGCAAGGCATCGACATTCCGCATGAGTTGCACCGGATTGCCGATTATGTGGAAACGCTTAAGCGGAATAAGCCTTGATGATATAGAAAGTCAGGGTGGTAGAGACTATTCAACGATTTTCAGCTCCGACAGCCTTCCCGCTGTTTGAGGATATGCGGACTTAGGGTAGGGAAGAGCTGCTGGCTTGACGCTCGGATTTCAGCCTCATCAGGCCGGCAGTTTTCTACCCCAAAGTCTAATGACCGATTCGGGTTTATTTGGCGGTTTTCTCCTTTTTCGCCTCCCTGTGTTCCTTGACCTTGTAGTAAATTAAGGTAGAGATGGCAAAGGCGAGGACAAGCGAACACATCATGTACAATCCCATATCTTACTCCTTCCTGTTTTTTGTCAGCAACAGACCAATGGAAAGCCCCGACTTGTTAACCCTGGCTGGCTGCTGTTTTGTTGGCCTTGTCGATGAAGTCCAGGATTTCCTCCCGGCCTAAGCCGGTCTCGGACGAAGAGAGGATGAAAGGCGGGAGCGGTTCCCACATTTCTCCCAAGGCGGCCTTGATGGCTTCCGCCGAACTTTCCAAAGCCATTTTCCCGAGTTTGTCGGCCTTTGTGCCGATGACGCAGAGCGGCAGCTCGTTTTCTCCTAGGAATTGCAGGAATTCCAGGTCTATCTTTTGCGGCGGAATCCGCAAGTCCACCAAGACGAACACGCAGAAAAGGTTGGGGCGGCGCAAAAGGTAATCCCTTGTCATCTTTTGCCATTGTTCACGTTGCTTTTTGCCCACGCTGGCATAGCCGTAGCCCGGCAAATCGGCCAAGAACCACCGGTCGTCCACCTTGAAATGCACAATCGTCTGCGTCTTGCCCGGAGAGGAGGATGTCTTGGCTAAGCCGTTCTGCTGGCAGAGGCAGTTGATCAAAGAGGATTTCCCCACATTGGATCTTCCGATAAAGGCATATTCGGGCAGGTCCTCCTGAGGGCACTTCCGGTAGTCGGAGCAGCAGGAAAGGAATTCGGCTTTCTGGATGTTCATGTTGCTTGCTGGGTGTTTCAGGGTGTAAAGGAAAAGGCCGTTGGCGTTTTTGCGCGGATGTTCAGGCCTCTTTGCACGCAGGGTGGTTCAAGCGAAAACTGCAAAAACCTTTCGTTTATGCCGCCTTGGGCAGCGGCTATAAGGAGGCTGGGTTCTCAGGCTTCGGCGGCACTTGCACGGATTCGATGTTTTCCGGGATATGCCGTTCTTTCTTGGTCGGGTAGATTTCATCGATCTTGATCAAGATGCCCGTTTCTTCCACGCCGCCGAAATGGGTGTTTATGCAAGTCCCGAACGAGCGCATTTCGGGGGAGAGCTTGATGTAGGAGTTGAACAATGGCGGAATGTTTTCGCCCAATTCGCGGATGCGCTTGTTGGCCACTTTGTAAGCCTCTTCCATGTCCAATCCGGAAAACAACCCGTCAAGCTGCGCCTTTGGGGTAACAGGCTGAATCGGGTCGATAGGAATCACCAAGTCTTCCGGGTCATGATGGTAATGGTTCACGTAATAGAGCAGAGTGTCCCGCGCTTCCTTGTTATAGGAAGTGTACATCGTGACTTTGCCGAAAAAGTACTGCATCCAGGACTTGTTGATAGTCACCAATCCGCCTAGGCCGTCCCAAAGGTTGTCCAAGGAGAATACGCCCCGGCGGGCCGACTGGTATTTGGGCTGCACGAACGAGCGGCCCAATTCTATGGTTTTAGGGAGGTATTCCTTGATGAATTGGTCGGAAAAGCGGAATATCTCGGTGGTGGAGAGCAAGGGTTTGCCGTCGGCCGAAAATTTGACCCGGTTCCCTTCGATAAAGCGGTATCCTCCCACGATTTCTTCTTCGGCCGGATCCCAGACTACCAATTGTTTGTAGGGGTCTGGCATCGTATCGAACTCGTCGATGTCGGCGCTTTTCCCCGTGCCGCCTCCTCCGCTGCGGAACGCTTCTTCTCGCAACCGCCCCAGTTCCTGCATGACATTGGGCGCATCATGTGCAGTGACTACATAGACCAATCGGTTGCCGAAATTAGTATAACGCAGGAATTTGTCTTCGGTCAGTTCCTGTTTGAGAAGCTCTCTGCTGATGGGAGGTATTATGTCTTGCATATGCAAAAGGTTTCTGCTCAATAATTGAATTCCGCTGCCGGGTCTTTTTCCAGCCTGTAGACATGCTCGCGGATCAATGCAGCCCACTCTTTGTCTGTGTGGCTTTTATCCAAGGCTTGGGAGCGAATCGGCTTCCCCAAAGTTAAACAAATCTTTTGATCTCGGAGTTTGAACATTTCGTTAACCAAAAGGGCTTGTTCTATATTTACTTTCAAACCTATTCTGGTTCTGAATTTTGCCACATTGTAAAAGGTGTTGGAGTTTTTGCCCGAAATGAAAACCGGGATGATGTCCCGTTCCGAATTCCGGGCTTGCGTCACGAAGGTCTTCTTCCATTCCGGATCGGCAATCACGCCTCTTTTCTGCTTGCGCGAGCATAATCCGGCAGGAAAATAGAGCAGGGTGGAATCCCCGTGGAAGGCTTCTTCCAAGCCTCGGCGGTTGGATGTGTTCTTGGAGAGTTTGCTTACCGGCAGGAATACGGGTTGGAGCGGCGGCAAGGCCAAAAGCATGTCGTTGACCGGGAACATGATGTCTTTGCGGATCTTGCCTATCTGGCTGATGAATGCCATGCCGTCCAAACCTCCCAATGGATGGTTGGCGCAGAAAATCAGCTTTCCTTCAGCCGGGACGTTTTCCGCTCCTTTCAAACTTACGTTGCAGCCGAAATCTTCCAGAATGGCGGTGGCGAAGTCGATGCCGGTCTTGTCTCTTTCCTTGTATAGGAAACTGTTCACTTCTTTTTCATGCAGCAGCTTGCGCATCAGGGGGAACACGAATCCGGGCAGTTTCCGGTACAGTTCCGGCGCTTTTTCCTTGATGACCTCCTCTATGTTGATGGTCCGTTCGGAGATGGTGAAAGAAAGCATGTTCTATAAGTTGAAAATGAAACAGCGGAATGGACGAAACGGAGTGCAGGACATCGGCTTCGACCCTGTAAAAGTAACAAAAAAGTGCGTTTTTGGAAAATGTCGAGTCTGTTTTTTGTCGTATGGCGTTGACATATATGGCGTTGGATGCTTTTGGCCGGATGGGGCGGTGCTGAAGTTGTATCCGCCACTGCTAAGTTGTCAACAAATTAACAATTTTTTGTGGATAACCCAGCTTTTGAAACCGGGCAAAGGGGGCTTTTCAGGGATTCCGGCTCGACTTAAGTCTCTGAAAATTTTTTTGAAATGGGATTTTATGGGAGAAAATGGAAAAAATATTAACAAAATGGAAATTTTCGGATTTTTCTCTGTAATTTTGGAGCGTCCAATCAAGGCATAGGCACGGACTATGAAAAAGCCTTGTGGTTGACAAACAATTGGTTAATAGTTTTGTCATGGCCATTTTAGTAGGTAAGGAATATTGCAAGGTGGATCCGGCTGGTCGGTTCAAGTTCCCGGCAGTGCTTAAAAAGGCATTGTCGAGCGTGATCGATGCTGGCTTTGTGATCAAGGAGAGCATCTTTGATCCTTGCCTCGAATTGTATCCTCGGGCCGAGTTTGAAAGGGAAATCGAGACCAAGGTGGCCAAGCTGAACCATTACAATCCGCAGGATCGTCTCTTGATTCGCAAACTGTCCGAGGGTAATCCTGTGGAATTGGATGCCAATGACCGTTTGTTGATTCCGGGCGATTTGAAGAAGGCTAAGAATATCGGCAAAGAAATCGTGCTGATATCCAAGATCAACATTATCGAGATATGGGATGTGGCAACCTACGACAAGATGAACGGCATGGATGTCGATTTTGCCGCTTTGGCTGCCGAGCGCTTGGGGCAGATAAATGTCGGTGAAACCCTATAAGAGGAGGTTGGCATGGAGGCGGAATATCATATCCCCGTCTTGTTGCAGGAAGCAATAGACGGTCTGGACATACAGGAGAACGGTACTTATGTGGATGTGACCTTCGGGGGAGGCGGTCATTCGCGTCAGATATTGCGGGGGCTTGGGCCGGAGGGGCGTTTGCTGGCTTTCGACCGGGATCCGGATGCAGCGGCAAGGGCGGCGCAAGACTCCGATTTTGTTCGGGCTGGTCATCGGTTCATCCTTGTCAGAGAGAATTTCCGATACCTTAAGAATTACCTGCGTTTTTACAAGGTTGTTCCCGTGGATGGTATTCTGGCGGATTTGGGCGTCTCTTCGCATCAGTTCGATGTGGCGGAACGGGGTTTTTCGATTCGTAGCCATGGCCCTTTGGATATGCGGATGGATCAGGCCGGTTCGCTTACGGCTTCGGAGGTGTTGAATACTTATTCTGAAGAAGAGTTGGCGCGGATTTTCGTGCAATACGGGGAGATCCCTTTTGGGAGACGTTTGGCATCGGCAGTTGTCAAGGCTCGCGAAGAGGCTTCTTTTGAATACACGGATCAGGCGGTGGATTTCTTCATTCCTTTTGCAGGTAAAGGCAAGGAAAATAAATTCTTGGCGACGGTTTTTCAAGCTTTGCGGATAGAGGTGAACGGGGAAATGGAGAATCTGAAAGGGTTGCTGGCGCAGAGTTTGGAGGTGTTGAAGCCCGGGGGAAGGCTGGTGGTGATTTCCTATCATTCGCTGGAGGATCGGATGGTCAAGAACTTCATGCGTTCGGGTAATGTGGAGGGGCGGATAGAGAAGGACTTTTATGGCAACGATCTTTCGCCGGTGGAACCGGTGTCCCGTAAGGCCGTGATGCCGACAGAAGAAGAATTGACACGAAATCCTCGGTCGCGAAGCGCCAGGCTCAGGGTTGCCAGGAAGAAAGAACTGTAATGGGAGGGTGGATTATGGGAAAGAACAAGTTTAAGCCGAAGCCTCCTGTCAAGGATCCTGTGCCGGAGCCGGAATTGCTCTCCGAATTCTCTGGGGTTGAACCGGAAAAAGAGCCTGTACGGCCACAGCAGGAAGAGGATCCGGAAATAAGGGCGCGTCGTCGGCTTCGCAAGGAGAAGTTCAGGTCGGCCATGGATGGGACTTTCGTGTTGGACAAGGGCGTCCGAAAACACCTTTCTTTGATTGTGTATGTGTTTGTGCTTGCCTTGGTCGTGATAACAAACAGCTATTTTTCAGAAAAAGTAGTGAGAGAAAGCGCAGCCATTAAGAGCGAATTGAAGGAATTGCAATACAGGCAGATTTCGGCTAAGGCGGAATGGATGAGGTTGAGCAGGCAATCTTCGATTGCGGCCATGCTGGACAGCACGGGGGTGAAAGAATCGGTAGTCCCTCCTTATAAAGTGAGGGAACCCGAACCGGAAAAGCGCGGATGGTGGTTGTTTAAAGGAAGGTAGGCGCAGCAAAGAGCGCTCATGAGGGACGAGGGCGCATGTGGATGGATTGAAAATGAAGGGAAATCAAAGTGGGGTTTAGGAGTAGTTACAAATAAAGAGGCTCGTTATTGCGGGCTGCAGATGAGAATGGCAAAGAAGGACGAACAAGAAAACAAGACCGGTTTCTGGTGGAAGGTGTACCTGGTGTATGCTTTCTTGCTCTTGTTCGCTCTTGCCATCGTGCTTCGGATGGGAACGGTGATTTTTGTGGAGGGCGAAGAATTGCTTGGGCTCTCCAGGCAGCAGAGCTTGAGTCCCGAAACAACGGAGGCGGTGCGAGGCAATATCTATTCTGCCGATAGTTCGTTGCTGGCAGTATCGGTTCCTTTGTTCAATATCCGTCTGGATTTGCATCCCAGCGTGGTGGCGAATGATACGTTTTTCAAGTATCTCCGTCCGTTGTGTGATAGCCTTCATGAAATGTACCCGGCAAGGAGCAAGGAACAGTACCGGCAATTTTTGCTTAAGGGGCGAAGGGAAAAAAGACGTAGCCTGTTGCTTAAGCGGAATGTGACTTATATGGAGCTGGCTCGGATGAGGGAGTTCCCCATTTTTGAGAAAGGGCAGTTTGCTGGAGGCTTTATCGTGGAGGAACATGAGAGGAGGCGTCTGCCTAACGGTTATCTGGCTGCCCGGACTATTGGGTATTACAATCAGGAAAGCCATTATGGTGTGGGGCTGGAGAGGACATATGATGCTGAATTGAGAGGGAAGGATGGTTTTCGTCTGACGCAGAGGATTGCTGGCAATGTTTGGCGTCCGGTTTATAGCAAGGATGAGGTTGAACCGGAAAACGGGCACGATCTTATCACGACCATAGATATTCGGATTCAGGATGTTGCGGAGGCGGCTTTGCAAGAATGCATGGAAACCAATGAGGCGCAGCATGGATGTGTGGTCTTGATGGAAGTGCAGACGGGCAAAGTGGTGGCGATAGCTAATTTGCGGAAGCAGGAAGATGGAAGTTATGCGGAAGTGATGAATTATGCGGTGGGGGAAGCGGTGGAACCGGGATCCACTTTCAAGCTGGCTTCGACGATAGCCATTCTGGAAGAGAGTCATATCGATACGGCGGTCAAAGTGCCGACAGGGAGACTTAAATATTACAGCCGTTGGATGAACGATTCCCATCGGGAAGGCTGGGGCGAGCTGAGTTTTTTGGAGGCTTTTGAGAAATCTTCGAATGTGGGGATTTCCTATTTGGCCAACGAGGTGTTCCACAGCAAGCAGCAACGTTTTGTGGACTATTTGTGCAAGATGCATCTGGACAGGCCGTTGGGTTTGGAAATTGCAGGAGAGGGCGAACCCTATATTAAAAATACATCCGACAAGACATGGTCGGGGATTTCCTTGCCATGGATGTCGATTGGATATGAGGTGAAAGTGACGCCGATGCAGATATTGAGCTTGTATAATGCGGTGGCGAATGATGGAAAGATGGTCAAGCCGATGTTTGTGCAGGAAATCCGCCGGGGCAACGAAGTGATTCGTTCTTTCAAGCCTACCGTGCTGGTTGACAAGATTTGCAGTGATCAGACATTGGCCACGGTTCAGGCCATGCTGCAAGGAGTGGTGGAGCGTGGTACGGCGACAAACTTGCGGAACTCGCTTTATAAGGTGGCGGCAAAGACGGGAACGGCGCAGATGAATTACGGGCAGAGGGGGAGCGAGAGGATGACATACCGGGCTTCGGTGGTCGGGTACTTTCCGGCGGACAATCCGCGTTACTCCTGCATCGTGATGATTACGAACCCTCAGAAGAACCGGATTTACGGAGGATCGGTGGCCGGGCCGGTATTCAGGGAGATAGCCGACAAGGTGTTCGCCACCCTGATGAAAGGGGGAGAGGAACCGCCGATGATGCATCCCGATCAAGTGGATACCTATATGGCTGGAGGCTATGCGGAGGATATTGAAAAGGTTTATGCGGGGATAGGGATAGAGTCGCCGCAATTGGAACCGACCACCTTTGTGCGACTTCGAGGGGCGGCGGACAATGCCCAGGCTTTTGATGAAGTGAGTTTGGTGAAGGATGTGGTACCCAATCTGACTGGTATGGGGTTGCGGGATGCTTCCTATCTGCTGGAACGTTATGGTTTGTCGGTGCGGATTCAAGGAAAGGGGAGAGTGAAACGCCAGGAACCTCGTGCTGGCAGCCCGTGCCGGAAGGGGCAGACGGTATGGTTGTATCTCGGTTAGGGATGGAAGAAGATGTGCCAAGATGGGAAGAGGTTGCGGGGTGTGGCTTCATGGTGATGGGTTCGCAAAAAATGCTGGCAAGGAAAGCAAGTGGATTGAAACCCGGATCGGCCATTAGACATGCAGAGGTCGTTTCCGGTTTGGAAATGATGCCAAAGTTAATGAGCGGTTTGGCTTAAAATAAATGCAAATGAAACTGAAAGAACTCTTGACGGAAGAATGCGGCATCCTCGACAGACGGGGTGCTGAAGACGTGGAGGTCATGTCTTTGCAGCAGGATTCGCGCAAAGTGGAAGCCGGATCGGTGTTCTTTGCCGTGAGAGGCACGGTTTCGGACGGCCATGCTTTTATCGAGTCGGCGTTAGGGAAGGGGGCTGTGGCGGTGGTCTGCGAGGAACTGCCGGAGGTGTTGCGACCGGAGGTCTGCTATCTGAAGGTGAAGGACAGCAGCGTGGCGATGGGGTACATGGCTTCGGCTTTTTACGGGAATCCGTCGCGGGAATTGAAATTGGTGGGCATAACCGGAACCAACGGCAAGACCACGACGGTGACTTTGCTTTACCGCTTGTTCAAGAGTCTGGGTTACGAAGCGGGTTTGCTTTCGACGATAGAGAACCGTATCGGGGACAGGGTGGTCCCCAGCACGCATACCACGGGCGATGCCTTGGAGATAAATGCCTTGCTGAGGGAAATGGTGGATGCCGGCTGCGACTATGCTTTCATGGAAGTAAGTTCCCATGCGGTGGTGCAGGAACGGATCGCCGGCTTGCATTTCGCCGGGGCGATCTTCAGCAATATCACGCGCGACCATTTGGATTACCATAAGACGTTCGATGCCTATATCAAGGCCAAGAAGAAGTTCTTCGATAATCTGCCTTCGTCGGCCTTTGCTTTAGTGAATGCCGATGACAAGAACGGCTTGGTGATGTTGCAGAATACCAAGGCTTCGAAGTATACCTATGCCTTGCGGGTTCCAGCCGATTTCAAATGCCGGCTGTTGGATGACTCTTTGTCGGGCTTGCATCTGGAAATGGATGGGACGGAAGTGTATATGCGCCTGGTAGGCAGGTTCAACGCTTATAATCTGACGGCTATTTACGCTACGGCCTTGCTGCTGGGCATGGACAAGATGGAAGTGTTGCAGGCGATGAGCAATTTGGGGGAAGCTCCGGGGCGGTTCGAGGTGTTCAAATCGCAACGGGACGGCAAAACCGGCATCGTGGACTACGCCCACACGCCCGATGCCCTCGAAAATGTGCTGGAAACGATCAACGAATTGCGGCAGGACGGCCAGCAAGTGATTTGCGTGGTAGGCTGCGGCGGAAACCGGGATGCAGGCAAACGCCCTGAGATGGCCCGGATTGCCGCCCGCCTCTCCGACCGTCTGATTATCACTACCGACAATCCCCGCTTCGAGGAACCCCAGGCCATTGCCGAGCAGATGAAAGCCGGCTTGGATATGCTGGATGCCGCCAAGAGCCTCTGCATCTTGGATCGGGAGGAAGCCATCAAGACCGCTTGCGCCTTGGCCGGGCCGGAGGATGTGATTTTGGTGGCGGGCAAAGGGCACGAGCCGTACCAGGAGGTGAAAGGCGTGAAACACCATTTCGATGACAGGGAGGTTCTGGTCAAATATTTGTGACCGGTGCCTGTAGACACCTGTAAAGGATATTCTGATTTGCCGAATTTCGGAAGAGAAGGATGTCCTGGCAGAAAAGATGAAGACGGGCAATAATAGATGAAATAAAAGGATAGTAAAGCGCAAGACAATGTTGTACTATTTGTTTGACTATTTGCATGAATGCGGAGTTCCGGGGGCAGGGGTGTTCCAATACATCTCTTTTCGGGCAGCGGCAGCTATTGTGGTGTCCCTGTTCATTTCGATGGTGGTAGGCAAACGGATTATCCGGGTATTGGCCCGCAAGCAAATCGGGGAGACGGTTCGCGATTTGGGTCTGGCAGGCCAGAAGGAAAAGGAGGGTACGCCTACGATGGGAGGGCTGATTATCATAGCCGCCATTCTGATTCCGGTGCTGTTGCTGTGCCGGTTGGACAACATCTATGTATTGTTGATGATACTGACGACGGTCTGGTTGGGCACGATGGGCTTTCTGGACGATTATATTAAGGTGTTCAAGCACGACAAGCATGGCTTGCAAGGCAAGTTCAAGGTCTTCGGTCAGGTGGGATTGGGGTTGATTGTGGGCTTGGTCATGTGCTTCCATCCCGATATCGTGGTTTCGCAGAAGAACAACGATGTGATTGTGGAAGAGCATAACCTGTTGCAGAATACCGAGTACCAGAAAGCGGTGGCTTCGTTCGAGAACAATACCGAGAAGTCGTTGGTGACTACGATTCCGTTTGTTAAGAACAACGAATTGAGCTATACTGCCATTATGGAAGCCATTCATGACGGTTGGGGCAAATACGCTTGGATTTTGTTTGTATTGGTGGTCATCCTGGTGATTACGGCGGTTTCCAACGGCTGCAACCTGACGGATGGGATGGACGGCTTGGCCACGGGGACTTCGGCGATTATCGGGGCTACCTTGGCTATTTTGGCTTGGGTATCGGGCAATATCATCTTTGCCGACTACCTCAATATCATGTATATCCCCCATACCGGCGAGCTGGTGATTTTCATTGCGGCCTTTGTGGGTGCGGCTATCGGTTTCCTTTGGTACAATGCCTATCCGGCTCAGGTGTTCATGGGGGATACCGGAAGCTTGACTATCGGCGGGATCATCGCGGTCTTCGCTTTGCTGATCCGCAAGGAACTGCTGTTGCCGATCCTGTGCGGGATTTTCTTGGTGGAGAGCCTTTCGGTGATTATCCAGGTGACGTATTTCCGTTACACCAAGAAGCGTTACGGCGAAGGGCGGCGGGTGTTCTTGATGTCGCCTTTGCATCATCACTATCAGAAAAAAGGATACAAGGAGCCTAAGATAGTGCTGAGGTTTTTTATCGTGGGTATCATGCTGGCGGTGGTGACATTGGCAACGTTGAAGTTACGATAGACGGGGCGTTAGTCATGGTTTATATGGAGTAGCCGTGTGGTGATGTCGTGCGGTCAGTGTGGTAGCAAAAATGAGAATAAAGCGAGGAGAATAGATATGAGAACAAATTTGGAAATTTTAGCACAGCAGGGTGTTGTATCCCGTTCAATGGCCGAATCGGTATCGATGAGGATCAAGGATATGCGGAAACGGGCCATTCAGGAGAGTTTTCAGGATTTTGGCCATGCAGGGCATCGTTTGGAATACGTGGCTACAGTGAGAGGCGTGGATTACTTGGACGATGCCAAGGCTTGCAATCTGAATTCCACATGGTTTGCTTTAGAGACCATGAAGCGTCCTGTGATTTGGATTGCAGGTGGCCAGGGCAAGGATACGGATTGGAATGCGATGAAGGATTTGGTTTCGCGGAAAGTGAAACATTTGATTTGCGTGGGGGTGGATAACAAGGCGCTGCATACTGCCTATGGGGATTTGTTTCCGGACATGGTAGAAGCCGATTCGATGATGGCTGCGGTGCAGGCTGCATACCTGTTGGCCAATGAGGGAGAAGTGGTTCTGCTTTCACCGGCATGTCCCAGCTTCGACTTGTTTGAAAGTTACCAGGATAAGGGCTTGCAGTTCAAAAAGGCTGTCTGCGAATTATAACGGATTCGGGATGATGGTGGGTAAGACATCCTCCCTGTTCCAATTTGTTGAAAGAAGAAGCAATGCAAAACCGAGGCACGGGCATATTCAAGTATTTGCGAGGAGATAAGGGCATCTGGTATATCATGATGGTGCTTTCCCTGCTCTCCATTCTGGCGGTCTATAGCGCTACCGGGCTTATGGCCTATCGCTATCAAGGCGGCCATACGGCTTATTATGTCCTCAAGCATGTGGCTATCTTGACGGCTGCTTGGATTACGATGTTCGTTGTGCACCGGATCAAGTACACTCGTTTTGCCAAGATGTCGAAATTGCTGATTTGGCCGGTGATTTTTTTGTTGCTGTATACCTTGACCGTGGCGGCAGTCAATGATGCCAGCCGATGGATTTCGATATTCGGCTTTACTTTTCAGACTTCGGAACTGGCCAAGGTCGTGTTGGTGGTATATATGGCTCGGGTTCTGACCAAGTATCAGCCGGAAATAAAAGAATCCCGTTCGTTCTGGCGTATCGTGTGGGCGCCATTGGTAGTCTGCGGGCTGATCTTTTCAGAGAATTTTTCCACTGCGGCTTTGCTGATGCTCACTTGTGTCGTGCTGATGATGGTGGGAGGGGTTTCTGGAAAACATTTGGGTGCTTTAATGGGGGCTGGCGTATTGGCGGCAGGTATCTTGGTTTCCATCTGTCTTGCGGTACCGGAAGATTCTCTTCCCGGCCGTCTGGCAACATGGAAAAGCCGGATCGAGGGATTCACCTCCGATTCGGAAGAGGCTTATCAAGTGACGCAGGCTAAGATTGCGGTGGCTACGGGCGGAATTATCGGTAAGGGTCCCGGCAATAGCACGCAGAGGAACTTTTTGCCGCATCCGTATTCGGATTATATATATGCTTTGATTATCGAGGAATATGGCATGGCTGTCGCCATTGTGGTTTTGTTCCTTTACCTCTGGTTTTTGCGGCGGGGAATCAGTATAGCCCGGCGTTGTAAGGGATCGTTTGGCAGTTATGTGGTGTTAGGTATGACTTTCATGTTGACATTGCAGGCTTTGGTAAATATGGGGGTTGCGGTCGATTTGCTTCCTGTGACGGGACAGCCGTTGCCCTTTTTGAGCATGGGGGGAACCTCTCTTTTATTTACTGCTTTGGCTGTAGGAATCGTGTTGAGCGTGAGTGCCTCTGTGCAGGAGCAGGAGGAATCGGAGGCGATGGCGCCCCTAAGACCTAAAGCGGCTTCTTCTTTGTCGCGGGCGCGGATATTGCAGCCGGCAGCTGCGGATGGGAAGCCGCAATGATGTGTTTTTGTTTTATGATAGAGAAAATCAGAATGATATGGAAGCGACGGATAATGCAATAGGAAATGCCAATGGTAACATTCGGGTGGAAAGCCCGGTACGAGTGATTATCAGTGGCGGAGGAACGGGAGGACATATCTTTCCGGCCATTGCCATTGCCAATGAAATAAAACGTCGGAAGTCCGATGCGGAAATTCTTTTTGTGGGAGCGGAAAACAGGATGGAAATGGAAAAGGTTCCTGCTGCAGGATACAGGATTGTGGGTTTGAATGTGGTAGGGTTGAATCGCAAACAATGGTGGAAGAATTTCTCCTTGCCATTCAAACTGGCTTCGAGCTTGCGTCTTACCAGACGGATGATTAAGGATTTCGATCCGGATGTAGTGGTTGGTGTTGGCGGGTATGCCAGTGCGCCCACTTTGTATTCGGCGCAGAAGTTACATGTGCCTACGTTGTTGCAGGAGCAGAATTCCTTGCCGGGGGTTACGAACAAGATTCTTGCCAAGAAGGCCGATAGGATATGCGTGGGTTATGACGAAATGGATCGTTTCTTCCCAAGGGAAAAGATAATCTGGACAGGAAATCCTATCCGGCAGGATATTTCGGACATCAATAGCAAGCGGGATGAGGCTTACTCTTTTTATAATTTGGATTCTTCTAAACCAGTGGTTCTGGTCATGGGGGGAAGTTTGGGGGCTTTGAGTATCAATGTGGGGATGCAGAATGCTTTGGACGACTTGCTGGCAAATGGTTTTCAGGTGATTTGGCAGACAGGCAAGTATTATTATCAGAGAATGTTGCCCTCGGCAGAAGGCAAGGAGCATTTGGTGATGCTCGATTTTGTGCGTCGGGTGGATTTGGCATATGCGGCGGCGGATATCATTGTTTCACGGGCCGGGGCAATCACGATTTCTGAACTTTGCGTGGTTGGCAAGCCGGTTATTCTGGTTCCATCGCCCAATGTGGCTGAAGACCATCAGACAAAAAACGCACAGGCTTTGAGTGCTAAGAATGCAGCCGTATTATTGACCGACGACAGGGTGTCCCAGGAACTTGGCAAGACTATTGTGGCTTTGTATCATGATACTCGCCGGAGAGAGCTTCTTTCGCAGAACATTTCCCGCATGGGGACGACGACTGCCGCGCGCGATATTGTGGATGAGGTATTGAAACTTGCCCAGATAGGCCGTAGGCAAAAGGAAAACCGCAAGAACAAGTAAATGATGAACGCAGGAGATTTCAAGCATCCGTACTTTTTGGGAATAGGCGGCATCGGAATGAGCGCCTTGGCTTGGTATTACCTGCGGAAAGGCTGTTTGGTGCACGGTTACGATAGGATCCCGTCTCCTTTGACGCGGCATCTGGAACAGGCAGGAGCGGAAATCCATTATGACGAAGATCCGGAAAAACTTCCTGCTGATACGGATGTGGTTGTCTATACACCGGCTATTCCTCAAGATCATGCTGAGTGGCCGGAGATTCACCGCAGGGAAATCCCGGTTTTGAAACGGGCTGAGGTTTTGGGGATGATTTGCAGGGACTATACCACTTTGGCAGTGGCTGGCACGCATGGCAAGACAACGACTTCGTCGATGCTGGCTTATCTGTTGCGGCATAGTGTGGGGTGCAATGCCATCCTGGGGGGCGTTTCTCTTGATTTGGACGGAAACTACCATTACGATGCCTCCAGTTCGTTGATGGTGACGGAGGCAGATGAGTACGACCGTTCATTCTGGCAGTTGTATCCTTGGTTTTCTGCCGTGACCGCTTGGGATGCCGACCATTTGGATGTTTATGGCAGCGTGGAAAACATGCGTGCTGCATATTGTCGGTTTATGCGTCAAAGTACGCATTTCATTGCTTGCGAAAGCATGAAGGCAGACCTTCGCGAACCTAAGGCGGATTATTTCTACGGGCAGGATTCTTGGGAAGAAAACTTGGAATCGGGCTTTGCAGTAGAGAGGGTTGAAGAAGGGAGGCAAGTCTCGGCTCGGGCTGTACATGTTAGGGTTCAAAACGGGGCTTATCATTTCGATTATGTCGGGCCTCGCGCTGCGATTTGCGGGCTGGAGCTGCATTGCCCCGGTCGGCACAATGTGCTCAATGCGGTAGCTGCCATCAGTTTGGCTTTGGAATCCGGTGTGGGGCCGGGTGATGTGAAGCGCTTGCTCCCGGGTTTCAAGGGGGTGGCGCGGCGTTTGGAACTTAAGGACAGGGCGGTAGGCCGTCTTTATTATTATGATGATTACGCTCATCATCCTGCCGAAATCAAGGCTTCGGTGGATGCTTTGAGGGAATTTTATCCCGAAGCCCGGCTTTGCATCGTGTTCCAACCGCATCTTTATACGCGTACCCGCGATTTGGCTGATGGATTTGCCAGGAGTTTGTCAGAAGCGGACGAACTCTTTCTGGTCGATATTTATCCGGCAAGGGAGCTCCCGTTGGACGGTGTGGATACGCATTTGATTGGCGATAAGATAGCGGGCAAGGAAGTGCATTATGGCAGCCGGGAAGATGCTTTGGCTTGGATTGAGAGGAGGATTTCCCGGATGAGGGAATGCGCTGGTTGCTTGGTTCTGGTAACCATGGGGGCCGGTGACATAGATCGGATTGTGGATCAGGTTGGAGCATTGGTGAAGAAGGAGGCTGGAGTATGAAACGGAAGACCGTCTTGTGGCTGATTCTGATGGCTTGTTTTTCGGCCTTTTTCATATTAATGCTGGCATATTCTTCTACTCGGCGCAGTGAACAGTATGTGGGTTATGTGGATATCCGCATTGAACGGGATGGCGTACTGTATTTGCAAGAGCAGGATGTGCGTTCTTGGCTCAAACAACATGGCATTCGCTTGGAAAATAGATCTTTTGATGAATTTGACGTGTCGAATGTCGAACATGTTTTACGGCAGAATCCCTATGTGGCGTCTGTCCAGGTATATCCTGTGGGCGACACGGTTTTGAGTGTGGCTATGAAGCAACGGAATCCGGTACTGAAAGTGTACAGTTCGGGACATGCCATGTTCCAGATTGATGAAAATGGCGTGGAAATGCCGGTGAATCCGAAATACACGGCGCGTTTGCGCGTTTTGACCGGCAATTTGCCATATGCGCCGGATTACGGTTTTGACTTGAAACGATTGTCGGATACTTCGGAGCAAGTCATGTTGAGGACTGCTTTTGAACTCAATGAATATCTGTTGGCGGATCCTTTGTGGGATGCCATGTTTGAACAGATATATTTGACCAAAGACAATGAATTCGAGTTGATTCCGAAGGTTGGAGGGCAATTGGTCAGGTTGGGACGATTGAAAGGCTTGGCTGATTTGGAGGATAAGATGAGGAGGCTCAGGTTGTTCTATCAATATGGCATGGGGGACGATGGATGGGAGAAGTATTCGGTTTTGGATTTGCGGTATGAAGATCAGCTGGTAGCTACGCGGAGGCGGGGTTTTTCAAGATGATGCGAAGGCAGATGGAATAGTATAAAAAAACAGATAAAACAGAAGAAGATGGAAGAAAATCAAGTAGCGTATGACGACAGCTTGGATGTGGTTGTCGGTTTGGATATCGGTACGACGAAAACGGTTGCCGTAGTAGGTGCCAGAGATAAGGCAAGTGGAAAGATTCGGATTTTGGGGTATGGCCGCACCGAATCTGTCGGCGTGCTCAGAGGCGCGGTCATGAATCTGGAAAAGTCGTCCATGGCGATTCGGATTGCGGTGCAAGAAGCCGAAGTGAATTCGAATGTGGAGATTAAGGAGGTTTATGTGGGCATTGCAGGCCAGCATATTAAAAGTTATCGTTCCGATATAGGTTATGTGCGGGAGGATAGGGACAAAGTGTTCACACGGCAGGAGATAGAAGACTTGAAGCGGAAGATGAGTTGCTCGAACGTGCAGCCGGGGGACAAGATCATTCATGTGATTCCTCAATCGTTCGAGGTGGATGGCGTGCCGGATATCCTTGAGGACGATGTGGTGGGGATGGTAGGCGCGAATGTAAAGGTTTCTTTCAATATTGTTACCGCTAATGCGGCGGCCATGCGTAGTATTCAGCGTAGTGTGGAAATGGCTGGTTTGGAAGTGAAAGGTTTTATTTTGGAACCTTTGGTTTCGGCCGAAGCGGTATTGAATGAGAATGACAAGGTGGCAGGCGTCGTTTTGGTGGATATAGGCGGTGGGACAACCGATGTGGCCATTTTCAAAAACAGCATTCTTTGCCATACTGCTGTGATTCCTTTGGCCGGGTCGGTCATAACATCGGATATCAAGGAAGGTTGCAATATTTTGCCCAAGCAAGCGGAATCCTTGAAAGTCAAGTTCGGTTCGGCCTTGCCAAGCGCGAACAGCGATGAGCAAATAGTGTCGATTCCGGCTTTGACAGGGCGTCCGGCCAAGGAAATATCGCTCAAGCAGCTTGCTGAAATCATCGGGGCTCGTGTCCGGGAGATTTTTGAAAGCGTGGCATGTGAAATCAATAATTGCGAATGCGATTTGAGCCGTTTCATTGGCGGGGTCGTGCTGACCGGCGGTGGATCCAAACTGCGGCATATAGACAAAGTCTGTGAATATCTTACCCAGTTGGATACTCGTCTTGGCAAGCCTCGGGAACATATTACGGCAGATTCGCCTAAGGAATTGGAGGATCCGATTTTCGCCACGGCTATTGGGCTTGTAATCTATGGAATCCGCTGCGAGGAAGAAAACAAGTCTTTCCATGTGGAAGTGGAGCATCTGCACAATGAAGACCGGGTATCGGCTTCAGAAGAAATGGTTATGGAAACAGCCTCTGCATCTGCTGTCATGGCCGAAGTTCCTGTTCGGGATGAAGATGTTGAAGAAGTTGAAGAAGAAAGCCGGATGGGAAAATTCTCGAAAGGATTTACCGATAAGGTGCGTCGCTTTTTGGTGGGCTTGTTTTCGGATGATGACGATGAGATAAGGGCATAGGTGTTTTTAACAGGTAGCCGTTTACAAATGCCGTGCGGATGCCTGTCAAATGCTGTTGCGGGATTGTAATTTTGTAAATTAACGGTAGGGATTGCTTCTGGAACGTCCAGAAGCGGTCTCTTCCATAATAAATATGACGATTATGGACGAACTGAAAAACCAAGGAGGGGATATCCTCAATTTCGTATTGCCCAAGAATCAGTCCTCTTACATCAAGGTGATTGGTGTGGGCGGTGGTGGAAGCAATGCGGTGAACCATATGTTCCGGGCTGGGATCAAAGGGGTGGATTTTGTGGTCTGCAATACGGATGCCCAGGCTTTGGAAAGCAGTCCGGTTCCGGTCAAGATACAGTTAGGGAAAGGCTTGGGGGCTGGAAACGTGCCTCAAGTGGCTCGGGATGCGGCTGTTGAGAAGCATGATGAGATAAAGGATGCCATCAAGGATGCGAAGATGTTGTTCGTGACAGCCGGGATGGGGGGCGGTACCGGTACTGGAGCTGCTCCGGTAGTGGCTTCTATTGCCAAGGAAATCGATTTGGTCGGAGATGAAGTGACCAAGATTCTGACAGTGGCCATCGTGACTACGCCCTTTTCGTTCGAAGGTCGCAAGCGCCAGGAACAAGCCAAGGCAGGTATTGCGGAATTGCGTAAGAATGTGGATGCCATTTTGGTTATCAATAATGACAAGCTTAAGGAATTTCGCAAGATGACTTTGATGGAAGCCTTTGCGATGGCGGATGATGTGTTGACAACGGCCGCGAAAGGTATTTCGGAAATCATCACGGTAAAATCATACGTGCAGATAGACTTCAAGGATGTCAATACGGTGATGCATGATAGCGGGGTCGCTTTGATGGGATTCGGTTCGGCCGAAGGGGAAAATCGTGCGGAAACGGCTGCTTTGATGGCCATGGAGTCTCCATTGCTGAACGACAATAGCATTGAGGGAGCCAAGAATATGCTGTTGTATTTTGGCTATGGACCCGAATCGCCATTGATTATGGATGAAATTGAGGCGATTACCTCGGCTATTTTGGATCGAGCCGGGAAAGGGGTCGATTTGATTTGGGGAGCCGGAGAAGATGAAACCTTGGGCAAGAGCTTGAATATAACGTTGATTGCAACAGGCTTTAACGAAAAGAGGGCTTTGGGTGAAAGGGACGTGACGGTTTATTCGTTGGAGTCCGATAAGAAAAATGAGGCTCAAGAGCCGGCTCAAGAATCGAAAGGCAGTGGGGAAAAGCCGTTGGCTCAGGAAGCTGCTGCGGCTCCCGTACAGCCTCGGGTTATTGCCGTCTTGGATGAAGAAGGCGAATTATGCAAGCGGCAGGAGTCTCAGGCAGATGGGATCTTGTCGGATTCGCAGCCTGAAAGGATTTCAGGACAAGAGAAAAGCGAAAGCCAAGCGGTGGCTTCCGCAACGGGAGAAAAGATAGATGTGGAAACGCAAGTCGATGCATGGTTTTCGGATTTGAGCTCGATTCTCGGCGATGTGAAACCTGAAGCCATGCCAGTGCAAGAGGATTCCGGCAATTTTGGTGAGCCGGTGGCGGTGAGGAAGGATGCTTCTTCAAATTCTGTTCCTGCGTTCAAGATAACGGTCGGCTCCACTCAGGCATCGGTAAAGCCTGTGGTGACGGTTACAGAAGAGGTTGCGCCTGCCGGAAAAGAGAAATCTTCTTTCGGCCAGATGATTAAACAGCGTTTTGAAAACAATCATGCGCGTTTGGAACGGATGCGTGAGATTTCGGCTCGTATCAAGACGCCTGAAGAGTTGAATCGGATTGAACGGGAGCCGGCTTTCAGACGTCAAGGGATATATATGGAATTTACTAATACGGCCTCGGTTTCTGAAGCCAGCAAGCATGTCATAGGTAAAGACGGGCAGGTGATAGTGAACGAACCTCCTTTTTTGGCTGACAAGGCGGATTAGGATAAGAAATACTGGACATAGAAAAAGCCGGTCTCATCATGATGAGACCGGCTTTTTCTATGTGCGCCTTGTGTCGGGAATCCGCTACTTTTTGATGAAGCGGATGACATGGGTTTTGTCTCCTTCCCGTAAGCGGATAAAGTATAATCCGGATTTGTAAGACTCCAGCAAGACCGTAGTATTTGCTCCTTGGCTTTGCAACCTTTGCATGGTTCGGCCATTGGCGTCCAGGATAACGATTTCGGCAGATGCCGGAACTCCGTTGATATGGATTTCATTCTGGGCGGGATTCGGATAGCAATGGACGTTGGCAAACATGTTCGGCTCTATATCGGTAGTGTCCGGAGGAAGGATAGGGATGGTGTCGATATGCGTGATTTCTACTTCTTTGCTGATAGGAGTAGCTGCAAGGTAGTTTTCATCGCCTTCCTGCGATGCAGTAAGGGTTACCCTTCCTATGTCAGTCCGGCATTCCAGATAGAATACGCCTGCTTCTTGAATGATATCGGCGGCCTGGGGGTCGCTGCTTGTGTAGCTAACCGGCAGGCCGGACGTGGCTTGAGCCGTCAAGGCTATACGTTCGCCTTCCGTGAGTATGGGGAATGTTTGATCCCATACGATGCTTTGTTGCGCTTGGTTTACGGTCAGGCTGCCAGCTGCATAAGAAAACTCGTAGTTGTCGGCTTCTCCTCCGGATACGGTGATGGGGTAGCTGCCAGCAAGCGGGGTTTGTCCGGCGGGGCAGGAAACTGTTGGCTGGACCTTCAGCGCGGAACTGTCTTCCCCATAGGCAAAACCTGAATACAGTATTTGCAGATCCGGCACGGGTTCACCATATTGGATGGTGTAAGATTTGGCTGTGGCAAGCAGGGTTGCCTTGCTTACGTTCAGCGATGCTCCGGTGTGGGAAAATTCGTAATTCTGGGCTGAGCCGCCGGATACGCTGATTGGATACTGGCCTGCACCGGGGCGTTCTCCGGCAGTGGATTGGATGGAGGGCTTTTCGCTTAGGCACGATTCGTCGTCTCCGTTGACAAAGCCTTCAAACTTATAGGTTAGGTCGAACGGGTTGCCATAAATCACATTCACATCCTGCGCTATGACTTGCAGAGGCGCTTTCTCGATTGTCAAGGTTCCTGCAAGGTATTCCAGTTCATAGTTTTGGGATTCTGTTGCCGTCAGGCTGATGTCGTAGATTCCGGTTGCCGATTCGGTTGTGGCCGTTGTCACAACCGTGGCCTCGGCAATTTCGCCGGGGTTTTGGTCGTCATTGGCAAGTCCACTGTAAACCACGGTACTGAGTACATCCTTGGCTGTTGGATTGGCGGCCCCATAGATTCGGTTCAGCGTGCCGACTTTGCCTGTGATGGCCTTTTTAAGTACGATGAAGTCGGCCGGTATATATTGGAATCGGTAATTGTCGGCTTCGCCTCCTTCTACGGAAACTTGATAGGTTCCGGCATCGGCTTTGGCGGATGCGTTGCTGCTGGCAACCGGCAGTTTTGTCAAGACGCTTTCGTCTTCATTGTAAACAAATCCGTCGAGTTTGTATTGGAAATCCGGAAGACTTTCTCCGTAAACGATGGTATCGGCTTGGGCTGTGGCTGTCAAAAGGGCTTGGTTCACCGTCAAGATGCCATTTTCATGGGTGATTTCATAATTGGCGGCTGTGGCTCCGGAAACCTCGATGGTGTGTTCGTCTGCAACAGGATTGACTCCACCGTTGTAAGCGAGTTTGGCAGGTGTGATGAGAACGCTTTGGTCTTCATCGTACACAAAGCCATCGTAGAGTATTTCCATTGGATCCGGTGCCGGTTCTCCATAGGTGATGGTATAGGATTGAGCTGTAATTGTCAGTGGCTCTTTTTCAACGGTCAATGTGTCATTTACATAAGAAATGGAATAGTTCTGGGCATCCGCGTTTCCAGGGGTGAGCACATACTTGCCGGGAATAGGTCTGTCGCCTCCTGTATATTCTACTTCGGCTTGGGGTTGCAGGACGGATTGATTTTCGTTGTTCTTGAATCCGATATAACGGCAATCGAATTCGGGCAGTTCATCCCCGTATTTTATGGTGTATGGCTTGGCCTGGATTGTCAATGGGGCTTTGGTGATGGTCAGTGTCCCTGGTATGTAGAAGAGGAGGTAGTTTTGAGTTTTGCCGTCTTCTGTCAAACTGATACTGAGGGAACTTACCGATGTGGTCGAGATCGCATCGGTGACAACGGCGGATGGAAACTTGGTAAAGCCGGGGTCGTTTTCATTGTTGACAAAACCACTGTATGTCAGGCTTTCAAGCACCTCTTCAGGGCTGGGATTCGGGTCGCCGTATTCGCGAGTGAAATTTCCAACATAGGCGGTAAGCACCTTCGGGGTGATGGTGTAGGAAAAAGAGGGCATGGAGCATTCCATTGTGTCATGAAATCCGGTATTGTTGGATATCACAATGTTCACCTTGTGGACTTGGTACGTACCGGCATTCGGATTCCAGCCTTTCGTGTCGAGGCTCAGGTGGTAAGTGCTCGATGTGTTGCCTTGGATTTCCATCGTGGGAACTTGTCCGGTATATTCAAAAACAGGACGGGATATGCTTAAGGTGGCTTTTTTTGCGAAGTCCCATGCCTCAGGCTGGGTTGCTTGTATGAAGCTGTACAAGGTGGGATTGGCCCCTATATTGAGGAAGGCGGAGTTGTCTGCTTGCGGGTATTCGGCAGACCAAAGGAATATTTCGTTCAGTGCCTGGCATCCGTTAAAAGCTGCTTCATCGATGCTTTCAAGGGTGTAGGGCAGGGATATCATGGAAAGGTTCAGGCAACTGAGAAAGGCGGATTTCCTGATGAATTTCAAACTGTCAGGCATGTTGATTGATCGCAGTCTCGTACATCCCGAAAAGGCTGATGCGGGTATTTCTTCCAAGCCGCTGGGCAGATTGATGGACGGCAGCGAGGAGCAGTTCCTGAACGTATATTCTCCCAAGGTGGCCAGTTGGCTGTTTGCTTTGAATGTGACCGATTGCAGGTTGCTGCATCCGGCAAAGGCTTCTTTCCCGATGCTGGTAATCGTGGAAGGCAATTCTACGGCGGTTATTTTGGTGTTGTTGTAGAAAGCCCGGTCATCGATGCCGATTACTGTCCATGAGTCGTTCTTGTAGAAGACGTCGCTTGCGATAGTGGCTGTTCCATGTAAGGATTCGTCCACGTCGGTTAACATCACATACCCTTCTCTCACGACTCTGTACGTATAAGAGTCAAAGGGAAAGGTCTGGGCAACGGCCACTTGCAGCAGTGTGGCGGCTGCCATGAAAAAGGATAAAACATGTTTTTTCATGACACGTTTAGTTTATAATTTTAGTTGTATAATTCTTGCAACACGTAAGCGATGCCCTTCGGATTCTATGACCGGGGCTTGCTTTGTGTTTCGGAAACTGATAGGAGTCCAATGGGGGAAATTTGGGCCTACCTTTTGGAAAAGGGCCTCGCAAATGTTGGATTTTTTTTATCAAATGGGACTTTCCAAGTCTTTGCGAGCCGCAAAGATAGTGAAAGTCGAGCGCAAAGCCAAGTTGTGAGTTTTTAGCGGATGGGATATTTGTTTGGCGTTTTTTTTACTTTTGCCATGACTTCCCTTGGAATGTATGACTATTATTCTATGATGTGTCTGAGGAATTTTGTTACTGTATGTTGCTTGGCAATTCTTTCGAGTCTTTTTGCTCCGGATACACGGGCAGAGTGTTCCCGTGATTCTGTTCAATTGGTGACGGGCGGATTAAAGGCAGAGGCCAATATGTCCGGATATGTTTTCCCGGATTTGTCGAGCGATGTGGTGCATGCGGATCCTGGATTCGGCGGTACATTGGGCGGCTTTGTTTTTTTTGATTTTCATCGGCATTTCGGCTTGCAAATGGAATGGCTGTATCATGTGCGGATGGCCCATGTCCATCAACCGGGTCATAAGGGCTTGCTTTTTTATGCGGGCTTTGAGGTGCCTTTGTACTGGTCGGTGCAGTGGACATTCAATCGCTGCGATAGGGTTTTCTTGCTGTTCGGTCCTACGGTGGAATACGGGTACAAGGCTCAGATTTTCGAAGACGGGGAATCGATAGACCTCTACAAAAAAGACGACGAGACCCAATTGTCGGCCATGAAGGATGTGAGTATGGGCTGGTCTTTTGTTTTCGGGTACGAGTTCCGTTTCGGATTGCAGGTTCAGCTTTCCTGCAAGATGGGATTTTACAATATCTTGGATGCGAACCGTTCCGAGGTGGAAGCCTATCCGTATTCGCTGAGCGCGGGTTTGGCTTATCGTTTTGGCGCGATGCGAGGGAGGGGAGGGGCGCATGGGAAATAAGCGTTTTGCAAAGAGATGGTGTTTCGTCTTGTGTTTTTCCCTGATCTTGGTATTGGGGCAGGATATGCATGCGGCAGGTTTTTGCATGGATTCGGCGGCAGCAGAGGCTGAGGGATCCCCTGCTGTGGCGGATACGCTCTTGAGAGATAGTGCCGATTCGGTCAAGGCGGCAGGGGGCGTGAAGGAACCGTGGTCGGATGTATTGTTCAATGTCGAGGTGAAGCCCTTTGTCCCTAAGAAAAAGAAGAATGGAAAGAAAGGGGGCGGATTTTTGAGCCATACTTTCGGCGGGCATGTGGATCGGACTTTTGAAAAGGCTTTTGACTACAGTATTGTCTTGGTGCCATCTTTTTCCCGGGAGGGGAGCGTTGGGATTGGCGGGATGGGTGCGGCTCTTTTCCGTTTGGATCGGAAAGATTCCTTGATGCCGCCTTCGGATATCAGTCTTTCGGGAAATGCTTCGATAAAAGGTTTCTTTTATGCCGGGATTTTGGGTAATATGTATTTTCCCGGACGCAAGTCCCGCTTGAATTACGAGTTTTCGTTTTCGCAGCGGGTCTTGAATTTCTGGGGGATCAATTACGATTCCTGCCTGGTGCGGCCGGCTGTGTTTTATACGCGCTGGAATGTCAGGGCGGCGGCTTTTTACGATTATCAGATTCTGAAAGGCTTCTATCTTGGCGCGGCAGTCGATTTTTCGTATAATTCGGCAGTCAAGATAGATGACATTTCCTATCTGGATGGCCAAAACCGATCTTATACGCTGACCGGGATTGGCTTGTCTCTCCAATACGATACCCGGGATTTCATCAAGACGCCGACGAGAGGGATGAATTTCCTGCTCCGGCAGATGATATATCCGGAATTCATGGGTAATGCCGGGCGGACTTTGTGGAGGACTACGTTTACGGCCAATTATTACCAGCGGCTTTGGGACGGAGCGGTTCTGGCGTTCGATCTTTATGCGGAAATCAACTCCGAAAACGCGCCTTGGGCTTTGCGGGAGGAAGCCGGCGGGCAGTATCGGCTGCGGGGGTATTACCGGGGACGTTACATGGATAACAATCTGGCTTCTTTTCAGGTAGAGCTTCGGCAAAAGTTGTTCTGGCGTGTCGGTGTCGCCGTTTTCGGAGGCTTGGGATCCGTGTTCCCCTCGTTCAAGGAATGGCGGGCCGATCAGCTTCTGTTTACCGCCGGGCTTGGTTTGCGGTTCGAATTCAAGCATAATGTGAACCTGCGGGTCGATTACGGATTCGGGCGGGGGACGAGCGGGTTTGTTCTTTCTTTGGGCGAATCCTTTTAAAAAGCGTTTAGAACGGTGTCTTCTGCGTTACGCGAGGGATTCGAAAATGCTCACGTAAAAAGTACGCTCCGCTTTTCTCGCCCTCGCGTGCCTTGAATCCACTCGTTCTAAACGCTTTTTACGATGGATAGGAATTTCTTTTTGGCAGGTGTCAACTTCGTTGCGAACCTTATCCGGCTCAGTCACGTACAAGAGTATGCTCCTTCGCCGTCTTTCGGCTCGACGCCTCGTAGCTGCCTGCCAGAATCGCTTTTTATAGCCTATGGATGCTCGGCTTTTTCACCCTCGCGATGCCTTGAATCCACTCGTTCTAAACGCTTTTTAGGATAGGGTCTTTTTTTCTCGGTTCGATGCCTCGTATCCTATTTGATTCGGAGGTGTTCGATGGGTTCGGATTCCTCCTTGTCGAGAGGGAATGCGGCGAACTTGGTTTTGGAAAAGTCGATTTGCCGGAGGTCGATGCAGCGGACGGTGCTGTTGTACATGGTCCGGTAATAGAGTCTTCCGTTTGTCATGTCGGAAGCCGTGGTCCATTGGGTCGCGCTGGGTATGTCAGGGGCTTGCCCGGCTTTATGTTCGACGCCTATAGGGATGTCGAAATTGTTCAGGATATGGAAGGCCTGGAGGGCGGTTGTTTCTCCATCGGGCTGTTGAGGCGCGGTGGCCTGATAGAAGAAAGCCCTTACGAAACGGGAGGGTGGTGTCACGTCACCGGGCAGTCCCAAGAACCCGGCTCCCGCCCCGAATTGCCGCAGGCTGGTATTGTCCCAAGTCTGTTCGGCCACCGCGCCGGGATAGAGGTTCACGTAATTGTTCAGGTTTGTCATCTGCCACGGGAAACCGGGCGAGTTGGTCAGGACTCCGGCAGGATTGTCATAGACTTGGGCTCGGCCATCGATGAATTCGATCACGATTTGCCTGCCGCTGCTGTCGGCCACCCTCCAGTGTACCGTGGACGCTCCTTGCAAGACGGTCACTTGCAGGTTTTTGACCGACTCCTTCACTTCGTCCACTGTGGCGTGCTGGGAAAGGATCCAGCAGACTACTTGCAAGTCGGCTATGGTCTTGCTTGGGTTCGTGCTGTCGAAATCCGGATACTGGCCGTAGCCGGGGAAGTAGAACAGTCCCGCCGAAAGCCCGGCTTCGTTCATGCCTTCGGTGATGAATTCCTTTTGAACTACCGAAAGGCCTACCAGTCCGTATTTTGTTGTGAATTTGAGACCGTTGATGCCGGTTGGCGTATAGGAGGTGAATTCTGTCCCTCTCGGCACGATCACGTACATGCTCGGCAGCTTGCTGCCGCCCCATTCGATGGTGCGGGCTACGATTCGGCTGCCGTCTTGAGCTGTGAGCGAGATTCCGGTGCAAGCTAAGGACGGGAGGCTGAAGATGCCGGATAAAGTGAACAGCAGTGCTGCTGCGATGTTGTTTTTCATGATGTTTTGTTTTCCCTGTTTATGGTTCGGTGTTTGGCCGGAAGCTTATTTGTAGGCTATGCGGACGGTTTTAGTCAGCTCTCCGTATGAGTACTGGGAGATTTCCGTTACCAGTCCTTCGTTGTTGAAGGTGTATTCATAGCCGTGCGAATTGTTGCCGATGTCTATGATGTTCTGGTTGATTTTCCCAAAATAACCCCATATCGCCAGATGTCTCATTTCTTCGGTGTAAAAGGATAGGCTGCCCGACAAGAAAACCCCCATGTCCATGTTGGACAAGTTCCTGTGGTTCGTGTAGGCGTAATGGATCGTATTATTGTAGGAATCGGTTTGGGATACCATATTCCCGGATTCCCAGACATAAGTGTCATGATTGTCGTATCTGTCGTTGGCTGACCTCCGGCTGATTAATTGTCCTTTGCTGTCGTAATAGTAGTTTTCCATTTCCTGACCGTTGATAGGGTTGACGCAGGCGGCTACATGGCCTTGTTCGTTCAGGCGGAACGGAATGGACATGGAAAGTTCCGTGGTGGATCCGAATACCAAATCTTCATCTTTACTGGACATGGCGAAATTCAGCCTGTCTCCTGAAATATCAAAGGTGTATGTGGTCTTCGTCTTCCCGTGGTGTATGTAGATGCCGTTTCCTGTTTGCGTGGAATATTCTTCAAAGTGGGAGATTGCGGCAACTTGGCCGTCCGAGTGGTATTCGAAAGTGTAGTATTCGGTGCGGGATTGCTGTACCGTAGTGTCTACCGTGGCGGTTTGGGGATGTTCGATATCGATGCGGGAAATCAATTTTCGCCCATCCGGATTCTGGCTCGGCTCGTCCGGGCTGCAGGAGAAAAGGACAAGGCATAGGAAAGGTATGGTGAAAACATGTTTTTTCATGGCTGTAAGTATTGTTTTTGATGAGCGATCTTTATTTGTAAGAGATTTCGATGGTCTCTTGGAGCTTGTGGCTGGTAGGGTGGTATTTCCGGATTCTCGTCACGTATCCGTTCTTATCGAAATCGCATTGGATATGGTAGGCGTATGTGGCGCCATCTGCCAGGATGTTCTTGTTGATGTTGCCCATGTAGCCGAATAGGGAAAGATACCACGGTATTGGAAGGCTGTTATCTGCGAAGGCAAATGCGCCTAAATCCATGTTGCATAGGTTTTCGTCTGGTGAATAAGAGAAGTGCCGGGACGAATTGTCAACAAGGATGGAAACCATGTTGCCATCGGCCCATGTGTATTCGTATGTACTTTGATACCAATCATAGTCGAGGAAGTAGGAAATCAATTGTCCTTGCTGGTTGTATGAGAAGGTTCGTGTGGTTCCATTCCCATTGTTTTCCCGTGGGTCCATCGGAATGGAAGAGATGAAGCCTTGATTGTTGATTTCGAAAGCCCCGGAAGAACTTGTCTTGTATTCGTAATCCGCATTCAGCAATTTTTTCCTGTAGTTGGTGGATACGGTCAGCGTGTTCCCCTCTATCTGAATGGCGTGGTTTCTCTCTTCTTCCTGTTCGATTTGAACGCCGGATTCGATGTAAGAGGATTTGGTGTAGTCTTTGACATTGGATAGCCGGCCGTCAGGAAAGTAGGATAAAGTTACGATCCGGTCGGCTGTTGCGTCCGGGTCGAGCGTTTCATCGGTGATTCTGAGTTGGGAAACAAGCTTTTTCCCCGAAGGGTCTGTGGTTGGTTCTTCCTCAGGATTGCATCCTGCTAACGATAAGAAAAAGCAGGGGGCTAAAAAGAGAAGTGCCTTTTTCATGGTTTTTGTTTTTGGTTTTTCAATATTTGCTTATGCGATAAGTCGGATTCGCTATGTTGTTAGTGCGGTTTAACGTGCTCTTTTTTGAGGGTTTGATAAATGTAAAGGTAGGCATTTTTGGATTACAAATGCAAATCGGGACCTCTGTCGACAGGCCGGAAAGGAGTCGTGTTTCGGACCTGGAGGTCTGTTGAAAATAAAAAGCCTCTCAAATCCAGTGATTTAAGAGGCTTGTGGTGCTCTCGCAGGGACTCGAACCCTGGGCCCAATGATTAAGAGTCATTTGCTCTACCAACTGAGCTACGAGAGCTTTTCCCGAAAAGGGAGTGCAAAAGTAGTTCTTTTTTGGGAAAATGCAAATATTGTTAAAATAATTTTAATCGAAACAGGGATTTTTATACATTTGAAGTTCGGGATACCGGCCCGGAGGCAGGTTGCGCTTGTTGGAAGCATTGCCTAGGGCTAAGAAAAATAGCAGAATGATGGAAACTATTGAAAGCAGGAAGCCGCATCGTCGTTGGCGCAAATTCAAGATTATTTTCTTTTCGGCATTGGTCGTGGTATTGGCCGTGTTCGTATGGATTCGCTTCTATTTTCCTTACGGGGAGGGGGTGAAGACCGGGCAATTGAATTTTGTGGTTCGTAAGGGAGTTGTGTTCAAGACTTATGAGGGGAAACTGATTCAGACCGGTTTCTGGTCGGCTAAAGCCGGGGCGGTGCAATCCAATGAATTCAATTTCTCGATAGCCGACAAGGAGATAGCCGAACAGTTGATGAATGCCGGCGGCCAAGTGGTGGAACTCCATTACACGGAATATTTCGGAGCTTTGCCGTGGCGGGGATTTTCCAAGTATGTCGTGGACAAGATCGTCAATATGGAACCGGCTGAAACTGGCGCGGAAATTCCGCCGGTGCTTCCAGAGGTTCCAGCGGAATGAGTTCGCCTCTTGGCAGCCGCTGCTGGCAGGAGGATTTAGGATGCCTTTCAAGATCCTTGACGGAGCTGTGGCGAGTATCACGTGCGTGCTTATGGCTTTGCTCGGGGAGGGGATTATTCAGGCTTGAGGAAACGAAGGGCATCGCCCCCAATGACCGCTTTGGGTTAATGGCTTTCCTATGGTCAGAGGCTTTCTATGAAAGTCATCAGGTTCGTGTCCGTCCCGTGCAATCCCATTTTCTTGCGCAGCCGGAAGCGGGCCTGTTCCACGTTGCCCACGGTGGTATGGGTCAAGGCTGCGATTTCTTTGGAATTCATGTTCAGTTTCAAGTAGGCGCAAAGCCTTTTTTCGGTAGGCGATAGGTTGGGGAAGCGTTCGTTCAGCTTCTTGAAGAAATCCGTATGGACTTGCTCGAAGCGGAGTTCGAATTCCTCCCAGGAGTTGTCCTTGGTGGATTGCGTCAGCTCGCGGATGATTTGGTCGATGATAGGCTGGTTGGAGACCTTGAACAGATGCTTGGCCTTTTCCAGCCGGTCCACGATGTCGGCCAGCAATTTGTTTTTTTGTTGCAGGTAGAGTGTCTTCGTGGTGATTTCCTTGTTCTTTTGTTCCAGTTCCAGATAGGTCTGGTCTTGCTTGAGCTGGATGTTCTTGAGCTTGATTTTCTGCCGCGACTGCCATGTCCATAAGAGCAGGAGCGTCAAACCGGAAAAAGATGTTATGAGAATCCACCGCGTGGTCTTCTTATGGGTTTCGGCCTCCATTTCGGCCAATTGCTGCTTGTACTGGTACTCGTGCCTCAAACGGTAGAGGTTCTCCCGGTTGGTCTTCTGGTTCAGCGCGTTGTTGTCTCGGTTCTGCCTGACAGCATAGCGGTAGGCTTGTTCGTATTCTCCCATGCTTTCATAGAGAGCGGCGATATGCCCGGCTGTATAGGCCTGGATGTCCAGGAGTTCCAGCTGCCGTGCAATGCTGTCGGCCTGGAGGAGGCAGGCCAAGGCTTCGGGATCGTGCTGGGTGATGAAATGGATGTATCCTATGTAATATAGAGACTGGGCGGTGGAAAGAAGGTTGTTCTTTTCTTCGGCCGATGCCAGTGCCATTTTCCCGTATTCCAGAGCCTGGTCGTAATGGCCGCTTTCGATGTAGATGCGGCAGAGACTCAGTTGCAGGAAGGTCAGATTGTAGGGAATGTCTTGGCTCAGGACACGCTGGATTTGTTCCTTGAGCAGCCTTTCCCCTCTTTCGATTTCCTTGTTGTAGATGCAGCATAAGGCCAGGTTGCTGTTCAACAAGATGATTTGCTGTTTGTCCCGGAGTGTGTCAATCAGCGAAAGACCTTTTTCTATATAGTTTTGCGCTTGTTCGTATTGGGATTGCTTGGCAGCTAAGACTCCCAGCGCATTATACCCGTTTCCTAACTTGTCGCTGTTGGTTTCCGGTTCCTGTAGGAGGATGGCGATGGCTTGGGTCAGATGGGTGTAGGCCGCATCGAAGATTCCCATGTCCAAGTATACTGTCCCGGTCAGCATCAAGGCCTGCGCCAGGAGCGCGTCATCGTGGAGTTGCTGGGAAAGGTCGCGGAGGCTTTGGGCGTAAGACAATGCCTTCTCGTATTCCCCTTTGCCTTGATGTGCGTTGGCGATTTTGGCCACGGCGAGCGCCTGGGACATTTTGTCTTTCTGTATCACGCTCTCGGTGTAGGCTTGGCTGGCATAGTAAAGGCAGGAGTCTTCGTTCAAATATTCGTAATAATCGGCTTTCCCTAATAAAAATGCAATATTTGCCGACGACTGCGCCTGGAGACAGGTGCAAATGCCGCTATGGAGACAAAGAAGAAGCAATATTATCCGGACAGGCATCAGTCAGCGTTTGGTTTAATGTATCCCGCTTTATGGACGGTGTTTCTTTTGTTTCAAACAGGTAAAGCTCGGAACAAAGATAATCCAATCGGGAGAATTGTGCCGGTTCGATGGGCAAGGAATATGGCGGTGGCTTGGAAAAATCTACGTTTTTTGTCTTCCCAGTCCTTTGGTTTATGATGTTTATTCATTGAAAACAAAATGATTGTTGATTTGACTAAGGAAAAGATAAGTACGTTTCCGGCAGAGATAAAATTTTTGTCGGGGGACAAAAGGAGTGTCGGGAAATGAAAAGCCCTACTTTTATATCGAACCCGGATGGCGGGTTCCTCTGTACCGATGCAAGGCAAAATATCATAAACCAAAAATATCACGATTATGAAACGATTGTTCATGTTTTTTGCAATGCTGGCAGGTTGCTTGGCAGCATCCAATGCCACGGTGGTGACCGGGGATGTCACGTTCGATTACTACGGGAATCCGCAACCGGTCAATTCGGGGACGGTTGTCCTGAACCAAGAAGGTTCTGCGGTCCATTCGGTGTCGGTGGTTACCGGGTATGATCCCCAGACCTACCGCTCCTATGCCCGCTATGCCATCGAAGGCGTGGCCGAAGGGACGTATACGCTGGTCTTCAGGGGGCAGGGCTACGGGAGCGTGAAATCCTACACGGCGCAGGTGACCGTGGACCCCGGCGTGGATACCTTGACCTATGACATTGCGGCGGAAGACGACCCGACGCATGTGTTCATGACGGTTGTCACCTACCAAGGCCCGTATTCGTGGAATTCGCCGACGGTACCGGGAGTGGAAGTCACATGTACGTTGGCCGACGAGGTCCAGGAAGGGACAACCGACTCGTATGGTTCGATCCAGTTTTTCTGCGATACCTCCAGCCTGTACACCCTTTCTTTCCACAAGGAGGGCTATGAAGACACGAGTTTCGAGACCAAAGCCGTGGAGTCCTCTTATTACGGAGGCGTGTCGGCCAAGCGGGTGCAAGTCTATCTGACCGAAGACCTTGGCGTGCAGGTGGCCGTTTCCGGGAAAGTGACCTTGGATGGTGAAGAATGGGATGAGTTCCTGTCCATGAGCACCGAGCAGATTGCGCTTGTTTCGTCTTTGGACAAGACCTATGCGAGCCGGGTCGTGAACGGGGCTTATTCCTTTCCGGAGGTAACCGTGGGGGATGCCCGTTTTTTCGTCCAGAACACTTCCGGCTACACGGCAGCGGAGTCCAGGAATTTCCGTGTCAAGACCCCGGCGGACGGAGCCGTGACGATTGCCGGGGATGCCGGGGATACCTTTACCCAGGATATCGTCATTGAACGGATCGGGGCGACGGTGACAGGCCGGGTGACCGGTACGGACGGAGCGGCTTTGCGGAACCAGGCGTTTGTCCGTATGGAAAGCTCCGATACCGTGTACTCGGCTTATACGGATTATTCGGGTGCTTTCAGCATGGACGGGATTCCGGAAGGCACGTATGCCTTGCAACTGACTTCTGCAGGCATGGACACGGCCACCGGGCAGGTAGAGGTCGACTTTGCCGCTTTGGGTACCGGCTCGGTCAATGCCGGGACTTTTGAACTGAGTCCGGTCGCCACGGATATCAGGCTTTACGGCATAGCACGTTATTATAACAATTCGCTATATCGTTACGATACGGTGGCCGGGATGCTTTTCTCGGTTTACGATTCGGCCGGCGTGGTGCTGATTGATTCGGTACGAGCCGATGACAAGGGTTGGTTCGAGACTACGATACATGGGTATTTGAACGAATATTATACGATTAGCTGCACGCATCCCTCTATCAACGATTATACGACAAGCTTGTTCGTCACTGCCGATGCGATGGACTTGACCAGCCGCCTGAATCTGGAAGCCAGGACTCCGGACCTGTATTCGGTGCTCGATCCCAAAGCAGAGAAAATCAGGGACAGCCTGGCTGTAAGGCTCAGTTGGGAGTGGCCTCAGGAATTGTTGGACGATTACGGGACAACCTACCAGATTATGCGTATTACCATCAATAAGAAGGAAGATATGTCGGTGCCTTACGGCTCCTCTGTGGGGATGCTCACGCCTGTGACCGGCGAGGAGCTGCCTACCTCTTACGTGGACACGGCGGTGGAAGCCGGCGCAACGTATTTCTACAATTTTGAGGTCCAGTATTCCGCACCTACCTATGGTTCGAGAAGCACGCAGTGGAACGATTCCATCATGGTGAAAGTAGTGGATACGTATGCTTTGACATTGGCGGCCGACCCGGCGGAAGGCGGCACGGTGAGCGGAGCGGGCGAGTATGAAGCCGGTACGGAGGTGAGCGTGGAAGCCACGGCCAACGAGGGGTGGAAGTTCGTGGCCTGGATGTCGGAATCCGATACGGTAGGCAAGGAAGCCGGATACGTTTTCACGATTGTCAGCGACACGGCTTTGACGGCTTTGTTTGCCGAAGCGGAAGAGCCTCAGCCGGAAATGTACACTTTGTCATTGACGGCAGATCCGGCGGAAGGCGGCACAGTGAGCGGCGCGGGCGAGTATGAAGCCGGTACGGAGGTGAGCGTGGAAGCCACGGCCAGCGAGGGCTGGAAGTTCGTGGCCTGGATGTCGGAGTCCGACACGCTGAGCAAGGAGGCCGAATACGTTTTCACGATAGTCAGCGACACGGCCTTGACGGCTTTGTTTGCCGAAGCGGAAGAGCCTCAGCCGGAAATGTACACTTTGGCATTGACGGCAGATCCGGCGGAAGGCGGCACGGTGAGCGGAGCGGGCGAGTATGAAGCCGGTACGGAGGTGAGCGTGGAAGCCACGGCCAACGAGGGTTGGAAGTTCGTGGCCTGGAT
>CALUMK010000015.1 GCA_944321735.1 uncultured Bacteroidales bacterium
TCCGGTGATATCGGCAATGTCGTTCACTGGATAGCCTTTTGCTTTCATTGCTTTGGCGTTGCGCAGTTTTTCTTTCTCGATGCCCTTTTCAATGCCTTCTTCAATGCCCTCTTCCTTGGCATAGTCCATCTGGGCCTTATAGTCCCGGTAGGCTTTCAAGTCGCGTTCATAGGCATAGCGTTCGTCCGGGGTCAGGGATTCGACGTTGGTCACTTTGGCCAGCCGCTCGAAGATGGCCTTCATCGGCTGGAACGGTATCCGATTCAGTGTTTCCATATGCTTCAAGATATTCTATGACAAGCTGTGGAAAGTCTTTTCAGAGTTTCTCGATGTCCTGAATAGGGAGTCCGGTGATATCGGCAATGTCGTTCACTGGATAGCCTTTTGCTTTCATTGCTTTGGCGTTGCGCAGTTTTTCTTTCTTGATGCCCTTTTCAATGCCCTCTTCCTTGGCATAGTCCATCTGGGCCTTATAGTCCCGGTAGGCTTTCAAGTCGCGTTCATAGGCATAGCGTTCGTCCGGGGTCAGGGATTCGACGTTGGTCACTTTGGCCAGCCGCTCGAAGATGGCCTTCATCGGCTGGAACGGTATCCGATTCAGTGTTTCCATATGCTTCAAGATATAAATCCACCTTTCAAAATCGGTCTTGCACTCCTGCTCCTTCTTGCGGAACAGCGGGAACTCCAGGAAAATGAACCGCTGCTTGGTGCTGAAGACCTGCTGGGTGTCCCTGTCCATCAGAAAGATGTCCGAGCGGAACTTTCCCAACAGGACAAAGTTAAGGAAATTTATACTATAGACGGCGGCCAGCTGGTCGAAATCCCAGCCCTCGCCGGGCGTCCCCTGCCGGGACAAGGCCTTGCCACTGTAATAAATCGCGCGTTCCCGGTAGGCTTTCTGGGAACTGGCCTGCATCTCGATGATGAGGTATTTCCCATCGGCGGTGCGGCAGAACACATCGTAGATGATGCCGCGCTTTTGTTCGTTGCCCCGGATGATTTCCTTGTCCAGGAACTGCACGTCCGCGATGCGATCCTCGCCCTCCAATAGCTCGTTGAGGAAATCCAGCAACAGGTCTTTGTTGGCTTCCTGGCCGAAGATGCGTTTGAAGCCCATGTCGGTGAAGGGGTTCATGAAACGGCTGGCTTGCCGGGGCTGGGGAAAATCGGGGATGAAAGAGTCTTTCGATGGTTTTTCCATGCTTTTGCGTTTACAGGTTAGACAATTTCTAGCTGCAAGCTAATGCGGCCTTACTCTATAAACGCGCAAAAGAGGGTTTTATCGAAGCTGAAGCATTATCAAGGAAGTAGATGCTGTATTATGGATTTGATTGAGAGGTGAATAATGAAATGTTAAATTTTCTTAAACTTTTACCTGTTCATCGGAATATGGTTTTCTTGACTTGGTTTGCTTTGTATGGAAATCGGTTAAGAATGCGTTTGGAGACTCGGTGTCCGAGATTCATATAAAACACTCGCGGTTAATAGGGCAGGGGCTGCAACGGCTTTTGGGAGTGGAAGAGGATAGGCAGACCTGATAGCAGTATGCGCTTTCGAGAGTTTTTGTGAAATTTAAATAGGTGTTTTTATTCTGTAATATGCAGGTTTCTTGCATAGAGACCTGCATCATTTTTGCGCAAAAATAGTAAAAAATGGGAAATTGTTTCAATCTGTATGCTTGTTTTGTGCTATTTGATTGAAAACAAGCTATTTTTTTATTTTTGAATTTTTTGAAAAGGCTAGCCTTGGATGTTTTTCATGTTTTCCGATTGATGCTTTTCTTCATTTTCGGCTTTGCAAATCCGGTTCAAAAAGAGCGGAAATATACTTTGTTTTCTTTGTAAGTTTTTCATTTTGAGTGTTGAAAATTTATTTCGAAGTGTTTGCAGGTCTCTGTGCAAGAGTTAACGCCATTGGCTGAATGGAAATTACGCCACTTTGATGAAGGAATGGGCGTGATAGAGATGGATTCTTATAATGCATCTGTTAATAAAAAAGGCCAAAGGATAGATCGTCAATTTCCATTCGGGGGAAAAAAGCATTATTATGGTTTTGTGGATACCAATGGTATTGCACTTTCAGATTTTATATATACTTGGGTGGGGCCGTTCAGTGAAGATCGGATTGCAGTAACAACCCCAAAAGGGGGGGGCTGGTTGGACTATGCTCATACCTTTGATTTATCAGGGTGTGGGGACATTTCATGATAGCATTGCTTCTGTGAAAGTGAAAAATGCGTGGGGCTACATGGGCTGGGATGGGGAAATGCGGATAGATTGTGAATATGACAGGGTCTCTTGGCGATTTTACGATGATATTGCATGGGTGAAACGAGACGGGAAATATGGATATATAAATATTTTAGGTAATGAGATAGTTCCGTGTATCTATTCATCTAATACAAAATCTTTTACTTTAGGAGAATTTGGGGTGGCAGGAGTGAAGATGGATGGTCTTTGGGGTGGGGTAAATAAAAAGGGAGAGGTGGTGATTCCGATAAGATGTAAAACATTGGAAGACTATGTGGAGGTTAGGGATAAGTTTTATTTTGCAGGCGGTTATAAGCCGGTGAAAGCACGAGCCATTGATATTTTATACATCCATAGAAAGAATGCACTGAATCATTTTAAGATATACGATAAGATTTCTGAGGAATATTGGGATTATTGAGTTTTTGTAGTGATTAATATTTGACTTTTGAATATGAAACGTTTCATTTTGTTGTTTGTTCTTGTTGGATTTGTTGCTAGTGTTGTTGCGCAACCGGAATCTCAAAAATATCGTCGTAATGCATTGTATTCTATTATGATTAGCCATACTGGGGCTCAATTTTATAGAGAAATTGAAGATGTTTTTTCCCAGATGGAGATGCCCGATAAATTTGATAATCATGATTTGAGCGTGAAGATCATAACTCATCCACAGAAGAAGGTTTCCCAAGAGGAGATTGCTTCTTTCTTGGCAAGAAATCAAGTTGGGCGGCGTATGTTGGCTCGCTGGTTCAATCTTATTCAAAATATTATGTGCCTGAAGGACAGGTTGATACTGTTAAAGCTAGGGCTTTTGCAGAAGATGATTTCATAAAACTCAAATACATCGGGAAGCAGAGCGTGAAAAGCGGGAACATTTCCATGCAAGGAATCAATGTGTATGATCCGCAGCAGATGATTCGCAAGGTCTGCACGCGTGCGATAGACGAGTCCTTGGTTGCCTTGCAGACCACTTACGACGAGTTCAAGATAAAGACTCCGATTTTCTCGGTATCGCCAGCAATCACTGCGAAAATCGGTATGAAGGAAGGCGTTACGGCTCAGAAGCGGTACGAGGTTCTGGAACAGTATCAGGATGAACAGGGAAGGACCCATTACCGTAGGGTCGGCGTGGTGCGGCCCGTGGCAGGTCGTATTTGGGACAATCGCTATATGGCTACGGAAGAAAAGGCGGTAGGTTCCACTTTGGAGGCGACTACGTTCCGGAAGATAAGCGGCGGGGATTTTTATCCGGGTTTGCTGATTCGGGAAATCGGGCGGACAAGGATGTAGGCTTGATTCGGACTTGTGCGGACGCGTGCTTGGTTGATTCTGCTTCTGACTCTGCCGAGCCGTTCGGTTCGATATTTGTTTTGCCGGAACGGAAAGAAAATGTATCTTTACCCGTTCGAGTCACGGTTTCGCTGCTCAGAGGCAGATGGCCTAATGACGCAATCTGTGATAAGGCTGTGTTTCGGAAAGCGTTTGCCACGAGCAGCCGATGCCGAGGTTGATAAAATTTTGAATCTATGAAAAACTTGAGAATTGCCATGGTGGCGGTATTGGCCATGCTGATGCTGCCTTTAGGACTTTCCGCGCAGAAGAAAGCGGAAAAGGACGCTTGGAACTACCAGTACGAAATCCAATGCGCGGGAACCGGCGTGGACGGCACCTATGTGTTGAAAGTATCTTTCTATGCCAAAGGCAAGAAGCCGGATTTGCAGCAGGCTGGGATGGCGGCCGTGCATGGCGTGATTTTCAAAGGCGTGACAGGGGGCTTGCAAGGCTGCCCTTCCCAGCCTGCCTTGATGCGCGACCCGGCAGGGCAGCAGACCTACAAGGACTATTTCAAGAAGTTTTTTGCCCCTACGGGCGATTACGGCAAGTACGTGCTTTCGGTATCGCCTAACGTGGAGAGAGTCAAGCTGAAAGGCCAGTGGAAGTTCACCACGACCGTACAGGTGGCTAAGGACCAGTTGCGCAGGGATTTGGAAGCGGCCGGCGTCATCAAAGGACTCTCTTCCGGATTCTAAGTGTGGTGGAAGCACTGCCAATACGTTGGCAAGCAAGCATTTCGTTGAGGTCCGGAATGGGTTGGGCTTCTTTAGGATGCCGCTTGCTGCAAAATAGGATAAGGCATCGATAAAAACTTGAAGACATGAAAACGATAACATTGAAAATAGCTCTCTTCGCCTTGTTGGCGGTCGGATTGGCTTCGTGCAACAATACCAAGAAAGGAGTTGTCGCCTATCAGAATATGGAGACCGTTTGCTTGGGTTCGGAACTGGACGGCTCTTATACCGTGCGGGCTTGGGGCACGGGACGGTATTTGGGCGATGCCAAGGAACAGGCCAAGAAGAATGCCGTGTACGATTGCCTGTTCAAGGGGATTCTTCGCGGCCAGGGCGATTGCGAGGCCAAGCCTATCATGACCGAAGTGAATGCCCGCGAAAAATACCAGGCGTATTTTGACAATTTTTTTAGGGATGGCGGCTTGTACCTTGACTACATCAGCATGAAAGACCGTCGTCCCGGTTCGTGGACCCATGCCCGGATGAAAGGCGGAATCACTTGCAGCATGGTCATTCGTGTGGATTATGCCAAGTTGAGAAGCCAGTTACGGGAAGACGGCATTTTGAAATAAAAAAGACAGATTACTATGAAACGGATTTTTGTTTTCGCTTTTGCGTTTATGGCTTGTGTGGCTACCGTATTGGGGCAGGCAAGGAAGCCGACCCTGATGGTGGTGCCCAGCGATGTATGGTGCAACCAGAACGGATATGTGACCACCTACGACAACCAAGGTTCGGAAGTGGTCGTTCCTGACTATAAAAAGGCATTCCAGAACAATCCGGATCTTTTGCTGGTTATCGGGAAAATCAATACCCTGATGGCCGACAGGGGCTTCCCTTTGAAGAATCTGGAAACCGTCTTGCGATCCATCGAACAGACCACGGCGCAGAATAATTTGATTTCCAGCAGCACTTCAGGTGCCGGTTTGGCTGAATCGCCTTTGGACCGGATCCGCCAAGTGGCGCAGGCCGATATCATCCTGCAATTGACATGGACGGTCAATACGAGCGGGCCGAAATCCTATGTCACCTATAACTTGCAGGGCTTGGATGCGTACACCAACAAGCAGATCGCCGGGGCGCAGGGAAGCGGCGAGCCGTCGATGACCGCCGATGTCCCGGTTCTGCTGGAGGAAGCTGTTTTGGCCAATATGGACAATTTCACCGCCCGCTTGCAGACCTATTTCGATGACTTGTTCGCCAACGGCCGCGAAGTGGCAGTGACTATCCGCGTGTTCGATAACGGTACCGGCTTGAACCTGGATCAGGATTACGATGGCTACGCCTTGAGCGAGATTATCGATGAATGGATGTACAACAACACCGTGGAACACCGTTTCAGCAAATCGGGAGGCAGCGAGAACTACATCAATTACGAACAGGTCAGGATTCCGTTGTACAACACCCGCGGGATGGCGATGGATACCGAAGGCTTTGTCCGTGAATTGCGCCGTTACCTGCTGAAGGATCCGTATAATATCGACTCCAAGGTGATTCCGATGGGCTTGGGTTCGGCTACCTTGATTTTAGGGGAAAAATAATATTCCTTGGAAAGTCGGTTTCCAATGGCGAACCAAAAGCAGAGATTGTCTCTTGAATCAGCTATGATAGGCAGCATCCTTCAAGGTGGCTTTCGATTCGAGAGGGTATGCCGGTGGCGGTTTTGCGCAAGAAAAGTTGCAATTCCAAAGGACAGAATGGTTTAGATTGATTATAAAGATAAAGAAATGAAAACGATCGTAAGAATAATATTGTGGCTGGGCTTTGTATTGGCTGGGATATTTCCGGCCTGTGCCCAGGATAACGGCTTGATTGGCCAAGGAATTACTTTGTCGGTCATTGTTCCGGAACAGCAGGATCCGCTTCCGGCCGAGGCGGAGTCCTGTCTGGTTAATAAATTGACACAAGTGGCGATTAATAATGGGATTGCAGCTGGAAGAGACTTCGGCCGTTTCTTCATTGCCGCCAATATCGGGATGGCGACCAAGGATATTCTGCCGGGGCCTCCCACGCAGATTTCCCAGAATATGGAGATAACCCTCTATATCGCCGACTATTTTGATCAGAAAATTTATTCTTCAACGACTATCAAGGCGACGGGCGTTGGGACGAACGAGGCCAAGAGTTTCATCAATGCCTTGCAGAATTTGCCGGTCAAGAGCCCGCAACTGAATCAATTCGTGACCGAGGGCAAGGACAAGATTCTGGCTTATTACCGCCAGCAAGGCGATTTGATTATCCAGCAGGCCAAGACATTGGCCGCCCAGCGCAAGTATGAAGAAGCTTTCTTCCTGCTGACCGCTATTCCCGATGCCGTCAGGGATGTGTATGAACGGGCGATGGATGCCACTTTGGAGATTTACCAGTCTTATGTGGATTATCTTTGCGAGGTCAATTTGGCCAAGGCGCGTGCCGCTTGGGCGGCTCATCAAAATTCCGAGGGAGCGGAAGCTGCCGGCGTGTTCCTGAGCCAGATTTATCCCGATGCCAAGTGCCATGCCGAAGCGATGGAACTCTATACCGAAATCCGTGACAAGGTTTTGGCGGACTGGCAGTTCGAAATGAAGAAGTGGCAGGATGGCATCGATTTGGAAAGCCAGCGGATTGAAGCGATGCGTCAGATAGGCGTGGCTTATGGGAACGGCCAGCAGCCGACCACCTATGGCTTGGGATGGTTGAGATAGGCTGGAGAAAGGATATTTGGAAAAAGGGCTGCTGAGAAGTGCCTCTATGGTCAAACGACCCTGTCGGAATACATTCTGACAGGGTCGTTTCGCATAAAGAAGGCCTGAATGCCCCGATTTTTTAGACTTTGGAGTCTTTGGGAGAGAATGGGTTGTTCGCATGTTTTATGCGGTAGGTAAATCAGTTTCGTTGAGTGTGGTTGATCTCGCAAGCCGCTGTTCCGGAGATACCTGATCGAAAGCTTTATCAAAAAGGAGAAAAAATGTATTTTTGAGGATGGAAAAATGGATTTTGCAATCAAAAGGTTTCGTGTTATGAAAAAAAGCTGCACAATTTTTTGCCTCATGCTGTTTGGAATGCTTGCGGGTATCGGGCAGGCGCAGATTACGGTTCAGAAGTTCGAGGGAGAGATTCCTGTATGCCGTTGGACTTATGGTGGGGAGGACGGCGATATGTCACCAATGTTCTATCCGGACAAGGAATGGGTGCAGACGTTTGCGGTTCGTTTTGAGTCCGGCGATTCATCCAGCTTGGTGTATAAAGACGTGAACGAACATCGTAAGGTAATTGAGTTCAGGAAGACGGATTGGAAGCAGCGAAACCGGAATTTGAGGAAATTGGATTCGGTGTGGTTTCCTCCTATGTTCGATGCCTATCTCTACAAGCAGGATGGGAAATATGGCCTCATGACGGAGAATGGCGTAGGTGTGGCTGCTCCGGCTTACGATCGAATCGTGTTCCTGTACCAGTATTATGCATCCGAGCAGGCATGGGCTCTGTGTCCGCTGATATTGGTTCAAGCCAACCGACAGTATGCATTATTGCATTATACGGGTTTCATCGTGACCAAATTCTGCAAGAAAATAGAGGAATTGCCCAATGCATGGTTGATGACCGAGGCTAACGAGTTCAAGATAAACCAAAGAGTAGAACCTGAAAGCCTTTGGGGGTATTGATTGAGAGTCGGTCCGGAGTCAAGACTTGGTGTGATAGCGATGTGGGATCGGTATTGCCTGCGGATTCGAAATCATGTTTAATTGACAAAAATGAGTGAGATGAAGAAGAAAGACGTTTTTTTCGGTTTCTGTTTGCTTTTTGTTTTGTTTGCAGTGCTTCCGGTACAAGCGCAGAACCGTTTGACGGACGGTGCAGAGACTCAGTACCGGCGCAGTTCGCTGTACTCTCTTTTAATAGCGCATCCGCAGGCAAAATATGCTTCCCAGATAGATTATGTCTATTTGGGATTGCCTACGCCCGATAAATATGAAGACCACAATTTGAATGTCCGCAGGGTGGAGGCATTGACAGCCAAGGAAGCGAAGCCTTATGAGATTACCGCTTTCTTGGATGGGAACCAAGTGGCCAGAAGATTGGTTGCCAAATGGTTCAACCGGGATTCCAATGGTGTCTTCAATGTGGATTTGGTAGCGGATCGAGGCAATTACAATGCTACGGAAATGGATGTGGCTGAGGCGCGTATGACTAAGCGGGGCTTGGCGATGCTTTCGGATGCCGGCGAGGATTTGATAGGCAATACTTTTGTTACCGTGAACGATATTGTCTATATAGATAAGGAACAGCGGGCGCAGCTGGCCAGCGCCATCTTGCAAATAGTGGCGCAAGCGGCTTTGGTGGCGACGATGGCAGCTGACGATGATGATACGGAGGCGATAGCAGGAGCTATCGCTGGGACGGCGGCTTTGGGTTCCATTATCGCCGACAATCTGGCAGGTTTCAAGGTGAAAGTGACAACGCATTTGTATCAATTGGTCTGGAATGATTCGATAGCCAATCTCTTTTATTCGGATTATTGGGTGGACGAAAACACGCCGGAAGCGGAGCGTTTGCGGCGGAAAGCCTTGTTCGAGCAGAGCGATTTGTTTGCGTTGAAATATCTGGGCAAGTACAAGGTGAAGAGCGAGAAAACGGTGATGAAAGGCGTGCATTCCAACGAGGATATCATCCGCAAGGTTTGCGCTCGGGCGATGGACCGCAATATTGCAGGATTGCAGAAGAAGTTCGAGGCATTCAAGGTCAAGACCCCGGTGATAGCCGTGGAGAACGGAAGGGTGGTGGCGAAAGTAGGCAAGAAAGAGGGATTGAAGCCTTCTACCAAGTTCGAGGTATTGCAGCCCGTGCAACGGGAAGACGGCAGGATGGTTTACCGTCGGGTCGGTGTGGTGAAGCCGCAGAAAGGGCAGATTTGGGATAACCGCTACATGGCTTTTGAAGAGCAGTCCGATGGTTCGGAGCTGACAGCTACAACCTTCCGCACCGTTTCCGGTGTCGGCTTCGTTCCGGGGATGTTGATCCGGCAGTTGAAGTAGCAGGTGAGAGAAAAGAGGCTTCCTGGAATTATGGTTTCTATACAGAACGACCCTGGTAGAATGACTCTATCAGGGTCGTTTGTTATGTAGGAACTTTATCAGCTTCTCTTGGTCAATGCTGCTGCTGATATTTTATTTGTCGTTCTTTACGATTTCTTCGGCTTTTTCCTTGATGGAGTCGTCAACTAAGAAACGTCCGCAGTATTCGCACGAAATCATTTTCTTGTGCATCCGGATGTCGATTTGCCGTTGGGGAGGTATCTTGCTGAAGCAGCCACCGCAGGCATCGCGTTCCACGCAGACCACGGCAAGGCCGTTGTGGGCATTGTTGCGGATGCGTTCATAAAGACGGAGCCAACGGGCTTCGATACGTTTCTGGAAACGTTCCGATTTTTCCATCAGCGCTTTTTCGTCTTTTTCGGTTTCGGCCACGATTTCGTCCAGTTCGCCTTTCTTTAAATCCAAGTCTTTTTGCCGTTCGGAACGCACTTCTTCAAGGTGTTCCAGTTCGGCTTGTTTCTTTTCGAGTTGTGCGTTGGCTTCCCGAATGCGCTTTTCGTGCAGCTCGTTTTCGAGTTTCTGGTATTCGATTTCCTTGTTCAGGGCATCGTATTCACGGCTGTTCTTGACGTCTTTGAGCTGTTTGTCGTATTTTTTCAGCTGAGCCTTGTTGTCGGTAATGGCGGCTTTGCGGTCGGCAATGTTCTTGTTGATTTCGGCCATTTCGGCTTCGACCTTCTCGATTTTGCTGCTGTAACCGGCAATATCGTCTTCCAAATCTTGGACTTCCAGCGGCAATTCGCCTCTCAGGGTGCGGATTTTGTCAATCGCGGAGTCCACGCATTGGAGTGCATAAAGGGAGGTGAGCTTCTGTTCGATGTCCAAATCCCTTTCGTCCGAAACAACTACTGGCTTTTCTTCTTTCTGCCCGGCTTTTTCCTTCATTGTGATATGTATTTACGAATACTAATAAAAGGCTACAGGGTTTCGTGCCTGTTCCGATATGGAAACGGCAAAATTAGGAAAATTTTTCCGAATGTACCTAAGAATAAGTCCCATGGCAAATTTTTCGCTCTCGAAATGCCCTATGTCCACGAGCCAGGTGCCAGGTTCGGCATCGGTAAAGTCGTGATATTTAAGGTCTCCGGTGATATATACATCGGCTTTCCGGCTTTGGGCGGATCCGATGAACGATCCTCCGCTGCCTCCGCAGAGGGCGATTCGTTGGATTTTCCGGTCACGGAAACCCGAATGCCGGATGCAATGCACGCCGGTCAGTTCCTTGATCTTATCCAGAAGTTCGCGTTCCTGCATGGGGTCTTGGAGGATGCCAAAGGCGCCGGCGCCTTGCTCCGCGGCCTCGTTCTGGAGCGGGAGCAAATCGAAGGCCAGTTCCTCGTAGGGATGGTTTGCTCGCAGGGCTTCCACTACCTGCCGGGTCTTGTGCAGCGGGTACAGGCACTCTATCTTGCATTCGGCCTCGCAGTGCAGCTCGCCAATCTGCCCGGCGAACGGATGCGCCTGGCTGCCGGCACGGAACCGGCCTTCTCCCCGGCTGGTGTACGAACAGGCGTCGTACTTGGCGCCGGCGCCGCAACCAGCCTCCGCTAATGCCTGCCGCAGTTTTTCCGCATAGGCTTCCGGCACATAGACTTGCAGCTTGCCATAAAGGTTTTGGAGCGGCACCAAAGGTTGCACTTCCTGCAATCCCAGATGCTCGCAGAGCCAGGAATTGACCCCGCTCAGCGTGTTGTCCAGATTGGTGTGCAGGGCGCACCAAGCAATGTCGTGGCAGAGCGACTGCTTGATCATGTAACCCAGACGGCTTGCCGGGTTGATTCGCTTGATGCCTTTGAAGATGGCCGGATGGTGCGAAAGAATCAGATCCGCCCCGCTCCGGACGGCTTCGTCCACCACTTCGGGCGTTACATCGAAGCAGACCAAGGCTTTCCGTACTTGCTGGTTAGGGTCGCCCAGGATCAGGCCGGCATTGTCGTAGCTCTCTTGCCAGGCGAAAGGCGCCCATTGATCCAGGCAATGGAGAATCTTTTTGAGCGGAAGAATGGAATCGGCTTGCGGGTTCTCGGCCAGCATGCCGGTTTGCGGGAGATTTGAGGTTTGCATGGTTCTGCGGATATGGTTAATTTTGTTCCTTTGCCGTTTTTGCTTAGCGGAATCGCTCTTTCCGGAGAAGAGAGCTTTGCACCCGGATAAGCGCACGAATTCCGTCGATTCGTAGATTCACCTGTCTGGATTCTGTAACCGGAATCGGCCGGAATAAAACGGTAAAGATACATGAATTAGTAAAGATGTGTCCTGTAAATTAAGATGAAAGCTGTTTCGGCCTGGTTTATGGGGCTCGCAAAATCCAATATGATGATACAATACGGACCGCACGACAAGATGTGCAACTTGATTTGCGAAGACCATTATATGTTGTTTGTTCTGAGCCGTTTCGGGATTCCGATGGGTTTCGGCGACAGCGACATAGAAGAAGTCTGCAAACGCAACGGGGTGGATGTCAAGACCTTCTTGGCTATCGTGAACATGAACCTGCATGGGGAAGGGACATTGCCCAAAGTGGATAAGGACTTGCATCCCGAAGCCATTGTCAAATACCTTCACAACTCGCACGATTATTTTCTGGATTACCGTTTGCCTTCCATCCGGGCCCGGCTCATGGAAGCGATGGACGGGGAAAAGGATGTTGCGGTAGTGGTGATGCGCTATTTTGATGAATACGTGGCCGAGGTGAGGAAGCACATGGAATATGAAGAAAAGGTGGTTTTCCCTTATATCCGGGCTTTGGTGGAGGGCGATTCCGGCGATGACTACCATATTTCCATTTTCCGGAAGCAACACAGTGACATTGAGAGCCGTCTGACGGAATTAAGGGATATTCTGATTAAATATTACACCGGCAAGACCGGCCATGTATTCAATGCCGTCCTGTTTGACATCTTTACTTGCGCGGACGATTTGCGTCAGCATAATACCGTGGAAGACTGTCTTTTGGTTCCATTGATAGAATTGCTTGAAAAATAAGTGCCATGGGAAAGATCTTGAAATTCGTTATAGTGGAAGACTCCGACATCATTGCCGACGGCCTTTCCACGATACTTCGCCAGATGAACAGCGGTTTCAGGGTACTCCGGATGGAACCCGGAGGCCAGTTGCTGCCTTATTTGATGGCGGAAAAGCCGGATGTGTTGATTGTGAATCCTCTTTTGCCCGAACTGGGTTCGCCTCAGAAACTGCGTGCCCATGCGGATTTGCCGGATTTGGTATGCGTGGCTTTCGTGGATAATTTGCGGGAGCAGAAACATGCCGAGGGTTTTGACGAAACGGTGTCCTTGTTCGATACCTCGGTGCAGATTCATGAAAAGATAGAGCGTCTGGCCAATAGGAAAGAAGATGAAGAAGAAGGCGAAAAGGTGCTCAGCCAGCGGGAGAAAGAGATTGTAGCCTTGGTGGTGCGCGGTTATACCAACAAGCAGATTGCCGACGAGTTGTGCATTTCTTCGCATACGGTCATCACGCATCGGCGGAACATTTCTTCCAAGTTGCAGATCCACAGTTCAGCCGGTTTGACGATTTATGCCATTGTAAACAAATTGGTCAAGCTGGAAGATATCCAAGGCGAGGCTTGAGTTGGTGGCGCGGTTTGTTGCGCGGTTATGCACGATGCCGGAGGCGATATTGCAGAGGGATGAAAATTGATAAGGCTTAATTTATAGAATGCTAATTTGTTAGTATGATGAAGTGCATGGATGAGGTATCCGTGAAAGCGGTGATTTTTGATTTGGACGGGACTTTGATTGATTCCAAGGAGGATTTGGCCGATGCCACCAACCGGACTTTGGCCGAGGAAGGCTTCCCGGTCTGGCCGGTATCGCAGTACGGGCTTTTTCTGGGGCGAGGCTTGCGGAATCTGGTTTGGAATGCCTTGCCGGAAGAGAAGCGGGACGATGCCACGGTGGAACGCTGCCGGGACAAGATTCTGGCGGATTACGGGAAGAATTATTTGGTAAAGACCACGATGTATCCGGGCATAGCGGACTTGTTGGATGCCTTGACGGCCCGGGGTATCCGGCTTTGCGTGTTGTCGAACAAGCCGGATGTGGTGACGAAAAAGATTATCGCCGAGTTGTTTGCGCCTTGGAAATTCGATTGCGTCTTAGGCGCGGGCGTTTCCGTGCCGGAGGCTTGGCGTCCGTCTTTCGCGGGCGAACCGGGATTTTCCGGCAAAACGCTTGCTTCGGCTGAATCGGCACCCGGGCAGGTTTCAAGCGGCGGCTCTGTCTTGTCAGCCTCGGCAAAGGCCTCCTTGGCCAAGTCTCTGGCTTCTTCGGAAAAACCTGCGGACGGCTTCCGTTTCCTGGCGATGAAGCCGGAGCCGGAAGCGGTCTTCTATATTTGCGAGCAATTGGGTTTGAAGCCGGCCGAGGTGGTTTACATAGGCGATTCGGATGTGGATATGCAGACGGCTGCCAATGCCGGGATGCGTTCCATCGGGGTCAGCTGGGGTTTCCGGGGCCGTCAGGAACTGGCCGAATCCGGCGCTTGGCGGATTGTGGACCAGGCAATGGAGATAATGGATTGCTGCCATTAAAAATCCGGAGAAAGCGAATCTGGATATTTTTTAAAGAAAAGAGGGCTCTCTCTTCGCTTCTTTAGCGGAAAGAACCCTCTTTCTGTTTTGAAGACGGTATGCGTCTTAAGTTAAGGAGATGTGTCAGAATGGGCAAAATGCAAGGCGCTGAGAGCGAGAACGAAGGAGCGTACTTTGGTACGTGACTGAGTTCGAGTCTTGATAGCAACGCAGCAGATTGCCCATTATCACACATCTCCTAGAATTCGGCATTCTGCGGATACCTCGGAAACGGAATCACGTCGCGGATATTGGTCATGCCGGTGATGAACAGCAAAAGGCGTTCGAAGCCGAGCCCGAATCCGCTGTGCGGCGCGGTGCCGAAACGGCGGGTGTCGAGATACCACCAGTAGGCCTGTTCGGGCATGTTCAGTTCGTGGATGCGGTTCAGCAGCTTGTCCAAGTCTTCCTCGCGCTGGGAACCGCCGATGATTTCCCCGATTTGCGGGAAAAGCACGTCCATGCCGCGCACCGTCTTGCCATCGGCATTCTGTTTCATGTAGAACGACTTGATTTCCTTCGGGTAGTCGGTGATGATGACCGGCTTCTTGTAATGGTGTTCCACCAAGAAACGTTCGTGTTCGGACTGCAGGTCCACGCCCCATTCCACCGGGTATTCGAACTTGGCGTTCGCCGCTTTGAGCACGTCTACCGCCGTGGTGTAGGTGATGCGTTCAAACGTCATTTTCTGCACATGCTCCAGACGGTCGATCAAGCTCTTGTCGTACATGTCGTTGAGGAACTTCAAATCGTCCATGCAGTTTTCGAGCGCATAGGAAGTCAGGTGTTTCAGGAAATCTTCGGCAAGATCCATGTTGTCGTCGATTTCGTAGAAGGCCATTTCCGGTTCGTTCATCCAGAACTCGGCCAAATGGCGGGGCGTATTGGATTTTTCAGCCCGGAAAGTGGGACCGAAAGTGTAAATCTTGGAAAGAGCCATTGCACCGAGTTCGCCCTCTAATTGGCCAGAAACCGTCAGCTTGGTGGACTTGCCGAAGAAATCCTGGCTGAAATCCACGCTGCCGTCCGGGTTCTTGGGCATATTGGCCAGATCCAGCGTCGTCACCTGGAACATTTCGCCGGCACCTTCGCAGTCGGAACCGGTGATGATGGGCGTATGCAGATAGACGAACCCGCGATCGTGGTAGAACTGGTGCAGGGCGTAGGCCATCGCATGGCGCAGACGCAGCACGCAGCCGAAGGTGTTGGTGCGGGGACGCAGATGGGCTATCTCGCGCAGGAACTCCAGCGAATGTCCTTTCTTCTGCAAGGGGTAGGTGTCGGGATTGGCTTCGCCATAGACCACGATATTCCGGGCTTGGATTTCCACATTCTGTCCTTTGCCCATCGATTGGACGAGGTTACCTTCCACGCAGAGGCAGGCACCTGTCGTGATTCTTTTCATCAATTCGTCGCCGAAACCGTCCGGTTTTTCTTCCGTTTGCAGTTCGGCTACCACCTGCAGGCTTTGCACGCAGGTTCCGTCGTTGAGCGCGATGAAAGCCACGTGTTTGTTGCCGCGTTTGGTCCGGACCCAGCCTTTCACGGTGACGGGTCTTGTTTCGCCTTCTTGAAGCGAAAGTTTTACAAGGTCTTTGATTTCAGTGTGTTTCAGCATCTTCTTTCCTTTCTTTGTAGATGGTATTGCTGGAGACCCTATAGCGAAAGCCTTGTTTCTGTAGGTTGCACTATGTCGGTCATCGTAGAAACGGTCGCAAAGGTACGTTTTTTTTTATTGTGTTTAGCCTTGGAAAGGCTTGACATTATGCTTTGATTTCGCTACCTTTGCTTTTCTCTGCATTATTGGGACTTTTCGGTGCAAGCCGGGTCGGGTATTGTGGACATTTTCTAACTCTACATTTTTTTTAGCGCATGGTCATTACAGCCCACAATGTCGTATTGATTATCTCTTTATTGCTTTTCATCGCCATTTTTGCCGGACAGGCTTCGTACAAGTTCGGCGTTCCCGCCTTGATTATTTTCCTCGGGGTGGGGATGCTGGCCGGTTCGGAAGGCATCGGCAAGATTCAGTTCGGATACGAGCACGCCAATATCGCCCAGTTCATCGGGGTTATCGCGCTTAACTTCATTTTGTTTTCCGGTGGATTGGATACCAAATGGCGGTCGATAAAGCCGGTGTTGGGGAAAGGGATGGTCTTGGCCACATTAGGCGTGGTGCTGACGGCGGTCTTTGTCGGCATAGCGGTCAAACTGATAACCGGCATTGGCGGCGGGCCGGGTTTCTCCTGGGCGGAATCTTTGCTGTTGGGCTCGATTGTCTCTTCTACCGATGCGGCGGCCGTGTTCAATATCCTTAATACCAAGAGCCTTTCGCTTAAATACAACTTGAAGCCCTTGCTGGAGTTCGAGAGCGGGAGTAACGACCCGATGGCGTTCTTGCTGACCACGTTTTTTCTGAGCATGGTCGATGTCCAAAGCGCGACTCATTCGGTGGGCGGCGCGATTCTGATGCTGTTCGTGCAGATGGCGGTCGGGGTTCTGATGGGTTTTGTGATGGGCAAGGTCTCCACCAAGATGATCAACAAGCTGAAAATCGGTTACGAAGGTTTGTATCCGGTTTTGGCTATCGCGCTGATGCTGTTCACGTATTCCTTTACGGATTTTCTGCATGGCAACGGCTTCCTGGCGGTTTACATCTGCGGGATTTTTGTCGGGAACCATAAGATTTCGCACCGCCAGACCATCGTCAACAGCTTTGACGGTTACGCCTGGCTGATGCAGCTGGTGCTGTTCTTGACGCTGGGCCTCTTGGTGTTCCCCAGCCAGGTCTGGGAAGTGAAATGGACCGGTTTGCTGATATCGGCAGTCATCATTATCTTGGCTCGTCCGCTGGCCATATTCCTCTGTTCGCTTTTCTTCAAGGACCGCTTCAATTTCCGCAACCAGATTTTCGTTTCTTGGGTAGGTTTGCGCGGGGCGGCAGCCATCGTGTTCGCTACCTATCCCTTGCTGGCAGGTATCCCGAACGCGGACATGATGTTCAGTCTGGTGTTCTTTATCGCCTTTTCTTCGATGGTGCTTCAAGGCAGCACGATTCCTTGGGTCGCCAAGCGTCTCAAGCTGGCCTACGAGCTTCCTCCTGCCTTGCTTTCGCGCAAGGATTTGGATACCAAGACCGAATTGATTGAGATCATGGTTCGCAAAGGTTCTTCGTTGGATAACCAGACCTTGCTCGAAGCCCAGCTGCCCGATGACACCCGCGTGACGATGATCATGCGCAAGGGCGAGTACATCGTTCCCAGCGGCAACACCCGTCTGCAAGCCAAGGATCATCTGTATGTGATTTGCAAGAATCCGGACGAGGTTCGTCGCTTGGTTTCGTAGCCTTTGGATTGTCGTCAGTTGACCCTTATTGTTTTTCTAGGAATGAAATCAAGGCTTCGACGGCTTTGCCTCGATGGCTGATGGCGTTTTTCTCGTCCAGGCTCAGTTCTGCAAAGCTTTTGTCGAATCCGTCCGGTTGAAAAATCGGGTCGTAGCCAAAGCCTTGTCCGCCTTGGCGTTCGGGCAGGATGGTTCCGTTCACACTGCCTTCAAAATAGTATGCTTCTTCGTTTAAGATCAGGCAAATGACACTGCGGAAACGGGCTTGTCGCGGTTTGTTCTGTAATTTGAACAGCAGACGATCTATGTTCTGGTCGAAAGTGGGGTCGGGCATCTGCAAGGATTCCTCGCTTACAAAGCCGTTTTCTTCAAAACAATCGGGCATATTGGCGTAGCGGGCAGAGAATACGCCGGGGCGGTTTCCGATGGAGGGTACTTCCAATCCTGTGTCGTCTGCAAAACAGTCCACATTGAATTTCTGGTGGATGTATTGCGCCTTTTGGAGAGCGTTCCCTTCCAAGGTGTCGGCTGTTTCGGGAATTTCCTCATGGAAGTCCAGCGCGTCCAAGCCTTCGATACGGAAATGCTCGCTAAGGATGGGGTGGTTTTGGAAGATATTCTGGATTTCTTCTTTCTTGTGCCGGTTATGCGTGGCTAAATACAAGGTCTTCATGATAACTTTTTTAGGCGATGCAAAAGTAAGAAACACTTTTGAAAGAAAATCCCTACTTTTGCGTGGCTTTAACTCTCCGTTTCTGCGGAATGCTCGGCTTCTGGCATTTGAAGGATGTCGGACAAGGTGTTATCCGGTATTTATGAAATGAAAACGACGTTACCCTTATTTTTCAGCAAGTCCATGCTTGCGGTAAGCCTGGTATGTGGGGCAGTATGGCTTGCTGTGCAACCCTTCCGGCTGCGCGCTACAGTCTTTGAACCGGCGACACGGCATCTTTGCTCTCTTTCAAGATAGAACAGGCTTATCTCCGTTTTTCTTCGGGCAATTATGTGGAGGCATTCGATTCCTTGATTCTCATCGAGAAGAAAATATCCGACCATGTGCGGGTTCCATCCTTGCTGGCTACGGATGCAGTCTATAAGCCCTTTGCCGTGGACAGCAAGGATGATTCCCTTTGGGTCGGGATGCATGTGACGGCAGGCATATCTTTGGCCGAACTGGAAATTTATTTGAGCGAATTTACCGAGGCCACGGATATTGTGAACCGGATTATGACCTTGTACGTGCAGGATACTACCGGGATTATTTCGGTTCGTTGCTTGAATGCCTTGGGGGCCATTTGTGCCCACCGGGGAATGTTCGATATGGCCGAGAAGTACTTCCTTCATGCGCTTGAATTAGGGAAGCCTTTGATGGACACGGGCAGTCTGGCATCGTTTTATGAGAACCTGGCTGCGATTTATGCCGTGAAAGGGGACGGGAATGCCACCTTGCGATACTCATTGGAAAGTTGCAAGATTCTGGAAGGGGCGGGTTTGTATGGTGAACATTATATTTATGCCTTAAATTCCAAGCGATGGAACGTACCGAGCGGCAGGTGGCCTTGCTGAACAGCGAATTGAAATACAAGGATGCGTTGGTGAAGGGAAGCATCGCTTTGGGAAGCCTGTTGGTATTGCTTGTGGTGATTTTGTATTGGGGAGGCGTTATCCAATATCGTCAAAACCAAATGTTCCGTCTCCGGTTGGACGAGACAGCCGGGATTCACCAAGATAGGATGAAGGACATGCGCGAGGATATGGACAAGGAGGTGAACTTGCGCGATAAGGTGGTGGAGATGGAGCGTTTGCTGGAGGATTTTTCCGGCGACAAGGATTTGAATGAGTTCGAGCTTTATTTCAAGAGAATGGGGGCGGAGTTTTGGGAAAAGCTGGATTCACGTTTCCCCGGGCTTCAGCCGCATGATAAACGCTTGTGCGCTTTTATATATCTCCGGCTTGGAACCAAGGAGATAGCGGCAATTACGCATCGGGCTGTGCGTTCTGTCTATACGGCTAAGAATCGGTTGAAAAAGAAGATGGGGTTAGCGCAGGATGCCGATTTGCAGGATTTCCTGCATTCGTTGTGATTGACTGAGCCCTACAAGGGATGGGTTTTACCGAAGAGCCCCTGCCAGGATTTCTGACAGGGGCTCTGGTTGTATCGGGAGTTTGCGTTTTTTTTCAGGAGGTTCTTGTACCGCCTTGTTTCATGTGCGGGCGAGAAAGCTCCGCTTCTTTGCGGTCACTACCGGATGATTAATTTTATGACTTTAGTGCCTTCCGGGTAGAGGATGTGCATGTAATATATGCCGGACGGCTGCCCTTTCATGTCTAGGCTGAAAGAAGTCAAGTCTTCTTCAATGTTTCTGACAAGTTGCCCTTGCGTATTGAAGATTTGAACCGATTCGGCATTAGGGCATTCTATCCGGAATACGCCATCGGAGGGATTGGGGTAAACCAAGGTCTGATTCGCCGCTATCTCTTCGGTAGCCGTGCCCGGTGCAAAGGTGGCTTCTACATGAAGGTCTTCGGATACCACCTTGTTCCGTTCCGCATTGGTGTTTCCATCCCACCATTCTTTGAACTGGTAGCCTTCGTCAGCGGTGGCAGCCAGGCGCAGCAAGCTTCCTTCGGCTACTTTTGCTCCGGACTCGATGGTGTCGCCTTCACAGGTCGCGATGATAGTGCCTCCTTCGCTTTGGGTAATGGTGATGGTGTAAACGGTTTCGGCCTTGAAAGAAGCTTTGATATTTTCATCTCTGGCCACGATTAATTCGCGTTCGCTCTGCGTATTTCCGTCCCACCATGCTTCAAAAGTGTAAAGAGGGGCATGAATGGCTCGCAATGTCAAGACAGTGCCTCTAGGGAATCTCTCACCCGAAGTCACCGTGTCTTCTCCGTGGAGGACAACAATCTGGCCGCCATCCGTTTGTTCGATATTGACGGTATGGATTGTATCCTTTTCGATGGATTGCAAGGCGGCCAAGGCATCGATTTTGCCATAGCCCCATGTCCCGTCAGGCTCTTCTCCAGTGAATTCATCTTGTATGGCGGTTTCTCTCAAGAGTTCCCTCAAATCTGCTGTGCTTAAGTAGGGATTCTGTTGCAACAGCATGGCGGCGATGCCGGTCACTACCGGGGTGGCCATGGATGTGCCCTGTGAACAAGCCCATGAGTAGTTTTTCCCGTTAAGGCTGGTTCTTTCGATCAGAAACCTGTTGTTGGGACTCGAAGAAAAGGAATTGTAAGAAGATACAAGATAAGAACCCGGAGCCGTGATTTCGGGTTTGATGGTACCGTCAAGCAGGGGACCCCGGCTAGAAAAATAGCAAATATCCCCTTCTTCCGCACCGGATGTGTTATAGGCTTGCCCGTTGATGTTTTCCCATGAGGTTCTGGAGTAATAAGCGCCTACGGAGATTACGTTCCGGCACGTTCCAATGGTTCCGCTATGCGTGTATTTGGTATCGCTTTCAATCCATTCGGTATTGCTTGTGCTGGGTTTGACGAATTCGCCATCGTTGATCCATGCATGCAGGTGCGCGCTGCTGGTGTCCGAGATGGGCTGGAACTGAAGGCATACATCGTATTTCCGTACCAATGCGGTTGTGGCCTCGAATTGGATAAGCAGGTTCTTCTTGCCGTTATAAGGATTGAACGAAGGGAAGCAGGTGACGATGTCATCGCTGATGCCTCCATCGGTGCTGAGGAATTTTTGTGTGACGTCTTGTTGCGTGGAGAAAGTTATGGCGCTTTCTTCAAATACGTTGCCATCCTTGTCGGTCAAGAATACTACTACAACGAAGTCTTCTCCCGGGTCGCCCCAGACATCGACAAGGCCGGCCGACGGTGTGTTCATGTCTATGGCTGTACTGCGGGATTCGCCAGCATCCAGAGAGGCTTCGATATGCAGAGGAATGTCTCCTTCGTTGCCGGCAGCCGCAACGAGAAGAAACCCATTGGGGTCTGCATTGACCAGTTTGTCTGCGGCTACGTCAAAGTCGGAGTACCCGTCGTGGGGTCCGATGTTCAGCCCCAGGCTCATATTGATGACGCAGGGTTTATTGACCGACCGGGCATACTGATAGACGTAGTTCACGCCATCCAGGATATTGGATTCGGCGCCGGTGATGGTTACGAAAACCAATTCGCTGCCAGGGGCGACTCCTCGGTATTCTGTGCCTGCCCCGCTCCCGGCGGCAGTTCCGGCTACATGGGTGGCATGGTACATGTCGGGCAATGCATCGTGTTCTGCGGTGAGAATCGCTTCGGTTGAGGCGTACTCAACTCCGTATGCAAATGAGGTCGGGCTGCTCCCGCCTTCACCCAACTGGTCCCAGGCACGGCTAATCCGGCAGGTGTTCGGGTCGTTGGGGTCGGAATAGAAGGTAGGGTGGGTGTAATCGAATCCCATATCGACAATGCCGACCACAACGCCCGTCCCGTCGTAAGCTTGCGAGAGACCGTTCTCCTGCCATAGGTTTTCTTGAGCCAGGTTGACTTTGGTCAGCTCCCGGCTTACATCATTGAGCAGTTTTTTTTTCATCGATGCGCTGATGCGGTAGATTCCCGGAATGGCTTCTATCTTGGTTGCCGATTCGACAGGAAGCAAGCCGGTGCACATATCGGTCAGTACCGTTTGCGGGATGAAGCCAAGTTTTTTTGCATCATCCAAAGCGGATGGGTCATTGTAGGAAAGGAACACGGGGACATAGTCCTTTTTCGATTTTGTCTTTCCCATGCTGCGCATCCCGAACTGGTCTTGCAGTTGCTTGCGAAGTTGTTTCGTGTCTTCGCCTTTTTGCTGGCTTTGGCGGTACATGTTCAGGAACATCTTTCCTTCCGAGTTCCACTTGCTGGGCTTGTCGCTGTCTCTTTTTGTCGCGGCAGGTTCAACAGGGAGCTTCCCAAGGTTGGAAATGTTGAGGCTGGAAGGATTCTGCCTGCTGCTTTCAGAAAGGGTATCATGGGAAGCGGAAACTCTGTTTGTCCCGTTTGGTTCTTGGGCGGATACAGTCCCGGCTAATAATAGTCCGGTTATCAATCCCAAGGCTGAATGGAAAATCTTTTTCATGTTTTATTTGTTTTGGGTTGCGAAGATAATGTTTTATTGGATTATAGCTTTTAAAGTCTGGCATCCTTGAGGATACAGGACTCGGATGATGTATATGCCGGGTTTGCTTTTTTGCATATTCAATGGGCAGATTTCCAAATTGCTATCAATCGTTTTGATTAGCTGGCCCTGAAGGTTGTAAATCTTGGCTTCGGTTGCGCCGGGACATTGCAAGTGGAAGATGCCTTCTGAAGGGTTCGGGTAAATGCGGGCAGATTGAATCTGAGCGGATTCGTTGGACGCCACTTCGGATTTGAAAAACGCTTGTATATCAAGATCCTCATGCAGGGTATAGGAACGAGGAGCTTCGGTATTCCCATCCCACCATTTGTCGAAGACGAATCCGGGATCGGTGCGAACCGAGAAAACAAGCTCGCTGCCATCGAGCAACCGGCTTCCGGTACGGACAAGGCCTTCAGAGGAGGTTACTTGCACATGACCGCCTTCGTTTTGCTGGATGGTGACAACATGTGTCAACTGCTCTTCAAGCGAAGCGCTGATTGACAGGCTGTCCGTCAGGACATAGGTACGTGTCTCCGATGTGTCTCCATCCCACCATTGGTTAAAAAGATAAAACTCCTCGGTTTGGATTTGTAGCGTCAAGCTGCTGTTTTCGGCAAGTAAATCGCCCGAGCGGACGGAATCGGGACCGTTCATCACGATGATTCTTCCTCCTTCGCATTCTTCGATATAGACAGGGTATAGCTTGGTTCCCGTCAAAGACTGCAAGGCTCTGGTTGCATCTACTTTTCCATAACCCCAGGTGGCATTCTTTTCTTCTTGTCCGGTGTATTGGTCTTTGGCGGATGTCTCAGCGAGCAGTTCTTTCAGTTCGTTGATGCTCATCGTGGGGTCTTGCTGGAGGAACAGCGCGGCGATGCCAGCCATGGCAGGCGAAGACATGGATGTGCCTTGGGACAGTGCCCAAGGGTACTCTTTGCCATCGATTTCCGTGTTTTCTATCAGGTATAGCGTAGTGACAGGGTTGAAACTGTTGGCTGCCGAAATGATGGTGGCGCCGGGTGCGGCAATATCGGGTTTGATGGCTCCCCCCACCAGTGGGCCGCGGCTTGAAAAGGTGCAGATGTCGCCCAACGGGTTTTCCGTGGGGTTTTGGTAGGAAGTGCCTTCGATGTTTCTCCAGCCTCTCCGGCTATTGTATGCGCCTACCGACAAGACGTTGCGCGATGCTGACGAGGAAGAACCATGCGTATAATCCGTGTTCCCTTCCATCACGTCAAATCCGAAGTTGGCAAATTCCCCGCCGCTGATCCAAGCGTGCAGGTGGGCTGTGTCGGGCGGATAGGGCTGGAATTGGAGCAATACATAGTAGCCTTGCGCTACGCAGACGGGGGCTTGGATGATTAATTGTATGTTGTTTTTGTTATTGTTGGCGTTATAGCTTGGATAAGCATAGACGATATCGGTGGATGTGTCGCCTTCCGGGCTGAGATAGTATGTCACGGGTTCCATTTGCGTGCTGGCGGAAACCACGCTGTTCTCCATGATGTTGCCTTCTTTGTCGGCGAGGGCTATCGCTACGGCAAAGTCCTCGTTTTCCCCGCCCCAGATGTCCACTCGGGTGTTTGAAGGAGTACTCATGGACAGGAATGTGTTCACGAAAGAGGTGGTATCCGGCAAAGAGGCTTCAATATGAAGTTTCTGGGCGCCATTGTTTCCGGCGCTGGCAACGATGAGGAAGCCTTCGGGGTCGGACTCTACGAGTTCGTCGATGGCGATATTGAGATCCGTTTTGCCGTCATGGGAACCGATGACACTGCCAAGGCTGATATTGATGGCGCAGGGTTTGCCTACGGATTTGGCATAGTTACGGATATAGGCTATGCCATCGAAGATTTCCGATTGGCCGCGGCTGGTGGGCACAAAGACCAATTCGCTGGCGGGTGCCATGCCTTTGTATCCCGTACCGCCTCCGGAACCGGCTGCTGTGCCGGCTACATGGGTGCCGTGAAAGTCGTCCTGCCCTCTAGAGAGGTCGTATCCGACTTCCAGTATGGCTTGAGTGCCGATGAGTTCGTCTCCATAACCGAATTCTTCAGGGGCTGTGCCCTCAGCGGTCTGATTCCATACTCTTGCGACCCGGTAAGTGCTGGTATCGCCCGGTATGCCGAAAAAGGTGGGGTGGGTGTAGTCGAACCCGCCATCGATGATGCCAAGAACGACGCCTTTTCCGTCAAAGATGGAATCGATTCCGTACCGGGAACGTGTGCTGTCTTGGACATGGTCAACTCGGGAGGCTTCCCGGCTCAGGTCGTTGGTGTATTCCTGCTGGATGGATGCGCTGATTCTTGTGATGCCGTCGATGGCTTCAATCCGGCTTGCGGCATTGACCGGAATCAATCCGGTACACATCCGGCTTAATTGTGTTTGCGGAATGAATCCAAGGTTCTCGGCTTCCTGGAGTGCCGAAGGCTCGTTGTACGAAAGGAACACCGGGATATAATCTTGTGTGGATTTGGTGGCTCCTGCTGAAATTTGCCGCATTCCGAACTCTGTTTTCAGTCTTTCACGCAAAGACAAAGACTGGGCGTCCGTTCCCTTCTGCTGGCTTTGTCTGTAAAGATGCAAGAACAGCTTCCCTTCTGAATTCCATTTGCTCGGAACGGATTTCGGGGCATTGGGGGTGGGTAGATTGAGCGGGAGCTTGCCTATGGCTGCAATGCTTTGTTTCCCCTTTGCATTCGTGCCATTCTGGACGGTTATGCTGCTCGGGAGCTGCGTTTTGTTTTCCTGTCGATCCTGGCTGTGGGCGGCTTCGATGGCGAGAATGCCCGCAAGCAAGAGGGAGGAAAAGCGCAATAGTCTTTTCATGGGATGTATTCGTATTAAATGTTTGCACTACTAAATTGGTGCAATCCGATCGAATGTCGGTGCAAAATCCGGTACGAAGTCCGGCGCGAAGATAGCATTTTTTGCAGAAGCACGTTTTTTTTGAGCGGCAACAACCTTTAGCGAGGCATTTCCTGTAAGCGCCTGTATGATAAAAGCGACCCTGTCAGGATGTGCTGTCAGGGTCGCTTTTGTGGAAAGGGTTTGAAATTTTCCCCGGGTTCTGGCCGGGTTCTGTTTCGTGTCTTGTCTTATTGGCGTTTACTTCACCGGCACGTTTTCGAGCGTGGCCACCAAGAACTTCCAGAACTTCTGGACGGATTCGATGTTGACCTTTTCGTCCGGCGAGTGCGGGTGCATGATGGTAGGCCCGAACGAAATCATGTCCCAGTTCTTGTAAACGCCGCCCAAGAGGCCGCATTCCAGACCGGCATGGATGGCCATCACCTTGGGTTCCTTGCCGAAGAGCTTCTGGTAGAGTTCGCTCATTTCCTTCAAGATAGGCGATTCCATATTGGGCTTCCAGCCCGGATAAGCCCCGGTGAACTCGGCTTTGGCACCCGGGCAGAGGTCGGTGACGGCTTGCATGTTGTCGGCCAGGTCGTATTTGGCGGAATCTACCGACGACCGCAGCAGGCAGGAAATCTTGGCTACGCATTGGCCGCCATTGTCTTCCAGTTTCACGATAGCCATGTTGGTGGAAGTTTCTACTAGGCCGGGCATCGAGTCGCTCATGCGGATCACGCCGTTGGGAATGCCGTAGACGAAGTTGCACAGGCGGGCGGTAGCTTCGGCGGTCAGCGCTTTGGCAGCTTCGGGAGCGGCTTCGCATTCCAGTTTATAGTCGGGTTCCACGATGGAAAGCTCGGCTTTGGTTTCGGCATAGAAAGCGTCCACGATGCTTTTCAGTTCGGCTTCCTTGTTCTTGGGCAGCACGATGGTGGCGAAGGATTCGCGCGGGATGGCGTTGCGGAGGCTTCCGCCGTCCAAGGTGGCCAGACGGGCTTCAGCTTTCTTGTTGAGACGGCTCAAAAGGCGGTTCATCAACTTGTTGGCATTGCCTCGGCCCAAGATGATGTCCATGCCGGAGTGTCCGCCTTTGAGGCCGGTCAGGCTCAGTTTGTAAGCCGCCAGGCCTTTGGCATCGGCCGTTTCGAGTTCGATGTTGAAAGTAGCGTCAAGCCCGCCGGCGCAGCCCACATAGAGTTCGCCTTCGGTTTCAGAGTCGAGGTTGAGCAGAATATCGCCTTGGAGCAGCCCGCCTTCCAGTCCGAAAGCGCCGGTCATGCCGGTTTCCTCGTCGGTGGTAATCAAGGCTTCCACCGGGCCGTGTTTCAAGGTGGTGGACTCCAAGACAGACAGCGCGGCAGCTACGCCCATCCCGTTGTCAGCGCCCAGCGTGGTGCCGTTGGCCCGTACCCATTCGCCGTCTATGTAGGCTTCGATAGGGTCGGTCAGGAAGTCGTGCTTCTTGTCGGCGTTCTTTTGCGGAACCATGTCCATATGGGCTTGCAGGATTACCCCTTTGCGGTTTTCCATGCCGGGCGTGGCCGGCTTGCGCATAATCACATTGCCTACCTTGTCCACTTGGACTTCGATATTGCGTTGCTTGGCAAATTCAACCAAGAAAGCCCGCACCTTTTCTTCATGCTTGGAAGGACGGGGCTGCTGGGTCATCGAATAGAAGTTGGCCCAAACGTTTTTCGGTTCGAGCGCGGAAATGTTTTTGTCCATGATATTGATTTTTATTGATTAATCTTCTTTTTCCTGGGTGGGTGTGCTTTTGGGGCGGGTGTGCTTCGGGCCTTTTTCCGGTTTGCCTGTGCTCTTTGCCAGCGTTCTTTTTTTGCCCTGCGGGCGAACCCATGATGGGGAATAGTCCTGGGCGCTCCATCGGGCCACCCCGGTCCTCATCGGTCCTTGCTCGGTCATCCTTGTTGTGAGCGCCCGTGTTTCGCATCAGGCAGTCCGCGATAGATGGCCGTGCCTGGACGGCATGGTTCCTGTCGGTTCGCTGGTATTCGGCATCGGTTTGTACCGATTTTCCATACCGATTGGACAAAACCTCAAAGTTAATCATTTTTTCCGAGCTGTTGGCATCCGGGTCGCTGTTTGCTGTTTTTTCAAGTACTCGACGATTTTCCAGGATACCTGCTTATGTCTATCGGCTTTTGAACCGGCACGCGCCTATTCACTGAATTTTGTGTTGAAAAACAGTATAATGAGGCTGGATTGTGCCTCTAATTTTCTTCCTTCTTGGAATCCTGTTGCAAGCGGAGTGCTTCGGAATGGATGCAGTTGAACAGGTTCCTTACGAAATTTTCATCCAAGCCTTGGGTTCGGGCTTGGTTTAAAGCACGTTCTACCACTGCATTCCATCGGTCCATTTGCAAGACGGACAGGTTAGATGCCTTTTTGAGCTTGCCGATTTCCTCCACGAGCCGCATCCGTCGGCCAATCAATTGCACTAATTCATCGTCGATTTCGTCCAGAATGCAGCGGATCTGGGTCATTCTGGCTGTGCTTCCGTGCATGTCGCGGAATCGCAAGCCGGAAAGCAATTGCGCGAAAGCCTTCAAGTCCAATTGCTGCTTGGCATCGCTCAAGGCTTTTTCCGGTTCGGGGTGTATCTCTATCATCAGCCCGTCCATTTCCAAATCCACGCCAGTCTGCGCGATTGCCGCCACTAATTCTCGTTTGCCTCCGATATGGCTCGGGTCGCACAAAAGCGGGATATGCGGGCAGGAACGCTTCATTTCCACGGCTATTTCCCATAAAGGCGCATTGCGGTACGGTGCTGAATTGTAAAGTCCGAAGCCCCGGTGGATGGCGCCGACAAGTCCTTTGCTGGCTGCGGCTACCCTTTCTACCGCGCCGCGCCATAAGCCTAAATCCGGGCTGATGGGGTTCTTGATCCAGATCGGCAGGCTGCATCCCTGCAAGGCCGAGGCGATTTCCTGCATCAAAAACGGATTGGAAGTGGTTCTGGCTCCGACCCATAGGATGTCGATGCCCGCATTCAAACAGCATTCCACATGATGTGCCGTGGCTACTTCGGTAGCGACTGTCAACCCGGATTCGGCTTTGATTTGTTGCAGCCATTCAAGGGCTTGCGTCCCGTAGCCATCAAATTCTCCCGGATGAGTGCGCGGTTTCCATGCTCCGGCTCGCAGGGCTTGGATTTTAAGACGGTTGGCCGAGTTCCATTGCCGGATAAAATCGGCAAGGGTTCGCAACTGGGAGAGGCTTTCTGCACTGCAAGGACCGGCAAAAATCCGGAAATAATCTTGTAATGTATTCTGGTTGTGCTTGTTGTCTTGCATGCTGCGTGTTTGAGGCCGTTTTTGCGGGATTCTGTTTTATGCGCTCCTTTTGGGGTTTGCAAGATGCAAATATACGTAGCTTTGTGATATTCATTGTGAAACATCGCATTTGCATTATCTTTGCGGCTTCAAAAATCATGCATTTTACTGAAATTTTAACAAAATGAATGCGTTACAGAGAAAAATGTCCTTGCTGGCTGCTTCGGTCGTGCTGTTGGGAAGCTCGTATGCCCAGGTTCTGCCGGATCCGGAAGCGGAATGCCTGCCGCCTTATTGCTTAGGGATAGGTGCGGTTGATGAAGCAGTTGCTGCGGATACCGCTGCCGCCTTATTGGCGGTGGTGGAGGATTTGAATATTGAAAAATGGGAGGATGCAGTTGTCAACGAGGAACAACTGTATTTTGGATTGGATTACGAAGATGTGATTCGCAACAGTCTTTTTGGCTCTCGTTGGGGCGTGAATCCGGAAGAGCCTTTTAGCGAGGTGAAGAATATGCTGAGCCTGGATAATATCCGCAATCCGGAGCTGTTGCGCAGGCGGCGGACCGAGCCGGCCACGCAGATCCAGACCTTGGTGCGTAACCTGCGCGTAGTGGACGGGAAAAAGGAAAAGCCGAAGAAGCAGCGCAAGCCGCTTATCAACCCCAAGGATTCGGTTTCCCGCTGGGCCTTCGATTTTACCGGCGGCATCAATCTGGCTCAGACCTCGTTGACCAATTGGTCGGCAGGGGGCGAGAGCTCGATTTCCGGGAACGGTCTTCTGGACATGAAGCTGGCCTACCGTCAGGGCGGTCATAAATGGGAAACCCGTTTGAATACCGAGTATGGTTTGGTTTATACCCGATCGGACGGTTTGAACAAGACTGTCGATAATTTCCTGATTTCGTCCCAGTACGGTTACGCGATTCCGGGAGGGCGTTTTTTCTATACAGCCATGGTGGATTTCCAGACGCAGTATGATCGAGGCTATTCCGAAGCCGGTGACAAAAAGGCAGGGAAAGACTATATTTCAAATTTCTTGTCCCCCGGTTATTTGAATGCATCTGTCGGTATGGAATACAAGTTAGGCGGGTTGTTTTCGGCCTATTTCTCTCCGGCAAGCAGCCGTACCACTTTTGTAGAAGACCAGTTCCTTGCCAATCAAGGGTTGTTCGGGGTCGATTCCGGGCAGAATGTCAAGTTCGAAGTCGGTATGAGCTTGAAGACCGCTTTGTCTTGGACTTTCTGGAAAAACATGACCCTGAAGACCGATGCCACCTTCTTTACTCCCTACAGTTCTGATTTCGGGAATATCGTTGTGGATTGGAACGTGCAGATTGAAATGCAGGTGAACTCCGTGTTCAAGGCTATGATTGGGACATCGCTCAAATACGACGACAATGTGGACTGGGTGGATGCCGAAGGCGTGAACCGCGGGCCGAAAGTCCAGTTCCGGGAGATGATTACCGTGGGGATTGGGTATACGTTTGGGTATAAGTCTAAGCGGATGGCCGCCGAATAATTTTCATGTGAAAAGGGGCAATCTACGTCGTTGCGAGCCTTGGCCAAGTCGGTCACATACTTCAGTATGCTCCCTCCTTGGCTTTCTCCTCGACGCCTCGCATCTTGCCCCTTTTGCCATGAAAATTTGAGCTATGTGGCTGTCACTTCTGACCCGCCAACCGGAGGCGAGGTAGCTAGCCAATTTTGCGAGTTCATTCATTTTCTCCAGTTTCCGATATCATCTGTTGTTTGTCCTCCGAATTATTATCCAGCAGATAATCACTTGCTTTTGCGGGAGATATTACCGAATGACCTATTTGCGATTCAAGACTTTGGCGGGCTTGTCGGGCAATGTTGCCGCCTCGGCGTGCTATGTCGGCGTTCTCGAAAAAACCTTTGGGATTTTCTGAACGGGAGATTTCTGTTGTGGACACTTCCGCCAATGTATTGAGCGCCAGTTCTACGTTTGTCATGTTGTCACGCAGGCTCTCTTTCTTCAGCCCTTTGTGAGCCTTGTATTGTTTGGTGCGATAACCGCTCCATTGCTGCAGGATGATATCGGTCAGTGATGCGAAGTCGCGGCTTCCCTCGATTCCCCCGCGTTTCCATTCATCGGTAAGTTCCTTGCGCACCTCGATGCTACGGATACGTTGGTTTATCCAACGTTCACTGTACCCCAGACGGCGGTAGTCGGTCATGGCTTGCTCAATACTCAATTCCGGATCTTGCATTTGGTTGACGCGCTCAGCTGCCACAGCAGCCATCCATCGCTTGAAAGGTTCGGCTTTGGGTGATGGTATCGATTGGATGATGCGAAAAATACCTTGTGCAGTGGCAACCGTGGTTCGATAGCGTTTCCCGTCAGCGGCAATAAGTTGAGTTAGGGTACAAAGTGTACCCCAACTGGCATCAAGCTCAGGATCGCGTTTGCGCATTTTCTTGATATACTGTTTGGGATCTGCACTATCGGTGAGTATTTCTACTACGTCTGTTACCGAAAAATACCATTCTTCACTTTCGCTATCCCATACGGAGCGAACTTTCTTTTCCTCGAATAGTTTTATGTCTTGTTTTTTTTTCATATATCCTCTAATTCTCCTATTCTGGCATCGGTATCAATTGCGAACGCACGCGTTCGCAATTGGATATTTTGTCATGCTTCACCTAAAACATGCAAGAAAAAAAATCACAACTCATACTTCGGTATGCTCCCTCCTTGTCCTTCGGCTCGAGGCCTCGTATCTTGCCCCTTTTTCGGCTCTATAAGCCAAGCCGTTTGAATTCCTCGATTCGCTTTTTGGGGTCGGGGGCGGAAAAGACCGCATTGCCCGCTACCAAGGCGTTGGCACCGCAGCTCAATAGTTTTGGCGTGTTTTCCAAGCTGACCCCGCCGTCTACTTCTATGATGAGGTTTCGGTTGTATTTTTCTTTGAGCCGAGCCGTTTCTTCGATTTTCCGGTAGGAACTTTCAATAAACTTCTGGCCTCCGAATCCCGGGTTCACGCTCATGATTAGAACCAGGTCGGCGTATTCCACGATGTCTTCCAGCATGCAAACCGGCGTATGCGGATTGATGGAGACCCCGGCTTTCATCCCGGCTTGCCGGATAGCAGCCAAGGTCCGGTTCAGATGCCGGCAGGCTTCTTCGTGGACGGTCAGGATGTCGGCACCTGCGTCTTTGAATCCTTGGATATAGCGGTCGGGATCCATGATCATCAGGTGTACGTCAAGCGGTTTCTTGGCATGTTTCTTGATGGCCTTGACCACCGGCTGGCCTATTGTGATATTGGGAACGAACATCCCGTCCATCACATCGATATGGAACCAGTCGGCTTGGGAATCGTTAATCATTTCCACGGCCTGCTGCAGGTTGGCGAAGTCGGCCGAAAGCAAAGAAGGTGAAAGAATGAAGTCCATGTCTTTTTGTTTTGGAACTATGGCTGGATTTTGTCGGATGGGTCCGCTGCCGGGTGATACCATCCTGGCAAACCGGTTGCTTTAGAGCCGCGAAGATAAGAAATGTGGGGAAAACAATGTGGTTAAATTCAAAATCTTACCTTGGTGCAGGCAAAAAGATTTGTACGGGAGGGGGAGAATGCCTATTTTTGTCGGCTTTTCGTTATTGCCGGTATTCCCCCGCCCGGCATCGACTGTGAAAACCAAAAAAACGATATATGGTAAGTTTAGCAAATGCGGCCAGGCATGAAGCCAGCCTGGAAATGGCCAAGTTCCTTTTACAGATACGTGCTGTCAAACTGAACAACAAGGAACCCTTCACTTGGGCATCGGGCCGTAAATCGCCTATCTATTGCGACAACCGGGTCACGCTTTCCTATCCGCATGTCCGCAATTTCATCCGTCAGGAGTTTGTCAATCTTATCGAAGAACATATTGGACCGGTGGATGCGGTGGCTGGCGTGGCTACCGGCGGGATTCCGCAGGGGGCTTTGGTGGCGCAGGAACTGGGACTTCCTTTTGTTTATGTGCGTTCCGAAGCCAAGAATCATGGAATGGGTAACCAAATCGAGGGCGTGATTGAATCCGGCAAGACGGTGGTCGTGGTGGAAGACTTGGTTTCGACCGGGAAGAGCAGCCTTTTGGCGGTGGATGCCTTGCGGGCGCATGGCTGCGTGGTCAAAGGCATGGTGGCGGTGTTCACCTATGGTCTGGACGTGGCTGCCAAGAATTTCGAGCAGGCCAAGATGCCTCTGTACACCTTGACGAACTATGATGATTTGATTGAATGCGCGGTGAACCTGGATATGCTGAACCGTTCCGAGCTGGATTCGCTTAGGGAATGGCGGCAGAATCCGGAAAAATGGTCAGAAGACCACATGGGCGCTTGCTAAGATAGGGTTAAGACCTGGGGGAGGCTTGGACTTTTTAGGGAGGCCTTCGTCAGGTTGATTGCCGTTTTGATGGGAGCATGTGGGGAGAAAGAACTTTAAAGATTATATTAGCAAATGAAAGTCAGCAGCGATAAATTACAGGTGAATGGCGACCCGTCCATAGCCTACCGCCGTATTTCCAATTTTTCCGAGCTGGGCGGCATGATGCCTTCGCAGGTGCAGGGATGGACGGCTACCGAGAATACCTGTTCGTTCAATGTAGGAGGGATGGCTCAGGTGAACATGAAGATTGCCCAGAAGGTGGAGCCGAGCTTGGTGGTGATTACTTCGGACGAGGGAACGCCTTTCAATTTCACCTTGGCTATTCATCTCACGCCGGGTGTGGGAAGCTTTACCTCGCAGGTAGAGGCCGAGGTGGGTGTCAATCTGGTGATGGGGGCTATGATTAAAGGCCAGATGCAGAAGTTCGTCGATACGATGAACCAGCAGATCAAGGCTTTTACTGAGTCTCAGATGTAAGTTTTTTACGTTGCCCCGGTTTCAGGGGCGGATATTTTTATGGCTCGCGGGATTTTGCTTGTGCGGTAAGGGTCTTGCGAGCCGTATTTTTTTTGAGTTGTATTCTTTGATTTCCATTGTTTTATAAGTCGAAAATAAGATTATGAGCCGCAAACGCAAGAACGAACCCAATAAGGTTCTGACCGATATACGGATAGAGAAAGCCGCCGCCGAAGGCAATTCTTTGGCGCATGTGGACGGCAAGGTGCTTTTTGTCTCCTATTCCGCGCCGGGCGATTTGGCGGATGTGGAAGTGATTCGCCAGAAGTCAGGCTATATGCAAGGGCGGATTGCGGCTCTCAAGGAGGCTTCTCCTTTGCGGGAGCAGCCTTTCTGCGAGCATTTCGGGCTTTGCGGCGGTTGCAAGTGGCAGCATCTGCAATATCAGGAACAGTTGCGGCAGAAGCAAGCGCAAGTGCGTGATAATCTGGAACGTATCGGAAAGGTGGGGCTGCCAGACGAATGCCCGATCATAGGAGCGGAATCTAATCGGTATTACCGGAACAAATTGGAGTTCACCTTTGCCGTGAAGCGTTGGCTGAGTAATGAGGAAGTGGCTTCGGGAGAAGCGATGAGCGAGGCCGACCGTCAGGGCTTGGGATTCCACCTGGCCGGGAAGTTCGACAAGGTCTTGGACTTGAAGCATTGCTGGCTTCAGCCGGAGCCTTCCAATGAAATCCGGCTTTTTGTCAAGAAAACAGCGCAGGAATTAGGTTTGACTTTCTATGATGTCCGTGCCCGTCAAGGGTATATGCGCAATCTGATGATTCGCAACACCTCTGCAGGGCAGTTCATGTTGGTGGTGATTATCGGTGCGGAGCCTACGCCGGCTTTCGAGACCTTGATGCGCCGGGTGGCGGAGGCTTTTCCGTGCATTACCAGCTTGATGTATGCGGTCAATACCAAGACCAACGACAGCATGGCCGACTTGGAGATGCGTTTGTTCGCAGGCGAGCCGTTCATCACGATGACGATGCCGGCTTACCGTTCGGATGAAGCGGAATTGAAGTTCCGGGTCGGGCCGAAGTCTTTTTACCAGACCAATACGGCGCAGGCGGCGCGTCTTTACCGTCTGGCTGCCGACTTCGCGCAGGTACGGCCCGATGAGCTGGTGTATGACTTATATACCGGTACGGGAACGATTGCCAATTACGTGGCGCGTTCGGCACGGAAAGTGATAGGCATCGAGTATGTGGAAGATGCGGTGCTCGATGCCCGGGTCAATTCGGACTTGAACGGGATTTCCAATACCGAGTTTTTTGCCGGGGATATGGCGGCGGTGTTCAATGCGGGTTTCGTGCAGGAACACGGGGTGCCGGATGTGATTATCACCGATCCTCCCCGGGAAGGGATGCATGAGAAGGTGGTGGAATGCCTGATGGACGATGCCTTGTTCGGGCAGCGTTTGCGGCGGATTGTCTATGTGAGCTGCAATTCGGCCACGCAGGCGAGGGATTTGCAGCGGATGGATGCCAAGTACCGGGTGGTGAAGCAGGCGGCGGTGGATATGTTTCCGCATACCGATCATGTGGAGAGCGTGGTTTTGCTGGAACGCCGGGATTAATTCTTTGCGGGCTGTGTAATAGCAGGCGTTTCCTTGCTTGGGTTATTCGTAAATTGTAGCAGACAATGGGAAAACGGAATTTCTTTACTGAGTTCGGCCGGGGCGTGAAGGCCTACGGTCTGGCGTTCAAGATGCTGTTCACATCTCGTTTCGCCTGGTTCATGATATTCCCGGTTCTGGCTTGGATTCTGTTTTTCTGCTTGGGGGGCTTGCTGGTGGGTTGGCTGGGCAATCCGGTGGAGGAGTGGATTCATGAAGGTATCACGAATTGGGTCGGCAATATCGCTTGGCTGCATAATGCCGGAGCGGTGGTGGCGTTTATTTTCCGGGTGCTGATTCGTTTCGCTTATTTCATGCTGTTTTTATCTGTTGGAGGCTACTTGATTCTAATAGTGCTGTCTCCCATTTATTCCTGGCTCAGCGAACGGACGGAAACGGCTTTGACCGGCAAGGAATATCCTTTCCGTTTCGGGCGTTTCTTGCGGGAAATGCTGCGGGGCATCCTGATTGCCATTCGGAACACCTTTTTTCAGCTTTTGGTCACGGTAATCCTGATGCTGATGTCTTTCATTCCGTTGATTGGCCTGCTGACCCCGTTCCTGCTGTTCCTGAGTTCGGCTTATTTCTACGGTTTTTCTTTTGTAGACTATACGATAGAGCGCCGTTATCTGTTGGTGCGTGAAAGCGTGAGCTATGTGAACCGGAATATCGGTTTCGTGATGGGAATCGGCTTGCCTTTCGCGGCGGCGCTTCTGCTGCCTTGGGGTCAGTTCCTGGTCTGCGGTTTCGTTTCCCTGGCTTCGGTGATGGCCGCCACGGTGGCGGTTTGCGAAAACGACTCGAAGACGCTTCCTTCGGAGCAAACGTGTTCGGCAACCAAGTCCGCGCAGGAGTGCGGGACCGACCCGAAGACGCTTCCCCCGTCGCAAGCATAGTTTTTTCAGAAATAGATTTCGGAACAGTGGAAGATATGTGAGGGTTTTATTCCCCCACAATCTCTTCCACGGCATCCAGCAACGGATCCACGCTTACTTCCGAGCCTACGGCCTGCTGCATCCAGATTTGCGGGGTCAAGCGGCCTAAAGTGTAAATCCGCTTCAATTCAGAGGCGAACTCGGCTTTGGATTCCGCTTTTGCCAAATGGCTTTCCAACTGGTATTCGATGATATGGCCGAAAGGATAATTGGGCAGGTACATCGGCGAATTGATCATGTGCGAATAGACAGCCAAGAGCGGCGAATCGTGCGTGCCTAAGACCGGTTCGTAATATTGGTTCCATACCTCTTTGGCGATGCCGACTACCGCGTCCCGCAAGGCTTCCGCCGTGGCATCCGGATGTTCGTACAGCCATTGCCAGGTGTACATGTCCACCAAAGCCACGCCCATGATTTCGTAAGCGCCCCAGAAGATGTCCAAGGTAGTATTGTCGTCTATTTTCTGGTCGAAGCCCAAGAGCTGCAAGTCCCGTTTCTGGAAGATGAACGCCAAAGCCTCGGTAAAGGCCGTGTTCGGCACGCCGCTCAGCATGTAATGGTCGATGGTGTACAAATCCAGCGTCTGTTCCACATTGTGGCCGAACTCATGCACGGCAATGTTGTAGCCTTTGTAGTCCATGCCTTCTTTCCCGATGCGGGTGCGCAGACGGGCGGGTTCCCAGCGGCCTTGCGCCCCCCAGGCATGACCCGAGCCACGGGCGTTGTCCACCACGATGCGGTCGGCAATGTATTTGGCATCTTCCGTGCTGAAGCCCAGATCCTGCAAAATACGCGGCATATCGGCGGCAAAGGCATCCGTGTCCGGGTATTTGGCGCGGGTCAGTTGGGTCAGTTCGTCTTCCGGCATCGAGGAACGGCTCTTGAAACCGTCATACCAGATATCGTAAGGCCTCAAATCCCGGCCCAAGCGCGTCTTAATCAGTTCGGCCACCTGTTTTACCTGTTCGGAGGAAATCATCCGGATGAACAGTTTCTCGATATCCTGCGCCGATACTTCCATGCTCTTTTCGAAATTGCGGGCAATCCCCGTGGGCAGTGCCGGGCTGTAGCGGTCTATTTGCTGTTCAACATGGAACATATCCAAGATATGGCTATAGCGGGCCGCACCTTCCGCTGGGAGGTTCACTTCCTTGCCATTCTGGTAGGTCTTGTTGGAATACGGTGCCCAGTCGTAGGCTGGGTTATTGACCACTTCGGCCGGGATGCTCTGATCCACAATCCGCAGCATCACTTGGTAGATCATCTCCTGTTTTTCTTGCGCGTTGGGAACATCGGCGTAGTTCGATTTGAGTTCGTCGCGGAGGTTCCAGTGCGAGAGCAGCACCATGTCTTCGGGGAAAAGGCGGCGGCCGTCATCGGTCAGCAGATGCCCCATCATGATGTTGTACGAAGCTATGTAGCTTTCCGATTCGCTCAACACCTTGGCTTGTTCGGCTTGGATTTTAGCCGGGATACGGGTCGTGAACTGGTCTCCCATCCGGGCGTAGGCCCATTCCAGGCGATTCCAGTTCTTCCCTAAGGTGTTCTTTTCCTGCAAGGTGTAAAACGGGAAATTCAGAATCGTGATAAAGGCGGTCTTGTTGGCGAAAAGGTCGTCCGAAAGGTGGGAATAGGGGTTGAAACCGGCCAGGATATAATCGATTTCCGTCGGTTCGGGCCCGGCTAAATGGATCGGGGACTGGAGACGGACTGCTACCTGGTTGGAGGTGCCGTAAAAAATCTCGAAAGCGGTTGATAGTTTGTCGAAGAGGGTTTTCCTGGCTTCCGGGTCGGAAAGGTAATTTTCTTTGGCAAAGTCCTTGAATGCCTGTTCGCTGCCGTCTTCGCTTTCCCATAAGGCCGCGGCTTGTGCCACGCCTTTTTCCACCAAAGTCCGGTCGGCTTCCGGTTGTTCTTCCATGATGGCTTCCACGGTCTGCTGTACCGTGTTTTCGGAAATATTGCTCATTTTTTTTTCCGTGTTGGTGCTGTTCTGGCATCCTCCCAGGACGATGGCCGCCACCAAGAGGAGAAGGAGTTTGATTTTATTCATTTTTTGTTTTTTTTCTGGTTTTTCGGGCAAGTTTTTTTGCGATGCCGACCGGGGCAGGCGGTTTTACCGGGCTTTATGCGCCTCATCGACACTTATTCTTGCGTGCTTATATACTTTTGATTCCGGCTTGTCGGGTTGTCCGGCTCGGTCATGCGGAGCTTCCCTGCGGCTATCAACGGGTCGATGTAAGTGTGCTTGAAGCTTTCTCGGTCTTTTAGTCCGGTAAGTTCCAATATTTCGGTGAAGGATTTTGCTTCTTGGCAGAATGATAGGATTTGCTGCATTCTTTGCTCCTTCTTGTCGGGTTTTCTTGCCGGGTTTTCTTGTGATTCGTTGGTTATGAATGGTTTTTCTTGTCCGATTTTGGATTCGGAATCTTTCTTGTCCGTTCTTTCTTCTTGTCCGGTTTTCTTGTCCGGTTTTCCTATCGGCATTGATAGGACTACGTAATCGGGGCGTGTCTCTTCCCTCACGCTTGGATTGGGCCATCCGAGGAAATGCCAACCGCTCATAATCTTGTCCACACCGCTTCCGGCTTTTTCTGCACGTCCAAGCCGCATGAACATCTTTTGCAGTATCGGATTGCGGCAGTTGGTTTCTTTCTCGCTCATGGCTCGCAATGGAAACTTTTCTTTTTGCAATGATATTGATTTTTGGTGAAATGGCAATCATTGGTTCAGCGGATTTCTTTCATCTCCCATCAAACCGAAAAAGCATAATATCAAATACAACGGCAAGAGTCCAAAGATGGTACTGCCAATAATTCCCTTCCAAGTGGGTATTTTTCTGGCACAGCCGATTAAAAACTGGTTAGTGCTATGCCGACTATCAGGATTGTTATGGATAAGAAAATTTCCATGGTTTTCTAGGTTTTATGAGTGGTGAAAACGGCACTCGTTTTTAGTTTATATTAAAATTTCAGCATTTTGCGTCGGTAATCAAGCGATTGCCAATATTCTTTCTGTAACTCTGGAGACAGAAATGAATTATCCAGCAGTTCCTTTGCTTTGGGTTGTTCCGTAGCAAACAAGTCTATCTCTTGTTTTATTACTTTTTCGGGAAGCCCGATCCGTTTTCCGAACTCTTCAAAATCGGCACGTCCGATGGTACGGATGTCGCTAAAATTCATTCCTTCTTTGAACAACCCATTATCAAGGGCGAATATGCGAGGTTCTCTCAATTGCAAGGATGTGTTGATTAAGTCGTAGGCAGGCGCGAGCCGGAATTCTCCATTGCGTTCGATTAGCGAAAAGTTCTTCAAATGGGCATCATCGTTCAGCGTGATGAAATTGAATAATATCAAGCGGAAGAAACGGCGAATATCAATCAATGCCGCCTTTACGTACTGATGAATTATTTCAGCGCATTCTTCATAGCTGGCTTTGGCATATTTGTAATTCGGGCCTGCGTTGTCTTTGGAATATCCAAGCAAGGCGGCAAAATCCTCTTGTTTGTATTTTCCTTTTTCGTGTACGTCGAAACGGCGAGTGATGTATGCTGGACTGCCGTTTTCAAAAAAGCATAGTCCATTGGCGGCTGTTTCGATGCCAAATACCTGAGATGCAATCTGCATGCTTACGTGTTCATTGGCGGCGCAAAAATCCCGGTTGATGATTTGATAGCCTGTAGGGCGCGGTTTCAGGATAAACGTGCCTTGTTCATTTTCTCTGGAGTAACGCAATGTTTTATTGCTTACTATGACGGAGAATTTGGCTTGTACGCCGGAAAGTGATATGCGACCAATATTCTTGATGGCTTCTGCTGTTTCTTTTGCATCCGAATCCGGGCTTGGTTCTGAAAAGATATGCGAAACGGCTTGGCCGTCAAATAAAATTTTTTGAGCCAAAGGTGAGTACGTATTGTATCCTCTTTGCAAGGTTGATGGGCAAATATTCAATGGATTCATGGTTCGATAGGCTTTACGGTGATGGCTCCGATGGTATCGAATTGACATGTGTGCAACAGTATGCCAAAGTCGTCTTCGGCATCTATGTGGAGGAGTTGCGATTGGATTTTCCGGTTTTCACCTTCTGACAGCATGTTGGAGAATGCCGGGAAAAGGTAGGGCGAGCGGTACGGTTCCGCTTGGAGCGGGAGGCTCAAGCTTATTGCTTCGTTGTTTTCATTCAGCAGATAGGCCTTGTCATAAACGAATGTAAAATTCTGTTTGTCGGTTTCGGTTAGGATACCGGCCTTTATTCCATGCAGATATACTTCGCACTGTCTCATGTTGTCAATCTTTTAATTGGGTGGTGAGTTGAAGGCCGAGCACATGGCAGATGGAGAGCAGGGTTTCAATTTGCGGATTGCCTGTCCCGCGCTCCACGGCCACAATGGTATTGATGCTTACATCGGCCAAATCGGCTACTTCCTGCTGGGTGACTTTCAGTGCCTGCCTTCGCGCTTTTATCTGTGCCCCTAAATCTTTTGTATTCACAATATATTGGTGTTTTCTGCAAAAATAGAAATTTGGAGTTGTGTTGGCAAATAAAAATCATATTATATTGTGAATTCTGCCTTGTTTGCAGGAAATGAAAAGTGTTTGTGAAATAAAATCACATTCTGTTGTGATTTTTGATGCCTTATACAGGGCTGTCCTCCTCGTGTCTCTGCATGAAAAACAACGCCGGGACGGTCGATAAACCGCCCCGGCGTTTGAGAAAGCGTCATCTGGAATTTGATGTATACGCAACTATTTGCGAAATGCTCAAATAAAGTGTTCCAAGAACAGGCATCACTTGAGCGTGGCGCACATCTCCCGGAATCAAGCCAATCCGTGTAGCTAATCCTCGTCCTCGTCCTTATATTCCTTGAGCAGTTTTTCCTGGACATCGCCCGGAACCAGCTCGTAGCTGCTGAACTGCATCGTGAACGAAGCCCGGCCGCCGGTGATGGAGCTTAGCGCCGTAGCAAAATTCGACATCTCCTTCAGAGGCACCTTGGCCAGGATCTTTTCATAGCCTTTTTCACTATTCATGCCGCTGATGATAGCCCTGCGTCCCTGGAGGTCGCCCATCACATCGCCCAGGTAATCCTGAGGCACATCCACTTCCACATCGTAAACCGGTTCCAGAATCTTCGGGTCGGCTTCGCGGAAAGCCGTGCTGAACGCATGGCGGCCCGCAATCATGAACGAGATTTCATTGCTGTCCACTGGGTGCATCTTGCCATCATAGACAATGACCCGTACATCGCGGGCATACGAACCCGTCAGAGGTCCTTGTTCCATGCGCGAGAGAATCCCTTTGAGGATAGCCGGCAAGAAGCGGGCATCGATAGCTCCGCCCACGATGCTGTTGACGAATACCAATTTTCCTCCCCATTCCAGATTGATAGTCTGGGTGTCGCGCACATTCACCTTGAATTCCTGGCCCTTGAAACGGTACGAACTCGGCGCCGGCATCCCTTCGTAATACGGCTCTACAATCAGATGCACCTCGCCGAACTGCCCGGCACCGCCCGACTGCTTCTTGTGACGGTAATCGGCTCGTGCCGCCTTGGTGATGGTTTCCCGGTAAGGAATCTTGGGTTCATAGAACTGCACCGGAATCTTGTCGTTGTTCTCGATACGCCATTTGAGCGTGCGCAGGTGGAATTCCCCTTGGCCGGAAATAATCGTCTGCTTGAGTTCCTTCGATTGCTCGATGATCCAAGTCGGGTCCTCTTCGTGCATACGGAACAATACTTCCATCATCTTTTCCGCATCCGCTTCGTTGACAGGCTTGATTGCCTGACGGTATTTCGGTTCAGGGTATCTGATAAAATCGAACTTGTAATCACAGTCCTTGCTGTTGAGCGTGTTGCCCCGATGCACGTCCTTCATCTTCACCGTGGCCCCGATGTCGCCCGCTTTCAATTCGCTCACTTCTTCCCGGTTCTGTCCGGCAATCGTGAAGAGCTGCGCCATCCTTTCCTTTGAACCACGATCGGCGTTGATCAAGTCGTCTCCCGCATGGACCGTACCCGAAATCACCTTGAAATAAGCCACCTGGCCGATATGCGGCTCAATGCTGGTCTTAAAGACGAACAAGCTGGTAGGGCCGTTGGAATCGGGTGTCACTTCCACGCCGTCTACCGTGACCGGACGCGGCATCTTGTCCGTGCAGGGCACCACGTTGCCCAGGAATTCCATCGTGCGGCGTACGCACATGTCGCGGCCCGCGCAGACGCAGAATACCGGGAACATGCCCCTTGTCACCAAACCGGCGCGGATACCGGCACGCATGTCGTCCTCGCTCAGCGAACCTTCATCAAAGAACTTCTCCATCAGGGCATCGTCATGCTCGGCAGCCGCTTCCACCAAAGCCTTGTGCAGTTCCATCGCCTTATCCCTTTCCGAATCGGGAATCGGCAATACCTCGGGCACCCCGCCTTCCGGTTTCCATTGGTACATCTTCATTTTCAGCACGTCCACTACCGCGTTGAACGAAGGACCCACCATGACCGGGTACTGGATTTGCACAATCCGGTTTCCCCATTGTTCGCGCAGCTGATGCACAGTTCCGTCGTAATCCGCTTTTTCATGATCCAACTGGTTGACAATGAAGATGACCGGCTTGTGGAATTTTTCCGTGTAACGGAACTGGTTCAGCGTGCCCACTTCCACTCCGTACTGGGCATTGAGCACCATCAAAGCGGTGTCGGTCACGTTCATGGCCGAAACGCTGGCGCCGATAAAATCGTCCGAACCGGGGCAGTCTATGAAATTGAGCTTGCGATCCTGCCATGGCACGCTGAAAACCGTAGAGAAAACCGAATAACCGTATTCTTTTTCAACAGGGAAATAGTCGCTTACCGTATTCTTGTTTTCCACGCTGCCCCGGCGTTTGATGATTCCGCCTTCATAAAGAAAAGCTTCGGCGAGCGTGGTTTTTCCTGATCCCGAACTGCCTACGATGGCAATGTTTTTGATTTCGTCTGTTTGATAAACCTTCATGGCATCTGAATTTTAGTTATTTTTAAGTTATTTCGTGAATGTCGCGTTTCATGGCTTTCCGCGCCCACCGCAAGAAAGACGCAAAGTCCTCTTCTTCCGGTCGGAAACGGCGTTCGGCCTGCTTGTAAAAATATTCTCTTTCCTTTAGTTTGTTTTTGACAAAAAATGAAATTTCTTCCGTCTTCATGCCGTTGAGAAGCGGACGTTCTGCGCGGTTTTCAGGAAGCAGAAGCCGTTGGATAAGAATCTCTTCCGGTACATCAATGTAAACTGTGATTCCATCCTGGCACATGTACTCCATGTTCTCTTCCCTGCATGGCAGCCCGCCTCCGGTCACCACCACGCAAGCTTCGTCGGGAAGGCTTCGAATCAGGCGGCTTTCCGCTTCCCGGAACCATGTTTCACCCCGCCGGGCGAAAATTTCCGGGACGGACATCCCCGTTTGCTGCGCGATGCATAGGTCCGTATCGTAAAGAGGGCAATCCAGCAGAGCGGAAAGCCGCCTTCCCAGCTGGCTTTTTCCTGAAGCCATGAAGCCGACCAAGTAAAGCTTCCGCCCGTTGTCGTTGCTCTGCCCGGCTTTTTGAACCTTTGTTGCGCGCTTGGGGTCAAGATTCGTTTCCCGCTCCGTCCCGGACACCATCGGCTAATCTTCCATGTAGCGGTCGCACACGCCCGGCCAGTCAACTAATTTCCAGAAATCGGCAATGTAATCCGGACGGCGGTTCTGCTTGTCTAAATAATAGGCGTGTTCCCAGACATCGATGACCAATAACGGCTCTTTCCCGTCCCGGATCGGGTTTCCGGCATTCGGCGTGGCGATGATTTCCAATCCGTCCTCACCTTCGGCCAGCCATACCCAGCCTGAGCCGAACAAGCCCGCTGCTGCCGCCGAGAAAGCTTTCTTGAAGTCCTCGAACGAACCCCATTTCCCGCAAATCGCTTCTAAGAGTTCTCCCGTTGGTTCGCCGCCCCCTTGCGGGCTGAGGCAGTTCCAATAGAAAGTATGGTTCCAGACCTGGGCCGCATTGTTGTACAGTCCGCCTTCGGCCTTTTCGATGATTTCTTCCAAACCGGCATCGGCAAACGGCGTGCCTTCCTTGAGTTTGTTCAGATTGTCCACATACGCCTTGTGGTGCTTGCCGTAATGGAAAGAAAGCGTCTGAGCCGAAATCATCGGTTCCAAGGCGTTTTCCGCATACGGCAGGGGAGGTAATTGAAAAGTCATATCTGTAAAAGTTTTTGTTGTTTTCTTTCGGTCACGTTCCGTAAAGTTACAAATAAAAACGTCCGATTTGACGGTTCGTCCATTTTTTTTATGAATTTTTTGATGAGAGAGATTGGGAAGAGGCTTCAAAAGTTCGTTTTGGCGGATGAAAGTTGTCATGACTATGTTTTTCATTGGGTGTGGCCGGGTGTGTCGAGACCGCCCTTTCCGCGCAATAATGAAAAAGGCGGCACTTTGCAGCACCGCCTTCTATGGACAAGTTTGAATGATTCCGAATCTTTAATTTTCCGGGTTGACTGTCACCGGTTTGCTTTCATTGTGTTCCGGCAAGCCCGTTGAAACCGAATCCGCTACCGCGTTCTTTTTTTTGCGGTGAGGGAGCGCAGCCAAGACACCGGGAGGAATTATCTTCTTTTTGCGTCCCCGGCGTTTGGGTTCACTGCTTTCGATTTTTTTCTTTTTGGAGGGTTTGCGTCCGCGTCGTTTCGGTGCGGCGACTACTTCCATTTTCACGTCCGGTGTATTTTCGGATACGGATTTGCGTTTCCGGTATTTCAGGCTGTCTGTGGATATTGTGACATGCTGGATGGAAACGGGCGTTGTTTTGGCTTTCGGTTTGCGTCCCCGGCGTTTCGGGTCTGCTGTTTGAACTTCAACTGTAGCCGCCTTGGCTTTGCGCCCTCTGCGTTTGGGTTCGGTTACGCTTTCCTCCGTTTTTGCCGCTGTTGCCTTCGGCTTGCGTCCCCGGCGTTTTGGCTCGGTGGCAACCGCAGCGATGGCGGCCGCTTCTTCCATGCCGGCTTCTTCTATGGATTTTTTCCGACCACGGCCTTTCTTGGGGGCAGGCGCCGCCTGTTCCTTATGCCATTTTTCCGCTTTCTTGTAGCGTTCCAGCCCCATGGGTTCCAAAGAAATGGCCTGATGCGGCAAGCTCAGCAACTGGCTTACCCCTTCTGTCTTGAGGTTCTTGCGGTCGATGGCCAACGAGGCGCTGTTATCGTAATCGGTAGGTTCAGTATAAGTGGTGATTACCCCTTCAAAGTTCCGCAGGATAGCCTTTCCGCCACCCAAGGAAATCAGGTATTGCGGCATCACAGGAATCTTTCCGCCGCCACCGGGAGCGTCCACCACGAAAGTAGGAACGGCAAAACCCGAGACATGGCCGCGCAAGCCCTCGATAATCTCGATACCCTTGCTGACCGGCGTGCGGAAATGCTCCAGACCCATCGAAAGGTCGCACTGATAAATATAATACGGACGGACCCGGATTTTCACCAAGCCGCATACCAAAGCCTTCATCGTGCTCACCGAGTCGTTGACCCCGCGGAGCAGCACGCTCTGGTTGCCCAAGGGGATACCCGCATTGGCCAGACGGGCGCAAGCCGCCGCGCTTTCCTCGGTGATTTCGTTAGGATGGTTGAAGTGCGTGTTGAGCCAGATCGGATGGTATTTCTTGAGCATGTTGACTAATTCCGGCGTGATACGCTGTGGGCAAACCACCGGCACGCGGCTTCCGATACGGATCACTTCCACATGCTTGATAGCACGCAGACGCTTGATGATGTATTCCAGTTTGGCGTCCGATACCAACAGGGCATCGCCCCCTGAAAGCAATACGTCCCGCACTTGCGGTGTCTTTTCAATGTATTCGATAGCCTTTTCGATCCGATCCTTGGGACTGGCGCAGTCATGTTGGCCGGCAAAACGGCGACGAGTGCAATGACGGCAGTACATGGAGCATTGGTCGGTAATCAGCATCAGCACGCGATCCGGATAACGGTGCGTCAGGCCCGGAGTGGGCGAGTCCACATCCTCGTGCAGGGGATCCAGCAAATCGGCATCCGACACATGGGTCTCGGCTGCCGTGGGAATCGCCTGCTTGCGGACAGGGTCGTTGGGATCCTTGGGGTCGATCAAGCTCAAGTAATAGGGCGTGATAGCCATACGCAAGGTCTCCAAGGTCTTTTTGATGCCTGCTTCTTCGTTCTTAGTCAGTTTTATGTACTTTTTGAGGTCTTCCAGCGTTTCGATGCGATTCTTGACCTGCCACTTCCAATCGTTCCACTGAGCGTCGGTAACTTTCGGAAACAACTCTTTTCTTCTGCTTTTCATTTTACACTAGTCTATGTCCGGAGAATATGAAAGAAGTAAATGTGCCAAATTGCAATTAAATCGAGCAATTTCAGACATTCTTTTAGGCGTTTCAGAACGGGTGAGACGCGAGGCGCGAGCCGTAGGCCGGGGAGGGAGCGTACTTTTAGGTACGTGACCGACCCGGCCAAGGCTCGCAACAAAGCGGATGGCCCGTTATCAAACGCCTATGCGTAGAGTTCAGTAAAAATATCCCTCAAAGCCTTGCACTCCCGCAGCTCCTGCAACGTGATTTCAGCATGGCCCTTGGTATAGCCGTTGCCCACGATCATCGTCACATCCTTGCCCACGCCTTCAGCGCCCAAAGCAGCTTTGGTGAAGGAAGTAGCCATCGAGAAGAAGTAAACCAGACCGTCGTCCTTGGTGCAGAGGATGCTGGTCATTTCCGTGTTTTCAATGTTCACATTGTTGATGCAGATGTCGCAAAGCTCGCCCTTGGTCAGTTCCATGATTTTTTCGTAAACCGGAACCGGCTGGGTCGCATCGGCGGAGAACACATAGTCGCAGAAGCCGAGCTTTTGCAGACGTTCGGTGCTCTTCTGGCTGTGGCACAGACCGATTACCTTGCCCGTGACCCCGGCGCGTTTCTTGGCTTCGTAGCAGCAGAGCATACCGCTCTTTCCGCCCGCACCGATAATCAGCACGGTATCGCCCGGTTTCACCAATTTGGCCGTCTGGGCAGGCGCACCGGCCACATCCAAAGCCGACAAAGCCAGGTTTTCCGGAAGGTCGGAAGGAATCTTGGCATAGATGCCGCTTTCAAACAGGATCGCCTTGCCGTCGATGTCCACTTGGTCGATATCGGCGCGGATATCCTTGATCTTGTCAATCCGCAGCGGAGTCAGCGAAAGCGAAACCAGCGTGGCAATCTTGTCGCCTTCCTTCAAGTCGATCTTATCCTTCAGCGCGTCGCCGATTTTTTCAACCGTACCCAGGAGCATACCGCCCGAGCCCGTCACCGGATTGCGGTGCTTGCCCTGCTTGGCCACGATATCCAGCATGATTTCAGCGATTTTAGCCTTGTCGCCGCCAGCCTGCTGTTCAATTTGCGTAAAGCTGGCCGAGTCGATATTCAAGGTCTGCACGTCAATCAGGATTTCATTGTCGTACAGGACATCCATGTTGTTGTCCAGTTTGTCAGCGGGCTGAGGAAGCACGCCTTTGGGAGAAATTACACGGTGTGTACCGTATTTGTTGCCTTTAGGTTGCATTGTTTTATTTTGGTTTAATTGTTATTAAAAATTAAATTTTATTTTTTGCCGAACCCATCGGGAGAAGCGCGCCGCAGTTCCTCATCGGGATCTTCACGACCCCTTGTCCGAACCCCGTCCGCTCCATCGAGCCGCTCTTGCATCCCTCCTCGAAAAACCGATGCTTTCACATTTGTCTTTCGGACCCTCGGTTCGTCCCTTTTCAGGTTCGGTTTATCGGCGTGTCAGAATGGGCAAGCTGCAAGGCCGCTATTTGGGTTCGATGTTTGGTTTTATTGTGTTGATGCGATAGAATGGGTGAGATACGAGGCGTCGAACCGCCGACCAGGGAGGGAGTGTACTTGTGTACATGACCGACCTGGTCAAGGTTCGCAACGAAGTGGATTGCCCATTCTATCGCATCAACTTAGTGTTTGCGGGTCGGCAAAGACAGGATTTCCCTCGCCTCCGCCGAAGTAGCCACCCCGCGTCCCAGTTCCTGGGCCATGCGGACCACTTTAGCTACCATTTCGCCGTTGCTCTTGGCCAGCACGCCCTTTTCCAGGTAGAGGTTGTCCTCGAAGCCTACGCGGACGTTCCCGCCCATCACGATAGCGGCGGCAGCCAGCTGGAATGCGTGGCGGCCGATACCGGTAGCCGTCCAGGTGGAACCCGCCGGGATGTTGTTGACCAGCCAGCAGAGGTTCGGCACCGTAGCCGGCGTGCAACCCGGAACGCCTAACACAAAGTTGAACTGCATCGGGGCGCCCGGAACGAGGCCCTTCTTGGCCATCGTCAGAATCGTGTCCAAATGGCCCATTTCAAAGCATTCGTATTCCGGCTTGATGTTGTTTTCCAGCATCCGTTTGCCGAAGGCACGCATGATAGGCATCGTGTTCTCGAACACATCATCCCCGAAATTGCAAGTCCCGCAGTCGAGCGTGGCCATTTCCGGGAACAGTTCGGTCGGCTGCAAACGTTCTTCGGCCGTCATGCCTACCGCCCCGCCGGTGGACGGGATCAGAATCACGTCCGGGCAAGCCTGGTAAATGGCATCGATGCACTCCTTGAAGCGAGCCTTGCTCTGGGTCGGAGTCCCATCGTCTTCCCGCACATGCAGATGCACGATGGCCGCTCCGGCATCCACCGCCGATTTGGCTTCGCGAACGATTTCTTCCACGGTATAAGGAACGGCGGGATTCTGTTCCTTGGTCACTTCCGCGCCGCAGATGGCCGCTGTGATTATCAGTTTGTCCATATTACTTCCTCTGGCAGTTTTTGGGGGTTACACAAGTACCGGTAGCACGGCAAACCACAATCGGTTCTTCCAGTACATCGGCCGCCGAAGCGCTGATGTCGGTGCGCGGGGCGATAATCTTGCGGGCCTCGAACTTCATCTTGCGCGAAGTGTTGCCTTCCGAAACGATTTCGCCTGAAGCCTCGATATAATCTCCGGCATACACGGGAGCGATGAATTCAACCATGTCGTAAGCCTTGAAAAGGCCTTCGTCCCCGTCGCGCTGGATGAGGAGTTCGGTGGCTACGTCCCCGAAAAGCTGGAGCATCCGGGCCCCGTCCACCAGATTTCCGCCGTAATGGGCATCATGGGCGCTCATTCTCAGACGGATTGTCGATTTGTAAGTTGCCATTATTGTGCGTTTTTTTGGTTACTTGACAATGTATTTCACTAAAATAGACGGCGTGATCACGGCTTCCGGTTCAATCTGGCCCGGTTCCACCATCTCGTTGATTTCGGCAATCACCGTGTCGGCGGCCATGGCCATCATCGGGTTGAAGTTCTGTGATGTGCCACGGTAAACCAAATTGCCTTCGGTATCGCCCTTGCTGGCCCCAATCAAGGCAAAGTCGGCGTGCAGCGGCTTTTCCAGCAAGTAGTCCTTGCCGTCCACGTTCACCACCTGCTTGCCTTCGGCAATGACCGTTCCCAGGCCGGTAGCCGTCAATACGCCCCCCAAGCCCGCGCCGCCGCAGCGGATTCGTTCGGCCAAAGTGCCTTGCGGGCAGAATTCCACTTTCAATTCTCCCGCGTTCATCTGGTCTATCGTGTTCTGGTTGGTTCCGATATGCGAAACATAGAGCTTGGAAACCTGCTTGTTGGTGATAAGCTTGCCAACACCCCGGTCGGGATAGCCGGTGTCGTTGCAGATAAGGGTCAGGTTTTTCTTTCCAGATTGGGCTAAGGCATCGATGATGCGCAGCGGTGTCCCTACCGCCAAGAAACCGCCCACCATGATGGTATCCCCATCCTTGATCATATCCACGGCTTCTTGAACGCTAATGAACTTGTTCATATCTCTTGTGTTTTGTTTTGCGTTGTTTCTGGGGCGAAAACAGAATCTGTTTTGCATTGCTTTTGCGGAGGCTTAATGCCTTCCGTGAAGGCGATATTGTCATTTCGCAAACGGCAAATGTATGAAAAAGAGCTGAAAAAGGCAAGGAATTACAGCAGGACAATTCTGTAAGGTCCTACTGCATGATATTCTTTCCCTTGCAAATACGTTTTCAGGGACTGTCTTTTCTCTATTTGTCTTTCGGGCAGAAGCAATACGGTGTTGTGTAGGTTTTCTATTTGGTTCACGGCATCTTTCTGGTTGTCTAACTGGCGGATGTCCTCGCCGAGGAATACATCCGTGTTCTCGGAACGACGCAAGTAAATCGAATAGAAATGTTCCAGCCCCTTTTCTTCTTTGAGTTCAACGGCTTTCTCGCAGAGGTCCCGATAGCCGATCCAAGGATTAAGCGCCGGAATGGAAAAACCGCCTGCGAAAGCCCCGATTAAGATGGAGAACCCAATGGTGTTCAATGCTTTCCGGAGATTGCGTTGTTTGATGGAAATAATCGCCAAGACTCCTGCTATGCTGAAGATGCCGGCGGCGATGTAGAAGAAAGGCTGTCCGAGGTAGGATAAGTCGCTGAAGAGGACGATGCCCACCAAGGCAGGCAATGCCAGGACCATGACACCGGCAGGGAACGCCACGGATGCCGCCAGCCAGCCGTTCCATGGAAATTTCCGGATCAATGCTGCTGTCAGGAACACGAAAAACGGAACGATAGGTGCCAGATATACACCTAATTTACCGCTTACCAAGGATAGCATGACAAAGGTTGTCCAGATGGTAGCGTTCCAGAAGTGTTCCGTATCGGAGGTGAGTCGGTGCTTGAACATGCCGACAGCTATTATGCCGACCAGCAACAGGCTGTAAGGAGCCAGGTTCGGCCAAATCTGAATCAGATAGAAATAGAATGGTTTTTTGTGATGGAAGGCATCCACCGCCCGGCCAGCCGTCTGGTGGAACAGGAGATTCTGCAAATAATCGGTATTGCGGTCTTCCAGATACACGCAGAGGAACCATGCGCCGCAAAGTACGACCACGGTCAGGAACATCCTCCAATTCCAATAGTGGAAGAACGAACGGGCTTCGCGTTTGTAAAGCAGGAACACCAGAGGGCAAAGCAAGGGCATCAGGATGCCGACCGGGCCTTTGGTGAAGATGGCCAAGAAAGTGTACAGCCCGAACAGGAAACTCTGCGTTTTGAAGTTGCCTTCGCCCCGGAACATCTTGAAAAACGTATGCAATGCCAGTACGATGAACAGGGTCATCAAGGTGTCCATACGGGCAAAGACATTTAGCCCCAGGAAAAGCCCGCAGGTAATCAGCATCAATTGGGAAGTCAGAATCCATCCCTTATCGGGCAGAGGACATTCTTTGACTAACCAGTTCCTCATCACCCGCATCGTGATCAAAGCCGGGATTAACGAGAACAGCGAGATGAACCACATGCAATGCTGCCCGAACAGAGCCTTGCCCAGCATGACGATCCAAAGGTACAACGGAGGCTTGTCGGCATAGACCACGCCGTTGTTGGTAAAGGTGAACCAGTCCCCGTTCAGGAGGGCCTCGTCGGCAATGCTCAGGTACCGCAGTTCGTTCGAAACCGAGAAGTCCCGCAGAATCATGATAGGCAGGAAGGCGATCAGAGCGAGCAGCGGCAGGTATTTCTCAATGCTGCGCATTAGCGGTCGGGAGGATTGTTGCATCATGCGGTTGTTTTTTTTGAAGTGGCGGATTTCCCTTTTGAAATGGCGGATTCTCCTTTTCGGCATATTTCCGGCCAGGGTGTTTATGCCAAAGGCATTTATTTCAAATCAGTACCGGACTGCAAATCGGTATCGTTCACGTGGTAGTTGAGGTAGTTCTTGCGCATCCAGCGCACGGCAAGGCAGTCTATGAACGGTCCGACCAAGCGGTTCCACATGCTGTATTTTGAAACCCCGGCCACTCTGGCGTAGGAAGGCACATGAATCTGCTTGGCAGTGCCTTCTCCCATCAGGATCAGGGCCTGGATGAAACGGTGCATCCCGGTGAAGAAAGGCATCCGTTTGGCAGCGTCGGTCCGCATCACCTTGAGCGGGCATCCCGTGTCGATGGCGCCGTCGTGGGTCATGCTGCGCCGGAACGCATTGCCGATCTTGGACTGGATTTTCTTCGATTTGGTGTCCTGGCGGTTCATCCGGATTCCGGCCACTAAAGTGTATTCCTTACGGAACTCCAGCAGTGTGTCGAAGTCCTCGGGCAGGGTCTGGAGGTCGGCATCGATATAGCCCAAGTATTCCGAGCAGCAATAGTCGAAACCGGCTTTGAGCGCCGCGCTCTTGCCCGAATTCTTGCTATAGGAAAGATAAAAGAAGTCCGGATGCTCGCGGCAAGCTGCCTTGATTAGTTCCAGGCTTTTGTCGGAGGAACCGTCGTTGACAAAGAGCACGCAGGATTTGCAGAGTGCCTTCGGAAGATATTCGGCCAGTTTTGAACAAAGCGCATCCATGCACTCTTCTTCGTTGAAGACCGGGACGATAATGGTAAATTCGTAATTCTGTGTCTGGTTCATGGGGGCAAAATATACAAGCATCTTGTGTCGATGCTTGTTCAAAACAGCAAAAATACTTCTTTTGGCACTATTTTGCATCCGGATTCGGAAAACTTTTGGGAAAATCCGTCGGGAAGATTAATTTCGCGCACCTTAATGGCTTTTGATGGCCTTTGGCGGGAAAGATTGATTTTGATTCATGCGCTCGCCGAAAGGCTTGTTTTGCCCCAATGGAAAACCGTGGCTTGCAGGCTTTTCGGTTTTCGGATTCAAATAAGAGGAAATGTCGTTTTTGTTGTCGATAGGAATACAAGCAGCGGAGGCGGTCCATCAGTTGTCGGCTTCGGTCCAGCCGGTAGTCGATACTTGCGCAGCCCTATCCGATTCTGTTCTGGCTGTGGCTGATTCCGCGGTAGATGCCCGCGTCTTGGTGGAGGCTGCGGGTGCCATGGCAGGAGCGGCAGCGGGTTCGGGCGGTTCTTTGTGGGATTGGCTGTGCCAATGGTTTCAGAAAATGCTGGAACAGGAGAATATCGGGATTTACCTGATAGGTTTGATTGCCCAGCTCCTGTTTTCGGCCCGTTTGCTGCTGCAATGGCTTATTTCGGAGCGGACGCACAAGGTGCAAAGCCCTAAGATTTATTGGATTCTGAGCATTGCCGGGGCTTGGCTGCTGACGCTCTACGGCTGGTTCCGGGAAGATTTTTCGATAATTTTAGGGCAGATTATCACTTATTACATCTATATGTGGAATCTTCGGGCCAAGAAGATTTGGCAGCCTTTGCCCAAGGTGCTGCGTTGGATTCTGGTGCTTACCCCGGTCATCGCCTTGCTTTTCTGCTTGCGCGATGCCGACCGTTTCTTCGGCTCGTTGTTCCGCAATCCCGATGTCCCTCTCTGGCTGCTGGTTTTCGGTTCGCTGGGACAAATCGTGTTCACATTGAGGTTCATCTATCAGATTATATATTCCTACCGGCATGGGGAATCGGTCTTGCCGGTAGGTTTCTGGTTTCTGAGCCTGCTGGGCGCCAGCACGATCATGGCTTACGGAATCGTACGCAGCGATCCCGTGCTGATTTTAGGCCAATCTTTCGGTTGGGTGGCCTATTTGCGCAACATCATGATCTGGTACCGGCAAAAGAAAAAGGAACGGATCTTGCTTGAACAGGGGAAGGCCGTTTGAAAATTATGAGCCGGGTCGCGATGCCGGACGGGCAAAAGAAAGCGATGCCGGATTTGACAAAATTTGAAAAAGAAAGCGATATGCATAAATCAGGATTTGTAACGATTATAGGAAATCCCAACGCCGGGAAATCCACCTTGATGAACGCTTTGCTGGGCGAGGAGCTGTCGATTACCTCGCCCAAGGCGCAGACCACGCGCGAGAAGGTGTTAGGTATCCTTAACGGGCCTGATTACCAGATTGTGTTTTCCGACACGCCCGGTATCCTCAATCCGCATTACAAATTGCAGGAAAGCATGCTCAAAAGCATCGAGAACAGCGTGGACGAAGCCGATGTGTTCGTCCTTATCACCGACGTGGGCGAGGATTTCAAGAATCCGGCTATCATAGAACGGGTGCAGAAGACCGGAACGCCGATAATCCTGTTGATTAACAAGATTGATACGGTGACTCAGGAGGAAGCCATGCAGAAGATTGCCTACTGGCAGGATAAACTGCCTCAGGCGGAAGTGATTCCTATTTCGGCTTTATACAAGTTTCAGACACAACGGGTTCTGGATGCCATATTAGAACGCCTTCCCGAAGGCCCGGCTTATTATCCCAAGGACGAGCTTTCCGACCGGAACTTGCGTTTTTTCGCGGCGGAAACTATCCGCAAGCATATCCTTCTGCAATACAAACAGGAAATTCCTTATTCGGTGCAGGTGGAAGTGGAAGATTACAAGGAAATGCCCAAGCTGGATCGGATCGGAGCTGTGATTTATGTGGAGAAGGACAGCCAGAAAGGGATTCTGATTGGCAAAGGAGGCGCGGCTTTGAAGCGGGTGGGAACCGATGCCCGCAAGGAATTCGAGCAGTTCATTGGCAAGAAGGTCTTTTTGGATTTGCGGGTCAAGGTGCTCAAGAACTGGCGCAACGACGACCGTTTGCTGCAACGTTTCGGCTATGATGTGTCCAAGCGCAAGCCGGGACAGGAGGCCAATCCGGACAAGTTGGCGGCCGAGGCGCGGGCGGCATTGAAGGAAATGGAAGGCTTGGTGGGGGCGGGCGATTCTGCTGTGGAAGAGGGCGAACCTGCTTTATAAAAAAATATTAGCGTTGAAAAAGCTGTTTTTCAGATTTTTGCTGTTGCTTGTCGTGGCTGTGGCAGCCGTGTTGTTCTGGCCGGGCAATTATTATGTCCGTCAAGCTTTGTTGCATCTTATGCCCAAGATAGACCAGTATCCGATTTTTGAAAACCGGGTGGTCAAGGCGGGCGATCCCATGCCGCTGCCGTATGCGCCGGGCGTGAACGGGCGCAGGATTGCCCCTCGCTTCGAGGAGGATTTTTCCCGTTACGGCACGGTGGCCTTCGTGGTGTTGAAGCATGGGCAAGTCTGGGCGGAGCAGTATTGGGAAGGCTATAGCGATACCTCGCACAGCAATTCCTTTTCGATGGCCAAAAGCATCGTCTCGCTCTTGGTGGGCTGCGCTATCCAAGACGGCTATATCCGGAGCGTGGATCAGCCGGTGGGCGATTTCCTGCCGGAATGGGGGGCGTTTGAAGGCGATACCTTGACGATACGGGACTTGTTGACGATGAGCGCCGGCGTTAAATGGGACGAGAGCGCTTCTTCGCTTTTTTCCACCACGACCGAAGCCTATTACGGCAAGGATCTCTGGGGACTGGCGCAGCGGGAAGTCCTGATAGAAAAGCCGGGTGTCTATTTCAACTACCAGAGCGGCGTGACCCAGATTCTGGCTTTCGTGCTCAAGAAAGCTACCGGCAAGAACATTGCGGATTATGCTTCGGAAAAAATCTGGACTCCGATACAGGCTGAGGAAGACGCGCTTTGGAGTCTGGATCACGAGGGCGGCATGGAGAAAGCCTATTGCTGCTTCAATTCCAATGCTCGGGATTTTGCCCGTCTTGGGCAGCTGGTCTTGCAGCATGGCTATTGGTATCCGCGGCGCGGAAATGCTTCCGATTCGGTGGCGGCACGGATTTCTGTGGTGGATTCGGCCTATATTGCCGAGGCGACTACGCCGGCAACCTATTTGAAGGCGCGTTTGGAAGACGGACGCGAAGTGCCCTGCACGATGTACGGCTACCAGTTCTGGATGCTGGATTACAAAGGGCTTGACGTGACGTATTTCCGGGGAATATTGGGGCAGTACATCTTCGTGATTCCGGCTTTGGATGCTGTGGTGGTCCGTTTGGGGCATGAGAGGTCCGATACCTATAACGTAGATCAGGATTATCCTGTGGATGTCGATATCTGGCTCGAAGCTGCCTTGGATTTGCTATGATGTCCGGATGAGGCTTGTCCGTGTTCGGAAAAGTTGTATCTTAGTACCGGAAAATCAAGGTTACCGATATGTCCCAAGAGGTTTATTCCTGTGTGCTTGTTGACGATGACGCCGCATCCCTGCACCTGATGGAAGAGGCGTTTAAGGCGTCCTCCCTTTTTTGTGTCGTCAAAACTTTTTCCTCTATAGGCAAGGCGTTGGATTATGTCAAGAAGAACGATGTGGCCTTGATGGTGACCGACATAGAATTTCCCGGGGAAGGCATCGGTTATGAAATACTGTTGCGTTCCCGTCTTCCGGACACGCTCTGGATTGTTTTCATCTCGGCCTATCGCTGGCATTTCTTTTCCGGGTGTTTTTCGATGCAATTGGTTTCGCATGTCATAGGAATGCACCCCAAGCCTTTTACGTCCGAAATGGTGCATTGGATCGAGGAATCCTTTTTAAAGGCGCAAGCGAATGAATCTGTTAAACTTCCGGAACCGGAATCGTTTTTCTGCTACGAGGAGGGACACAAAGACAGGCAGCGAATGGTGAGCTATTCGGATATTGTCATGATTAGGCTGAAGAACGCTCCCGGATACAGGGGAAGAGCACTCTGTATCTATCTGAACACAACACCAAGGGAGCACTATAGGTTTTCGCTTACCTTGCAAGAATGTTTCGAATTGTTGGAAAAAGCCTGTCCGGGCCGTTTTCTCCTGATCAAGCGGCAAGGGATAGTGAACAAGAAGAATGTTGTGGTGAAGGGCGATTGGCTGATTCCGGCGCATCAGAAATATTCCAATAAGAATCTGTATTTGCCGATACCTGCCGTCATGAAGAAAGAAATAAGCAAGATCATACCTGAATGGTCAGGCGAACGCTAACAATCCGGTACTCGGGATGCTGGTTATTGACGTTGAAATCCAGGCGGGCATTTTCTCCATAGTAGTTCTGGAGTCTTTGCTGAAGCAAGGACAATCCTCGGGAGGCGGGATTTCTGAAAAAAGCTTGCAGGTGGCTTCTGTTGGAGCATTGCAGTTTGAATACGGAAGGATTGGAGAAATCGAAAACAATATCCATTTTCCCCTGAGAAGAGGTGATGCCATGTTTGAACATGTTGCAGATGATGGGTTCGGTAATCAAACTTAAGACATTATACGAGGGTTCTTTGCCAAGGACGCTGAATTGTATGGACAGTTCGGGATAGCGGGATTGGTAGTATTGGTATAGCTTGCGGGAAAAGTCGAGCTCGTCTTTGGCGGGGCAGGAGGATATGACGGTGTGAGAGAAACTGTATTTGTACAGATAGAGAATGTTCTCCATATCTTTTTGTAGAGAGCTGTTGTATGCGCAGTCGGCTATGAAGCTAAGCGCATTTTCGGTAAAATGCTCGTGTTGCATGTATTGGGTTGTCCGGTATTGGAGGCTTTGGATTTCTTCTATATGTTGCAGATCTTCTTTGATTAGTTTCCGGTACCTGTAAGCGTCGTAGTACAATGTTGATAGTCCGGCCAGAGAGAAGATGACCGCGTCTCGGATAGCAATGCCGATTAAGGTCTGGCGGCGGACTCCTTGCAAGACTTCTTCTGTGTCTTCTGGGCGGAATGGATGGATATGGCCTAAGATGGTGGGAATGACGTAGAAATATTCTGATAGTACGGCAAGGATCCAAATGGCAATGGAGCAGAGTGCAAAGTATGCATAATTCTTTTTATAGATCCATTTGAAGCCGAAGAAATATATAAGATATGTGAATAGAAGAATAATGCAGAATGTTATCTTTTCTTGGTTTATGGATGAAAATCCTCTCATTTGAAAAGTGGTAACCCAAAGGTAGTAGGCAACAGCCCATCCTATAATCTGCAATCCGATTATGAGGATTCGTTGTTTGGATTGCTTGCTGATGGATATTGAATTGAAAATGTTTTTGTTCTCTTTCCTCTTTTTCGGTTGCTTTGGATGGGCCGTATTCTTTGTCATTTTTCTACAAATTAGGGTAGATCGCTTTTTCGGTAAAAGTAATGCCTTTTACTAAAAAACACCGGGTTTCCGTATCTCTTTCTAGTGTTTGTTGAGGAATATTGATCCATTGGTTGTTCTCTTTTATATAAAAAGAACGTGCTGGCATGGCAAATGTTTCGTAGTCGGAAAAATCTTCGGGGTATAGGCAATGTGCGTTGAAATGGTGGAGGGGGGTGGAAATGCTTTTGCTTAGCGGTTTTTCGAATTCTATAGTTCCCCATGTTTGGCAGGCTTTTCCATGGCCTGCGCAATCTCTATGGGTGTTATATCCAGGATGGCAGCTTCCATCACAATCTTCTTTTGTGTGTCCGACTCGTGTGTTGAGGCCGACAACGGCTCCGCCCTTTTTGGAATGCAGAAGGGTAGCTGTGGATGAAAGCTCTTGTTCGTCATTTCCTTGTTGCGACAAAGGATTGTCTTTACTGCATCCCGATCCGAAAAGAAGGACTGCTGAAATGGCTGCAGCGATTGAGGTTGGTTTTAATCTTCTCATGTTGAATGGTTAATAAAGTTTTCAACAAAGAACGGTTGAAAATGGCTATAATCAAAATACGATTGAAATAAAATCAAAATAAAATCGGAGGATTTATTCTATCACTTTGTTTGTGAGTATTTTAGTTGTGTTCGATTTTTAAAATAATTTTTTTGATCAATAGTTCGTTAAATTTTGGATAATCACGCAGCGTCCGAGACGCCATAATATAAGAGTTCTTTGAAATCGTTGG
>CALUMK010000016.1 GCA_944321735.1 uncultured Bacteroidales bacterium
GGCGCGGCGTGTCAGAATGGGCAAGATACGAGGCGTCGAACCGCAGCGTGGCGCAGGAGCGTACTTTGGTACGTGACTAAGCCACGTAAGGTTCGCAACGAAGTAGATTGCCCATTATCACACGCCGCTATATTCCGTATTTTTTCATCTTGCGATACAAAGTCTGCCTCGACACCCCCAACTCCGCCGCCGCCAACGACAGATTCCCCTCGCAACGCGCCACCGCGTTCTGTATCACGTTTTTCTCCATTTCAACCAAATCGACCTTGACATCCTCCAAATGCGAACGGTCGGACTTCTGCTCTTTCAGCTCGAAATCCTGCGCCCCGAGCGTCCGCGAATCGGTCATGATAACGGCCCGCTCCACCGCGTGTTCCAGCTCCCGGATATTGCCCGGCCAAGTGTGATGCTCCAGCCTTTCCACAGCATCCGGCCCCAAGTTCAAATCCGGCTTCCCGTACATCTTCCCGTATCTATCCAAAAAGAGCGATGCCAGTTGCCGGATGTCCTCGGTCCGAAGACACAATGGAGGAATCTCGATATGAATGGTGTTGATACGGTAGAACAGGTCTTCCCGGAAATGCCCGGAAGCGACCCGTTCGTGCAGATTGCAATTTGTGGCGCAGACAAGACGGATATCCACCGGAATGGGATGATTGCCCCCCACCCGGGTCACCTGCTTGCGCTGCAAGACAGTCAGCAGCTTGGCTTGAAGATGAGGCGGGATATTGCCGATTTCATCGAGGAAAAGCGTCCCGTGGTCGGCCAGCTCGAACTTGCCTTCATGATCCTGTTTGGCATCGGTAAAAGCCCCCTTCATATAACCGAACAACTCGCTCTCGAACAGGCTTTCGGACAAAGCCCCCACGTCCACGCTCAGCATCGGCTTGTCCCGGCGAAGCGACAAACGATGTATTTCCTTGGCCATCATCTCCTTGCCAATCCCATTCGGGCCGGTTATCAAGATATTGGCATCGGTCGGCGCCACTTTTTCCACCAAGGACTTGATCCGCTGCATGGCCGGACTCGTTCCCCAGAACATCAAGGATGCAGAATCTTCGGCAGATACCGGCATCGCCATCTCCGGGCTTCCTTTGGAACGCCGTATCCGCAAAGCGCGTTCCAGCACGCTGACCAGCTTGCCATTGTCGAAAGGCTTGACCACAAAGTCGCAGGCTCCTTGCTGCAATCCCCTTACTGCCAAATCGATATCGGCATAGGCCGTAAACAGGACCACTTCCGTTTCCGGTTCCATCGCCTTGATTTCACCCAACCAGTAAAGCCCCTCGTTGCCGTTATTGATGGCGGCTTTGAAATTCATGTCCAACAGAACCACGTCCGTTTCCTCCCGCCGAAGCACATTCCGGATCTCGTCCGGGCAGGACAAGGTCGTCACCTTGGCAAACAAGGGCTTCAACAGCATCTCTACGGCAGCCAGCACCGCCTTGTTGTCGTCCACCACCAATATATGTCCGTCTTTTTCCATAATCTTCTTTAACTAAGGCCGAGGCCCGTATGGCGAAGCCGAATGCCCCGCAAGCCGCCACCACACCCAAACCAATTAACCCACAGTTATTTACAAACACATAGATTCAACCTGTAAAGGTACGCAGAATCCGTTTACAAACAAGCGGCACTGCATACGTCACGGAATCTCCGCTACATCGAGGAAGATGTAGAGTTTATGGTGGTCTAAAAACCGAAAAAACGCACGATTCCAAGAGTTGTTCTCTTTAGCAAAAATTATGCCAAAATATTTAACATGCTAAATATCAAAATTTTAACATTTCAACTCACTACAAAAGTGTAACATTTTGGAACACTCAGTGTCACACAAATGTTACACTTTTCCGAACGAAGCCTACCTTTCGAGCCACATTTTATCCCCCAGCACACTTCTCGGCGGCAACGTAAATTCAAGACTTCCTGCCACGTACAGCATTGCCCCCATGCGGCATCGGGAGATACGGAAACATCCTTTTTCATGATAACGAAAAAAAATAGTTGCAACTACAAAAAATAGTTGTATCTTTGCAGAGAAGAAGCAACGCGCGAAGCCAAGGCCGGATTCTCATTCCGAATCGGTTTTCACTTGCTTAGGCATCGCCCATAAAAAAAACAAGACCATGAAAAGCAATATGACCAAAAAGGAAGAGGAAGTGATGGAAATGCTATGGAAACACGGCCCGATGAGCGTGGCCCAGCTTCTGGAGAAATACTCGGAGCCCAAGCCGCATTTCAACACCGTTTCGACCATGGTCCGTTCCTTGGAAAAGAAAGGCTTCGTGGACCACAAGGCCGAAGGCGTTTCCTACCATTATTTTGCCAAGGTGTCGGAAGCCGAATACGGCAAAGGCTTCATCAAGAACATCATCCATCGTTATATGGACAATTCGTATATGTCGGCCGTCTCGATGTTCGTGGAGGAAGAAAAGATTTCGGTGGAGGAACTCAAGAAGATGATTGCCGACATTGAGAAAAACGAGGGAACGCCCAAGAACGGGAAAAGACCCGCGAAAGCCTCGAAAAAGCAAGCGCGGTGATTTGCCCGCAGGCTGAACAGACACTGCCATAACGCAATCCTCAAAGAGGGGACCCTGTCCGCGTGGAAAAGACAACTGCTCGCAGAACCCAGGCCGGCATCCCGGAACCTGATTCGAACACTAAAAAACAGAAACCATGGAAGCTTTTCTTGCTTATCTCGGATACTCAGCTATCGGAATCGCCATTTTCTACCTCTTTTTCAAGCTATTGCTTAGCAAGGAAAAGAGTTTCCGCTTAAACCGGGCTTTCATCCTGGCTTCGGTCCTTCTACCCTTGGTGCTTCCTTGCATCCATCTTGAAATGAATTTCTTGACCGAAAACCCTTCCGGAATCACGACATGGGAGTTCCTGCAAGCGAACCCGTCTCCCGCACCGTCCCCTGACCTCAAAGGAAGCACTTCTTCCGAGCCAATCCTCATCCCCATCCTGTCGGCCATCTACATCATAGGAGCCGTACTCTGCCTTTTCCATATCGGCATCCTCCCCTGCCGAGCCTTGCGCAAACTGATTTCCAAAGGGAAACTGATGGAAAAGCAAGAGGGCGTCCGGATTTTTGTTGTTCCGGAAAACATCCCGTCCATGAGCTGGTTCCATTTCGTATTGCTGCCGGAGGGGCAAGGAAAAAGCATCAACCCTCATATCCTGCAACATGAAAAGGCGCACATCCGGCTGGGACATTCCTACGACTTGCTACTAATGGATTTGGTCTGCCTGCTGCAATGGTTCAACCCTTTTGTCTGGCTGTTTCTCAAGGAGTTGAAAACCGTGCATGAATACGAAGCGGATGCAGCGGTCCTGCAATCGGGAGCCGATGCCAAAGACTACCAATACCTGCTGATTGAAGAAACAACGGGCCGGGACCGGTACCACCTGGCGCACTCATTCAATACTAACCTCAAAAAACGTTTAACTATGATCCAGAAAAAGAAATCCTCGAAATGGATCTATGCAAAGGCTTTGTATATGATCCCGCTGCTGGCGGCTTCCTTGATAGCGTTCGCCCGGCAACCTGAAGTACCTGCTTCCATGGTATCAACGACGATAAAACCGGAATCCCAAACGGCAAAGGCGATGCCCACGATGGAGGCCATGACGCATCCTGCGTCTCAGACCGAACAGGAAGCACTCTCCACCCAAGCCATGGAGGAAGAACCGGTTCGCGTCATACCGGACAAGAGGCCGCAGTACCCGAAAGGTTTCCTCGATTGGCTGAGCCAGGAAATCAAATACCCTGAATCCTTGCGCGAAGCCGGAGCGGAAGCCACGGTATATGTCGGTTTCATTGTCCGCAAGGACGGAAGTCTCGGAGACATCAAACCCATGAAACTCCAAATCACCGGCCAGAAAGCGGACGTGGATTACAGCCTTTTCGAGAAAGAAGCCGTCCGCGTCCTGTCGCAATCCCCGAAATGGATTCCCGGCGAACAGAAGGGCGAAAAGATAGACGTCCAGTATGCCTTGCCTATCAGATTTTCCATTCCCAAGGACTCGGAAAACAAATAATCCGTAATTGCCCCCACCGGTCATCGGGCTTTAGGGTGTATCCACCCTGTCTCCGCTAGCCTCTTGCACCCTGAGGCGGCATAATCACGCTGCCGCCTCAGGGCGCAAGAGGTCAGCAACCATGTTCGTTACAGCCCCTCTTTAGCGCAACATCCCACGCAAATCAAAACGCTGATTATTGCCAAAGAAGTGATGTAATTATCATAGCTTGCTTAATCGATAGGGTCTTATTCCAATAAATTCGTATTTTTGGCTGTCGCCGAAGATAGGATGCGTCTCGGCATAGTCAAAGCAAGCTTTGCCTCTGCTCTCGACTTTCACTATTTTTGCGATATGCAGACAGATTCGATTAAAAGAACAGATCATGAAAGCAACTATCTCATTAGAGGCAATATTGAATCTCATTAATAAATTCTCGCTCAGTGCCAACAACAAGCGATGGATTGCCGAGAAACTGATGGAGGAAGCCCAGAAGGAGGAAGCCGAAGCTGTCCATGTATCTGCCAGCAATTTCTATGGGATATGGAAAGACGAAGATTATCCGGATTTAAGCCCGGATAAAATGGCAAAAGAGCTAAGGGCAAGTCGTAAATTCAGAAAAGAGTATGCCTGCCAACGATGATTTCGACCTATTGATAGGATGCACTGCCATCGTCAACAACATGGTCATGGTAACAGAAAATCTGAAACATTTCAAAAATTTCACTGGCATCCAACTTGAGAACTGGATTAAAAAATAAAGATAAATACATATTAATCATTTAATCCCACCAAACATCCTCTACCCCACCGTCTTCCAATCCGAAATCGTGCCGGTCTGGGAAGAAAACGAGACACCGATTTTGAACAATCGGCGGGAATCGGCCGCGTAAGGCATCGCATATCCCTTATCCTCTATCTGCTTCAAAGCCTCGTCCGCGTTGCCGTCCAACTTGAACTCAAAGACATAGACATATTGCGGGGTCTCCACGATGCAGTCCGCCCGGCCCTGGCTCTGCTGCTTCTCAATGTGATGAGCCTGTTCCAGCACATAGGCGAACCGGTCTCCCAAAAGCGTAGCCGTCGCGCTCTTCCCATATTCGATTTCCCATTCAGCCACATAATTTTCCAATCTCTCTTCCAAGGCACCGGGGGTCTCAAAATTCACCCCGTTGAAATCGATATGAAACACCGGATACGCAAGCCATTCTGTCTCCAATTTCTCGATGGCCAAGCCTTCAAAAAGCTCCTTCCTGCCCTCGAAATAGCTTTTAATCGTGGACACCAGCAGACTCTTGCCGAACCGCCGAGGACGGCTAAGGGAGTAAACTTTTCCCGCTTTGACCAACTGGAATATCAAAGCGGTCTTGTCAACATAGACGCACTCATCTTTCCTTATCTTCTCAAATGTCTGTACTCCAAGCGGGTATCGTAACATGACTTTCTATTCTTGCAAACCACACCACCAAGGACGGACATAGCCCGTCAGCGCGAAGTTACAAAAAATCCCTGCCTTCAGGCTGATTAGATTCCACAAAAGTGCCGCGAAATGCCGCCATCAATAAAGATGGCACGTTCCAAAAATAAAATCAGAATCTTTTCCATGAATGCCAACACGAATCCCCTCACAGCTCACTCGAAGCCTCCTTCCCGCCCATCTCAAACCTGATTATCCTTCGTGAAATACACCGGCCGGAACTCCGGGATGTCCAAAGAGGCTATCATCCGCTTGTAATCGTCCAAGCGGAACTCACCGCCCTTAATCAGCATCTCGAAATCGCCCCCGAAATACGAAAGGAACTGGCCGGTAGGATGATAGCCGTTGCGAAGGTAGAAAGCCCGCCGACGAATCCGCTGCGCATTGTTCGGGCAATTCTCATCCAGCATCTCGATATCAATCAGATGCCGATAGCCCGGATAGACCTCCGGCAAAGCCTGCAAAGCCCGGCTCCCATAACCGCGAGAACGCCAAGCCGGCTCGATCGCGAAAAACGACAGGTACGCCAAATCCTCGAACGGCACAACCACCATGAAACCGATAAATTCCATGCCCTCGGCAGCCCCCGTCCCCTGTTTTCCCGCCTCGAATCCCGGTTCGCCAATACCTTTAAATCCGGAATCGAAAGCAGAATCTTCCTTTGAATTGATTCCCTTCCCTTTCCCGCAGCCAGCATCCTTCCCCCTCTCGTCGCAAGCCCTTGCAAAAACATCCCCATCCGCCTCCAAAACGCCGCTTTCCACATACAAAGCCCAGAAATCGAAATACCCCCGGCCAGCCTTCTCCACCAATTCCCCGGCATCCACATATTCCCCCGGAGGAAAAGCCAAGCGGTTGAGCCGGTCGATCCGAGCCATATCCGCAAAATCCGTGTTCTCTACCTTTTTGAATACCATAAAATTTCCACTTCAAACCCGAATCGGTCCTTAGAGGCCAAAAGACACCATCTGGTCGGCTGCATTGCATCGACAGCGCAACAGGCCGCAAAAACTAACCACTACTTTTCTACAATGCGATGAGTCTCACCTCTTGTCGGAAGAATACCCCTCATAATAATAGGATTGCTCAATGCCTTTGAATACAACTTCACGGTCATTTACTCTATCAGTCAAAGCGGGTTGTAGCAATACTCGCAATTCCAAATCATTGATAGGGCTTCGTTCCATAGCTTGCAAGTAAAGATCTTTGTCCACCGTGCGCCAATCCACAACCTGGCCGAGACTCCTCTTCAGAATCATGTCTAACCAAATGCGGGTGGCGCGGCCATTACCTTCCATAAACGGATGGGCGATATTCATTTCCACGTATTTGGCAATGATTTCCTCAAATGTATTTTCCGGCATCTTCTCAATGACAGGCAAGATAGCCTCCAGATACAAGCAGTTGGCAAAACGGAATCCGCCTTTGGTTATATTCAAGTTCCGTATCTTGCCTGCAAAATCATAAAGTCCGTCGAAAAGATACCTGTGTATGTCGCATAATCCCTTTACGGTTCCGACTTCCACCTTATCAATATCTCCCGTCTCGAACAACTTTAACGCTTTCTGAAGACTCCGTTCGTCTATCTGGTATTTATCCATGATAATAGAAAATATCACACCATAAATCATGCAGCCGATGCACTCGGCAGCGTCTCGTTTAACCTATAAGAACAAACAAGGCGGTGTGTCAGAGTGAACAATCCGGCTTGCATCTTACTCACTTTAACACACCGCCTGAGCATGATTTCAAATCCATTTTTGATACACCTGCCTCAGACCTTTTTCCGCAGACAATCCGGCCTATGCCAAAGGAAGCCAGACCGGATGTCCCGGCCAAGATTAGAACAACGTATCCAGCACCTTGTCTTCCACCAAATTGGGCATCGTCACCTTCAGGTCCGGATTGGCATCCATCGCCCGCTTGATCGCGAACATGGCCCCCTCGTTGCGAGCCCAGGAACGACGCGAAATGCCGTTGTTCACATCCCAGAACAGCATCGAGCGCAGACGGCGGTCGGCATCGGCCGATCCATCCAGAACCATCCCGAAGCCGCCATTGATCACTTCGCCCCAGCCCACGCCGCCGCCGTTGTGCAAGCTGACCCAGGTAGCCCCGCGGAAAGAGTCCCCAATCACATTGTGAACCGCCATATCGGCGCAGAACGAAGACCCGTCGTAGATATTGGCCGTTTCACGGTAAGGCGAGTCCGTACCCGAAACGTCATGATGGTCGCGGCCAAGCACTACCGGCGCCGACAGACGGCCGTCCTTGATAGCCTCGTTGAACGCCGCCGCGATACGGGTACGGCCTTCGGCATCGGCATACAGAATACGCGCCTGGGAACCGACCACCAACTTGTTGGCCTTGGCCCCCTTGATCCAGGTGATATTGTCGTGCATCTGCTGCTGGATTTCCTCCGGCGATTCCTTGGCCAGCTGTTCCAGCACTTCCATCGCCAGATGGTCGGTCACATCCAAGTCTTCCGGCTTGCCCGAAGTGCAGACCCAGCGGAATGGCCCGAAACCATAGTCGAAGCACATCGGCCCCATGATATCCTGCACGTAGGAAGGATATTTGAAGCTGCCGTCCGGCTTGAGGATATCCGCCCCGGCATGGCTGCTTTCGAGCAAGAACGCATTGCCGTAATCGAAGAAGTACATGCCTTTGGCCGCGCAGGCATTGATGGCAGTCACCTGACGGCGCAAGGAGGCATACACCTGTTCCTTGAACTTTTCCGGTTCCTCGCTCATCATCCGGTTGCTTTCCTCCAGGCTCAAGCCCACCGGGTAGTAACCGCCGGCAAAAGGATTGTGCAACGAGCTTTGGTCGGAACCCAAATCCACCTGAATATCGTGCTTTACAATATATTCCCACATATCCACCGCGTTGCCGAGATAGGCGAACGACCGGGCCACCTTATCTTGCCGAGCCTTGGCCACGCAGGCGAACAGCTCGTCCAAATCCTCATGAATCTCATCCACCCAGCCCTGCTCGTAACGCTTGCGAGCCGCCTTCGGATTGATTTCGGCCGTTACCGAAACCACCCCGGCAATGTTCCCCGCTTTGGGCTGCGCCCCGCTCATGCCACCCAAACCGCAGGTAACGAACAAAGTGCCTGCCGCCTTCTTGCCGATACGGCGCGTAGCGTTCAAGACCGTAATCGTGGTCCCGTGCACGATGCCTTGCGGGCCGATATACATGTACGAACCCGCCGTCATCTGACCGTACTGCGTCACACCCAAGGCGTTGTACCTTTCCCAATCGTCCGGCTTGCTATGGTTGGGAATCATCATCCCGTTGGTCACCACCACCCTCGGCGCATCCTTGTGCGAAGGGAACAAGCCTAGCGGATGCCCTGAATACATGACCAAAGTCTGCTCGTCGGTCATTTCCGACAGGTATTTCATCACCAAACGGTACTGCGCCCAGTTCTGGAACACCGCCCCGTTCCCGCCGTAGGTAATCAGTTCGTGCGGGTGCTGCGCCACCGCCGGGTCCAGGTTGTTCTGGATCATCAGCATGATAGCCGCCGCCTGACGGCATTTGGCCGGATACTCCTCGATCGGGCGGGCGAACATCGGATAGTCGGGACGGAAACGGTACATATAGATACGCCCGTAGGTTTCCAGTTCCTTGGCAAATTCCGGAGCCAGCACCGCATGATGCTTGGCCGGGAAATAACGCAGCGCGTTGCGCACCGCCAGTTTCTTCTCCTCCGCGCTCAGAATGTCCTTGCGCTTGGGCGCATGGTTCACATTCGGGTCATACGCCTTAGGTTCAGGCAACACATCGGGAATCCCTTCCCGGATGGATTTTTGAAATTCTTCAGTGGTCATATCGTTACTTTTTCAAATCTTATCTTTTAACCCCAATCGGTCTTCAGACGCACGAGGTCGTTTCCGGAATGGGGTTTGGGTTTATTTTTGGAGGAACCTATCGCCACATATCGCCATACGCCCCGATCCGCAACCGTCCATATCACCCGCCTCTCTACGCGCCCTCAAACATCCAATCGACACTCAAACCGGACAACGAAGCAGCACCCGCCGGCAGAACAGCAAGCTCCTCCCACAATCATTCCCCGCCGGCCTTCTTCCGGCCAAACACCGAAATATGCACATACCTCCCCGGATTCAGCCGCAAGTCCTCCAACAGCAGGTTCAGCTGGCGGGCCGATTCTTCCAGGTTCCAATACAGGGAATCTTCCACCAACAACTTGCCCGCGCTGCCTTCCCCGGCATTCAATCCGGCCAGCAAAGCCTGGGTCTGCCCCAAGGTCTCCGACAGGGAACGGACCATGTTCCCGATGCCAGCCTGGGCAATCGTGTCGCTGATGGCCGAAAAATTCCCTATCATCGCGGAAATCTCGTCCTCGCTTTCATGCAAGGTCCGGCTCAGGCTCTCCACATGGGTCATCGTGGCATTTATCCTCGGCCCGTTATCGGCCAGAATCCTGTCCACACGACCGGTCACGCTTTCCAGATTGTTCACCGAAGCCGAAAGCGCCGCCGGATCGATGCCCGACAGAATGGAATCCACCGAACGCAATATGCTCGAAAGCTTCTGCTCCAAAGGCGCCAGCTGCGCCATCAAATCCGGCACCGACTGCCCTTGCATGTAATCGCCCGACTTCATCATCTCCGGGCTGTTTCCCAAATGCAGTACCACGCCCGAACCGCTCATCAGCCCCAAGGATTCAATCGAAGCCACCGTACCTTTATTAATAGGATACTTCTTCAAGACCCCAATGCCGACTTTGATCCTATGGTCGGTATCCGAAACGAATTCGATTTCGCTCACCCGTCCCACCTTCTTCCCATTGACCACTACCGGCCCGGAAATATTGATACCGCCCGCCGTCTCGAAAACCGCATAGAAAGTGTTCTCCTTGGTCAGGATATTGCGCCCTGCCAGAAAGAAGCCCACCCAGACGAACAAGGCGATGATGATAATCGACACCAAGCCAATCTTCCACTCCTTGGTCATATAAACCTTGTTTCCCGAACTCATCCGTTCAAAATTTTAAATAAAACAAACTCCACTTCTACAATACGCCGCAAATACACACCCATTCACCTATCGGACAGGCAAATCCATACTACCGTCCCGCTTTCTCCCGCGCCTTATCCACCGCAATGCTTCTCCCATCCTCGAACGCCACGATGAAAGCCGAACCGTAACCAGCCTTCTTGGCCTTCTGCAAAGCCTTTTCAATCTGCGAATAGGAAGCTGCGGACGAATAATAGTACTTGTACAGCTTGCGCGATGCATCATAAGAGCGGCTCACATCCGACAATCCATTGAAATTGTAAGGCTTCAGCTCCAATTGGCGGCTCGAAGCCGCAATCTGCACCTTGAACACGATCTTGGACGAAGAAGCCGCATCCGGAGCCGCGCTTTCGGAACGGAACTCCGAATCCCCGGCCTCGACAGACGAAGAACCGGATTCCTTGCCCGAAACCGAAGCCTCAGCCGAAGCGTCCTCGCTGGCCAAGGATGCCGACGATGCCGCCACCCTGCTGTCAATCCGTTCCTTATACTTTGAAAACGCATCCAAAAGGCATTGTGCCACCTTGTTCTGCCCGGCTTCCGATGCCAAAAACTTCTCCTCGACCGGATTGCTCAAAAAGCCCAATTCCGTCAAGACCGATGGGCGAGCCGACTTCCACAGCACGTAAAACGGTCCTTGCTTGATGCCTCGGTTCGGGGAAGAAGGTATCCGGCTCTTGTACAAGCTTTGCAGCTCATCCGCAAAATAAATGCTGTTCTCGAAACCGGCATCTTGGTGCACGGTAGCCGTCACCACATCCAACCACGACTGGCTATAATTGGCTTCATGGTTCTCTTCCTGATAGATAACCGCGTTTTCTTTCTGCACCTCGGCCAAGTTGGCCGCATTCTTCTGCGAACCCCTGAGCCAGGTTTCCGTCCCCTTGGCCGAAGGATTGTCCACTGCATTGCAATGAATCGACACAAACAAATCCGCATGGTTATCGTTGGCAATCTGCCCTCGTTTCCACAACTCGACAAAACGGTCGTCGCTCCGGGTATAGACCACTTTCACGTCCGGATACTTCTCCTGCACTAATTTCCCGAACTTCTTGGCCACCGACAATACGACATTCTTCTCCAGCGCCGTCTTGCCATGGCAACCGGGATCCTTGCCCCCATGCCCGGGGTCGATGACCAGGACATCCACCTTGTCAGGAGTGACCTGAGCCCGTACCGGCATCGCAAGCACCCAGAAAAAGACAGACAGTATAGCTATCCAATATCTCATAGTAAACAGTTCTTTAGCACTTTCCCTACGCAGAACCCACCCTGAAACGCGCACAAGATTGAGTATGTTGAGGGATTTACGTACTTTTGCCGCTTATGCACAATTGGCAAAAATACGTAAAATTTCGGGCATACGGCATATGGATTACCGGGATATTCTGTATCCTGCTCCATGCATGCAGCTCGTCCCGCCATACGGGAACGAGCAATGCCGCATTCCAGAATGGCATTGCCGCCCCTGTGCAACTGATCCAGGCCGACAGCAACGACATCGCGCCTTCCATGGCGGGCAACGCGGCCGACACCCTCCTCAACGACAGCATAGCCTATGCGGGAATAGAGGACGGGGACGCTCTCTCCGATACCCTCCCTTCGGATTCGACTTACCAAATTCCGCCCGAAAGCATGGACGATGGTACCTGGATCAAGCAAAGTTCCACCATCGAAGGCATTTTGGACTACACCGCTGTCGATTCGGTCTATGTCAATATGAAAACGCGGATCGCGCATTTGTATTCCGAAGCAAAAGTCAATTATACCGGCTTCAACTTGGAAGCCAATTACATGGAAATCAATCTTCCAAAATCCGAAGTCCTGGCGCAGCCCACCAAGGACAGCACCGGAATGGAGATGGGCATCCCTCACTTTGAAGATGGTAGCAATGCCTTCGATGCCAAAGAGATACTATACAATTTCAAGACCGAAAAGGGCATCATCAAAGACGTGATGACCAAACAGGAAGAAGTCTATGTGCATGGAAACGTGGTCAAGAAATACGAAAACGACGTGACTTTCATCAAAAACGCCCGTTTCACTTCCTGCGACCTTGAAGTTCCCCATTTCGACCTCCGGGCATTCAAAGCCAAAATCATCCCCGACAAAAGCATCGTCCTGGGCTCGGCCATGATGTTCATCGAGAATATCCCGACCCCGATCGTCTTGCCCTTCGCCGTATTGCCCAATCAGAAGAAACGGAGATCCGGCCTCATCATCCCTAGTTTCGGCCAGACCCGCCGCGCCGGCTTTTTCTTTGAAGGATTAGGCTTTTACTTGAATATCAACGATTATTTTGACTGGAAAATCGAAAGCGATGTCTATACCAGCGGGAACTGGGAACTCCGGTCCGAATTCCGCTACGCGCTACGATACAAATTCAGCGGGAACTTCAATTTCGGGTATTCCTGGATTTACCAAGGAGAACGGGGGATGCCGGATCGCCCCCACCAGAACGGTCTCAAAATCCAATGGTCGCATTCCCAAGACTCCAAAGCCCGCCCCAACAGCCGGTTTTCAGCTAATGTAAACTACACCAACAGCACCTACAGCAGCTATTCGAACTCGCTCAACGACTATTTGACCAACACCACTTCGTCCAACATCTCCTATTCGCTTGATTTTGCCCAAAAACTCCACCTTTCGCTCAATGCCGGAGCCGATTACAACACCAACACCCAGGCATTCAACATCACCTTGCCTACCGTCAGCCTGACCGTGGATCAGCTCTACCCGTTCCGCCGCAAGAAATCGGCAGGAAAACGGAAATGGTACGAAACCATCAGCTTCAATTACAGCATTCTGGCACAAAACCGAATCAATGCCACCGATACCAGCCTGTTCACTCGCGAGACCCTGAAAAACATGAACAACGGGATCCAGCAGACAGCAAAATTGGCCAGCACGATCAAGATCCTCAAATACATCAGCTGGAACAACACCCTGAATTACAACGAATATTGGTACCTGAAAAATACCGAGCAATACTACGATTTCGAGAACAACGAATTGGTCTATGAAGACCACCACGGCTTCAAGACCACCCGGCAGTTCAGCTACAACACCAGCTTCTACTTCAATCTTTACGGAATGTTCAATTTCCGCAAAGGCCCTGTCAAAGCGCTCCGCCATGTCATCACCCCGACCGTCGGCTTCACCTACCACCCTGATTTCAGTACGCCTTTCTGGGGCGCCTACTCCACTTATACAGACCCTAACGGTGTTGTCCACTTGTACTCCAAATACGCCAACAACATCTATGGGGGGCCTCCGTCCGGCGTTGTCGGAAGCCTCAACTTCTCGATCAAGAACACTTTCGAAATGAAGGTGCTCAGCAAGAAAGATACCGTGAACCCTGAAAAGAAAGTGAAGCTGATCGACAACTTGACTATCAGCAGTTCATATAACCTGGCTGCCGACTCCTTGCGCTGGGCGCCGCTGACCATCAATGCCCGTACCGTCCTGTTCCAAAGGCTCAATATCAATGTAGGCGCATCGTTCGACTTCTATAAAGTGGATCAGAACGGGAACCGCTACAACGAATTCTTCTGGGTCAACAACAAGCAGAAAGGCCTGCGTTTTACCCGGACCGACTTTTCCGCCTCTTTGAGCTGGAACCTCAACCCCAAAGCCCGTCCCAAAGAAAATCCCGAGACCCAGGAAATTCCGGACAATCCGTTCTACGCTTCGGATTTGTACGACCCTACCGACCTTTTCCTGCAACCCATCGATTTCAAAGCGCCCTGGAACCTGAACATCGGATACAACCTGAACTATATCATCACGCCCAACACCTTGACAGGCAAGCTGGAACACGATCTGGTCCAGACCATTACCCTGTCCGGGAATGTAAAAATCACAGACAAGTTTTCCGTCAACTTCGGAACAGGCTTCGATGTACAAGCCAAAAAGTTCACTATCACAACTTTGTCATTCAGCCGAGACCTCCACTGCTGGGAAATGGGTTTCTACTGGGTCCCGTTCGGCTACCGCACGCAGTGGAACTTCCATATCCGTGTCAAGAGCAGCATCTTCCAAAGCATGAAGGTGGAGAAGAGCAAATCGTACATGGATAACTACTATTGATAGAAAGAGAAACACAATCGAAAAAAGAATGCCGCGCTGCGCTTTACGCAGCGCAGCATTCTTCCAAACCGATTTTCATCAGGCTTAGCGGCTCCGCCTAAAGTTAGCGGCTTTGCCTAAAAATAATACTTGAATCCAATCTTAGCGCCCAGATTCAAGCCGAAATCCACGTTGTTGACCGTAACATGAGAAGAAGCCTTGCTATCATACAACTCACTTTCTTCTACTTCTTTAGCATGAACCAATGCATAGGTGAAATCGCCCGCGCTAAGCGAAATGGCGAAATGTTCGGTCGGCTTGATTTCGAACGACAGGAGAGCTAATCCGAAACCGAACGAAGTAAAGCCCTCTTTCGCCACTTCGATTCCATTCCGTCCAGCCGACTGGCTATTCACCGAACCGAAACCCACGCTCAGGTAAAAAGCCGGAGCATAGTAAAATTTCTCACAGATAGGCAAATGGTAACTGATGCCCGGATTAATCGTAAACAAATGCGTGAAATCATAGCAATTCTTCCCTTGCCACTGATCCACGGCATCCGATCGCTCCAAATCATACCCCAAAGCCAGACTCACTTCCAACCTGTCCAGCACATAATACCCGAATTCCGGCATAATGGAAAAACGGAATGTCCCAGGGACAATTTCCTTGTCCTTGATTGTTTCATCAGGCGATACGAACTTTGTACGATAATGCGTTGAGTTACCGCCCATTCCAAGGCTTCCGGTAATCACCATGTCGCCCTGTTGCTGGGCTTTTAACGGATTGACCATCCCTAAAGCGGCCAAAAGAACAAAACCAAAAACGCTCTTTTTCATGACTGTAAATTTTAGTTTAACATGCAATTACAATATTTTATTTCCAATAAAAATCCTCTCTTTTCTTTAATTTCGCCTATAACTTTCCCCAAAACATGTATCCGGAAACATGTATCCGGTGTAAAAATAAATAAAAATCCGGAAAAAGGACACGCATTCCCGCACACGAAAGCTGCCCGAAACCGCATTCCTTGTTGAAAAAAAGGTGGAAATCCCGATTTGGGGAAAAGGAAGGCTTTGCGTACTTTTGTTTTTTACTATACCCATAATGCCGTATTAGCATCTGCCTGCTTTGCAAGGCAAGCAGAACGTAAAGCAGGCTCAAACCATTAAACAAATAAAAATGAAAAAAGTCATTGCCACAGCCAATGCGCCCAAAGCGATTGGTCCTTACAGCCAGGCTATCGAAGCCGGCAACATGTTGTTCATCTCCGGCCAGATTCCCGTTGATCCTGCTACAGGCAAAGTAGTGGAAGGCGGCATCAGCGCCCAGACCGAACAATCGCTCAAAAATATCAAAGGCATCCTGGAAGAAGCCGGATACACCTTCGACAACATTGTAAAATGCACCTGTTTCCTGAGCACGATGGACGACTTTGCTGCCATGAACGAGGTTTATGCCAAATATTTCACGGCCAATCCTCCTGCCCGTGCTGCTTTCGCCGTGCAGAAACTGCCTATGGGCGTATTGGTCGAAATCGAAGCCATCGCTGTAAAATAAACCCGAATCGGTTATTAGACTTTGGGCAGATTGCTCGCTTATGTCATGCAGAATGCTCCTCGCATAGCTGAAGGCGTAGCGGGCTACGTTGAAGCGTAGCGAGGAGCAAGATGCGGACAGAAGCGAGCAAGATGCCCGAAAGCATCATCCTCGAAATCGGAAACGGACTCATCGAGTCTAATGACCGATTCGGGATAAAGGCCGGTTTCGCGAAATATCAGGCTGCAAGGCTAATCGGACCGGAACGATTTTCCCGCCCGGAACATCCATACAAGGCTTGCTTACCGTGCCTGACAGCTTATCCGACCTATCGCATGCGGTGCGCTGAAAGCTCCCATCGACAGCCAAGGCGCACCGCTAATCCAGTTCCTAGCAAAAGCAAAGAACCGCTTCCCTTTTCCAACCCGCCAATCCATGATGGAACACCAGAAACTCATGCAAGGGGATTCCGCTCTCAGCCAGCAGCAAGGCGTGGAACAGCCCAGCCAAGTCAATCCTAATATCGTCCCACGAAGACGGATAGGGCAAACCAAGCCCGTGAAAAGCCCCGAAGAATACCTTCAAGGCATACGCCAAGGGGATCGGAGCCTGTTGAGCCAAGCCATCACCCTGATTGAAAGCACCTTGCCCGAACATCAGGAAACAGCCCAGAAAATCATCGAAGCCTGCCTTCCCTACGCCGGGAACTCCCTGCGCGTAGGCATCACCGGCGTTCCCGGTGCCGGCAAAAGCACCTTTATCGAAACCTTGGGGACGCATCTGGCTCGTAGCGGCAAAAAACTGGCCGTTCTGGCCATCGACCCCAGCAGCGAGCGATCCAAAGGCAGCATCCTCGGCGACAAGACCCGGATGGAAGAACTTTCCCGGATGGAAAACGCCTTTATCCGCCCTTCCCCTTCGGCAGGTTCATTGGGCGGAGTGGCTCGTAAGACAAGGGAAACCATCATCCTCTGCGAAGCAGCCGGATTCGACCATATCATCGTGGAAACCGTAGGCGTAGGGCAATCCGAAACCGAGGCCTACAACATGGTGGACTATTTCCTTTTGGTCCAGCTGGCCAACTTAGGAGACGAGCTGCAAGGCATCAAACGAGGCATCATGGAAATGGCCGACGGCATCGCCATCAACAAAGCCGACGGGGACTTCAAACAAAAGGCGGAGCTGGCCAAACGGCAGCTCTGCAATGCCATCCAGCTATTCCCTCCGGCGCCTTCCGGATGGAAAACAACCGTGGAAACCTGCTCGGCCCGCCAAGACGAAGGCATCGACACGATATGGAACCATATCCTGGAGTTCGAGCAGCATTGCAAGAAAAACGGAAGTTTCGAAAAAAGGCGGAAGGAGCAACTGGCCAGAGTGGTCAGCAACAGCATCGAAGAGCAACTCCTCCAGCACTTCTACCTGCATCCCGGCATGGAAAAAGCCTTGATGGAAGCCAAGGAAAGAGTGCTCCAGCAGACCCAAAGCCCTTACACAGCCGCCCAAAACCTGATAGACCAATATTTCCAGAACCTCTCCTTAAGCAAGGGGACTGAAACCGCAACCACGGAATCCGAGCGTTCCGCTGCCCAGAAAAAGACAGACAGGACGCATGGCAAGAAGACATCCGCTCCGGCGCCAACAGCTGCGCCCGCAGCCAGCGCAAGCCCGGTCAGCGTCAAAATATCCCCCGCCCTGCTCAAGAAAGCTTCCCAAATCCCGCATTTCGAGAGCGCGCTGGCAGTGGATGCCGCCTGTTCGGGCAATCCCGGCAAGATGGAATACCAAGGTGTCCAGGTCCGCAACGGGAAACGCATTTTCCACCAAGGGCCGTTTCCGGACGCCACCAACAACATAGGCGAATTCCTAGCCATTGTCCATGCGCTCAGTTTCCTGAACGCCCATGGATTCCCGGATACGCCGATTTATTCCGACTCGGTGACCGGCCTGGCTTGGGTCCGCAACAAGAAAGCCAATACCAAAATAGCGCCTACGGCCAAGAACCAGAAGCTGCGGGAACTGATAGCCCGGGCCGAGAACTGGCTCCGGACGCATACCTACCGGAATCCGGTGCTTAAATGGGATACGGACCGGTGGGGGGAGATTCCGGCTGATTTTGGCCGAAAATAAAGTGCAAGCCGAGAGCAAAGCCCCCAAGCCTCGGCAAAGCAGAAGCCTCTTTGAGGAGAAAAGCCGAGCTCGCTCGAGCTTTTCAACGAAAAGAGGCTTCTGTAAAGCCAAACGAAGTTTGGGCTTTGCCGAGGCGCGGCCTTTATTCGCTGCGCAGCAGCAAATAAGTGGCGTGTGATAACGGGCACGCCACGCCAAAGCAAAGACACAATACCGTTTGGGCTTTGCCAAAGCAAAGCAATAGCCAAGCCGAACACCTGAACAAACACCATAGCAAACAAAAACGAAACCATGAACATAAATCGACAAAGCGACTACCTTTTCGAAGTAAGCTGGGAAGTCTGCAACAAAGTAGGAGGCATTTATACCGTGGTAAGCACCAAGGTTCCCTCCATGCAGAAACGATTCGGCGACCACTATTTCGCCTTAGGACCCGATGTCTGGAAAGACAAGGGCAACCGGGACTTCGTGGAAGACACGAACCTATATGCCAAATGGCGCAAATACGCCGAAAGCAAAGGGGTATTCTTCCGTATCGGACGCTGGAACCTGCCCGGCCAGCCCATCGCCATCATGGTGGACTACCGCAGCCTGATCCAGCGCAAGGACGATATCCTGGCCGCAGGCTGGCGCGACTACCGTTTGGACTCCATTTCCGGGCAATGGGATTATATCGAGCCCTTGCTGTTCGGATACGCCGCCGCCCGCATCATCCAAAGTTTCTACGAATACATGGTCTTCCCACAGGAAAAAGTCTATGCCCATTTCCATGAATGGATGACCGGTTCGGGCTTGCTATACCTGAAAAAATACCAGCCCCAGATTGCCACCCTGTTCACCACTCATGCCACCGTATTAGGCCGCAGCATCGCCGGCAATGGGCTTCCCCTCTACAGCGAACTCAAGAAATACAACCCGGACGAGCTCTCCAACCGTTTCGGCATCCGCGCCAAATATTCGTTGGAAAAGCTCTCCGCCCAACATGCCGACTGCTTCACCGCCGTGAGCCAGATCACGAACGAAGAATGCGAAGCCTTCCTCAAAAAGCCGATAGACGTGCTGACCCCCAACGGCTTCGATGAACACTTCGTGCCGGAAGAAAACGATTTCGAAACCAAACGGAAAGCCGCCCGCGCCAAACTCCGCGAAGTAGCCTCGCAGATTACCGGGCAAACCATAGAAGACGACACCGTCTTTTTGATCAACAGCGGCCGTTACGAATTCAAGAACAAAGGCATCGACCTCTTTATCGACAGCCTTTCCCTGCTCAACAACAGGGATGAGCTTCAGCAGAATGTAGTAGCCTTCCTGACCGTTCCCGCCGGGCACGAACAAGCTCGAAGCCGTCTGGACCAGAAAGACAGCGGACGGGAATTCGAACAGACCTACTGCACCCACCATCTGAGCGACCCGGCCAACGACCCGATTCTGAACCGGCTCAGGCTCAGCGGGCTGCAAAACCGTCCTGAAGACAAGGTGAAAGTCATCTTCGTACCCTGCTACTTGGACGGCGAAGACGGTATCTTCAACCTCAGCTATTACGACTTGCTGATAGGCTTCGACGCTTCGGTATTCCCCTCCTATTACGAACCTTGGGGATACACGCCCCTGGAAAGCATCGCCTTCCGGATTCCGACCCTGACCACATCCCTCTCCGGCTTCGGACGATGGATCCTGGATATGCCTGAAGCCCCCCAAGGGGTCGCGGTAGTGGAAAGGGACGACCTGAATGCGCCCGAAGTGGTAGAAAACATCGCAGGCCACCTGTTGCATTTCTGCCAATCGGATGCCCAAAGCCGCTGCCAGCTCCGGGACGAAGCCGGCAAGCTATCCAAGGAATTCCTGTGGGAAAGCCTTGCCTCGCATTACGACAAGGCCTTCGCGAAAGCCGCCTCCAAATGGGAAGCAATCCCGTCCCTGCTGAGCAAGAAACAGCCGGTCAGCCAAAGCCAGCTATCCCAAACAGCCATCCAGGAACCGGAATGGAGGAAAATACTCATCATCTACCAATTGCCGGAGAAGTTGCAACGGCTTAAAGAGCTGAGCAACAACCTATGGTGGTGCTGGCATACCGAAGCGCAGGAATTGTGGAATGAAATCGACCCGCAAACCTGGGATGCCTGCGGCCATAACCCGGTAGCCCTGTTAGGGAACCTCAGCACCTTGCGGCTCCAACAGTTGCAGGACGACGAAGTCTTTTTGGCCAAGTTGGACAAGGTATATCAGGATTTCCAGTCCTATATGAAACAGTCCGAACAGAAAACCGGCCCGAAAGTAGCCTATTTCTGCATGGAATACGGCCTGCACGAAAGCCTCAAGATCTATTCGGGCGGTTTGGGCATCCTGGCCGGGGACTACCTCAAGGAAGCCAGCGACAAGAATGTGGACATGGTGGGCGTAGGCCTGCTGTACCGCTACGGCTATTTTGAACAGCAATTGGACGGAAACGGCAAGCAGAAAGCCGTTTACGCGCCTCAAAGCTTCTCCAAGCTGCCGCTCCTGCCGGTCAGGGACGAAAACGGGCAATGGCGGACGCTCAAGATTTCCTTGCCGGGCCGGACCCTGAACGCCAAGATATGGAGGGTGCAGGTAGGCCGGGTACCTCTTTTCCTGTTGGATACCGATATCGAAAACAACTCGGAAGCCGACCGCAGCATCACGCATCAGCTCTACGGCGGAGACTGGGAAAACCGCTTCAAACAGGAGATCCTCTTAGGCATAGGCGGTATCCGGGCCCTGCGTCAGATAGGCATCGAACCCGATGTGTACCATTGCAACGAAGGGCATGGCGCTTTCACCTCCCTGGAAAGACTTCGCGCCTATATCGAAGAACAAGGCCTCGGCTTCTGGAAAGCCAAGGAATTAGTGCGCGAATCCTCCCTTTTCACGACCCATACGCCGGTGCCGGCCGGGCACGATGCCTTCCAGGAAGACATGGTGAGGACCTATTTCGGCGCCTGGGCCGAACGCCTCAAGATTTCATGGCAGGAATTCATGGGCTTAGGACGCATTTCGCCCGAACACAGCTGGGACAAGTTCTCGATGAGCCATTTGGCGGTCAACCTCTCGTCCGGCGTGAACGGGGTAAGCCGCATCCACGGGCAGGTTTCCCAGGAAATGTTCGCGCCGCTCTATCCCGGCTACTATCCCAAGGAAGTGCCGGTGGGCTACGTGACGAACGGGGTGCATTTGGCCACCTGGGCGCATCCTGAATGGAAAAACCTCTTCTGCAAATATTTCGGTCCCTCTTTCCAGGAAAATGTTTCCGACCCGGCACAGTGGCAGAAGATACAGGATGTACCCGAAGAAGAAATCGCAGGCATCCGTACCCGCCGCCGCCACGAACTAATCGATTTCGTGAAGGAACGCCTGCAACAGGAATGGCCGGTACGGGGCGAAAACCCGCAGAATTTAGTCAAGGCGCTCAACCGCCTCAACCCGGACGTGCTCACCATCGGCTTCGCCCGCCGCTTTGCCACCTACAAACGGGCGCATCTCCTGTTCAAGAACATAGAACGCCTCAGCCGAATCGTCAACGACCCGGATCGTCCGGTGCAGTTCATCTTTGCCGGAAAAGCCCACCCGGCCGATGAAGCCGGCCAAGCCTTGATCGCCCAGATCATGGAGGTGTCCCGCCGGGAAGAATTCCTTGGCAAGGTGGTCTTCATCGAGAACTACAATATCGATGTGGCCAAGCACCTGATCCAAGGCGTGGATGTCTGGATGAACACGCCCACCCGGAAGATGGAAGCCTCCGGAACCAGCGGGGAAAAAGCCTTGATGAACGGCGTATTGAATTTCAGCGTACTGGATGGCTGGTGGGCCGAAGGTTACCGGGAAGGCGCCGGTTGGGCCTTGAGCGAGGAACAGACCTACGAGAACACCGCCTACCAAGACGAGCTGGATGCCGAAACCATCTATACCATGCTCGAAACCGAGGTATGCCCGGACTTCTACGAAGGGCATAAACCGGGCAACAACCCTGTCTGGATCGGACATATCCGCAACAGCTTCGCCCTGATTGCGCCGCATTACACCATGCGCCGCCAGCTGGACGACTATTACCGCCAGTATTACTACGACTTGAGCGAACGCTATCACCACCTGACCGAGAACGGCGGTGCCGGATTGGAAAAACTCGGCCAATGGGTGCAGCGCGTAGCCTCCTCCTGGCCGGATATCCGCGCGGTATCCTTCCGTTGCCAGGATTCCACCAACGCGCCTTTGCAGATGGGGCAGGAATGCGTCTTTGAAGTGGATGTCTTCATGGCCGGCCTCCAAGCGGAAGAAATCGGCGTGGAAGTGGTTTTCGGGCACAAGGTCAATGACAAAGTACAGGAACTGAGTTCCGTGAAAGCCATGGAACCGACCGCCTTCAAAGACGGAGTGGCCACTTATTCCGCCCGTCTGGTACTGGAAGGCTCCGGCGTTTACGACTACGCGTTCCGGGCGTTCCCGAAGAATGCCGGGAAGGAACGGGGCAAGGGCTCGCGTTTGCTCAAATGGCTATAATTGCGCAATTTTAACACATCCAACATTATACGATTTTAGACAGGCCGCTGTTGGCGTAACTCGTCTAAATTGTTTAAATTTGCCCGCCGGTTCGGGAAAGGGGTACTTTCCCAAAACATTCCCGGACAGGCGGACACGCTTCGACGGCGTCGGAAAAGACGTCTTGAGAGACGGAAAGAAGAGTAGAAGAAAAACAAAAAATCAAATTTCACTATGGAAGATTACAGGGGCAAGGACCGTGAAAAGGAAGAAGTGTACTCCAAGGCTGTAAAGGCAGGGAAGCGTACCTATTTCATGGATGTCAAAGAAACGAAGGCCGGGGATTTGTACCTCACCATCACCGAGAGCAAGAGGATTTTCGATGAAAATCTGAACAAATTCATATACGACAAGCACAAGATTTTCCTTTACAAAGAAGATTTTGAAAATTTTGTGACCGGTTTGCAACAGACCATCCGTTTCATCGAGACCGGCGAAGTTCCGCCTGAAGAACCGGAACAGCCGCGCGAAAGCGGCATGTCGCAGGATGACATGGATTTCGAAAACCTCGGCAATTAGAATCTCCCCACATCAGAAGGTTCTGACAAGGGACCTTTCCGAGACGGACAAGGGTTGGAACGGACTGAATCCAGAGGGCTGTGCCATAGCTCGGATTCCTGTTCCGGCTTGCAAAGACTTTGCCTAAAGGGAAAGCCGTTCGGGCATGGACGGCTTTTTCTTTAGGAAGCCATCAACCGCAAACAAACCATAATGAGCAACGTAATTTCCATCGCCAACCAGAAGGGAGGTGTCGGCAAGACCACCTCGGCGGTCAACTTAGCCGCCGCCTTGGCCGCCTTGGACCAGAAAGTCCTTTTGATTGATGCCGATCCCCAGGCCAACGCCACTTCCGGGGTAGGCGTGAACCCCGACCATGTGAACGGCAGCCTCTACGAGTGCATGCTGGGCGACATGGCACCGGAAGACGTGGTCCAAAGCACCCGGATCAAAAACCTGGATCTGATTCCCTCCCATGTGGACCTGGTCGGCGCCGAAGTGGAAATGGTCAATCTGCCTAACCGCAACCTGGTGCTGCGAGGCAAACTGAACGAGATCCGCAAGAAATACGACTACATCATTATCGATTGCGCTCCTTCCTTGGGCATCATCACGATGAACGCCCTGTCGGCCTCCGACTCGGCCATCATTCCCGTGCAATGCCAGTACTACGCCTTGGAAGGACTCACCAAGCTGCTCAATACGATACGCATCGTGCAGAGCCGCTTTAATCCGGACTTGGATCTGGAAGGCATCCTGCTCACGATGTACGACGCCCGCACCCGGTTGTCGAAGCAAGTGGTGGAAGAAGTCAGGACGCACTTCATGAATCTTGCCTTCAACACACTAATTCACAGCAACATAAAATTAGCCGAAGCTCCCAGTTACGGAATTTCCATCCTGGAACACGACATCAACAGCATCGGATCCATCAATTACCTGAACCTTGCCAAGGAAGTCTTGCAAAGGGATGCCCAGAAAGCCGCTGCAGCCGCAGCCAGGAACAATAACGAGCCAGAAAACGGAAGCCCGGTTCCAGCCGGAACCAATCAATAAAAACGATTTGCCATGACAGCCAAGAGACCTGCATTAGGAAGAGGATTGGATGCCTTGCTGGGCGACAGCAGGACAGGCAACGCTGCCACCAAAACAGAAACTGTGCCACTTTCGCCCGATTCGGAAGAAGGAGTCATCGGCGCCATTGCCGCCATTCCTATCGACCAAATCGATGCCAACCCGTTCCAGCCCCGTACCCAGTTCAACGATGAAAGCTTGGAAGAACTCTGCCAGTCGATTCGCATCAACGGGGTCATCACGCCGATTACGGTCCGCAAGGCAGGGCATCGTTACCAGCTCATCTCCGGTGAACGCCGTCTAAGGGCCTCCAAACTGGCCGGCCTGACCGAGATTCCAGCCTTTATCCGCATGGCCAACGACAACCAGTCGCTCGAAATGGCCTTGATCGAGAACATCCAACGCGAAGACCTCAATGCCATCGACGTGGCCTTGTCGTTCCAAGCCTTGATGGATGCCTACAAGTACAATCAGGACGAACTCAGCAAACGGGTGGGCAAAGGCCGCAGCACCGTGGCCAACTTCCTTCGCCTGCTCAACCTCCCGGCTGTCATCCAGCTCTACCTCAAAGACAACAAGATCAGCATGGGACACGCCCGCTGCCTGGTCGGCATCGAAAGCGAGGAAAAACAGCTGGAACTGGCCCAGCAGGTCATCAGCCAGGACTTGTCGGTTCGTCAATTGGAAGAACTGATCCGCAAAAAGGACAATACAGGAGCCAAAGCGCCGAAAGAAAAAACGGTCGTACCGGAATGGTGCAAGGAAGCCAAACAGAAGCTGGCCGACAAGGTTTCGGCCAAAGTAAGCCTCAAGCCTGGCAGGAAAGGCAAAGGCAGCCTGGTCATCGATTATGGCTCGGAAGAAGAATTACAACGGATTTTCAATCTTTTAAATGAGTAAGCATTTCCGTTCTTGGACTGTACGGATGCTGTGTTGCCTGAGCTGCATCCTGCTCCTTGCTCTCCAAGGACGGGCTCAATATACGCCCAGGCCGGAAGCATCCCCATCGGGTTTCTTGGCATCCAACCATCCTTTGCCCGGAATTACAAGCGGTGGAACCGGCTATGGCGATTTCAGCCGGGGAGGATATTCCGGATTCTCCACGGAATCCTTTGGCATAATGGATTTTTCGAATCCCGGAGGCTTCCGTTTCTCCAACGAGTTCTATTCGGCCTCCGATTTATTCTCTTCCGAGAAGCTGTTTTCTGCCGATGCGCTCGCTTTCTTCAAGAAACCCAAGCAAGACACGCTGTTCGAAGCCTCTCCCGGTGTGGACCCCAAGCTCCTCACTTTCAAGCAACGGAATTCGGGCGCTTTCAAGCGAAAGAAAAAAGGAGGCTTGAAGTCTCCCGGAATGGCGGCACTCTGCTCGGCCGTCGTGCCAGGCTTAGGGCAAATCTACAACGGACAATGGTATAAAACGCCTGTCGTTTACGCCGGTGCGGCGGTCTTGGTCTATTTTACCGACGACATGCTGAAAAACCGGAACCTCTACCAGGACGAAATCAAAGTCAGGACCGACTCCACCTCCACCAATTCCAATCCCGACCTGGTCGATTACTCGCTCAGCGAACTGCTGGAACTGCGGAACTATTACGAACATAATTTCGAACTGTGCATCATCATCGCCGGAGCGGTCTATCTGCTCAATATCGTCGATGCGATTGTCTATGCGCACCTCTCCTCTTTCAATGTGAGTCCGAACCTGTCCATGTCGATAAAACCCTATGCGCGAACCAATTTCCATATCCGCAATGGTTTTCCCTTGGACGCAGGCATCAAGGTCTGCCTCACCTTGAAATGAGGGCGGCACACCGCCGGGCTCCCAGCAATACAAAAACGACATAAAAACGACTAACACGTAACCCAGACTCACAATGCTCCCATAAGGGCCTGCGGCGAACGGCAGCCCCAAACGGAACACGGCAAAGATTGGCATTCAATTGGCATTCAAAAAATGAAACAACTCAAAATAGCCCTGCTCGGCTACGGGAAAATGGGCAAAGAGATAGAAAAGACAGCCTTGGGACGGAAGCATTCCATCATCGCTGTCATCGACAATGAACAAGACTGGCAGGAAAAGGCTTCGCTGCTGGCGCAGGCCGATGTGGCGATTGATTTCAGCACGCCCTCCGCAGCACCGGGCAATATCGAACGCTGTTTCCAGCACCACCTGCCCATCGTGGTCGGCACTACCGGCTGGGACAAGGCGATGCCGGAAATCCGAGAACGCTGCCTGGCCGAGAATCAAAGCCTGTTCACGGCCTCCAACTTCAGCATCGGGGTCTATATCTTCATGGCGACGGCCCGTTTCCTGAGCTCCAAAATGGAACAGCAAAACGCATACCACGCAAGCATCGAGGAAATTCACCATATCCATAAGTTAGACAAGCCCAGCGGCACGGCTATCACCTTGGCAAAGAACGTCATGGACTGCCATTCCCGATACAAGGACTGGCAATTGGCAGAATCGCCGGTTCCAGCGACCCAAGGCGGACAAGAGGCCGGACCTTGCCTCGGAAACGCCCCAATCCCATGCCCGGCGGTTCCCGATGGCAGCCTCCCGATTGTCAGCCTGCGCGAAGGAGAGACCGTAGGCACGCACCGGCTTTTCTTCGATTCGGCCATCGACACCATCGAATTGAGCCACACGGCCAAATCCCGCCAAGGCTTCGCCTTAGGGGCGGTCATGGCGGCCGAATGGCTTCCGGGCAAAACCGGATGCTTCGGGATGCAGAATCTGTTAGGTTTCTAAAGGTTTCCGACAAGCCCGCCGCCTCCCATCCCTCCTCGGGCCGTACTCCCCAACCGCAATGGTTTGTACGATATACGGCTCGTCTTTTTTCCATAGTTACCCTTATATTTCAGAACCCACCATGACACTTTCCTTCATTCGCTATAACTTGAAACAGTCCTTGTCAGGGAAAAGGATCCTTGCTTCGCTTTCTTGCCTGCTCGCGCTAGGCCTGATGCCCTCTGCGGCACAAAACGCGATGGAAGAGAATGCCAACACCCTGCTGCCGGACTCGACAACATCATCCCCGTCAAGCCCCGCCGCGCGGCAAACGGCATCGATCCTGCCCGGATGCGCTGAAAAAGGATTCCCCGCCATCCCCTACCCGAGCAAGAAAGACCTCCACAGCCCGGAAATCAACCGGATCATCCATAAGATGTCCATCGAAGACATGGCGGCGCAGACCATGGTACTCCGTTCCAAAGCCAAGCCCGAGGCCAAATACGTCAAACAGATGCAGGATCTGCTGTCCAAGCATCCTTTCGGCGGCATCTGCTTCTTTGCCGGAAAAACCGGGGACATGCTCCAGCTGCAACAAGCCTACCGCCAAGCCTCCGAGCTTCCGCTCTGGATGAGCATCGACGGGGAAACCGGGCCGGGAATGCGGCTCACCGACATAACGCGCTTCCCGCTCCAGCAAGCCTTGGGCGCCATCTCGGACGAAGAGCTTGTCTATGCGATGGGGCGGCAAGTAGGCCGCCAATGCCGTCTGCTGGGGATTCAATGGAACTTCCTGCCAGATGCCGACGTGAACAACAACCCGGACAACCCGGTCATCAACACCCGTTCCTTTGGCGAGGAACCCGAACGGGTAGCCCGGCTTGCCGGACTCTATCTCAGCGGATTGCAAGCCGAGGGCGTAATGGGTTCGGCCAAGCATTTTCCCGGCCACGGGGATACCGAGACCGACTCCCACCATGCGCTGCCGCTGATTGCCCATAGCCGGCAACAGATGGACAGCATCCACCTATGGCCGTTCAAGGAACTGATAAAGCAAGGCGTGGAAAGCGTCATGGTGGCGCATTTGAACCTGCCCGCCTACGACAGCAACGGATTGCCCTCCTCGCTCAGCCCGGCGATAGTGAACGGCCTGCTGCGCGAAGAACTCGGCTATCGAGGCTTAGTCGTGACCGACGGCTTGGAAATGGCCGGGGTCCGCTCCGCCTTGGATGGGATACCGGGAATGCCGGACTTGGAGGAAGGCTCGGTGGAAGTCCTGGCACTGGTAGCCGGTTGCGACGTGCTGCTGCTGCCGGTAGATCCGGAAGCCGCCATCCGTGCCATCGCCAAGGCCGTCAAGAAAGGCATACTGCCCAAGGAACGTTTGGAAGATGCCTGCCGCCGTATCCTGTATTACAAACTGGCCCAGCAGCAACGAATGGATTTCGACAGCTGCCCCTCGGATTTCTCCCGGCAAGAGACGGAACGGTTCCTGAACGACTCCATCAACACGGCGGATGCCGCGGCCTTAAGGCAAGCCATCTATGACCGCAGCGCGACCTTGGTAGAAAATTTCGGCCGTCTGCTGCCGTTGCCGGCCTACAGCTATCCCGACAAGCTTTGCATCAATATCGGCTACGGGAGCGGTTCCCGCTTTGGGATGCGGCTTCTGGGCTACGAGCCGGAACTCCGGCAAATCAACCTGCACCGGGATTTCGATTTTGAAAAGACTTTCAACAAGGATTTCCGGAAGAAAGCGGAACAGAGCGACCTCCTGATTGTCTGCATCACCAATACCAATTACAGCCCGGCCAAGAGTTACGGCATCACGCCCCAGACTGTCCGCTTGGTGGACAGCCTGCAGAATTTCGGCAAACCGGTCGTCCTTGTGGTGTTCGCGCCGCCTTACGCCTTGAAGCCTTTTTACGAGATGCCCAAGATCCAGGCCATCCTCTGCGGATACCAGGAAGTGGCAGAAAGCCAGATTGCCTGCGCCGACATCCTTACCGGGAGATTAGGTGCCAGCGGCCGCCTTCCGGTCAGCATTGCCAAATACTGGCCCGCCGGGCATGGCATCCAGACCCAAGCCACCCGTTTCGGCACCCGCCCAGCCTGGGAAACAGGCTTGGACCCGGCGGTCTTCCCCCGTATCGACTCCCTGATTGAATCGGCCATCGGCCAAGGTGCCATGCCCGGCTGCCAGGTCTTCGTAGCCAAGGACGGCATGGTGGTTTATGACCGCAGTTTCGGGCATCCCACCTACGACAGTTCAGCGCCTGTAGTAGAAACCAACGACCTCTACGACATAGCTTCCCTGACCAAAATCATGGCAACCACGCTGGCTTACATGCGGCTGTACGAAGACGGCGTTTACGATTTGGACGAACCGGTCTCGGACTTCCTGCCCCGTTTAAGGCGGACCGACAAACGGAACATCACTTTCCGGGAACTGCTTTCGCACCAATCGGGACTCAAATCCTATATCCCTTACGTGGATCTGGCCGAGCCGGTCTGGAACGGGATGCCTGTCTTCGATTCCCTGCCCTCGGCGCAGTACCCGTTGCAAATCGCCGACAGCCTCTACTTGCAAGCCGGTTACACCGCCCATATCCGGGAACTGATTGACGAAAGCCCGGTAAACCGCCGCAAGCCCTACGTCTATAGCGACTTGGGATTCTACTACCTGAACGAAGCCTTGCAAGTGCTCGCCGATACCTCGCTCGATGCCTACGTGGAGGAAAACTTTTACCGCTTCCTCGGATTGGAGAACATCGGCTTCCATCCTTTGGAACGTTTCGAACCGGCAAGAATCATGCCCACCGAAAACGACACGGTGCTTCGTCACCGCCAAATCCGGGGATTCGTCCATGATCCGCTGATTGCGCTGACGGGAGGGGCGGGCGGTTCGGCCGGACTGTTCTCCAACGCCCATGATGTCGGGGTCATTGCCCAGATGCTGCTGCAAGGCGGGGAATACGGCGGCATACAGTATTTCAATCCCGGGACGGTGGACCTTTTCACCTCCAACGAATTCAGCCCCGAAGACAACCGCCGGGGCGGAGGATTCGACAAGCCGCCCGCCGATACTTCCCTGCCCTCGCCTACCGCGCCTTCGGCATCGATTTCCAGCTTCGGGCATAGCGGCTTCACCGGCACGTATTTCTGGGTGGATCCCGCCGACGGCCTGGTCTATGTGTTCCTATCCAACCGGGTCTATCCTTCGGCCGGAAACAACCTGCTGACCACGCTGAGCATCCGGACCACGATTCAGGAGTACCTGCACCAGGCCTGCACGAATCGTCAAAAACGGAACATCCGAAACTGACTATGCCGGATTTCCCCAAAATCCGTTTTTTTCTGCGCCATATCGAAAATTTGAATACCTTTGCATAAGAGTCGCAAGGAGGAACGGCCTTTAAATACCTCTCAAGCCCGAATCAGCCGGGAAAGGTATTCGGCTCGCCCTCCCTGTGAATCAAAAAACAGAAAGAGGGTTTCACCGGGCATTTCCAAAGACTCGACCCGGATATTTCAAAAAGAAAATAATAGTTAACGTTCACCGGGGCAGGATGTCGTAAGGCTTCTTGCCTCCTATAAATTTGTGTTTTCCCAATGAAAGCAACAACAAAACAAGCTCCAGACTGGAAAGTCAAGGTGGGCTTAGCAGAAATGCTGAAGAACGGGGTCATCATGGATGTGACCAATGTGGAACAGGCCAAGATTGCCGAAGATGCCGGAGCCATCGCAGTAATGGCGTTGGAAAGAGTTCCTTCGGACATCCGCGCCCAAGGCGGCGTAGCCCGTATGAGCGACCCCAAGATGATCATGGAAATCAAGAAAGCGGTCAGCATCCCGGTCATGGCCAAATGCCGTATCGGGCATATCGCCGAAGCCCAGATCCTGCAAGCCCTGGATATCGACTTCATCGATGAAAGCGAAGTGCTGACGCCGGCCGATGAAGAATTCCACATCAACAAGCACGATTTCAAGATCCCGTTTGTCTGCGGATGCCGCAATCTGGGCGAAGCCTTGCGCCGTATCGGGGAAGGTGCCGCGATGATCCGCACCAAGGGCGAAGCCGGAACGGGCAATATCGTGGAAGCCGTGCGCCACATGCGGGCCGTGATGGGCGGCATCCACCGCTTGCAGGCTTGCAGCAAGGAGGAATTGATGACCGAAGCCAAGAACCTGGGAGCTCCTTACGACTTGGTTTGCTATGTGGCCGAACACGGCAAGCTGCCAGTGCCCAATTTCTCGGCAGGGGGCGTGGCCACGCCGGCCGATGCGGCTTTGATGCGTCTGTTAGGAGCCGAATCGGTATTCGTAGGCTCGGGCATCTTCAAGTCCTCCAATCCCAAGAAGGTGGCTAAAGCCATTGTAGAAGCCACCACCAACTACATGGATGCCAAGAAGCTGGCCAAGCTGTCCGAAAACCTGGGCGAAGCCATGCACGGCATTGATGTACGGCAGTTGGATGATAAGCAGCTTTTCGCGAACCGCGGCTGGTAATGTACGGTGCATCTTACCCATTCTGACAAAAAGTATCCAGCATTTATTATTGACACAACTAGAATCTTGGCTGCGCCCGGTATATGGAGAAGACCGACACGAAAAAGTCCGTTCCATATATCGGGTGCGACTTTCAAACCAAATTCTTCCCACAATAACTTTTCATGAAAACGATTGGAATCCTAGGAATACAAGGTGCCATTGAAGAGCACGAAGCCATGTTGCAGTCGATAGGATGCAACACGCGCTGGGTCAAGGAAGCCAAAGACCTGCGCAGCATCGACGGAATCATCCTGCCCGGCGGGGAAAGCACCTCGATGGGCAAGCAATTGGAATGGTCGGGCCTGATGGAACCCCTGCGCAAGGCCATCGCCAAAGGGATGCCCGCCTTCGGCACCTGCGCCGGCATGATCCTTCTGGCCAAGGAACTGGAAGGAAACAACCTACAAAGCCGCCTCGGCCTGATGAACATCGTGGTAAAAAGGAACGCTTACGGCTCCCAGCTCGACAGTTTCGTCACCGACTTGAAAGTGAAAGGCTTTGCCCAACCGCTCCCGGCGGTATTCATCCGGGCACCCCGCATCGAAGCCTGCGGCGAAGGGGTCGAAACCCTGGCTTCCTACAAGGAGCATCCCGTCCTGGTACGCCAAGGGAACATGATGGCCGCCAGTTTCCATCCCGAACTGACCGACTGCACGGAGCTGCACCGGTATTTTGCCGAGCAGATGGTCTCTGAATAAGGCATTCCCTAACCCGAATCGCTCAAAAAATCCGTCGCTTCCGAACCCAAAAAATCCGTCATAAATTTTTTTTCCGTAATTTTGCCCGTTTTTCCGCTTGGAAAGACCAATCCGCCATAGGGATTGTTGGTTCATACAAGCACATTTAGAGAATGTTCAACAGACGCTACATCCGAGAAAAAGCCGTTCAGGCCTATTATGGTTTTGTTCAAGGGGGAGCCGAATCGGCATTGTCTTGCCAGAAGAATCTGCTGGCAGGGCTGGATCAGACGGCTTCGCTCTACTATTTGCATATTTCCTTCCTGGTCTCCTTATCCGAATACGCGCAGGAAAGATACGAAAGCATGGCCGAACGCAAACGCTTCTCGGAAGCGCAGCTGGAAGGCTTGCGCATGATGGCGCAGAACTTGGCGGTGGAGCATCTCAAAAAGGATCCCAACTACCTGCTCAATATAGAGAATTACAAGTTCAACTGGAAAGACCGGCAGACGGACTTGATTTCGGCTGTGTTCAACGACCTTTTCAACTTGCAGGAAGGGCCGTCGATAGCCGACAAGGTGCTGGAAAACCTGAAAGCGGACTGGGAACAGAAGCCGGAATCGGAAAAAAGCGATTTCGAATTCCACCGGATGTTCCTGCGCAAGATGTACCGGCGGAAAATCGGCCCGAACCCGATCCTGCGTTCCTACTGCGAGGAACGTTCGTTATACTGGGAATCGGATTACGAGTCGGTAACGGTCTGGGTATCCACCCTGATTGCGCAAATGAGCCCGGAACGGCTCGACAATGTGGATCCGGGCTGGTCGGCGGAAGACGAAGCGGTGGTCTTTGGCAAAACCTTGCTCGAAAAGACATTGCTGCACCAGGACGAATACAACGACTATGTGTTCGCCCGCTTGCAAAACTGGAAACCCGAGCGTATCGGCCTGACCGAAAAAGTCCTGCTCTGCATGGCGGTGAGCGAATTCCTCAACTTCCCGTCCATTCCGGTCAAGGTGACGCTCAACGAGTACATCGAACTGGCCAAACGTTTCTGCGTGGCCGACAGCGCGGCCTTCATCAACGGGGTCCTCAACAAGATTGCCAAGGACTTGGCCGATGAAAAGAAACTCCGCAAGAGCGGCCGGGGTCTGATCGGATAAGCCGCTCCCTCGTCTTTTCCAACAGGCTACCAAGACAAGAAGCGTAACATGAACGAATCAGCCCCAAATGGATTAAGATAATTTGAGGAACACTATTCAAAACATACGTTTGCTCAAACTAACGAGAGAAAATCCGCGCAAACGAAGTAAATGCTATACAAAGCGCTTTTTTCCTAAAAATTGTTAATTCCCGAGCCAAGATTTGGCAGATAGCCCGATGCGGATTATCTTTGCGACCTCATTTTTAAAACAGTTTTTTAAGACATGAATTTTCTGAACATCCTGTTGCAAGCGTCCACTACTCCCGGACAAGGCCAGAACGCCGCCCTGCAACAAATCCTGTTGATCGTAGTCATCTTGGTCATTTTCTATTTCTTCATGATCCGCCCGCAGATGAAGCGGAGCAAGGAGCAGAAGAAGTTCCGCGACAGCCTGCAGAAAGGCCAGCGCGTTGTCACCATCGGAGGCATCCACGGCAAAATCGTCGATATCCAGGAAACCACCGTATCGATTGAAGTGGAAGACGGCAGCCGTCTGCGCATGGAAAAGAGCGCGATTGCTTCGAGCCTTTCCGACCAGCTGCCCGACACGAAATAAAAGGCATCTCCAGACTGACTTGAAGTAACCGGATTCCCTAATAAAAAGGTGTACCAGACATCCTGCACATAACTCCAGCCCAATGGGGATTATGGCAGAGGAAAGGGTACACCTTTACTATTTATCGAATCGGCTGCAAATTCCCTAATCCAAGCCCGCAGCTTCGTTTGCAGCTTATCGCTTTCTCAGAATCGAACCCATCATGCTCAAAACAGGTCTCACCGGCAGTATCGGCAGCGGCAAATCCACCGTGTCCCGGATTTTCTCCTCTTTAGGCATCCCGGTTTACGATGCCGACACCGAAGCCAAACGCCTCTCGGCCCAGCCGGAAGTAAGACAAAAGATAGCCGAACTGTTCGGAGAGGCCGCCGCGACAGACAAAAAAATCTTGGCCGCAATTGTTTTCAATAACCCGCAGGAACTGGCCAGACTCAACGCATTGATCCACCCCTTGGTCTTCGAAGACAGCCGTCAATGGTTCCGCCGTCTCGCTGCCCTGCCCACGCCTCCCCCCTACGCCATTGTGGAATCGGCCATCCTGTTCGATTGCGGCATGGCACCGATGTTCGACTTCATCATCGATGTGGAAGCCCCCTTGGAAGAACAAATCCAACGAAGCCAAGCCCGCGACCACAGCAGCCGGGAATCCATCCTGGCCCGGCTCGAAAAGCAGATGCCCGCCGCTGAAAGAATGAATCAGTCCGATTTCATAGTCCATAACGGATCCGAAGACCGCCTTTTACCCCAAATCCTGCAAATAGATCACTTTTTAAGGAAGGAAAACACAGCCTCCGCAAGCATTCTTCCGGGCGCCGGTCACTGAACGCAGGCAATTGCGTTCGCCTCGCATCCGAAGCACGCCCATGAATGCGAAAATCAAGGCTTCCTTATATTCGATCAACTGACGAGAAGCCGAAACCACTTCCACCCCGGCCAAAGCCGAAATCCTTTCCTTCAGATAGAGGTTCAACGCACCGCCCCCGGTCAGCAACATCGAACGTTTGCCCGGCTGCGAATGGCAGACCCGCGCAATCTGGCTTGCGATATGTTCCGTTACCGTATGCAGCAAATCCGGAACAGAACTGCCAGGACAAGACTCCACAACCGGCCAGAACTCCGAAGAAAACCATTCAAAACCCAAAGATTTAGGCGGTTCGAGCCTGTAAAAAACCAACGAATCCAAGGCTTGCAGCAGCGACAGGACCAACTTCCCTTTGCGAGCCAATGCGCCGTCTTTGTCGTAAGCCAATCCCTGCCGTGCCGCCAAACGGTTCAAGGCCAGATTGCAAGGCGAGATGTCGAAAGCCACGCGGCCTGAAGCCCCGGCATCGAACGAAATATTGGAAATCCCGCCCAGATTCAGGCAGAAATCGTATTCCGGAAACAGCAAGGCATCGCCTATCGGGACCAAAGGAGCCCCTTGCCCGCCCAAAGCCACATCCGTATTGCGGAACTTATTGATTACCGGCAAACCGCTCTCCACCGCCATGGCCGCCCCGTCTCCGATTTGCAAGCTCAAAGCCCGTTCCGGCTGATGAAAGACCGTATGCCCGTGCACGGCGGCGAACTCCGGGTGCAACGAATACTTAGCCACGAAATCCCGTATGCAACGCCCCACAAAATGCCCGTAGTCCGCATCCAAAAAAGACAATTCCAAGCCGCCCATTCCCATGGCCGAGGCCAAAGCCGCCCTCAAGTCCGCAGGGTATGCCCGCGTTTCGGACGCGCCCATCCGGTATCGCCAACGCCCCGACGCATCCTGCCAGAATTCCGCATAAAGAATGTCCAGGCCATCGAGCGAAGTGCCTGACATCAAGCCCAAAACAGGGTAAAGCTTCGCTTCCATCAGTTCAGTCCTTTCACATGCGGCTTGCCGGCAATGAAATCCTTCAGATAGAAGGGTTCGAAATACGCCAGATCCTCAAAACGACTTTCCCGGAATGCCCTTTCCGACAGCAATGGCATATAGCGAGCCGAAGGATGGATATCCGGATAAAAACGAATCCTGGGCGATGCCAAGACCGTCCGGCACTTGGCGCAAGCATTCCCAGCAAAGAACATATCCGCTTTCTGCCAATATCCCGAATACGAATCCGAATCTAAAATCACCGCTTCCACCGGACGCAACTCCTTGCCTTGGGCATCGTACAATGCCGCATAGACCTCCATCCGCCCGGCATCGGTCATCGCGCAAAAGATCGAATCGGGCTCCAGTACTCCCTCTTCCGAGGCTCTGCGAATGGACTCCATTGCCATCGCCTGCAGAGGGCTGACCGCAATCAGCGGCTTGCCCAAACCGTAGGCCAGACCTTTGGCCGTAGAAACGCCAATCCGCAAACCCGTGTACGAACCGGGGCCCTTCCCCACCGCCACAGCGTCCAATTCCTCGGCCTTTCTCCCGGCTTCGGACAATACTTCTTCCACAAAGACTGCCGTCTTGGCCGCATGGTCATTGCCCTCCTCGCTTTCGCGCCAAGCCAGTACGACCCCATTCCGGCTCAAGGCCACCGAACAGTTCTTGGTGGATGTTTCTATATTCAATATCAATGCCATAATCCCAGATTTTGGACATTCAACGCCTCTGAATCTATCGCAAGCACCGGTATCGGGTCAAAAAACACAGAACACCTGCCCCGAATGCTCAAACAAATTGTAAAAGTACAAAAGTGTTCCCAATTGCCGAATCGCTATAGCCCACAGAACAAAAGAAACCGACAACAAGTGTTCTAGAAATCCGCCCCAACAGACGTAAAGCCGGAACCGCCGAATATATCCCGGGTAGCAAGAATCCTTATCAGCATGCCAATACAAATAGCGAGGGTAATGACGGCATCGGCCTTGTTCTCGAAATGAGCATAGCCAGTACAAATATAAATAGCGAGCCTCCAGCATCTTAATCAACGCCGAAAGCCCGCTATTCCAAGCAAATCCGCCAAAGGCCTACTTGCTCCTCTTCACCGTATATAACACCTTGCCGTTCTTGTCCATCATGTGCAGGCAAAGTTCGTCCTTGTCGGCGGCAATCACCGAGAAACCCGTCTCGCTGCTGCAGAACTGCGTGCCTTCGATAGGTTCCACATCGCGAGCCAGCGAAGCCGAACTGTTGACCACATAATCGATATCGCTGCCTTTCACCCGGATATGCTGGAAATTATGGATATGGCCGCAAAGGTACATGTCCACATTATCGTGTTCGCGCAGGATCTTGTCCACCCGCTGCTGCATATCGGCACGTTCCGACTCGTTCTTGTCGGTCTGCGCATAGATAGGATGATGGCCCACTACCAATGTCCAGTCGGCATCCACCGTATCCAAAACGGAATCAATCCAAGCCAGCTCCTTTTCCATGTCCTGCTTGCCGGCATCGGGATAGTCTTCCGCATCGCGGCGGTACTTGTCGATAAGCGGTGCCGTATCAATCATCAGGACGCAGACCGTCACCCCGTTGTCCTCAATCATCTTCACATAATAGCGCGAAGGCATGTTCCAGCGGGCGCTGACCTTGCTGTAGTCGATTACCGCTTGGGGATTGCTCCGGTACTCATGGTTTCCCAAAATCGCATACCAAGGAATCATCAGCTCCGGATGCTTGTAAATCAATTCGTAATTCGTCATCCAAAGCGGGTCGTCCACGCTGCGGACCCCTTCGAAATGATGCACGTCACCGGCCGCCAGCACGCATTCCACGCTCAGCGTCTCGGCCATCACGCCCATCGTCTCGGCAATCGTCTTCTGGTCGTAGTACCCGTTGCGACCCAAATCGTTGGCCAAATAGAAATTCACATCCTTTTCCAAAGCTTCCCATTCTTCCGGGCTTTGGGCGAAAGCCGGCAGAGCGAAAACCGCACCAGCCAGCAACATCAACATTTTCTTCATTTTATATCGTATTTAATGTTTTTTTACAACCGCAAGGTTACAGTCCTATTTCAAATTCTTTTCAAAATCCCAAAATTGTCAATCCAGCGAAAATTTGGATTTAGAATGGGCAGATGCAAGGCACGCGCGGGTGAGAAAAGCGGAGCGTACTTTTGTACGTGAGCATTTTCGAATCCCGCGCGTAACGCCGCAGATGCCCCTCCTAAATCCAAATTTTTAGAAGTTCAGTTTGATACCAGCATTAAACCTCACCCCATAAAACTCCGCCTGCATCGTCCGTTCCTTCGTTCCCTGGTAGTAACGCAAAGGCTGGTTGAGCAGGTTATTGGCTTCGGCATAGACGGTCCATTTGAAATCCTTGCCGAAGGTATAGCTGGCGTTCAAGTCCAAATAGTTAACGGCATCGTAATAGCGGTCCAAATCGGCATGTTCGCCCATTTCATCGATGAAAGAGGAAGCGTAATTATACGAAAGCCTCAAATGGAAGCCCTTCAGCTCGAAGTAGAGAGAAGCATTGGCGGTATGCGCGGGCGAACCCGGCAGACGCAAACCTTGTTCGTTTTCACGGCCTTCGAAGTTGAAGTTCTGTACATTGGAGTAAGTGTAGGTATAGTTACCATAAACACCCAGGCATTTCAAAGCCGGCGTGATGAAACCCAAGTCACGCTGCAAGGTCACTTCCACACCCAAGAGGTCGGCATCCCCCGCGTTGACCGGCTTCACAATCTTGTCAAAATCCCCGGAAACGCCCGGCGCGTACTCGTAATCGCCGCTGATACGCTGATCCACGATAAAGTCGTTGATCCGCTTGTAGAAAACACCGGCAGAAACCAAACCTACGCTCTCAAAGAAATAGTCGATGCTCGCATCGAAGTTGTAAGACAAGGTGGGCAACAAATCCGGATTACCCAAAGTGATTTCCATATCATACAGATTGATATGCGTGCTGGGAACCAAAGCCGAATACTTAGGACGAGCCAGCGTTTCGGTGAACGAAGCCCGGAACTGCAAACGGTCCGTGATGTCGTAACGGTACAGAACGCTCGGCAGCCAGTTGAAATAGCGGTGCTTCTGACGACCGGTAGCCACCAAGCTTTCCTCTTCGTTCTCATCGATATTCCAGTTGAAGCCTTCGTAAGCCAGGTTCGTAGCCTCCATTCGCAAGCCCACAATCAACTGATGCTGCGAACCGAAATTCTGATCGAAGCGGACATAGGCCGAACTTACATGCTCCTCGGCATCAAAGTTTCCAGAAGATTCTTCCAAAACCTGCTCCCCTTCCAGATCCGAAAGCCGCAAGCTTCCCAGATAGCCGTTGCTGACAAAATCCGTGGAAGGATAGACCCCGTCCGGCATATACCCGTCGCGAATCTGTTCCACCAAGTTGGCCGACCAGGCCGAACCGTAAGCATCTTCATAAGCCCCGGCATAGTCATACATCACGATATCCTTATGCTTGGTCTTGCTCACATGCTTGGCACCGAACTTGAGCTTGTTGCTGAACTCCCCTTTGGCCAGATCCAGGCTGAAATCCAAATGTCCCTTGATATCGGTTTCGTAAATGTTCTGATTGGATTCAGTCAGTTCATCCACTTCCCACTCCCCTTCATGAAGGTTGACCGGATTGCTGATATAAGGGAAACGTCCGCCAGCTCCCACGATATCGAAAGCCAAATCCTTCTGCTTCAAATTGAAATAACGCTCATGCGGACGGTCTTCGCTGGCACGGGAGTAAGAAGCCCCCCAGTCCAGGTTCAGACGCTTGGCAATCAGATGCTGTCCGTCCAAAGCGAAATCCATGGTCTGCTGCAATTCCAGACGGGCGTTCCGGTTGTCCATGTTCCCGCCCTTGGTCTCGATTTCGGCCTCCATTTCCTCCGGCTTGTCCAAATCCTTGAACGAAATGCGGTAACGGTTTTCCCAGTCATGGCGGCGATTGTAGATACCTTTGAACGTCAACTTGTTGTTGGCATTGATATCGTAATCCAACGACAAAGAATAGCTCTGACGCTGACGAGTCACATAATACTGGCGCGTCTCGGCATCGGTCATGAACACTTCGCCGGTTTCCTCGTCGCGGTCGTATTCAAATTCCACATCGTCCGAACCGATAGGCGCGTTCTGGTAAGAAGCAGCCACCATGATACCGAACTTGTCCTTGAAAAAACGGTCGCCATAGGTCAAACCCAAGTTCAGTTGCGCCTTGTCGCTGACCACATTGTAACCGCTTCCCACCGTAGCGGAAAACGTCCTGCGGTAAGGCGTGCTCTTGGTAACCAGATTGATCGAACCCCCGATGGCATCCCCGTCCATATCCGAAGTCACCACCTTGTTCACCTCGATAGTCTGGATCATGTCCGAAGGAATCAAGTCCAGCTGCACGTTACGGATGTCCCCTTCGGCCGAAGGCAGACGGTTCCCGTTAATCGTTACCGAGCTCATATCGGCAGACGTACCCCGCACCTGGCCGAAACGGGCTTCGCCCTGGTCGTATTGCACATTGATCCCGCTAATCCGTTTCAAGGCATCCCCGATATTGGCATCCGGGAACTTGCCAATCTGGTCCGATGAAACCACATCCACGATACCCACTTCGTTTTTCTGCGCATTCAATGCCCGCCGCTGGCCCCGGAACGCGCCCACAACAGACACTTCGTTCAACTGAATCCCTTCATGCAGCACGATATCCAAAGAAGTGGTCGTTCCGGCCACCACCTCCACCGAGACTTCCTTGGGAGCAAAACCCACATAAGTCACTTTCAAAGTATAAGTTCCCGGATTCAGATTCGACAAGGAATAATACCCGTCCACATCGCTGACGGCACCTTCCTGCAGGCTGGCAATCCAAATGGAAGCCCCGGGCAAGGTATGCTTGGCTTCATCCACGATACGGCCCCGGATTGCCCCCAAATTGGCCGATACATCTTCAGTCACTTCTTCTGCCTGCAAGCCGCCCGCCATCAGCAAGGAGGCGCAGAAACAAAGGAAAAATTTCAACAGTTTTGTCATTGTTTTATAAGGTTTGATTTTTTTTCTTTCCGCAAAAGGAGCAAACAGCCACAAAACGATCCTTGCCCCTTAGACAATATTTTAATAAACTGATTTTATTACAATTAAAATACAAAATCTTCCGATTTGACGCTGCAAAAGTCCGTTATAAAAGTTTCATGGTCTTTTCCGAATTTTTAACAAAAAATAACAGACAGGCTACGGAAATGTTAACGAAAGTTAAATCTGCGTTCTCCATGCCATCATGTTCCCATATTGACTATATTAGCTTCGATTTAGACCAATCCGATTTGCGACATATACCCTTACTTTGTGCTCTCTCAAAAAGAGAAAAACCTACAGGCTGGGAATAGGTTATTTCCTGCCAATCAAACAACTCAATAAAAAGACGAGCCATAGACACACTCTCGTCCAGACACAACAAACGACAAAAGACAATATCATGAGGTTAAGAAACTTAGCACCCGGACTTCTGATGGTCCTGACTGCCATCCTGAGCGGATGCCAGAACCGTCAAGGACAGATTAGCACGCCCGAGTATCCCGTCCTGAGCATTTCCACCACGGACAAAGTCCTGAACAGCACCTACTCGGCCATCGTCCGAGGCCGGCAGGATATCAATATCTACGCCCAGGTTTCCGGAAAAATCACCGAAGTGAAAGTGACCGAAGGACAGGTTGTGAAAAAAGGCCAAGTGCTTTTCATCATCGACCAAGTCCCTTATATCGCGGCCCTGCGAGCCGCCGAAGCCAATCTGGAAGCTGCCAAAGTGGGCGTGGAATCGGCCCAATTGGATTACGACAACACCCTGGCTCTCTACGAGCATCAAGTAGTGTCCGAATACGAACTCAAATCGGCTCTCAATGCCCTGCATAGTGCCAAAGCCACCCTTGCCCAGATGGAGGCCCTCGAAATCGAGGCCAAGAACAACCTCTCCTATACCGAAGTCAGCAGTCCTTCCGACGGCGTAGTCGGCACCCTGCCCCTGCGCGAAGGCAGCCTGGTGAGCGCCAACAGCGCCGAGCCGCTCACCACCGTTTCAGACAACGCCAGCATGTACGTCTATTTCTCTTTCAACGAAAATAAAGTCCTGGAATTAGGACGGCAATACGGAAACCTCGGCAATGCCATCAAGAACATGCCCGATATCCAGCTCCAGCTCAGCGACGGCTCGGTTTACAGCCATAGCGGAAGAGTGGAAAGCATCAGCGGGCTGATCAATGAGAATACCGGCACGGTCTCCGTCCGGGCGGTCTTCCCCAATCCCGACCGCTTGCTGCTAAGCGGAGCCAACGGAAGCGTCCTGATGCCCCAGACCTACCAAGATGTCATTCTGATTCCCCAGGAAGCCACCTACGAACTTCAAGACAAGATATTCGTATATAAAGTAATCGACGGGAAAACCAAGAACACCCAAATCAAAGTCTCGGAGATGAGCGACGGCAAGGAATACATCGTGACCGAAGGTTTGCAGCCCGGAGATGTCATCGTGGCTTCCGGAGCGGGATTATTGAGAGACAATATGGAAATCAAGACTGTAGAATAATTATGAGCAAGAATATATTCATCAAACGACCTGTCCTGGCTATCTGCATCTCGGTCGCGATTGTCTTCCTCGGCATTTTGGCCTTGAAAGGTCTGGCTATCGAGAAATACCCCGACATCGCGCCGCCCACCGTGCACGTATCGGCCTCGTACATGGGAGCCAGTGCCGAAACGGTGCAGAAAGCCGTCCTGGTTCCCTTGGAAGAAGCCATCAACGGCGTGGAGAACATGACCTATATGGAATCGACCGCTTCCTCCGGTTCGGCCAGCATCAGCATTTACTTTACCCAAGGCACCGACCCGGATCAAGCCGCCGTGAACGTCCAGAACCGGGTTTCCCGCGCCCAGAGCCAGCTGCCGAGCGAAGTGACCCAGGTGGGCATCACCGTCAATAAACGCCAGCCCAGCACTTTGGCCATCATCGGAGTCTATAGTCCGGACGATTCCTTCGACGAGACCTTCATCACCAACTACATCAATATCAACATCGCGCCCCAGATCCAACGTATTCAAGGCGTGGGAGATGTGCGCTGCATGGGTGCCACCTACGCGATGCGGATCTGGCTCGACCCGGAAAGCATGGCCCAATACGGCCTGGTACCCTCCGATATCGCCCAAATCATGGACGAACAGAACATCGAAGCCTCGATGGGTTCGTTCGGCGAAAACTCCGAAAACGTGTTCAACTACACGATAAAGTACCGAGGCCGCTACGAAACGCCCGAAGAATTCGGCAATATGGTTGTCCGCGCCAATGAAGACGGGGAAGTGCTGCGGCTCAAGGATATAGCCCGGATCGAATTGGGCAACCAGAGTTACGAATACGAAGGAGGATTGAGCGGGCATCCCGGCGTGACGATGATGATCAACCAGACCGCCGGATCGAACGCCACCGAAATCAACAACCAAATCGAAGCCTTGCTCAAAGACCTATCCAAAAACTTCCCGCCGGGACTGGACTACCTCTACCTGCAAAATACCAACGACTTCCTCTTCGCCTCCATCCACGAAGTCATCAAGACCTTGATCGAAGCCATCATCCTTGTCGTCTTAGTGGTATTCTTTTTCCTGCAAGACTACAAGCTGACCCTGATTCCAACCCTCTCGCTTTTGGTATCCCTGATCGGGGCTTTCGCGGCGGTCTATCTGTTCGGATTCAGCCTCAACCTATTGACCTTGTTCGCTTTGATTCTGGTCATCGGGACGGTGGTGGACGATGCCATCGTGGTGGTCGAAGCCGTCCAGGCCAAGATGGACGAGGGCGAACGGAACTCGGTCAAAGCCACCGAATCGGCCATGCACGATGTGACAGCGGCCGTGGTAACCGCCACCATCGTGTTCATGGCGGTGTTCATCCCGGTTTCCTTCATGGGCGGCACCAGCGGCATCTTCTACCAGCAATTCGGCTTGACGATGGCCGCCGCGGTAGGTATCTCGGCTATCAACGCCTTGACCCTCAGCCCGGCCCTGAGCGCCCTGTTGCTGCAAAAACGCCACAAACGCCAGAAGTTCACCGTCTGGGTCAGGAAGGTCTATGAAATTTCCTATTCAGCCCTGCTCAACAAATACACTTCCGGCCTCCGATTCCTGCTCAAACGCAAATGGATTGCTGCCGCCAGCTTGGTTGTGGCCATGGCCGGACTGGTCTATCTGCTGGGCGACACCAAGAAAGGGCTTATCCCCGACGAAGACACGGGTTCTCTGTTCGTTTCCATCAATACCTCCCCGGGCAGCACGACCCAGTTCACCTCAAGCATCGTGGACAAAATTGAAGACATTGTAAAGACCTACCCGGAAATCAAAGCCTATTCCCGCGTGGTCGGCTTCAGCATGGCAGGCGGTGCCGGCGGTTCTTCGGGCATGCTTATCCTCCAGCTGAACGACTGGAGCGAACGCAAAGGCAAAGAACACAGCGCCAATGCGGTCATGGCTCGTCTCAACCGCGATGCCAAGGCCGTGACCGATGCCGAAGTCTTTGTGATGGCGCCCAGCATGATTCCCGGCTACGGGACAGGGAATGCCGTGGAATTCTACCTGCAAGACCGCAAAGGCGGGGATATCCATGATTTCTTCAATATCTACCAGAATTTCCTGGCCGAACTGAACAAACGTCCCGAAGTGATGGCGGCTTTCAGTTCGTTCAAAGTGGATTACGTGCAATATATCGTGGATGTGGATGCCGCCAAATGCAAGCGGGCCGGGGTCTCCCCCTCGGACGTGCTGAACGTGATTTCAGGCTATTACGGCGGGATTTACGCTTCCAATATCATCCGTTTCTCCAAAGTATACCGGGTCATCATCCAGTCCGAACCCGAATACCGCCTGGATCAAAGCTCGCTCGACAACATCTACTTCCGCAACGGGGACGAGATGGCGGCCGTAAGCCAGTTTGTCACGATAAAGAAGACCTCCGGCCCGGAAAGCCTGAGCCGCTTTAATTTGTTCAACAGTATCTCCGCCCATGCCACGATTGCTTCTGGATACAGTTCCGGGGATGTCATCAACGCCATCGGGGAAGTGGCCGAACAGACCCTGCCCGAAGGCTACGGCTACGATTTCGGAGGCTCTTCCCGTGAACAAAGCCGAACCGACAACACGGCCTTCATCTTGATTGTCAGCACTATTTTGGTATATCTGCTGCTATGCTCGCTTTACGAAAGCTTCTTTGTGCCTCTGGCCGTAATCTGCTCCATTCCTTTCGGTATCTTCGGATGCTTCTTGGCGGCCAAAATCTTCAATGTGGAAAACAACATCTACTTGCAGACCGGTATGATCATGATTATCGGGCTTTTGGCCAAGACCGCGATTCTGATTACCCAGTACGCCAGCGAAGCCCGGCGTTCGGGCATGAGCATCAAGGAAGCCGCCTTCCATGCCGCCAGGGTGCGTCTGCGGCCTATCCTGATGACGGTGCTGACCCTGATTTTCGGGATGCTTCCCCTGCTTTACTCCACCGGTGCCGGGGCCAATGGAAACCGCACCTTGGGCGCCGGGGTCGTGGGCGGGATGACCATCGGGACCATCGCCCTCCTGTTCGTGGTTCCGCTGTTCTTCATGATATTCCAGAAACTGCAAGAAAAATACGGTTTGATCTTAGGCCGTGGAAAGGAGGTTGAGGATGCAGACGCGCAATAAACCGACAGCCGGAAACACTATGCAAAACACCAAAACCATAAAAAAGACGTCAACGCCCGCTCCGGCCAAGACCGGGCGCGGCTTGGCAGCTGTCCGGAAATCCGCCGGACTGTGCCTCTGCCTGGCTACTGTCCTGAGCTTCAGCAGCTGTGGCATCTACGGCAAATTCAAAGGAGCGAGCTACCAAGGCTCGGAGCAAGTCTTCGGCCCGCTGCAAGCCGCGCCCGACTCCGTAGCCGAATGGAAAGACCGGCGCATGGGGAACCAATGGGACAGCCTTCCCGCCTATACCCGGATTTCGCAAGGAGACAGCCTCAATCTGGGACAATGCGACTGGCGGAGTTTCTTCACCGACCCCTATTTGACCGCTTTGATTGACACGTCCCTGAAAAACAATGCCGATATGCAGACCGCCCTGCTCAATGTGCAGGAAGCCCAAGCCTCGCTCAAAGCCTCCAAATTAGCTTTCCTGCCCTCGTTCAACATCTCGCCCGGCGGAGGCATCAGCGGCACGACAGACCAAGCCGGCAGCTGGAGCTACCAGCTTCCCGTCAACGCCTCCTGGGAAATAGACCTGTTCGGCAACCTGCTCAACAGCAAGCGTTCCCGCCAAGCAGCCTTGCTACAGACCCAAGCCTACGCCCAAGCCGTCCGTTCCCAGCTTATCGCCACCGTGGCCGCCACCTATTACGCCTTGCTAGCCTTGGACGAACAGTCCCGGATTTATGCCGAGACCGAAGCCAGCTGGCGGCAAAACGTAAGCGTGACAAGTCATTTGGTAGAGGGTGGCAAGGCCAATTCGGCATCGCTCTCCCAGACCCAGGCCAATTACTACAATGTGCTGAACCAGCTCATCGACATCCGCCAGCAAGTGATGCAGACCGAGAATTCCTTATGCAGCCTTCTCGGAATCCCGCCTCAGGAAATAAGCAGAGGACGCATGGACGACTGGCAAAGCCCGACCGACATCCAAGTGGGCATTCCCCTGCTTGTCTTGCGCCAACGGCCCGATGTGAACCAAGCCGAACAAGCCCTGGCCCAAGCCTTCTACAATACCCAGCAGGCTCGTTCCGAGTTCTTCCCCTCCATCACCATTACCGGGACATTCGACTTCGGCGAAATGCTTTACAATGCCTTGGGATCGCTCTTCCAGCCCATTTTCCAAAGCGGGGCCTTGAAGGCCAACCTGGACATTGCCAAAGCCCAAGAGAAAGAAGCTGAAATCGGTTTCCGCCAGACCCTGATCGATGCCGGCATCGAAGTGAACGATGCCATCATGGCCGTCAAGAGCGCCCAAGCCAAGACCGAGAACTACGCCCTGCAAGTCAGCCACTTGCAAGATGCCGTACAAAGCACCCAACTCCTAATGAAACATGGCTCCACCACCTATCTGGAAGTGCTGACAGCCCAGCAAAGCCTGCTTTCGGCGCAAATCAGCCAAGTAGCCAACCGCCTGACCGAGATATCCAGCTGCATTTCGCTCTACCAGGCCTTGGGCGGCGGCACATCGACCGATATGCCCCAAAACGCAGACAGCAAGAAACGGAAATGAGCAAATTAGAGGATTTCAGCCGCTTGTTTGCAGACAAGCATATCGAGCAAGGCACCCTTCAGGCCGAAGTCCGGTTCTCGAACTACGCTTGGAACAGCCAAGAAGCGTTCAAACCGGTCTCCGACCTGATGATCGTGTTCATCATCCTCAAAGGTTCGCTGCAAATCAATATCGACGGCCAAACCCAGACCTGCACGAACAAGACCAACAACTTAATCGACATCAAGCCCTTCAACCGCATCGAAGCACTGCAAATCGGAAAAGGGATGCATGCTTACGTAATGGCCATCAGCCGGTCTTTCATGGATGCCGCCGCCCATGGCAACCGTCCCGTGCTGCGTGCCATGCACCAGTTCTCTTCCAATTTCTATTCCTTGAAGAGAACCGAAATCGACATTCTGCTGACCTACTTCAAACTGATTCAGCAGAACACCCGTAGCGGAGAATCCGCCTTGGACAAAATCATCTTCCAGCACACAGTGCTGCTATTCCACGCCAAAGTCATCAAAATGACCGAAGCTTATCTGAAAACCCCCTTGAAGCCCCAGGAGATTTCGCGTTCCACCCTGCTCTGCAACCGTTTCTTCGCCCTGCTCGAAACCCAGGCGACCAAGGAACACGAAGTAAGTTTCTACGCCCGCAAACTAAGCATATCCACCCATTACCTGACGCGCATCTGCCAGCGTTACACAGGCAAAAGCGCCAACCAGACCATTGCCGACATGCTGGTCACCAAGGCTTCGGTTTTCCTGCGCAAACCCGAACTTTCCATCCAGCAGGTAGCCGACCAGCTCGGCTTCAGCGATGCCTCCACTTTCGGCAAATTCTTCCGCCGCCATACCGGCAAGACGCCTACCGAATACCGGAACGAGAACTCGATTCCCCTCATCATCGAATGACGGAGGACTATGCACTTTTGGAGGCATTCCAGCAAAACCCTGTCAAGGACCTCAACCGCCCACAAACAAAAAAAAACGCACCGGAACGATGGCCCGGCTCTTGTATCGATCCGCTTTTCCACCTTTCCGATGCGCCTTGATCACGCAATCACAAATATCCGGATTCAGAATCTATTCCGCTTTCTTACGGCTTCGACCCGTCTTCGACTCCGAAGCCGCCGAAGTTGTTGATGTCTTGGACACGGATTTTTTCACTGTCTTAGCCGATGAAGCCGGTTTGGAATCCGTCTTCGCCGACTTTGGAGAAGCCGGTTTCGAAACCGCAGATATCGGCTTAGCCTCCTCGGAAGCCGCTTTTTCAGCCGCCTTGCCTCGTGCCGCCCGTTTTTTCGCGGCAGAAGCCGGTACGGAATCCTTGGCCGGATTGTCAAACTCCTGCGAAGCCGCTTTCACATCCGAGACCGCGACAGCCGCTTTCTTGCGAGTACCAGGCCGCTTGGCCGCCGTCTTCTGGCGAGGCATCTTCTCCTCCGGATCCTCCACGGCTTTCAACACCGCTTCAGCCCCCTTGCGAACGACCCTCCGCACAGCCTTTTCAGCCGAATCCATCGCATTGGCCGCTTTTTCGGCTATCTTATCCACATCCGGATCCAAGGCTTTCTGACCCAAATCCTTCACTTTGCGAACCGTTTTCTTGGCAGCCTGCCCAGCCTTTTCCGCTGTTTCCGCCACAAAATCCTTCACCGCTCCCGCTTTGTCCTGAGCCGCCCCGGCATCACTCTCTTCCACTTTGGCTTTCCGGTTCTTTTTCATCTTGGAAAACATCCCTTTGACCGCCTTGCCCACCGAATTCATCGCCCCGGCCAAAGCATCGGCCGCCGAATCCACCACGTCCGAAGCCGCATAAGCCGCCGCGTCCACCGCCTTGCGAACCGAATCCGGCACGAAATCGGACAAAATGTCCTTTTCCACCGGCTTGCCATCCTCATCCACCCAGCCGCCGGTCTTCATCCGCCCTACGAAATCGGACCATACATTCATATAATTGATATAGGCATCGTAAGGCGAATCATACGGATTCAGGTAACGGATCGAAGGCGTTTCGGTGAAGTACTTGGTTGACATGAAGCCCAGGTTTTCCACCCCAGTCAGGAAGCGGAAATCCTTCTGCAATTCCGGATCGGAGCAATGCAGCATGGCCGGGCACACCCTGCGCCAATTCTCCATTACATCCTTCTGCAAATCATTGGCATAAAAAGCGGTCAAATCCCTTTCCTCATCCACATCCGAAATCGTGAACGGCACATGCAAGGCCGGGTTTTCGCCGGGCAACGCGCACAATTCTTCCAAATGGGCGAAGCAGAAGCCGCTCCCGTGCAACACCTTGTCCGGCAAAGCTTCGAAAAAGTCAAATATGCCGCTCTCCTTCTCCTGGAACTCGCCCATCACCGCGTAGTTGACATACAAAGTCACATGGCTGCCCCCCTGCAAATCCGCCTTGCCGGCCTGCATCCTTTCCACGAAACTATCCGCCGTCACAGGCCATACGCCGCTGTCCTTGCGCGAGAAACGCAGACTGATATCCTCGCTGAGCACGCCATCGCGCAGAATCAGCTTCAAGTTTTCCGTAGGATGCTTGTACACCACATGCGGGCTCTTCCAACCCAGAACCGGCTTGGCCCCTTCGGTCAGCATCCCCGTCATACCCATTTCCGCCGCTGCCTTGCCGATACCGTCGTCATACAGCAGCTGCGTTCCGGCCAGTACCTTTGCCTGACGGCCGAAGACTTCCTGCAATCGCCGGTTATGGCTTTCCACCTGGCGTTTCCAAACCTCCTTGTCCATCACCGAACTGGCGCTGACACTGTAATCGGTAGCGACCAGTTCCACATTGGGACAGGCCACCACCCGCTTGAAATCCTCCAAAAGCTCCGGCATATACCACTGCATCTGGTCAATCGCGTTGCCGCTGAACACGAAAGAGACCTTGAACTTCTCCCCGTATCTTTCGAACAGACGCATCATCAAAGCATTGGCTTGGTAATAAGACCTCTCCGAAAAACGTTTCAGGATATACTTGTTCCGGTAGTCGTCGTAATAATTATGTCTCTCACCTATATCGAAAAACCGATACGTCCGCAAATAAAACGGATGGTGAATCTTGAAAACGAGGCTTAAACTGTCCATAACAATCCCTCCTATTTCACTACAGAAAGATATACTTGTTTTATTTTCTCCGCGGCCGAACTCCATTTGAGCGAATTGGCATCGGCCGAACCCATCCGGGCAAAGGTTTCCGAAAGCGCCGGATAATGCAGCAGCCCGTAAATGGCATCGGCCATCGCATCCACATCCCAGAAATCCACCTTGAGCGCATGGTTCAGAATCTCGGCCACGCCTGACTGCTTGGAAATGACCACCGGGACTCCGGACCGCATGGCCTCCAGCGGCGAAATCCCGAAAGGCTCCGAAACCGAAGGCATCACATACACATTGCTCATCGCGTACATCCGGTCCACATCCATGCCTTTGAGGAAACCAGTGAAATGGAAACGGCTGCCCAAGCCTAAGGATGCCACCTGGCGCACAATCTTATGCAGCATATCGCCCGAGCCGGCCATCACGAACTCCACGTTCTTGTCCTTTTCCATCACTAAACGAGCCGCTTCCACAAAGTATTCCGGCCCTTTCTGGTAGGTGACACGTCCCAAGAAGGTCACAATTTTGCGTTTGGAATCCATCTTCGGCTTCTGCACCGTCTTGGCCGAAGAACCCGGTTCCACCGCATTATAGACGGTAAACACCTTGGAAGCGTCTATTCCATAACGTTTTATGACAATATCCCGCGTATAGTTGCTCACCGTGATAATCCGGTCGGCAGCCAGCATCCCTTCCCGTTCGATTCCATAGACCACTGTGTTCACATTCTCTCCCGAACGATCGAATTCCGTGGCATGGACATGAATCACCAAGGGCTTGCCGCTGGCTTTCTTGGCCGCGATGCCCGCCCGGTAGGTCAGCCAGTCATGGGCATGAATCACATCGAACTGGTTGCGCATGGCAATTTCCACCGCCACCATCGCGTAATGCTCCACTTCCTCCATCAGATTGGCCCGGTAAGCCCCGGAGAACTCATACTTGCGCCGACTGTATGCCGCCACATCGAACACGGTACGGGACTGCTTCAGCTTCTCTATCTCGAAATACTGCCCCAAACCCATATAGGGAATCAAGCCCGATTCCACTTGGATATAGGTCAGGTTCTTGAAAAGTTCCTTATATACCGTGTTGCGCAAATCAATCTCCACATCCGAGGCATTGACCATCGTAGCCACCGAGGCATCCTCGTCCCCATGCAGTTTCGGTGCCACGAAAATCACCTCGACCCCTTGAGCCAGCAATCCCTTGCACATCCCGTAACAGGCAGTTCCCAGACCTCCTGTGATATGCGGAGGGAATTCCCAGCCGAACATTAATACTCGCATCTGTATCTGTTTTTTCTTATTTCTTCCATCCTTCCGGCCTCTGCCCGCCGGACAACCGATTTCTTGCCGCAGCCTCGCGCAAGATTCCCCTTGCCCCGATGCGGATCGCTTCCCGGTCGCTCGGCCCGCCGCCGTTACCTCCTCCGTCCGCCCTCCTTGGCTTCCGCCTTGTGACCGTAACGCAGAAACGAACGAATCCGCAAGAGTTCAGCCACGCTCCACGCCTGGCTGATGGCACCTTTGGCGGAATAGGGAGGATCGCCGTCGTAAATCTCGGCAATGCTGCCGATGCAGGCTTCTTCCAATGCCGGTTCGAAGCCCCGGTACAATTTTTCCACAAAGCCTTTCATGCTGTCCCCGTAAATCTTGAAACAGGCCTGCACGAAATGTCCTAACAACCAAGTCCAGACTGTCCCTTGATGATAGGCACGATCCCTTTCCGCCTGATTTCCCTTGTACACGCCCTTGTAGCGCGGGTCGGAAGGTGCCAAGGTCCGCAAGCCCCTCGGGGTCAGCAGACAGCCTTTGACCGTTTCCAGCACCAGCTGCCCTACTTTTTCGCTGACCGGCGAATAAGGCAACGACACCGCCAGAATCTGGTTGGGCCGTATGCTCCAATCCCGTATATCATCCTTGACCGTATCGGCCAAATAGCCTTTGCCCTTATCCCAGAAACAATTCTTGAACACATCGGGGAACTTGTCCATCAAGGGTTTCCAGCGTTGGATGAAATCCTTGTCCGCCTCCTTGCCGCTCGCCTGCTCGGCTTCCAGGGCAAACATGACTGCATTATACCATAGCGCATTGATTTCCACCGGCATACCATCCCTTTGCGTAACCGGCTTCCCATCCACGACGGCATCCATCCAAGTCAAAGCGTAACCCGGTTTTCCCGCATAAATCAAGCCCTCGGGGGTCATCCCTATACCGAAATCCCCGCCTTTGGCATATTCTTCAATCACCTGCTTCACCGCCGAGCCGAACTCCTCCCAGATTTCCCGCGTCGAACCCTGGTGAAGGGCGTACTGCTGCACATCCCACACGAACCACAACGGGGCATCCACCGAATTGTAGGCAGACTGCTCGCCATATCCCACATTGGGGAACATGGCTCCTATCTGATCCTTGACCATGCCGCGAAGCACCTCTACATACTCGTCTTCATGCCCGGTACACAGTGCCAGCCCCGGCAAGGAAATGAAGGTATCCCGTCCCCAAGGCCCGAACCACGGATAACCGGCCACCACTTGCAAACGCTTTTCCTGACGGACGAAGAACGTCCTCGCTGCAGCCTCCAAACAATGGTCCAAATTGTCCAATGGCTTCAATTCCTTGCAGGCATCCACGAACATGTCTTCAATCCGCTCCGGCGATTCCACCTCATGCAAGCCGACCGCCAGATATACCGGCTGGCCCACATGAAGCTCAAAGAGGAAATTCCCCGGCGTGAACAAATCCTCATGCCCCGGGTATCCCCGATCTATCTCGCAGGCATATTCCACATTGCGATACCAATCCGGCTTGGCAATGAAACCCGGCTCGCACGAAAACTGCATATACAAATCGGAAAAAGCCGGGTACAGACGGCTCTTGATCCCATTGGGCACGTACTGCATCTCCGTGCAGGCATCCTCGTTGCGGTAAGTCAGCGCATGGGCATCCCGAAAAGCCAAGAACGGCTTGATAGCCAAATAGGTATCCGAATGGGCATCGACCAAGGTGTACTTTAGGATAAGCCTGTTTTCGGAAGAGTGCATCAAGAGTTCTTTCCGGAACACGACCCCGCCCACATGGTAAGTCCATACAGGATGGGTAATATATTCGAAATGCTCCAGATACTTATGCCCCTTAGGCTCTATGACATTGCCCCCGTACTGCTTCACGCCGAGATGGAACTCGCTCTCTCTTTGGATAATGGTTTCTTCGATCGACGACAACAACACGAAATTGTCCTGCGACAGTTTCGGCTGGCGGCACACGAAAAGCCCATGGTATTTGCGGCTGTTGCACCCTACTATGGTTGACATTGCATAACTACCATTCTGAGAGACACATGCAAATTCTTTTCGAAGGGAGTCCTCCAAATTGGAGAGCTGGGTTTTGTTCAGTTCAAAATGATGCATAAAAATGTATTTGGTCCATCAATACCGGAGCTGCCGGAAAAGAATCTCTTGCCCGAACCCTAAATAGAATCACGATTCCCGTCAGATTCGAAGCGGAGCACAAAGAAAAAAGAATACGCTTCTGCCCCTTTCCTTCCCGACATCCCGTCCCTATCCATAGTACAAGCATTCCTCATACTACTCTGCAAATATACGGAATTTGAAGCGCAAAGCCAAAAGAATTTTTTGTTACTTAAGTCCGAAATAATCCAAAACCGCGTTCACCAGCAAGATTTTTCAAATTTCGCTGGTAACATACTCATTTCTTGCCGATACCGGCAAAATCGCGAAAGAACGTGGAACACGACCTGAACAAACTTGGCACTGCATCCGGCTTGCACTATCTTTGCAAACCCTGATAAAAGTGTTTATGGTTGAATTCTTGCAAGGCTGGGGGTATATCGGTTTGTTCGTCGGGGCGTTCTTGGCCGCGACCATCATTCCTTTTTCGTCCGACATACTGCTGATAGGAATCCTCTTAGCCGGTGGCGACCCTTGGATTTCCTTCCTCTCGGCCACGGCGGGCAACTGGCTCGGCGGCCTTACCTCCTACGGATTGGGCCGGATCGGCAAATGGGAATGGATCGAGAAATGGTTCCATGTCTCGGAGGAGAAGCTTCTCAAGCAGAAATCGAAAATCGACAAATACGGGTCATGGATTGCCCTCATCACCTGGCTGCCTTTCGTGGGCGATGTCTTTGCCATCGGCCTGGGATTCTACAAGCTGAACTTTGCCAAATGCGCTGTTTTCATGCTGATTGGGAAGGGGGCGAGGTTTGCTATTTGGATTCTCCTCTTCTACTTGAAAACGCAGTTATAGAGGGCATCTGCTTCGTTACGCTCGGTCGCCTGCGTCCTCACGTACAAAAGTACGCTCCGGCGCAGGCTCCTTCGCAAGCCTCGCATCTGCCCTCTATAGCCGCGTTTTCGCCGCCAATCCTGGCATCAGTCACGAACGGCAGTGCAAGCCGAATGCAGAGGCAAAGCTTGCTTGGACTCTGCTGAGGCGCAGCCTGCCATCGCTGCGGAGCAGCAACCTAAGTACGCTCCTTCGCCTCGCTTCAGCTCGATGTCTTTCCCTGAAAAAAGTTGACACATTTGGGCACAAAGAGAAGTATCAATGACAAGAAGAGGGTATCGCCATGAG
>CALUMK010000017.1 GCA_944321735.1 uncultured Bacteroidales bacterium
ACCAACGATTTCAAAGAACTCTTATATTATGGCGTCTCGGACGCTGCGTGATTATCCAAAATTTAACGAACTATTGAGGAACATAACGCATTTGTAATACCCGCGTATTATTTCGGGTTGGTAGCGGTGCTTCTTGTCGCTCGTGCGGCCCGTCTCGTACAGTTCGCGCAAATAATCCTTGTCAAATTCGATGTACATTCCCGTTATCCGTTTCGGAGACAAAGATAGCTACCTTTTTGAATATTCACAAATTTTGTGGATACTTTGCCTCACTTATCATGAACTGCGCCAAAATGAAAGGGGAAACATCCGTAAACCGGAACGGCGCTTTTCTGGACATCCGGCAGACAGAAACGGCTATCGATGTGCATGCCGATTGCCTATGCCTGAAGGACATGGAATTCCTCATCGAGGATTTTGCCACGGTGACCGATTCGATAAATATTTCATATGCATTCCAAGGAGAAGAATCTCACCTGTCCGTGAGTTTCCAGATTCCATCACATGGCCAAGGCCTCATTGCCTTTGACCTGCCCGAATACTGGGAATATTATGGGACTTTTTGGTAAATTTCTTTTCTTTCAGGCTTTCAGAGCATGGCAGCGGCTTGTCGGATTCGGGCAAGGACAGGCAAGATTAATTTGTTTTGCCTCGCAAGAATCCTCCACGGTAAGGGGCGACAACATGGCAATCATCCTGCCCGAAACGGCACCGGCAATCGACTTTGCTGTGGCAGATTGCAGGGAGATTTCCTTTATCGATTACAAACATACAGCTTCCTTTTGAAAATCAGCCATGTAATCATGCGACCTTCTCCTCCTTGATTCAAAATCCTTTTTGGACTTTCCAATAGCCGCCTCTATCCGGTCCTACACGCTTAATCCCAAATCGGTCATTAGACTTTGGGGAGATTGTCCGCTTATGTCATGCAGCATGCTTCTCGCCTAGCCGAAGGCGTAGCGGGCTACGTCGAGGCGTAGCGAGGAGCATGATGCGGACAGAGGCGGGCAAGATGCCCGAAAGCCTCGTTTTCCCAATCAGAAACGGACTCGGCGCGTCTAATGACCGATTTGGGTTAATAGCTCCTTTCTCTTGGAGTGAAGCTAATCGCCTTTTCACATTGCTGTCGTGTAGTCCCAATCGACCAGAAATCTCTTTTCTTGAGATATAGGGATTCACTTTAAGAAGCTCAATAATAGCATCTTCCTGTTTGTTTTGTCCGTTTTCTGGTCGTTTTCTGGTCGTTTTCTGGTCGCTCCTTTGGGTCGTCTCTGAGTCGGATTGGCTCATAGCCCTTTCCGGATATTCAAACTTAAATGTCGTCCAGATTCCCGAAGCATCATACCGGAACTCCGGTGTGGAGAATCCGTCATTCTTATAAGCTGTGATGATACGCTCGATGCCGCGTCCCCAGGCCTCAATTTCACCGGCACGAAAGATACACCAAATCCATGCCTTCGCGGAAGAAGCCTACTTTCACAAATGCCCCGGTCACATACTTTTCCGGGTCGGGATGGAACAACAAGGCAGCGGCACGTTTCAAGTAACTGCCCTCATAAAGCCGGAGCTTCTCCAACAATCCGCGATTATCGTCCATCAAGTCCGCTTCCTCCATGCGTCCGCTCCGTTTGGCATACTTGCGGAACAAATCAAACGTAGCGTTATCCAGGTCCTCCGCTTTCAGATAAGGCACAGGTACACCATCCCAAGTCTTTCCCTGCTTGCGAAGCATGAAACGGTCAAATGCCGCCCCTTTCAGTTCCTGATTGGTCGCACCACTTCGTTGATAATACTTGCCACGGAAACTGATAGGATAAGGGTATGCCTCCGTCACAATCTCCAAATAGGACTTTCCGTCTTTCTCTTTCAGATAGACATCCACCAAGATGCCCATCATGTCGCGTACCTTGTTTGGAATGTCCTCCATTAGTTTCTTAGCATCCTGCACACCGCACACTTCGCCATTGTCCTTTATACCAACATAAAGGACACCGCCTTGTGCATTGGCAAAACCACAAATCCATTTCTGGTATTCGTCACGCCAAGATTCTTTGAATTCTATGTTTTGAGATTCGATAGGCATACGGAAAAGAAACTTCACTCGGAATGCAAATTTAGATATAAATCGTGATTTATATCTAAATTTGCCAGTTTGCTTTCCGTGCTTTTGCCGGGGCGAACGATGCCGAAAAGCTTCGGGATGCCAAGCGGCACACGCCATCGCCCGTTCGGCATCGAAGTACCAAAACACAATAGATGAACAGGATAGGAATCGACATAGGATCCACGACCGCCAAACTCGTTGCCATAGACGAAAAAGGGGAAGTGCTGCTTTCCCGCTACAAACGCCACAACGCCGACATCAAGAATACCTTGCTCTCGTTCTGGGAAGAATTGGAGAAACAATTCCCCGGCCAGGAATGCTGGCTCAAAATGACCGGTTCGGCCGGCATGGGCGTATGCGAACGCTACGGCTTCAATTTCATCCAGGAAGTCATCGCCTTGAATTTCTACGCGAAAAACTACTGCAATGATCTCAAGACCATTATCGACATTGGGGGCGAGGATGCCAAAATCATCTTCATCAACGAGAACGCCCTGCCCGACATGCGCATGAACGGCAACTGCGCCGGAGGAACAGGGGCGTTCATCGACCAAATGGCGGCCATCCTCGGCATGAGCATCGAGGAAATGGACCAAGCCGCCGCCAAGGCCCAGCATATCCACCCTATCGCCTCGCGCTGCGGGGTTTTTTCCAAAACCGATGTCCAGAACTTAGTGGCCAAGAACGTGAGCCGGGCCGATATCTGCGCTTCCATTTTCCATGCGATTGCCGTCCAAGTGGTGGCCTCGCTGTCGAGAGGGCATGAAATCAAGCCCAAAATCCTGTTCTGCGGAGGACCTCTGGCCTTTATCGCCTCGCTCCGGCAGGCTTTCAAAGACTACCTGAACCTCCAAGAAGAAGATATTTTCCATGCGGAGAACGCCAATATGCTGACCGCCACCGGCTGCGCCTTGTCGATAGACCCGCTCAAAAGCCGCGCTTACACCCCGCAGGAACTGACCGACTTGGTGCTGCATACGCCCGATTTGGAAAAAGCGGATGCCTTCGCCTTGCCCTCCCTGTTCAAGGACGAGACGGAATTGGCGGCATGGCGGCAAAGGAAAGCCCGAACCGGAGACCTGGGCGCCCCGCTCAAAACCGGAGACCGTTTAGTATTGGGCATCGACTCCGGCAGCACGACAACCAAGGTAGTGTTGGTGAACCAGGAAGGCCGAATCGTGTTCTCGGATTATTCCAAGAACATGGGCGACCCGATTGGCGCGGTGCAGAACGGGCTGAAAAAGTTCGCCGAAGCCCAGAAAGCGGCCGGCCTGGACCTGCCGATTGTTTCGGGCTGCTCCACCGGCTACGGGGAAGAGCTGATCAAGGCGGCTTTCGGCCTGGACTTGTCGATGGTGGAAACGCTGGCGCATTACACGGCAGCCAAGAAGATATGCCCGGAAGTTGATTTCATCCTCGATATCGGAGGTCAGGACATGAAAGCCATGTTCATCGAGGACGGGGTCCTGAACCGGATCGAGCTGAACGAAGCCTGTTCGTCGGGCTGCGGCTCGTTCATCGAGACCTTTGCCAACTCTTTGGGCTTCACCGCTTCCGAGTTCGCCCAAAAAGCCGTCTTGGCCCAAGCGCCCTGCGACTTGGGAACCCGCTGCACGGTCTTCATGAATTCCAAAATCAAGCAGGCCTTGCGCGAAGGGGCGGACGTAGCGGACATCGCCGCCGGCTTAGCTTACTCGGTGGTCAAGAACTGCTTCTACAAGGTACTCAAAATCAGGGATGCCCAGATTGGCGAACATATCGTGGTGCAAGGGGGAACCATGCGCAACGACGCGGTGGTCAAGGCATTGGAAAACATGGTGGGCCACGAGGTATTCCGCAACAGCCGCCCGGAGCTGATGGGGGCTTACGGCTGCGCCCTGCACACCTTGGAGCATCTGAAAGACAAGGATTTCGAAGCCCATCCTATCGACATCGAACGCAAAATCGAATACGAGCTTTCGCAGACGATTTGCAAAGGCTGCGAAAACAACTGCTTGATTGACATCTACAAGTTCGCCAACGGGAAACGTTACTTTGCCGGGAACAAATGCGAAAAGGTATTCAGTTTCAGGCCGCAGGAAGCCAAAGGCGACAACATCTACACCTACCGCCGCCAGCGGGTCTTCGAGCAAACAACGCTGGCGCAGCCCCTCTTGCGCTTGGGCGTGCCAAGGGTGCTGAACCTCTATGCCGACTTCCCTTTCTGGTCGGCCCTGTTCGCGGAATTCAACATCGAACTGGTCCTGAGCGATGTATCCACCTACCATTCCTACGAGCAACACCTCCGGGAAGTGATGAGCGACAATATCTGCTTCCCGGCCAAATTGGTGCATTCGCATATCCATAACCTCTGCGGGAAAGAAATCGACCGGATCTTTTTCCCTTACGTGGTCTATGAGACCAAAAACGACGGTTCGGAGGCCAACTCCTACAACTGCCCTATCGTGTCGAGCTACAACACCTTGATAAGGAACGGCTTCAACTATTCCGACATTCCTTTCGACAACCCGGTCTTCACCCTCAAGGATCGCAAGCTGACCGTCCGCAACTGCCAGAAATACCTCGAAAGCCTGATGGGCTTCGCCAAAGAGAATGGGCGTTGCAGCGGGGCGATGCCGGAAAAGAAGCAAGTGGAAAAGGCTGTGGAAAAGGCGTTCGCGGCCCAGAACTGTTTCCATGAGGACATGCTGGCCAAGAACCGGGAACTGTTCGAGAAAGCCCGGAAAGAGAAACGCATCGTGCTCCTGTTAGCGGGCCGTCCCTACCATACCGACGCGCTGGTGCAACACAAGCTCAGCGAGATAGCTTCCGACTTGGGTGCCACGGTCATCAACGAGGAAATCGTGGACGAGAAGGAGGACTTGCAGATGCAGGACACCTACATCCTCTCCCAATGGAATTACATCAACAAGATCATCAAGGCGGCCAAATGGGTCGGGATGCAGGACGAAGACGTGCATTACGCGCAGATGACTTCCTTTGGCTGCGGACCGGACGCTTTCCTCTTGGACGAAGTGGCCAACATGCTGCACCGCTACAAGAAATCGGCCACGGTGGTCAAGATTGACGATATCAACAACGTGGGTTCGATGAAGCTCCGTATCCGAAGCCTGATCGAGAGCCTTCGCTACAAGCATGTGCTGAACCCGGAAACCGCGCCTTTTGTCTCGACCAAAGTCTTTGAGAAAGAGGACAAACGGCGGAAAATCCTTGCGCCCTTCTTTACCGAATATATCTCGCCTTTCCTGCCGGAACTGTTCAAAATCAACGGCTACGAACTGGAAGTGCTGCCGCTCAGCGACAAGGCTTCGGCCGAGATGGGGCTGAAATATGCCAACAACGAGGTCTGCTACCCGGCCACGCTGATTGTGGGCGATGTCATAAAAGCCTTGAAATCGGGCAAGTACAATCCGGAAGAATGCGCGGTAGGCATCACCCAGACAGGGGGGCAGTGCCGGGCTTCCAATTATTACCCGATTCTCAAGAAGGCCTTGGTCGATGCCGGCTTCGCGGGAGTGCCCGTCATTTCGGTAAGCTTCGGTTCGGGCTTGAACAATAACCAGCCGGGCTTCAAGATCAATTGGCTCAAGTCGCTGCCTATCGCCATGAGCGCGATTCTCTTCGGGGACAATCTCTCCAAGCTCTACCATGCCACGGTGGTCCGGGTGGAAACGGAACGCAGACCGGAAGTCAAGGCTTTGCGGGACTCGTTCTTGCAGGAGGCCAAGGCTTTGATTCTGAAGAGGGATTCCAAAGGGATGCTGAAACTGATGGAAAAGGCGGTGTCGGCTTTCAGCGCGATGCTGCCCAAGGAGAGGTTGGAACGGGACAAGGTGGGCATTGTGGGCGAAATCTACCTCAAATACCATCCTTTCGCCAACAAGTTCACCGTTGACTGGCTGATTGAACGGAATTTCGAGGTTCTGCCGCCTACCCTGCTCTCGTTCTTCATCCAGAGTTTTGTCAATACGCAGACCAAACGGGAAAACGAGACGGACAAGATTTCCGTCCCCAAGCCTTTACTGGATTTCGGCTATTCGTTGGTCAAAGGCCGGATCCGGGATTTCGACAAGGTGATGAGCCGCTTCCCGTATTTCCGCCCCACCGAGGATGTGTTCGATCTGGCAGCGGACGTGAAGGAAATCCTGCCTTTGGTGGTGCAGTTCGGCGAAGGCTGGCTGCTACCGGCCGAAATCGTGGCTTATGCCAAACAGGGCGTGAAGGCGGTCATCTCGCTCCAGCCTTTCGGCTGCATTGCCAACCATATCATCTCCAAAGGTCTGGAAAACAAGATTAAGCAGAAATACCCAGGCATCAATATCCTCTCCCTCGACTTCGATTCCGGGGTCAGCGAGGTGAATATCGTGAACCGTTTGCGTTTGCTCCTCGAAGCATAAAGAAACAGCTGGCCAAGATTTTTCTCGACCAGCTGTTCATCCATTTTTCCTGTAAACGAATCTATCTGATGGCAGTGCCTACAAACGCAGATGCCGCCACCTTCCTGCGCCGGGGTAAACGGATTTATGGCGAGCAGATGCGAGGCGTCGCGAGGGTGAGAAAAGCGGAGCGTACTTCACGTACGTGAGCATTTTCGAATCCCTCGCGCAACGAAGCAGATGCCGCCACAAATCCGTTTACTTTAATTTGGAGGCAAAACGAACACCGTACTCAACCGCCCCCTGCAACTCCGCCTCGCTCGGCTTGAACTTGACAAAGTAGGTATCGCCCACGAAATCAAGCTTGGAAGCCTTGATATTGGCCTCGATTACTTCCTTGGCCTCACCGCTCCAGCCGTAGGAACCGAAGCCGCCGGCCAGCTTGCCCCGGTCGCGCAAAGGCGAAAGGGCGGCAAAACAGTTGTACAACGGAGGCAAGGCGTTCTGGTTGATAGTCGGCGAACCGAAGATGAGACCCGAAGCCTTTTCGGCATGCGCCCCGATTTCGCCCACGCCTAATTTTTCCACATCGCACAAATCCACCTGCAGGCCTTCGCTTTGGATGCCTTCGGCGATCTTTTCCGCCAAAGCCTTGGTGTAGCCGTAAGCCGATACATAAGCCACCAAAACCATGTCCTTCTGCGGCAACTTGACAAATTCCTCGCACATGGCCTTGGAATGTGCCACGCATTCCTTCCAATGCGAACGCAGGACAGGACCGTGACCCGGGCAAATCATCTTGATTTCCATGGCTTCCACCTTCTCAATCGCTCGCAGGAAGAAACGGCTGAAGGGACGCAGGATCGCCGCGAAATAATAGTCGAACGCATCGCGGTAATCGCCCACCTCGTCATCGAAGATTTTCTTGCTCGGGCTGGCGAAATGCGCACCGAAAGAGTCGCAGGTAAACAGCACCTTGTCTTCCGGCACATAGGTATAGATGCTATCCGGCCAATGCAGGTTGCTGGCCCCGATGAACTGCAAGGTCTTGCCGCCCAGATCCAGACTGTCGCCTTCGCGCACCGCCTGGCAAGGGAATTCCTCGTTGGTGATATCTTTCAGATACTTCAAAGCCGCCGCGCTGGCAATGACCTTGGCCTTGGGACAAAGCGTGAGCAGTCTGGCCAAAGAGCCGGAGTGGTCGGGTTCGGTATGATCCAGCACGATATAGTCGATTTGCGCCGGATCCACCACCGATTTTACTTTCTCGATGTATTCGTCAAAGAACGTGGCCTTGGCCGTCTCGATCAAGGCGGTCTTTTCCGTTCCTTTTACTACATACGAGTTATACGTAGTACCATATTTCGTTTCCATGACCACATCGAATGTCACGATGCCGAAGTCAAGGATGCCGACCCAGTCGATGCCGGGTACCAAGTTGATTACCTCACTGTTTTTCATATCGCAAAAAATTTGAATGAATTCATAAACTTCATGCCAATGCCCGTCGCTTCCACATCGGAAGCCAACCCGTCATCCGCCGGAGGAGGCATTCCCCGCTCTTGACCGGATACTAAAACAGGCTCAGCTGCTCGTTCGGGTCGGCATCCTCGTTCTCAGGAAGCGCATCCGGATCTTCGCCCTTGGCAATCTTCTCTTCCACTTCCTTGTCGTGCCGCAGCTGCTCGTAATCCGGGTCGGGCTGCTCCGGGTCGACAAATTCCACTCGTTTGATATAGTAGTTGGAAAGCCGTTTCCCTTTGGCTTTGAACCCTTTGACCCCGATAAAGCCCGTCACGTCCACTTCCTGGTCCTCGTACTCCTTCTTGTTGGCCTTGGAATCGAAAACGATGCGCAAACGAGGGTAGAAATCCATGTTCAGGTTCATCAACTCGCCGCTTTCCTCTTCAATGAAGGACTGCCGTTTCTCGCTTTCCTCTATCTGGAAACGCTTGATATACCACAATTTGGTATTCTTGTCCCGATAGACCGCCGTCAAAATCCGCTCCGGGTAATGCTTGGCCAAGCGGAACATATCTTCCTCGAAATGCGTTCCCAAATCGTAGGAAACCAGCTTGTAAGCCCCGACATCCATCAAAGTCAGAATCTTGTCGTTGCCCTTGAACTCGCCCAAATACTGGCCTCTCCCGTCCACATTGAGCCTCTTGATGGTGTCGTCGTACCATATCTTCCTCGCGCCCAAGGTGGAGACGCCCGCATCCTTCAGTTCTATGCGCTTGACCGCATTGCGCGACAGGATATTGCCCATGCTGGAACGCCCCTTGACCGCCAAGGTCTTGAAATCGAAATCGAAATAAAGCTTCTTCAATTTGGGCTTGAAACGCAGATGAACGCGGACCACCTCGGCTTCCCCGTTGGGATTCGCCGTGAAATAAAGCACTTGCGAGCCTGGCGTTCCCTTGGTGAGGTCGTACTCCTTGTCCCGGGTCACCCCGCCCACGGCAAAACGCTTCACATAAGCGATGCCGTCCTTGCCGTCGCTATAGACCATATTGTAAATGGTACGCTCATCGTTGCGCTTGAACACGCCCGCATAGATAATATCCTCGCCCACAAAGACTTTCTCGCCCACCTTGACCACTTTGAACATACCGTTGCGGCGGAACACGATAATATCGTCTATATCCGAACACTCGCAGACATATTCGTCTTTCTTCAAACCCGTCCCCACAAAGCCTTCGGCACGGTTCACGTACAGCTTCTCGTTGGTGGCCGCCACCATATTGGCCTGGATGTTCTCGAAATTGCGGATTTCGGTCCTGCGTTCCCTCCCTGCCCCGTATTTCTTCTTGATATTCTGGAAATAGGCAATCGTATAATCCACCAAATGTTCCAAATTGTAGCGGACCGCCTCCATTTCCTTCTCCACCGCCTGTATCTTCTCGTCGGCCTTCTTGATATCGAACTTGGAAATCTTGCGAACCGGCTTCTCGACCAGCTTCAACACATCCTCCTTGCTCACTTTCCGTCCAAGACGTTCCTCGAAAGGCTTGAAAGCCTCTTCCATCGCCTTGATTTGTTCTTCCCAACGCCGGGTATCCTTTTCCATCAAACGGTAAATCCGTTCCTCGAAGAAGATTTTCTCCAACGAAGTCCAGTACCATTCGGCTTGCAGTTCGCCCATCCGCACATCCAGCTCCGCACGCAGCAGATTCATCGTATTCTGGGTGGAAATCCTAAGCATTTCCGTGACTCCCAAGAACTTGGGCTTCTGGGCGTCAATCACGCAGGCATTGGGGGAAATGGACACCTCGCAATCGGTAAAAGCGTACAGGGCATCCAGGGTGGTATCGGGCGAAACACCGGGTTGCAAATAAACCAGGATATCGGCCTTTTCCGCGGTATTATCTTCTACTTTCCGAATCTTTATCTTCCCTTTCTCGCTGGCTTTCAAGATGCTCTCAATGACCGATGCCGTCGTGGTCCCGTAAGGGATCTCCACTATCTCAAGGGTCTTCTTGTCTATCTGCTGGATTTTTGCCCTGACACGGACTTTGCCGCCCCGCAAACCGTCATTGTAATTGGTCACATCGATGCTGCCCCCTGTCGGGAAATCGGGATAAAGCTCGAAATCTTCGCCTTTGAGCACCTTGACCGAGGCATCGATCAGTTCGTTGAAATTATGCGGCAGAATCTTGCAGGCCAGCCCGACCGCAATCCCCTCCACGCCTTGCGAAAGCAGCAGCGGGAACTTGACCGGCAAGGACACCGGTTCCTGGTTCCGCCCATCGTACGAGGGCTTCCACTCCGTGGTCTTGGGGTTGAAAACGACATCCAACGCAAAAGAGGAAAGCCGTGCTTCAATGTAACGGGGGGCGGCCGCCGGATCGCCCGTCAGGATGTTGCCCCAGTTTCCTTGGCAATCGATCAGCAAATCTTTCTGTCCCAACTGCACCAGCGCATCGCCAATCGAAGCATCGCCATGGGGATGGTACTTCATCGTATTGCCCACAATATTGGCCACCTTGTTGTAACGACCATCTTCCAACTCTTTCATGGAATGCATGATACGCCGCTGCACCGGTTTCAGTCCGTCCGAAAGCTCCGGCACGGCGCGAGCCAGAATCACATAGGAAGCATAATCCAGATACCAATTCTTGAACAAGCCCGGAATCGGAATGACACGTCCGGCTTCGTTTTCTTCTTTTATTTCCATTTACTATCAGGCAATCAATGCAATGAAGTCTTCCGCAAGGCCATTGTCTCGGCCAATGCGAAAACCAACGCGAAGATAAGGAAAACTTTCCACAACTCCTTGCCCCGCTCTATCCTCGCCAGGCTTTCCCCCATATCCGTCTTGTCCGGCCGCAAAAGATAGGTACGGGCATCACCGTAACGTTCTATCCAAGATTGCAATTCTTCGGCCGACCAGCAATCCTTGTCCGATTCGGCCCGGCTGTAGTTGAACGAAAGCGGCCAAAGGCATTCGTACTCCTGAGGATTCCTGTCCGAACCAGCCGGCTCGGCCGCAAGACCGTAACTCCCGGCCTCGACAGGCTGTCCATGGGTCAACAAGACCGTCTCCGCACCCCGATGCCGGACTTCAGGCATGAAATCGAACTTCCCGTCCAAGGAATAGAGATGGTACAGCCACTCTTTCCCTTGAAAAAGGCGCGAAGGCAGGTACAGGGGATCCCGACTGCCGACTGTATTGTAAAGCGGCTGCTGCCCGCCTTGGCAGAGTGCCATGTTCAGCAAAGAGACCACAAAAGTATAGTGGGCTGTAAAATCGCTGTAGTCCGGAGACAATGGAGAAGCAAGCAGATACAGCCAGCCGCTGCCCACAGCGTAAGCACGCAGGAAGTCCCGCCCCGCCTCATTCTGCCCAGCCCCTGCTTGCGGCGAACGCAAACTCATAAGTGGTACATACGCCCCCCCGCTCCCGGGCAGAATACAAGCCGTCTTGACATAAGGGAATCTCTCGTTGGCAGACTTCTCCAAAGACGATGCTTGCCCTGCCTGTTCCAAGGCAAGCGAAAAAACCGGATGTTCCCGGTTAATCCAACGCAATGGAGCATCTATTTGTCGAAAATCCCGGAATCCACTCCCTATCAATTTCTTGAGCAAACCGTCCGAAGCCGAATGGAAAGAGGCCGCCGAAGCCTTTCCGTTGGCATCCTCGTCCTTGGCATCCGCCACAAAAACAGGATCTTCCGGTATCAGAAGCAAGCTTCCTCCCTTGCGGACAAAATCGGCCAAAGCCGACTCCAAAGCGCTTGGCATCGAACGCAGACCCTCGGCCACCACCAAACGAGCCGAAGCTATACGGCTGTAGTCCAAACGAGCAATATCGACCGCCTGGTATAAGAAAGAGGAATCATTTTGGAACACTTTGGATACCGCCGCGGATGCCCGGGTGGAATACAAATGCAAAACAGGTAGCTTATCCGCCAAATTCAAACTGAAATACAATCTATTGTCGAATTCCACAGGATAATCGGGCACTTCCACATAGGCCGTATGGATGCCAGCGTTTTCCAAACGGAATGGAATCCGAATGTCCAATGGTTCGCCCGGCTCAAGATCCACCGGATAAGCCCCCATCTGCCGTCCGTCCACAAAAAGCCGCAAAGGCATCTGATACTGTTCCTTATCGGAACGGTTCGTCATAAAGACATGCAAGCCTATCTCCCGTCCGGCTTGCAAGACCGGGGCTTCCAAAGCTACCGAATCCAGGCTCACATTGGCATAATCCGGACCTTCCACCGGGACAAATACCCAGGTAGCCAGACTATCCGGCCGCCTGCGCATCGGCAATGGCCACACGCTTTTTTGAAAATCGGATACATAATAGCACATTCGGGCCGATTCCGGCACGGATTCGGCATCGAACAAGGCTTGCTGCCGCGCTCTGATTTCTTCGAATGCAGGAGAGAAAGGACTGGTTTCCACAACGAAGAGCTTGTCCATAAGTTCCCCGACTTGATAGAACTGCTGTTGCAGCCCTGAAAAATCATTGGTCAACAACTGCACGGACGCATCGGGCGGCAGATTCTCCAATATTGAACGGACATAAGCCTTGGCTTGATCCAATTTCCGCATGGATGAAGCCGGAGCCTGCATCGAGAAAGAGTTGTCGAGGTAAACAGATGCCATGGTCTCATGATGGGACTGCCGGCCATAAGCCTCGGCTTCATCCTTGGGAACATAGGGCTGGGCAAACGCCAAGACAAGGCAGACAATAGTCAGAATCCGGCAAGCGAGCACCAAGTATTCCCGCAATTTGGCGCTTTTCTTCTGTTCCTGCTGAATCTGCTGGAGAAGGCGGACATTGGAAAAATATTCCCGCTTGTACCTCCTCAACTTGAACAAATGGACAATGAGCGGCACTATGACCGCGAACAGGAAAAACAGGTATTGAGGATGGACAAAACGCATACATTCTATTTTCAAACCTCAGCAACACGGACGATTCCAAGCAGCATGACTCCAACCGGCATGATTCCAACTAACAAGATTCCAAGCGGCGACAAATATAGGCGAATTCAATCTTCCGGCCAATCTCCCCGGCTGCAAGAGTTCAACAGATACATATCGGCCAATACCAAGGCGGTCATGGCTTCCACCACAGAAACCGCCCGCGGAACGCAGCAGACATCGTGCCGCCCCGGAAGGCTCGCTTTTTCTATTGTCATACCTTCGGCTTTCCCAGACAGGGTTTCTGATTCAACCAACAAGGCCTGCTCGCGGGCAATGGTAGGTATCGGCTTGAAAGCCACCCGGAAAACCAAATCTTCCCCGGTCGAAATCCCCCCTCTCACTCCACCGCACAAATTCCGGCAGGTCGTGCCGTCCGTATTCCAAAGGTCGTTATGCTCGCTGCCTTTCATCCGCGCCGCTTCAAAACCCCGGCCTATCTCGAAACCGCGAGCCGCATTGATGCTCATCATGGCCGATGCCAAACGGGCGGTCAGCTTGTCATAAACCGGTTCGCCCAGTCCTTTCGGCATCCCGGTCACCCGGCATTCCACCACGCCTCCTATCGAATCGCCTTCTTGACGAATCCGCTGCAGGCATTCCAACATGGCCTTGTCGGCAACGGCATCCGGGCAACGGCTTGGATACTCATAAATGCGGTGCTTGTCAAGTTGGTCAAAGGGCTTTTCAAGGCATATTTCCCCGATTCGAGAGGCATAAGCGTAAATACGAAGCCCTATTCCAGCCAGCAGCTGCCGGGCCAATGCGCCTCCCGCCACTCTGACCGCGGTCTCCCTTGCCGATGCCCGGCCGCCTCCTCGGTAATCGCGGATTCCGTATTTTGCCTGCCAGGTATCATCGGCATGTCCCGGCCGGAAAGCATGTTCCAACACGGCATAGTCTTCCGAACGGGCATCCCGGTTGCGGATAAGGAAGGCTATCGGCGAACCAAGGCTTTTCCCTTGCCGGATTCCGGAAAGGAACTCCACTTGGTCGGTTTCCTGGCGACCGCTTCCAATCACGGCTTGAGAAGGATTCCTATGATCCAAGGCTTGCTGGACTTGTTGCAAATCCAAATCAAGCCCGGCCGGAAAGCCGTCCAAAACCCCGCCTATGGCCGGTCCATGGGATTCGCCGAAAGTAGTCAGGCGCAATATTCTTCCAAATGTATTCATCCGAGGGAATGGCTAAAAGCGAGTCCTACAGATCATGCCTTCCATCCGCAGCTCTACAGAAATCGCCTAAAGCATGTCCTATAAATTCGGAACATGCCTAAATACAAAAAAAGCATCCCTGACAAAGGATGCTTATTTTATTCATACGGACCTTGCGGCCCACATGTCAACACCTAAAACTAGGCTTGCAGTTTGTTCACCTGAAGCATTACTTCAGATTTCAAGTTGCTGGCCTTGTTCTTGTGTATAATATGACGCTTGGCCAATTTGTCAATCATCGAAACCATCGCGCTCATCTTGCTGGCAGCTTCTTCCTTGCTGGTGATAGCGCGGAAGTCGCGAAGCGCGTTACGCATGGTTTTAGCGTAGTAACGGTTGTGTTCGTATTTTCTAGCCGAAGAACGGATACGCTTCTTAGCTGATTTGTGGTTTGCCATTTCTAAAGTTCAATTTTTTGGTAGCCCGTAGGGGATTCGAACCCCTGATTTCAAGGATGAAAACCTTGCGTCCTAGGCCAACTAGACGAACGGGCCAGTGGTACTTTTTCTTCGTTTTCGCTCGTCGTTCCCGGCGAACGAGGGTGCAAAGATACACCTGTTTTTGACATTTGCAAAATCTTTTGAGAAAAATTTTTAAAAAATTTTGCATCGATTTATCAATTACCTCACCCATAGCAACTTACAAAACATCCCTCTCTCAATTTTTTTTTCATGCCATGCATCCGCCCCGGATTGAATACCCCAAAATCGGTCTTTAAACTTTGGGGACAAAGGGAGCGATGCCGTCGCACTCCCGCTCTCGACCCGTGTAAAACCGATTTTCAGGGATGAGCTGCAAGGTGCGCCCCCATCCCCTGCGGCGTGGCAGAACGGGCAAGATACGAGACGCACGACCGCAGGCGCACCTCCACCCGCGTAAAACCGATTTTCGGGGATGAGATGCAAGGCGGAGAATGAGGAAGAGGCGGGAGCGTACTTCCGTACGTGACCGCCTCTGACGATTTCTCCAACGCCGCAGATCGCCCTGAAAATCGGTTTTACTTGTTGGCGGCGAAAGCCAAAATAACCCCCAACACCACCCCCAAAAACGCCGCAAACAGCACCTGGTACTCACCTGGCAGCATGAAAGTAATGGTATGAGCAGGCACCCAGAAGAAAGGTATGGTCTTCTTGAATACGAAGTTCCACTGCACCCGCCAGTTCATCCCGGCCATGATATCGGCAAACTTGATAGGCGTGCAGAAAGCCCGCAAACCGCCCCCGCATTGCATGATATGGGTATCGGTAATCTTATGCAAGGTCATGAAGACCGGGGCAAAAGCCGTGTTCTGCAACAGGGAGATGAAAAACGCCCCGACAAATTTATTCCAGCTGACCGGCTGGCTCATCGCCCCGGCAATAGCTCCGTCGGCATTGAAAATATAATCGGCCAACAAAGGCGCTCCCGCCCCGAAAATCCGCATGGCCATCACAATCCATGCCCCGAGGAAAAACCAGACCACCATCCGGGGCACCACCCCGAAACCTTTCAAGGCATAGCCGCCCGTCCGGATCCGCAAGGCGATTACTTCCCCTATCGTGGACAGGACCGCGAACTTGACACCCCCAATCAGAATCGCATGGTTCGCATTGCAGGCATGATAGGCTTCGTACAAGGACTGTGAAAGGAAAAACGGCAAGAACAGGGCTACTATAATCAGTAGCAGAATCAAATCTCGATACGTTAGTTTCATCTTTATCAATATTACAATTATACTTCTAAAACCAGATTCCATTCGAAGCCGCCCGGAAACCCCTCTTCCGCAAGCCCTCCAACCCGCCCAAACGTCCCGAACAGGCCGCAAAGATAGGACAAATCCGGCTTTGCCCTGTTCCCATATTAACTTATCTTTGCCTGTGAGTTCCGGACTCCCCGGACACTTTATCACCCGGATACATATTATATATGGAACACTTTTTCGAATACGGCCAAAAGGAAACCGACTGGCTTAAAAACCGGGACAAGAAACTATCCGCTGTGATAGAGCAAGTGGGGCCGATTTACCGGAAAATCATTCCCGACCTCTTTGCCGCCTTAGTCCATTCGATTGTGGGCCAGCAGATTTCCACCAAAGCCCAGGAAACCGTTTGGCAACGATTCCGACAAACCTGCCAAGATCTGAGCCCGCACGGAATCCTTTCCATGGAAGACGAAGAACTGCAAAGCATCGGGATTTCTTTCCGCAAGGTGAACTACATCAAACGAGCCGCGGAAAAAATAGAAAACGGAGAATTCGACATCGATGCCCTGCGCGACATGGACGATGCCGAAGTGGCCCGGCAGCTGTCTTCGCTGGACGGCATCGGACTCTGGAGCGCGGAGATGCTGATGCTCTTCTCGATGCAACGCCCCAACATCCTCAGTTTCGACGACCTGGCCATACAGCGCGGCCTGCGGATGGTGTACCGGCACCGCAAGATAGACCGTCGAATGTTCGAAAGATACCGCCGCCGCTATACCCCTTACGGCAGCGTGGCCAGCCTGTACCTCTGGGCCGTGGCCGGAGGCGCGATAGAAGGCCTGACCGACCCGGCAACCAAGCCGACAAACAAGCGACGCAAACCAAGCTCCACGACCGCAAAAGGCAAAGACAACCGACAAAGCAAAAAGTAGCAAAATCAAACAAAACGCCCCCCGCCCGAAACATGGACAATAAAATCCTGACACAAACCTATCTCTCCCCCTGCGGCCCCTTGCTTTTAGGCTCGTTCCAAGACGAACTCTGCCTCTGCAACTGGCTCAACGAAAAGCATCCCGGCCGAGTTGACAAACGCCTGCAAGCCGGATTGCACGCCCGATACGCCCCCCAAGCCTCCGACATCACCCAGGAAGCCGTCCGCCAGCTGGACGAATACTTCTCAGGACAACGGAAATCTTTCGACATGCCTTTGCTGTTCGTGGGCAGCGACTTCCAGAAAAGCGTCTGGCAGATGCTTTTGGAAATCCCTTACGGCCAAACGATTTCTTACGGAGAGATGGCTCGCAGGATAGGGATACCGAAAGCCGTGCGTGCTGTAGCCAATGCCAATGGAGCGAACGCGATTTCGATTTTCGCGCCCTGTCACCGGATCATCGGCAGCGACCGTTCCCTGACCGGGTACGGCGGGGGGCTGGAGGCCAAGAAATTCCTATTAGAACTGGAAGGCGCACGATAAGCCGACCACGGTTGAATGCTCGTTCTTTCAAGTTGAATGACCCTTCGTTTTAATTTGCCGTCTTGCCGGAAAGCGCACAACAAACCGGCCCAAGGGTTCTATGCCGCCCCTATTGCCGAGCCCATTGCCCCAGACACGTCCGACCACTCCAACCGGGTCTATCCTTCGGCCGGAAACGACCTCTTGAATTGCCGAGTGCCATTGCCCAGCCATGGCCGACCACAACCTGCCTCTTTCCCGAAGCCTTTCCCCATACAAAACAAAAAGGCTTTCCTATTTTTTTAGTATGTTTGCCGTTTGCATGTTTTTTCCAAAAAACCGAGAAGAAACAGCAAGGCCGACAGGTCAGCCAATCGCGGGCATCGAAAAAACGCCTCCATCGCCGGCCCGGATCGGCATCCACCTTTGCAGAACCAAGAAGAACACGACAATATGGATCCTCGTCATCAACACCTTTTCAAAAGGTACATCGCCCAGGCATCGAACTTCCCGCCCTTTATCGTGGACGTGGCCAAAGGCGAAGGCGTCTATATCTGGAGCCAGGAGGGGAAAAGATATATCGACTTCATTTCCAGCATTTGCGTCAACAATGTGGGGCATCGGAACCCGGTTGTCCTGAAAGCCTTGGAAGAACAGATGCAGAAGTACCTGCACATCATGGTCTATGGGGAATTCATCCAGCAGCCGCAATTGGATTTGGCCGAAGAGCTTTGCAGCAGCCTGCCTCCGCAGCTCCAGAAGATTTTCCTGCTCAACTCGGGTTCAGAGTCCATCGAAGGCGCCATCAAGCTGGCCCGGCTCTACAACCACCGGGGCGAAATCATTTCCTTTGCCAATTCCTACCATGGGAGCACGATGGGGGCGATGTCCGCCTTGGGAAACGAACCGATCCGCCAGCGTTTCGACCCGCTTTTGCCGGAGCACAGGATGCTGGAATACAACAACACGGACCAGCTCGATGCCATCAGCGACAAGACCTGCTGCGTGGTGGCCGAAGTGATTCAGTCCGGAGGCGGCATGATGGAAGCCAGCCAAGAATTCATGCAGAAGCTCCGCCAGAAATGCACCGAACACGGAGCCTTGCTGATTTTCGATGAGATACAAAGCGGCTTCGGTCGAACCGGAAAACTTTTTGCCTTTGAACATTACAACGTGGTGCCGGATATCCTTTGCATAGCCAAAGGCATGGGGGGCGGGATGCCTATCGGGGCTTTCGTCGCCAGCCAGGAGCTGATGGCCTTGCTCGACAACGAGCATCCGCTGATGGGACACGCTTCCACCTTCGGAGGCCACCCGATGAGCTGCGTGGCTTCGCTGGCCGCTTTACGACTGATTAAAAGCCCGGAAGTCTTGCCGAAAGTGGAAGCCAAAGGCCAACGGATCCGCCGCCACCTGCAAGAAATACCGCAAGTGAAGGAAATCCACGGCAAAGGATTGTTCTTAGCAGCGCATTTCGAGAATGACGAAATCACAGCCAAGGTGCAGGAACGCTGCATGGAAAACGGCTTCATCTCGTTCTGGCTACTGTTCAACCACAAGGCTTTGGCCTTGACACCGCCGCTCACCATCACCAACGAGGAAATCGACTACGGCATGGAACTGTTCAAGAAATCCGTCCGCGAAGCCGTATCCTAAGCTTGACGCGACCTAAGACAAACTCAAGGGACCGAGCCGACGTGAAGTAAAGAAGAAGAAGAAGAAGAAGAAGAAGAAGAAGAAGAAGAAGAAGAAGAAGAAGCTTTTCGAACGGCCTCGCGGGACGGGGCGTTTGCCGTGTGGCCGGGCAGTTGCCACCGCGCGTGTAGCCGGGGATTTCACCATGTCCTTGCCACCACGGGCTTCCGCCCGTAATCGGCAAACGCTTGGTTCTCGCCGGAGGCGCCCTTCCCAGCGTCTTTTTCTTTTGTTTCTTTTCTTTTGGACGAGCAAAAGAAAAGAAAGAATAAAAAAACTTTTAAAAAAATTTTTAACCATGTTTACTGGAATCATCGAACGAACCGCCACCGTAACCAAAATCGAACAGGAAGGCACAAACTTCCATTTCACTTTGCAATGCCCCATCGCCAAGGAACTCAAAATAGACCAAAGCATGGCCCACGACGGTGTATGCCTCACCGTGGTCCGCTTGGATCCCGAGCACGACCAATACACCGTTACCGCGATGGAAGAAACCATGCAACGGACCAACTTAGGCAGCTGGAAAGTAGGCACGGAAGTGAACGTGGAACGCTCCATGCGGATGGACGGCCGCTTTGACGGGCATGTAGTCCAAGGCCACGTGGACCAGACCGCTGTCTGCGAAAAAGTGGAAACCTTGGACGGCAGCTGGCGTTTCTACTTCCGTTTCAAGCCCGGCAACCAGGAACATTTCACCGTGGAAAAAGGCTCCATCTGCGTCAACGGGGTCAGCCTGACCGTGGTGGATTCCGAACCCGGCATGTTCTCGGTGGCCATCATTCCCTACACTTACGCAGAAACCAACTTCCACAACATCAAGGAAGGCACGGTGGTCAACTTGGAATTCGACGTGTTCGGGAAATACGTGGCCCGTCTCTTTGCCGAATACATCAAGCAGCAAGGCAAATAGGCAGCATACCGGCCCGCGATACAGACCCGGCAGTGGAAGAAAACGGCCGAAATGCAAGCGGACGCCAAAGACTTCACTGCCTAAAAACAACAAAACCATCATAAAACAACGGGGTTCAAAGCCATGCCCAAGGCAAAGACTTTGAATCCCGCCCTTATAAAATAAACTGCAAGCCGAGCGCAGAGCCGAACGCAGTTCGAGCTATGCCGAGGCGCCGCATTTATCGGAAACGAAGTTTAAAATAAAACAACAGAATGCTCACCACGCTGGTTCTTTCGGCCATCCTATTGGTCCTTATCGTCTTATTGTATTTATTATCCCGAAAAAGCAAGGTATTGAAACTGTTCTGCACCCCGTTGGCGGTATGCATCACCGCCGGATTGATGCTGATTACCTGCCTTATCCTCGGCTTAATCAGCCAAAACCCCGAAAGCCAGGACTTTTTGAGCCGAATCGGTCTTCGCAGCTTCAAAGACTCCCCCTGGTTCATCAGCAGCACGATGCTTTTCCTCCTCGTCTTAGGAATGTTCATCATAGAGCAATACCGGCTCCATCCTAAAAACACAAGCCCGCATCTGTTCACTGGCATCTGGGTCGTGGTTTTCGGTATCCTGATGAGCAATCTCAGCATCCAACGCTACCTCTGGATCGGATGGAAAGACGTTCCAAAATGGGAAGCGACCTTGCAATCGCCCGACCCTCAATCAAAAAAGCTCCCCTTTGCCATCGAAGTGAGCCAATACCGAACCGACTATTACCCGCCTGTCATCTATATCGTGGACAGCAAGACCGGCCGGGTCCTGCCGTTGGAGAAACCCACATCCATGCCTATCGACATAGCACAGTACAAGGAATATGCCGCCGGGAAAGGCTCCGCGCAACAAAAACAAATCCAGGAATGGGACATCAAGCTTGTGGAATACCTGCCCCATGCCTGGGTTCATTTCACCGATGGCCAATACAGCGCAGAATCGACACAAGATGAAGGCAATGCACCGGCAGCCAAAGTAGAAATGAAATCGAACCTGACCGGAGAGACGAAAACCACATGGCTCAGTTGCGGCAGCGCATTGCAATTGCCCAGTTTCCTCCGCTTAGATTCAAGCCGGCTCATCGGCATGGAAGACCCTGTGCCATCCCATTTTATAGCCCATCTTAATCTTTATGAAATACAAGGAGATACCGGCATCATCCGCCTGGATTCCGTCTGGCCGAACCATCCGATTGGCATCGATGGCTACGATATCTACCTCAAATCCGTGAAAACGGAAGCCGGACTGTGGAATCCCGATGTCCAGTTGGAATTGGTCAAAGATCCTTGGAAACCCGTAGTGTACGGAGGCTTAGGCCTCATTCTGCTATCCTTGCTCGAGATGCTGATCAAAGGCCTTTTCTGCAAGAAGAAACAGAGCAACGATTAAATCTGCGACAATGGGCTGGGAAGAATACCCTTGGTTCTGCATCGCCACCTTGCTTTGCTGGGCAATAGCCGCAGCGACCGCCTTTGGGCAAAAACATCGAAATACGACCTTTTTTCTGGGAGGTCTCGGCATCGGCATCCAAGCCTTTTTCCTGATCGGATTCTGGATCCATGCCCAACGCCCGCCCTTGGCTTCCTTGGGCGAGACCCGGCTCTGGTACGTGTTTTTCCTGCTTTTGCTGGGCTGGTTCGTCTTCTATGCGTTCCGATACCGATGGATTCCGGCCTTAAGCTGGGTGCTGGCCCTGGTTTTCAGCCTCCCGAACCTGCTCAAGCCCGAACTGCATACGCAAGGGCTGATGCCGGTCTTGCAAAGTTTCTGGTTCATTCCCCACGTGATTCTGTACATTTTCGCGTACAGCCTATTGGCTATCAGTTTCCTGCTTTCCATCTACGGATTAAGTGCGAAAAAAGGCCGAGGCCGGCTGCTCTTGGAACACATCGACCGGCTGAGCCGCCTTGGCACGCTATGCCTGCTAACTGGCATCTGTCTCGGCTGCGTCTGGGCGAAACAGGCCTGGGGCAGTTTCTGGACCTGGGACCCGAAAGAGACCTGGGCTTTGGCCACCTTGCTCTGCTATGGCATCAGCCTTGGCTTACGCCGCTGCCCGGAACACCCGGTCTTGCAGCAGAAAGCCAGCCTCTGGTTTCAAATCTTAGGTTTCATCACGTTGCAAATCTGCTGGTACGGCATCAACTACCTCCCCGCAGCCCAAAACAGCCTGCACGTGTACGGATAGCTTCTTTGTTCTTGCATACTTCGAGCGTGTTGCCCATGCCGGAGAAGCATTCATTTTCGCAATATACCGAATAGGTTCCGTCTTTGGCTCGCTCAATAACAGCAGGCACAAGTTTCATTTTTTCACTATTTTATCTTCGATACGAATCAACGCTTCGCCTCGGCAAAGCTCTGACAAGATTTGCCCCCACGCTCGACTTGCAGTTTATTTCAACCCCATTTCTCTCTTTGCTTTCCTTTCAAGCCCTGGGGGACATTTCTTTGCTTCCATGATTGGGAATAGGATACATTACATCCCCTTTAGCAAAAATAATATGGCTTCCGGATTGTCGCCCCCCCCATTGCGCTCGGCAAGCCTGATGAACTCATTGCACTTCATGGCAAAAGCAAAGAATTTTCTATTGTTTGCATCAATCTCAGAAATTCAAAGACTCTTTATCCATATATCGCATAAATCCGGATTTATCGAAACCAGCAACGGAAAATCCGAGAACATCTGCATACAAACACATAACCATCTGTTAGTTACAGAAATATGAAATATTGTCAATCTTCCTTTGAACCTACTTTTATCTTTCCGGAAAAAACTTAAAACCAAGTCGGTCTTCAGACCTTGAATCAAACTTACAGAACCATGGAAAAAATCAATGCCAAAACCCAGCGAACCCAACAAGAGAACCATCGTGTTGCGCATTTCTTTGAACTACGAATCAACGAACTGAAAAAATCCGGCCATCCCCGGACAGCCGAAATCTACCTCTCCTCCTACCGGAGCTTTGCCCGCTTCCTAACGGAAAGCGCCGCCACTGACAACGGCAAGACACAAAGCCTGTCGCCCTCCGATATCGATTTCTCGCAAATCGATGCCCATCTGATCAAATGCTACGAGCAATACCTGCTCCAACAAAGGAAACTCTGCATGAACACGGTTTCGTTCTACCTGCGGACGCTCCGCGCTGTCTGCAACGCCGCCACGGAAAGCGGTCTCGATGGATGTCCCCGACCTTTCCGCCATGTCTATACCGGCATAGCCCCAACCGAAAAACGGGCAATCCCTATCCACGCAATCCGGCAGCTGAAGACCCTGGATTTCCACGGAAAGCCGTCCCACGAACGAGCGAGGGACTTCTTCCTGTTCAGTTTCTATACCCGGGGAATGCCTTTTGTCGATATGGCGTATTTAAAGAAAAGCAACCTGAGGAACAACATCCTGCAATACAAAAGGAAGAAAACCGGACAAGCCTTGTCCATCGGCTGGGAAGAATGCATGCAGGACATCCTCGACAAGCATCCTGCATCCCCCGACTCTCCCTATCTGCTGCCTATCATCCAAGAAAAAGGCAATGAACGGAAACAATACCGGAACACCCTCTTCTTGACCAATTTCTATTTGAAGCTAATCGGCCAAGCCCTGAACCTGCCCTTCCCGCTCACCACCTACTGCGCCCGCCATTCCTGGGCAACGGCAGCCCGCAACCAGAACATCCCCGTCTCGATCATCAGCGAATGCCTGGGGCATGATTCGGAAAAGACGACCCGTATCTACTTGGCTTCCTTGGATACCGCCATCGTGGACGAAGCCAACCGCAAAGTATTGGAATTGTTGTAGCAAGAGAATCCGCTCAAGAAAACAGGTGCAGAAACAGGATTTATCAACACACAGGTTGTGGACAAAAAAATTATGCTCTCTGCGGCAGAGAGCATAAAAACACAGCAAAAGTACGAAAAAATCGTTCATTGCAAAGCATGTACCGCAGATTGAATCACTGAAAAACAGATGCATCCTCCAATGTCAACGGGAAATTTTAACTCAAACGCAAAATAAAGCATAGATTGTCAATAAAAAACAAAAAAAACATGCTCTCTGCCGCAGAGACACAGACAAACTCAATAAAACTCACAACTAAAAAAAAATCACAAAATGAAAAAGAAATTTCTTTTATGCTTGCTCCCGATTTTATTTTTTTCTTGCAAAACAGCCGTACATCTACCATCTGTAGAAAAAATCAATGCCTCGTTCGGACAAGAAAACATGGAATTCATCGGATTTAAAAATGTGGAGCGGACTCATTTTCTCATTAAAGATTTTGGAGTCGAACTGGAACGACGACACATTGCTGTCAATCGCCAAAACTTCTATATGGGAGTATATTCGTTGCAAGAACTTGAAGTTTACAAACCCACTATGCGTTATATCAGTTTCATTGATGTTGAAAAACTGGAATACACGCACGATGACAATGTAAGCTACAGGCCTGGATTATCTTTGGGTGGCTGGATGGTTGCCGCCTTTACATGCTTCACACTATTTCCTGTCTATATCCCCATGATATGCGCAGCCAGTCCCAATGAGACCGAATTAACCTTAAATGCTGAAATGAAGCTGTATGTCTATGACACACAGAAAAAAGAAATCGTGTTAACAATCCCCATGTCCTTAGAAGACAGCAGAATTTACGAAGGCCAATACATGCACAAAGATACCGATATGGCGGGCATCAATGACCATTACAGAACCAAGCTTTACAACCTCTTGCTTGTCAACTTTTCAAAAGCTTATGATTTCGTAAAAAATATCAATGAATAAATATAGCTGCATTATACAAAAATTCCACCATTCCCACTTACCACAATAGCCCCATGTACTACGTTCCTAATTGAAACACATGGACAACATTGCAAAAACAAGGGCAAATCAAGACATGACATTGTGACATTGCATCACAATACCGTCTTCTAATTTTTATTTCGAGGGGGGGGGGAAAATGCCCCCCTCTCCTTTTCTTTTCCACCACTATCCACAAACAAGGGCTACATCCGTTTCCAAAGTCATTCGAACCGGATTCGGACATCACACCAATTCTCTCCATCAGAAAAAATCGGAATTTATATGTAAATTTGCAGTTTTAGCCAATCGGAACACCTTTACGCCAAGAAATCGGCCTTTTGATTCGGTATTACTAATCATGTCGTTCTTAGCAGAAAAAGAAGGATTTCGAAAAACAAAACCAAAATGGAAAAGAAAAACATCGCCTTGGTCTGCGGAGGATACTCCAAGGAAAGCGTCATCTCGATCATGGGCGCGGAATCGATTGAAAAGCATATCCCGACCGACCAGTACCGGGTATTCAAAATCATCATCGAGCCCAACCGCTGGTACTACAAGGCTCCCGACGGCAGCACCGAAGACATCGACAAGAACAACTTCAGCCTGGCCGGAAGCGTCCACTTCGACTTGGCTTTCATCAATATCCACGGCAAGCCGGGCGAAAACGGGATGCTGCAAGGCTATTTCGACATGCTCCATATTCCCTATACAACCTGCGATGCCTGCACCTCGGCAGTCACATTCCACAAGGATTTCTGCAAGAGCGTCTTAGCTCAATACGGCATCCGTGTGCCGCGCTCCGTCCGTATTTTCCGCCACGAAAACTACGACATAGACCGGATTGCGGAAAATATAGGATTCCCCTGTTTTGTAAAGCCTAATTCCGAAGGCTCCAGCATCGGTATCAGCAAGGTGAAACGCAAGGAAGATTTGCGAGGTGCTATCGAAAACGCCTTTATCGAGGACAACGAAGTCTTGATTGAGCATTTTGTCAAAGGCAAGGAATACTCCTGCGGCCTGATGCGCTTCAAAGGCGAAATCGTGGTGTTCCCCTTGGCGGCCATCGTGCCCAAGAACGAATTCTTCGATTACGAAGCCAAGTACAAAGGGGCTTCGGAGGAAATTGTCCCGGCCCCCGTTTCGGAAAAATTATCCCAGGAAATCGGGAATATTTCAACCCGTATTTACCAAGTCCTGAACTGCAAAGGCGTTGTCCGCTGCGACTTCATCGTGGAAGACGGCACGGAAGATGTCTATTTCCTGGAAGTGAACACCACCCCCGGGCAATCGGCCGAAAGCATCGTGCCCAAACAGGTGCGCCACATGGGATGGACGCTGGAGGAATTTTACCAGAATGTCATCACCGAAGCCTTGGACCGGTAAATCACTGCCAGCACCCAATCCTTTGCAGCCAGACCAAAGCGAACAAAAGCCGCCGTCTGCGCAAAATTTAAATCATAACACCGCCGCGCTTACCCGCTTTTGGTTCGCGCAAGCATTTTAATAAAGAAAACAATGGCTCTGCCCAGCTTTTTTCAACAACCAAAGCATCGACAATTCAACGTAAAACCAAGGTATTACGATCCGGAAAAGGAACGTATCGAAGAGCTGAAGAAAAGATACGACCCTTCGGTTTCCGAGGACGAGAAGCTGGAAGCGGCCAAGGCTCGCATCCGCGAAAGTTTCCAGCGTGATCCCAAGAAAGCCAAAGGCACACTGAGCACCAAAAGGCTTCTTATTTATCTGGCTGTTCTGGCATTGCTGCTCCTTTGGATTTTGAGCTAATCTTGCAAAGATACGCGGGAAAAGAATGGACAGCAACAGCATTATCAACATCTTACCAGAATTCGTTGCCAACCAGATTGCGGCCGGGGAAGTAGTGAACCGCCCGGCATCGGCGGTCAAGGAGCTATTGGAAAATGCGGTGGATGCCGGAGCCACCGAGATTGAATTACACACGGTGGATGCCGGGAGAACCTTGATACAGGTGGTTGACAACGGTTGCGGGATGAATGCCGAAGATGCGCAACGGTGTTTCCTGCCGCACGCCACCTCCAAACTCAGCTCGGCCGAAGACCTGCACCATATCCGCACGATGGGCTTCCGGGGAGAGGCTTTGGCATCAATTGCCGCCGTGGCGCAGGTGGAGTTGCGCACTCGGCAAAAAGACAGCGAATTAGGAACTAAAATCCTGATTGAAGGCGGGAAAATCATCGCAAAAGAGGCCTTTGCCTGCCCGCCCGGCTCCTGCTTCATGGTCAAGAACCTCTATTTCAACACGCCGGCGCGGAGGCAGTTCCTCAAAAGCGAGGAGGTGGAATACCGCTACATCGAAGAGGAGTTCAACCGAATCGCATTAGCGCATCCGGAAATCTGCTTTTCCCTCTATCGCAATAATCAGAAAATCTACTTTTTGGAATCGGGCAATCTCAAAAAACGAATTGTCCAGCTAATGGGGAAAGCCTTCGAAAGCCGGATTCTGAAAGTTTCCGAATTCCTACCGGATATCCAGCTGAGCGGCTATATCTGTTCGCCGGAATATTCAGTTAAAGGCCGAAGCAAGCAGTACCTGTTTGTCAACCGCCGCCATGTGCGCCATGCGGGCTTGTCCAATGCCGTGGAAAAGGCCTATCAGGGATTGATCCCCGAAGGCAAGAACCCGGCGTTTTTCCTGTTTTTGGAAGTGCCGCCCGAAAGCATCGATGTCAATATCCATCCTACCAAGACAGAAATCCGCTTCAAGGACGAGAAGATGCTGTACGGGCTGATGCTTTCGGCCATCAAACATGCGCTGGGGCTCAACCAGATGCGCGATTCCTTGGATTTCGAATCGTCCCAGGCACTGCCCTACTCCTACAAGCCCCAAGGCTATGTCCCTCCCGTGCCGAAAGTGAGTTTGCACGAGGGTTACAATCCTTTTGAAAACAACTCGGCTGAAGCGGGAAACGGAAACAGGCCGGACTTTGGCGCGAATCCTTCCGGAATGGAAAGAGGCGGAAATTCAAAACCGGAAGCCGGCATCCCGGCTTCGAGACAGAACGATGCCTACCGTCAAGCATACGCGGCAAACTTTGCCTTGATGCAGGAGAACTTGCAAGCCGTTTCTATGCAGGCATCTTCTGCTCCGAACCAGCTTTGCATGGATTGCTGCAAGGAAAACGAAGCCGAGATAGAACAAGCCTTAATCGAAGGCGAGGATTTGCCCAAAGGAAGCGGAAGCATCGAAAACAAGGGCAGGGATCTGGCTGACATCCCGGAATCTTCCGACAGGACGAACAATTCGCCGAATGAAAAGGAGAAACAGGTTCGCATTTTCCAAATTTTCGATAGCTATATTGTAACCCCTTTGCGGTCGGGCATTGCCATCATTGACCAAGAGGCAGCTTCGGAACGAATCATCTACAACGACTACCTTTCGCACAAAGAAGGAAGCGTCCATTCCCAAAGCACTTTGTTCCCTCAAACCGTGGAATTTTCGGCTGCCGACAGCGAACTGTTGCAGGAGATGCGGAACGACTTGAACTCTTTGGGCTGGAGCATCGAATGGCTCGGCGGAAATTCGTTCATGGTCAATGCGATGCCTGCCGGAGTGCAGGAAAGCCGGGTGCAGGAATTGCTGGAAAACCTGATAGTTTCCTATACGCAGCAATTGCTCCATGCCAAAGGCGGCCGATGGGAGAATATCGCCACCGCGTTGGCTCGGCAATTGGCCGTCAAACATGGTACGCCCTTGCCTGCGGAGGAACTTTATTACATAGCTTCCAGGCTGTTTTCCGGAATCCAGCCGGAAATTTCCCCTTCCGGGAAAAAGGTTTTCAAGATACTGTCCGAAAAAGAAGTAAATGGATTCTTCGGAATCGATTGACAGAATCATAAATCGGCAGGATCCTAACCTGGAAAAAGCCGCTACAGTCAGTCCAAAACGATAGTCGGCTAGAACCGACAGCGAAACCAAACAAATAACCGGCATAAAATAAACAACCGGCAAAAAACAATTAAAAATGTACCAACAACAAAGCGACAACTACACCCTCCGAGGATTCAGCTTTTTGCCTCCAGTGGTAAAGAACCTGCTGATTCTCAACGTGCTGTTTTTCTTAGCCGATGTCAGTTTGCAGCCAAGGGGCATCGATTTGACCCGGTGGTTAGGGCTGCATTATATCACGGCGCAGGATTTCTACCCTTGGCAATTCATCACCTACATGTTCATGCACGGCAATTTCTCGCACCTGTTTTTCAACATGTTCGCACTATGGATGTTCGGGTACGCCCTGGAAAACTACTGGGGGAGCAAGCGTTTCCTTGTCTATTATCTGATTACAGGTGTTGGAGCCGCCTTGATTCAAACAGGGGTCTTAGCATTGGAAATCAGGAGCATGACAGCGGAATTACCTCCATTTGCCGCCCAGCATTATATCAACCAGATTGTCACCGTGGGAGCTTCGGGGGCTGTTTACGGCATCCTGCTGGCTTTCGGGATGTGCTTCCCTAACGTGCCTATCTTCCTTTACTTCTTCCTGCCTATCAAAGCCAAATGGTTCGTAATCATCTACGGGGTTATCGAGCTTTTCGCCGGCATCGGGGGAACAGCCGATGGCGTAGCGCATTTCGCTCATCTAGGGGGGATGATTTTCGGGTTGCTGTTGATATTGTATTGGAGGAAGCACGGGTCAAGGATTAGGTGATACTTTTCTTTTGAAAAAGAAAAGTATCCAAAAGAAAACTTTACGCCCCGCAAAAAAGGCTGCCGGAAACGGTTTTTCCGGCTAAAGGGCAAGAACTCGCTCCGGCTTCGCCTGCGCTCAAACAGCTTGCCCTTTTTAACGCCTCCAAACCGTTCCGGACTTTCCGCCTTTTTGGCGAAGGGCGGCTATCCCGCAAGACAGCGAAACTGTTTTCCGCTCAAAAGCCCTCGTCCGCTTAACGCCCTTTTTTGTAGAGCGGAGGCTGCGCCGCCAAAGCATATACTGGCCAATGACCACCCTTTGTGAAGTTCCGGACTTTCCGCCTTTTTGCGAAGGGCGGTTGCCTTGCGACTTTGCGAAGGGCGGCTATCCTGCATGGCAAAGAGAAGGTGGTGTGTAACCCATTTTTAAAGCTCGTCAAACTAAAAAATTTACTAAATTCGCGGCGGCTTCCCGATATCGGGTCGCCCGATATATAAAACAGCTAATCAAACAAAAAACGATATGATAACAAACAACTTCGCCCGTCGTCACAACGGGCCGAACCCCGAGCAGACGCAGAAGATGCTCGAAACTATCGGGGTCAAAAGCATGGACGAACTGATCGAAAAGACCGTCCCGGCAGCCATCCGCCTTCCCAAGCCGATGGATCTGCCCGAAGCGATGAACGAATACCAATACCTGAACCATCTTCACGAACTGGCTTCCAAGAACCAGGTTTTCCGTTCCTATATCGGGATGGGCTACTACAACTGCATCACCCCGGCCGTGATTACCCGCAACATCCTTGAAAACCCGGGTTGGTACACCTCTTACACCCCGTACCAGGCCGAGATTTCCCAAGGCCGTCTGGAAGCCCTGCTGAACTACCAGACCATGGTGGCCGACATGACCGGGCTTCCCTTGGCCAACGCCTCCCTCTTGGATGAAGGCACGGCCGCTGCCGAAGCCATGATCATGTTCTACCACAGCCGCAGCCGCGACAAGGTGAAAGCCAACGCCAATGTATGCTTTGTGGACGAACGCCTGTTCCCGCAGACCATCAGCGTGCTCAAGACCCGCGCCCACCTGCTCGGCTTCCAACTGGAACTCGGCAAGATGGAAGAATACAAGTTCCGTCCCGAAGTGTTCGGCGCCATCATCCAACAGGTGGACCGCAACGGCCAGGTTCATGAAATCAAGAGCGTTATCGATGCCGCTCACGAAGCCGGCGTGTTGGTGGCCGTGGCCTGCGACCTGATGGCTTTGGCCATTCTCCGCGCTCCGGGCAAGGACGGTGCGGACTGCGCTTTCGGCAACAGCCAGCGTTTCGGCTTGCCTTTGGGCTTCGGCGGTCCTTCGGCTGGATTCTTCGCCTGCACCAACGATTTCAAACGTATGATCCCGGGCCGTATCATCGGCATCACAATCGATGCCCAGGGCAACAAAGCCTTGCGCCTGGCCTTGCAGACCCGCGAACAGCACATCAAACGCGACAAAGCCACTTCCAATATCTGTACCGCACAAGCTTTGATGGCCGTCATGTCGGGCATGTACGCTGTTTACCACGGACAGGAAGGCATCCGCGAAATCGCGCTCGACATCCACGCCTTGGCCAAGCGCTTAGCTAAACGGGGAGTGGAATACGGCTTCAGACAGCTCAACACTGTATTCTTCGACACCGTATACTTCCATAGCCCGGTTTCGATTGAAAAGGTTCGCGAAATCGCCTTGGCGCACCGCATGAACTTCAACTATCTCGACGACCGCACTTTTACCATCAGCTTGGACGAAACCACTTCGCTGGACGATGTGCGCGAAATCATCGGCATCCTGGCCGAAGCGGTGGGCCAAAAGCATGTATGCGAAGGCGGCAAATGCTGCCACGGCCACTGCAAGCATGAGATTCTGGAAGACATTCCCGAAAACTTGCGCCGAATCACTCCGTACCTGACTCATCCGGTTTTCAATACCTACCACAGCGAAACCGAGATGATGCGTTATATCAAGAAGCTGGAAGTAAAGGACTTGGCTTTGAACCGTGCCATGATTCCTCTGGGTTCCTGCACGATGAAGCTGAACGCGGCGGCAGAAATGATGTGCCTGAGCTTGCCGGAAATGGCGGGCATCCATCCTTTCGTTCCGGCCGAACAGGCGCAAGGATACCACGAATTGATTGACCGTCTGGAAAAAGACCTCTGCGAAATCACCGGTTTCTACAAGGCCAGCTTCCAGCCCAACTCGGGCGCTGCCGGCGAATACACCGGTTTGTCGGTCATCCGCGCTTACCAGGAAGCCCAAGGCGAAAGCCACCGCAACATCTGCTTGATTCCGGCTTCGGCCCACGGCACCAACCCGGCTTCGGCCGCGATGGCTGGGCTCAAAGTGGTGGTCGTGGCTTCCACTCCGGAAGGCGAAATCGATGTCAACGACCTCAAGGCTAAAGTAGAACAATACGGCAAGGAGATTTCCTGCTTGATGATTACCTATCCTTCCACCCACGGGGTGTTCGAAGAAGCGGTACTGGAAATCATCAAGACGGTTCACAGCTGCGGTGCCCAAGTTTATATGGACGGTGCTAACATGAATGCCCAGGTGGGTCTGACCTCGCCGGGTTACATGGGAGCCGATGTATGCCACTTGAACCTGCACAAGACTTTCGCGATGCCTCACGGTGGCGGCGGTCCCGGCGTTGGTCCTATCTGCGTGGCCAAGCACTTGGCTGCTTACCTGCCCGACCATTGCATGATCCCGGTAAGCCATACCGGCCGTCCGGCGGTTTCGTCCTCACCTTACGGCAGCGCATTCATCCTGCCCATCACCTACGGTTACATCCGCATGTTGGGGGCTGAGGGCCTCAAGTCGGCTACCGAATACGCCATCTTGAACGCCAACTACCTGCGTGCCCGTCTGAAGGACTACTACAAGATTTTCTACACGGGCAAGCAGGGCATGAACGCCCATGAAATGATTCTGGACTGCAACCAGTTCCTGATGAGCGCCAACATCCAGGTGGGAGACATTGCCAAGCGTCTGATGGACTACGGCTTCCACGCTCCTACTGTGGCTTTCCCGGTTCACGGCACTTTGATGGTGGAACCGACCGAAAGCGAACCTTTGGCCGAATTGGATCGTCTGGTGGACGCTTTCATTGCCATCCGCAAGGAAATCGCCGAAATCGAGGAAGGCAAGGCTGACCGCGAAAACAATGTGGTCAAGAATGCGCCGCACACGCAATACATGGTCTGCGCCGATGAATGGAAGTTCCCTTACACTCGTCAGCAGGCTGCGTTCCCGCTGCCGCATGAAGACAAGTATTGGCCGGCTTGCGCCAAGGTGGACGATGCCTACGGCGACCGCAACCTGCAATGTACTTGGCCGGAAGCGGAATAAGGGACTGGCCATCAGCTCGTCTGAGACAACGATGCCGATGCCGCCAGGGAACAACTGAGGTTGGAGAAACTGCGGCCGGGACAGCAAAATTCGGGTTCATACTACGGACCCGGGGTCACGCCGGAGCGGTTCCAAGACGGCTGCGTTGGCATCTTAAAAACAAGAAAGGAAGCTCGGTTTCAATAATCGGGCTTCCTTTTTTGTTGACTCTTCAAAGCCGTGATAATACGTTCGATGCCGCGTCCCCATGTCTCAATTTGCATGGAGATGGAATACGATTCATGTAATCCTCACAAACACTGACAATCTCAGTTATTTCTATTAATCAGGTTCACCACCACTTTCACCATCACATCTTTCTCCTCCGTACGGCTTTCGGCAATCATCAGCGTAAGGGCGACAAGGGTGTTATCGGCGATACGCTTTGTTCCATCAAGATTGTACAGGATGCCATTCCCGGCCATAAACCACAGGAAGAGCGTGGCGGCAATGCGCTTGTTGCCATCGCTGAACGAGTGATTTTTTGTAACCAAATACAGCAACATGGCGGCTTTCTCCTCCACGGAAGGATAGAGGTCTTGCCCGCCGAAGGTTTGATAAATCTGCCCGATGGAACTTTTGAACGAATCGTCTTTCTCATTGCCGAACCATTCGCTGCCGCCGAATTTTGCTTTCAGGTTCTCGATGGCCTGCATGGCACCTTCGTAAGTAGCATGGAACTTCTCTTCGTTGGTGGTCTGCTCCACGGCTAACTGCTGGTAATCATACTTATCCAAGGTATCGAGGGCATAGGCATAATCAGCAACGACTTCCACAAGCCCGAAAGCCTCATCCGAAGCCAAAGATTCCTGCGCCTTAACCGTCCTTCCCAAGACGGAAACCAACTGTTTCAACTCCACGTAGCGTTGTTCCGTCAAAGTTTTATTGATGGCATAGCCTTTCACCAAATACTCTTTTAACACCTTGTTGGCCCAGATACGGAACTGAGTACCCCGCTGGCTTTTTACACGATAGCCTACCGAGATAATGACATCCAAATTATAAAGGACTGTTTGATAGGTTTGGTCTGCATCTTTACCCATATGTGCAAAATTTGCACATGTGGTCTCACGCTCCAATTCATGTTCCTTATATATATTATTAATATGTCGCCCAATAACAGTCCTGTCCTTTTGAAACAATTCCGCCATCTGTGCCTGTGAGATCCATACGGTATCTCCGTCCATCCTAACATCTACAGTAGTCTGCCCATCGGCAGTACGGTAAATTACTATTTTATCATTCAATTCCATATCCCAACTCCTTAAACAAGTTCGACAATTCCCTTTTGCTTTTCCTCCTGCCGGAGCCGTTCGCCTTGCTGCCGCTTCATTGGGCTTAGATGCAGGATTTCAGCCAACCAACAAAACCGGCCATCGGTATCAGCGGGCGACCCGGCCGAAGTCCATCGTGCAGCAAGTCCTCCATTGGGGATGTTCGCCACAGCCTATGCCCACCACGTTGAAATCGGGCGAGAGCAGGTTCTTGCGGTGTCCTCGGGAAGGAACACCGTCATCGATAACCAACTGCAAGACCACGTCTTGCGCCGTGTTCTCGAATCCAGCCGCCAGGTTCTCGCCCCAGGCCGTCCCGTCAAAACCGAATTGCTGGATACGGTCGGAAAAAGAAGTCCCATCGCTACTGTTATGGCTGAACGTACCGCTGCGAGCCATGTCCTGGGTATGGGCATGCGCCGCCTTGATCAGAATCTCGTCCGGATGGAGTATTGGCAATGGCTTCGTCTTCTTCAAAACGGAAATGCATTCCTTGACCGCCTTCACGCCTTCCTGGGTCCGCATCCACAACCCCGGAGAAAGCTCGTATTCCATATCGTTTTCGGAAAAACGTTCCAAGAAAGGCTGGACTACTTCCTGCACATACCGTTTCGGATTCGACCGCAATTTATTGATTTCAAACACCACATCCCGTTCCATCTGGCTCATCGAAGCCGTTGCCGCCGCCGTGTTCAGGCTGTCCGGCCAAGCCCCTTGTGCCAAACTGGCCATCATACCGGCAAATACCAAACTCAGAATCAAGAAAAACCGTTTCATATCTCAAACATTTTGTCTATTGAATCCCATCAGGTCCTAAGCCATCATTTAGCATCAAATTATCCTCCGGCATCGCCTACGGAAAAGCGTACAGACCTGATTCACGGAACCCAATTTCAAAGATACGATAAGATTTTCACTATTTTTGCACAAAAGTAAACACATGGACAAGAACGAAGACGGTTATGTCCATATGTCGCGCTGGACATCATGCGGGATATCGCAGGCAAGACCTTATCCGAATGGAGACATGATAAAGAAGGATTGCAATGAACATCGAAAAGAAAGCAAAGATGCTGCTGTGCCTGCTCCAAGAGTATCAGGAATTAGGCATTGCTCAACAGATAGACTATCAAAAATTCTATCTCTATTCCATCATTACGCACTCCACGGCTATTGAAGGCAGCACAGTAACGGAAATAGAGAACCAACTCCTATTCGATGAAGGAATTTCCGCCCCAGGCCGCAATATCCAGGAACAGCTGATGAATCTGGATCTCAAAGCCGCCTATGAACACTCGATGGAACTGGCTCGTCAGCACACGGACTTCAGCATAGACATGCTCAAAAGCCTTTCTGCCTTGGTCATGAAAAATACCGGTAATGAATACAATACGGTTGATGGGCATTTCGATGCCTCCAAAGGGGAACTCCGGCTCTTAGGCGTGTCGGCTGGCATCGGAGGAAACTCGTACATGAATTTCAAAAAAATCCCGGCTCATTTAGAAGAATTCTGCCGGCAACTCAATGAAAGCCGACATCAATTACTAACAAACAAAGATTTGATTGAACAATACTTACTAAGTTTCGATGCCCACTACCATCTAGTCACCATCCATCCTTGGGTAGATGGCAACGGACGCATGGCGCGCCTTGTCATGAACCATCTGCAATATGAATTCGGACTGATTCCTACCAAAATCCGTAAAGAAAACAAAGCCAAATACATCCAATCGCTTGTCGATTCACGAGAGGAAGACAACCTTGCCCCTTTCCGTAATTTCATGTTCGAGGAACATATCCAAAACTTGAATACAGAAATAGCAGCCTATAAGAAATCGCAAGCCGCCGACTTGCCAAATCTCCTTTTCGAGCCATTGCGGTTCAAATCTTGATCGCGAACTTTTTCAGGCGGGTATCGAGCATGGGATCGGGAATGATTTTCTTGACCGTATCAGCCACGATATTAAGCATTCTCTCCCGGACGAAATCTTCCCGGATTACCAACGAGATTTCCCGAACCGGAACACAAGCCGGACAAGGCTCCGAAACGCCCGCCCCCACCGAGGGCATCCGGCCGGTGATAGGCCGCACATTAGCCTTCTGGCTTTCGCTCAGGCAAGCCAAATGCAATTCCGGAATCACCGTGTAACCCCCGTTGGCATCCACCACACGGACCAGCGTATCGATGCTCCCCGCCTCGTATTCCGCATGAGTCCGGCTCTTCTGATGGCAGAAAGCGAAAACCTGATTCCGAAGGCAATGCCCTTCCTGCAAGACCCACAGCCTGTCCGAAGGCAGTTCATCGGAAAACACTTCGCGCTGCTTCCACAAGGTATCCTCCGGCGAAACATAGGCTTCGAATTTCTCGTAATACAAGGGTATCTCCAACAGCCCCTTATGTCCCAAAGGCGTGGCCAAAACCGCCATGTCCAGCTCGGCATCCAAGAGTTTTTCCACAATGGCCGATGTCCGCATTTCCGAAACCTTCAGCTTGATGGCCGGATGCGAACGATGCAGTTCCCGGAATAGCCCCGGTAAAAGATAAGGCGCAATGGTCGGGATAATGCCTATGCTCAGATGGCCGCCCTCTTCCCCGCGTTCGCCCTTGACAAATTCCTCGATCTGCGCCGCGTTGTGCAAAGTGACCCGCGCCATGGCAATGATTCTCTCCCCGATGGCAGTAGGCTTGACCGGATGCGAGTCCCGGTCGAAAATCCTGACACCCAGCTCCTCTTCCATGTTCTTGATGGCCGTACTCAGGCTCGGTTGCGACACCCCGCAGGCCTCGGCCGCCTTGACAAAATTCCGATGATTGTCCAAAGCCACAATGTATTTCAAAGCCGTCAGATTCATAGCATTCCGTTTTCTATCATATCCTATTCCGGCTTCCCTTGCAAAACTGGAAAGCAGGCAATAGCCACGCAAATATAAACTAAAACTATAATAAGATAAATTTTATCTATTTGTTTTATAATAGAACTCCCGCTACTTTTGTCTCGTCAAACAACGGCAAAGCTTCCGTAAGCAAAGCCCCGGAATCCGACCGATGCCGAAAGCTCGAAGCCGGAATCCGACCGATGCCGAACCCGGAACCGGATTGGAATCGAAACATTCCATTGCCAAGAGAACCCAACCAAAACCCAGCAAGGCGAGCCGGGCGAACCTGAACCGTCCGGCCTCCGCCTCCAACAAAACAGAAAATGAAACAGAAAACCCTTCTTATCGGAACATTGCTGCTGAGCGCCCTGCTATCGGCCTGCGGCAGTCCAAACTCTCCGGCATCGCAGCCAAAAGAGACAAAACAAACAGAAAACCAACAAACACCAAAAACAAAAAACACCATGAACACGATTCATCTCAGCAAAGCGGAATTCTTAAGCAAGGTATATGACTACGAAGCCAACCCCCAGCAATGGAAGTTCGAGGGGGACAAACCGGCCATCGTGGACTTCTACGCCACTTGGTGCGGCCCTTGCAAAGCCTTAGGACCCATCCTGGAAGACGTGGCCAAGGAATACGCCGGCAAAGTGGACATTTACAAGGTGGACGTGGACCAGGAAAGGGAATTGGCGCAGGCATTCGGCATCCGCTCCGTCCCCACCCTGCTCTTCATCCCGGCTTCGGGCGAACCCAGCATGGCACCCGGCGCTCCCACCTACTCCCAACTGAAGGAAATCATCGACAAGCAATTATTGAAATAAGGGACATCGAAAGAGAGTTTGCAAAGGAAAGGACGAAAAGAAAAAACGCTTGTCCTAAAAAAAACAAAATCAACAGCCTCGGCCGGCAAACGCCCCACCGAGGCTGCATTTTTATTCCGCGCAACGGGCAAGAAATTCCGCCGGGGTCATGACAGGCATATCAAAACCAGCAAAGCCTTTCACATCGCGCGTAACAATAATGTCCGAATCTGCTTGCAAAGCCGCAAAATATTGTACAGCATCTTCAAAATCAAAAGGACGAGACTCGGCAGCTCTTCGTATGGATTCTTGGCCGATAGAGCAGATTTCAAACTTCTCTGACAACCAAAGTATTTTAAACCCAAATCGGTCATTAGACTCGCCGAGTGTGTTTCCTGTTTTCGAAGAGGGATGCTTTTGTGCATCTTGTTCGCTTCTGTCCGCATCTTGCTCCTCGCTACGCCTCGACGTAGCCCGCTACGCCTTCGGCTAGGCGAGAAGCATGCTGCATGACATAAGCGGACAATCTACCCAAAGTCTAATGACCGATTTGGGTTAAAAAGCAACGAATTCTCAGGATAAGCTTTCCGCATGATATAGGCCGCATTGATAATGGACAATGACGACAATATACCCTCCACTTGCCTGGATATGCATAAATCCATAATTTGGGAAGATTCGGCAAAGAAAGGTTCCCTTTTATTCAAATAGTCTATCAAAACATTGGTATCCAAGAAAACTTTCATTGGGCCAATTCCTCCCACATTTTTTTCTTTTCTTCCTCAATATCAATATCTACCGGCAAACGATCAGCCACCATCGCCTTCACTTCAAAAGACACATCCGCACCCGCATGACGATGAGGGAATACAAAATCTTTGCTTTTCCTCTGCACATGGGAAAGTTCTTCATACACTTTATCTGCCAGCCATTTCTGATTGTCTATGCTGAGAGACCGAACCAAATTCCAAACACTATCCAACGAAACTGTCGCGTCCATATTTTCCTCCTTGCATTTTCTATCCTAATGCAAAAATAGCGAAAAATCACCAAGTCGGCCATGGCATTAATCCTCATTCCTGCCGCACGCCCCGGATCGGGTCCGCATTGGCAGCCCGGAAGCTTTGCCAGAACACGGCCACGAACGAAACCAAAGCGCAGAACAGCCCCGCCGCCAGCACGTGCAAGGGATTGAACGCAATGCGGTAGCTATAGCCCGAAAGCCATTTTTCCAAGAGAATCCAGCACACCGGCAAGGCTATAAGGAAGCCGATGCCGGTATAAAGCATGAACGAACGAATCAGCCGCCGCATCACCGTCCGGCTCTCCGACCCGAACACCTTCCGGACAGCTATCTCCTTGGTCCGCTGGCGGATGAAATACATCGACATGGCCACCAAGCCCATCACCGAAATCACCAAAGCCACCATGGCGAACAAGGCCACGATCTTGGACAAACGAATCTGGGCATCGAAAGTCTGGCGAACCCGCAAATCCAGGAATTCGGCCATCACTTCCCGTCCCGTCACTTCCTGCACGGCCGACACGACATCGTTGTACGCCCGCACCGGGTCGCCTTGGATTTCGACCAAAATATTCCATACATACCGCAAAGCCCCCGGCGAATAAATCCCTATCATGAAATACGCCTGCTCTTCAGAGAAAAGGATATTGCCCCGATGGAAGTCCGCCACCACGCCCGCTATCGGGTTTCGGGAATCGTAATAGCGGAAATCCGGTGCATCCTCCTCCAAGCCCATCGCCTTGAACGCCCCCTGAGTCAAGTAAACGCCCTCCCCGGAAGCTAAATGATTATCCCTCAATATTTCCAATCCAAGGATATGGAAAGCCGTGGAATCCATCCAAAGCTGCTGCATGGAAAGATTCTTGTCCTCGTAGGTACCGGACAAATTGTTTCCCCCGTCGAAAGGCGTGCCTTGGCTCTTCCCGACCCGCTTCACGCAAGGCTGGGAAGCAAGACGGTCCAGAATCCGGGCATTCTCTTCCGGCGTATAGGTCTCTGCCGCTATATCCAACACGTTCAAGGTATTATAGCCCAACGGAGCTTGTATCAGATGCTTGATTTGCAAGGATATTACCAAAGCCGCCGCCAGCATCGCTATCGTGATTCCGCTTTGCAGCACCATGAAAACCTTGCCGAACACCATCTTGGATCGCCGGGCGAAAGCGCCTCTGACAATATCCACCGGCTTCACCGCCGACAGGAACACTGCCGGCAGGCAACCCGATAGAATCCCCGTCAGAAGCACCAACAGGACAGCCGCCGCTATGCCGCCTGCCGAGTACAGCAAGGACATATCCAAATCGGCCTGCAACAAGTTCCCGGCCACCGGATAGAAAGCCAAGGCCAATAACAGCCCAAGCAGGTAGGCGACCAGCGACAGGAACAAGGCTTCCCCTACCAGACGCAGCATCACCGAGAAGCGCGATGCACCCAAAAGCCGCTCGGTAGCCACTTCCTTGGCGCGGAACCCGGACTGCGCCACCGTCAAGTTGATGTAATTGAACACGGAAAACAGCAGAATCAGGATTCCCACCGCCATCAGCACATGGACAAAGCCCTTGTCGCCGCTCCGGGTCAGCCAAGCCTCCGTAACCTCGAAATAGGCATCCCGCAAAGGCACAAATTCCACCTCGGTGGAAAATTCCTTGTTGTAAATCCAATAGCGTTCCTTGTAGAAATCCAGCACATCGTCATGATGCCGGTTCATGTCCTGACCGGGCAGCATCTTCAGGAATGTCAAGGTGCAACCCGCGTTCCCGTCCCGGTCCAAGCCAATGTTCCCGTTGAACTCCGTCACCCTTTCGACCCGAAGCAACATGTCCGCATAAGGCAAAATCGAGTTCCGGATATCGGCCATGACCCCTTTCACAACCACCGAGGTAGAATCGGTAATCCGTACCGACTTGCCCACCGGGTCTTCGTCCCCGAACAGTTTCCGGGCAAAGCTTTCCGAGACAACTGCCGAATAAGCGTCCTGCAAGACCGATTCCGGGTCGCCCTCTATCAAAGGGAACGAGAAGAATGTGAAAAAGTTGGATTCCGTGAAAAAGAAGTCCGCGTTAGCCACCCTGTCCGCGTAATGCACCGGCGTGCCTTTAGCCTGTTGCCCCACCACCGGGCAGACCGCCTCGATGTCCGGGTAACGTTCCTTGAGCCAGTAGGCTACCGGAAGCGCATCCATAGGGGTGTAATACATCCCGCCTTCCTCCGGCATGCCTTGGAACTGAAGGCAAATCCGGTCGGCATCCTTCTGGAACTTGTCCACCGAAAGTTCCTGGTAAATATAGACCGAAATCAATATCACGAACATCAAGGAGATAGCCAAACCAATGATACTGATAGCCGTATAGGCCTTGTTTCGGCTAAGGAACTTGAAAAAAGTGCTGCTGTAAATCCTTGCCATGCCAACTAAACGTATTTCTCATTGCACATTGCTGAATACCAAAATTTTGCGCAAAACGTCCTTCGCCTGCTCACTTCCCTTGACAAAAGAGATACAGGAGAAGGACGGGCAAACCTACACGAACTCGCTCACCGAGGCTACAATGCTGCCGTCGAAGAGGTTGACGATGCGGTGTGCCATGCCTGCATCATGCTTGGAGTGCGTTACCATAACGATGGTCGTACCCTCGGCATTGAGGTCGGTAAGCAGCTGCATCACCTCGGCCCCGTTCTTGGAATCGAGGTTACCGGTAGGCTCGTCCGCCAAAATCAGATGCGGGTTGCTGACCACCGCCCGGGCTATAGCCACCCTCTGCTGCTGGCCGCCCGAAAGCTGTTGAGGAAAATGCTTGATCCGATGGCTGAGGCCGACCCGTTTCAAAATCTCGTTGACCCTCTCCTTGCGTTCCGAAGCCTTGACGTTCAAATAGGTCAAAGGCAGTTCCACATTCTCGAACACGTTCAGTTCATCAATCAGGTTGAAGCTTTGGAACACGAAGCCGATATTGCCTCGGCGAACCCGGGTCCGGTCGCGTTCCTTGAGCCGCCCCACTTCCTGCCCCATCAGGAAATACTTGCCCGATGTGGGGTTGTCGAGAAGGCCGACAATGTTGAGCAAGGTGGATTTGCCGCAGCCCGAAGGCCCCATGACGGCCACGAACTCGCCTTCCTTCACTTCCATGTTCACCTTGTTGAGCGCAATCGTCTCCACTTCTTCCGTCCGGAAACTCTTGCTCAAATCTTCCAGTTTAATCATTGCATCCATAGCACAAAGATTTTTAGTTATCTATTTCTTTTCTTTATTTGTTTTCCTGTTTTGACTTCCGGTATTCCGGAGAAAAGCCATTGACCTATCGGAATCCGGCGCACCTATGCCAAGGAACAAGCCATATCCCCGTCCGAGGGAAGCGAGACCTCATAGGATAAGAAAAACCTCAAATCAAGCATTGAGAATCCCCGATTCGAAATGCGCCCGATTTGGCGTTTTTCGTTCCTATGGAGGTCTCGCTTCCCTATCCTGCTGCCAGAAGGCCGGTTTCCTGACATTCCGTCCTATTCCGACCGCAAGCCCTCTACCGGATTCCGGCTGGCAAAACGAGCCACCTGAACCACCAAGCAGCCGTAAGCCAGCACGCAGACCACGAGAATCCCCGCCGCGAACATCCACCAAGGCATCCCCGCCTTGACCGAGAACTGCTGCAACCAGCGTTCCAACACAAAATAGGCCGCCAAAGCCCCAACCAGCACCGCCGGCAACGAAGTCCTGAGCGTATCTTTCCAGAAAAGGCCCAAGACACCTCCTTGCGAAGCCCCATGTATCCGCCTTACCGCAATCTCCTTCCTCCGCCGCGCCAACTCGTCGTTCAAATAGCCCAGCAATCCCAGCAAAGTTATCAAAAGGCAGACTATGCCACCCACTAAAATCTGGTTCCTGAACTGCACCACATCCCTATAAGACTCCACAATCTCGTCCCGGAACGAATACAGTCTCACATTCCCGCCCGGCAACAGACGTTCCACCACTTCGCCGACCTTGGCCATCGCCTCCGCGTCCCGATGATGAAAAGCCACCAGCATATAATTGAAAAGCCTCGGATCCCGACCATAGAACAAGACAGACGGCCTATCGTCTTCCGAACCGATGACCCCGACCCGCAAATCCTCATATACTCCGCAGATTTCAAAATACGACCCCATGCCCGAATGCTCCGTCACTCCGATGCGATGCCCGATCACGCCCCCCGGCCAATCCACCAAAGGCTTTATCTTTTCGGCAAAGGATTTCGAGACCATGACCTCATCCGAATAACGGACACCTTCCCTAAAGGCTTTCCCCTCCACAATCTCCAATCCCGTCACATCGAAATAGGCATCGCCCGCAAAATAAAGGTCGCAGACATTGAACAAGATTTCCGTCGAACCCGGCATGAAGACATTGTTGCCGCTTGCCCCTTCAAAGAACAAGGAAGTGGACAGGGTAACGCCTCTGACTTCAGGCAAGCGTTCCAGCTCCTGCGCCAAGCTCGTCCGGAAAGAGGTATCCACCGCGCTGACATTCAGATAGACCAAATTATCGTAATCGTAGCCCGGGTCGTTGTTCACCATTGCCCCGTACTGCCGGGAAACCCCGAGCAAAAGGCAAAGCACGAAAGCCGAAGCCGCGAACTGGAACACCAACAGCCCCGTTTTCCACGAACGCCGCCGGGAAGACAGGTTCCTGAACGCGCTCGCCACCGGCACTTTCCCCATGAAACGCGCCGGAAGAAAAGCGGACACTAAAACCAACAACACGCAGACCAGCAGCAGGGACAGCCCGCCACGGGAAAAAAGCAAAGCCGTGACCGGCACATCCAGCATCTCTTCCACGATATTGCCGCAAGAGAGCACAATCAAGACGGCCAGAATCAAGGCGATGGACGTATGCAATGCCGTCTCGGCCAGCGACAAGCGCAGTATATCCTTGTTCCCCGCCCCGTAGCACTTCCTGACGGCGATTTCCCGGGTCCGGTTCAAAATGCCCGACACGCTGATCAGTCCGTAATTGAGCACGGACACCAACAGCAAGACCACCGCCATGAGCAGCAGCATACGGAACATGACCCGGACTTGATCCTGCATCATCACGTAATCCGTCAACGGCCACAGGCTATAGTGCATCATCAGGCCTTCCTGTTCCAGATTCTCGAAACCCACATGCCGGTCTATCATCTCGTCCAGCGCCGGAGACAAGGAAGACGGATCCACACCGGGCGACAAGCGGACAAAAGACTGGAAGCGTTCGCCACCGTTCCAATTGCTCAAAAGCCGCTGGAACAAAAGCGGCGTATGAATCGAAATCAGAATTTCCTGCGACAGGCTGGAATTCTCCGGCAAGTCCTCGAACACGCCTTCCACCGTGAAACGATGCATAGGATACTCTTCCACATACAGTTGCTTGCCCATGACTTGGGATATGCCGCCCATCCTTTCGGCCATTTTCCGCGAAACCATCGCGCCCAAGGGATTGGAAAAAATCTTGCCCGGATCGCCTGCCAGAACCGGGGTCTTGAAAAGATCGAACCAAGTGGTATCGACCATGCCGACCTCTTCTACCGAATAACGATTACCCTTCAAATCCATCACCGTCCCGTATTCCGGATAATACCCGACCAAGCGCGCATAGGTTTCCACGCCCGGTATCTCGGCCGCCATGCCCGGAGCCACCGCCCCGGAAGTAGTAAAAGACTCCCCATTCTCTTCTCCCACCGAGTAATCCATCCTGACCCGGTAGATATTCTCGCAACCCGGATAAAACGTATCGTACGAACGCAAGAAGAACACCTTGGCCAATAGCAGCAAGCCCACTGCCAAGCCTACCGCCAAGGAGACAATCTTCAACACATTGTGCTGTCCTTTCTTGAACAACGACCGGCATGCCAACACCAGATACCGCATAAGTCCCTTGTTTTTATTCCAATATCAAAACATCATTCTCTCTAAACCCCTCATACCCAGACACAATCACCCTCTCCCCCGGTGCCAAGCCGTCCAGAACCTCGTAATACTGCGGGTTCTGCCGCCCGATCCGGATAGACCGCTTGTAGGCCCGTTTCCCCTCCGAATCCAAAACGTAAATCCAGCTGCCGCCCGTGGTCTGGAAGAAAGTCCCCCTCGGAATCAGCACGCTCTCCGAGCTTTGGCCAAGCTCCAAATTGATATAATACGTCTGCCCGCTGCGGATGTTCTCCGGCCTTTCGCCCTTGAACACGAAATCGGTCTTGAACTTGCCGTCCCGCACTTCCGGATAAACCTTGCGCACCGCCAGATCGAACTGTCCGCCCTGCCGCTCGAAGGTGGCCGGCAAGCCCGCATGCACCCGGTCGATATAATGCTCGTCGATGGAGGCCTGAATCTTGAAGTCCGACAAATCGTTGATTTGCCCTATTTTCTGCCCGGAGCTGACGCTTTGCCCTAATTCCACGTCCAGCAAGCCTAGCTCCCCGTCAATCTGCGAACGAATCTCCAACTTGTCTTTCCTGGCCCTGACCAGTTTCAGATTGCGCCGCATACTGGCCAAGTTGCTTTCCAATTCCGCCATCTGGAAAGTCCGCGACAAGGAATCCTGCTTGAGCCGCTGATCCACCAAATCGTACTGACGCACGGCCAAATCGTAATCCTCCCAAGCCTTGATATAGTCTTCCTTGGCCACCAAATCCTCCTCGTACAAGCGTTTCTGCTGCTCGTAAGCCCGCTTGTAACGTCCCACCTGCATGTCCAACTGCAACAGCTCGCCCATATTGTTCAGGCGATCCTGCTCCAAAGTCACCTGGGTGTTGCGCAGGAAATTCTGCTTCTCGGCCAGCTGGGCTTCGGCATCCAGAATCTGCAAATCCAAATCCGAATTGCTCAGACGCACAATCACATCCCCTTTCTTCACATGCGCTCCTTCTTCCACCACTTTCTCTTTCACGATGCCGCCTTCTTCAGGGCTTATCTGCACCACCTCTATCGGCTGCACCTGGCCGTCCACCCGCACGTAATCATTGAACTGGCCTTCCTGCACTTCCACAATCGTGATTCCCCGGCGTTCCACCCGCAAAGTGGAGGCATGGTTGCCGAAAACAATCCACAGCAGCAAAGCCAGCACCACAACGCCTCCCGCCACATACGGGATATGTTTTTTCCGAATCCCTTTCTTTTTTTCAATCGCGATATCCATAGTATCTTGGTTTTATACAATCTTCATTTTTTCCTGCCGAAAACCCATCGGTATGGCCAATGCCACATTCCCATTTTCAAACCGATTCACACCATCAGACTTCACTGAATCTGCAATCCTCTCACATCCAGGCCGTCAAATCCCATCTTTTCCTCTTTCGGTTTCGGCAGCCCCCAATCAATCCTTTTCTCTCCAAAAACATCTGCCAGCCCAGCGGCGTGTCAGAACGGGCAAGATGCGGATGTTGAGTTTAATAAAGAGGCCGACCCCGATAATAATCCACCGTCCTCAACCTCATCAAATACAGCAGAATCCGCTGCAAGTAATCCGCCCTCGACTGCAAGAGCGTATTCGCGCTGGTCTGCACATCGAGCGGACTCATCAAGCCTTCCTCGTACTTGCGCAGGGTCAGCCGGTAAGAAATCGAATCGCTCTCCACCTTGGCCTTCATCTGCACCGCCTCCTTGGCATAGCCATTGCAATCCATGATGGCCCGCGTCACCGCATCGTGCAGCTGCCGCAAAGCCTCGTCCTGGCTCTCCCGGGCTATCATCATGTCGTTCTTGGCCTTGCGCAAAGCCGTGTTGCTGTACAAACCCGAAAAGATAGGAATACTCATCGACACCGACACATAGCCCCCCCAATTGTTCCTGAACTGGTCGTCGAAGCGCATCAGACGGTTGTTCACATCCCGCAAGCCGCCGATATAACTGGTGTTCAGCCCGCCGCTCACCAAAATGGACGGCATCATGGCCCCGATGCTCATCTTATAGCTCAGCTGCGCCGCCCGGAACTGGTAGCGAGCCTGCAAAGCCTGCGGATTGGTTTCCCTCGCTGCCTCGAACAGCAAATCAGGGTTATCCAGAACCGGTGCCAAGTCCAGATAAGGGAAAACGCTGTCCAAAACCAAAGGTTTGTCCAAAGGAAAGTTCATCACTTGCTTCAAGGTCAGCAGCGAAGTATTGTAAAGGTTCTGCTGGGAAGTCAGCTGATAGTCGGCAGTGGCCACCTGGCTCCGGAACTGCGCCACATCCGCCTTGCCTTTCAAGCCCAAAGCCTCTTCCTGTTCCGTCTTGTAAAGATTGCGGCGGCTGTCCTCCAGGTTCTGCTCGGAAAGCCGTACCGTCTCCCGGTAATAGACCACATCCACAAAGGCTTGCATCGCGTTCATCGCTGCCTCGTCCTTGAGGCGGGCTATGTCGTTCTGCCCCATCTTGAGGTTGGAAGCCGCCAGCATCCACTGCTTCACGTACTGCCCCCCGGCAAACAAAGGCATCGATGCACTCAAATCGTAATTATTGGCAAAACTCTGCTGGGTCGTGTAGGTGTTGGTATTCGGGTCGATGGAACGCCCCCAGTTCATCGTCCCGCCGATGCCCGCGCTCAGGCTCGGGAAAAACGAGGCAATGGCCCGGTCGCGATCGGCCTTGTACGAATTGGTCTCGTACATCTGCTTCCTCACCGCGTAGGAATGTTCCGCCGCGTAGCGCATGCAATCGGCCATCGACCAGATTTTCAACGTATCCGCTTCTTCATTGCTTGCCCTTTCTTTTTTGGCGATGCCAACTTCTGCGATGCCGGCCGATGCCGAGAATCCGTCAGACTCGCTCTCCGAGACCACTACGCAATTTTCCAAAGCTTTGGCCTCCATAGCCGGTCTTTCCAATCCGACATGCAGCCCTACCGACTCAAGACGACCTGCCTGTTTCCAGGCAGGCTCGCTCGCCTTGAGTGGAACAAAAAAAAGAATAACACAAATCACGCTGCTTATCCTGAACACAAATCGGCCATTAGACTTTGGGAGAAAGAAATAGCTTACGCCTGATTGCCCACATGGCCTGCGCTGCGCCTGCCCTTGCTGAAAAGAGGTTTTCCGCTCGAATCCAAAACTCTCGGAATCCGGTTTGCAGAACCTACCCGAAATATGTCCGTCCTTTTCCATCCTTTTCACTTTGTGGAGAACGCCGGAACCTTCATGAATGCCCGGTTTCCTGCCGTTCCCATGTTACGCGCCCCATTTATAGCAAGAACCGTGCCAAATAAACCAACTTATTGATAATCAATATTGCTATTTTCCAGAAAAACGCAAAAGTGTAACAAAATGGAACACTCGCTGTAACACAAGTGTTACAGTTCGGGCAAAAAAAGGAGGCTTGACCGGAATTCTCAAACTCCCATCAAGCCTCCTGTCCGCAGTGACGGAATGGCCAAATCAACGCACGTCCCTTGCGGCGGTTTCCTCGCAGACGGCCATCTCCGCTCCTCTGAACACCACCTTCAGCAGGTGCAGCCGCGTCCCAGCGCAAAGGCGTTCCACCACCTTGTCATAGCTGTATCTTTCCAACTGAGCGTCCGCCTCCCGACTCTTGGCCTCCAGCTCGGCATCGCCCGCCGAGGGCTTCACGTACTTCAATTCCAGAATGTAGCTGTGCGCCACTTCCGGGAAACGCTGCTTGTCCGGCAACAGCAAAAAATCGCTATAGCCATAGTTCAGCTCGATTTCCGGCTCCACCAAGTACAAATTGTTCAGGGCCAAATACGCCTTGAAGAAACCTTGCAGATTGTGTTCGCCCAGGATGCTGTCCCGCACCGAGGAATTGGCCTTGTACGCCTCCGCAATCTGGCACACCAGCGGTTTCCAATCCCCGCTCTCGGCTATCGCCCGCATATTTCGTTGCAAGCCTATCAAATCCACCTCCGCGCTTTTCCGGTAATAGTCCCGCATGAAACCCCAATACTGTTCCTTCACGCAAAGGTTGGGTATCACCATCTTCAGATTGCCCCACTCCATGCTGCCCATCGTCAGCAAACCGTAATAATAGAGCAGGCTCCGGAAGTTGTCCTCCTCGGTCACGTATTCGGCCGGGAACGAGGTCCTCAATGTCATCGTCAGCGAACCCGTAGCCGCTATCTCCTCAATCACGCTCATCCGGTCCTCCCGCTTGTTGCCCCGGTCTATGTCCGCCAGCATCTTCAATTTCTTGTAGTCCGTCCGGATGTTCTTGTCCACCATTTCCTTGGGCGGATGCCCGAACGACACCTGATGCCGCAGATAGTAGTACACCATGTCGCAATTGTACAGCCGGTCTTCTCCCAGACATTCTTCGGCAAAACAGTAGTTGTTGTACCAAGGCTTCATCTCCGCCATCATCCCCTCGATGTCCGCCTCCGCCCTCAGCTTGCCATGCGCCTGGTAATACCGGAACATCTCCCGCACCTCGCTCTCCGAAAAGCCTAACATGTGGTTGAACCTCGGATCCTGCGAAATGTTCCAGTCGATATTGTAGCCGCTCGACAGGTCGTCCAGGGTCACCGGCGACACCCCGATCAGGAACACCCGGCTGAACATCACCTTGAATATCTTGAAATATTCCCGGTAGAAACCGCTGGCGTGCGTCAGCTTCCGGAACATCTCCGTCCCCCCGTCGCTCAGTATCACGTTGGTGAAGTTGTCGTACTCGTCGATAATCAGGTACAAAGGGTAACCTTTCTCATGCGCCTGCAAATTGATGTAGTTGAGCTTGTCGCTAGCCGTCTCGAAGCCTTTCACTTTCCCAGCAAAGCCCTCCCCGTAATACTTGGCATAGGTGTCAGCGAACAAATCCAAAACCATCCCGCAATAGGAATTGAAACGGCGGCTCAAATCCGCCATGCCGTCCCCCACCCCGATCAGCGAGAAATCGAAATACACAATCTGGAACGCATTCTTCAAGGGCGTGGGATGCTCATGGATCCACAATCCCTCGAACAAGGCATCGAAACTGTCCGCCCTGGCGATATCGTAATACGCCCGCAGCATGCTCACGAACACGCTCTTGCCAAACCGCCGGGGCCGTATCAGGAACAAATACTTGTTCATCTCCTCTATCGCCGGCAAGTACATCGTCTTGTCCACATAATAAAAATCCTCTCTCCGCACCTCCTCGAAACTCGCCACCCCGTAAGGAATCCCTTTCACCTTGTCCATGTTGTTTATTTTTTGGATTCAACCAAATGCAAAAGCATAACATTACAAAAATACAATTTCCCTGCAAGAAAAACAGCATCACCGATTACATGAACCTCAGCGTGAAAGTGGTGCGGCCGGGTTCGGAACGGAGCGTAATCGAGCCGCCGGAAAGACGCATCAGCTGGCGGGAAACGGCCAGACCGATGCCGGTTCCTTCTCTCTTGGTGGTGAAAAACGGCATGAAAATCTCCTCGGCCAAATCAGCCGGAATGACCGGGCCGTTATTGGACACCTCTATCACCACCGCTTCCTGCTCGTCCACGTAGGCCGACAAGGAAACCAGGCCGTCCTGACGTTCCGTCCCGATGGCCTGCTGGGCGTTCTTCAGGAGGTTCACCACCACCTGGCTCACCAACCGCTCGTCGGCATACAGCAGCAAATCGTCCGGCTCCACATTCAATTCCATCCGGGTGGAAGGATTGAGGTCCTGATGACGAGCCAATTCCATCATCCGCATCAAAAAGCCCTTTACATAAAACAAAGCCGGTTCAGGCACAGGAAGATGCGTGAACTTGCGATAGGAGGACACAAACGAAATCAAACCCTTGCCGGTAGTGCAAATCGTTTCCAATCCCTGCCGCATCCCTGTTTCCGATTCCGGGCAACGGTCCAGCAAGGTATTGCCCAAGGAGACAATCGGGGTCACCGAATTCATGATTTCGTGGGTCAGCACCCGCGTGAGCCGAATCCAGGCATCGATTTCCCGTTCATCCAACTCGCTCTCGATGTCGTTCAATGCCAAGATGCGCAAAGCCCCCTGCGGCATGTCCACCACCGAAAGACGGATGGAGAGTTCCACTTTGCCGCGCTCGTTCTGGAAAGACACCGTCTGCTTGCTGCCGGGAGTCAAGCCCCGAATTACCTTGGCCAGATTCTCGTCCGCCTTAGAGAGGTCAGCCAATTGCCGCGGACGTTCCAAGCCCAGCAAACGCGCCGCCTCCCGGTTGCTTTGCACCACTCTTTCGTTGGCATCCAGCACCAAGACTCCGGTCTTGACCGATTGCAGCACATGCTCGTAGAAAATCTCCCGTTGCCGGGCCGAAAGCTTGGCCGCCGAAAGAATCTGCAAGATCCGGTTCAAAGCGGCATTGATGGCTTTGGCATAGAGGTCTCCCCGCTGGGTCGGAAAACGGAAAGCGTAGTCCTCGTTATCCACTGCGTCCACCATCAGCCGCAGCTTCTCCCGGCCGGCGACATAGAGCTTGCACAACCAGACCCCATGCCAGGCCAAGAGGAATGCCGCCACGCCTGCCAGCGCCCAGCAACGATACGACAAGGCCAAGGCGAGACCGGCCGATGCCAGCACCACCCATGTCAAATCATACCAGAACTTATCCCTCAATCGGCTTTTCATCTATCTATCAATAATCCCTATCGCGCGAACCGCTTCCATCTCGTGGTATATCCGCGCAATCGGCCTCTGACCTTACACAGCAATCGCGGTGTATAAAAATGGGCGTTTTGCAATGGCAACCGCAGCCTACCGCCCCGAACCGATAGTGCATCAGAACGGGGCCTTGGCGCGGCGTGTCAGAATGGGCAAGATACGAGGCGTCGAACCGCAACGTACCGCCCCGAACCGATGGTGCGTCAGAACGGAATCTTGGCGCGGCGTGTCAGCATCCACTTAAGCAACGTCCGAACTGATGGTGCGTCAGAACGGGGCCTCGGCGCGGCGTGTCAGAATGGGCAAGATACGAGGCGTCGAACCGCAGCGTGGCGCAGGAGCGTACTTTGGTACGTGAC
>CALUMK010000018.1 GCA_944321735.1 uncultured Bacteroidales bacterium
TCGTTGGCTGCGCCGAAGATAGCTTGGTCTCGGCATAATCAAAGCAAGCTTTGCTTCTGCTCTCGACTTTCGCTATCTTTGCGGTCGGGAAAATCCGGCCAATCCGCGACTGTCCGAAAAACAACCGGATTCCTGCATTATCAACCCGGACGCATCCGGAGAGCAGACATCTACTGCCTGCCGAAGGGATGGGTATCCAACCAAACGATAGCCCCACCCGTCATCCAGCCAGCCTTGTCCCGACTTTCAGGGTCGTCCTAAAAACCAAGAAAACATGTCAGTATTAGCAAAGCGCGTATTGGAAATGGCTCCCTCTGCCACCTTGGGCATGAGCCAACGAAGCCGCGAAATGCAAGAACGAGGCATCGATGTAATCAGCCTCAGCGTCGGCGAACCCGACTTCAACACGCCGGAAGTCATCAAACAGGCCGGTATCGACGCCATCAACAACAACTTCACCCACTATCCTCCGGTGCCGGGTTACATGGATCTGCGCAAGGCTATCTGCGCCAAGCTGACCCGCGACAACAAGCTCACTTATTCGCCTAACCAGATTATCGTTTCCAACGGGGGCAAGCACGCCATCATCAATGTGCTCCTGGCCATGATCAACCCGGGCGACGAAGTAATCATTCCCGCTCCCTGCTGGGTTTCCTATCCTGAAATGGTGAAATTCGTGGAAGGCACGCCTGTCCTGGTTCACGCCGGCATCGAAGACGACTTCAAGATTACACCCGAAAAGCTGGAAGCCGCCATCACGCCCAAAACGAAATTATTGATTTTCAACAGCCCAAGCAACCCTACCGGCATGGTTTACAGCCGCGAGGAACTCAAAGCCATTGCCGATGTGCTGGCCAAGCATCCCGATGTATATGTCCTTTCGGACGAAATCTACGAATACATCGTATTTGAAAGCAAGTTCGAAAGCCTGGCGCAGTTTGAAGAAATCAAGGCCCGCGTGATTATCATGAACGGGGTTTCCAAGGGCTACGCGATGACCGGCTGGCGTATCGGTTACATCGCCGCTCCGGCCGAAATCGCATCGGCCTGCAACAAGATTCAAGGCCAGATGACCTCTGCGGCTTCTTCCATCGCCCAGAAGGCTGCGGTAGCTGCATTGATGCAGGATCCGACCAAATCGGAAGACCTCAAGAACATGGTGGCCACTTTCCGCAAACGCCGCGACATGATGATCGAGAAGCTGCGCGAAATTCCCGGCTTCAAGGTCAATATCCCCACCGGCGCGTTCTACATCTTCCCCAACATCGAAGGCTTGATTGGCAAGAAGTTCAACGGCAAGGAAATCACCTGCGGCGACGACTTGGCCAACTTCCTCCTCGATGAAGGCCATGTGGCTCTGGTAGGCGGAGATTCTTTCGGCGACCCGCACAGCATCCGCATCTCTTACGCTACCAGCGAAGACAAGCTGATGGAAAGCGCCCGCCGCATCAAGGAAGCGGTGGCCAAGCTGCAATAAGGAATCTTCTTCAACCAGAAAGGCGGTGCCGGCTGAATCCGACACCGCCTTTTTCGTTAGCCCACATGGCATAGCCTCATAAAACGGCATCACCTGAAAGACCGGTACCCCTATCGTCCATGGCAATGCGGGCAAAGGCCTTTGAGCATGAAGTTCACGCTCTCCATCTCGAATCCTTCTGGCAATGCAATGGCCGGAATCCGCGAGGGAAGGCAATACGTGCGATGGCATCGGGTACAGTAGAAATGGACATGCATATCGTTGACCGAACAGCCGTCAGGATTCCGGCAAAGCTCGTATTTGAGCACCCCGTTGCCATCCTCGAACGCATGGACCACATGATGTTCCAAAAACAGACTCAAGGAACGGAACAAGGTCGATTTGTCCACAGTTCCGAGACTTGCTTCCAGCTCGGAAAGAGAAACAGGGTCTTGCTGCTCGCTCAATGCTTTCAGGACCAGCAAACGGATAGCTGTCGGCTTGACCCCCTTCTTTTCCAAAAGTTCTTCGATCCACAACATAGCATCTTCATTTATCCGATTTCCACGCAATTCAAAATCCAAGCAGATCCCCTCGGCATCGTATTCTCTCAAATCGAAAAAACGCTAAAAATCATTTCTTCCTAAGCCAAACCCCGCGCACCGAGTTCAAAACCGCCAGCAAAGCCACACCGGAATCGGCAAATACAGCCATCCAAAGCGAAGCCACGCCCAACACGCCCAGCACCATCACCAGAATCTTAATCCCGAATGCCAGAATCACGTTCTCCCAAACCGTCCGCCGGGTATTGCGGGCAATCCGGAACACAAGCGGCAAGGACGAAAGCCGGTCGGTCTGCAAGACCACATCCGCCGTTTCTATGGCCGCATCGCTGCCCATCGCCCCCATCGCGATACCCAAAGAACTGGATGCCAGAACCGGGGAATCGTTAATGCCGTCCCCCACAAAAGCCACATTATGACCTTCCTGCTTGAACTTCTGCAAATATACCACCTTATCCTGAGGTAGCAAGCCGCCATAAGCCCGTTCCACGCCCACCTGCGAAGCCAAAGCCTCTACCACCCGGGGATGGTCGCCCGAAAGCACCGCCAATGGATTGACACCCAATCCTCTTAATTCCTGCATGGCCGAAGCCGCATCCTCCTTGGGCAAATCGGCCAACTCGACCCAGCCGGAAAAAACACCGTCTATCCCGCAAAACACCACTGTCCGCGCCGAAAGGCCGGGCAAATCCGGCATTTCTATCCCGCATTCCTTCAGCCAAGCCGCCGAACCAGCCACTACCTGACGGAAAACAGGCTGGCCGGTATCGAATTCCGCCAAAATCCCGCCGCCCGCCTTTTCTTCAATCCTCTCCGGCTGAAACAAAACGGCCGAATGCTCCTTGGCATATTCCACCACCGCTTGCGCCAAAGGATGCCGGCTGGCATTCTCGGCCGAAGCCAAAGCCGACAGCAGACGGCCTTCGCCCTCGGATTGCATCGAGGTAAGCGCACAGACTCGGAAGCGCCCTTGGGTCAAAGTCCCGGTCTTGTCGAACACGATGGAATCCACCTTGTAAGCCGCATCCAAGCCATTGCCTCCCTTGAACAGGATTCCCCGGCGGGAAGCCATGCCGATGCCGGCGAAATAGGTCAACGGGATGCTGACTACCAAGGCGCAAGGACAGGAAATGACAAGGAACACCAAGGCCCGGTAAAGCCAAACGGAAAAATCGTAATGGTAATTGGCAACCAACGAAAACAAAGCCGGAACCGCCACCACCAAAACCGCCAATCCCATCACGACCGGCGTATAAATCCGGGCGATACGGCGCAAGAAAAGCTCGGTGGGCGCTTTGCGCTTGGAAGCTTCCTCCACCATCTTAGCCATTTTGGCCAAAGCGCTCATGCTATATGGGCGCAATACCTTCAATCGGATCGCATGATCCAACACAAGGCAGCCTGCCGGCACTTCCTCGCCTTGACGGATGTAACGAGGCAGGCTCTCCCCGGTCAAAGCCGCCGTATCCAAAGAGGCCGCCTCATCCAGCAAGGCCCCGTCCAGACACACTTTTTCGCCCACCGCCACGCTCAGAATCTCGCCCGGCTGCACTTCTTCCGGCTGGGCCTCCAGCGTCTGAGCGTCCCGAACCACCCGCACCCTGTCCGGATGCATCGCCAGTAAATCCCGGATATTGCGGCGGGAACGTTCCACCGCCTTGTCTTGCAGTTGCTCCCCGATGGCGTAAAACAGCATGACCGCCACCGCTTCCGGATACTCCCCTATGCAGAAAGCCCCTATGGAAGCGATAATCATCAGAATGAATTCATTGAAGAAATCCTTTTGCGCAAAAGCCTTGGCAGCGTCCTTGAAAACCGGCCAGGCAACCGGCAAATAGGCCAAGACATACCATACCACCGGGATCCACGCCGCCTGTTGAAAGGCTAACCAATAACGGTTCATGACCCAGCCCGCGCAAAGCAGGATAAGAGACAGGATCTTCGGCCACCACTCCTTCAATGTTTTCATATTTATACATTTAACAATCAAGATATTGCACACAAGCCCTATCCTGATTAGATAAAGCAAGTATAACAAGATGCACCTGCAAACCGGTTGCAAATTGCGGCAATCCTCCAAAATGAATACTTTTACAAGCCCCTTGCAAAACCCAAGAAAGCCGAATCCACTCCTAACACATAAACAAGCAAAGCAAAATGCGATTCAGATTCAGCACGATTATCCTCTGCATTATTTCTGTTGTCATGCCATCTTGCGTGCCATGGGACGACAACACACCCACGGATGCCCAAGGCCACCGCTTGGTCTATCGGATGGAAGAAACCGACCCGAACGGATTCTGGGGAGAACGCTATACATTCCATTACACTGACGATGGTATCCTGAAACGCATCAATAATACCCGTTGGAATCTTCATGCCGGCACAACAGCAAACAAAGATGAATTTTCCCGAACCATCGAAATAGAACAAGACCGGATTTCCATATATGCCGACGGAAGCCTTTCTCGGGATCCCATTGCCGGAGCAGACTTAGCAAACGGACTGATACAAAATTCCTTTTGCATTGTCAATGGTATCCGGTACGAATGCTTTTACCACTACCTGCCCGATGGCCGTCTTGACTCCATATCAGGAAGTACCGATGCCAAAATCTACTGGATGGACAAACTTCCCATCGCTTACCGTCAAAATTCGGCTACCAGACACCCCGTCAACTATTGGGGCAATGACAAGAATACTGCAAACATGAACTTGACTTCCCCATTTTGGGGATTGGACGAGAACCTCTTTTTCTACGGCTTCGAAAATTTCTGCGGCCTATACGCAGATTTCCTTGTAGAAAGCTGTTCTTCAAGAAAATCAGGACAAACAAGATATTTCAACTATACAAAAGACAGCCAAGGCAATCCCACAACAATTACAGCAACAACGGAGTCGGGCATTGCCAGTACCTGCACTATCACTTATTATTAAGAGAGCAACGAAGCCTGTTCTTCTGTCAAAAGCATGATTAATATGCCTTAGAAGTGTCTCCAACAGGGATTTTACCGTAACTGCAAATAAAAAAAGCTGCCTGCATCGCTTTGCAGACAGCCATTTTTCCGTGGCCCCACTTGGGCTCGAACCAAGGACCAAATGATTATGAGTCACCTACTCTAACCGACTGAGCTATGGGGCCTGTTCCGGATGGCTCATTCACAGGGAACGAACTTCCAAAAACGGTGCAAATGTATAACTTTGCCTTTGAATAAACAAACCCCAGGTAGATGAAAAAGCCGCTTGGAGACTGAATCCAAGCCTTTTCTTTGCCGGATTCGGACACGAAGCCGCTATCCCAAGGGCATCAAAAACCGAGCATCATGCAAACAGACAGCATCAACACCATCATCCTCGACTTAGGACAAGTGATTGTCCCCGTGGATCAGGACCGAACCCTGAGGGGACTTTCCTGCTTTGTGGATCCGAGCCGCATGCAAGCCTCCGCCTTGCACCCTTTCTTCGGTACCATCGCCCGATACGAAAACGGAGAGATAAGCAACGAGGAATTTCTGGCTGCGCTGAGCCTGTTCCTCCATCAACTCAACCCGAGCCTGCCTGCGGCTTATCCCAGTCGGCAAACATTAATCGACATCTGGAACGCCATGATACCTGAATTGCCTGCCCGGAATCTGACCCTGCTCAAAAAGATACGGCAGCATTACAAACTCTACCTGCTAAGCAATACCAATGGCCTGCACGTAGAATACTTAGACCATCTCCTCCCGCAAGGCTCAGCCGGTTTCGCTTCCTATTTCGACCGGATTTTCTGTTCCTACGCCCTCAAGATGCACAAACCCGACCCGGCGATTTACCAATACGTCTGCAACTCCATCAGCCAAAAACCGGAGAACTGCCTCTTTGTGGACGACCGCGCCGAAAACATCGAAGCCGCCCGCAGCACCGGCCTGAACGCCATCCATCTCACCGACTTCAACCTCAGCAAGCTGTTCGAGGAAGACGGCCGGCTCGCTCCCGACGCACCTATCATTTAAATAAAAGATCTTTGGAGATTACGCCTACCCCGATGAACTAAGAGAGATATGGAATGCAAGCAAGTAATCAGCCAGCCCATACTCATCAAGCGGCTTCAACACATCGCGCCATTCTCTTCAAATGAATTTTGGAACACGATGATTGACGAAGTATAGGGAAATACACTTTTTCCAACGAGTTTTCATGTCTTCACCGCATTTTTTCCAACGAGTTCCGCCCTCAGCCTATAAAAAAAGCCGGATTTCCTCGTGGAAACCCGGCTTTTCATAGTAATAAACAGGACTTTATTCAGCAGGAGCCGCTGCGGCAGCAGCCTGTGCGTTACGTGTGGACTTAACCAAAACAACGGCCGCTGTCATGTCTTCCATAATCTGGTATTTGTCGCTGCAGAGGTCTTTCACCTTCACTTCCTGAGCGATATCCAAATTGGTTACATCTACCGTGATGTTTTCCGGCATGTTGGCAGGCAAAGCACGCAGACGCAGACGGCGCATACGTTTTACCAATTTACCCCCTTTGAGCACACCGGCCGCATTACCGGTTGTCAACAAAGGCACCGCCATGCGGATAGGACGGTCATCGCGCAGTTCCAGGAAATCCACATGCAACAGGGCATCGGTAACCTTGTGGAACTGGGAATCCTGAGGAACAGCCTTGATTTTCTTTCCGTCGATATCCAAGTCCACAAAGCAAACTTCAGGCTTGTTGAACAGTTGGATCAGGTCCTTTTCAGCAGCCGTGAACATGATTTGTTCTTCGCCGCCGTAAACCACACAAGGAATCCGGCCTTGCAGACGGAGGTCTCTTGCATCTTTTTTCCCTACGTTCTGACGTGCAGAACCGCTAATAGATACAGTTTTCATTGATTGAATTATTATTAAAAGTGTTTCTCAAAATAAAACATGCCAATCGCGAAAGTTGACACATTTCCAAACGGCGTGTCAGAATGGGTGAGATGCAAGGCGCTAAGGGCGAGAACGAAAGAGCGTACTATAGTACGTGACTGAGTTCGAGACCCGCAAGCAACGCAGCAGATTACCCATTATCACACGCCGCCGCAAAGGTATGCTAATTCTGGAAGCTATACAAATTCGAAATGCTCTCGTAAGCTTCCACACGACGAATCACTTCCGCCAGCAGCTTGGCCGTGGAAATGACCGTAATCTTGTCCGAAGGCCGCGAAAGAGGAATCGTATCGCTGACGATCAACTCGGTCAGGTTCGATTTTTCAATCCGGTCGATCGCGTTGCCCGACAATACCGGGTGGGTAACAATGGCGCGGACGCTCTTGGCCCCATGCGACAAAATCAGGTCGGCCGCCTTCATGATGGTGTTGCCGGTATCCAGGATATCGTCCATCAACACCACGTTCTTGCCTTCCACATCCCCGATCAACTGCATTTGGTCAACCACATTGGGTTTGCTGCGCTGCTTGTAGCAAATGGCAAAGCCCGTATTGAAAATCTTGGCGTACATGCTAGCCCGGCGGGTACCTCCGGTATCGGGCGAAGCGAACATCAGGTTGTCCATGTTCATTGCACGCAAATGGGGCACGAACAAAGATGAAGCATAGAGGTGATCCACCGGAGTTTCAAAGAAACCCTGGATCTGGTCGGCATGGAGGTCGATCGTGATGATACGGGAAACCCCGGCCGTCGTCAACAAGTTAGCCACCAACTTGGATGTGATAGGCACGCGGGGCTTGTCCTTGCGATCCTGACGCGCATAGCCGAAATAAGGAATCACAGCGATGATTTTCCGCGCCGATGCCCGCTTGGCGGCATCGATCATCAACAGCAGCTCGAAAAGATTGTCGGTGGGCTGGAAAGTGGATTGGACAATGAAGACATCGTTTCCACGAATGTTCTCTTCGTAAGATGGCCTGAATTCCCCATCCGAGAAAATAGCCACATCCGATGATCCCAGCGGAGCACCGTATTCCTTGGCAATCTTGTCGGCCAGATAACGAGTGGCCCGGCAGGAAAAAATCTTGACTTGCGCTTTGTTTTCCATCACTGTAGTTTTTAATTGTTTACGATTCGGTTCCACCCCGAATCCGCCTGCAAAAGTAACTTTTTGTTAACTTGCTTGCAAATCCGGGAAGGCAAATGTCCTGACCGTATCTTGAACATTGCCGCCGAAAGAATCGCCATCATGCCCCACAGCCCCCTACAAGCTCAATCACAAATCCCCCTTTGCTGGCAAAACATCGTTTGCACCCGGTTCATCTTCCTCGGGCGGTACCAAGTAGCAAATCTCGCCCTGCGTCTCCGACACCAATTGAACCATGCCCTTGCGGTCGGCAAGGTATATCGTATCGAAAAGGCCATACATAGTCTCGGGAAGCACATGCTTCAAGACACGGCCATATACCCGTCCATTCACCGATTTCCATTCAGGGAAATAGTAAAAACCAGGCGTGTCTCCGTCCATGCCCCCTTGCAAGAACTCCGGAGAAATCTGTGTTGAGACCATATCCGCACCGCATAGAGGCTCTCCGTCCAATCACAAAGCCCCGGAATCTGCCAGGCACCAAGTGTTCCCATCAGCAAACTCCATCTGCAAGATACCTTTGCCCACGGCCACATACAGCACGCAGGGAGCTTCGGCATCCTCCACCCGGTAGACATCCTCGTAATCCTGTCCGTTTGCCGCAGACCAATGCCCGAGCAAAGTGCATGAACGCCCGCCGGCTTCACCCCATGACGCAACGGACAAGCCGTCCTGATTGGAGAATGCCAACCATGACCATTGGTAGTCGATTCCCATGAAGTCACTCAAGCATACTGTCACTTCGCAGGAAGCAGGCAAATCCTCCCCCGGCCCCATGACGAAACGGTTCACATACAGGATGTCGCCAGCATCGTTCCCTTCCACTGCCACGGATGCGGTCACATCGCAGGCGCACTTGGAATTAGTACGAATGCCGTACTTGTCTGTATAGTCCACGATGCCGCAATGCATCTCGACCTCCTTGCCCCCATTGACATAGACCAACTCCCGTCCCTGCTCCCCGACCGGCATAATCCCTTCCACATCCCTCGGATAGCCCGGACACGGGCGGGAACAGCCGACCGCCACCATGGCGATAAACAATGAAAACAATCCTGTCAAAAAATCCTTCAAAATCATACTCACTCAACTTTTAAAATAATATTAGACCCAGCCGATATTTCTGTACCTGGCTGCAACACAATAGTTTCGTTAGCTTTTACCTCCATATTAGTCCCTGCTTCAACTTTGGCATTAGTCAAAAACACCTGTTTTGCCTCTAACTTCAACAAAGAAGAAAATGTTCCAGCAATATTACCAGAAACAGTCATGGATGTCCCGGCTCGAAATAGCAATGCCGCATTGGATGATAAAGAAACCCCCTGGTTAATAATCATAGTCCGAGAAGCTTCATACATCAAATCAATACCCGACACAGCTTCCAATTTCTGAGAAAATATGTAGTCATTCACCATAGAGGGTAATCCGTTTTTCAACAAACTTGGATCTCCAATCAGATTATAAGACTTCATGTACCTTCTCGTTCGTTTCAATGCCATACGTGACCATAATCGCTTTCGATACTTGGTCATACCATGAGTGACTATAGCCCCTATGGTCTGTTCTCCAAAAGAAGACCCTAACACTTTTTCCTCTATTGCCAAATCACTATTTTTTAGAGTATTTACACTTGATCCAAAATAAATAGACGGCCCCACATGTGCTTTTGTTGGAGCACAGGCCAAATAAGCGGGATTACTGTAATTTCCTGTTTTGCACGCAAACGAGAATACAAAGGGGTACACATTCTCGCTTTTCCAATCGCTATATCTGAAACTACTACCATTCCCGTATGCCAAACTTGTCAGACTTCCATGTCCACTATACACAAACCAAAAAGGATAATTATTTTTCAATGCATCAATACTGGTATAAGGAGACTGATAATATTTGTCACACCGGAAATCCTCTGTAGAAAATCCCTTTTGTATAGCTTTATCATGACCTTTCCTAAAAGCATTCTCCATATGGTCTCTATCATCAAAGCCTGCCAAAAAAACTGCCCTCTTTGGCCAAAGACCAATCTCACACTCTGTCTTGATAGTTTTATTGATAATGAAAGCTAACTCCTGCGTACTTGTCACTGGCCATCGCCCAAGATACACGTCTCCATAAATCTTATCATTCCCACTCCACCGCCTATATTCTTGATCCGTTATCGGATTATCCATATCTTCCGAACTCGGATTCCCGCTTGTATATGGAATATCATTTACAGATCCAACCAACAATACATAATCCGGATTCACATCTTCAACGTAATTACGTATATTCTCCACAGTTTTTCCTATCACATCGGTCGATACGGTTTGTACATCCATCCCTATGTTTTGCTTGTATTGAGAGAAAAGAGACAAACCAGACTCATAAATCGGTGCAGTCACAATCAACAGCTTATCCGAAACATTTTCTTTAGGCGGATTATAGTTCAAAAGTTCTTCTGACAGAAACGATTTTCGTGCAGGACTCACCTTTACATCTGCCTTAACTGCACCAGAAAGAGACCACGACAATTGAAATTCGGCCTGTTCCAATATTTGAATGGCTCCAGTCCGGGGCAAATACTGAAAAGGAATCACAGTCAAACTCACTGCTTTCTCTCCCATGACTTCGAAAGGTTCAGACAACTCATAAAAAGGAAGCGTGTATGGCGTTGCTGCATTTTGGTAATAGTTTACCTCTAGGAAATCCCCTTCCACACCATCTGCTCCATAGTCCACATACGGCTCTATATATACCCCTACAGGCAAAGACCGGGATTCCACTTGCGCATTTTCCATAGACACCTGTACATTCACCGCATTAAATGGTATCCTAACATAGAATGTCAATTGCGGAACTGCTGGAAACCCCGGATCAGCCACCTGACCATAATCTTCATCAGACACAAGGACTGTTTTGTATTCTCCCGGATAATAATCCGCAATTATTTCCGAAATTTCGCTGGTTACTAGCGTATAGGATGGAAGATCAAAGCTAATCGCAACAGATGTCTCTGTACTGTTGACAATTCTTTGGGAATATCCACTGCCAACATATAAAAAGAACACAATCCACCATACAGTCTTTTCAACAAATCCTCTCTTCATGACTTTCTATATTTTATTCGGTTACGACCATTTTCCTGCTGTCCATCACTCTGCCTTCCACCACCAAAGAATAGGTATACATGCCCGGCTGTAGGGTGTTCCCCGCTATCTCCGTCTGCCCGGCTTCCACGCCCTGCGGCAAAGCCTTTTCCATGACCCGCCTGCCTTGCATATCGAACACCTGCAAGCTTGCTCCCCTCGTTCCCTGCGGCAACTCGTAGCGGATCACGGTTGTCTCCGTGAAGGGGTTGGGCTGGTTCTGATACAGCTTGCATCCCGACTGTCCTGACTTGTCGTCAGAACCCTCGTTGGATGCTGACCCTTGCGCTGCTTTCGTCCCCGGCTGCAAGGCCGCCTGCACCGCCTCCAGCATCACTTTCATTGCATCCAATTCTTCCCGCAAATCCTCCACCTCCTGTGCCAAATTCCGGTTCTCTTCCTGCAATTCCCTCACTTCCCGCCTCTCCTCCTGAAATGCTTTGACCAAATACGGTATCATCCCCACGTAGTTGAGCGTGTACATGTCCGCTTCCGGAATGTATCCCACCAAGCCCGGCATCACTTCCCGCACTTCCTGCGCAATGAAGCCCACCTTCCCTTTCAGCCCCGTCGTGTCCCCCGTCTGGCCATCGGCTTTGAAGTCGAAACTCACCGGACGAAGATTTTCCAGCAAGGGTGTCGAAGCCCCCAAACCTCGGACGTTCTCCTTGTACCGCTCGTCCGAGACGTAGCTGCTCCCTGTAGCCCGCACCTCTTTCACGTACAGGTAACGGAAACGAGTGCTGGCCGAACCCAAATCCACCCCAAGGTGGGTCAGCGGCTGCAAATAGGCTGCCGCTCCTTCGAACCCAAAGCCGGGATTCACATCGACTCCCGGAGCGGATTGCGGCTGCGAAGCCACGCCGGAAAGCCCGAGTTTCAACCCGTATGTCCCGTAACCTAGGCTCAAGCCTTGACCATCCGTCTGCTGTAAAGTATAAGGCCAAATCTCCACCGGCTTCAGGATTTCCACCCCTTGCGGGCTTACCGTCATGCTCCCGAAATCGGCATTGCTCAACGACAAGTCCGTGATGGACAAAGGCCTCGTCATAATTATCTTGCTGCTGCCAACGTCCAAGCCGCCACCAATGTTCACCCCGTCTGTTCGGATAGTAATCTGGGCTGCCGCGATGCCGCCACACAAGGCCATGCCCATGGTCAAAAAAAGTCTCTTTGCTTTCATACCTTGAAATTTTTAGTTGTTTGAAATGCTATTTATCTTGAATAAAACCTCTTTTTTGTTGGATAATCAGTGGACGAATCTGGACAAAGGTAGTTTTTTTATTGAATCTGACAAGCCTTCTCCAGCCAGACCCGCCCGCAAGAGGAGTGGAGAATAATCCAAAGAAAGATTCTATTAAAATCGGGCTATAGAACTCGCCAAAAGAAAGATTACGGAAGTTTTGAGTATCTTCGCGCTTTGGTTAACAGGCAAGAACGCAGAAAGCCCAGGCAACTCATGCCGCAGGCCATGCCGCCAAAGGCCGAGGGAATCCTCCAAAGCCGGTTCCAAAATCCAAACCGAGGCGGTTTTCCCTCTGGGAAAGCAGCGTTTTTGCCGGGGAAAGGCCGCAAAGCGGATACAGAACCCAATCCCAAAGGAAAGAGAGTGCCGGAGATTCCGCCGCCAAAAGGCATTGAAGCCCCCGGGCATCCCGATAAAACAAAACGGTATGAAGAAACATGTTGATTTCCTGATCATCGGAACCGGTATCGCCGGTCTGAGCTATGCCTTGAAAGTGGCTTCCAAAGGCAGCGTCTGCATCATTACCAAATCCAAGGCCGATGAAACATCCACCGCCTTCGCCCAAGGAGGCATCGCCACCGTGATGGATGCCTTGGATTCGCACGAAAAACATATCCACGACACCTTGGTGGCCGGAGACGGACTCTGCGACGAAAACGTGGTCCGCTTCACGATTGAGGAATCGAACGACCGCATCAACGAGCTTATCGCCTGGGGAACCGAGTTCGACCGCAAGCAAAGCGGGGAATTCGAATTAGGCCGGGAAGGCGGGCATTCCGCGCACCGCATCCTGCACCACAAGGATCAGACCGGAGCCGAAATAGAACGCGCCCTGCTGAAAGCCGTCCGCGAACACCCCGACATCGAACTCTTGGAAGGCTATTTCGCGATAGACCTGATTACCCAGCACCACCTCGGCGTGGAAGTGACCCGCCGCACGCCCGACATCGAATGTTTCGGAGCCTACGTGCTCAACCCCAATACCAATAAAATAGAGACCATCTTGGCAAAGACCACGATGCTGGCTACCGGCGGCAACGGCAACGTCTACACCAACACCACCAACCCGGTAGTAGCCACCGGCGACGGCGTGGCGATGGTTTACCGAGCCAAAGGCAAGGTCTCGAACATGGAATTCATCCAGTTCCACCCTACCGGCCTCTACAATCCCGGCGAAAAGCCCTGCTTCCTGATTTCGGAAGCCGTAAGGGGCGCAGGCGCCAAACTCTGCACCATCGGGGGCGACTACTTCATGAACCGCTACGACCCGCGCCTGGAACTGGCTCCCCGCGATGTGGTAGCCCGCGCTATCGACAACGAAATGAAAATCACCGGCGACGACCATGTGTTCTTGGATTGCCGCCCTATCTCCAAAGAAGAAATCTTCCACCATTTCCCCACCATTTACGCCAAATGCCTCTCCATCGGCATCGACATCACCAAAGACCTGCTGCCGGTAGTCCCCGTGGCGCATTACAGCTGCGGCGGCATCGTGGTGGACAGCAACGCCTGCACCAGCATCAAGCACCTGTACGCTTCCGGCGAATGCTCCTGCACCGGCCTGCACGGTGCCAACCGCTTGGCATCGAACTCCCTGCTGGAAGCCTTGGTATTCTCCCACCGCGCTTCCCAACACGCCATCAGCCAGGTATCCCATATTGATTTCTGCGAGGAAGTGCCGGACTGGAACGATGAAGGCATGGTGTTCAACGAGGAAATGATCCTGATTACCCAAAGCCTGAAAGAGGTGCAGACCATCATGTCGAGCTATGTGGGCATTGTCCGCTCCAACCTCCGCCTCAAACGGGCTTTCGACCGCATGGACATCATCTACAAGGAAACCGAGGACCTCTACAACAAGTCGGTCCACTCGGTGAAATTGGCCGAATTGAGGAATTTGATCAATGTAGGTTATCTGATCATCAAAATGTCGATGGAACGCAAGGAGAATTGCGGCCTTTACTATAACATTGACAACATCAAGAAAACGGCTTGCCATAACGGATAATCTGCTTCGTTACGCGAGGCATTCAGGCTCAGTCACGTACCAAAGTACGCTCCTTCGCCTTCAGCCTCGCGATGCCTCGCATCCCACCCGTTCTAACAAGCCGCATAAAACCTGTAAAAAGCTAAATCTTGCTTTCTCAAAAAAACAGAATAATGGAAAACCCAGCAGCCCCCTTTCATCTTCACGCCATATCGCCCTGCGACGGCCGTTACGCAGACAAGACCGCCCCATTGCGGGAATACTTCTCCGAATGGGCTTTGATCCGCTACCGTCTCCGGGTCGAAATAGAATACTTCATCGCCCTCTGCGGCTTCGACATCCCGGCCCTCGCCGCTTTCCCCAAGGAGAAGTTCGAGGATCTGCGGAATCTCTACCGGAACTTTTCCGATGCCGATGCCCAGGAAATCAAGGAAATCGAAAAGACCACCAACCACGATGTGAAGGCGGTGGAATACTTCATCAAGGCCCGTTTCGAGAAATGGAGCCTGCAAGAGTTCGAGGAATTCGTACACTTCGGGCTTACTTCGCAGGACATCAACAACACTGCCCAGCCGCTAATGCTCAAGGAAGGCTTGGAAAACGCGGTCCTGCCTGCCTTGCAGAGCGTCATCGACAAGATTAGCGAGAAGGCCGAAGAATGGAGCCAGGTGGGCATGCTGGCGCGGACGCACGGGCAGCCGGCCTCGCCGACCATCCTCGGCAAGGAGATGCTGGTGTTCGTGGAACGCATCTACAGCCAGCTGCAGCTGCTGGCCAGTACCCCGCACTCGGCCAAGTTCGGCGGCGCCACCGGCAACCTCAACGCCCATTACGTGGCTTTCCCCGACAAGGACTGGGTGGGGTTTGCCAACCGCTTCGTCAAGGAACACTTGGGCTTGGAACGTTACCAGACCACCACGCAAATAGAGCATTACGACAACGCTGCGGCCATTTTCGACGCGATGCGACGGGTCAACACCATCCTGATCGATTTCTGCCGAGATGTCTGGACGTATGTCTCGATGGATTATTTCAAACAGAAAATCAAACAAGGCGAGGTCGGTTCGTCGGCCATGCCGCACAAGGTGAATCCCATTGACTTTGAGAACGCGGAAGGCAACTTGGGCGTGGCCAACGCCCTCTTCACGCACCTGTCGATGAAGCTGCCCATTTCCCGGATGCAGCGCGACCTGACCGACTCCACGGTCTGCCGCACGATAGGCTTGCCGATGGCTCATAGCCTGATTGCCTACAAATCGCTCGAAAAAGGATTGGGCAAGCTTCTACTGCACCAGGAAAGCTTTGAACAGGATCTGGAAAACAACTGGGCCGTAGTCTCGGAAGCCATCCAGACCATCCTCCGGGCCGAAGGCTTCCCACATCCTTACGAAGCCCTCAAAGCCTTGACCCGCACCGGAAACAAAATCACCAAAGAAACGATTCACGATTTCATCGACCATCTGGACGTGCCTTCGCCGCTCAAGGAAAGGATGAAACGAATCACGCCGCAGAACTACACAGGGTTCTACGGGGCGCATCCGGAAAGCATCTCCCAACGCATAGAAGACTGCAAGCGCCACAACGCCTGATAACACGCAGTGCCGTCTAACCAATCCCCTGTAGCGTGCCGGAACGAAATACACGAAACCAAGCCATCCGTTCCGGAATGCTAGCCATGATGCCAAGCTGCGATTTGACACATCCTTTGCCAAAAAAACATCTATGCTCTTCAAGCACTCCTTCTTCTACCGCTACGTAGCCCCCTATACGGGTCCTTTGCTCTTCAACGTGCTGTTGAGAGTGCTTTCGGCTCTGTTCACCTTGGTACTGACCATCGCGATAGCCCCATTGCTGGCACTCCTGTTCGATACCGGCCAAGCCGAAAGCGCGATTACCGGAGGCGGACTCGCCCAAAGCGGGCTGGAGCTTCTGGAAAACTGGGTCCAGCTCTCGGTCGCGGCCAACGGTAAATACGAGACCCTGTTTTATGTCGTTCTTGCCTTGATCCTGGCCTACTTCCTAAAGAACTTCTGCGCCTATATGGGGCTTTACCTCTTCATCCCTATCCGCAACAAGATGGTTGCCAAGCTCCGTAGCGACATGTTCCATAAATTCATGATCCTACCCCTTTCTTTTTACGCGAACCAGCAAAAGGGGGATCTGATTTCGCGCATCAGCAACAACACTCAGGATGTGGACACCCAGATGCTCAACCAGATACAACAGGTCATGGTCGATGTGGTCACATTCATCTTCTTGATTGCCGCCCTGTTTTTCATCAGCACCCCTTTGACCATCTGCGTATTGATACTTCTCCCCTTAATCGGCATCCTGACCAGTTTCATATCGCGGACCCTGAAACGCAAGTCGAAAAAGCTGCAAGACACGATAGGCCGCATCTCTTCCCAAGTAACCGAAAGCCTGGAAGGCATCAAAACCCTGAGGAGCTATAATACAACAGCCTACGCCCTGCGTAAATTCGACGCAGAAAACGCCTCGTTCTTCAAACTCAACACCCGAGTGCTCCGCCGAGTCTATTCCAGCCATCCTCTCAACGAAGTCCTTGGCACGACAGCGGTCGCCATTATCTTAGTAATCGGAGGACATTTCATTATTTCCGAACAAAGCCTGAGGCCGGAAGCTTTCATCACCTATCTGGTCACGATGATCCAGATGCTGCCCACATCCAAGAACATCATCACAGCTTATTTCACCTACCAATCGGGAAAAGGTTCCTGGATGCGGATCAAAGAAGTGCTCAAAGCCGATGAAGTGATTCTGGAAAAGAAAGACGCAGAAGAAATCCACAGCATCAGCCGAGGCATAACATTCAAAGACGTCTGCTTCACTTATGGCAAAAAGCCCACGCTCAAAAACATCAATATAGAGTTTCCCAAGGGCAAGTTCATCGCCTTGGTCGGGCCTTCCGGAGGCGGAAAATCCACTATCATCAACCTCATCCCCCGCTTCTTCGACCCGGTTTCCGGCCAAGTGCTATTTGATGGAAAAAACATAGCCGATTGCCGAATCGACAACATCCGAGCTTTATCGTCCTTGGTATCGCAAGACACAATCCTTTTCAACGATTCCATTTACAACAATATCCTTCTCGGCAATCCGCAAGCCAGCCGGGAAGAAGTAATCCAAGCCGCTAAAATGGCCGATGCCCACGAGTTCATCCTTGCCACTCCCAATGGCTACGATACCCTGATCGGAGATAGCGGAACCAAACTCTCCGGAGGACAACGCCAACGGCTCAGCATAGCCCGCGCCTTGGTCAAAAAAGCCCCCGTCCTCTTGTTCGACGAAGCCACTTCAGCCCTGGATACCGAAGCTGAAAGCCGAATCATGCAAGCCGTGCAGCAAGCCGGGAAGAAAAACGGCCAAACCATTGTCTCCGTAGCCCACCGGCTTTCCAGCATACGCCATGCCGACGAAATCATCGTCATCGAAGAAGGGGAAATCGTTGGCCGGGGAACCCACGAAGAACTGTACGACAACAACAACCTCTACCGCAAGCTCTGCCAAATGCAGAACCTCGACAACCGCCCCGCCACTCCAAACAATCACCTACAAAACGCAACCCGATGAAAGGCAAAGTGATATGCAGCACTGGCAACTGGTATGAGGTAGAAACCGAAGATGCCCGGATTTTCGCCTGCAAAGTCAAAGGCAACTTCCGCCTCAAAGGCATGAAGACCACAAACCCGGTCGCCGTCGGAGATTGGGTCGAAATAGAACACGACCCCAAGATCTCGTCCGGAAACGACATGCCGGGAGGCTGGATTACTTCGATCGACGAACGCAAGAACTGCATTATCCGGAAATCGGTCAATCTGTCCAAACAGACCCATATCATTGCCGCCAACATCGATAGGGCTTTCCTCGTAGCCGGACTGACCCAGCCGCGCACCCCCCAGGGGTTTATAGACCGTTTCCTGGTCACAGCCGAAGCCTACCATGTCCCTGTCTGCATGGTTTTCAACAAAAGCGACTTGTTCGATGCCCATATCCAAGCCGAATACGAAGAATACCGCCGGATATATCAGAATATCGGATATCCTGTCTTGAAAACCAGCAGCGTGGACGGAGACGGCATCGGGCAGCTCAAGGAAATGATGGACGGCAAGACCTGCCTCTTCGCCGGCAATTCCGGGGTCGGGAAATCGGCCCTGATCCATTGCCTGGCACCGGGAATAGACATCCGGATAGGTGAGATATCCCAGACCCATCTCAAAGGCAAACATACCACGACATACGCCCGGATGTACAAGCTCTGGAAAGACACCTCGATTATCGACACGCCGGGAGTAAAGGAATTCGGCATGGTCCAGTTCACCCAAGACGAACTGGCCCTGTACTTCCCGGAAATGAAAGAACTCCTACCCCGATGCCGGTTCAGCAACTGCACGCACGAACACGAACCGGGCTGCGCGGTCAAAGAAGCCGTGGAGAAAGGTTCCGTTTCTCTCCTGCGCTACAAGAGCTACCTCAACATCCTGCACGGGGAAGAAGTACCCGCCCCAAGCCTATTGGACAACAAGCAGGAAAGAAAATAAAACTTTATTATCTTCGCGAGTTATGATCGACCAAGCAAAACGAAGGAAAAGAATCATAGGGGCTGTTATCGGCCTCTTGGCATTGGCAGCCGTCCTTTACTGGCTGTCCGACCTGATTATCTACATCCTGGTCGCTTTCCTGATTTCGATGCTGGGCCGACCCTTGGTCAAATTCCTGAACAAAAGGCTTGCTTTCCCCTCAGCCATAGCCAGCATTGTCTCCTTGATGCTCATCATCGGCATTATCAGCGGCATCTGCTGGCTGATATTCCCCATGTTCGTCAACCAGATACAGCAGCTTTCAAAATTGGATTACACCCAGATTGCCAGCCAGTCGTCCGGATGGATGGAAAATTTCCTTGCTTGGCTCAGCGAAAAGAACATCCATATCACCCGTGAACAAATCAACTCGTACATAGCCCAGACCGCGAACCAAATCTGGGAAGCCATCAATTTGGAAGGAGTCTTGGTGAACATCGTCAACAAAGTATCCTCGTTCAGCGTGGCAATCTTCTCCATCATCTTCATCTCTTTCTTCTTCCTACGGGACGAGAAACTCTTCAAGAAGATTGTGTTCCTTTTCATCCCCGACCGCCAAGTAAAACGGGTGGAAAACGTAATCCAGTCTTCCGAATACCTGCTGACCCGCTATTTCATCGGGCTCTCCATCGAAATGATCTGCATGATGACGATTCTCTCCCTCGGCCTTTGGGCGTTCGGCATCCAGAACGCCTTGCTCTACGGCTGTATCGGTGGTTTCCTGAACATCATTCCCTATATCGGCCCGGTCATCGGTGCCGTGCTGACCTGCGTCGTGACCCTGCTGAACAATATCGACCTCGGCCTGAGCATGGACATGTTCTGGCTGTTAGTCAAAGTTGTAGGCGTCTTTGTGGGCGGCAATATGATCGACAATATGCTTCTCCAGACATTCATCTATTCCACCAGTGTCAAAGCCCATCCTCTGGAGATATTCCTGGTAATCCTGGTTGCCGGAAACCTGTTAGGCATCTGGGGCATGATCCTGGCCATCCCCTGCTATACCGTGCTACGCATCTTTGCCAAGGAATTCTTCAAGGACACCAAAGTGGTAAGGGAACTGACCCGAAATATCTGAAATTTTATTTCACTTATTACTAAGCTTTTGTCGGTTTCCATTTCGTTAAAATCCATTTTATGCGTTTATAGTTTAAACGCACATCATGGAACCCGACAGCACACACGCACACGAAAACCCAATCCGAGACAAGGCCTTCATCCTTCAAAAGAAACATTACCTGCCCATCAAGGAATGGGACATCCAAGACCGTCCCCGGGAAAAATTCCTGTCCGGGCAGATGCCCGATATGCCGGACGAGGAACTGTTAGCTATCCTGATTGGCAGCGGGACCGAAAACCTCTCGGCTTTGGACATAGCCAAACGAATCCTGGAGCACTTCAACGGCAATCTAGAATCCCTCAGCAGCCGTTCTGCCAAAGAACTGGCGCGCAAGTTCACCGGCATCGGCACTGCCAAAGCCGTCAGCATCCTAGCTGGGATGGAATTGGGCAGACGCAGTTTCAATCCGCAGCATGAAGATGAAATCATCATCAATTCGAGCGAGAAAGCCTTTCAATTCCTTCGCCGCGACCTCTCCAGCCCTTACGAACGCTTCTACGCCCTCCTTCTATCCCAATCCGGGAAGTTGATTCGAAAGGTCCTGATCAGCGAAGGCGGACTGGCCTGCACTACGGTCGATGCCCGCAAAATCTTCAAATTCGCGATAGACGAACACTGCTGCGGCTTGATACTGGCTCACAACCATCCCTCCGGCAATACCCGTCCCAGCCCTGAAGACGTCAATATCACACAGAAAATCTGCGACGGCGCCCGCCTGCTCGATCTGCACGTGTTCGACCACATCATCGTAGGCAACAACCGCTATTACAGTTTCTCTGACAACAATCTGGTCATTGGCAAAATAGCCGACTTCCGTGCCATTGTACCGTAAAGACCACAAGCATCCTAAAGTTTGTTAGTAACTTTTTAGATACTTTTTCTTGCAAAAAAACATCTGAAACCATATTTTTACACCGTGATTCTATGAAATACTCGGAATTACATAGAAAAATCATCCAAGCCGGGTGGAAATTCGATCATGCCGTAGGAAGCCACTATTATTATACAAAAGAAGGAAAGAGCATAGGCCCAGTGCCTTACCACGGCAGCAAAGAGATACCAAAAGGCCTGCAACGTAGCATAGAACGTGCATTCAAACTATGCGCAAAATAAAACGGAAAGGTGTACAATCCTTCAAAAACAATCGAATGGAAAAAGAAAAACTCATCATCAATGTTGAAGCCAGCAAGAACCACTGCGGAGCGTATGCGGCAAACGTAGATGGCATCTGGGGCGCAGGAGACAGCATTCCCGAATGCAAAGCCGACATTTTAAAAAGCATAGAGGAAATACTTGCCAAACCCGCCTCCCAAGCATGCCAACTTCCCCAATGGCTACGAGAAGGGAACTACGAAATAGAATGGCATATCGATGTCAAAAGCCTTTTGCAATATTATTCCAATATCTTCAACATGGCCGGCCTGCAAAGACTTACCGGCATCAATCAGAAACAACTGCACCACTATGCCAGCGGCCTGTCAAAACCCAGACCGACGCAACGAGCCAGAATAAACGAGGCATTGCATAAATTAGGACAGGAACTGCTAACCCTTAATATCTGAAAACGCCCTGACTCTCCTAACAACTCACTGCCGAATCCACCTATCCCCAAACTGCCTCCACAAAGGGCGAATCCGAAAGCCCCCTGTACAAAGCGACCCTGCCAGAATACATTCCAACAGGGTCGCTTTTCTCTTAGTGGGCTCTCTCGAATCGCCCTTTCACAGCAGCCGGATCAATTGCCAGCTCTGCCGATTTTATTTTACCAAAGCCTGGAAGTCGGCATCTTCGCGCAAATCGAGGAACTCGATATCGCCCTGAGCCTGAGCCTTCAACGAAGCCTTGCCTTGGATAGCCTGCGTCAAATTGCTGATCACATCGGCCTTGGCATCCTGACGGGCAGCACATACGGCCAACAGATAGTAAGCATCCGGAGTCTTGGTCTGCATGCAGTTCAAGGTATTCTTGGCCTGATCAACCTGACCGTTCAGCAACTGAGCCAATGCCAGATTATAGATGCATTTTTCCGAACCCAGAGCGCTGACAGCCTTAGCATATTCACCGTCCTTGATATTCATCAATCCCATGTTGAAAGCAGCTTCCGGGCTACCGGCCTTCAAAGCGTTTTCAAAATGAGCACGAGCATTTTCAAAATCACCCTTAGCCAAGGCGATAGCTCCCAAGTTGTTCAATACAGCACCGTTGTTCGGCTGCAAGCCGTTGGCCGTTTCGAGCAACTGCTGAGCCTGATCGTACTGCTGTTTTGCATACAGCAGAGCAGCCGCATTGGTGAAACCACGGAAATCTTCAGGATAAACTTCGGTAGCCGACATGAAAATCTTCAGCTGGTTGTCCTTGTCTTCGGTCAAAGTAGTAGCGTACAGAAGTTCTTCCAACTTCAAGGAATCGGGAGCCACCAACGACAGACGGGCGATTTCTTCATCGGTCTTCTTGGGTTCGAGGAAGTTCACCGTAATCTGGGCACGACGCAGCGGAGGCAGGATTTCGTCTTCGATTTCCTTGTAGATAACCGTCATATTGCGGATTTCCTGTTCGCGGGCATCGCGGTCGGTATGCGAAGAAATCACATTGATAATCGTATTCTTGTCTGCGATATTCGAAGCACGCAAGTCGGCCAGGAACTTGTCCCAGTCTTCACCCATCGATTCAACGGTCGGCTCGATATCCTGCTTGATGGTCGAAGCCTTCACCTTCATCTGACGAGCCAGCTTGTTCACCGCCTTGCTATAAGCCGAGTTGAAATACCTCACGGCTGTCTTGGCGCGGTTGTCGGACAGGTTCTGGTTGCGGGATTCTTCCCCTTCGGGCGAAGCCCAAGCCTTGATATCCACCGACTTCATTTCCATGCCAGTGCCGAACAAGCTATCCAAGATACGGATGCCAGCCTTGGCTTCCGGAGTCTTGTTCAATTCAAGACGCCAGTTCAAGTTGTAGGTATCCACCAAATAGTAAATGTAAGCGGTGTGAGGAATAACCGTTTCCTTTTCGTATTTGTGAGGAACGACTGCCATTCTGGAGCTTTCCTGGTCGATACGGGAAGATGTCACCATCATGCCTTCGGCAATGGTGCGTTCGCCCAAACCAAGGTTCTTGGCCACTTCCGAAGCCTGCGCGGCATTGGTCACTTCCATGCCTTCCGCCTTTGCTTCCGGATAACCTACCGGGTTAATCACCAAACGGCTCTGAGCCATAGCCGGGACGTATGCCACTTCGTCCGAATAACTGAACGAACCGCCCATCTTGTTATCAATCATCGTACCTTCACCAACGGTCTTGACACCGCGCAAGATGATAGGTCTCAACTCTTGCTGACCACCTTCATAAACCAAAGTGGGCTGGAATACCACAATAGCCTTGTTCCAGAAATACTTGGGAGGGACAGTACCGCTGATGTCCACTTTCACTTTGTCCCCATGCATTTCAAGCGGGCTAGGATTTACCTGATACTGTACTTGGGCATGATTTTTTGCCATTTTCTTGAGACTCTCACAGGATGAGAACAAGACCCCCAACCCGAGAACCAAAGAAACACCGATAAACTGTGCTTTCTTCATTGTTATTCTGTTTTTGATTTTACTTTCTTTCTTTCATTTTCCCCTCGTAAGAAGCAAGGGAGCGAGAATTCATTATTTTACCGCCAAAATGGGCACGCAAATATAAACATTATTTACATATTATCTGAATATCCTCTCACGCTTGGCCAGATAGGCCTGCAAAACCGGCACAAAACCCTGCCGTATATCGGCCTCAACAAAATCGATCCTATACTGATTGCAATGCTCTTTCAGCATGTCCATGTAAGACCTGTAACGCGCCACATAGGCATCCCTGTATTGCGCAGGATCCAACTTGATTTCCTTGCCGCTTTCCAGATCCACCAAGCAATAATGCTTGGCCGGGAACACGAAATCCGCCTCTCTTCCATGCTCGGTCACATGAAACAGGATAACTTCGTTGTTCCGGTACTTAAGATGCTGCAATGCCCCCATCAAAGCTTCCGGGTCATACTCCCCGTCAAACATATCGCTGAACAAAACAATCAGAGAACGCTTATGTATCCGTTCTGCGGCCAGATGCAGAGTCTCCACCATATCCGATCCACGCCGCAAAACCGAGGCCGGCCTGCCATATTCCAGACGCTTTTCCAATTCCGACATCAGATATTTCAGATGCGAGGCACTCGATTTCACTTCCGTCTGGAAAGAATCCTGTTCCGAAAAAAAATTCAAGCCTACCGCATCCCGTTGACGAACCAACATACGAGCCAAAACCGCTGCCGCGCAAACCGAAAAACCCAACTTGTCCAGATGTTCAAAATCAAGATGTTCAGAAACAGGAAAATACATAGAAGAAGACGTGTCAATCAGAATATGACACCTGAGATTGGTCTCCTCCTGAAATTTCTTGACATACAAGCGATCCGTTCTGCCATAAAGCTTCCAATCCACATAACGAACCGACTCGCCTCGGTTATACTGGCGATGTTCGGCAAACTCCACCGAGAACCCGTGGAAAGGACTCTTGTGCAAACCTGTAATAAAGCCCTCCACCACCTGCGAAGCCAAAAGCTCCAAAGAGGTGAAGGGCTCGGTGACTTGCCTGTAAAAATCTTCAGACACTACAGCAAAGCTTCGAGTTTCTTCCTCAAATCGCCTTCGCTGATGCTGCCCACATGCTTGTCAACCACTTCCCCGTTCTTCATGAACAGGATCGTAGGGATGTTGCGAACCTTGTATCTCTTGCTGATTTCCGGGCAAGCATCCACATCGACCTTGCCAATAAAGATTTTCCCTTGATATTCTTCAGCCAATTTGTCCACAATAGGAGCAATCGCGTTGCAAGGGCCGCACCATGCAGCACCAAAATCTACCATGACCGGAGTAGCTGCCTTGATTGCAGTTTCTTCAAAGTTCACATCCGTGAATGTTGTTGCCATTTTATTAAAATTTTAATGGTTATACGTTTAAGGAACGCCTGACCCAATCAGCCCGACACGTATCGGCGGCCAAACATCCCCGATGAATTCTAAAGAGCGAAATTACATTAAAATTACCAACCTTGCAAAAATCATCCAAAGCATCTGCCTCCGCAGGCACACAGGCAAGCGAAAACCGATTCCCGACCTCCTTTCAGTGTTACTTCAACTTGATGCCTACCCTCAAATCCGACTCCTGCAAGGCAGGCACAAACTCCGAAGGCATGACCTTGATCCGCATCGGCATATTCAGACTCAACGAACTGCATCTATCCAGCACATGGAAATTGACAGAAGCCCCTCCTGCCGCCGCCGCTTTCTTGGATATCGTGTACTTGGCGCACAAATCCCGCATTTTCTGCGTGAAATCGGCCGATATGTCCTCCAAGTCGAGCTCCATCTCCACCTGCTTCGTATTCTTGTCCATCAATTCCGACAAAGGAATCATATTCAGCACCTTCAATTCCAGCTCGCCCCCTTCCCGGTTCCAGCGTGGGCGGATTTCCGAGTAGATATAGACGAACTCTCCCATATTGAGCAAATGCTTGAATTTCAAATAATCTTCTCCGAACAACGCCAATTCCATCGATTCATCGTAATCCTCTATCGTGATACGCCCGTACCCGTTCCCGTTCTTGGTCATCAGATGCGCCGCCGAAGTGATGATAGCCCCGAAATTGAGCTTCCGCCCCCGCAAAGAAGCCCAACGCGCCTTGATAGCCGAAATATTGGTAGTAGCAAACTGGCTCAATTCCAACTTATAGGTTTCCAGCGGATGCCCCGAAATGAAAAATCCCACCACCTCTTTCTCGTTGGAAAGCTGCTCTACCTTCGACCACGGCTCCACCTCCGGCATATCTATCTCCGCCACCGTGGACGACTGCACCTCCCCGAACAAATCCGTCTGCGAGGAATTCTGATTGCTTTGGTACTGGGCCGCGTAATGCAGCAGTTTCTCGGTGAAAGTCTGGTTCTCGCCCGGTTTCTGGTAAAAGAACAACGAGCGCGGGATATTCCCCAAGCTGTCGAACGCCCCCGCCTTGGCCAAAGACTCCATGCATCGCCGGTTCATTCCTTTCAGGTTCGAACGACGCACAAAATCCACGATATCCTTGTATTCACCGTTCTTCTCCCGTTCCTCCACCATCAAGTCCACCACGGCCGTCCCTACATTCTTGATGCCGCTCAAGCCGAAACGAACCGCCCCCTCCTTGTTCACCGTGAAAGACGGCATACTCTCGTTCACATCCGGCCCCAGCAAACTGATCTTCATCCGTTTGCACTCATCCATATAGAACGAAATCTTGCTGATGTCGTTCAAGTTGTTGGTCAGAACCGAAGCCATGAACTCCGCCGGGTAATGCGCCTTGAGGTAAGCCGTCTGGTAAGCGACCCAAGCATAGCAGGTGGCATGCGACTTGTTGAACGCATAGGACGCGAAGGCCTCCCAGTCCGTCCAGATCTTCTCGCAGACCTTGGCATCGTAGCCATGCTTGGCGCAGCCCTCCATGAAACCCGTCTTCATCTTGTCCAGCACATCCTTTTTCTTCTTCCCCATCGCCTTGCGCAAGGTATCGGCATCCGACTTGCTGAAATCGGCCAGCTTCTGCGAAAGCAACATCACCTGCTCCTGATAGACCGTCACCCCGTAGGTATCCTTGAGGTATTCCTCCATATCCGGCAAATCGTATTCGATCTTTTCCCGGCCGAACTTGCGGTTGATGAACTGCGGGATATATTCCATAGGCCCGGGACGGTACAAGGCGTTCATCGCGATGATATCCTCCAAGCGGTTCGGCTTCAGTTCCCGCAAGTACTTCTTCATCCCTTCCGATTCAAACTGGAATATCCCGTTGGTATCGCCCCGGCCGAACAGCTCGTAAGTCTCATGGTCGTCCAACGGAATATGGTCGATGTCGATCCGGATGCCGTGCCGCCGCTCGATATTGTCCAACGCCCCCTTGATGATCGTCAGCGTCTTCAAGCCCAGGAAGTCCATCTTCAGCAAGCCCACCGACTCCACGTACTTGCCCTCGTACTGGGTTACCGGCATTTCCGAATCCTTGGCCGTCCCCGTGGGCACGTATTCCACCAAATCCTCCGGCGCGATAATCATCCCGCAGGCATGGGTTCCCACGCTCCGGATGCAGCCTTCTAACTGGCAAGCGTATTTCAAGGTCTTACGAACCAATTCATTAGGATTGGCTTCCATCTCGTCCTTGAGCTGGGGAACCTCCTTGAACGCCTTGGGCAAGGTCATACCCGGCGTTTCCGGCACCAGATCCGCCAGACGCTTGGATTCCGGCAAAGGCAAATCCAGCACTCTCGCCACATCCTTGATGGCCGACTTGGCCGCCATCGTGCCATAAGTGATAATCTGCGAAACCCTCTCGGCCCCGTACTTGTCCACCACGTACTTGATGACCCGTTCCCGACCCACATCATCGAAGTCCACATCGATATCCGGCATCGAGATACGCCCCGGGTTCAGGAAACGCTCGAACAGCAAGTCGTACTTGATAGGATCCACGTTCGTAATCCCGATGCAATAGGCAATGGCCGAACCGGCCGCCGAACCACGCCCCGGCCCCACCAAGACCCCCATCTCGCGCGCCGCCCGGATAAAATCCCACACAATCAGAAAATAGCCCGGAAAACCCATCCTCTCGATGGTAGCCAGCTCGAAGTCGATACGCTCCTTAACCGGCTGGTTCTCCTCGTAGTTCTCCCCGTACCGTTTCTTCGCCCCCTCGTAGGTGATATGCCGCAGGTAATCCATGTCCGAAGTGAAAGGCTCCGGCAACGTGAACTTGGGCAGCAGGATATCATGCGTCAGCTTGTAAGTCTCCACCTTGTCCACGATTTCCCGGGTGTTCTCCAGATATTCCGGATGATCGGGGAACAAGGCCGCCATCTCCTCCCCGCTCTTGAAGTACTCCTGACCCGTGTAGAGCATTTTAGTCTCCTCGTTGAGCTTCTTGCCTGTATTGAGGCAGATCAGGATACGGTGCGCCTGGTAATCGTCGGCTTCCACAAAATGCACGTCGTTGGTAGCCACGCACTTGATGCTGTACTGCTTTGAAAGCTGCTCGATGCGCTCATTGACCAGCGACTGCTCCGGATGCCCGTGGCTCTGCACCTCGAAGTAATAGTCCTCCCCGAAAAGATTATGGTAGAACTCTATATTCTCTTTCAACTGTTCCTCCTGCCCGGACAGGATGCTTTGCGGAATCTCGCCCGCCAGGCAAGCCGAGCAGGCAATGATGCCTTCATGGTATTGCTCCAGAAGCGAATGATCGATACGAGGCTTGTAGTAAAAAGCCTCCTTGCGCTGACTGAACGAACACAGCTTGACCAGATTATGGTATCCTTGCAGGTTCTTGGCCAGCAGAATCAAATGGTAGCTGCTGCGTTCCTCCCGACCCGTCTTCTCGAACCGGCTTTTAGGCGCTACATAGACCTCGCAGCCCACAATCGGCTTGATGCCCGCCTTGGCCGCCGCCTCCACGAATTCCATCACCCCGTACATATTGCCATGGTCGGTAATGGCCACCGCATCCATGCCAAACTCGGCGGCTTTCTGCATCAAAGCCGGAATCTTGGAAGCGCCGTCCAAGACCGAATACAAAGTATGAAGATGTAAATGAGCAAAATAAGGCATCAGAAACTCCTTTTCTCAAATATGCAACAAAATTTTTCAAGACCCTTCCCCCCGTATCTCCATTCCCTTCAAGAAACATATCTATCCCCCTTGAAAGCAAATCTTACAAAGGTAAGAAAACTTTACTGTACTTTTGCAATCCCATAAGGACATGCCGGACGCGAAATCCAGCACATCCTCCAGCCTTACGACTCACCGCCCAGCAGCACCGGTTCCCGCGCCGCATCAGCCACCGAAACCGCCCTCGCTTTGGCAAAAGAACAAGCAATGGCACAAGTCCGCGAACCACTCGTTTCCATCATCATGCCGGCCTACAACGCAGCCAGGTTCATACGACATTCCATCCAAAGCGTCCTGCAGCAAAGTTTCCAGAATTGGGAACTGCTCGTCACCGACGATGCTTCCACCGACAATACGCCCCAAGTACTGGAAATGGCAGCCACGCAAGACCCGAGAATCAAAGTCTTCCTGCTCAAACAGAACCAAGGACCGGGAGCCGCCCGCAACCACTCCCTCTCGCAAGCCAAAGGACGCTACATAGCCTTTTTGGACAGCGACGACCTTTGGCTGCCCCATAAATTAGAGCAGCAACTGCGATTCATGCAAAACCGGCAATCGGCCTTCACGTTCGCCTCCTACAGCTTGATAAACCAACAAGGAGAAGATCTGCATAAAACCATACACGCCCCGGCAAGCATCACTTACCGGCAATACCTGCGCAACACCATCATAGGTTGCCTCACCGTCATGATCGACCGGGAAAAGACCGGACCGGTAGTCATGCCCGACATGAAAACCAGCCAGGACATGGCTACCTGGCTCGACATACTCAGAAACGGCATCATCGGCCACGGGATGCCCGAAGTCCTGGCACAATACCGCATCGTGGACGGATCCAACACCTCCAGCAAATGGAAATCGGCCATGGATGTATGGAGAGTGTACCGCCAGCACGAGGGATTATCGTTACCGGCCTCCTGCTTCAACTTTGCGGGCTATTGCTTCAACGCCATCAAAAAAAGGCTGTAACCGCAACAAAAAGCTGTAAAAACAGATTCCATGCTGATCAAGACCCTCTTTGACCGAACCTGCGCCTTTTTCGGCCTGATTGTCCTCAGTCCGGTCCTGCTCACGGTAGCCCTCCTAATCCGTATCAAAATGCCGGGAGGTCTCGTTATTTTCAAGCAGACCCGCATCGGCCGTTACGGGAAACCATTCACCATGTACAAATTCCGATCCATGACCATGCACCACAGCGGATCATCGGTTTCTGTCAAAGGCGAAAGCCGGATCACCCCCTTAGGCAGCGTGCTCAGGAAATACAAACTGGACGAGCTGCCCGAACTCTGGAACGTGCTCAAAGGCGACATGAGCCTGGTTGGCCCCCGTCCCGACGTGCCCGGCTACGCCGACAAGCTGCAAGGCGACGACCGCGAAATCCTCCGTCTCCGGCCTGGCATCACCGGCCCGGCAAGCCTCAAATACCGTGACGAGGAAGAGCTCCTTGCCCGGCAAACCGATCCCCAACGATACAACGACGAAGTGATTTTCCCCGACAAGACCCGGATCAACCGCGCCTATCTGGCCCATTGGAGCTTCGGCCTGGACTTGAAAATCATTTTCTGCACCGTCTTAGGCAAGGAACTCCAGGAGCCGTTCCTGCAATAAAACCGGCAAAGGCATCGATAGAACCCATTATTCACTTTTCCACGTGAATACATTACTTTTGCAGTTTTGCCCTTAAAACTACAATCTATGCAACAGCGAATCTGGCTTTCCTTGGCCCATATGGGAGGCAAGGAACAAGCATTCATTCAAGAAGCTTTCGACACCAACTGGGTCGTACCCTTGGGACCCAATGTAGATGGGTTTGAAGCCGATCTTGAAAAATACCTCCAAACAAAACCCAAGACCATCGCTGCCCTTAGCGCAGGCACTGCCGCCATCCACTTGGGGCTGCTGCTAGCCGGCGTGGAGAAAGGCGATGAAGTAATCTGCCAGTCTTTCACCTTCTCCGCATCCTGCAACCCCATCGTCTATTTAGGCGCGACCCCTGTTTTCGTGGACAGCGAAAAGGAAAGCTGGAACATGGATCCTGCCCTGCTGCGGGAAGCCATCGAAGACAGAATCAAGAAAACAGGCAAACGTCCAAAGGCCATCGTACCCGTCCATCTCTACGGAATGCCCGCCAAGATGGATGAAATCATGGCCATCGCCAACCAATACGAAATTCCCGTGGTGGAAGATGCTGCCGAGGGTCTCGGCTCGACCTACAAAGGCAAGCCTTGCGGCACATGGGGCCGATTTGGAGTACTTTCCTTCAATGGCAACAAAATGATCACGACCTCCGGTGGCGGCGCCTTGATTTGCCCCGACCAAGAGACCTGCCAGAAAGCTATTTTCTATGCCACACAGGCACGCGACCCTTATCCCTACTACCATCACACCCATATCGGTTACAACTACCGCCTCAGCAATATATGCGCCGGCATAGGACGCGGCCAAATGCTGGTTCTGGACGAACATATAGCCCGCCGACGGCAAATCCAGAAAATCTACCAGAAAGCCATCGACCCGATTCCCGGCTGCCATATCATGGACAACCCCTCGACCGATTCCAATTCCAACTTCTGGCTCAGCTGCATAGTAATAGACAAAGAGCAAAGCGGCTTCAGTGCTGAGGATCTGAGACTTTTCCTTGACAGCCGGAATATCGAATCCCGACGTCTTTGGTATCCTATGCACCGGCAACCGGTCTTTGCCCAAGCACCTGCCTACCTCAACGGAATTTCCGATGCCTGCTTCGAAGCTGGGCTTTGCCTTCCCTCCGGATCTTCGCTCACGGACGAAGAAATCGAAAACGTAATTTCCTGCATACAGCATATTGCAAGCCGGAAATAAAAAATTCGAGCCGCAGAAAACACACAGAAAACGGCTCTAAAGCTTTGAAAAAATAAGAATTTGTGTACTTTTGCTTTGCCAAAAGGCTGGTTTTTGCGGCAAAACGATTAAAAAAGACCCTTCGTAAGCCTCACAAGCCGCCCGAAGCTAGGGAGATAAAGAGACCCCCAAAGTCCTTTAGCGGCAAACCGCTGTTCTCCCTTCCCTAAAAGGACTTTTACTAACCCCTAAATTTTTTTACCAATGAACGAATTAATGAACCAAATCAATGAGCAGCTGGAAGTGTTCAAAACGAATGCTACCGCTTACAGTGAAAAAGGGAACAAAGCCGCCGGTGCTCGCGCCCGCAAGGCTTCCTTGGAACTGACCAAGTTGTTCAAAGATTTCCGGAAGGCTTCTATTGAAGAAAGCAAGAACTAAATACGGATTCTTGCCACATAAAAAAGGGGACTCAAACGAGTCCCCTTTTCTGTATCCGAACACCTCTCCATCCACAACCGATTCCCGTAAAAACGATTGTAAGCTACGCTTCCGATAAACGCGGCGCCTCGGCATAGCCCGAACTGCGTTCGGCTCTGCGCTCGGCTTGCAGTTCATCTTAGAAAATCCAATACAAGCCCCCCTGACCGCAGAACCGCTGAAAAGGATTTTAGCGAGCAGATGCCACCTCGTAAAAACGATTTTAGAAGAACCGACACGAGGCGTCGAGCCGCCGGGCGGCACGGGAGCGTACTTTTGTACGTGACCAAGCCGCACAAGGCTCGCAACGAAGTAGCGGCCTTATAAAATCGTTTTTACACAGTCATGATATCTTTTTCCTTCTCCGCCAAAATCGCCTCCACCTTCGCCACATACTTGTCGGTCTGATCCTGGATATCCTTTTCCGCCTGCTTGGCAGCATCTTCCGGCAGCGCCTTGTCCTTGCCGAGCTTCTTGATTTCCTCGTTGGCATCGCGACGGGTATTGCGGATCACCACCTTGGCATTCTCGCCCTCGGCACGGCACTTCTTCATCATTTCCTTACGACGGTCTTCGCTCAACGGAGGCAAAGTGATACGAATCACTTCCCCGTTGTTCTGGGGCGTGAAACCCAAATTGGCCGCCAGAATCGCCTTCTCGATGACCGGCAGCATCTTCTTTTCCCAAGGCTGCACCACAATCTGCCGCGCATCCGGCGTATTGATAGCCCCTACTTGGTCAAGCGGCGTCATATTCCCGTAATAATCCACACGGATACCTTCCAACATTTGCGGACTGGCCTTGCCGGCCCGGATCCGACCCAGTTCCTTTTCCAGATACTGCAAAGCAGCCTCCATCTGGGCCTTTTGCTTTTCCATACAAGCTTTCACTTCTTCGGTCATCGCAATTCTCTTTTAAAGATTAAAAATACAAGATAGCGCAAAACCTATCTCTCAAATTTAAAAATCAAATTTCATAACTGAAAGGCTTCCTCCCAAGCCCATTCCCGACCCTCTTTCCTGAAGGTCTATCCTTTCCAATGTTTTTTGAGCGAACCCATCGGGATTAAGTTACCGCATCCACCCAATCCCGCCTAATGCACCAAGGTTCCTATCTCCTCGCCCTCCACCACCTTGCCAAGGTTGCCCGGCGTATCCATATCGAACACGTAAATAGGCACATGGTTTTCCTCGCAAAGCGTGAAAGCCGTCAAATCCATGATTTTCAACTTCTTCTCATAAGCCTCGGCAAAACGAAGTTCCTTGTACTTCACCGCCGTCTTGTCCTTTTCCGGGTCAGCCGTATATACCCCGTCCACCCGCGTGCCCTTCAAAAGCACATCCGCATGGATTTCCACCGCCCGCAAAGCCGCGCCCGAATCGGTCGTGAAGAACGGATTGCCTGTGCCGCAAGCCATAATCACCACATATCCCTTTTCCAAGTAATCAATCGCCCGGCGGCTGCTCATCTTCTCCGCCACAGGGTCTATGGCCAAGCCCGACAAAAGAACCGCCTTGACCCCTTCCTTTTCCAAAGCCGACTGCAAAGCCATCGAATTAATCACCGTGGCCATCATTCCCATATAGTCGCCCTGGATACGATCCATGCCCTTGGCCGCCCCCTGCAACCCACGGAAGATGTTCCCACCCCCGATGACTATCCCGATCTGGCAACCCCGCCGGGCCACCCCCGCTATCTGCGAGGCGTATTCACCCAGCCTTTGCGGGTCTATCCCATACGCCTGCCCGCCCATCAGCGACTCGCCGCTCAATTTGAGCAAAATCCTTGAATATTTCATTCTTTTGTCATTTTAGCCTGCCCGGCCGCCCTCCATCCCTGCAACCGCGCTCTTCCCAGCGAACCGAATCCAGCAAACCGAATTGTAAAGGTACAAAAAAAAGTGTTCCAAGGGGAAATCTCTCCCTCAAAACACTTCTAAAGGCGGCGTGTCATAATCGCGGCGGCAAAACACCGCCGAACCTCCATTCACCTCCAAACGCCGCAGAAGGAGGCAGATACGAGGCGTCGAGTTGAAGCGCGGCGCGGGAGCGTACTTTTGTACGTGACCAAGCCGCGCAAAACTCGCAACGAAGTAGATGCCCCCTTATGCGGCGTTTGAACGGAGAGCCTTGAACCCACGCCCCATAACCTCGCTCGAATCGCTCACCGACACAAAAGCGTCCGGATCGGCATCGCTAAGCAGGTTGCGCAGGGTCACTAATTCACGACGGGTCAAAGAAACATATACCAAGTCGCGCTCCAGACCCTGATAAAGCCCTTTGGCATGGATATGGGTACCGCCCCGCTTCATTTTGGAGATAATCACCTCGCGCACAGCATCATATTTATTGGTGACAATAAACACTGTCTTGTAGGACTTGAGGCCATCCACCACGATATCGATAACCTTGCCTTCAATCACAATCAACAGGATGGAGTAAATCGGCAAGCGGAAACCCTTGCCCAGAACCAAAGTGGACAACGTAATCGTGGTATCGACAATGATAACCAAGGTCCCCAGCGGAAGATGCGTGTACTTGTTGATAATCATCGAAATGATATCGCTACCGCCCGAAGTGGCCCCCGACTTGAAAATCAAGCCGATCGCAATCCCGTAAATCAGACCGGCCACAATCGTGTTCATGAAATAGTCCGGCACGAACCACACCAGCTGTTCGCCTTGGCCGATAGAACACATCGTATTCTGCATATATTCCGGCATCGCCGCCACCTGGCTGGCATCCAGAATGCCGTTATGCAGGATAGGCGCGTAGCCCCAATAGGTTTCAATGACCCAAGTGGCCCCCAGAATCACGAAAGTGGACAGAATCGTCTTGAAACCGAAACGCGGCCCCAGAATCAACGTCCCGATAATCAGCAAAGGAATATCCATGCAAGCCGCCAAATAGCTGACCTTCCAATGCACAATGGCATTCAAAACGTTAGAGAGACCGTAAGTCCCGCCGGGCGCCAGACCGTAAGGCGTGGCGAACTTGATGTTCCCGAACGCGAAAATAATACTCCCGCTGATTACCAACAGATAGGAAATCAACTCCTTCTTGTTGAACCACTGGTCCTTGGTAAAAGAATTCTTCAGAGCCGTAGCCATAATCCACCTATTTTAAAATCTACTTGGAAAAAAACTGCGCCCGGCAAAGCCCGAACCTCGTCCGGCCCTGCGCCCGGCTTGCAATCCATTTAAATGCAATTATTTTTTGAACGAACCCATCGGGATCAGCGCACGCCTGCCAGCACATCCGCGCCAACCACCAAACACAAAAAGAGGGTGGCTAAAAAAATTAGTCACCCTCCCCTATAATCAAAATCCGATTAAGCACCCAACTGTACACGACGGAAAGCCGTAATCACAGCACCGCCGCCATTCTGCTTCACATAGTCGGCCACGCTCAGCTTGCCGTCCATGATGAATTCCTGATGAACCAAGGTGTTTTCCTTGTAGAACTTGTTCATACGGCCCATCGCGATTTTTTCAATCATGTTTTCAGGCTTGCCTTCAGCGCGGGTGGCTTCCTTGGCCACTTCCATTTCGCGGGCAATCACATCAGCCGGAACTTCCTTCTCGCTCAAAGCGATAGGATTCATGGCAGCCACCTGCATCGTCACATTGTGACCTACTTCAGGATTGGCATCCGCCTTGTCGAACGAAACCAAGGTAGCCAGTTTGTTGCCGTTGTGGTTGTAAGCGAAAACCACCGGAGCTTCCAGAAATTCATAGTGAGGAATTTCCATCTTTTCGCCAATCTTGCCCACCAAGTCAGTGATATGGTCGGCCACCGTGCGGTCGTCCACCTTCAAAGCCATGACTTCTTCCTTGGTCTTTGCCTTGGCAGCCAAAGCCAGTTCGGCCATCTTGCGAACCAAGCCGGTAAATTCATCGTTCTTGGCAACAAAGTCCGTTTCGCAGCTCAAGCAAACGATGCAGCCGAAGCCCTTGTCGGCCGTTACCTGTGCCCAAACCATGCCTTCCTTGGCTTCCTTGTCGGCGCGGTTGGCAGCCACCTTCTGGCCTTTCTTACGCAAATAATCGATTGCCTTTTCGAAGTCGCCTTCGCATTCGGTCAAAGCCTTCTTGCAATCCATCATACCGGCTCCGGTCATTTGGCGGAGCTTGTTTACATCAGCAGCAGTAATAGCCATTTTCTATAGTCTTTTATAAAAACCCGGCGTGTGATAACGAACAATCTGCTTCGTTGCACTCCCTTGGCAGAATCCTCACGCACGAAAGTGCGCTCCGGTTCGCCTGCGGTCGCGCGCCTCGCATCTTATCCGTTCTGACACGCCGAGCTGAATCAATTATTAAATTACTTCTTGGAAACTTTCTTGGCTCCAGCCGGAGAAGAGCGACGCGGCCGGCGTTCACGATGACCTTCTTCCGAAGAATCCTCATCCGCAACACGCTTGCGTTTCTTTTCGCTGCCCCCTTCGTTTTCTTCTTCATCCATGCCGTCCACAGCCAGTCTTTCTTCGCTTTCGGCGGCTTCTTCCTCTTCCTTCTGCTGATCCTTGTCGAGCTTGCGTTCGGTCAAGCCTTCTTCTATCGCGTTCACAACCTGTTCCACGATAATCGCAATCGACTTGGAAGCATCATCATTTGCCGGAATCACAAAGTCCACCAAATCCGGGTTCACGTTGGTATCGACCATGGCGAAAACCGGGATATTCAGACGGCGGGCTTCAGCCACCGCGATATGTTCCTTGTTGATATCCACTACGAAGATAGCCGACGGCAGCCGACTCAAATCGGCAATGGAACCCAAGTTCTTTTCAAGCTTTTCCTTTTCACGCGAAATCTGCAAGCGTTCCCTCTTGGAAAGGGTTTCGAACTGCTTGTCGTTCATCAGACGGTCTATGCTGGCCATCTTCTTCACCGCCTTGCGGATTGTGGTGAAGTTCGTCAACATACCGCCCGGCCAACGTTCGGTCACGTAAGGCATATTGACACGCTGAACCTGTTCAGCCACGATAGCGCGAGCCTGTTTCTTGGTGGCTACAAAGAGAATCTTACGACCCGACTTGGCAATCTGCTTGATAGCCGCGCAGGCCTCATCCAATTTGGCTTCTGTTTTCTGGAGGTCAATGATGTGGATCCCGTTCTTTTCGGCAAAGATATAAGGAGCCATTTTGGGATTCCACTTTCTTCTTAGGTGGCCGAAATGCACACCTGCATCGAGCAATTGCTCAAAAGTTACTCTGGACATATCTGATTTTTTTGTTTACGTTCTCTAAAACAATCACCCGGTAGCCAGACGGATCCGGGCAATTTGGATTCTAAACGGGAATTTCGACCCTCAAGCACTGCGAGCGAACCCGCAGCAAATCCTGCGACACAGCCCCAAGTCTCCGACATCGGCAGAGAACCCGGAGCTGCGGCAAGAAATATACTAACGCTTGCTGAACTGGAAACGTTTACGAGCTTTGGGACGACCCGGTTTCTTTCTTTCAACCATACGCGGGTCACGGGTCAGAAGACCCTTGGCCTTCAGCGGGGCACGGTATTCGGCATCGATGGAGCACAAAGCGCGGGCGATACCCAAACGCAAAGCTTCCACCTGACCGCGGATACCACCGCCATCCAGGTTAGCCTTCACATCGAACTGATTCAAGGTACCTGTCACCTCAAAAGCCTGGTTAGCCACATACTGCAGCATGGGCGTGGGGAAATAGGTCTTGTAATCCTTACCGTTTACCACGATATTTCCGCTTCCGGCTGTCAGATACACGCGAGCCACAGCGGTCTTTCTTCTACCTGTTTTATTTGTAACTTCCATGACTATTTGAGATCTTTAACATTAATCAGCTCGGGTTTCTGCGCCTGATAAGGATGTTCGGGACCTGCAAAAACATGCAGGTTGCGGAACATCTGACGACCCAGAATCGTCTTAGGCAGCATTCCTCTCACAGCGTGTTCGATGATGAAGCAAGGCTTGCGGCGCAGCATCTCTGCCGGCGTAGCGAAACGTTGCCCGCCCGGATAACCCGTATGACGGACATACACCTTGTCTGTCTTTTTCTTTCCGGTGAGGAGCACTTTCTCAGCGTTGATCACCACTACGTAATCGCCACAATCCACATGCGGCGTGAAATTGGTCTTGTACTTCCCACGCAACAAAGAAGCAACTTCGGAAGCAAGACGTCCCAAGCTTTGGTTTTCGGCATCCACCAAAACCCATTTCTTGTTGGCCGTTTTTTTGTTGGCCGAAATGGTTTTGTAGGTCAAGGTATTCATTTTCAAACTATTTTTATCATTCAACCTCCTGCACACGCTGCGCAAAGGGAGCGCAAAGATAACACAAGTTTTTTTTATGAACAACTATTGCACATTTTTTTTCTCCACTTTTTACCCGCAACTTGTTCACTTTCGAAAGACTCCGCCATTCCGCCTATCCGGCGCACCCATCCTCCTTCCGTGCCGCCACGCCCAACTCCCCGAGACGGAAGAAGTCGAACTCGCGCATACTCGGTTTAGGCGAAAGCAAATTCCGCACCAGCCGTTTCCGCATCAGCCTGTAGGCAATTGACAGCAGCCACCCCATGCCAAAATTCCGAATCCGCAAATACGTGCCCAGCAAGCGGCTCTCATCCTCGATACCCGGGTATCTTCCACTTCGATAAATACGCCACAGGTTTTCCCCTGCCGTTACAGACTTGGCAAGCATCACTTCGTTGGTATCCAGCCCCAGATGCAACAAAGGATTGTCTATCTGGCTCACCCTGACTCCCAGCTGCCTCAATTCAAGCCCCATCACCGTGTCCTCGTGCCCGTAACCCGCAGGAAAATCTCTGTCTTCCCTCAACTCACGCATCACCGCAGCCGGAATCATGTAATTAAAACAGCTCAACCCTTTCTTCACATCCTGGCGGCACTCCCTTTGACGCTCGTAGGTCAGACGCAAGCTGTGCCCGGCATCCTGCACCGTTTCCGGCCGGGAAGCCAATCCCCCCACCAGCACCTCCCGCGTGCCGGACTCCGCATAAGACAAATATTTCCGGATGAAGTCCGGGCGAACCACCCGGGCATCGCTATCTATGCAAACCAAATACGGGAAACGTGCCAATGTCGGCATCAGATACCTCATCCTATACCTTCCCCTGTTTTCCTTGCAGACAATATGACGGACATTCTGCAACTGCTCCATCGGCGAATTGTCTTCCACACATCGCGTGGAACCATCCTCAAAGACCAAAATCTCGAAAGCCCCCCCGCATTCCTGAAGCTGCTTGTGCAAATCCCGGACCAGTGCCAGACAATTGTAATTGTAATTAGGAATCAGAACGGATAACATATCGGTTGGTTTTGGTGGCAAGGGAATCCACGCCCGGGCCTGTCACGGCAGCCACGGGAAATCAATCTGCAAGGAGAAAACAGCCAATCCATCAAGGTACAGGATCGTATCCACTTCCACCCCAAGGATGACAACGCGACAAACGCTTTATTGTCAGCCAAGTTCCTTTAAACGGCCCATACTTGCGCAAGGCCTGTACCGCATATTCCGAACAAGTAGGCGTAAACCGGCAACTGTTAGGCAAAAACGGCGAAATACAAATCTGATAAAAACGAACACATGCCCACAAGAGCCACATCAACGCGGCACATACCCCCTGCCACAACTTACGCATGATGCAGACGGGAAGAGAGCGTTTTGATAGCCTGTTCGACATAGGCGTTCATTTGCGGCAAAGTTACACTTCTATTTCCAGTAAATTGCAAGAAAATCAATAAAATTTTTCCCGAAGGCACCAAGCGGGCAAAAGCCTCCTTATGCGCTCTGTAGGCTTCCCGCAGCAACCGCTTAACCCTATTGCGGTCCACAGCATGCCTGAAAACCCTTTTAGGCGCATGCACCATGACACGGCAAGGCACAAGACCCTCTTCCGAGGACGGCATTGCCGCTCCTTCTTCCAACAAATAAAAAACCTGCAAAGATGAAACCGCAGGACGAAAAGACTTCCCCTTTTTCCGCTTTTTGACCCGGTGCGATTCAAAACGAGTATCACGATTTCCCTCAGATTCGCCCGCCCCCGTCGGATGAACAGGGGAAGCCGCCGAAAACATCTGCCCCGCAATCGATTGCTCCGAAGCCTCCTCCAAAGGCAAAACCACCGAGAACCTCCTTCCCTTGGAAAAAAGCATCTTCACCGGCCCCTCTCCCCACAAACGCTCCGCTTTCGACAATGTTGGCATCGCTCTATAAATCTTCTCAACGCATTACGGCCTGCGACCCTCCGGAAGCGGCCTCAAAAACACACAGGATAACCTCTATTTCTGAGCCCGCGCCATCTGGCCAATCCGCCCCCCCTTCTTACCAGCAATCACAGCCAAAGCCGCCGCCTTGTTAGCCGCCACCTTGCTCTCTATGGTCTTCCTTGCCCGTGCAGCCGCATCCTTCCCCTTCAAATCTTCCTTCGCCCCATTGGCCGTCGAAGCCGAAGCCTTATGATAAGCATACTTCTCCGCAATCTTCGGCAAATCCCACCCATGCTTGCTCAAATCGTTCAAAAACTCTTCCAATGCCTGCACCATCGAACTGGACGTGGGCGTAGGCGCCAGAAGGTTTACCGTAAGCCCTGCCTGTTGCGCAGCCTCGGCCACCGAAGCCCCGAACGTGGCGATAAGCCGACCTTCCTGCTTGAAATCCGGGAAATTCTCGAACAAAGACCTAACCCCTACCGGGCTAAACATCACCAACATGTCAAAATCCTTGGCATCCAGCTCCCCGGCCACCTTGGTAGGCACTGTCCGGTACATCGGAGCCTTCTGCAAGGCGATCTTGGACTTGGCGAAAGCCGCCGGCACATCCGAATTGCTTTCCTCCGAACAAGGGAAGAGGAACTTCTCATCCTTATGCTTGACAATCACCTCCATCAAGTCGGCCGTGGTCTGCTTGCCGTAAAAAATCTTCCGCTTGCGGTACTGGATATAAGTCTGTATATAAAACGCCACCGATTCCGAACTACAGAAGAACTTCATCGAAATAGGAATCTGCGTCCGCATCTCCTTAGCCAAACGGAAATAGTGATCCACCGCGTTCCGGCTTGTCAAAACCACTGCCGTATAATCGAGCAAGTTAATCTTGTTCTTGCGGAATTCCAACGCGGAAATCCCTTCGATATGGAATAGTTTCTTGAAAACGATGGAAAGGCTGAACTTATCGGCGATAGCCTTGTAAGGCGACTTTTCGTAATCGGCCGGAGCAGGTTGCGAAACGAGGATTTTCTTTACCTTCTGCATATTTCCAAAACTCCTTTTTCATCCCATCCCAAAAAGACAGGAACCGGGGGTGACTGCTCCGGCCGATACCCGTTCAAGAACCACAAGGATGCTTGCGCACAAACAATTGCCTTACAGCATTATAAGAACGAAAATATCCGCCAAAAGCATACAAATGGCAATATTTCAAGGGCGCAAAGGTAAACAAAAATATGCAGGGGAGAAAACCGGCTGTACTCCCGACCCTCTATAACAAAACGTAACATCTTAATCACAAAGCACATACAATACAAGATAATCAAAACAACCATAAGCGTTTTGAGGAAAATCCCGTCCAGCCTCATGCACAAGGCCAGCAACGGAAGGCAAATCAAAGAAAACGACAAATCGTAATACAGCCCCGTCTTCCAAGCAAAGGACGAAAGGCGCATTTCATCGAGGATGAAACCCACAAGACGCAAGACAAAATATTTCACCGCATACCAGCAAGCCGACAACGCCAAACCAAGCACAATCAAAACCTGTCCATGCGTCCAACCCGCCCAGGAATGCCCGCCCAGAACCGGCAAGGCAGGAAACACCTCCTTATAATTCACCAACCAGACCCACCAAGAATAAGACGTAAACGAAACACAGAAAAACAAGCCGTTCACCCAGCCCGACGGCATATTCCCATCCCGGAAAGCCGCCCGGACCGGCTTATCGAAGTTCCGGAAATCGAACAAAGCTTGAAACAAGACACCTATCTGCTTGAAATAACGCTGTACTACCCAAGCATACAGCAAAAGCCCCGCAACCAACCACAAATCCATGTTCCAGAAGGTCGCCTCCGGCATCGGATTCCATTGCATCTCAGGCTTCCTCCCTCAAATTAGTCAACTGATGGAACACCGACTCCAAGCTCCGTTCCTCCTGCTGCAAGGTCAGCACCTCCAAGCCTTTCTCCACGGCAAGACGGAAAAGGAGCGGACGCAAGTCCACCTCGGCCCGGCTGGAAAGCTCGTAACGGCAACCCGGCAAAGCCCGTACAGCCTCTACCCCTTCCAATGCAGCAAGTTCCGATTGCGCGACTTCGGCATTAAACTCCACCTTTACCAGCACTTGGCCATGCAGGAAAAACCGCAAATCCTTGGTAGGGGAATCCGCCACCAACCGCCCGTGATCCAACAGAAGCACCCGGTCGCAGACCGCCTCCGCCTCTTGCATGATATGCGTGGACAGGATGACCGTCTTCCGCCGCCCTATATCCCGGATCAAAGCCCGGACCTCTTCCAGCTGGTTCGGATCAAGACCCGACGTAGGCTCATCCAGAATCAGCACTTCCGGATCATGAATCAAAGCCTGCGCCAAACCCAGACGCTGCCGGTAGCCCTTCGACAAAGCCTTTATCTTCTTATGGGCTTCCGGGACAAGGCCGGTCTGCTCCAGCACCTCTTCCCGCCTTCTGCCCACTTCCTTTGCCGGCATGTAAATCCTTCCTACAAAATCGAGGTACTCCCGCACATACATATCCAGATACAACGGATTATGCTCCGGCAGATAACCGATTTTGGCGCGAGTCTCCAACGAATGTTCCCGCACATCCAGCCCGCAGACCTTGGCCGTTCCTGCCGTAGGCGCCATATAGCCACAGACAATCTTCATCAATGTGGACTTGCCGGCGCCATTGGGTCCTAGCAGGCCTGCCACCTGGGCATCCTTCACAGAAAATGTCACCCCATCGAGCGCTTTCTGGATACCATACACCTTTGTGAGATTGTCCACTTGCAACGACATAATCAATATTCTATTTTTCCATCATACGCCTTCCAATCCGCAAAAGGCGCTTTCCCCTCGTCCGGAACCAACACTTTGACCGGAATCCGCCTTTCCTCGTAAGGTTTCACCATCTCGTCGTACAAGAATTGGTCATCGAAACCGGCATCAGCCGCATCAAAACGGGAGGCCGACATATAAATCTTGCTGATACCTGCCCAATAGATAGCCGACAGGCACATAGGGCATGGCTCGCACGAAGAATAGATCTCGCAGCCCGCCAAATTGAACGTCCCCAACTTGCGGCAAGCCTCACGAATCGCGTTCACCTCCGCATGAGCCGTAGGGTCGTTGCTCAAAGTCACCGTATTGCCGGTCCGCGCAATTTCCTTGCCGTCCTTGACAATGATAGCCGCAAACGGGCCGCCGCCCTTCCTTATGTTCTCGCGAGCCAGCGCAAGGGCTTCCCGCATGAAATCCATTTCCATGATTGTCATTCCTCCACCGCATCATTCATTTCCGCCGACTTCGGCCTAAGCAATGAGCGGTACCTGTCCTGGTCTAACAGAATCCCTATCGCCGTCTCCACGGTCTCATCCCCAGCCAACTCAGCCTGGGCACGCCCCGCCTGATAATAGTAGCGCGAAGCTATCTCTTCCCTCAAATAAGCCGAAATTTCTTCCTGGTGCCGTCTCAAATCCCCTTGCTTGGTATCGGCAAGCGTCTTCACCAAAGCCTCGTATTGCGCCCGAACCGCCGGCATGCAGCTGTCGGCCACCACCGCTTTTTCAAATTCGTCCAGCACCCGTTCCGAAGGCAATTTATATCCGTAATCCTTATCCTTCATGAACTCCAAGAAATCCGCATACAATGCCTCGTCCACCACGAAATCCGCCACATCGCCCAATTTCTCGTGCTTCTTGGCATACCGGTTGGCATAATCGAAAATCCAGAATTTCGTCACCAAGCTGAAAGCCACATCGCTCACCATCGGCACTTCCACCGCCACGTCCGGCTCGATGCCATCCCCGTCATAGACTACACGTCCACCGGCCGTTCTGAAAGCCGTCCGCAATGAATCCGGCACAGGCAAAGGCCTTCCCGAAGCATCCTTGTGGCTGTAGTCCAAGGCCTGAACGCAACGCCCGCTCGGAATATAGTACTTTGCTATCGTCACCTTCATTTGAGCATTGTACGGCAAAGGAAGGATGTTCTGAACCAAGCCCTTTCCAAATGTCCGTTCGCCTACCAAGACCGCCCGGTCGTAATCCTGCATCGAACCCGAGAGAATCTCCGAGGCCGAAGCCGTCCCACGGCTAGTCAGGAACACGATAGGAATCTCGGTATCCACTGGAGTTTCCCGAGTATAATACGTATGGTTCTTGGACGCCATCCGCCCCTTGGTGCTCACTACCGGAACTCCCTTCCGGTAAAAAAGATTCACGATATCCACCGCCTCGCTCAGCAAGCCACCCCCATTATAACGCAAATCAAACACCAGATACTTCATCCCTTGGCTTTTGAGATCCAGAAACGCCTGCTTGACCTCCTCCGAAGCCCCTTCGGTGAAACCATCCTGCCGGATATATCCCACGCTATCGCGCAACATACCATAATAAGTAACGTTCTTTATCTGGATTTCCTGACGGGTCAACGTCACCTCAAAGGGCTTGGGCTCATCCGGACGCTCTATCAGCAGAGTCAACGAAGTCCCCGCCTGCCCTTTCAGCATCGCACTCACATCGGCAGTGTTCTTGCCTCTGGTCGATTCCCCGTTCACCTCCAAAATCTTGTCTCCCGGCTTCAAACCCGCTCTGTCGGCAGGGAAACCCTCGTAAGGCTCGGAAATATAAACAGAACCATCCCGGTAATGAATCAGCGAACCAATCCCGCCATACTGCCCTTCGGTCATGATACGTACATCTTCTATATCCGCCTCCGGGATATAAACCGTATAAGGATCCAAGGTGGCCATCATGGCATCCAGAGCCGTTTTGATAAGATCGCCCGGATTGACCCCATCTACATAATTCATTTCCAATCCTTTATAGGCAGACGCAAAGATTTCAAGGTTTTTCAGCACCTCGAAGTCCTTGTTTTCCACCACATCGGACTGCTGCCCTCGTGAAAAACCTCCCAAAGCCAGCAGCAAGGCCGTACACAGCCCTAATTTTTTTAAAATCTTCATTCTGCAAACAAATAAAAACATCGTCCCGCCCTATGGCGAGCCAGAACAGCAATGCTCACCAGCTTCCAGGCCGCAATCCCGCTATTGGCTGAGCGTGGCCGAATACACGACCGGATAAATCTCCTCAGGAAACCGATAGCCTCCATTGGCAAGCCGCCCCCATCGACCTCTTGCCCGTTCCGACCTGCCCACTATTCCCATTCGGACAAAACGCGGTATAAGCGCTGCGTCGGCAATCCCATCACATTGTAAAAAGAGCCTTCAACCGCTTCGATTCCAACATAACCGATCCACTCCTGAATGCCGTAAGCACCCGCTTTATCATAAGGCTTATAGGTATCAACGTAATATTCGATTTCTTCCAACGAAAAAACCCGGAAAGTGACCTTCGACTCCACCGACATCGAAAAATTACGGGTCTTAGTGCGCAGCGAAAGCCCGGTAATCACTTTGTGGGTCTGCCCCGAAAGCGCGTACAAGGTACGGATAGCCTGGTCGCGGTCAGCCGGCTTATGGAAAGGCTTATTATCGAGCAGCACCATCGTATCGGCCGTAATCAATAGATAATTTTCCGGCAATTCCTCATCGGAATACGCCATCGACTTCAGATGCGCCAGATATTCAGGCACCTCGTCGCGAGGCATTGTAACAGGAAATGTCTCGTCCACCTCCTTGTGCATCACTTCAAATTTGAAACCCAGAGCCGCCAAAAGCTCCTTGCGTCGAGGAGAAGCCGAGCCTAATACGATATTATAAGGGAAATTCTGAAAAGGAAGCATATAATGTAGTTTTAAGGTTTTTTGCTTGTTTGATACCCGTTCTGCCGCCTTCTGTCGTCACCCGGGAAGACTTCAAAAGCGGAGTTTCCGACCGATTTTCAAACATCCCCAGCCCCTTCGGCTGGCAGACAGCCGTCAAAATTAAAAAAATTCATTATACTTGCAAGTTAAAATTTCTTAAAAAGCCCGTTTGCCGAATCCCGCGAAAGCCTTTGCACAAGGCGCATCCCATACGGTGGGGGGAAGGGAAGCGAGTTTTACAAGAACCGAAAAGCAACAAATTCAAATTTTTCATAAACAAACAAAGTACAAAGTTATGTTAAAAGGACACCCCAAAGGACTTATCGTCCTTGCGTTGGCCAACATGGGAGAACGCTTCGGCTATTACACCATGCTTGCCATCCTGACCCTGTTCATGCAGGCGAAATTCGGCTTGTCGAGCGCCGCAACCAGTATGATTTACGGCATTTTCCTCGCCGGAGTGTACTTCCTCCCCCTCTTGGGCGGTATCATCGCCGACAAGGTATTGGGTTACGGAAAGACCATCCTGATCGGTTTCATCGTCATGTTCGGCGGTTATCTGCTGCTTTCGATGCCTACCGATGCCAATATGTCGGGCAAACTCATCATGTTCGCCGCTTTGGCCTTGATTGCGATAGGGACAGGCTGCTTCAAAGGTAACTTGCAGGCCTTGGTCGGAAACCTTTACGACGACCCCAAGTACAGCCGTTACCGCGACATCGCTTTCTCCATTTTCTACATGTTCATCAATATCGGAGCATTCTTCGCCCCGAGCATGGCCAACTCCATCAATAACTACTTCCTCAAACAGGACGGTTATACCTACGATGCCTCCATTCCGGCCAATTACGTACAGCTCAACGACTTCACCGCATTGTACGATGACAATGCCAATTTGGACGCCTATACCCGCGACAGCTTGCAGAAAGGCCACGATGCCGCCCTGCTCCGTCTCAAGGCCGCCGCTCTGGCACAGGAAGGCCAGCTGGATTCCGCCAGCTACGAATTGTTCCTGAGCCGCCATGTGGCCGATGCCGACAAAGCTCCGGTCATTGCCCAAATCCAGCTCAGCAGCCTGAATCGGCCCAATATCGCCAATATGGAAGACACTACCGGATGGGGGTATGAATACGCCAACTGGGCTTCCATCGACAACACCACCCAAGTGAAGACCTGGGCCAACAGCTACGTGCAGAACGCCCTCAGCAAGTCCTACAACATGGCCTTCGGCGTGGCTTGCATCAGCTTGATTGTATCCTTCCTGATTTTCATCATCTGGCGCAAGACCTGGAAAGGCGTTGACAAGACCCTGAAGGAACAGCTGGCCGAAGCCGCCAAGAGCGGGAAGCAATCCGAAGTGGTTCAATTAAGCCCGGCCCAGACCCGCGAACGTCTGATTGCCCTGTTCTTAGTATTCTTTGTGGTTATCTTCTTCTGGATGTCGTTCCATCAAAACGGCCTTACCCTGACCTTCTTTGCCCGCGACTACACCCAAAGCTCCGTCAGCGGCGGCGGTTACATGTTCTTCAACCTCATTTCGCTGATTTCGATTATCGTGTTCGCTTACGGTATCTATTGGGCCACGATGGGTCTGTTCGGCGGCAAGAAGAGCACCGGCAAGGGTCTCGTCACGATGCTTATCGGCTTAGCCGGCATCATCGCTTTCTACTTCCTGCGTGCCGTCGATGCCGAAAACATCAAGATTACCCCGCAGATCTTCCAGCAGTTCAATCCTTTCTTCATCGTATTGCTGACCCCGCTTTCGGTAGCCTTGTTTACCAGCCTCAACCGCAAGGGCAAAGAACCTTCGGCCCCGCGTAAAATCGGCTACGGTATGGTGGTTGCCGCTTTGGGCTTCGTGGTCATCCTGATTGCCACCATTTCCAACCATCTGCCTTCGCCCAACGAAATCAAGGGTGTTTCGGATGTACTGGTATCGCCCAACTGGCTTATCGGAACCTACTTCACGCTGACCATTGCCGAGCTGCTGCTCAGCCCGATGGGTCTGTCGTTCGTAGCCAAGGTGGCTCCTCCTCAATACAAAGGCATGATGCAAGGTGGCTGGCTGGCCGCTACGGCTATCGGCAACCTCTTGGTAGGTGTCATGGGCTCGCTCTGGGAAAAAGTTTCCATCTACATGTTCTGGGGCATCCTGATTATCTGCTGCATTTTGTCGGCGTTGTTTATATTCTCGGTTATTAAGAAGTTGGAACGCGCCACCAACGATTAGAAAGAATTAGGCGGGCAATCTACTTCGTTGCGAACCTTGGGCGGCTTGGTCACGTACAAAAGTACGCTCCCGCGCCGCCCGGCGGCTCGACGCCTCGTATCTTACCCGCCTAATTCATTCTAATACACTCTGCTCCATCGTTCTCGCCCTCGGCGGCCTTGCAGATTGCCCTTTCTGACACAAATCATAAGTGCAATGCGTACAAAACTCGCGACGCCTTGCATCTTGCCCCTTAAAATTATTCTAATAATACGTGCGAGGTGCCGCGCCGCCCGGCGGCTCGACGCCTCGTATCTTACCTGCCTAATTCTTTCTTCCGACCGATCTTTTAGTAAAAACCTACATTTTTCCGACCGATCTTTTAATGAAGACCTACATTTTTCTGACCGATCTTTGAAAAAGTTTGTACCGGCTCGAAAAAGTAGACATCTTCTGCCGGACGGAGGACGGCCGCCACCTGATTATCGAGATGCAGAACGACAGCCAGACCTATTTCCGCAACCGGAGCCTGTTTTACGCCTGCCGGGGCATTGCCAAACAGGGACGGCGAGGGCGGGACTGGCGGTATGCCTTAGACGCGGTCTATTGCGTAATTTTTGTAATTTCGCATTAACTGGGAAACTAAGGTCGGATTTCCTATTGATGGACCGGGAGACGAAGGAGATTTTCACCGACAAGCTCCGGCTCATCTACATCGAATTCCCGTTCTTTACGAAGACGGAGCAGGAGTGCGGGACGGAATTGGAGCAATGGATATACATTTTAAAGAATATGGAAACATTGGAAAAGATGCCGTTCAAGAGCGAGAAATACCTCTTTGAGAAATTGGAAGAGACGGCCAATGTGGATGCCATGACGGAGGAGGACCGGGAACGGTACGAGACGAGCCTGAAGGCTTATCGAGATTATTACGCCTGCCTGGAGTACCGGGAGGAAAAAGGCCGGCGGGAAGGACATCAGGAAGGTTTCTTGGAAGGGCGGCAAGAAGGGGAGACCGAAGAACGGATGAAAATAGCGCGAGCCATGAAAAGCAAAGGTTTCTCCGCCGAGGAAATCGCCAGCATCACCGGACTGTCTATCGAAGAAACGCGGCACCTTTGACCTGAAATGTGCCATCGTCACGGCGACGTATCATAATGAGCAACCTGCTGCCTTGCATCTTACTCACTCTGACACACCACCTAAGATTTATTCCAAATCCCTATTTTGATGCATCCTGCTTATCGGCTTCTATAAAATTGAAGCGGTAGCGCCCCTGCTTGGAGCGAGGGTCGCGCTTGCCGTAAATGCTGCCGTTCAAATTGACAGCCAGCCGCACCAACTGCTGTGTGCCTAAATGCGAACCCTGCAAGTGGAACACGAAAGCCGCCTTGGCTTCCACAAATTCGTTTTTGAAAAACTCCACATACCACTCACTCTGCAAATAAGACTTGGCCCGCAACATCGGATTGCCCCAATAGGTATTCGACCAGACATCCGTAGGCACCGTGTAACGTTCCTGGCCGTAATAATACAAGGTCCTCGTTCCTACCCGCCAATACTGCGCATGCAAATCCAACACCAAGCCCATCGGCATCGAAACCGGCGTGACATGATCCCGCTTGCACTCGTAACCCAGCATGAACGAAGCCGAAAACCGCATCACCTCCAAACGCCGCGCATAACCCGAGAAATCAAAACCGATGCCGACCTGGCCCTGCCCGTTGTCATGCACGAAACCATCGCCCGAAACCGGCTTGGTATGCGAATAATGGTAATAATAACCCAATAAAGAGACAAAGAACCACTTGACACGCTGCTCCCCGCTCAGACCCACAAAGAAAGCCTCCCGGACCGTCTTGGAGCGAGCCCCCGTCCAATCCAGCCATACGTTCACAAACTGCGAACGCCCCGTAAACTGGTAAAAAAGCCCCGTCATATTCGGACGGAAATACTGGAACGAATCCCGGATATAGAGATTCGTGTAATTATCCAGCAAACCCTCGCGAGGGAACGCCCCGAACAAAAACTTGTGCTTAGGATTCTCATACTGGAAATAGCCCGTGAAATACGCCTTGTCAAGATACTTGGGCGAACCGAAAGAAGTGAGCAAATGCGTGCCCACGAACAAACCGAAATCCTTGTACTTGAGACCCACCTCCGGCGAGAACCGCATCCCGAACATCGTCTGCGAAGGAGCCCCGTCCACCATCCTAGAATACTCCCCGTTGTCGAAGAAACCCGAAGCACCCGCCTTCCACTCGAAAGACTGCGCAGCCATCCTGCCCTGAAAGAACATAAGGATAAACAAAACCAGAGCGCCTGTCCGCCATCCAAGCCAAGCCCGGCCATCAGATACAAAACATCTCATCAAATTAAGGCAATCGAATCGTCCATACATGCTTCAAAAGTATCCAAGCCTTGCTTGCGGCTGGAACACAGGCAAAAGTACATAAAAAAACAGGGGTACGCATAAACACATACCCCTGTTTCAAAAAATTAATCACACAAACCTATCGAACCTCCTGACTTCGTCAACGCGTACCCCAAAATTCATCAGCAAACAATGGAGCGATACGTTGATGCCGTTTCATAAG
>CALUMK010000019.1 GCA_944321735.1 uncultured Bacteroidales bacterium
GAACAACCTTTTGGTGTGAAGGCCAATCCGACAAGGCTTGTCGCACGCAACAGGTTGCAGGCCGCATTGTCAAGCACTGTTATCTTGGTAGAATGCCCGCAGCAGAGTGGCAGTATGCACACCATGCGTTTTGCCCGCAAATATCACAAACGCTGTCTCGTGGTTTCATATCCGGAATACAATGATAAAAATGCGGGCAATGAATTATTAATCAATTTGAACCTTGCAAATGCCATTTAAGTTATGAAGAAAGTCTTGATATTCCCGGCACCTTTGCTCATCAAAGAGATAACGGCGGACCAACAGAATGATTATATGTTTTCATTGCTGAAGGACGAAATGGCTCTGGAATGGATAGGTGATTTCATAGAAGTCAATGCTTTGAATAAATCGGATTATTGCGAGGAAGTTCGCAGGATGATTGCAGAACAGAAACCGGATTGGGTAATTGCCGCCGGCGAATCGGCTACGGCTTGTATCAACCTTCATCAGCAAAAGAAAATCTTGATTAACCCCTTTGTGAAATGGGGCGATTTGAACAATGTCCCCGATTATGCCCGTCTGCATACATACGGTTTCTTTGGAGCATTGCCGGAACAAGAAAAAAGCTATGAATTGTTTCAGGCCGTCTATCCTAATGCATCATGGTTTGTCAATGCTCCTAATTTGAGTTTGATTGATGTTAAAGATATTATTCGTGGTATAATAAATTCTATGATATGATTAGTCAAAACTTTATCGAAAGCAATTTCCCAAAAGGAAAATTGACATTAGTCGGTGGTCGTCCTAATATCGGCAAAACCTCCTTTGCTATCTCGTTGGCAATTAGTATGGCTGAGCAAAATCAAAGAGTTATTTATTTCTCCCTTGAAATGACTAAGGAGCAACTTATTAAAAGAATAAGGCTCCAAAATGAACAAATAGCAATAGGGGAAAATATTGTCATTGATGATATTTCTCAAGCCAAACCGAGTTATGTTCGCAGTCAACTCGAAACCAAATCTTTCGATTACATTTTAATTGATTACATCCAACTGATGGAAGCAGATAACCAAGAACTTCCTCGTGAAGAAGTAGTATCGTCGATTGTATGTGAACTAAAAAAAATGGCGATAGAGTTGGATATTCCGATTATAGCTTTGAGCCAAACCTCTCGCAATGGTGATTTAGGAATCCGGTCTGGCGTTTTGGCTGAAATCAATGTAGCTATTCTTTCCAGTCCTCCATCTAATCCATATCATCAACTGGTATACAAATCCTACATGGGGAACAATAGCCACATTACGCATTTCTATTTTGATCCTGACACAATAGAAGTCATTGACTATTATGGTGACTTTTTATCATTCAACGACCTTCTGATTCTTTTTGCATTAGATCGGCCAAACATAGATAGTTTAAACATCAATATGCTGTTTGAGGCTAAAAAAAATCCTATAAAACATACATTCCCTCATTTGAATACAATACTGCACAATACATACGGACTCTTTGTGTTTCAGGAGCAATTGATGGAAATAGCACAATTTATAGGAGGATTTTCAGAAGAGGACAGTGATAAATTACGTAAGGTGATGGGCAAAAAATGTACAGATGAACTTGATAAAATGAAGCCTGATTTCATTCGTAACGCTGTTAAAAACGGATATACAGAGAAGCAAGCCAATAATTTATATCAATGGATGATTGATCGCTCGATATATCTTTTTAAACGAGAGTCTGCTGAAAAATGCATAAAAGAATGGTTAGAACACATGAACAGTTTATAATGATTATATGACAGTTACAGGACAATACACATCGGCAGAAATATTTACCGAAAACATTGAAGAAGCCGCCTTGCTGTGGGTAAGGGAACAATGCGACCATCCGGCTTTCGAGGGGGTAAGGATTGTGCAGATGCCCGATGTCCATGCAGGTAATTCCTGCAATGTGGGCACGGCGTATCGAATTGGTGCATACCTTAATCCCGACCATGTGGGTGTAGACATCGGATGCACCATATCCATGCACAGATTGTCTTCCGCAGTCGCACCGGAAGACTTCGCCTTGCTCGACCACAAAATACGTGAGGCTATCCCTACCGGTATGGAAATCTGCAAGAAAAACAGTCTGAACGAAAAGGAGCTGTTCCGCTTCCTAAACTCACAATATCAAAAAGCGCGTTCAGCAGTTCCCGACCTGATTAACGAAGCACCACGCATAGACGCCCGCTTTGTTTCGGACTTTTGCCGCAGGATAAAGCTACAGGAAAGCATCTTTTATAAAAGTCTCGGCACGCTTGGCGGAGGAAATCATTTCATCGAATACGGTGAGGATGATAAGGCACATGAGGGATGGCTCACCATACATTGCGGTTCACGGAACGTGGGGGTTAAAGTGGCCAATCATTGGCACAACATCGCACAGAATCCGAAAAGAGCGCGATTCATAGGCTATCTGTGGGGCGATACGCTTAACGGTTATCTCTCCGATATGGTTGTGGCTCAGGCCTATGCCCTCTACAATCACCATATTATCCGCGACCGTATCTTCGCAATCTTGAAAAAACTCTGCAAGGCTAAATGCACGGAATCCATATTCACCACGCACAATTATATATCCGTTTGCGAAGAATATCCCATGCTGCGCAAGGGGGCAGTTGAAGCTGGAGAGGGTGAGCGGTTTTGTCTTCCTTTCAATATGCGCGATGGCATAGCCGTCTGTGTGGGTAAGGGAAATGCCGAATGGAACTGTTCCGCGCCGCATGGCGCAGGACGTGCCATGTCAAGAAATGCCGCCAAGAAGAATATCGGGATGGAAGAGTTTGAAAAGTCAATGAACGGCATATTCTCCACGTCGGTATGTTCCGGTACGCTTGACGAATCGCCACAGGCATACAAGCCGACGGAAGAAATATTGCGTCTGATCGAGCCGACAGCCGAAGTCATCACGATGGTCAAACCCCACTTGAATATCAAAGATATTCCCCAATGAAAAAGTATATACAACTCACAGCCGGACGGGGACCTGTGGAGTGTGCCCGTGCTGTTGCGCTCGTCGCCCGCGAACTGTTGAAGGATTTTCCGGATGCAGAACTGGTGGAAAGCGAACCACACAACACTGAATCGGGTTGCTATATGTCCATGCTGTTTCTTGCAGAATCGAGTCCTGCCAAGGAACAAGAGTGGAACGGTACTGTTCTCTGGCGTGCGACTTCGAATTCTTACCGCCCCGGTCATCCCCGTAAGAACTGGTTTGTCGGTGTGGAGTTTATTGAGCCCATTGCACTGCCGGAAGTATCCGGCAAGGATATTGTTTACGAGACGATGCGTTCTGGCGGACACGGTGGGCAGAACGTCAACAAAGTGGAGACGGCAGTCCGTGCCACTCATCTGCCAACCGGGATTTCTGTCAAGTGCTGCACCCAACGCTCACAGTCGCAGAACAAAGAAATGGCACGCAATCTGCTTCTCCTGAAATTACAGCAAGCAAAAGATTCTGCCGCAGCATTGTTTCGCTCATCCAAATGGGGCAAGCATACTACACTCTTGCGTGGGGACCCCGTGAAAACATTCTCGGGAGCATTATGAATTGCCGCGGCAAATAAACACCAGACACCTGAAATTTGTAATTCAAACTCGCTATTCTAATGTACTGTGACATGAAACAAAAGAGGGATTGTGCTTTATGTTTGTAACAGGCCTTACAGAAACTCATTTCCGTCTAAAATGAAATCATGGAAATTCAATCGGTCTGTAAGGCATCCAGTTCATAACCGATATCCAGTTTCAGATGTTCATTGAAGTTACGATGATAAGTCAGTTTGGCGTAAAGCTGGTGGAAACTTTGTCGCTGCATCTTGTCCATAGTCGTACTTTATTGAATGATGGTTACCCTTGCTCCATCCGTGAGCCCGTAACTTCCCGTGGCAACGATAAGTTCTCTGGGCGAGAGTATCGGCGAAAGGATTTCGATGCTGTCTGTTGTGCTGTTTCCGATGCTTACCGGAACTTTCGCGGCGGTGCTATCCTTGGCGAGCCGCATCACCCAATGTTCCGCCAGCGTTTCGTCGCTCTGCACGGCTGACTTGGGCAATATGGTTATTCCCGCTGAGATGTTTCGGGAGGTGAAGATGGCTTTCACGTTCATCCCTTCGGGAAGGAATGGCGCTTCGGCGATGGCTACGACCCGCTCCGATTGGGATGCGGTGTTCATCACCGCCAACGGGGATTGGACGGTGGCCGTGAGGTGTGCGCCGTCGGGAAGTTCCAATGTACAACGGCTTCCAGCCCTGGCATACGCCCGTTGCTCATAGGGTACGTTTATTTCAAACACAAGGCTTGCCGTGTCAACGAGGGTGCAAAGCGTTGTGCCTTCCGCTGCGTAGCTTCCTGGCTGGGCCTGCACATCGAGTACAATACCGTCCCTTTCGGCTGTTATGTCAATGAGGTTTTCATTGATCCCCAATGCGTGTTGCTCCTTGCTCTCCAATCGGTAAAGAATTTGCCCCGCCTGAACCCTTGTGCCGGGCTTCACCTGTACATCCGTGACGAATGACGCTATCGGGGACGTAACGGTCGTTTTACATTGATAGGATGTGGTAGCCATGAGGACGGTTTCTTGTGGAATACATCCACGGACAGGGTGCGTCAAGGTTACTTCCGTGGCAGGTTCGGTTCCAGATGCCTGTTCTGTCTGCCCGTCGCTACAAGCGGTCAGGCAAAGATATGCCAACCATAAAATGAGTATCGTCTTCATATCGTTTCAGTTTAATAATTCCAATAATTATAAGTAGCCACGACAAGCTGTCTGTTTGTGTTGAGCAGAAGGCAATCCCTTTCTGCCTGTATCTTGTTGCGCAGGACAGTGATGTAATCCAGTACGGACATTTGCCCGGCTTCCACTTCTTTGGCGTAGGCTGACAAAACCTCGTCATATCTGGCAAGCTGCCGCTCCAAGGCGACTGCCCGTTGGTCATACTTGTCCAGTTCGGAGAGGCATTGCCGGATACGCATTTGTCTTTGGTATTCGGCATTTTCCTTATATGCCCGTATGCTTTGTTGCTGCCTCTCGGCCTGATGCTCCTTCCACCGCTTCTGTCTGCCATCGAATATCGTCCAACGGAAGGTCAGCCCTGCGCTCATGCCGAAATGCCTGTACCATCCGGCATAGTCGCTCACTTGCATACCGCCATTTACAAACAAGTCCAGTCGGGGCTTGTATTGCAGATTGAACGAACGCAGCGATGCCACAGTGTTCAGGCTGTCCAACCGATATTGTTCAGTGAAAAGACTACTGTCATATAAATCAGGTGTGCGCTGTTTCACGCCGATATTTGCTAAAGCCACGTTTGCCGTATCCTCAATGCGCACAGCAGGTTCAGGTCCATCAGGTGTGTATGGTAAGATTGCAGGGACGAAAGGCGCAATTCCTCGTTGGCCTCCCGCTCAATGGCAAGCAGCTGCAGGTCTGATTCCTTTGTCAATCCGTTTTTCACCAGACACCCGACTATTTCTTCTTGCCGCATGAGCACCGCACCTACGGAATCCGCAAATGCCGCTTGAGTCTGGTCGAGAAGGCAAAGAAGGTATTGTTCCGTAACAGTACGTTCCAGCTGATGCTCCTCCAAGCGGATGTGATTGCGGATAATTTCTGTGTTTATCCGCGACTGCTCCTGCGCCACCTTGTAGGAAGACTTGCCCAGCAAAGGCTGTGTCCAGGTTACCCCTGCGTGTAGGAATCCGCTGCTTTCGCCAAGGTCATATCCATAATAATCCGTGGCGTTATGTGCGTTCCATTGGAAAGAAGTCCTTCCTCCGTCTTTGGATACAATCGGTACAAATAGATAATCCCCGTTCACCTCCAGCCGGGAATGACGGTACATTGCTTTCAGCCGCTGCAACTCATCCTGTTCCATTTGCATCTGGTTGCGGTAATCATTCAGCAGCGGACTGTTCCGTTTAGCAGCCTCCATGTAATAAGAGAGAGAATGCTCTTGCCCTTGTCCGTATGCAATGACGCCCCAAACGGAAAATGTCAGAAGTAATGCTATACGTTTCATGTTCAGCTCTTTTCCGGCAAAAGTATAATGCGAGTTTGGGGAAAGTTTGAAGATAGGATAAAGGGACAATCCTATATCTATGACTAAAGGGCACATCCCTTGGAAGATATTGCAATGGATGGTTTGTCGATGCCGATTCTCCAAATGATCGAATAACCGATGCACCTCAGCTTGTGCGGGTCGAGTATCTGCGATTAGGTAAGGTTTATCTTGACAATCTGCTTCCTTTTTCTTTTTTCACAAAAACGGTTGGGACAATATTCCGGGATACCCTTTGTTTTTTGCCCGTGCATACCGGGTACTGGTGGAAAAAGCGTAGCTTTGCTCCCGGTTTCCCGGCGTGTTTGCGGAATATCTTTGAATTTGTTGAATATCTTTGAATATGAGTGGAATCATGTCTTTCCGGCGGTTTCTTGTCCCGGTTCTCTGCCTTGCCTTTGCAGCTTGCGCGAGCCATCATGTTCCGGAATATTGTCCGGATGCGCCGGATTACGCTTCTGCTTCCATGTGGTACCGGCCTGTGGATTCCGCCTCTTCGGATTCGAAGCCGGCGGACGTGTTTTATGTGCTGCCTACCTGCGTGTGGTCGTGGAAGACATCCGACGGGCAGGAATGCTTCTACATGGATGTGCACGACTCCGCGCAAAGAGCCTTGGTCGAAGGCTCGAACCTTCTGGCTTCGGCCTTGTTCAGTCCTTTTTGCAATTTCTATTCCCCTTATTACCGGCAGATTACCATGGATTCCTGGTTCGAGCCGGAAGAAGAGATAAACCGGCGTTACGCTTTGGCGCACCAGGATGTGGTGGCTGCGTTCCGTTACTACATGGAACATTTCAACGGGGGAAAGCCGTTCTTCCTGGCCGGGCATAGCCAGGGCGGCAAGGCCGTGATAGAGTTGCTGAAGCATACGCTTACCGATGCCGAGCGGGAACGTCTGGTGGCGGCATACGTTTTCGGCTATTCCGTCAGCGAAGCCGAACTGGCGGAATTCCCGGCACTGGAACCGGCGCAAGCTGCCGATGACTGCGGCGTGGTGATTTGCTACAACTCGGTTTCGCGCCCCGAGGCCTGTTCGGAATTGTTCAAAGACAATGTGGTTTGCATCAATCCGGTGAACTGGAGGACGGATTCGGTTTACGCGCCGTCTTCCCGGCATGCGGGGGCTGTGTTCTTCGATGCCCAGGGCAGGGCGGATACCTTGTTCCATGCGCTTGGCGTGAAGGTTCGCCCCGATTTGCATACGCTTCTGATTGACGGCTTGGTGGATGAAGACTATTTTATACCCTCCATTTCCTCGCTTTTCCCCTTGGGCAATTACCATGTGCAGGAAATAAATCTCTATTTCTTGGATTTGCAGAAGAATATCGCGCAGCGTATCGCCGTCTGGCAAGCCCGCTAATCCCTCTCGGCAATATGCGGAAAAAGTGTATTTTTGTACTGGAAGTGGGGAAATAGTAGTATCCTGTATCTATGCTGTTGTGTGTAATGGAGGGGATACGGGTGTGTTTTACGAAAGGAGGAGAGAATGCAGCCGACCGTTTTTAATGAGGCTCAACAAGAGCTTCTGGACATGTTGTCTTTTGTAAAGAATCCGAAAATGTTGACCCAATTGAAGCAGGTCGTTTCTGATTATTTTGCATGTCAGGCACAGGAGGAGATAGACCGGATGTGGGAATCTGGCGAATTGACGGAGGATAAAGTGGAAGGTTTCAAGAAATTGCATGAACGGACTCCGTATCATTGATAAGCCGATGCAAAATATTGTTCTTGATATGAACAGTTTGATAATTGCTGTTTCGTCCCGTAGCCTTTACCATAAGGTCTGGCAGTCTTTCTTGAACGGGCATTATACCTTGTGTGTTTCCAATGATATTGTTGAAGAATATTACGAAGTGATTGCTCGGAATATAAATCCTCGTGTGGCGGAAGCCATTGTATATACGATTCTTTCACGGGAGAATGTAAAGAGATTGGATCCGCATTATCGATTCCATTTGATTTGTTCGGATGAAGATGATAACAAATTTGTGGATTGCGCTATTGCGGCCAATGCGCGATATATTGTGACAGAAGACAGGCATTTCGATGTGTTGAAGCAAGTGAAGTTCCCTGTCGTGGATGTGATAGGCATTGAAGATTTTGCACGACAGTTGGAAGTTTTGGAAAGATAAAAACAATAAAATTATATGGCAGCAGAAGAACAACCGAAAATTATTTTTTCGATGAACCGGGTGAGCAAGATTTACCCGCCCAACAAACAGGTTTTGAAAGATATCTGGCTTTCTTTTTTCTATGGAGCCAAAATCGGGATTATCGGTTTGAACGGTTCGGGGAAATCCACCTTGCTCAAGATTATTGCCGGCATCGACAAGAACTACCAAGGCGACGTGGCTTTCTCGCCTGGCTACAGCGTGGGTTATTTGGCGCAGGAGCCGGAACTTGACAACAGCAAGACTGTCAAGGAAGTGGTACAGGAAGGCGTGCAGGAGGTAGTGGATCTGATGAAGGAATACGAAGAGGTGAACAACAAGTTTGCCGAGCCGATGAGCGACGAGGAAATGAACAAGCTCATTGAACGCCAAGGCGAGCTGACCGAGCTTTTGGATCAGCACGATGCTTGGGAACTGGATGCTAAGCTGGAACGGGCCATGGATGCGCTCAATTGTCCCGAACCGGATGCTTCCGTGGCGACCCTTTCGGGTGGCGAACGCCGCCGGGTAGCCTTATGCCGACTGCTGTTGCAGGAGCCGGACATCCTGCTTTTGGACGAGCCTACCAACCATTTGGATGCCGAGTCGATCCAGTGGCTGGAAGCCCATCTGCAGCAGTACAAGGGCACGGTGATTGCCGTTACGCACGACCGCTATTTCCTGGACAATGTGGCCGGATGGATTCTGGAGCTTGACCGGGGCGAGGGCATTCCTTGGAAAGGCAACTACAGCTCCTGGCTGGAACAGAAGACCAAGCGTTTGGAGCAGGAAGAAAAGACCGAATCCCGTCGCCGCAAGACTTTGGAGCGCGAGTTGGAATGGGTTCATATGGCACCCAAGGCGCGTCAGGCCAAGGGGAAAGCTCGTTTGAACGCTTACGAGAAGATGCTTAACGAGGATACCAAGCAGAAAGAGGAACGCTTGGAGATTTATATCCCCAACGGGCCGCGTTTGGGCAACAACGTGATCGAGGCGGTGCATGTCCGCAAGGCTTTTGGCGACAAGGTGCTGTTCGACGACCTCAATTTCAAGCTGCCTCCGGCAGGCATCGTGGGCGTTATCGGGCCGAACGGGGCTGGTAAGACCACGCTTTTCAGGATGATCATGGGTTTGGAGAAGCCCGATGCCGGTACTTTCGAAGTAGGGCCGACCGTCAAGTTGGGTTATGTGGACCAGCAGCATTCCACTATCGACCCCGAAAAGACCGTATGGGAAGTGATTTCGGAGGGCAACGAGCAAATCAATTTGGGCGGGCGTCTGGTCAATTCCCGCGCCTATGTGTCGCGTTTCAATTTCAGCGGCACTGAGCAAGGCAAGAAGGCCGGGGTGCTGTCCGGCGGGGAGCGCAACCGTATGCACTTGGCTTTGGCGCTGAAAAGTGAGGGCAACGTGTTGCTCTTGGACGAGCCGACCAACGATATCGATGTGAACACCTTGCGGGCCTTGGAAGAAGGTCTGGAAGCCTTCGCGGGCTGCGCGGTGGTCATTTCGCACGACCGTTGGTTCTTGGACCGTATCGCTACCCATATCCTGGCTTTCGAAGGTGATGGCCAGGTCTATTTCTTTGAAGGCAGCTACACCGAGTACGAGGAGAACAAGAAGAAACGTTTGGGGGATATAACGCCGAAGCGGTTCAAGTATAAGAAGCTGATGGAATAGGGTCTGATATGGTTGCCAAGAAGTTTCTGATACGCTAAATCGTTGCCGTTGGGGTATGACCTGTCGGGGCGGTTCATGCGGAAAGGGGCTTCTTGGCTGTTCGTATTATTGTCGCCCCGGAGTTTGAGAATGCTTGGGAGTTCACCTATGCGCATTCCGGACTTCGGGGCGATTATCATATAGGCTCGTTTTGGAGCTTAGGGAGGAATACTATGGCAAAGTCGGAAGATCTTCGCAAGATTGCTTGATTTCTGAGATTGGCTTGTGGGCTATTTTAAGCTGCGCTTCCGATAAACGCTGCGCCTCGGCATAGCTCGAACTGCGTTCGGCTCTGCGCTCGGCTTGCAGTTTATTTTATTTTCAGCAGTTTGGTAGTAAGGGTTGCAGTGGTTTGGCTATCGATGTGATGCAGCACAAGGCGGCAGATGTATAGTCCGGAACGGAAGCCGGAGGATGGCCAGTTCCAGCGCAGGGTTTCAAGGCTCTGTCCTCCCGGTGCGGTTCCGGTGTTGGAGAAAACATGGGTGCAGAGCAAGCGGCCTGTCATGTTATAAATTTGGAGTTCGGCTCTGTTCCAGGCGGATACGCCACGGAGCAGGAAATCCGTGAAGCCTTGGTCTTTGGCCGTAGAAATAGAAGCGGTCGCCCGGCCCGAAGATGCCATCATCGCCGTCCTGCATGAGGATGGGCATCGGCATCAGCCCTGTTTTGAGTGTGCTGTCGTTGTAGAAGGGCAACAAACCTGCCGGTCTTCCTATCAAGGCAAGCGTTCCGCTTTCTGTGGGCGAAGAGATCAGGCCGCTTTCCACCAAATCCTCGTAGCGCACTTCATAGATGCCGTCTTCTTCCACGGCAATTTTAAGGCTGTTTCCTCCCGACAGGACTCCTTGCGCCAAGTTTTCAGACATGGTGGAAAAAAGCAAGCAGGCAATCATGCATCTGCACCACATTTTCAGTTTCATGTCATTTTCATTTTAGCGTTATTCATACTTTAGGGAGGATGTCATATGCTTCCATTGCAGGATTCTATGTGCATGCCGGAGGTAGAGGGTAGAGTCAACCAGCAAGTGCAATATTACAAAAAGAACTTGAAGAACTCTTCCTTAGGAGAGGAGATGTTCAACTTTTCATTGGGACGGCGTTTTATCTTGTTCTGTCCGGATTTGCTCAGACCAGAAGCAGCGACCCTGCCAGTTCCTTTCCATTGCACTGCAGCAAGGATGCTTTTGCGGACATTCTCCGGCCTCATTCTCGAAGCGGCTTCCGCAGCCTTGCAGGTTTCAGGAAAAAATTCTGCTATGGCTGTTGCAGTGGACAAGATGTTTGAGCAGGAGGAATCCAAAGATTAATTCTGTTGATTAGAACAAGAGAACTTTAGGATTATTTGAAAAACGAGATTGCTGTGATATTATGCAATAATAATTTTGAGATTTGTGTATCATGCTTAAACAAATTGAGATTAATGCTATTTTTAACAAAATACATTTTGAGATTCGTGTTGTGCATGTTATCTTTGCCGCCAATTAAAGTCAATCTATGATATTCAAAAGGAAAATTTACGATGAACTTCTGCGATGGAAGCGGACGGATGAAGGCAGGACAGCTGTACTGATACAGGGCGCAAGGCGTGTCGGGAAATCCACTATCGCAGAAGAATTTGCAATAAACGAATACGACACCCATATACTGGTGGATTTTGCCGCATGTTCCCCCGAAATCCGCGACTTGTTCAATGACGTATCCGACCTTAACCGTATTTTCATGCGGCTGCAATTGGAATATGGCATAGAACTGAAAAAACGCAAGTCCGCTATTATTTTCGACGAAGTCCAACTTGCGCCTAAAGCAAGGCAGGCCATCAAGTATCTTGTAAAAGACGGAAGATATGATTATATAGAAACAGGTTCTCTGATTTCAATCCGCAAGAACGTCAAGGATATTCTTATTCCAAGCGAGGAAGTCAAACTCCAAATGTATCCGATGGATTATGAAGAGTTCAAGTGGGCGTTGGGAGATACCGCAACGATAAATTTGCTCCAAGGCTGTTTCCACAACAGGACTTCTTTGGGTGATGCCACGAACCGCAAGCTGATGCGTGATTTCCGCTTGTATATGCTTATCGGCGGCATGCCGCAGGCTGTGGCTTCCTATCTTGAGACCAACAATCTGGAAAAGGTAGATAGCGTGAAACGTTCCATCATAACGCTGTACGAGGACGATTTCAACAAAATAGATCCGACCGGCAACGCTTCCAAGATATTCCATCAGATTCCGGCACAACTGACAAGCAACGCCAACAGGTATCTGACATGGAGCGCGACAGACGGCACTCGTAATTCCCAATTGTCAGAAATCATTTCAGAAATCAAGGAATCAATGGTGGTCAACATGGCTTATCATGCTAATGATCCGGGAGCCGGAATGGCATTGCATCAAGCCCCGGACAAATACAAGCTGTTCGCTGGCGACACTGGCTTGTTCGTCACTCTTGCGTTTTGGGATAAGAAGTTCACCGACAACACGATTTATCATAAGCTTCTCAGTGACAAACTGAGTGCGGATTTAGGATATGTCTATGAAAATGTCATCGCCCAAACGTTGAAAGCTGCCGGGCATGAGTTATACTATTACACATTTCCTACAGAGAGCGGAAAGCATAACTACGAAGTGGATTTTCTGATAGCCGAAGCCGACAAGGTAAGCCCCATCGAAGTGAAATCGTCCGGTTATAAGGCACATGCGTCTTTGGATGCCTTTTGCAGAAAATTTTCACCGCGGATAAAAAACAAATATCTGATTTATACGAAAGATATGCGTAAGGAAGAAGACATACTGTATCTTCCGGCATATATGACAATGTTTTTATGATTGTGAGTGGTACGCTATCAAATATTTCACAACGGCTGCACGAAGTGAACATGCTTCTCTCCATTTGCGGGCAAGGTTCGTTCTCTTTTGGCCAAGCCTTGCTGTTATCCTTGTTTTACCAGGACTTCAGCGACACGAACACGGTGGTAGAAGAAGCGGAATCATTGGCGGAGAGGGATGCGGAGCAGCTTCTGAATTTTTCTTCCTCCCTTTTTCCGGAGAGTGAAACCCACCTGTCCCTTGATAAGACACCATTGCAGGATGTAGACTTTGAAGCCCTTTTCGAAAAACACCTGAAACCGTTTGAACTCCGGAACAAGGAAGCGAAAGCCGTTGCCACTGAACTCTGGCGCAAATATTCGGCACAGAACAACCGATTGGACTTCATGTCGCTGGATTTTGAGGAATAATGAAGCTATCCGCTGAATGCGATGCCAAGAAAGCGGAATACGACACAGCTCATACATACCCCGACCATTTAACCCAAATCGGTCATTAGACGCGCCAGAGGCCGTTCACACTCAGGGAATGACGCTCTTTGGGCATCTTGCTCGCTTCTGCCTGCATCCTGCTCCTCGCTACGCCTCGATGTAGCCCGCTACGCCTTCGGCTAGGCGAAAAGCATGCTGTAGGCATAAGCGAACAATCTACCCAAAGTCTAATGCCCGATTTGGGTTTATATGACAGTGGCAGCAGGAGCGGGAAAAGTATTGAGGTGCTTCGGGTTGAATTTTTTGACGAGGGAAACCGCTGCCGCTGGTATCCTGCTGCATATCCGATGATTGTTGGGATAGAAGCAGTTCAAGCATGGATTTTGCAATCCGGAGGCCTTCTCTTCATCGGATTTTGAAATACTCGTGCTTGAGCCAGTAGGCGAAGATGGGGTCTTGGAAGGAAAGCTTGCCGCCTTGGTCGTCCAAGATGTCCTTTTCAATCAGGGCCTGTTTGGAGCGTATCACCGAGGCCGAGGAATTGATGCCGTATTTTTTGAGCACGGCGGCCGAGGTGAGGCTGCTTTCCCCGGAATGGATGGCTTTGAGCAGGTTGAGCTGCTGGGCGGTGAGATTGTCGGAGAGGTTGACGAAAAGCAGGCTTAGCTGGCCGACCAGGGCGGCATGGGCTTCGGCAACGGTTTGCGGCGTGCAGCGGTTCTGTGTCCGGAACCAGGATTGCTGCGCCAGCTGCTGCACGTAATAAGGGTGGCAGTCCGCCAAGTCCGCAATGCGTTCGGCAGCAGCAGTTTCAATTTGCTTCCCGGTGCTGCGGAAGCGTTCTTTCAGGAAGGGAATCCAGTCTGCTTTGCTGATTTTTTCTAGGAAGAGCAGGTCCCCGAACTTGTAAAAGGGCATGGATGCGTTGGTGAACACGTCCATCATCATGTGGCGTTTGCTGCCGTAGAGGCAATAGGCTACATGCCGATGGCGTTGCCAGTGCGACCGGAGGCGTTTTTGGAAGAATACCGGGTCATCGAAATCGGCAATGTTCTGGAATTCATCGATGCAGACAATGATGCGGACTCCTTTCTCTTGGGCGATTTTTTCAGCTAAGTTTAAAATTTCATCCGGCTTTTGCTTGACTTCTTTCCAGTCGAATTCAACGCTGATGTCCTGGTTGGGGTCGCTGCTGAGACTGATTTTGGGAACTAAGCCGGCAAAGAATTTCTTGATGGCGCCGATGATTTCTTCCCATTTGGAAGCGGTGGCTTTCAGCACGCATTGCGTCAGTTGGGCATAGAAAGCCTCTTCGTTGTGGACATTGAAAAGGTCTAATGCGCAGACACGGAGGTCTGTGTTCCTCTGTTCGGCCAAAGAGGCGGCTTTGGCCACCAAGGAGCTTTTGCCCCAGCGGCGTGGGGAGATGAGGATGGTGTTGACCAAGGACTCGAAATTGGAAACCAGATGGGCGGTCTCCTCTTTCCGGTCGGTGAAATCCTGCTCCTGGGCTATTTTCCCGAAGCTGAAAGGCGTTTCGGTGGTGGGGCGTTTGTCTCTTGTTGCCATGATGCACGGGGTGTTTTGTTTTTGCCGGATCTGCATCGCTGCCGATGGCGGATTTGCGGTTCTGACGCACAGGCTCTTTGTTCGTGCCTGCAAAGATAAGTAACAAAAATGTTAGTAACAAAAATGTTAGTAACAAAAATGTTAGTAACAAAAATGTTACTTTTCTAAATGGCCGAAGCTGCGCGGTGTGGGGTAATTGTTGTATCTTTGCTCGCTTATGCCCTTGTTTTGCCAAACGCCGGCACTATTCCAGATTTATGGGACATGCTTCTTTTTCGTTCCATGGGTGGGAAAGGGTCGGAACAGAGGCGAGAGAGCTTGGAATGCATTTTTGGAAATACAGACAATGAAGAATATACGGAATTTTTGCATCATTGCCCATATCGACCATGGGAAGAGCACTTTGGCGGACCGCTTGTTGGAAATCACCAATACCGTTCCCCAGCGGGAGCTGCAAGCGCAGGTCTTGGACGATATGGATTTGGAACGCGAGCGCGGCATCACGATCAAGAGCCACGCCATTCAGATGAAATACAAGGATGGAGGGCAGGAGTATGTCCTCAACCTTATCGATACCCCGGGCCACGTGGACTTTTCCTATGAGGTTTCCCGCTCCATTGCCGCCTGCGAGGGCGCGATTCTGGTGGTGGATGCCACGCAAGGGATTCAGGCGCAGACCATTTCGAACATGTATCTGGCCATGGAACACGACTTGACGATTATCCCGGTGCTGAACAAGATGGATTTGGCCAATGCGATGCCGGAAGAGGTCAAGGATCAGATTGTGGATCTTTTGGGTTGCAAGCGCGAGGAAATCATGGCCGTCAGCGGCAAGACCGGGGAGGGCGTGCCTGAGTTGCTCCATGCCATCGTGGAGAGGATTCCGGCTCCAGAAGGCGACCCGGAGGCTCCTTTGCAAGCCTTGATTTTCGACTCGGTGTTCAATTCATTCCGGGGCATCATCTCCTATTTCCGGATCGTCAATGGGACGCTGCGTAAAGGCGACAAGGTGAAGTTCTTCCATACCGGCAAGGAGTACGATGCCGAAGAAGTGGGCGTACTGGGTTACAAGCAAATACCCTGCGATTCGATTTCGGCCGGGAATGTGGGCTATATCATTTCGGGCATCAAGACTTCGGTGGAAGTGAAAGTGGGCGATACGATTACCCATGTGGATCGGCCTTGCGAGAAGGCGATAGAGGGTTTCGAGAACGTGAAGCCGATGGTGTTCGCCGGGGTCTATCCGGTAACGCCCGACGATTACGAGGACTTGAGGGCTTCGATCGAGAAGCTCCAGCTCAACGATGCTTCGCTGACCTACGAGCCGGAATCTTCGATAGCTTTGGGCTTTGGCTTCCGTTGCGGCTTCTTGGGATTGCTCCACATGGAAATCATCCAGGAACGTCTGGAACGGGAGTTCAATATGGATGTGATTACCACCGTGCCCAACGTTTCGTACAAGGTGACCACCACCAAGGGCGAAGTGCTGGAGATTCACAATCCTTCCGGGCTTCCGGCACCCAATTACGTGGATCATATCGACGAGCCTTATATCCGGGCGCAGATTATTACCAAGGCCGATTTCGTGGGGCCGATCATGAAGCTCTGCATCGACAAGCGGGGCATTTTGAAGAACCAGATTTATATCACTACCGACCGTACTGAACTCACGTTCGAGATGCCGCTCTCGGAAATCGTGTTCGATTTTTACGATAGATTGAAAAGCATATCAAAGGGTTATGCTTCCTTCGACTATTATCCTTGCGGCTACCAGGTGTCCAAGCTGGTCAAGTTGGAAATCCTGTTGAACGGGGATACGGTGGATGCGCTTTCCACGCTGATTTACCAGGACAACGCCTATGCTTTCGGGCGGCGCATGTGCGAGAAGCTCAAGGAATTGATTCCGCGCCAGCAGTTCGATATCGCGATTCAGGCGGCGATTGGTTCCAAGATTATTGCCCGCGAGACGATCAAGGCGGTGCGCAAGGATGTGACGGCCAAGTGCTACGGTGGGGATATCACCCGTAAGCGGAAGCTGTTGGAGAAGCAGAAGGAGGGGAAGAAGCGGATGCGGCAGGTGGGGAGCGTGCAGGTGCCGCAGTCGGCCTTCCTGGCGGTTCTGAAGTTGGATTAGCCGAAGTTTGCGTCCCGGTGAAAGAGAACCCGCTTGAAAGAGAGGTGTGTTTGAGGAAAAGTGGGGAAAAGAAGCGGAAAAAATAGCTTGCGTTGAGGCGGATTCTGGAAGGTGATTCCTAGGATACGCGCTGAATAAATGGTTTGTTTATGTTGCCATTGGTAGAAAACGATTCCTGGTTATGGCCGGTGGCTGAGAAGATTGAACGCCGCCACGAGGATTATCTCCGTACCCGTTCCTGGATCGAGCAGGAATGGGGAAGTCTCTATGATTTTGCTTCCGCCTACCAATACTTTGGCCTGCATTATGAAGTGGACACGGACGAATGGGTGTTCCGCGAATGGCTGCCTCATGCCCGCCATGTGTTCCTGATAGGGGATTTCAACGCTTGGGATCTGACTTCCCATGCTTTGCATCGGATAGAGGACGGGGTCTGGGAAATTCGGATGAAAGCCAAGGACGTGCCGGGGCTTGGGCATCGCACAAGGTACAAGATGTATGTTCACGATGGCAACGGCAGATGGGCCATGCGGATGCCGGCTTACACTTTCTATGCGGTGCAGGATCCGCAGAGCAAGGATTTCCAGGCCGAGGTCTGGATGCCGGGAGCGGAGGAAGCTTTCCGTTGGGGCGATGCCGAAGCCTCGTTCAAAGCTCCGGATTTTTCCAAGCAGACTCCTTTGATTTACGAGGCGCATGTGGGGATGGCGCAGGAAAAGGAAGGCGTGGGGACGTATGCGGAGTTTACCGCCAATGTCTTGCCCCGGATAAAAAAAGCGGGGTATAATGTATTGCAGCTGATGGGGATTGCCGAGCACCCGTATTACGGCAGTTTCGGCTACCATGTGTCGAATTTCTTTGCGCCTTCGTCCCGCTTCGGCACGCCCGACGACTTGAAGGCTTTGATACGGGAGGCGCACCGGATGGGCATCAGCGTGGTGATGGACGTGGTGCATGCGCATTTTGTGGAGAACGAGAACGAGGGCTTGAACCGCTTGGACGGGAGCGATGACTTGTACAGCTACGGGGGCGAGGCGGGGACCCATCCTTATTGGAGGTCGCGGATGTTCAATTTTTCGCGCAACGAGGTGCGGCGTTTCCTGTTGTCGAATCTGCGTTACTGGATGGAGGAATTCCATTTTGACGGTTTCCGTTTCGACGGGGTGACGGCCATGATTTATTTCCATCGGGGTTATGTGGACTATTTCGGTTCCTACCAGAATTACTTTGGGGATAAGGTTGACTGCAATGCGCTGATATATCTGTCTTTGGCTAATGATTTGGTAGCAGCGATGCGGCCGGGTGTGCATCTGAGCATTGCCGAGGAGGTGAGCGGGATGCCGGGAATGACGGCTTCGACGGCTTCGGGCGGCATCGGTTTCGATTATCGTCTGGCGATGGGCATTCCGGACTATTGGATCAAGCTGCTCAAGGAGCGCAAGGACGAGGATTGGGTGATGGCCGAGCTTTGGTCCACGGTGAACGACCGTTTGGCTGCCGTGCCGCAGATTGCCTATGCGGAGAGTCACGACCAGGCTTTGGTGGGGGATCAGACGCTGGCTTTCCGCCTGATGGGGGCGGAGATGTACACGAATATGTCGGTGCTTTGCCCGAGCGCGGTGGTGGACCGGGGAGTGGCATTGCACAAGATGATACGATTGTTCACGCTGTTTGTGGGGGCGGAAGGAGGTGGGTACCTGAACTTCATGGGCAATGAGTTCGGGCATCCGGAATGGATAGATTTCCCGCGGCAGGAGAACGGGTGGTCGTACCGTTATGCCCGCCGCCAGTGGCATTTGCAGGACGACCCGATGTTGAAGTACCGTTTTCTGGCCGAGTTCGACCGGGCCATGGTAGGATTGGCCAAGGAGGTTGGGTTGCGGCAGCAGGGTTTTGCTTACCGGCTGTTGTTGGACGAGGAGGGCAAGACGCTGGCTTTCGATATTGGGGAACGCTATGTGTTCGTGTTCAACTGGCATCCTTCGCGGAGCGTGCCGGATTATGTGGTGCCGGTGCGCCGCCGGGGAAAATACCGTCTGGTATTGGACTCGGACAGTGCGGAATTTGGCGGTTTCGGCCGTCAGGTGAAGCCGGAGGAAGGGGCGTTCTTCTTTACGCAGGGGGACGGTCTCAGTATTTACAATATAAACCGGGCGGCTCAGGTGTTTGCCTTGCTGCCGGAGGGGGATTGAGTTAGGCTTTGATAAACCATTAAATCTGTTTGACAATGACAACAATGAAAGCTACTTACATGGGCGGTCTGCGTGTGGAATGCGAACACGAGGACAGCGGCGCGAAAATCATCACGGATGCCCCTTTGGACAACCACGGGCAGGGACGTTCGTTTTCGCCTACCGATCTGGCTACGGTGGCATTGCCGGCTTGCATGTTGACTATCATGGGAATCTATGCCGAAAATATCGGTCTGGATATTCAAGGAGCGCAAGCGGAAGTGGTCAAGGAAATGGCGGCCAATCCTCGGCGCATTGCCAAAATGACGGTGACGATGACCATGCCGCCCAAGGGCTACAGCGAAGATGACAAGAAGAAAATCGAGCGTGCGGCCAAGACTTGCCCGGTGCATAACACCTTGAAGGATGTGGTGGAGATGGAGCTGAAGTTCAATTGGCTGTAAGCGGTTGGACTCTGCTTTCGGCTTGCGCGGTCTTTGCGTGACTGGACTTTGGTTCCCTTGCCGTGTAATCTTCCGCAATGCAGGACACGACTGGTTTGTACTGCCTTTGCGTGGCTGCGAGCCTTGGCAAGTCGTTACGTGTGTTCGCTTCTTCTTGGCTGTCGGGTGGACGTTTTGCATCCCGTCCGTTCTGACGTGCCGATATCGTATGTGGCGGAAAATGCCGTGGTGCGGGGGATGTTGGCGGGTTCCTGCGATGGAAGCCGGGGCGTTTGCCTGCGGCGTGTTAATCTGAGGCGGCGCGCTTCCTTGCGCCGCCGTTTTGGTTCGAAAAAACTTTAAACTCAAAGTCTGACGGCTGGTTGGGCTTAAAACTCATCAAAGAAACAGCGTGTCTGTGGAAAATTCTTCTGGCAAAAAGGCCAAGTCGGGAAAAGGATTCAGCCAGGGCTTGGTGCTGAGTTTCATCTTGGTGTTCCTCATTTCGTTGTCGGGAGGGATTCTCATTTACCGGCAGCTGAGGGCGAGCCTTGCGTTCCAGCCGCTCCAGGTGGAGATGGCCCGGGAGAATATTTACGATGTGAGCCAGATTCTGAACGAGTTGTACCAAAGCGAGGCTTATGCTCGTTCGTATATGCAGACTTTCGAGGCGGATTATTATTACGGCTACCATGCGTGCCTGGATTCGGCGGTAGACCGCTTGCGGGCGATGAAGGCGAGGCAGATTGTGGAGGATCCTTCGTTGACGGAAAAAGTGGACACGATCGGGCGGATTCTGCGCAAGAAGACCAGGAACATGGAGAGGCTGTTCTCTTATATGAATACCTTGCGGCAGCAGAGCCTGGAGGAGGCTTCCCGGAAGATTATCGATTCTTTGCAGATAGAAACGCCTTGGCTGCCGCCGCGTATCGAAATCGGGGAATACGAGGACACGGTGGTCAAGGTGGAACGCCGGACGGAGAACACGGACGGTTTCTTCAAGCGTTTGTCGAGGGCGTTCAAGAAGGAGAAGATAGACACGGTGTATTACGTGCATCAGGAGAACCGGATTATCGAGGAGACGATACAGCCGTTGGAGGGGCTGCATGACAGTCTGCGTCAGGCCATTGCGCGGACGGTGATGGAGTACGAGGATATGCGGCGGGTGGCCGATGCCCGGCTTTCCCGGCAGGTCGATAATATCCTCAAATTGGATTTGGCGCTGAACGAGCAGATCATGGAGGTGCTGGATTCCTGGCAACAGACCGAGGTGGAGGCTTCGTTGCAGGTGTTGCGGCAACGGGCGGACGATTTGCGGCGGATGTCGCAGACGATTGCCTGGATCGGGGTGCTGTCTTTCTTGGTGTCGTTCCTGGCCTTGTTCTTCCTGCTTCGTTCGGCTCTGCGTTCACAGAAGCGGGAGCGGGCGTTGGCGGTTTCGGAGGCGGAGAAGGCGGTGCTTTTGGCCAATCGGGAGCAGCTGATGAAGAGCATCGCGCACGATATCAAGTCGCCGTTGAGCACGATTATCGGCAGCACGGACTTGCTGGACCGTTCGGGTGTGCCGGACGAAAGCCGGCATTACCTGCAATGTACCAAGGCGGCTTCGTCTTATCTTTTGGAATTAGTCAACAATTTGCTGGATTATGTGAAGTGGCAGAGCGGGGAACTGAAGTCGGAGCAGACTTTGTTCAATCCTTGCAAGTTGTTTGCCGAGGTGCAGGCGATGTACCGTTTGCAGGCGGAGGAGAAGGGTTTGACTTTCCGTTTTCGTATGCAGGGGGAGGCCGAGGATGGCCGGGATGGGGGTTCGGCTTGGCGGGGAGATGGTTCTTGTCCGGATTCCGAGGGGGTTTCATCGGGATGGTTCAAGGGCGATGCCTTGCGGATCCGGCAGATTTGCGGGAACCTGTTGTCGAACGCGATCAAGTACACGGATGCGGGTTTCGTGGAGTTCCGGGTGGACTGGACGGAGGATGCCTTGTCTTTGGTGGTACGGGATTCGGGCCGGGGGATTGCCGAGGCGGATCAGGAGAGGATTTTCGAGGAATTTGTCAGGGTGGGCAAGGAAAAGGCCGGGGTGGAAGGTACCGGGCTGGGGCTGTCGGTGACTTTGAAGTGGGTGGAATTGCTGGGGGGCAAGCTGCAGCTGGAGAGTGCATTGGACAAGGGTTCCGAATTCAGGGTAACTTTGCCTGTGCAGGCGGTGGACGGCTCGGAAGTGGAACAGAAGGTGTTGGATAACAAGGAGCGTCAGGGCGGACGGACGAACGATTCCTTGCGGGGAATCCGGGTGGCGGTGATTGACGATGACCGGATGTTGCAGAAGATTCTTTGCGCGTATCTGGAACGGATGGGCTTGGAAGTCAAGGCTACGTCCAATCCGGACGAGTTGATGGCTTGGGTCGCGGAGGCTTGGCCTCAGTTGGTCGTCACGGATTTGCAGATGCCGAGAGTGTCGGGTTACGAGGTTCTGGAGCGGGTCAAGGCGGTGGATGCCGCTATGCCGGTGATTCTGTTGACGGGGAAGCATTTTGTGGATGTGTCGGCTTCGGCTGGCAAGGCGGATGCTTCTTCGGCTGCCGCGGAAGAGGAGGTTTCGTTCTCGGTGGTTTTGCAGAAACCGGTGGAATTCCAGGCTTTGCTGGATGCTATTGAAAAGTGTTTGCCGCAGGATTGTTTGCCGCAGGATGGAAGCCCGCTTCCTTGGGGGCTTCAGGGGCAAAAGAATGAGGATGTCGGGAAGGTCGGAAATGCCGGGGATGTCGGAAATGCCGGGGGCGATGCCTATGATTTGTCCAGCATCCGTGCTTTCTTAGGAGATGAGCCGGAGAAGATGGCGGAATTTTTGCGGGAATTCTTCGATACGGTTTTCGATCAGCTTGAGGATTTGAAGATTATGGTCGAGGAAAAGGATTCGGCGCGTCTGTCGGCTTTGTCGCACAAGATGGCTTCGATGTGCGGGCAGTTGGGAATGAACGGCTTGCAGGATTTGCTTCGTTCTTGGGAAAAAGGCCTTGCCGTGCCGTCGATGCAGGACATTCTTGACTTGGAATCCCGTTTGCAAGACTTGCAATGCCGGATGGAGCAGGACGGCCTGCTGACGTTTTGAAAGATATGGATTTGGGTGTGGTTGACGGAATATGATAAAGAGATGGGTGCATATTGACATTTTTTGAGATGGAAACAGCAGAACTTATCAAACTGATAAATACACTTACAAAACTCACACAGGAAACTGAATGGGTTGAGTTCAAACATAATTTTCACTCCCCTGAAGAAATCGGAGAGCGTCTGTCTGACTTTCCAATTCAGCCTGCCTGTGGAACAAACCATATGGTTATCTGATATTTGGAATAGATGATACTACACATGAAGTAGTGGGAACAACCTTCAAGGCAAAATCGCACAAAAAGGGGAATGAAGAGCTTGAAATGTGGTTGTCTCTCAGGCTAAGTCCGAAGGTTGACTTTGAAGTATATGAGTTTGACTATAGCGAAGGCAAGCACATTTCCATGTATCGTATCCCGGCAGCAGTAAATGTCCCCGTTGAGTTTACGAATGTATCGTATATCCGTGTCGGTTCATTGACCAAGAAACTATCCATGTTCAAAGACAAGGAAGCCAAGATATGGAAAAAGAACAGTGGTAAACCTCTGAATAAGATACTTGTAAAGAACAATGTTTCTATGCAGGAGGTCATTTCATTGCTGTCCGTTGAAACCTACTTTGATTTGATGAAGCTGCCGATGCCCACTACACAGCAGGCAATAATCGAAAAGTTCAAAACCGAGCAACTTATTGCGGAGGATGAAACAGGACTGGCGATAACTGAATTGGGCGCCATCTTGTTTGCAAAGAATTTGGCTGATTTTGACAATCTCAAGAGAAAAGCCGTCAGGGTAATTGTCTACAAAGGGAAGAATAAGCTTGAGACAGAACGGGAACAGATGTTCTCAAAAGGCTATGCGCTCTCTTTTGAAAACATGATTGACTGGATAAAAGGGCAACTGCCTGCAAATGAAGAAATAGGCAAGGTTTTACGGAGAGAAGTGACAATGTATCCAGAAATAACCATTCGTGAAATCATGGCCAATATGATTATACATCAAGACTTTACGGAACTTGGTTTTCCCATGGTGGAAATATATTCAGACCGCATGGATATTTCTAATCCGGGGCTTCCTCTTATAAATACAGACAGGTTTATAGATGAATATGTTTCCAGGAACGAAAGTCTTGCCGATATTATGAGAAGGATGGGCTTCTGTGAGGAAAAAGGAAGTGGAATGGATAAGGCTCTTATTAACAGCGAACTTTATAAATTGCCACCTATGAGGTTTTCCGTTTCTGAAAACAGAACCACTGTCACGTTGTTCTCTTATCGTCCGTTGTCTGAATTCAATAAACAAGAGCGGCTGGCGGCCTGTTACCAGCACGCCTGTATCAAATATGTGTCGGGCGCAATGATGACAAATCAAAGTCTCAGAGAGCGTTTGGGGGTTGAACAGAAAAACTACCCGATGATTTCCAGGATTATAAAGGACGGAATAGACAGCAATTTAATAAAGGAAGCCGATCCGGAAAACAAGAATCGACGGTATGTCAAATACATCCCTTATTGGGCATAATTTCATGTAACCACCATGTAACTATGCTATGATAATATTAGTCATCGGAAAGTCATAAAGACTCAGTTATTTTGCAATTTATTGGTAAACAGCATATGTATCCTCGCCCTCGTTGATGTCATCATGTGGATTTCATGTAACTGCCATGTAACAGCACTACTTGAAAACAGACTTGTGTATTATGGTAAAGGGTAAACCTCATTTTGGGGTTTCAACGAATTTTGTTTCCCCGGAATTCCCCGTTTTTCTACGTTTTTCCCCGGAATTCCCCGGTTCGTGATGCTGGGGTTATATGGGGAAAGAAATTATTTTTGTATTTATTTTTCTGTTTCTGTGTATTTTATTTTCTTTTTGGTTTCCGGATTCGTTTTTCGTCGGTTTTGGTACGCTTTTTTCTTTAACCCGATGTCTGGCGACCGGTTTTGGTTTAAAAGGTCGCAACGAAAAAGGGGAAATGAAGATGAAACGGAATATATTGGCGGGATTCGCTGTTTTGGCCTTGGCAAGTTTTTCTGCTTTGCAGGCGGAGTCGGCTCCGGTGCTTGATTCGATGAGCAACGATTTGGCGATGGTGGGTCCTGTTCTGACAGGGCAGGCGGCCGAACCTTTTGCCGGAGATGCAGTTGAACCGATGGCTGCTCCTGTCGATTTGGCTTTCTTCGATGCCCCGGTCAAACCGGATACGGTGGTGAAGAAGAACGTCAAAAAGTTCACGGCGGTAGGGCTGGATAAGATTCCCGAAGCGGTGTTGGATACGGTGGGCGCTCGTTATCCTGAATATACAGTGGTCAATTCCGGAAAGAATGACCAGCAAGAATATGCCTTGATTATCAATACCAAGGACGGTGTCAAGAAGACATTGGTGATTAAAGACAATGGTGAAATCTTGTCGGACAAATAGGATAACTCTCTTCCTATTAGGTCTCCGCCTCTAGGGGACCGTGACGCACCATGAAGCGGCAGTTTCTCGATAGGAACTGCCGCTTTTCTATTAAGCTTATTGTAGGATTTGTCTAAAACTCTTTTTTTATTTGGCACCGAGGCGCTTGAGCACCTGCCAGAACCCCGGGAACGACTTGTTGACCACTTCCTTGTCGTCGAGCGTGATTTTGCCGTATTTCATGGCTAAGAGCGAGAAGGACAAAGCCATGCGGTGGTCGCCGTAAGTGCGGATCACGTTCTTTTCCGGATGCAGTTCGGAAGGGAAGATATGCAGCTCGTTGTCGAATTCCGATTCGGTGCATTCCACTTTGGCCCCCATGCGAGCCAGCTCGTCCCGGAGCGCGATGATGCGGTCGGTTTCCTTGTAGCGCAGCCCGAAGATACCGGTCAGGCGGGCTTCGATGCCCAAGGCGGCGCAGCAGACAGCCATCGTCTGGGCCAGGTCGGGATGATGCACGAAATCGTATTCTTTCGGTTCCCGGTCTATTTCCGCGCCGGCCGTTTTTGTCAGCACGATTCGGTCTTCCAGAAATTCGGTCTCGATGCCGAAATCCTCGAACCAGTCGGAGATGATCCAGTCGCCCTGCACGCTGTCCTCGAAGAGCAACGGCAATTCGATTCGCCCGCTTTCAGCCAAGGCGAGCAGGCCGTAGAGATAGGAGGCCGAAGTCCAGTCGGCTTCGATCAATGCCTGGCTCGGTGCATGCAGAGGGCCGTCGATGAACATATTGCTGCCGTCGATGAACACGACTTCCGCCCCGCAGTTGCGCATCAGTTGGGCTGTCATCTGGATGTAGGGCAGCGACACCTTGGTTTCCCCCAGCATTTCTATATGCAGGCCGTGCGGGAACAGGGGCGCGGTCATCATCAGGGCCGATACGAACTGGCTGCTCTGGCTGGCATCCACGCTGATCAGGTCGGTATTGTCGAGCAAGGCTTCGGGTTTGCCTATGACCCGGAGCGGAGGATAGCCTTCCTCGCCCAGGTAGGTTATCTTGATGCCCAAGGCTCGCAGCGAATCCACCAAAGGACCGATAGGCCGTGCCTGCATCCTCGGGTTGGAGGAAGTGAGCACCCAGTTGCCTGGGCGGAAAGCCAGCTGCGCTGTCAGGAAGCGGATGACCGCTCCAGCGTTGAGGCAGTCCAGGACCACCTCGTCCTCATCGTCTTCGTCATGGTCGGCAATCACATCCAGCAGCTTTTGCATCAGTTTGGTATCCTCCGATTCGGAAAGGTTTCTCAGCTCGAAATCCTCCTCGGCCAGGAATTGAAGGATAAGGTAGCGGTTGCTGATGCTTTTGGAGCTGGGCAGCTTGACTTCGCCTTTGAGTGTCTTGTTCTTGAATTGTATGCTTATCGTGTTCATAATGGTCTAAAAGAATGGGTATGCGGAAAGGGCCTTTTCAAGCAGGCTTTCGGGAACGGCTTGGGTGAAGCGGCATTGGCCGAAAGCCGAAAGCAGGATGGGGTACACCCGGCCTTCGATGTTCTTCTTGTCGGCTTTCATGTAGGCAATCAGTTCCGGAATCTCTTGCCGGGAAAATTGGAAAATCCCGTAATGCTTTCGGATCCAGGCGCTGCAGATTTCAAAGGTTTCCCGTTCAAAGCCGGTCATGAGCCAGGACAGGTAGAGTTCGCAGACCATGCCATGGGCAACGGCCTCTCCGTGCGTGAGCCTTTGCTGGCGTTTCAAGGCCAAGGCTTCGAAAGCGTGGCCGAAAGTATGCCCGAAGTTGAGCGTCTTGCGGATATTCCCTTCTTTGAAATCCAAGGCGGTAATCCGCGCTTTCTGCTCTATGGCAAAGTGCAGTAAGGCCGAGAGCATGGGCCGTGACGAGAAGCTTTCCTCGGCTTGGTCTATGTTGAAATCGGGATTGGCAATCCATTGCATCTTGATCAGTTCGGCCATCCCCGACAGGAATTCCCTTTCGGGCAGAGTCCCAAGGAAAACCGGGTCGATCAGGACCGCTTCCGGACGGCAGAAAGTACCGATTACGTTCTTGGTCTCGTCCAAGTTGACAGCGGTCTTGCCGCCTACCGAAGCGTCTGCCATCGCCAAGAGCGTGGTCGGGATGTTGATAAAGGGAATGCCTCGTTTGAAGATCGAGGCCGCGAAGCCGCCCATGTCGCAGAGAACACCGCCACCGATATTGATTACAAGGGTGTTACGGTCTATGCCATCGGCTTCCCAAGCTTGCCAGAGGGGAAGCAGGCTGCTGATTTGCTTGTTCTGCTCTCGGGCGTCCAGATAATAAAGAGGTTGCTTGCGGAGGTTGGGGCAGCGGTCGCCCAGCGTGGGCAGGATCAATTCGGCTGCCTGTTCCTCGCATAAGATGATGCAGTTGCGGTTTTCCTGGCGCAACGGGATATCATCGGCCAATTGCACGGCTCCGTCCCCGATATGGATGGAGCAATTCTGGTCATGCACGCATTCCATAGGGCTCAGTTTTTAAGTCGGTGTTGGGAAACGGCCGATGCCGGTCCGGTCTTGCCTGCCATCGGGTCTTCATTCCGGCTGACGTTCCGCTGGGCATCGAAGCGTTCGGCGAGGATATGGCGGTCGCCGCTTTCTTCATCCACCCGGATTTCCACTTTTACGTAAGTCGGCGGCAGGATGGGTTCGGCGATTTCGGACCATTCCAAAAAGCAATATTGGCCGGAGGCAAGGTATTCGTCCGTGCCTATGTCCAAGGCCTCTTCCGCGTTCTTGAGCCGGTAGAAGTCGAAGTGATAGACCGGCCCTTGCGGCGAGGAATATTCGTTGACTAAGGAAAATGTGGGGCTGACAACTTGGTCTTCCACGCCTAAGCATGCGCAGAGAGACTGGATGAATGTGGTCTTCCCGGCACCCATCGGGGCGAAAAAGGCGAATACGCGCTCCTCCTGAAAGCGATCCAGGAGGAGCCGTGCCGCCGGAGGCAAGTCCTCGGGCGTGGATGCCGTGATATTGCAAATGCCGTCTTCCATATTATTTGGGTTGGAGTACTGCATAAGGAACCAGCATTTCTTCCAAGGAAATACCGCCGTGCTGTATGGTGTTCCTGTAGTACGCTACGTATTGGTTGAAGTTGTTCGGATAGACAAAGAAGTCGTTCTGGCGGCAGAACACGAAGGACGAGGTGATGTTGACCTTGGGCAGGAAAATCTCGCCCGGGTTGCGGATGCTGAACACTTCCTTGGGATTGAATTCCAGGTTCCGGCCCACCTTGTAGCGGAGGTTCACGCTGGTTTCGCGGTCGCCTTTGATGCGGACCGGGTTGGTAATCCGGATGGAACCGTGGTCGCTGGTGATGATGACAATCGCTTTGCGGTTGGCCAGGTTCTTGATCAGCTCCAGCAAGGGGGAGTGGTCGAACCAAGAGCCTACCAAAGAACGGTAGGAATCGTCATCGTTGGCCATCTCGCGCAGCAGCTCGATCTCGGTGCTGGCGTGCGAGAGCATATCGATGAAGTTGTAGATGATGATGTTGAGCGGAGTGGACATCATCTTGGGCAGGTAATCGATGATTTTGAGCCCGTAGGATTGGTTCAAAACCTTGTTGTAGGTGAAATTGGGTTCCTTGCCGAAGCGTTTGAGGCATTCTTCGAGCAGGAGCTTCTCGTTCTGGTTCTTGTATTGCCCGGAGTCTTCGGCTACCCAGTAGTCGGGATATTTCTTTTCGATCTCCGAAGGAAGCAGCCCGGCGAACATGCTGTTGCGGGCGTAGTGGGTCACCGAAGGCAGGATGCTCATGTAGGTGTCTTCGCTGAGGGTCTTGAGGTAGGGCTGCATATGCTGTTGCAGCACTTTCCAATGGTCGTAGCGAAGGTTGTCGATCAGGATGAAGAAGACCGGGAAATCGTTGTTCAGGATAGGGAAAAGCCGTTTCCTAAGCACGGTATGGGACATGTCGAATTCGTTGTCCGAACCTTTCTTGAGGAAGTCCACGTAGTTCTTTTCGATATAGCGGGCAAAGAGCAGGTTGGCTTCTTCTTTCTGGTTGCGGAGAATCTCGCGCATCCCTTCATCGTCGGTCTTGCTCAGTTCCAGTTCCCAGAATACGAGTTTCTTGTAAAGGTCTTCCCATTCCTTGTAGCTGAGGTTGGGCGAAAGGGAAGCCCCGATTTCCCGGAATTCCTGCTGATAGGAAGCGGTGGATTTTTCGCTTTCCAGACGTTTGGATTCCAGTTGTTTCTTGATGGCCAACAGGATCTGGCCGGGGTTGACGGGCTTGAGGAGGTAGTCGGAAATCTTGGAGCCGATGGCTTCGTCCATGATCCGTTCCTCTTCGCTCTTGGTGACCATGACTACCGGCAGGGTCGGGAAGTTCTCTTTGATTTTGTAAAGGGTTTCCATGCCCGACAGGCCGGGCATTTGCTCGTCGAGGAAAACGATATCGACGGCCTGGTTGCGGAGGGTTTCCACCGCGTCCACCCCGTTGTTGAGCGTGATTACTTCGTAGCCTTTGGCTTGAAGGAACATCACATGGGGTTTGAGGAGGTCGATTTCATCGTCGATCCAGAGGACTCTTGCTGTTGCCATTTAGTTTTGTTTTTGGTTTTATGCTGCCTCGGCCTCTCCTTTTTTGCATAAAGGAACTTTCCGGCTGTTTTTCAGGCAGACGCGGCCCGTATACCGGCAGCAAATTTAGCAAACTTACAAAATTTCTTTGGAATAATTACAAAAAAGCTACATGGCCGATTCATGGGTTTATGGCCAAGGCGGGCCGTCTGTGGCCACGGCTTATTCCTTTTTCATTCGATGCCGTAGGAGCGGAGTTTGTTGTAGAGGGTTTTCCGGTCTATGTTGAGTAGCTTGGCCGCCTTGGTCTTGTTGTAGTTGCATTGCCGCAGGCATTCCAGGATCCGGTTCTTCTCTTCTTCGGCCAAGGATATTTTGCCGGGGATGCCTGCGAGGCCGACGTTCCGGCTCGGCTGTCCGGGGGCGGTATGGACGGTATCGGGCGAAGCGTTTCCGGCTCCGTTTCCTGCGGCGAAGCGTTGGAGCTCGGGCGGCAGGTCCTCGCGCTTGATTTGCTGCCCTTGGCAGAGCAGGCAGGCCCGTTTCACCGTATAAAGCAGTTCCCGGATATTGCCCGGCCAGTTGTATTGCATGAAGAGTTCCCGCACCTCGGCATCCAGGTCGAGGACCAGGCATTCTTTTTCCAGTTCCCGGTTCGCGTTTTCCAAGAAGCTCTTGACAAACAGAGGGATGTCTTCTTTGCGTTCGCGCAAGGGGACGGCTTGGATCGAGAACTCGTTGAGCCGGTGGTAGAGGTCGGCACGGAAACTGCCTTTCTCGCAAAGCGCAGGGATGTCCTCGTTGGTGGCGGCGATAATCCGCACATGGGTGTCTATGTCCTTTTCGGCACCTACCGGACGGATCCGTTTTTCCTGCAAGGCCCGCAGCAGATGGATTTGCACCGAATAGGGCAGGTTTTCAATCTCGTCGAAAAACAGCGTGCCCCCTTCGGCTTGCTGGAAGAAGCCGCTTTTGTCGGCCACTGCGCCGGTGAAAGAGCCTTTCCTATGCCCGAAGAGCTCGCTGCCGGCCAAATCCTGCGGTATCGAACCGCAGTCCACCGCCACGAACGGCCCTTGGGACTGCTTGCTGCTCTGGTGGATCAGGCGGGCAATGTACTCCTTGCCCGTGCCGCTTTCGCCGCTAATCAGGACGGTGATAGGCGTAGGGGCAACCAAGCGTATATGCTGTTCCAGTTGCAGGGCGGCTTGGGAAGTGCCTTGGATGAAACCTTTGCTGGTGAAGACTTGGTCGAGAGACTTCTTGGGCGTGGCTTTCGATGCCGTTTCGCTGCCTGCGGATTCTTCGGCCTTGTCCGTGCTTGTGCTATTTAAGAGGTCTTGGAGCTTTTTGAGAAGGTCGTCGGGGATGATGGGCTTGGCGATGTAGTCGGCAGCGCCTAGCTTCATGGCTTTGACGGCGGTCTGCACATCGGCGTAGCTGGTCATCAGCAGGGTCTGGCAGTCGGGATGATGGCCGCTAATCCATTGCAGGAGTTCCAGTCCGTCTTTGTGCGGCAGCCGCAGGTCGGTCAGGACAATCCGGAATTTCCGGGTAGAGAGGGTCTTGACGGCTTCTTCGGCCGAATACGCCGCGGTGGCGAGGAATCCGTTCCTCTCCAGGAACTTGGCCAGCAGGTGGTTCAAGTTCACATCGTCATCTACTATCAGGATGGGTTCGTCCATAGATTCGGTCCCTTTCCGGGATTGCTCCTTCTGGCCGGTCCGGACCGGGTGTTTGCCGGTCTTTGCCATAGCCTTGGCATAGGCTTGATGGGCTTACGGGACATTGTGCGAACCGGTGATGGCCGTGGGAGAATCCGATGAGTGAAGATGCGGGCAAGCCGGATGCGGATTCGAACCGTTTTTTGGTTCGGGCCTTATCTCCTTGGTTCGGGCTTCATCGGGCTGCCGCTACCTTCGTTTTATTATTCTGGAAACAAAGGTAAGCAAAATGAAGAACAATGAAAGCGGCAGGCAGCATCTTCCCAGAATATCCCCGTATTGGGCATAGATGCTGAGCTTGTCGTTGGCGTAAAGCGTCTGGCGGATGCAGGCGGGTTCCCAGTAAAGGGTGGCCTGATAGACGCGGCCTTTCTGGTCTATGAAGCAGGAGATGCCGGTATTGGCGGCGCGGGCCACGTCGCGGCGGTTCTCGATGGCTCTCAGCCGGGCGTAGGAAGCGTGCTGGCGATGTCCGGGCGTGTCTTTCCACCAGCCGTCGTTGGTGGAAACGAAAAGGAGTTCAGCCCCTTCCCGGACGCAGGAGGCTACATAGTCGCCATAGACCGATTCGTAACAAATCAGGTCGGCGAAGCGGAATTCCTCATCTTGGCTTGTTTTGCCTGCCAAGGGGGCATCCTTGGAAGGTTCGCTGTAATAGGATCCGGCGTAGCTGCCTCCAATGACCCGGCAGCGGTCGGGGCTTTCGCTGACAAAGACGGTAGGACCGGGGTCGATGCCCAAGGTTCCCACGGTGCCTCCCAGGTCGATGGCCAGGTTCTCTAAGAATTTGAGCCGGTTGATGTAAGGCATGATTTCCACGCCGGGTACTAACTTGCATTTATGGTGCATCGGAATCGGCATGTCAGGATTGGCGCTGAGGGCGATAATGGTATTGTGGGCGCGGTAGAATCTTTTTTCGGGAGCGGGAGCGCGGCGCAGCCTGCGTACGCCTTGCATCGTGGAGTCTTCGGGGCGGACATGGGAGTAGGAGGAAATGCCAGCGATTAGTTGGGCATTGGGCCATTCCTGCAAGAAGTCCTGGATTTGCTTCACGGAGGGGCTGTAGGGAAGCTGGTTTTCCCAGATGTTTTCCTGGATCATGCTCTCGGGGGTGACGATGAAGCGGGTCTGGGGGGTCATCTGGCTTTGGGCGAGGCGGAGCATCCGTTCTGTGGCTTGACGGGGCGAGAGGGTGTATTGTTCCACGTATGGGTCGATATTGGGCTGGACGGCCACCACTTCCACCGGCCGGCCTTTTTCCTGGTAGGTGGCAAAGCGGAGCATCGAAAGCCCTGCCGGCACGATGACCAAGCCGCAGAAAAGGAGCAATTTGCCGCGCAGGCTCAGGCAGAGGCGGTTTTCGCTATGGATGGGCCTCCCCCGTTTTTGCGCCCGCCAAGCCTTGTACCAATAGAGCAGGGCCACGTTGCAGCCTAAGATCCAGAGGCTTCCGCCCAAAGTGCCGGTAATCTCGTACCATTGCACCCATTGGGGACGGGGGGCGAAGGCGTTGCCGAGGGTGAGCCAAGGCCAGGAAACGTCCCAGTTATGATGGAAATATTCAAAGCCTAACCAATAGACGAAGAGGAGAATCCAGCGCATTCCCTTTTTGAAGAAATAGCGGCAGGAGTAATGGAACAGGGTGAATACGAGCGCCATCAATAGGGCGTTGAGCACGAAGGCTAGGACGGCGGCCGGGGTGGAGTTCCATATCCACCAGGTTGTGAGCACGTTCCAAACGAGAAATGCGGAAAAGGAATAGAAGAAAAGATGGTATCTGGTACGTTTGGGGAGGGTGGATTCCGGCGCATCGCCGCTGATCCTATTGTAGCGGGGAACGCCGTTGAGGACAGGAAGGATCTTGTTGCCGTCGGTTTTCTTGCTGACGGGCAGCTTCTGGAGAATGTGGTCTATATAGGCTTTGAGCTTGGGCGATATCCGGAGGGCTTTGCGAGCTGCCTGGTGCCGGTCGTATTCCTGCTGGCGTTCCAAAATGTAGTCTTCGACCCAGAAGAGGGGGAAGAGCGCCACGAAGACCAAGGGTGTGAAACCGTGGGCGGGCCAGGCTAAAGCTAACAGCACCCCGCTGAGCATGCTGATCAACCAAAGGTAGAGACGTTTCATAAGAATGTGATTTAACGCTAACCGGACGCAAAGATAAGCGATTGCCGGATTCCGCGCACGCAATCGGGCAAGTACGTTTTTGTTACATCCTGTATGAATTTGTGTGAAGCATGGAAGACCTGTTTTCGCAATGCGGAGCTTTGTTGGATAATGTGTCCAATCGGGATTACTCTGGAACGGATTATTTTGACAAGGCGATAGAATGCTTGGATATGGATGCCTACGAGCATAAGGTACGTAGGCCGAGCTGGCCTGAACCGACTGTGGATGTGGTGATTGGTATCGGTGATTCCGGTGTCGGTGTGTTGGATAACAAGCGTTTGTTGATGATAGAATTGAGAATGAACTATACGAATACCAATAATCTGCATGGTTTTGATTCCATTAGAAAGATGGCGCATACCAAAGATTTGCAGGGAGAAGATTTGAAAGTGGACGAGATGGCTTGGTTCGTTTTTGTCGATGGTGTGGCACCTGTGGCAGGGAATTGGCTCAGTCGGGGGAGTTTGGCAGATTCAGATAGAAAGCTGTCCAAAGGTAAAATCTGTGGAGTGTCCCAATTCCGTGAATGCATCCAAAGCCCATTGCGTTTTTAATAGGCATCAAGACGGATACGGCTTGGGACATAAACTTTGGAACGAGGTTCGGATATATTTGACTGCTATGATTATGACTTCACAGAGAGGAAGTTTCAAGAAAAGCGGAAGTGCGGGGTATCATGTTGATTTATATGTGTATATAAGTACTCGAAAGTTGAAATGATGTATTGGCGAAGCATTGGAAAGGGATATCTCCGGTAACTGTTGCGCCGGAGCTATCCCTTTTTGTCGCTTTACCGTTTCACAAACTTTTGCACGCTTATGCTGTTCTCGGTTTGAAGGTAGAGCAAGTATAGCCCTGCGGGTAAGTTTTCAAGCGGGATGGACCAAGGATCCTGGTCGAAGCTTCCATCCCGGTGGTACATCAGACATCCTGAGAGCGAATAGATACGGATGCTTTTGATGGGGGGTTGGCAGCGGATATGGAGCAGCTCGGAAGCTGGATTCGGATAAATCTGAACTTGGTGGATGCTGGCAAGCTGGATGTCAGTCGTATCGGGTCTGGGGTCAGGAATGGGGTCCGGGTCTGGTCCGGGCTGGCTGTTCCCCGGTTCGCTGACCCTGAGGTTGTCTATCATGAACATATAGCCTCCTTCCGATACGCATTGGATAGCGAGATAGACTTCCTGCCCGGCATAAGGGGTCAAGTCGAAAATCTTTTCTTCCCAATCCATGGAGGGTTGCAGTTTCGATGCCAAGGGCAAAAAATTTGCTGGAGTGTCGTCCGTTGTGGAAATAAGCACATTGTACAACTCCTCGAAAGGTGAAGCCTTGCGGACAGCAAAGGCGAACCATGGATTGGTATCGGGCAGGAGCAAGCGCGGTGAGATAAGCCAGTCGTTGCTCTGGTTTGTCCCTATGCAAGCCCCGTATTTGTTTCCTTGGAAAGGCGGTATGAATTCGCTTACGTCCGGATTCACGGCGGAAGGATTGAATGCCATGAAGGCCATTTTCCCGCCAAGATTAGGGTATGTGATGGGAAAGCTGCCTTGGCCGGTCACGATTTCCACTTCATAGGTGTCCAGAGTGTCCATGTCCACGGTTCTCCATGCAGGTTGGAAATGGTCGATGGCAAAATCCTGGCAAAGTTCAAAATCTAGGATATACGGATTGATGCTATCGAGGCTTCTTATCCAGATTGAAGCCGTGTCGTTATGCGGATTCTGGTCGCCTTCCAGCTGAGTGAAGATTGATAAATAATATGCGGTTGAAGGCTGGGACAAATCGGCGGTGAATTCAATGGTCTTTTTTTCAAAAGCCTTGATGTCGATGCTTTTGGACGGCAGTAATTCCTTGTTGACATAGCAATAGACCGGGACGTTTTCCAAATTGGTGTTGCCCGTATTCATGATTTCGGCTACAATGGATTCTTGGGAGGAGAAGATGCCATCGGAAGCAGGACGCAGGATGGAAGTGACCGCTACGTCGCGGATGGATTCTATGATGCTGTCGCTATGGCCGAAATTGGCCCGGATGCCCGGATATCCCAGATTGTCCTGGTATCCTAATAGTTCCCCGTGTTTGTTGAGGTACATGATGCCGTTGTCGGAACGGTCGGCTATCAAACCGAAACTGCTCCGTCCCAGCTGGCAGGCGGAAATCATATAAGCGCCGGGGTTTAGCACGAGGGCTGGAATCGGGTAAGTTGCCCATCCGGAGTCTTCCGGGCGGGTCACTTCCGTATAATAGGCCAAAGCTCCGAAAGTCTGTGTTTGCAAGTCCCATTGCCGGATTTCGATGCCCACTTTGAATTCGGAACGTTTGGGGCCCCAGGCTATGCTGACCGAAGTCAAGGTGTCGCTGCACGAAAGCAGGAAAGGCAGGCCGCAGGCCACGGTATCTTGGGCACCCACGGCATGTCCGGCATCGCTGAACATGTCGGTTGAAATTTGGTCGTAGGCAAATGTGGTATCGTTGAACTGGACATCGAAATAGGTGCTATTGTCTTGAGGGTTAGCGTCTTCTTGGCTAGGAATGGAGATTTTGGCTTGGATGTGGGCGATACTGTCGGAAAACGCAGCAGGCAACCGGCAAAAGCCTGCTGCTTGCAATTCGCTGCTGAATGCACCGATGGCAAATGTATCATGGCCACAAGCCTGCATCGCGTTGCCGTTCTGGTAAGAGAATTCGAGCAGGAAAGGGTCTATGCTCAAACGGCCGTGGTTCATGATGGTCACGAAGCTGCCAATACCTGCGGAAACTTGCTTTACAGGAAAGATGCTCGGTGCGCGCAAGACTTTCATCTTGAGGTCGTAGTCTGGGACTGTACTGACTTCCACTTCCCTGAAGAAGAGATTGGAAGGCATAGAGTCGACTTTGAATGAGAAAGCGTATAGTCCGTCCTGTGTGGGACGCAAGATGACTTCCCGCGACTGGTACGAATAATCGGTATAGGCTGTATCGGAAAAGACGGTTTCCCAGTTTTCCGTTTGTCCGGAGAGACCGAAATCTATATGATAAAAATCGGGTTCTTCCAGTCCGATTGGGGCATCTCCGGCTTGGACTTGATAGGAAAGACGGTACAGAAGACCGGCTTCTAATTCAATGCAAGAGGATTGCAGCAGAGCATCGGATTGGAGGCATTGCATGGCTCCGGCCATGTCCATTTCCCATGCTTGCACCGGGACAGGACTCATTTCCTGTTGTTGGAAATCGAAATGGTGAGGGGATTGTACAGGGACAAAGTGCGTGATGGAGCTGTGGCTCTGGTTATTACTGGTTTCCTTTTCGGTGTTTAAAGGCTCGATGCCGACCGAAATCGTGTAGCTGTTGCCTGCAATCAAACTTGCCAGGCTGTTGAAATGGAGAATGCTTTTCCTCCCTTCTGCAAGTTCGATGTCGAAATCTTGGGGAATCTTGGCACCGTTGTTGATCTGGTACCAAGCAGAGATTGTCTCGTTTTCCAGATTTCCTTGCTTGAGTTCTATTTCGGCTTGTACTTCGATTTGGTCAAGTCCGCACCCGGAAGCTGGCAGCAGTACTTGGTTTACGGCTATGTCGCATACCGATCCGCTTTCCAAGCTCAGATTGTCGAGGCAGATACCGGTGTTGGCGTAATAATCGGATATCGCGTAAAAACCTATGTGGTAATTCCCGGCTTTTAAATCCGGGATGTTGAAAGTCCACAAGGTATAGACATTGTTTTCGGAAAAGTCGTACAGGGTGTCGATGACTTGCATCTGATCCGGGTCGGTGTTTTGCCCGATCAGGACGACAAGGGTCTCTTTGCTTGGGCCGGTTTGTTTTGCGTAGAAGCTCAAGGTGAGCGAACCACCGGAAACCGCGATGGCCGGTGAAATCAGCAAATCGTTGGCTTGATCGATTTCCGCGCCCCAGCTGCCTCCGGTGGATACGTGGGTGCATCCGCCGCTTCCTCCCATCGGATATGTGTTCCATTGGGATGCTTGCTCGTGTACCCAAGTGGAGCCGTCTTGGTTCAAGTCGTGGATAGTCCATTGCGTGAATCTTTCCGGGTTGTCGAAGTTTTCGATGAAAGGCAGATTGTACTGGGCATTTACTGTGTCTGTTGCGCAAAATGTTACGGTCAGGAAAAGTCCGATTCTAAGTCTGTTTTTATGCATTTCTTTAGATGTTGCAGGTGAAAAGTGGCCGGTATGCCGGAACGCTTGGAAATGCTGTCCGTTCCGACATGCCGGCAAAGGATTGTCGCCACGATTGTTTTAACGGCTAATTTGCATTTTGTATATCATGCTGCCTTCCGGGCATTCGATTTGTAGGAGATAAAGTCCTGAGGGATGTTTTGATAGGTCGATTTCGGCTTGGCGGCTATCCTGCCCCTCTTGCACAAGAACCAATATCCCGGCGGCATTGAACAGTCGGATTTCTTCGATGACAGACCGGCCGATGTGGACGTTGACCTTATCGCGGGTCGGATTGGGGTATACTTGGAGTTCCATTTCCCGGGCCAGGTGCTCGTTTCCATTTTCATCAATTTTAATGTCGAGGCGGTTCGAAGCATCGGATTCTCCGCATCGGTCCGTTACGGTGGCATGGTAGATACCTGATTCGGTCACGGTGTATCGGGACAATACCGCATCCGGAATCCTTGCATCGTCTTTGTACCATTGGTTGTTTTCATTTTGATTGGAAACCAAGACAATGCTGTCGTTTTCCCCTGTTTGGCTGATAACCGGTGGTTCAGGGCGTTGAAGAACTTCCAAACGGAGATGGTAGATGCTGTCGCAGCCCCAAACGCTCGGATGGTTTTCCTCGAATTCCCCTGCTTCAGCGTATGTCTTGCCGCCAAACACGATGATGCTTCCTTGGCAGATGGCCGTATCCAGGCTGAAAGAATAGCTGGGATGGACCGATAGGTCGAGTCGGACGAGGCTGTCGATGCCGGCAAGGGAGCTCAAGGTATCGAAGTAGGTTCCGGATTCCGTCAGTTCCTTCCCGCCAAAGGCATAGCTGTCACCTTGGCATATATTGGCTTGGATGAAGCTGTTCACCAAAGTGTTCTTCAGCGAGAATGCTTTGGCTGACAGACCCATTTGGTCACGTTCGCTGCAAGCATGGATTGCAAGGTAGTAAGAACCTTCGGCCTCAATTAGGAAGCGGCCGCTGTCTTGGATTGTTTTGCTTTGGATATAAGGGAGTTCCATTAGCGATTGACCGCTGCCTGCTTGGAATCGTTCCGGAAAAAGGTACACGGCTGCGCTTTCCGGGAAATTGGCATCGGCCTTTTCCAATCCCAGTTTCAGCGTATATTCACCGGGGTTCAAATGAAAGGCCGGGAGAATCAGGTAGTCGTCGGCGGCTGAGTCCGGGTTGAAAGCATAGTCGAATCCGTTCCCATAGGCTTTTTCCCAGCTGATACTGTCATGGTTGGCATCTATGACCTGCATGTAGGCCAGGCTCGGGTCGTTGGAAGCGAATTGCGTGGTGTAAGGGGTCGGGAAGGCATGGTAGAATTCGATGCCGGTTTGCGCTCTGTCGTTGCCAGGGGTCTGGTCGTCTTCGGATAAAATCCGGGCTTCCAAGGCATGGATTCCGGCTTCGGAAACCAGTACCGAATCGGCGAGCCTTAAGCGGCGGCTCTCCCCGCTGGCGATAGGATTCTCTGACAAGGCGATGTTTTGCGAGAAAAGGCTGTCTTGGTCTAAGAAGATGGCAATGGCGATGTCCTTGTTGAAATCCTGGCTTCCGGTATTGGTTAGTTGCAGGTCTACAGGAAGTTTTCTGGCTCCGTGAAAAGGATTGTAACCGGACAGGCTCAATGCTAGGTCGTAGCTGACGTCAAGCCGGAGTTCCACATCATCGATATAGAGATTGCCGTATGTGTAACCTCCTTCTTCCGCGCAACCTTCAAGGTAAATCCGGCCTTGCTCCGCAGGAATGGCGTAGCTGTATTGCACCCATTCCCCCTCGTATTCGTCGCTGGCACGGCGTAGCGTGTCCAAGGGGTGCAACAGGTCATCGCTGTCTATGTATCCTACAAAAAGGACATCCGCATCATCTACGGGGCTTGAACCGTAAACATCGTAAGATGTGTGGAAGAACCAGAAACTGAAGATTTTTGTGCCTTTCGCATTGAAAGGAGGCAAAAGAAGACGGGCTTGCTCTCCTCCGTTCATGTTATAGGAACCATAATCGCCCATGGAAGTGAACCGCAAGCAGAACTCGCCGCTATGCGCTTCGTACAGGTAGGCCATTTCGTAATCCTGGTCCCAGGCATCATGGTAAAATGGTTCATTCCCGGCCGTCATCTCGAAATTCCAGCAGGAAGGCAGGCCGTCTCCTTCGAAGCTTTCATGGAAGGGCAGGCTCATGTTGCCGCATTCGGTCTGGAACTCTGCTATTTCGCTCCATTCGCTTTCTTCGTTAGCGGAGCAAAGCGCTTTGACCATGACAGAATAAGTGGCGGAACCGGCGAGGTTTTCGAGTTGGATTTCTGTTTCCGAAGTCTCGGTGCTGTCCCATAGGGCACCGTCTTGGCTCCACTTGATTCTGTAGGTTTCGGCACCTTCATGCTGCCAGCTAATCCGGGCTGAATTTCCAGTGATTTCCGAGGCTTGTACATGGCTGATGCCGCTACAGGCTTCTAGGGTCGAGAAGTAGAAGATGAAAGATTGGGAACTGTCTTGCGGGGAACAATGCGCCCGGATGAAGACAGCATATCGGGTCTGCGCGATTAACCCGGTCAAGGTTTCGGGCGGAACGGCATTGTCTATGCGGATAGTGTCGCCTGCTTTGTCGGCGGGATAATACAGGAGGGAATAAGCGGCTTCGTCCGAGCGGGAATCATTCTCCCAGCTGATGGTCGCTTCGTTTTTGCCGATTTCGGAAGCCTGGGCGGAAAGCGGAGGGAAGCAGGTCGGGGGAATTTCTACCCGGATGTCATCGAGGTATATATGGCTGGAACCGTAATTGCTGACGGCATCGAAATAAACCCGGATGGTTTCCGCTCCAGCAGCAAGGGCGGAGATGTCGAACAGGGTGTCGGCCCAATATTGTCCGCCGTACAGGTTTTGGCAGAGCGTGTCGAAGCTGATTCCTTGATCTTTGCTGATATAAATCCGGAGGATGGAGGGTTGGCTGTAGGCGGTTTGGCTTTTGTAGCCATCGGTATTCTTGTACCGGAAGCTAAGTTGGATTTGTGTCGATCCGTTCAATGCGATATCGGGAGTCTGGAGGATGTTGTGGCTGTTTTTAGTGGCGTAAGCCGCGTTGAAATCCATGCAGTTCCCCTCGGAATCGTAAGCTGTCCCGCATCCCCATTTGTAGTTGTCGTTCTCAAGGTCGCCTTGGCTGTTGTCCCAGCAGTCCGGAATTTGCCGGTTGCTCAAGCCTTCGAAATTCTCGGTAAACGGAAGGCTGAAAGCGTTGCAAGCTGTTTTGAAAGTTAAGCTGGCAGCTTGGCTGGTGTCGCCATCGTTACAGATATTGTATAGTTCGGCTACGTATTCTGTGGCCGCTTGCAAGTTCTTCAGTTCTGCGGGCGATGCCGAGACGAGCCATTGTGCAAGAGCAGGTTGCGCCTCAGGATAATAACGAATGAGAGTTTGTCTGGCTTCGGATTCAAAAGCGATTGATGCTGACTGGTTTCCGGTTGAGATTATCTCTGCATGGTTGACAGGGCTACAAGTGATGATGGCAAGGTCATCAATGAGAATCCCGCCTTGATAGGCATCCGAATGAGCGAGGATTCCGATATGGATGGTTTCGCCAGCGAAGTCTGCCAATGGAATCTTCGCGTTTTGCCATCCATCGTTCTTGGTGATGTCCTCGTCGCTGAAAAGAAGGTTCTGCCGGAGTATCGTAGTGTCGCTTCCTTGGCTGGATATGAAGACGGAGAGTTTTTCTGTATCCATGCTGAGAGAAGAGGCCGAGCTATAGGCGAGTTGGAGCGTAGGGGAACCTTCAATTCGGATAGCCGGTGTAATGAGCCAGTCGTTGGAGGCGTTATACCGGTTGGCTTCGCAATAGGCGGCTATGGAATTGTCTGTTCCGGACCCCGGGCGGGCATGCCAAGTACTGTGGTCGTTGTTCCCGTCCACGATTTGCCAGCAGACCGGGATGTTCTCATCAGTCCAATTTTCAAAGTGACAGGAGTAAGGCAATGAATTGATTTCCGGACATGGGCTGTTGAACTGGAGCGTTTGGGTGTAAAGGCTGGTGTCGTTTCCGCAGATTTGGCGCAATCGGGCAGTATAGGATGAAGCGGGTTCGAGTTGGTTCAAATCCAGCGTGTAGGAATTTTCGTTCAACGCATGTTCAGTCCAGGCATTGTTTTCGGTAAGATGGTACGCGAACAGGTATTTTCCCGACCCGGGTTCCCATTCGAACAGGATTCGGTTGTCTTGTTCCTTGCACCGGAAGTCTTGTGGTTCTGGGCAGGCTTCCGGTGTAAGGAAGATGAAATCTTCGGAAAAACCGCTATAGCTAAATTCAGAGATGACGGCCTTGACAGCCACGCTATACCTGGTTTCCGCTTTCAGGCCGGTCAAGGTGAAAACGGTGTCCTTGGTCTTGTATTCAGCAAAAGGCTCGTCCCATCCTTCGGAGAGGGAGATCGTGTAGCGGGCATCGGGGATTCGATCCCAGCAAATGGAGGCGGAATGGGCGGTCAAAGAATCGGGGATGTTTTGGAAAGACAGATGCTGGGGAGTAGGGCAATTGTCTAAACGTAGAATGACATTGTCTATGGCTCCAGCAGGCTGGGTTCCGTCTTGGCCGTTGTTTTGCCATGCAAATACTATTTTGGCATTCTGTCCGGTTGGGAAGTCCTCACGTGGAATCTGTATTGAGGAATGTTTCCAAGCGATTTCGCCGTATTGGGTCACATAAGGGTCTTCCAACGGTTCGGCTTCCAATGTTTTCCCTGCGGTCGGTACCAAGTCGAGACTGCTGAGATAGACCGAGAGGAAATCCTTGTCTTCCCATCCGGAAGTTTCGCCTCCTACGCGGTAATCGAATTCTAGGATCATGTCTGTTTCAGGTAATTGGAATTCAATCCACGCATACGAGACTTGCGTTGTACCCGTTTCGTATTTGTTCGACGCGCCTTGGTTTCGGCTGATGTACAATCCGTAGGTACTGTTGCAAGAGGCGGCTCGTCCTCTTTGCCATGTGTTGAGGCTGTCGTTGGCGAATTGCCAGTTTCCTGTCCCGTTTTCAAAGTCTGACTTGAAAGGGATTTCCTGATGTTGCGCGGATGTTGCTCCGATAAGGGAAATACATGCCGCAAATGCCAAAAGGATGGTTTGTTTTTTCATAGTATAAGGAATTGGATTATCAAGAGAAAGTCTGTACGACTTTTCCGGGCTGCAAAATTAGAGGGAGTTGCATTGGGAAAAACTCATCACAAATAGGTATTTTGCGGGATAGGAAATACCTTTTGTTAGGTATTTTTTTTACAGGCAGATTGGGGGATTTTTACAAATTGGAAAAGAGGTCGGGATACCATGGCCGGATTTGCCATGGAGAGGGCCGTCCCGGATTGTTCAATATTAATCAAGGAAAATATGAGAAAGAAAATGTTATTTGCAGGTGTCTGTGGGATAGCATCCTTGCCGATTTTTTTGTCGGCGCAGGAGTCTTCTTGTTTCCCTGTTGTGAATCAGGATACACAGACTGTTTATTACTATCCTGATGAGGGGGATCCTAAGGTGGTGTCGGTAGGGCCGGTGCCAGCGGGCTTGAGTCCGTATTCGGGAGATTTGAGAGTGCCAGGCAAGATTAATTATCAAGGAAACGAATATGTTGTTCGTTCGGTTTTGCCAGAAACGTTCCGGGTCTCTTCCTTTCCAGTGAATGCGGAGAACTCTTTGGCCTCTTTGTCCTTGCCTGCGGGGGTAGAGCGTATCGGCGAGAGGGCGGCTTATAACAACTTGTTGATGACGGACCTTTCTTTGGGCGATGGTCTGTTGCAGATTGGCGATGCGGCATTTGCAAAGTGCCGTTCATTGCAAGAGTTGACATTGCCGGAATCGCTTGGAATAATTGGGGATAGTGCGTTTTTTCACAATCAGAACTTACGGTCTTTGGTGCTTCCCCTGTCTTTGCGGCGGATAGGAGAATCCGCTTTTGAGCGATGCCAGAATTTGGCGAGCGTAGCCTTGCCGGATTCGTTGGAAATAGTGCCTTTCCGCGCATTTGCCAATTGCGGATTGGAGTCAATCTGCATTGGGGCAGGTACTGATTCGTTGGCCGCACAGGCTTTTGCGCAGAATACGGGCTTAAAGGAGGTGGTTTTGTTGAATCCGGCCTTGCAAAACGTGGATGCTTCTACCTTTTCCGGAATGGATTTGGGCCGTTTGACGCTTCATGTGCCGCATGGGAGCATGGGTTTTTACCGGGATCATGCCTTTTGGGGTCGTTTTGGCAATATCGAGGTTTCTGACACTGTGCGGGACGAACCTGAAGCCCCTGGCTCTTATCCGACGGATTTTTGGGTCGATGGTATTTTTTACCAGACCTTGCCAGATACCTTGACGGTGGCGGTAGGCTATGAATTTGGTTCACGTTACGAGGGGGATATTGTGATTCCCGATTACGTTGAATATGAAGGACGGCGTTTCAAGGTGACGGAAATTGGGATGTGGGCTTTTGAAGGGGATACCACCTTGACCTCTGTGCATCTTCCCTCCACATTGAAGGTAATCGGGGCAGCTGCTTTTGCCTTGACCCGGCTTACCGAGGTGGAAATTCCTGATTCGGTATTGGAAGTCGGTTCTTTGGCATTCAGCGATTGCGACAGTTTGCTCAGCGTGGAGATAGGACGCAGCGTGAAGACGATAGGCAATTTCGCGTTCGACAATTGCAAGAAAATAGAATCGATTGATCTTCCGGACGGATTGGAAAATTTGGGAAGTTTTGCTTTTGCGTATTGCATGAGCTTGGATTCCATTGTCTTGCCATCAGGGATAGTGGATATCAAGGAGAGCACATTTTATAGTTGCCATGATTTGAAAACGATTCGGTTTTCGGATGCCGTTCATACGATAGGGCCACGGGCTTTTCATGAATGCGTTTCGTTGACATCGTTCTCCATGCCTTCGGCCTTGGATTCGCTGGGTGAAGAAGCGTTTGAAGATTGCTGGATGCTGGATTCCGTGCATCTGCCGGATGCGGTGCGCCATATCGGGGAGGGGACTTTTGCTGGATGCTTGTCGATGGAGTCTTTGGAGTGGAGCAGTCGTCTTCTGAGCATAGGGGATTATGCCTTGGCTTATTGTCAGTCGTTGGCGGAGGTGGACTTGCCTTCTTCTTTGCGTTCCATCGGGATGTCGGCTTTCGATCATTGCCAATCCTTGAAGCAGGTCGATTGGCCGATGGTCGACATCTTGCCTGATTCCGTGTTCAAGTCTTGTTTGGCATTGGAAAAGGTTTCCTTGCCGGAAGAGGTGGATACCATACAGCCTTTTGCTTTCGGCGATTGCTCTGCCTTGGCCTCTGTCTGGGTTTACAGGTTGGAACCTCCGTATGTGTTCGAGGGGGGATTCGAGGGTGTGGATAAGCAGAATTGCGTATTGGTGGTACCGGAAGGGAGCAAGGAAAGGTATGCGGCTGCTCCGGTGTGGGAGGATTTTTACCAGATAGTAGATACGTTGGCTGCCATTCCGGGGAGCGGAGACGAAGATTCTCTAAGTAACCAGTTTACAATGAATGATTTGGGATTTCAATTGCTTCGGAATCCGGTGCGGGATTATTTGCAGGTGCGTTTCGATGAGGATTGGGGGGCAGAGGGGATGATGCTGGAAGTTTATGGAAGCAACGGTCGTCGGCTGAGGCAGGAATTTGTTCCTGTTGCCGGCCAATATTCTTTTTACGTGGGGAGTCTGCCTGCGGGCATGTATGTTTTGCGGATTGCAGGGAGGGCTGGAATTGGCGTATATAAATTTGTAAAATATTGAAAATGATTTCTGTGTATCTAAAATTCACAGCGTCATGCCATGCCGTTAGCCCTCAGGCTTTTCTATGCAGTCGTAGCAGGTGCAGGCACGCGTGAGAGGAACGGATGATTCCACTGGAATGGCAAAGCTGTGGGCTGCTTTTTGTTGCTCGCGGCTTTGCAGAATCAAGGGATATGTAAAATCCCGCTAGAAGCATAGGTTGTGTTTCTAGCGGGATTTTGTTTTATTGAGATGTCCTGATAATCTTTATCTTGTGTCTGTTTACCGTTTCACGAATTTCTGGACGCCGGTTCCTTCGGCTGTCCGCACTTGCACGAGGTAGAGTCCTTGGGGCAGGTTCGCTACCGAAATGGCTCCTTGTGGCTGGTTCAGCTGCTTGTCCGAGTACATCAACCGGCCATCCAAAGAGTAGATGTCCACGCTCAGGATGTTTTCCTCGCAGCGGAAATATATTCGGTCGCGTGCCGGGTTCGGGTATAGGCTGAAATCTACTTGTACCCTATGGTTTTCCGTGCCGGTTTCGCCCGGTTTGCCCACTTTGATGTTGTCAATCATGAAGACGAACGCATTGAGGGAAACGCATTGGATAGCAATATAGATTTCCTGTTTATCGTAAGCGGAAAGGTCGGCCGTGAAATGAGTCCAGTCATCGGCAGGGGCTTCCACTTCTTCTAAAACAGGAGCAAAACTGTCAGGGTCAAGGTCTGTGGTCGAAACCAGGACGTTGAATACTTCTAACCCGTAGCTGTCGTTGAGCGACTTGGCGTAGAACTCGATATGGGAACCGCTTTCCGGCATTTGCAGCTTGGGCGAAACCAGCCAGTCGTTGTTCCGGACATTGCCCCGGGCACTGAAGCTGGCACCGTAGCGTTGGCCATCATACGGCAGCGCGCCTTCGGCTTCCATGGCTGGTTCGGTCAGGTAGGGGTTGAAAGCCATGAAACCGCAGGGTTCGGCCCAACCCGGGTACATGAACTCGTCGATGACACAGACTCCCGTGTTGTCACGGTCGATGCTGGCCCATCCGGATTGGAAATTTTCCTGACTGAAGTCTTGGCAGGCTTCAAAGTCCATGAAATACGGGTCAGGCATTTCGATGCATTCCACGGTTCTCGTCAGCGTGTCATTGGCCGGGTTCTCGTCTTCTGCAAGCATGGTCTGGAAGAAGAGACGGTGAGTCCCGATGGCTGAAAGGTTTGCTATGAAAGAAACCGTAGTGGCCGCATATGGAGCCAGTGTGTCGATGACAGCGTACAGGGAGTCTTTGTCGGCAATGCAGAGAACTTGGAAATTATGCAAGGGCTGAGGTCCGTTATTGGTGACATTGGCTACGATTTCTTCGGTTTTGGTGAAAATACCCCGGGAGGCGGGTTTTTCCATGCCCGAGAGCATCGCATCCCGTTGTGCTACTATTTCGGCCGGCCCGAAATTGGCACGCAGGCAGAGGAATCCGGCTTGGGTCTGGGCAACGGAGGTGTCGGAATTGAAGATGTAGAAGAAGCCACCTGGCATATTGTCGCACAAGACATTCGCGCTTTGTGTTCCTAATTGCTTGAAGGCAAAGAGGTAGCTACCGCTGTCCAAGCTCCGGGCAGGCACAGGGAAGGTATAGAGTCCTGATTCTCTTTCCCGTTCTACTTCTATGTCGAACAAGGATTCGCCAACAATTTCCTTCTCGGCATCCCAGTGGTAGACTGCTAGCCCGATATTGAATTTCTGCGTGCTGTAGCCTAGGCCGAGCGAAATGGAACTCAAGGTGTCGCGGCGGGCTAAGTTGAATACCGTTCCGGCCCATACAGGTGCATCGCCTCCCACGGCTCCGGCCGAAACGATGCTGCGGTCGAAGTCAAGACGGTCATAGGCCATCACGGTATCGCTGAGGATGAACAGGCTGCGGGCGGTGTCGTTGTGGATATTGGCATCGAGAGAATCATTGATGCTGCCCTTGACATAAAGGTTCATTGTGTCGCCGATGCCAATACTGGGGAACCCGCTCAAGGAAGTTTCGGCTGTGCCGTTGCTGAGCGCAGGCAGCGAGTCTTGCACGTTTTGCGCCAGTACTTGTCCATTGGCGGAGAATTGCAGGGTATAGGTGATATCTTTGGAACCAAGGTTTTCCAATTCCACTGCGGCTGGAATGGATTCCGGCAATTGGCGCAAAGGCAGGCGGTGCGGGGTGGCGAGGCTCAGCTCCTTGACGGCCAAGTCGTAACTGTCTACTTTTTCAATCTGGATATCCTGCAAATAGAAAGTTGGCAAGTAGAAGGTCTGTATGGCAAAGGCATAGTGGTCGTCTTCTTCCACTTCAAAGACAAAGCTATTGGTTACATAACGGCTTTGCGTGAATTCTTCTTCGGCAAACCAAAGGGTGTCGAACTCAAAAGGATTGTCTTCGGCTTTGCCCATTTGGATTCCATAGCTGCATCCTTGTTGTACCACCCCTACATCGATGCCTGCCTGATAGGTGTAGGTGAACCGGTAGAGACCTTTTTCAATGTAAAAACAGGGCGATACCAAGGGGACATGATCCTGTTGGGCAGACCATTCGCCTTGGCTTAGCATCCATTCGTCTTCGTAAGAATCGGCAATCCAGGAAGACCAGTAGTGGTCGCCGTACATTTCATTGGTGAAATCGCTGATGTAGGGGAGGTAAAGAGGTTCGGAATTGGTCGTATGGGCATAGTTCTCGTTGTTGTCCAGGTCTGACTCAGGCACGGAGGCTGTTTCCTGCAGGAATGCCGTCACGGTGACTCGGTATTCATGACCGGGAATCGAGAAATCGGCTAAAGAATCAAAGGTAATCTGGATTTCTTCGCCAATATGCAGTGTGTCTTGGAAGAATTGTTCCACCGCATCCCCCTTGTCTATGGAGTAGGATGCCTTGAAGCCGTAAATGTCGCCTTTTCCGCTATTGCGCAAGGTGGCGGAAACGGATTCCATGCCGAGCGCGCAGGAGGAAGATGGCAAGTGTACACGTTCAACCGATAAATCAGGTGTACCCATCACGCTGGTGGCGGTCCGGGTCACATTGTCGGGCAAGACGGTGAAGAGGTATACAAACCCATTGTTAAACTCGAATCCGTCATAGCTGGCACCGCCGTATGAGTTGGTATAATCGTATAACTCATAGTATCCCGGAGGGCATTCGGGTGCGTTGTATCCCATGGCTTCATCTGTCATTTCAAAGATGGCGTACTGGTAATAGCTGCCATTGCATTCAATGTAAACGGAATCTTGCTCTCCGGCATGGACTACCGGGGAGTTCTCTTGCCCGGTGGCATTTTCAGGGATGAAGTAGTCGCAGCCTTGGTAGATCAGGTATGTTTCTTCCAAGGCATTCCAGGAATAGGTGTCGTAAAGGAAATTTTCCAAGGTGGCATCGCCCATGGTGCCGCTTTCGTTGTCCATCCAGTCTTTGTCGATGAGCAACTGGAAACCAGTGCCTTTGCTCCAGCTTTCGTCTACTTTGAGAATTACCAAGGCATGGTCTGCCAAGCTCGTGTCTTGTTTGATTCCTTGGAGTTGGATTCGCGGAAGGCTTGCTCCTTTTGGTTGGTGTTCGCTGCCTGCCAGGCTCGTTGCTGGCAAGGCGCAGAAAGCCAATAGCCAGCAGCTGTTGAGAAAGTTTTGTTTTAGTCTCATGTTATTTGAATTTATTTTGTTGTTTTTATAGTGTTATTTTAAACAAAATCAAATTTCTGGATTGGATGTTTCCTGTTTCTGTTTTCATTTGCGAAAGTACAGGGGACTCACGGTTTTTGTTATCGCTACAAATAGGTATTTTTCTTCATGGGAATACCTTTTTATAGGTAAACCCAAATCGGTCATTAGACACGCCGGGGCTGTTTTCGGTTAGGAAAATGAGGCTTTCGGGCATCTTGCCCGCC
>CALUMK010000020.1 GCA_944321735.1 uncultured Bacteroidales bacterium
CATCCCCGTCTCCCGACGGGGCTGCTCGTGTTCTCTGTTTCCCGTTACGTCAATGAACTCTCTCGGCCTCCATCGCCCCGCCGCCTCTCAGCGCCAGCGGCGATTCCGCCTGAGAAAGATAAGGAGGAACGCCCCTCCATATCTTCAACAACTAAAAACTTTTTATGGACTTTTCTCCGCCGCGGAAGCCGTGGCTTCCGAAACGGGAGTGCAAAAGTACAACAAAATTTAATATCTCCAAGTTTCTGCCAAACTTTTTTTTCTTTCTTTGGAGCAAATAAACCATAAAACACTATAAATCAAAACAAAAAAAATTAATCCAACACCCTAACCTTACCTGCAACCTCCTTGGCATCCCGCTGCCGAATCAAAAACAATCCTAAAAAAGTAAGCAAACCGTTCAACAATAAAAGCTCGAAGCCAAAAGAGTAGCCCCATACCCATTCGCAAACGCGTGCCAAAAAGAAACTCAGAACAGGAGAAAGAATCACCACCCATGGCACCCAACGGTCTTTCACTCGCCGACTCGTGCAGATTCCAAATGCAAACAAACCCAACAACGGGCCATACGTATAAGATGCGATATCATATACCATATTGATAACAGAATCGTTTTTTAACCAATTGAACATGACTATCAGCAACAGGAACACAGCAGCCATGGACAAATGCGTCCGATATCGGACTTTTTTCCGGCGTTCTTCAGGAAAACCTCTCCTCTCCACACCCAGTATGTCTATCGTAAAACTTGTCGTAACAGCGGTCAAGGCACCATCGGCACTGGAATAGGCAGCAGAAAGCACCCCGATGATAAAAGTAAGGCCGGCCAAAGGAGACAAATAGTGGATAGCTATCGTTGGAAACAACTGATCCGTATCGGTCACCGAAAAGCCTTTCGCTTGGGCATAAAGCCCCAGCAAAGCCCCTAGTACCAAAAAAAAGAAATTCATAACCAACAAAATACCACTGAATGTAAACATATTCTTTTGCGCATCCTTCAAGTTTCGGCAACTTAGGTTCTTCTGCATCATATCCTGATCAAGACCGGTCATCGAAACTGTCACGAATAAACCACTCAAAAACTGCTTGACAAAAAAGCGCGGACTCATCGGATCCGTATCCCAAATCCGGGAAAACGGACTTTCCCGGACGATACAAACCATATCCTTAAAAGTCCAGTCCATGGCATGAGCGATGCAGCCTATGGAAATAAACACAGATGCCAGCATAAACGTGGTCTGCAAAGTATCCGTCCAGACAATAGTCCGAATCCCGCCCTTAAAAGTATAACCCAATATCAACAGAATGAAAATCAAAGCCGCCAACCAGAACGGAATCCCCATATGCCTGAATACAAACTCATGCAGCACACTAACCACCAAAAACATACGCAAAGTAGCCCCTAGCCCTCGGGACAAAAGGAAATATGTCGCCCCGGATTTATACGATTTCATTCCAAACCTATCATCCAAATACCCGTAGATGGAGGTCAGATTCATCTTATAATATATAGGAAGAAGAACTTTGGCCACAACCACGTATCCGGCAATGAAGCCGAATACCATTGGGAGATAATAAAAATTCTCCTTCAAGACATTCCCTGGAACAGACATGAAAGTAACCCCTGACAGAGAAGCTCCAACCATCCCGTACGCTACGACAAACCACGGAGAACGCCTGTTGCCTCGATAATAGGCATCATCCGTAGCCTTTCGGCCTGTAATATACGAAACAAGGAAAAGGAGGATTGTATATACGACAAATACAATCGTTATCAAGCTCGATGTCATAAAACTGTTTCGGTTTAAGAAAAGCGAAGATACCCTAAGATCTGGACTTAGGCAACTCTTCTTCCCGTTCAAAACAAAATATGCCGTCTGCCGCCAGAACAATCTTCCAATATCATCATATTACTCAAACATAAAATAGCCAAAGGAAGGCCTGTTCCAAGAGCCTCTATTCAGCAAACTGACCTAAAAACGCCGAGGCTGACAAGCTTGAGCCCGTACCATCTATCGTCAATTCCTCCCAGGACAAACTCGAACCGGCCTGAAAAACATATCTCTTCAGGAACGTGCCCACGTTACCGTCGCCTACGATATTGGGATTCCCCTCATTACCCAGACGAGAATCATTTTGGCACAAATGGTGCAAGAGCTGCGACGCCCACAACTCGCCCATAAGAAAATTGTGGGCATGGACCGCATATTGCGAAAAATAGTTCTCTACGACCCAATCCGAATACCCTATCCGCTCATCTCCCGCCTCAACCTTCAGATATCGGACAAACAAATCGCGCCATAAGATATCCAAATCGGCATCCGGATTCTTATACAACTGTTTTTCAAAATGATATATCAGCAGCCACCAACGAGAAGTAAACAACTGATCCTGACGCATAGCTTCCAATGTCGTGCTTTGAAGTTCATACGCCTGCCCTGCCGAAAAGACCCCCATCGAGAACACCCAGTTGGGATAAGCTGCCATACGGGCAAAAAAATCGCCTATTCCGCATGTTATCACCGCAGAAGACGGCTCTCTCAATAAAAACGGCAAGGTTTGGGATATATACTTGTGATACGCCGCTTCTCCAGCCATGGCCAGCAACATTTGCATATCGTTTTCCGTTCCCGCCAAATGCCCTATAAGCCGTATGTCCTGCCGCCGATCCACATCCAAGCAAAGCAAACCCGGCAAATAAACGGATTGCCCGGAAATAAGGCTTCTGCCAAAAACATCGCTCAAATCGAGATTGATGCCGGAAAAGAATCGAAGAACGACACTCTCCATGCTCACATACTCATAATAATTATCCCGTGTTGCCGCATAAGCGCGCTGTCCAAAACGGAAGAAACGCCCTCTCAAATGCCATGGCTGCAAGGATTCGCCTCTGCGCATCTTTTGGGGAAACAAAGCACTATCCAAAGACCGACGCATAAGTACATACGATCGCTCCGTCCCTTGCTCCACAACCCGAAACAGGCTGTCCAGCTGTTCCTCTTCCTGCTCTTCCAGAAACAACGTCAAATCAAAATAATCCGAGAAACCGAGTTGACGTGCAGCCCGATTCCTGAGTTTGACTAGTTCCACATATTGCCGTCCCATTTCCCGACCAGGCTGCTTGACATACAACCAAGCACGTTTCAACTCGTCTTCATCCAAAGAATACCGCAATACCCTGTCGGCACTCCGCATTTCAGGATCCTTCATCCGATCCAATGTCCTCGCCTTCAATTCCAGCTCCATCTTCAAAATACTATCCTGCAACGATAAAGACACCTGGCATGGCAAAAAATCCCGATATAATAACTCCAATTGCCTCAACAAAAAAGGATCTCGGATTTTCTCCAAATCTCTTAGTTTCTGCAAATAATCGAAAATCTCGCGATTATGGAGAAAACGCTGACGAACTTGCACCAAAGAATCAACTTTCCGCAAATCCTGATCAGACCCGCTGACAGCATAACGCCATCTCGATTCCTGGATGGATTCCTCCAATGGAGACATCTCCCGTTCATACTTCCCGATGAAATCCACAAATCCGGTCTCTGCTTTCCGGGAAGACGTACCACATGACACTAAAACCATATGACAAAGCAGTACCCACACTGCCGCCCATAATCCGTATCTGCCAGTTCCCATAGTACGAAAATAATGGACAAGCGCATTTTCCTCACCTGTCCCAATTCTACACTATTACAAATTTAAATAGAAAAAAACAATTGAAACAGATATGCAGAAATATGCGTACATTTGCATCCTGCAAGACATAGACTAACCTTTATAACAATATCATTATGAGCGAATTAAAAACAACCTTCGCAAGCTTGGAACTCAAAAACCCTTTCATTGTAAGCAGTTCCAGCCTCACAAATAGCGCCGAAAAGAACCTTGCCTGGGAAAAAGCCGGTGCCGGTGCCATTGTTTTGAAATCGCTTTTCGAAGAACAGATACTTTGGGAAACGTCGCACATCATGAGCGAAGATCATCCGGATGCCGGTGATTACCTTCAAGGATATCTCCGTGCCCATTATCTGGACGAATACACCAAACTCGTCAAGGACAGCAAGCAGAAATGCAGCATTCCCATCATCGCCAGTATCAACTGTTATACGGATCAAGAATGGGAAAGTTTTGCCGCCATGCTTCAAGAAGCAGGTGCTGATGCCATTGAACTCAACATGATGGCCATCCAGACTAAAATCCATTACGAATACGGTTCTTTCGAACAAGGATTGCTCAATATTCTCAAAAATGTCGCTTCCAAAGTAAACATACCTGTCATTGTCAAACTGGGCAGTAACCTGACCAATCCGATTTGCCTGATTGACCAATTGTATGCCAACGGAGCAAAAGGCGTCGTGCTTTTCAATCGCTTATACCAAACCGATATCGATATTGAAAACATGACTTATTGCAGCGGTCAAGTCTTGAGCGATGCCGGCGAACTGGCTCACGCCTTGCGTTGGATCGGTATAGGCTCGGCGGCTGTTCCAAATCTTGACTTTGCTGCTTCCGGCGGAATCTCAAAAGGAACAGACATGGTAAAATGCCTACTGGCTGGCGCATCGGCTGTAGAAGTATGCAGCGCACTTTACAAAGAAGGAGAAATCAAAATCAACCAAATGCTGAATGAATTGAAAGAGTGGATGACCCGCCATCAGTTCCAAAGCATCAACAGCTTCAAAGGCCGGATGAAAGCCAAGGATCTGGAACATGCCACCGTATTTGAACGCACCCAATTCCTCAAATATTTCGGCGGGAAACAATAGACAGGATTCCACTCGCATAGGGCGGTATGCCATTGCAGAAGATGTCGGGCATTGCCATGATTAATGCCAAACCATATTCGTAAGAATATCGCTTTTTCTGCGGCACGCCGCCTTTTTTGTATCCAATGTCAAGCAAAGCCATCCTTACACGATATAGGAGCCCCTGCCTCTAAATTTTATTTCACAGACAATAAACAACTTACAAACCACAAGTTCGATAAAATAGTTTTCTGGCGTCTTTCTATTAAACAACCTAAAGCCAAAAGAGCCATGAAAACCGACATCTACACCGAAACTCCTCCTTCCTCGCCCTCCCTTTCTTCCGGGACTTCCTTGCTGCAAGCAGTTCCCAATACGAAAAAAACGGAAAGAAAACGGAAAAGACTATCCGATTACCTCCCAATACCGCTAATTTTACCCAGCATCCTGTTAAGCCTGCTGCTATTAAGCATCTCTCAAGCCCAAACCACGCATGCCACCCCCCTTTTCCAAGAAGATTTCCATTGGGCAAACAATGCTTGGAACAGCAACAAAACGGCAATAAGCCCTATTGAAAGCCTGCATTTCGAAGGAAAAGCTTACATGTCCCGGCGCTGTGTCAAAATAGCCTCTTCAAGCCAGACGGGCAGCATTCATACGCGCATCACGGAAATTCCTCCCGGACGCATACAGCTGATTGTCCGAGGTGCAAGGTACGACAAAGCCAAAGAATCCCGCCTGCACTGCCTTTTCCTCCACGGGAAAGACACACTGCACAGGGATAGCCTGCATTTCAGTTCTTACTACAAAGACGGAGACATGGAACCCTATCGGCAATACGATTCCATGACACAAAACGGAAACGGATTCGCCTCAACCGATACTTCTTACTGGGAAAACACGACATCCGAAAAAATAGAAGAACTGGTTATCGTCATTCAAGCAGATGCCAACGACCAGACTTTCCTCGACCATTACGCCTTATACGTATGCCCGATGGAAAGCCAAGCTCCAATTCATTGGGAACCGGAATCCTTGGTATTGGAAGGTACTCCAGGCCAATGGGGTTCAGGAACAATCCAACTGCATAGCGACAACCCGCCATCAGACATCCGCCTTCAAGCCTCCGGTCCGGACCAATCCATTGCCGTCTATCCCATGCAGTTCTCGGCACAGGAACTGGAATCCGGCCAAGCGGTTGCAAGAGTAGAGGCTCGGATTGACAGTACTGAAAAAATTTACCAGATAGCTTGCTGGCCCGACACAGGGAATCAAGCCTTGGCGCACATTCCCGTCATAGCCCGCTCCTTTGAGGCCAACGACTCCATTCCAAACCAAACACCAGACAGCATCTCTTTCGAATGCCCACCCCCCACCCTGCTGCAAGTATCCGGCATCAAAAGCAATAGCGTCCAGCTCCAATGGGAAAGCGGCACCGAAGAATCCCTTGTCCGAATAGGAAACCTGTTTTCCGTTATCTGCCAGGAACGCATCAGGGGTCATCAACTGAATATAGAGAACCTGGATCCGGGAATCTGGTATTGGTGGGAAGTTGCTTCCCTTTGCGAGAACGGAGACAGCAGCGCTTATGCAAAAGGCCAGAATTTCCAGACCCCAGCACACAACATGACTCGGAATCATGACGGCAATCCCTTGGCGTTGGCCATGACATTTCCCAACCCCTCTTCCGGTTCTTTCCGGCTTTTCCTGCCTTATGGCTGCCAAGTAAGAATTTTCACGCTTCAGGGTCAATGCGTTTATGCCGAACACCTAAGCAAAGGCGTGCATAACCTTCATATAGGAACAAAAGGGACTTTCATTCTCCGATACGGCAATCATCCTGACAGCGAACAATCCTTAAAAATTCTAATACAGTAAAAAAGATGTCAAAACAGCAGACTTCCATCGACTCCAGTCCATAGGCCATCCTCCAAAATTCCGAGGCATGGCCTATGGATCCGAATACGATTCATCAAACAAGCCTGACAGCTATCAAAAGTCAGACAAACGATTAAAACGACCACAGAAAACCACCAGACAAGCAAAGTTTCTTACTTTTGCAGGCCATGATACCTGTAACACCGCCCAAAGTCAAGCCTGTACTTTCCATTTTACCCGAGAAACCGGGAGTTTACCAGTATTTCAACGCTGAAAATCAAATCATTTATGTCGGAAAGGCCAAGAACCTCAAACGCAGGGTCAATTCTTATTTCAATAAAGACCACGAAGGCAAAGTCCTGGCTCTTGTACGGAAAATCGACCACATGGAGTATATCGTGGTCAAAACCGAAGCCGATGCGTTATTACTGGAAAACAATCTGATAAAGCAGTACAAGCCCCGATATAATGTCTTGCTCAAGGACGACAAGACCTATCCTTGGCTCTGCATCTCCCATGAGGAATACCCTCGGCTGTTCTACACAAGAAGATACATCCAAGACGGGTCGTCCTATTTCGGTCCATACCCTTCCGTGCGAACCATGCACGCCTTGCTGGAACTGATCCATGACATCTATCCGCTCCGGACATGCAAACACAAACTGGACGAGAAAACAATAGAATCCGGCAAAATACGGCTCTGCCTTGAATACCAGATGAAACGTTGCGCAGGCCCCTGCCAAGGACTCCAAAGCAAGGAAGAATACAACAGGCAAATAGCCCAAATCAAAGACTTGATCAAGGGGCATATCCGGCCTGTCCTGCAAAGCCTGCACCAGCAGATGATGGACGCCGCCGACCAATTGCAGTTCAAGAAGGCGCAGCAACTGAAAGAGAAGTACGAATTGCTACAGAACTACCAAAGCAAATCGACGGTCGTCAATGCCTCATTGGCCGACTTGGATGTGCTGGGAACCTTCGAAGACATAGACAGCATCTATTTCAACTACCTCCGCGTTGTGGACGGCCGCGTAGTCCAAGCCCATACCATCGAAGTAAAGAAGAAATTGGACGAATGCCCTGCGGATTTGCTGGAACAGGCCATCTATGAATTCCGGGAACGCTTCAAGAGCGAAGCCGCGGAAATCATCCTTCCCATAGAACCCGACTTTGCCTTGGAAGGGCTAAAGTACACGGTTCCGCAAGCAGGCGAAAAGAAAAAACTGCTAGAACTATCCGAGCAGAACATCAAATATTTCATTCTGGAGAAGTCCAAAAGAATGGATTTGATAGATCCCGACCGACGCAGCAAAGATATGCTGCTGCAATTGCAGAAAGCCTTAGGCATGGACAGGCTTCCCGTCCATATCGAATGCTTCGACAACTCCAATTTTGAAGGCTCCTACCCCGTAGGCGCCATGACGGTCAGCAAAAACGGGAAGCTTTCCAAAAAGGACTACCGCCATTTCAATATCCGGACCGTAGTCGGCCCCAACGATTTCGCCACGATGGAAGAAGTATTCCGGCGGCACTACGGAAGGCTTTTGGACGAAGGCCAATCTCTACCGCAGCTGGTCATTGTCGATGGAGGCAAGGGACAGCTCTCCTCTGCCTACAAAGTCTTGAAAGAACTTGGGATAGAAAACCGAATTTTCCTGATCGGCCTTGCCGAACGCCTAGAGGAAATCTACAAAATCGGAGATCCGCATCCCTTGGTATTGGACAAACGCTCGGAAGCGCTCAAACATATTATCCTGCTACGGGACGAAGTACACCGGTTTGGCATCACACACTACCGGAAACGTCACCTGAAAGGATTGGTTCGCACGGAACTGACCGATATAAAAGGCATAGGGGAAGAGACTGCGATGCTGCTGCTCCAGAACTTCAAATCCACCAAACGAATCAAGGAAGCCCCGATAGAAGCCATTGAAAAGGTGACGGGGAAAGCCAAGGCGAAATTGGTATTCAACTATTTCCATCCAGCCTTGGAACGCAATACCGATGCCGGTCCGATTCCATCTTGCCTTGCGGACAAAGACATGGAAAACAAGGAGGCGCAAGCATGATTCGAATTTTCTGGTACAAGGACTCCCGGCTTCAGGACCGGAACCTTAGAAAAGCCATCCGGCTGCAAGTCACCGAAAAAATCCTGAAAAACCAACTGGGGCTATCCAATGAACAAACCTTGACAATCAACCGCCACGAAAGAGGCAAACCGTATCTGCCCGCCCACCCCGGATTGCATTTCAACCAAAGCGACTCGGGAGAATGGATGGTCATCGGCACAGCCAGCTCGGAAATCGGCATCGACATAGAAAAAATAAGGCCACGCCCCTACGATGCCTTGCTAAACCGATGGTTCCTTCCCGAAGAAAGACTCGCCGTGGAAGCCGTGCAAAGAAAACAGCCCGAAAAATCCCTGACAGAATTCATCAGGCTGTGGACCTGCAAGGAAAGTATCCTCAAATATATCGGATGCGGCTTGGGCGCAGAACTCCAACAGCATCCTGTCCTTTTCGAAACCGATGCAGAGAGCAGACAGAGAATCCCTTACGGCGAATACCAAGGCCGCAGACTGGCATTCTACAGCCGGATCCTGTCCGCGCAAGGCCACGGGGGAAAAAGCATAACCTATGCCCCTGCCCATGCCGCTACAGGAGATTTTATCCTCAGCCTCTGTTTCGAAGCCACGCAGCCCTGTCCGGAAATCCAAGAGACATTCCTCCCTGGCACATTCCTGGAACAATGACCTCCTTAACTTCAGACGCTGACATTAACTTCAGGCGCTGACATTGAAATCCCGCAAAGCTTCATTGAGCGTTGTCTTGCGATCGGTCGATTCCTTGCGCTTTCCTATAATCAAGGCGCAGGGAACATGATAAGTCCCGGCAGGAAACTTTTTCGGCATACTGCCAGGAATCACCACAGAACGAGGCGGAACCCATCCCCGGTATTCCTTGGCTTCAGTCCCGCTCACATCCAGGATACGGGTGGAACGAGTCAGGCAGACATTCGCCCCGATGACCGCCTCCCTGCCGATATGCACCCCTTCGACAAGAATACAACGGGAACCGATAAAACAATGGTCCTCAACAATGACAGGGTTTGCCACGACCGGCTCCAGCACACCGCCTATCCCGACTCCTCCGCTCAGATGCACATGAGCCCCGATTTGGGCGCAAGACCCTACCGTAGCCCAGGTATCCACCATTGTCCCTTCCCCGACCCTGGCACCTATATTCACATAGGAAGGCATCATGACGACACCCTTTTCCAGAAAAGCCCCATACCGGGCAATACCATGGGGAACGACCCGGATTCCGGCTTGAGAGAAATTCCTTTTCAACGGAATCTTGTCGTAGAACTCAAAGGGTCCCGCTTCCACGACTTGCATCTTGGCCAATGAAAAATACAACAGCACGGCCTTTTTGACCCATTGATTCACCTGCCAAGGTGTTTCCTGAACCGCATCGGAAACCGCTTCCTTTTCCAAAGAAACAGGCTCGGCGACCCTAATCCTTCCACAGTCGAGAAGAGCAATGGCCTGTTCTACCGCCTCAGCATACAAAGGTTCGGACAACAAGGACCTGTCCTCCCAGGCTTTTTCTATGAATGCTTGCAATTCCTGCATAACCGGACTTTTTCAGATTCAAAAAAATTGCCGCATCTGTGTTGCCAGAGATGCGGCATTTTGCTTGAAAAACCTTTAGCATGCCTTCCTGGCAGCTTCCAAAGCTTTCTCGAAATCAGGCAGATTGGTCACTTCCTTCACATATTCCACATACACCACCTTGCCCTCCTTGTCAACAACCACGATTCCACGGCTCAGCAGACGCAATTCCTTGATAACAAAACCGTATTTATGGCCAAAATCCAAATCCCTGTGATCCGAGCAAGTATGCACTTTGTCAATGCCGGCTGCTCCGCAGAAACGGCCCAAGGCAAAAGGAAGGTCGCAGGAAACCGTCAAAATTTCCACATCGGGCAGACCGGCCGCTTCCTTATTGAACTGGCGGGTCTGGGTATCGCAAACCGGAGTATCGATAGAAGGCACTACCGAGATGATCCGTACTTTCCCATTGTAATCGCTCAGCTTCACCGGACTCAAATCGGGTGCCAGCACCGTGAAATCCTGGGCCATATCCCCTGCCTTGACCATGTTTCCTTCCAGTGTGAGCGGATTGCCGCCCATCGTAATGATTCCTTTGTGTTCTTGCATGATAAAAAAATTTAAGGTTCAACGATAATCAAAAGCCCGTCATGCCCCCGCCATAGGCCTGACAGAAGCAGGCAGACTTCCGCTTTTGCAAAACAAACAAAGGTACGTTTTTTCGGCAAACCCCGACGCCGCCCAAACGAAAATCTTCCAAAATTGATCAAATCTTTTCTCTACAAGGCCTCTCTGGCTCAAAACAAAGCACATCAGGAAAAAACAATATAAAACATTATGGATATATAAATTAACAAAATATTAAATAATTGTTAATAAATAAAAATCCCCCTTGCCCCAGCTATTCCAAAAAATGTAGCTACCTTTGCACTCCGATATGGGGACAGTAAAACGCTATCGGATTCTGGAAGGAACATCTTCTTCCCTCTTGCTTGAAAGAGGCTTCGTTCCCGTTTTTTTTGAACTTTTTTACTTTTGGCGGTTCCGTAAGGAATCGCTTTTTTTTTGCCGAAAGCGTTCTTCCCAAAGAAAACTCATTCCGAATCTCATTAAACCCAATATTTCTGCCTTATGAAGAATAAAAACCTGATCTCGATTACCGACTTCAGCAAGGAAGAGCAACTGCACTTGCTGGATGTGGCGGAAGAATTCGCAAAGAATCCCCGCCAGCGGATTCTGGCCGACAAAATCGTTGCCACCTTGTTCTTTGAACCCTCCACCAGAACCCGTCTCAGTTTCGAGAGCGCAGCCAACCAGCTCGGAGCTCGGATCATCGGCTTCTCGGATGCATCGAACAGCAGCGTGACCAAGGGGGAAACCTTGAAAGACACCATTTTGATGGTAAGCAATTACGCCGACCTGATTGTCATGCGCCATCCCCGGGAAGGCAGTGCCCGCTACGCTTCCGAAGTGGCCAAAGTACCTGTCATCAACGCAGGAGACGGAGCCAACCAGCATCCGACCCAATGCCTCCTCGACCTTTATTCTATCCGCAAGACACAAGGCCGTTTGGACAACCTGAACATCGCCTTCGTCGGCGACCTCAAATACGGACGCACCGTACACTCGCTGACACAGGCTCTCTGCAATTTCAACTGCACCTTCCATTTCGTATCCCCTGTCGAGCTCAAAATGCCCAGCTACGTGAAACAAACGGTCAAAGACAACAAACTGGAATACCACCAATACACCGAACTCTCGGATGTCATTCCTTTTGCGGACATCATCTATATGACACGGGTTCAGCGGGAACGTTTTGCAGACCCCATGGAATACGAAAGAGTGAAAAACAGCTGCATCCTGAACAAAGCCATGCTTGCAGGCTGCAAGGAAAACATGAAAATCCTGCACCCGCTGCCTCGCGTCAATGAAATTGCGACCGATGTGGACAACACGCCGTATGCATATTACTTCCAACAAGCGCACAACGGTGTATTTGTCCGTCAAGCCCTAATGTCGCTGATACTGGGTGCCAAGGAATAATGTCCTTGCTCAGCCATATGCAAAAGATTATCCTTCATCGCAAAAATTGAAAAGACAATGGTAAAAAAAGAATTAATCGTTTCCGCCATCGAAAACGGAACCGTCATCGACCATATCGTATCCAGCGAGGTTTTCCGGGTAATGCGCCTGCTGAACCTGGAGAAATGCGAAGAAACCGTCTATATGGGATCCAATCTGGAAAGCCAGAAATTAGGGAAAAAAGGCATCATCAAAGTAGCCAACCGCTTCTTCGCCCCTGAAGAAATCAATAAGATCGCTTTGGTAAGCCCGAATGCCACGATTATCGAAATCCGGAATTTCGAAGTAACCAAGAAAACGAAAGTGGAACTTCCTCAAACCGTGAAGGGCATTGTAAAATGCATGAATCCGAACTGCATCACCAACCACGAAGTCATTGAAACCAACTTTACGGTAGTGCAAAACCCAGACGTGAAATTGAAATGCCACTTTTGCGAGAAATTCACCACCAAAGAGAATATGGAATTCTTATAGGCGTTTTTTCACCTACTTAAAGGGAAAGGGCTCGCGGCAGAATGCCACGAGCCCTTTCCCTTCAATAGCCAAAGCCACATCCCCGTTTTCAGATTTCCCCGTCCACTTCCGATGACTTCATCGGAGTCGCATCCGTTACTTCCTCAGTCGTCCCCGAAGATTCCACATCAGCACTTCCAGTCTCTCTGAATCCTAAAATCGAGGAAATCGTATTCGTTGCCGGCAAAGATCCAATCCTTCCCTTTTCTGGCAACAAATCCTGTCCTTCTGCAGGAGCAGGCCTTGCCGCGGCCTGACCCTCCGTTTGCACAGAATCCGCTTGGGGTTGCAATGGGGTTTTGAGAGGTAAAACATCTGCTTTCCCGACACCGGCACTTTTCGACTCATTTGCCGGTTTCTGCACCTTTCTTTCGTCCGCCAAAGGTTCCCGATACCCTTTCTTGGACTGGCTATCTATCCAAGGCAACACTTTATTCTTATAGGCATTCTCCGCCGCAATCTGTTCAGCAGCCTTGATAGACTGGTCGATTCCTTCCCCCCATACTTCATCGTTCACCTTGGCAGCCACTTTGTACAAGCGCTTTCCCTTTTGGTTCATCGTCCCTTGCACTTGGAAATTAACCTTATACCGCTCCTTCTGCCCCCAGTCTATCAACTTGCTCTTGTAATTCCAATCCCGTTTCTCGATTTCATCCATATCGATATGGACCGCTACGACCCGCTTAAGGATCACTTTCTCTGTAAAACGATACCCCTTGTCGAGGAAAACAGCCCCCATCAAAGCCTCCAAAGCATTCCCGTCCACCGACTTGAAACCGCCGGCCTTGGCATCGATATTCAAAAGCTCATGCAATCCCATCTTCAATGCCACTTTGTTCAAAGTTGCCCGGCTTACCATCTTGGAACGCATCTCCGTCAAAAAACCTTCATCCTTATTAGGATAACGCATAAACAGGTAATGAGCCACTGCCGTGCTTATCACCGAATCTCCAAGATACTCCAAGCGCTCGTTGTTGCTTTTGATACCGCCTGAAATACGGGAGGCTGATTTATGGCGGAAAGCCAATCGATATAAAAAAATATTCCCGGGATAAAACCCGAGAATATTTTTCACAGCCTTGTACAATTTCTTTTCTTTTGAAAAAGAGGCCGCTATGAATCCAAACATAGAATACAATTCTGTTTTATTCTTCGTATTTCCTGAAGGCTATCGAGACATTATGCCCGCCAAAACCGAATGTGTTGCTCAAAGCCACACGAATATCCCGTTGCTGCGGTTTCCAGAAAGTGTAATTAATCCGGTTGTCCAAGTCGGGATCATCCGTAAAATGGTTGATGGTAGGAGGCACAATGCCATTCTTTACTGCCATAGCCGTTGCAATCGCTTCGATAGCTCCGGCAGCCCCCAGCAAATGCCCTGTACATGACTTGGTGGAACTGATATTGACATCATACACATGTTCTCCCAAGAATTGCTTGATGCCCAAGACTTCCGGAACATCACCCGCAGGAGTGGAAGTCCCATGCGTGTTGATATAATCCACTTCTTCCGGTTTGGAATGGCTGTCTTCCAATGCCAGACGCATCGCCCTTGCCACATGCAAGCCTTCCGGTTGCGGCGCGGTCATATGATAGGCATCGCCTGTCAAACCACAGCCGATCACTTCCGCATAAATCTTGGCTCCACGAGCTTTGGCATGTTCCAATTCTTCCAGAATCAAGCCTCCGGCACCTTCACCCAATACAAAACCATCCCGGTCTTTGTCGAAAGGACGAGAGGCCGTCTTGGGATCGTCATTGCGCACGGACAAGGCATGCATGGAATTAAACCCGCCTACGCCTGCCGGAGTCACAGCCGCTTCCGAGCCTCCGCATACGAAAGCATCGGCTTTGCCTGTCTTTATATACATATAGGCATCAGCCAACGCATTTGCTGAAGAAGCGCAAGCGGAAACCGTGGCGAAATTCGGGCCATGGAAACCATTCTTGATACTGATGTAACCGGCAGCGATATCGGCAATCATCTTAGGGATGAAAAACGGACTGAATCGAGGAGTCCCGTCTCCCTTGGCATAATCGCACACTTCGTAGAAAAGGCTTATCAAACCTCCGATACCCGAAGCCCAGATAACACCGACACGGTCTTTATCCAGTTTCGAATATTCCAAAATACCCGAATCGGCTACCGCCTCATCCGAAGCGACCATCCCGTATTGGGAATAAAGGTCGTGCTTGCGCACCTCCTTGCGATCCATGTACTGGGAAATGTCAAATCCTTTCAGCTCGCAAGCGAACTGAGTCTTGAACTTCGATGCATCGAAACGGGTAATCGGAGCGGCACCGCTGGTACCGGCCAAAAGGGCATTCCAATAATCCTGAAGATTGTTTCCGATAGGCGTCAAAGCCCCCATCCCGGTAATAACGACTCTCTTTTGTTCCATAAAAGTCAACAAATAATTAAATAAACCCAAGCTGTCCTAAACAGCTTTTCCCTGCTCGCAAGAAACAGGCTCAATAAGAGCGAAAAGGCGGAAAGCAATATTTTGCTCCCCGCCTCCTCCTCCAAAACCAAGAAATCTGGAATTATTTCTTGTTTTCTTCGATATATTTGATGGCGTCGCCTACCGTGGCAATCTTTTCAGCTTGATCATCAGGAATGGAAATGCCGAATTTCTTTTCGAATTCCATAATCAACTCAACGGTATCAAGTGAGTCAGCACCAAGGTCGTTGGTAAAGTTTGCTTCAGGAGTAACTTCTTTTTCGTCAACGCCAAGCTTATCGACGATGATAGCTTTTACTTCGCTTTCGATTTCTGACATGATTTTCTTAAATTTTTGGGTTAAACTGGATGCAAAGGAACGGCTTTTTTGGAAATCTGCCAACTATTGCCGCCTGTTTTATTCACAAAAACATGTTAATTATACTTAAATCAACAATATACGAAATCAAAGAAATTATTGCCAGAACGATACGGCCATTCCACATGAAAGCATTTCGGGTTCAATCCCGGAATCACATCTCACAGCACACGAAGCCTTTGCAGCACGACAGTCCGGAATCGCCAAGATTTCAGAAGACATGCATTGGATAGTGTGCACAAAACCGTGTTAAAATCCCGTATTGCCCGACTTCCTTTTTTTCTTTTTATGCTTATCTTTGCAGCCTGTTTTGGGGAAGGCATAGCCGCCCAGACACATAAGACATTGAACAACAAACCAAAAACATCTTATTGCGGCATGAAAGAGGCTATTTGCAATGTGGCTCTCTTTGCTTCCGGCAACGGAACCAATGTGCAACGGATCTGCGACTACTTCCGAGGCCATTCGTCCATACATCCGGCCGTATTGGTTTGCAACAATCCTAAAGCATATGTGTTGGAAAGGGCCAAACGTTTATCCTTGCCCGTTGTCATCGCAAGCCCGGCCCAGCTCAAGGATCCGGAATTCATGCTGCCCGTGCTGCGCCAATACAACATCACCCATATTGTCTTAGCCGGATTCCTGTGCCTGATACCTTCTTATTTAGTCGATGCCTACCCGAACCGTATCGTCAACATCCACCCTGCCCTGCTGCCGAAATTCGGAGGCAAAGGAATGTACGGGATGCATGTACACGAAGCGGTTGCCAAGGCGGGAGAAAGCCATAGCGGTATCACTATCCATCTGGTAGACCATCATTACGATCACGGAACGACCCTTTTTCAGGCTCGATTCCCGATAGTCCCAGGAGAAGATGCCAATTCCATTGCCGAAAGAATACACCTCTTGGAACAGACTTACTTCCCTCTGGTACTCGAAAAATGGATGACCGGGAATTTGCCGGGATCATTCCCCGAGCCGGATCAAGTGGAAACGCATTGGAATCCCGAATGGACAGAAACGAATCCGAATACACAAACCTTCTAAAATAAAAACCGTGAACGAAACAGTCATTTTTTCCGTTGTGCTTTTGGCCGTTTTAGGATTGGTGCTGGCGCTGATCCTTTATTTGGTGGCCCAAAAATTCAAGGTTGAAGAAGATCCCCGTATCGATCTGGTTGCCGAAGCCCTTCCGGGTGCCAACTGCGGTGCTTGCGGAAAAGCAGGATGCCGCGACATGGCCGAGCAAATCGTCAAGGATCCTTCTTATACCGGATGCCCTGTCTGCAACGCCGACAACATCGCCAAGATTGCAGAAATCCTAGGACGGGTACCCGAAGAAAAAGAACCCTGCATCGCTGTGGTACGCTGCAAGGGCGGGAAAATCAATTCCCCAGCCAAAGTCCAGTTCGAAGGCCTGCAAAGCTGCAGTTTCGCCAATAGCCTCTTCACAACCGAAGGCGGCTGCCCGTTCGGATGCCTGGGCTGCGGAGATTGCACCAAAGCTTGTACGTTCGATGCCATCCATATGAATCCGGAAACCGGTCTTCCGGAAGTGGATCCGGATAAATGTACTGCCTGCGGCGCCTGTGCCAAAGCCTGCCCGAGAGGCATCATCGAAATCCGCAAGAAAAGAGAGGCTACCGGCCGTGTATATGTCGGCTGCATGAACAAGCAAAAAGGGGTATATTCGACCAAGGTCTGCAAGATTTCCTGCATCGGCTGCGGCAAATGCGTCAAGGTCTGCCCGCAAAACGCGATTACCTTGGCCAACAACCTGGCCTACGTCAACGACGACCTCTGCATCGCTTGCCAGAAGTGCGTGGAGGCTTGCCCGACCAAAGCCATGACCATCATGCCGCTCAGCAAGAAACTGCCCGAAACGCCCAAGGCCGAACCGGCAAGCGCTCCGGCAGCCGCTACCGAACCCATGCAAAAAGCAGAAGCGCAAGCTTGATTCCATTTCTAACGGTAAAAAGACAAAATGAATATGAAAACATTCAATATAGGCGGGGTTCATCCCAACGACAGCAAGCTCAATGCCGATGCGCCGATGCAGGAGTTGCCGATTCCCAAGCAAGTCTGCGTCATGGTCAGCCAGCACCTGGGAGCCCCATCCCAGCCTATTGTCAAAAAAGGGGACAAAGTAAAAGTAGGTACCGTCCTGACCTCCAACGACGCGTTCTTAAGCGCCGTGGTCCACTCCCCTGTCAGCGGGACCGTCAACAAAATCGCCGATGTCATCGACGCTTCCCTCTATCCGAAACCGGCCATCTTCATCGATGTGGAAGGGGACGAATGGGAAGAAAGCATTGACCGGAGCCCGGAAATCAAACGCGAAATCAGCTTGGAAGGCCCGGAAATCATCCAAAAGATAAAAGAAATGGGTATTGTCGGCATGGGGGGAGCCTGTTTCCCGACCCATGTAAAACTGATGCCGCCCAAGGATGCCAAGGCCGAATATCTCTTGCTCAACGGGGTGGAATGCGAGCCCTACCTGACCTGCGACTACCGCCTGATGCTGGATCACGCCGAAGAAATCATGATAGGCGCCCAGATTCTGATGAAGGCCCTGAATGTTTCCCAAGCCATCGTAGGCATCGAAGCCAACAAGCCCAAGGCTATCGCCCACATGAGCGAAATGGCAAAGAAATTTCCGGGTATCAGCGTGCAAGCCTTGAAGATGAAATACCCGCAAGGAGCCGAAAAGCAACTGATTAAAGCCTTGACCGGACGTGCTGTCCCCTCCGGCAAATTGCCTATCAACGTAGGTTGCGTGGTAGACAATGTAGCCACTTGCTACGCGGTTTACCAAGCCGTGCAGAAGAACATGCCGCTTGTACAGAGAATCGTCACGGTGACCGGTCCCTGTGTCCCCCAGCCGACCAACTTCCTGGCTCGCCTCGGGACTCCGGTGTCCGCTTTCCTCGAAGCCATAGGCGGCGTACCGGAGGATACCGGCAAAGTGATTTCCGGCGGTCCTATGATGGGCAAGGCCTTGGCCAATACCGAAGTCAGCTCCGTGAAAGGGATGTCGGGCATCCTGGTATTGCCCGAAAAGCAAGCCCACCGCAACACGGTATATCCCTGCATCCGCTGCGGCAAATGCGTAGATGCCTGCCCGATGGGGCTGGAACCCTATCTGATTGCCTCCACTAGCCTGGCCAAAGCTTTCGACTTGACGGAAAAAGCCAGAGTGATGGACTGCATCGAATGCGGTTGCTGCCATTTCACCTGCCCGTCCAATCGTCCGCTATTGGATGCCATCAAGTTAGGCAAGTCCACCGTTGGCAAAATCATCCGTGCAAGAAACGCAAAGAATTAAGAACCTTTAGAATTTAAGCGATATGGCTGAAAATACGAAATGGGTAGTATCGGGCGCCCCCCATATACACGGCTCCGATTCCGTTACCAAAATCATGTGGGGCGTGGTCATTGCCTTGATTCCCGCATTCCTTGTCAGTGTCTATTTCTTCGGGCTGCAAGCCTTGGTGCTGACGTTGGTCACCGTGGCTTCCTGCCTTTTGTTCGAGTTTCTAATCAATAAGTTCTTTTTCAAAAGACCTTGCTGCTTAGGAGACGGTTCAGCGATGATTACCGGTCTGCTGCTGGCTCTGAACCTGCCGTCGAACCTGCCGTTATGGATGGCTATCGTAGGTTCTTTGGTTGCTATCGGCGTGGCCAAATGGGCATACGGCGGATTGGGATCGAATCCTTTCAATCCGGCCTTGGTAGGACGTGTGTTCCTGCTGATTTCCTTCCCGGTGGCCATGACTACCTGGCCGCTGCCGCACGCCCTGTTCGGCGGAAGCACGGTTACCGATGCCATTACCGGCCCGACGCCTCTGGCTATCGCCAAGGAAGCGCTCAAGACCGGACAGACACCGGAGCAAATCATGAGCGAACTGCCCGCCTATTCCGATATGCTGTTCGGGAACATGGCCGGTTCGATGGGTGAAATTTCCGCGATTGCTATCCTTTTAGGCGGTATCTTCATGCTTTGCCGCCGAATCATCACCTGGCATATTCCGGTCGCTTTCTTGGGAAGCGCTTTCATCTTTGCCGGAATCCTCTGGTTAGCCGACCCGACCCAGTTCATGGATCCGGTGTTCCACCTGCTGACGGGCGGTATCATGCTCGGCGCCATCTTCATGGCTACCGATATGGTGACATCGCCTATGACCAACAAAGGAAAACTGATTTTCGGTGTCGGTTGCGGCGTATTGACCATTCTGATCCGTACTTTCGGCGCGTACCCGGAAGGAGTTTCGTTCGCCATCCTGATCATGAACGCCTTTGTTCCTCTGATCAACCGTGGCTGCACACCCAAACGCTTTGCCAACGCAAAATAACCTGCCGTTATGAAAAAGAAAGAATCGACATTAAAAAACATGATACTCAGCACGGCTCTGATTGCCGGCATCTCCGGGCTTGCCTTGGGATTCGTCTATAACATCACCGAACCCAAAATCAGCGCGGCCAAGAAAGCCAAGGAAGAGCTGGCTATCAAAAACGTATTACCCGATTTTGAACGCAAAGAAGACGGGAAAATCCTGATGAAAGGCGAAAAAGATTCCATCTCCTACTCTGCGGCTTTCAATGGAGACCAGCTGGTGGGAATCGCGGTCAATACCTATTCGATGAATGGTTTTTCCGGTGAAATCGGCCTGATGGTCGGAATCCTGCCCGATGGAACCATGAACAAGGTTTCCGTCCTGCTTTGCAATGAAACCCCTGGTCTGGGTACGAAAATGACCGACCCGGGTTTCTATACCCAATTTGAAGGCAAAAATCCGGCTTCGTTCAACTTCAAAGTGAAGAAAGACGGCGGCGATGTGGATGCCATCACATCGGCCACGATCAGCTCGCGCGCATACTGCGATGCCTTGGATCGGGCTTTCAGAGTATTTAACCAAATCGTATCCACCAAATAAATCCGATTGACATGAGTGCAAAAATTAATCAATGGCAGAATTTCAGTAAGGGATTGCTCAAGGAAAGCCCTACTTTTTCCTTGATTTTGGGGATGTGCCCTACCTTGGCTGTGACCTCCTCGGCACAGAACGGATTGGGGATGGGTTTGGCTACCACCTTTGTACTGACGCTTTCCAACGCGCTTATCTCGATGCTCAAATCCCAAATTCCCGATAAGGTCCGTATCCCGTGCTTCATCGTGGTAATCGCGGCTTTCACGACCATCGTGGATTTGCTGATTCAAGGCTATGTTCCCGCTTTGGCTGCCAGCTTGGGCGTATTCATTCCCCTGATTGTAGTGAACTGCATCGTATTAGGTCGTGCTGAAGCTTTCGCCTCGAAAAACGGAGTCGGTTCTTCTATCGTGGACGGGCTCGGCATGGGGCTCGGGTTCACGATTGCGTTGACCATCCTCGGGATGATCCGCGAAGCCTTGGGTGCCGGATCGTTCTTCGGCAACAAGTTCATCGACGGGGACGGTATCATCGTCTTCATCCTGGCTCCGGGCGCTTTCATGGTCCTTGGTTTCCTGATTGCGCTGATTCACTATGTATCGGGTAAGAAACACTAATTTCCCTAAAGCTAAAAAACAAACGTCATGGAATATATTCTTCTTATCATAAGCACGATATTGGTCAACAATATCGTTTTTGCCCAGACCTTGGGGATTTGCCCTTTCTTAGGGGTGTCCAGCAAGATTTCCTCGTCGGTCGGGATGGGGGCCGCGGTAGTCTTCGTCATCACGATTGCTACCTTGATTACCTTCTTGATCAATCAATACATCCTGGTGCCTCTGCATCTGGATGCTTTCCTGCAGACCTTGGTATTCATCCTGGTTATCGCTGCCTTGGTACAGATGGTGGAAATCATCTTGAAGAAAGTGAGCCCTTCGCTGTACTCGGCTTTAGGTATCTTCCTGCCGTTGATTACGACGAACTGCGCCGTGTTAGGTGTGGCTCTGTTGGTCATCCAAAAGGAATACAATCTGCTGGAGAGCGTAGTTTATGGATTCGGTACCGCTGTCGGCTTCGGCTTCGCCCTGGTCATCATGGCCGGCATCCGCGAACAGCTGGAACTGGCTTCTGTGCCTAAAGGAATGAAAGGCAACCCGATTACCTTGGTGACAGCCGGTATCCTGGCGCTGGCTTTCATGGGCTTCGCCAACTTGGTATAAAACATACGCGATAGAGGGTCTTGCGCACCTGCGGCATACTACCCTTATCCTCAATTTTCAGATTAGAATAAAAGAAACAAACCTCGCTGAAAAAAGCGCAGGGCGGGTCGAAAAATTTCCGGTCCGCCCTCTAGCTTTTAATTGACAGGGAATAAACTTTAATCAATACACAAATGAAGACAGCTGTAGTCGCCTTAGGAGGAAACGCCTTGCTCCGCAGCGGGCAAAAAGGGACTTTCTCCGAACAGATGCAAAACGTGACCACGACCTGCCAAGCTTTGGTAAAACTGATCCAACAAGGATATTCCATCTGCATCGGTCATGGGAACGGCCCTCAGGTAGGCAACGTAATGTTGCAGCATGAAGCCGGGAAGAAGGAATTCGGACTGCCTGCCATGCCGATGGATTTCTGCGTTGCCGAGACCCAAGGTTCGATCGGATACCTGATCGAGCTCTGCCTGTACAACGAATTGCACAAAGCCGGATTGACCAAGGATGTGATTTGCCTCTTGACCCAAGTGAGGGTGGACAAGAACGACCCGGCATTCCAAAAACCGACAAAGCCGGTAGGACCTTACTACACTAAGGAAGAAGCTGACAAATACGCGGCTGAAACCGGAGCCATCTTCAAGGAAGACCCCAAGGGCAACGGCTGGCGGAAAGTAGTCCCCTCTCCCACCCCGATTGAGATAAACCATGTCGGAACGATTCTCCGCGCTTTGGTCAACGACAATATCGTCATCACGGTAGGGGGCGGCGGAATCCCGGTAGTAGAGGAGGAAGGAATGTATCATGGCGTGGAGGCCGTTATCGACAAGGACTTGGCTTCCGCCTTGCTGGCATCGCGCATCGGGGCTCACTCGTTCTTCATCCTCACCGACGTGCCCAATGTCTGCATCCGTTTCCGCAAGCCGGACGAAAAGAAGCTGGAGCAAATCACGGTAGCAGAAGCTAAAAAATACCTGGCCGACGGGGAATTCGCCGAAGGCTCGATGGCTCCCAAAATCCGGGCAGCGCTCTTCTTCCTGGAACATGGCGGCCACGAATGCATCATCACCGAAGCCGGGATGCTGGGACAAGACCATGCCGGTACCCGAATTGTAAAGGAATAGTTAACATAAAACTCAATAACAATGGCTTTTAACTTGAAAAACCGGAGTTTCTTGAAACTCCTTGATTTCACCCCGAAAGAAATCCAGTACATGTTGGACTTGGCTAAACAGCTGAAAGCTGCCAAATACGCCGGCACCGAACAGCCCATGCTGAAAGGCAAGAACATCGTGCTGTTGTTCGAAAAAGACTCGACCCGTACCCGTTGCTCCTTTGAAACCGCTGCACACGACCAAGGCGCGCATGTAACCTACTTGGGACCTTCCGGTTCGCAGATGGGCAAAAAAGAATCCATGAAGGACACCGCCCGCGTATTGGGCCGTATCTACGATGGTATCGAATACCGCGGTTTTGACCAAAGCATCGTGGAAAGCCTAGCTGAATATGCCGGCGTACCTGTATGGAACGGTCTGACCAACGAATTCCACCCGACCCAGATTCTGGCCGACTTCCTTACCATGATGGAACACAGCGACAAACCGCTGCACCAGATGAGCTTTGCATACCTCGGAGATGCCCGTTACAATATGGGGAACTCCTTGATGGTAGGTGCTGCCAAGATGGGCATGGACTTCCGCGCCGTGGCTCCGAAAGAATACTGGCCCAATGAAAAGCTGGTGGAAGAATGCCGCAAGATCGCTGCCGAAACCGGTGCCAAGATTACCTTGACGGAAAATGTGGAAGAAGGCGTGAAAGGTGTTGACTTCCTCTATACCGACGTATGGGTATCGATGGGCGAACCGATGGAAGCCTGGGGCGAACGTATCAAGGCCTTGAAGCCCTACCAGGTGAACATGGACGTTATCAAGAAGACCGGCAACCCGCACGTGAAATTCCTGCACTGCCTGCCGGCTTTCCATAACTTGGAAACGACCATCGGCCGTGAAGTATATGAAAAATACGGCATGAACGGCTTGGAAGTAACCGAAGACGTATTCGAATCCAAGCACAGCATCGTATTCGATGAAGCCGAAAACCGTCTGCATACGATCAAGGCGGTGATGGTTGCCACCTTGGCCTAGTCATCATACGCTATCTGAATACACAAAGAGACCCTGCCAGAAAATTTTCCGACAGGGTCTCTTCGTTTCAATGAAAAACCTCTAAACGGGGCTGCGCGACAAGAACGGCTTACCGCCACCCAACCGCGTTTCAGCAAACCAAAGTCATACAAGATCTTCGAGCTTCAAGGAATAATCCCTCGGACCGAAAATCGAACTGCCAATCCGTACCAGCGTACTGCCCTCCTCCATCGCAATCTGATAGTCTTCCGACATTCCCATCGAGATTTCCTTGAAATGCTCCGCTCCAGAAAAATATCGGGATTTCAAATAATCGAACTCCTTATGCAGCCCCACGAATTCGGACCGGACTTGGACCCTATCATTCGTAAAAGTCGCCATTCCCATTACCCCGTCGATACGGACATTCTTCAAATCGGCAAAAGCCTCTGAATCGAGCATCCGCTCCGCCTCCTCGCGCAAAAAGCCGAACTTGGTTTCTTCCTGAGCGATATGGAATTGCAACAAGCACGGAATAACCCGCTGGCTCTTAGCCGCCATTTTATCCACTTCCTGCAAAAGCGCAAAACTGTCGATGCTGTGAATCAACGTAACAAAGGGAGCGATGTATTTGATTTTATTGCTCTGCAGATGCCCGATGAAATGCCATTCTATGTCCGAAGGCAATTCCGGATGCTTGGCTTTCATTTCCTGAGCTTTGTTCTCCCCGAAAATACGCTGTCCCCAATCGTATACCGACCGAATGTCACTGACCGGCTTGTACTTGGAGACCGCCACCAAGCGGACTCCCGGCTTCAAAGCCTGCAAGATCCTTTCATAATTTTCTTTCACCATGACTATTGCTATTTATATCAGGTTGGAATCTCCTGTACATTGAAATCTTTCCCTGCATCCAAGCCCCATCATCCAAGTTTTCCGCGTACATCCACCTCTTTAATGAATTCAACTTTCAGGGCATCGCCTTCTTTTAACACTTTCAGGTCGGGAAAAGAGATGGTATCCACGCATTCGCATACCGTAAAATTGAAATTATCGCCTTTCTTGACCTTGACCAAGCAAGAAGAACTGGCCGGAATCAATTTATGAGAATCCTCCGGAACAAAAACATTCTCGCGCAAATGTCCTCTGACCCCATAATTGTAGCCCAGCAACTCATTGGCCATCGCAATATGCCCCGACATCAAAAGATTCCGAATCCGAGTCGAACTCAAATGCTGATGATGAAACAATTGCTCCGGGAACCTATCCACTTCAAAACCGTATTTACGACCATATTCCAGCATCTGGTCGTAACTTCCCTTGCGGTCATGACCGAAATTATGATTATACCCCACAACCATCCTCTTCACGCCCAATGTTCCTACCAAAATCTTTTCGATAAAATCCGAATAGGGCATTTGAGAAAAATTTTCGTCAAAACGCAATATCAGAACCCTCCCCAAGCCCGTCTTCGCCAGCAATGCCACTTTCTCCTCGTCGGTCGACAACAAGCGGAAACGATGGTCGTAGGCATCGTCCGAATGCAGAACCATCCGTGGATGGGGACTGAACGTTATCAGGACGCTTTCCCCTTCATCCACATCCGCATAATGGTTCAACAGGCTTATAACAGCCCTGTGAGCAACATGGACACCGTCAAACGAACCAACGGTAATGACTGGATTATGAACCGGCTTCCAATTCTCAAGCCCCCAGATTACTTCCATGTCCAATCAAACTAAAAGTCAACGGTAAGCCCTACCATGAAATTGAAACGGTAGGACGGGTAATCATACCACATATAATAGCGCTGCGAAAGCAGGTTGTTCAAGTCCAGAAATACCGTCATCCGCTTGATGAAACGGTATTCCGCCCCGATACTCCAATCGAAGCAGCCTTTGATTGTCTGCTCATCGCCAACCCGATCCAGGGCTTTCATATTGGTATATGCCCGTATATCCGTATGCACGGACAGACCATCGATGATGTTGTATTTGAATGCCAGATTAGCCATGAATTCCGGGCTGTAATACAGGCGTTCGCTATAATGGTTATATGTGGCATCCAAATGTGCCAGGATTTTTTCTCCGAATCGGAAATTCAAATCTCCTCTTAACTTAAGATTGAATACATTGCCACTATAAATCGGAACAAAATCATTGTATCCATAATATATGGAATGCAATCCCCAGGAATAAATATACCTGTAATAATCGAAACTCAGCACATTCTCCATGAAATGCGCGGAAACCTTGATCCTATAGTCTATGCTTTTACTGAAATTTCCACGCAAACCTGCATAGGCATTGAACTTGTCCCTTGTGAATTCAAAATCCGAAAACAGGGTCGGATGCAAGAAAGGATTAATACGGGAAATCTTGTCCAATGTATTGCGCTCCACGCCACCACCTGTCCCGATAAAGAACGTCAAAACCTTGTCTATGACATGTAATTTCAAATCAACGACCGGATTGAATTGGAAATAGCTTGCCTTGTCAACTTGCCAACCCCATGCCGAATTGCCAAATACATGGAACACCAAAGCGGCATCCAATTCAACGAAATCATACTTATAATACAAAGTAGGCTGAAAATTCAAATGCCAAGCATTCAACAGTTCATTTCCTTCCACATACACATTCGTAGGCCCTTCCGCGCCTTCTTCCGGTTTCCAATACCCATCCTTGATACCGTCACGATAAGTATTGTCTTCGAATTTTAATCGTCCGCCAATCTGCAAAACATCCACGGATTTCCTGTCTTTCAGCACCACCTTCGATACCCCTCCGTCCACAATAACCGTATTTTCCGCAGAACGCCAATTGGTCATATTCAAATTATAATCCAAAGTTGCATCAAACCGCAAATCTTCCGCTTTCCGGGCATTATCAGTAAATGAGAGTATTCCCCGCGCATTCTGATACCAACGCTTGGACTGGTTCTTATAATCCCCTAAATCCAAATCAGGCACTGTATCCCAGTTCCCATACCCGTAGCAATTCACCGTTTGCTGGCTGTAAATCACATTCAACGAAGAGATGAACTTATCGGAAAATATACGACCGATCACATCCGCCTCATTCAACGAATGATTGGTCTTGAATCGATCATAACCTTTGACCTTGCCATAAGCGGAATGATGCCGGTAGTAAGCAGCCACTTCATATTTCCGATCACGCCCCATTCCAAAATTCAGTTCCGCCAAAGGAGACAAATGGTTGCCAAAACCGACCTTGACACGATTATTCCACAATCGAGGGATAGGTTCGCCAAGGATTTTCGCCGGTTTTATATTCTCAATCGGATATGTCGTGAAAAACGGCCTGGAAATAATCTCATAATCCATCCGAGACGCGGAAAGAATCGTATCTACCGGTTTGGGCGAGAAAACGGGCTTTTCCATCAAGACCAAACTAGGCTGGTAGGGAGCCGTGACCACAACATTCTCGTTGTAGGTTCCTGTCGGCAATGCCCCTGTATTTTCCTGGGCTCCGGCAAACGCCATTCCGCCCGCGACCATTCCTATTATCAACAGTATTTTATGCATCGTCTTAATTTTCAAGTTTCAAATACGGATTACATCGGAGGAAGCATGATTTCTTCTTCTGCCGCATAACGCGAAGAACGAAGCACTTGCTCCTGTTCCAGCTCTGAAGCTTCCCTTTGCTTAATCATTTCCAATTTCTGGCGAGCCAACGCTTTCAAATCCTCTCCCTCATAATTATCCACTATGCTCTGCAAAGTCTGCTTGGCTTGCAACACATTACCTTTCTGGTAATAAATATCAGCCCATAACAAATAAGTCTTTGCCAAATAATATTCATTGACAACATCGCTACTGATATAATCCAGAATCATCCGCTCTGCTTCATCGTAGAAACCAGACTTGACCCTTTGCTCCAATAACATATAACGAGCTTCCGAGGAATAATCCGGGTTCGCGGATTTCACCAATGCCTCGTATTGCTGCATGGACAACTCGTTCTCTCCGATAGCAGGTGCTGCATGGGCAATATAATAACGCGCCTCATCCGATTCCTGAATCGTAATCCCATCGGTCCTAAGTACCTCCAAGGCCGATTCAACCAATTCTTTGCTTTGCCCCAATGCCCGATACGCCTTCATTTTCCCCAAACGTGCTGCCACCAGATTCTCCGGTTTGGAAGCTAATTTCTCCGCTTGCAAATAATACCCCAAAGCCGGCTTATACTCTTTATCCCCATAACACAAATCCGCCAGCTTGAGAGAGGCCGCTTCCGATTCCTCAACCTTTAGCTGAGACAATCGTCTGTAAGCATTCTTCATATTGGACTTGTCCCCTATCTTCTCTGCACACAAAGCTGCATTCTTCCATGCATCAACCATAAACAATCCTTGCGGATACGTATCCAAGTAAGTTTTCAAACCAGCCAAAGCTTCCGCATAGCGATTTTCCAACATCGCGTTTTCTGCCGTCAAATAAAGCAAGGAATCCTGCTCCGCTTGTTCCAATTTCACCTCCGGCAATGATGCAACGTACGAGAAATACTTGTCAATCTGATTCATTGACATATATATATTCCTGATTGTCGTTAAGGCTTGACGCCCTTCCGCCGAGGATGGGTTAGCCTTGGCCACCACTTTGAAACATTGCAAAGCTTGATCGTTATTACCTTGATTATAATAAATCAACCCCATCCTTGCCCACGCAGACAAGGATTTCGACGAATTCGGATAAAAATCCCTCAACTTACGATAATACTGCAATGCTTTTGAATCCTGCCCCATCACTAAGTAGGTTGAAGCCAATTCCTCATAGACTTGCGGCATATATGCAGATTCCACGTAGAGGTTTTCCACCGACAACAAAATCTTCTCTTTCTGTTCATAACGCCCCATGGCTCCTTCACAAAGAGATTTCTGCAACAGCACGTAATCTGCAGGTTGATACCCTCTATGGGATGCCTCATCATAAGAACGTACAGCTTCCGCATAAGCCTCAGTCATAAACTGGCAATCCCCCAGACGAGCATAGGCATCGGCCTGCAAATGCCGGTCGATAGCCGAATTATCCAATGCGGCGAACTTTTGGAAATAACCTATCGCCTGCGGATAGTTGACCATTTCCATGCTGGCATAGCCCATGCCCAGCAAAGCATTAGCATACTCCGGTAGAGACTGAGCCCCTGCATACGAAAGAAACTGTTTATAAAAGCCCAACGCATTCTGGTAGTTGCCCGCTGAAAAATGGCACTCTCCTTGCCAGAAATAAGCCCTGGCTGTCAAATCCGCATCATAACCGGCTTTGGAACATTTCTCGAAAAAAGACAAAGCCGTCCCATAGGCTCGACGCAAATAAGACTCAACCCCTTTGTTGAAATAAAGGCGTTGTTCTATCAGATTCAACTCGGGCGTCCTCTCCTTTATCTTGGATAACGATGCCAAAGCCATATCGTAATTGCGGGTTGTGAGATACATTCGAACCATATAGGTATAAATCCGCTTGGAATAAACCGAGTTCGGATATTTTTGCAGAAAATCCTCCAGCACTTTCAATGATTCATGATAGGGGTTCAGCCCCAATTCATATGCCAATTGCGCTTGATGGTACAAGGCATCCTCCTCCACTACCGCATTTTCTCCCTCTATCTTGGCAGCTTCGGAAAAAGCATCCATGGCAAACTTCTTCTTGTTCTGACGAGCATAGCAATAACCAAGATGGTACAGCGTCGACTGCTTGAGTCCCGCAGGAGGATTCAAGGGCATCACACCTTGGAAATAATAAGCTGCCGAATCGAAATAATCCAATTTGTAATAACAATATCCCAAGATATAAAGACCTTCGGCATCAGGAATTTCCGCAGAATTATGATAGAAATTCGTCATATACGGCAAGGCTTCCTGATAACGGTCTTTCTTATAATAGGCTTCTCCCAACAACCGGCCAATTTCTGCCGCTCTTTTATCAGAAGCTGTCTCCATCAAAGAAGGCCCCATTTCTATCACTTTGTCACTTTCACCCAAAACATGATATATCTGCATCATATACAAGGGAACGATGTTCGCGAATGCCGGATCGTCTTCTATCCTCTCAAAATAATCCAGAGCATTTTGATAATAACCTTCCAAATAGAGAATATATGCATAATAATAGGTTGCAACCACTTGATACCGGTTCTCATGATCTGTCAATTCCGAAAAGCACAATTTGGCCTCCCCATAATCCTTCGTCATAAAAGCCGAATAACCAAATCTGAACCAATACAATTCCACATCCCCGGACTTAACATCCAAATCATCCGGCTCAACTTGGACAAAATAGCCCTTCGCTGATCCATACCTCTTGTAATCATACTCGAAATTAGCCAAACGAAAATAAGCGCTATTGACACGGTTACTGTTCGGATAAGTCTCCACGAAATCCCGTAAAGCCTTTGCACCGCTCTTGTGATAAAGCATCACATCGCACATCGCCTTGTAATACATTGTTTCCGAACGAAGGTATTCGTTATCATCTCGCAAACTCCTCTGCACAGCAGAAAAAGCCCGCTTGGCTGCAGCAAACTTATCGGATTCGTACAAGCTGACCGCTTGAGAAAAACCATATTCCGGTTCTTCATAATGACGGGTTGTCTGAGCGGGGCATACCCCGCCCCTCATCAATAGGATGACAAACAAAACCAGTCCTAAAAACGAAAATTGACGCTTCATTTTCATCGCTTAGCGGTGTTTGGGTTTCACCGAAAATTTCATTTTATAATCCACTCGGACATCGCCTTTGGCGATGCAGTCCAACTTACGCTTGAGCATCATCTTCCGCATCGGGCTCAAACGATCCACAAAAACTTTCCCGTTCAAATGATCGCATTCATGCTGCACGACCCGAGCCACATAGCCATCGAAAATCTCATCATGTTCCGTTCCATCCAAATCCATATAACGGACATGGATTACTGAAGCTCTCGGCACATCCTCATGCACACCAGGAAAACTCAAACATCCTTCATTAAAATACCATACTTCCCCTTCCTCTTTGTATATTTCCGGATTAAGCAATGCCTTACGGAAAGTGGCCGCTTTAGGATCTTCTTTTCCAAAAGGAGTGGCATCCACCACAATCAGACGAATGGACAAGCCTATCTGTGGGGCAGCCAAACCACAGCCATCGGCATGTTCCATGGTTTCGAACATATCTGCCACCAATTTTTCCAGATCCGGGTAATCCGAACCTATTTCTTCCGTCGGACGGCGCAGAACAGAGTCTCCATACGCCACAATAGGATATATCATAGTTATTTCCGTGATTTTAAAATTTCAGTTCCTTTCACCTGCCTTCTCCGGCATTTCTCCAACAACTTCCTGGCGTCTCCGCAAAGCGACCCTTTCCATATAGGATTGCAGAATCAGCGTGGCACTGGTGGAATCCACCAAAGCCTTGTCTTGCCGCTGTTTTTTCTTCAACCCGCCCTCTATCATGGCCTGAAACGCCATCTTTGACGTAAACCTCTCATCTTCACGTTCCAAAGCAATCTGAGGATAAGCTTTCTTGAAACGCCCCAGAAAAGGCTGGATATAACGTTCGTTCTCCGAAGGAGTATAATCCATCTGACGAGGTTCTCCCACCACCAAGCATTCCACATCCTCTTTGCCTATATACTCCTTCAGAAAATCCCACAAGCGGGATGTTTCCACTGTAACAAGCGGGGTAGCAATCATCTGCAAAGGATCTGTCACGGCTATTCCACAGCGTTTCCTGCCATAATCCACCGCTAAAATACGTCCCATGGTCTTACTATTTGAAGCGCGAATTTAGAGAAAAAAAAAGAAGTTCCAACCTCGAATCCGACCGAAATGCAAACGGGACAATGTGAATGAAAAAATTTCACCCATTTTAACTTTTTTTAACATAATTTAAGTTTTTTTAACCCAGACGGATTATCATAATCCCTACTTTTGCACGTCAAAAGAAGACAAGGGGAATCATCTTCTTGATGAACAAAAAAAAGAAAAATGCCATGAGCGAACAACAAATCGACATCAAGGAACTTAACGAGAAAATCCAAAGGGAAAGCTCTTTCATCGACCTCCTTTCAATGGAGATGAAGAAGAGCATCGTAGGACAGAAAGACATGGTGGAACGCCTTCTGATCGGGCTTTTGGCCAACGGGCACATCCTGCTGGAAGGCGTTCCAGGATTGGCCAAGACATTAGCCATAAAGACATTGGCGACCGCCATCGATGCCAAGTTCAGCCGCATCCAGTTCACCCCTGACTTATTGCCGGCCGATGTAATCGGGACCCAGATCTACAGCCAGAAAGACGAAAACTTCGTCACCCGCAAAGGCCCGGTTTTCGCCAACTTCGTACTGGCCGATGAAATCAACCGTGCTCCGGCCAAAGTGCAAAGCGCCTTGCTGGAAGCCATGCAGGAACGGCAAGTAACCATCGGGGAACAGAGCTACCGGCTTGAAGACCCGTTCCTGGTATTAGCCACCCAGAACCCGATCGAACAGGAAGGGACTTACCCCCTGCCGGAAGCCCAAGTGGACCGATTCATGATGAAAGTGGTCATCAGCTATCCGAAAAAGGAAGAAGAAAAGCTGATTATCCGGCAAAACATCACCAATACATATCCCCAAATCAATAAAGTTGTCTCGATTGCAGACATCGTCCGCGCACGGGAACTGACCCGTGAAATCTATGTGGATGAAAAAATCGAGAATTACATCACCGACATCGTATTCGCCACCCGTTATCCCGAACAATACAAGCTTGACAAATTCAAAGGCATGATCGCCTTCGGTGCTTCGCCCCGTGCCAGCATCAATCTGGCCTTGGCCGCCAAAGCTTACGCTTTCATCAAACATCGCGGCTATGTGATTCCCGAAGACATCCGTGCCATCTGCTTCGATGTAATGCGCCATCGTATCGGGCTGAGCTACGAAGCCGAAGCGGAAAACGTGACCAGCGAGGACATACTGAACGAAATCCTCAACACCGTTGAAGTTCCATAGCCGATGCGCCGACATCTGGAAACCGAAGACTGCCGTCTCTGAACCGCGACAAAAGCGGGCAACAAGGCGGGTAATGAAACGGGTAACAAAACGGGTAATAACAAGGCCATGGAAACATCCGAATTATTAAAAAAGGTACGGAAAATCGAAATCAAGACCCGGACGCTGTCCAAGCAGATTTTCTCCGGCCAGTACCACAGCGCCTTCAAAGGCCGAGGGATGACCTTCAGCGAAGTGCGTGAATACCAGACGGGGGATGAAGTACGTTTCATCGATTGGAAAGTCACGGCTCACTTCAACCGCCCTTACGTGAAAGTTTTCGAGGAAGAGCGGGAGCTGACGGTCATGCTGCTAATCGATGTCAGCGCGTCCGGGGATTTCGGTTCGGGAAGACCCAAACGGGAGATTCTCACCGAAATCGCCGCCACTTTGGCTTTCTCCGCCATCCAAAACAATGACAAGGTGGGTGCCATATTCTTCAGCACCGAAGTGGAGAAATACATCCCTCCCAAGAAGGGGAAAACACACTTGCTCCACATCATCCGGGAATTAATTGATTTCCATCCCATAAACAAAGGTACCGACATTGGTGAAGCTTTGAAATTCCTACGCAATGTGCAAAAACGGAGAAGCACAGCTTTCCTGCTGTCCGATTTCATGTGTCCGAACTATGAAGAAGCCTTGAAAATCGCCAGCAAAGCACATGAGTTAATCGCTATCCAGATTCATGACCCCATGGAAGAGCAACTGCCTGACTGGGGACTTGTCCGGATTCACGACAATGAAAGCGGACGTGAAATGATGATAGACACATCATCCCATGCTAACCGCCAAGCATTCGCCCGCTACCAAAACCGGATAAGACAAGAAAGAGAAACCTTGATGAGCCGCTACGGCATCACCCATGCCAGCATTTCCACACAGGAAGACTATGTGAAGCCGCTTATCAACATGTTCAACAAGCTATAAGCAGCCACGGCTTGCAAACTGCGCGCTTAATGTTTTGAAAGATGAAAAAGATTCTCATAGGCCTGCTTGGGGGACTTTTTGTTCTGCCGATAACAGGCTCGGGGCAATCAAGCCCCCGCATATGGGTCGAATACGATACCGCCGGCATGATCGGGGACGCGATGAACCTGCGTTTCCACTGTGAAAGCCCGAACCCGGAAAATGTGAACTTCCCGTTCCTTCAAGGACAGATTTCCGCAGACTTGAGCCTGATTCCAAGCGACAGCCTCCGCATCGATACCGTATCAGATGCCCATAGCGGGCTAAAGACAATGACGGTTTCCTACCTGTTCTCTTCCTATCGGGAAGGGCTGTACACCATGCCGTCTTTCTGCTTCGAATACCCAGCCGGAGACAGCCTGCGGAGCTACTGCACCGATACGGGCATCGTACGTTTCTATGCCCCAGAAGTGGATACTACGGCATCCATCAAAGACATTGCTCCGGCTTTCAATGTCGGTAAGAAAGAATTGTTAAAAGAGTATTGGGACAAATACGACATCTATCTTTGGATTGCACTGGCAACAGCCTTGCTATGCGTGGCCATCGTTTACATCTGCAAGAAATGGAAGCGCAAGGAAACCTTGTTCGTCCCCAAAAAGCCAAGCGTGCCTCCTGTCATCCGAGCCTTGGCATCCCTCAAGCAGCTCAAAGAAAAACAGTTATGGCAGAACAACCTGATTAAAGAATATTACACCGAACTGACCGATATCCTGAGGCTTTATCTTTCCGAAGCCATGGAAATCCCTGCTGTGGAAATGACCAACGAGGAACTTCGTTCTGCCTTGAAGAAACGTTTCCCGGCCAAATCATGGGAAGCGCAAAACCTGATGGAAGTGCTCGATACGGCCACGCTGGTCAAATTTGCCAAAGTCCTTCCCGGAGCTGCGGAACATGAAAACTGCTATGCAGTTGTCCAAGAGTTCCTCGAAACCCAGAAGAAAGCACAGGATGCGGCCAAAGTAGCCGAAAGCCTGCCAAAAGCGGATACCGAATCCGAGCCAACAGCCGGTTCCATCCCGCAAACTTCGGCTTCCGGAATCCAACCCTCCCACCCGGTTTCCGAGATGACTCAAGAACCATCCGATGATAGCTGCTCCCAAGCGGACAACAAAGCGGAAAGCAAAGAGGAGAAGGAGGCTCCTACGGAAAACTGAAGACGGCATAAGGCTGCCCTCTGTTGACGAGAATGCAAATTATGGAAAACATTGTTTTTGCCAATCCGGAATTATTGTGGCTGCTGGTCATCCTGCCATTGGTCGGATACTGGCTTTTCTCCCGAGACAAAAAGACCCGTCCCTACCTGTATTATTCCGGAACGGACTTCAACAAAGAACTGAAAAAGACCTGGAGGCAACGCCTCTATCCCCTGCTGAATGTCTTGCGCCTAATCTGCATCGGCCTGATTATCGTGGCCTTGGCTCGTCCTCAAGCCAAAAGCAAGAACAGCCGGAAAAACATCGAAGGGGTCGATATCGTAATGGCTATGGATATCTCCGGCAGTATGCTGGCGGAAGATTTCAAGCCCAACCGATTGGAAGCCTCCAAGGATATAGCCCAGGATTTCGTCCGGGCACGGGAAAACGACCGGATTGCCGTAGTGGCTTTCAGCGGCGAGGCTTACACCCAATGCCCGCTGACTATCGACCACGGAATCCTGGAAAACCGGATTCATGAATTGCGCAGCGGGCTGATTCCCGATGGAACTGCCTTAGGCGATGGTCTGGCCGTCAGCATCAACCGCATCCGGAAGAGTGATGCCAAAAGCAAGGTCATCATTCTGCTCACGGACGGCGTCAACAACGCCGGATCAATCGACCCTTTGACGGCCGCTGACCTAGCTACGACCTACGGAATCAAAGTCTATACCATCGGTGTCGGTACGCGAGGACTGGCGCCCTATCCTTTCCGTACTCCCTTCGGCATCCAATACCAGAATACCAAAGTGGAAATAGACGAAGACCTGCTGACCCAGATTGCGGAGGAAACAGGAGGACGTTATTACCGGGCCACGACCGAGAACAACCTGAAAGAAATCTTCAACGAAATCGACAATCTGGAAAAGACCAAGATTGAGGTCATTTCCTTTGAACATCGTTCCGAAGAATACAAAACCATACTTTGGCTTGCCTTAGGCCTGCTCCTGTTAGAGCTGGCCGGAAGATTGTCCATATTCAAAACTTTGCCGTAATCATGTTCATCATAGAAAAACCTCAAATCCTGTACCTGCTGCTGTTGATTATCCCATTTACAGGGGCGTTCCTCTGGAACATGGCCCGCAGACGGAAAAAGCTGGCCCGCTTTGGCGATTACGAAGGCATGCTAAGCCAGATTCCTGGCTATTCGGGAGGCAAACCCTACCTGAAATTCATCCTTTCCATGTTCGCCGTTGCCTTGCTTGTCTTTTGCTTAGCCAATCCGCAAATGGGGACGACCGTCAAAAAGGCCGAACGCAAAGGCGTGGATGTCATGATTGCCTTGGATATATCCAACAGCATGAATTGCAATGACATACAGCCATCCCGCCTGATGCGTGCCAAGCAAACGGTAATCCGCATTCTGGACAAGATGGAATCGGACCGCATCGGACTGGTCGTCTTTGCCGGCGATGCCTACCTCCAACTTCCGCTGACGACCGATTACGGGGCTGCCAAACTGTTTATCAACAACGTACAGACTTCCGACTTGAGCCGCCAAGGCACGGCTATCGGATCGGCCATCGACCTCTGCGTCCGGAATTTCGATCCCAAATTCGCCACGGCCCACAACAAGGCCATCATTGTCATCAGCGATGGGGAAAATCATGAAGACGATGCCATCGGCGCAGCCCAGAATGCGGCCAAACAAGGCATCATGGTCAATACGGTCGGCATGGGTTCCCCGCAAGGAGCCCCTATCCCTGAAATCCGGAATGGCCAAGTGGTCGCCTACAAAAAAGATGCTAATGGCAATGTGGTGGTCACCAAAATGAACCGGGAAATGCTGCAGCAGATCGCCAAAGCCGGAAAAGGCTTTTACGTGGAAGACAACAATATCGCTTCGGGAGTGGAAACGGTTTTCGACAAACTCTCCGATTTGGATGAAGTTTCGTTCGAATCCCGGAACATTTCCGACTACGAAACCCGATTCCAATATTTCCTGGCGGCAGCGCTCTTGCTCCTCTTGCTCGAAATCTTTATCTTTGAAAAACGGAACAAAGTATTCAACCGAGCCCATCTGTTTGGAAGGAAAAACATGAAAAAAGAAGCACCGGACAAAACAAGAAACCGGACAAACGCAAAAAACGTACTGAGCCTCTTTGCCTTTGCGTTGCTGGCCATCGGAGGGATTTCCTCCGCGCAAGCCCAAAAAGCCATACCGACCCACCAAGGCAACAGGCAATACCAGGATTCCGTTTTCGACCAAGCGGAAATCTCCTACCTGAAAGCCTTGAGCCAGGACAGCACATACTACAAAGCCCGATACGGCTTAGGCAATGCCAAATACAAACAGGGCAACTACGACCAAGCGCTCGAAAACTATTCCAGAATAGCCACGGACCCGACATTGGGAAAAGAAGAAAGAGCGGACCTCTTCCATAATATGGGAAACGCATGGATGCAGAAACAGGATTACCAGAAAGCGATAGAATCCTATATCCAGGCTCTGCAAAACCAGCCCGGGAAAACCGATACCCGGTACAACTTGGCCTACGCGCAGAAAATGCTGCAAAAACAACAACAGCAACAACAAAACCAACAACAGCAACAACAAAACCAACAACAGCAACAACAAAACCAACAACAGCAGCAACATAACCAGCAGAACCAAGACCAACAGCAACAACAAAACCAGCCGCAGAACCAAGACCAACAACAGAACCAACAGAACCAGCAGAATCAGCAGCAAAACCCAGGCCAGCAACAACAAGAGCAACAACAGCAACAGGCCCAAGCGCAAAAGGCTGACAAAAAGAAGCAGCAAGAAGCCGAACGTATCCTAAGAGCCATGGAAAACCAAGAGAAAAACACCTTGGACAAGCTCAAGAAAGAAAGGGAACAAGGAGGCGGCGGTTCGCCCGAAAAAGACTGGTAAACGAAAGGGAATCATGCAAAACATTGTAAAATACAAAACAATCGCCGGGAGAAGGATTGCCGCATGCCTCCTTCTCCTTTTGAGTTGGACAGGAATGCTGTCGGCGCAAGAGCCTCAGCTAAGCGTCCAAGCACCCCGGTCCGTCCCCGCAGGACAAGCTTTCGAAGTTGTCTATACGATTAATGTAAGAGGCGCCAAATCCTTCCAAGCCCCTTCCTTTGAAGGCTTGGACATCTTGTATGGCCCCTACCAGTCCCAATCGAGCAGCTTCCAATTCGTCAACGGCCGCCAGTCCCAAAGCTTCAACCTTTCGTTCACCTATGGATTGCAGGCCACCCAAGAAGGCAGTATCACCGTAGAAGCGGCCAGTATCGTAGTTGATGGAAAGACCTACCAATCAGAACCTTTCACCTTGACCGTGACCCAAGGCAGTTCGAATAGCGCCCATCAGGCCGGAAGGACGAACTCCTCCGGTATGCAGGCGCGTTCCCAAGCCCAAAGCCGCCAAACCAACACGCAAAACCAGCAGAACCTGCCGCCCGAAGTCAGCGACCAGGACCTCTTCGTCACCGTGCAACCCAGCAAGAAAAACCCCTATGTGGGGGAACAAGTGATTCTGAACTACCGGATCTACACCTCTATCCCGGTAGAACAGTTCATCATCAACAAGACACCTTCCAACAAAGGCTTCTGGGTCGAAGAACTGGAAGTGAATCCTCAATCCCAGAACCAGGAAGTAATCGATGGACGGAACTATGTCTATGCGGACATACGACGGGTGGCTCTTTTTGCCCAAAACGAGGGCGTGCATACAGTGGAACCGATGGAGGTGGAAGCTTTGGCTCAGATTGCCGTGCAACGCCAACGGACCAACAGCATCTGGGATTTCTTCGACGATCCTTTCTTTGCCCCGATGCAGACGGTAAAGAAAGAATTGAAGACACCCTCTCTCAAAATCAACGCCCGCCCGCTGCCTGAAGAAGGGCGGCCGCTGTCTTTCGATGGCCTGGTCGGTGATTTCGATATCGACTTCGACTATGATTTGCAAACGCTCAAGACCAACGAAGCCAGCACTTTCCGTTTCAGCGTCAGCGGCCGGGGCAATATCGAGATGATCCATGCGCCCCAGATTGTATTCCCTCCCGACTTTGAAGTTTACGAACCCAGGATTTCTTACAGCAAAAACAGCAATGCCAACGGTGTAGGAGGAAAAGCCGTCTTTGAATACATTGTCGTTCCCCGCCATGCCGGCGTATATAAGATCGATGCATTCAGCTATTCTTTCTTCAATCCCGCCACCGGGAAATACGAAGAAAAGAACATACCTGAAATCGTCCTGAATGTCGAAGCCGGGAAAAACGCCGCCATGGCAGCCGATGGTGCCCATGGGACACAGGCAGGCAGCGATATCGAATACATCAAACCCCGCGTGGAAAAATGGCATCCCATCGGCAAGAATTTCCTGTTCTCGGCGGCATTCTGGATCTGCATGGGCGCGGAAATGCTTCTTTTCGGGCTTTGCCTGCTCCTGTTCCGCCTGCATGCCAGAAACAAGGCGGATATCGTAGGCTTGAAAAACCGTAAAGCAGCCAAGGAAGCCAAACGATGCCTCAAAAAAGCGGAACTACTGCTCAAAGAAGGAAAAAAAGATGAATTTTTCATCGAAATTTCCCAAGCCCTGTGGGGATTCTTATCCAACAAGTTCAACATCCCGCCAGCCAACCTTTCCATGGATACGGTACGGGACGAACTGGGCAAACGCCAAGTTGCCGATGATTTGAGCACACAATTTATCCAGACCTTGGATCATTGCGAATTTGAAAGGTTCTCGCCCCAGGCTTCAAGAGAAGAAGGCATGAAAAAAATGTACGAAGAAGCCTACGCAATCATTTACAAAATAACCGGCGCGATCAAGTAAGCGGGAAAAGCGGATAAAAAGCGAATCTGAAATGAAAAAGAAACTTTGCAATACAGTCTTGAAAACCTTGGCCTGCCTGATCCTGCTATCCGGAAGCCAAGCCGTACTTTCAGCCCAAACCTCTCCCAACCGAGCTTTTGAAAACGGCAACGCTTTCTATGCCAAAGGAATTTACGACAGCGCCTTGATAGAATACCAAACGGCACATCAAAGCGGGTACGAAGCTTGGGAGCTTTACTTCAACATGGGCAATGCCTATTATAACCAAGGAGAATATCCCGATGCGATACTCTACTATGAAAAAGCGCTCAAACTCGAACCCAAACAGGAAGACGCGCAAAACAACCTGGCCTTGGCCGAACTGAAAATCGTGGACCGTTTCGAAAGCATGCCGACATTCGCCTTGACCAAAGCCTGGCAGAACTTCACCCAGCTGTTCCCGATGCAAGCCTGGGCGGCGCTGATACTGGCTTTTATGCTCTGCTGCCTGCTCTGCGCATTGCTATACCGGACAAGCAAAAGCTACAGCCGAAAGCAAATGGGATTCTATGCCTTATTGCTAAGCATCCTGCTTTTCGTATTCAGCTTCATAGCCGGCGGCAGCGCCTACCACCAATCCAAACACAAATATGCGATTGTCATGCAGGAAGCCGTCCCTTTGCAGGACATGCCCGAAGCCTCCAGCCCGTCCTCCATCACCCTGCATGAAGGAAGCAAAGTCTCGATAGAAGACGAGATACCGCCCTACTACCAAGTCAGAATCAAAGACGGAAGCAAAGGCTGGATTCCTATCTCTGCGGTTGAAATCATCTAAAATCGGCAAGGATTCAGCCGGATTGGCTGCTCATTCCTATCGACAAAAAAGCTGGCTTGTCCGAACCAATAGCCCGAATGCCCATTTAACCCAAATCGGTCATTAGACTCGCCGAGTGTGTTTCCTGTTTTCGAAGAGGGATGCTTTTGTGCATCTTGTTCGCTTCTGTCCGCATCTTGCTCCTCGCTACGCCTCGACGTAGCCCGCTACGCCTTCGGCTAGGCGAGAAGCATGCTGCATGACATAAGCGGACAATCTACCCAAAGTCTAATGACCGATTTGGGTTTAAAGCATCCGGATGATGATGATGGAAGCCCGGAACAAGCCAGCGCCATATCTTCCTGCAAAAACAAGTCTTTGCAAGCCTCTTCACACTAATATTCGATGATATCCAAATGGAACACCTCCGCCATGACCGAAAGCAGCTTGGCCTGCACTTGGCGAAAGTCCACTTCAGACCCCAATTCCTGCGCCATGGAGGTCACGCCCTTGTCAGTAAAACCGCAAGGGTTAATCATCTTGAAATAAGAAAGATCGGTATTCACATTCAAGGCGAACCCATGCATGGTGACATAGCGCGAGCATTTGACACCGATAGCACAGATTTTCCGGGCCCGGCTGGAATGAGGCTCGATCCAAACTCCGGTAGCTCCGGCAAGACGCTCACAGGAAATCCCGTACATCGCCATCGTCCGGATAATGGATTCCTCGATAGCATCCACATAGGCCTTGACGCCTAAACCCAATTCCTCCAAATTGAACACCGGATAGCCCACAATCTGCCCCGGCCCGTGATAGGTCACGTCGCCGCCCCGGTCCACGTGGATGAACTCGGCATGCTTGGCCTGCAACATCGCCGCCCCAGCCAGCATATTGCTGTCTTTGCCGCTACGACCTACGGTAAATACGGGATCATGTTCCACAAAAAAGAGGCGGTTCATCCCTGTCCGGCCTTCCCTCTTGGCATCCTTGACCAACTCCAAGGTCTTTTCCTGCAAATCCCAGACCGAACGGTAATCCCGCCGCCCCAGATTCTCAAAATAACACGGTACCATAACGATATCGGTATTGTTTTTCACTTATTTCCGCTCTACATGCCGCTCGGCGTGGTAACTGGAACGAACCAAAGGCCCGCTCTCCACAAAACGGAAACCTTTTTCCAAGCCGATTTCCTTGTATTCAGCAAACGTCTCCGGACGCACATACTCCTGCACTTCCACATTCTGCCGAGTCGGTTGCAGATACTGCCCTATAGTCATTACACTGCAACCCACCGCCAGCAAATCGTCCATCGCTTGCAGAATCTCATCCCTCGTCTCGCCCAAACCTAACATGATGCCGCTCTTGGCCGTAATGCCACTGGCCGCAATCTGTTTCAACACCTTGAGAGAACCATCATAAGTGGCCTTGCTCCGAATCGAAGGCGTAAGACGGCGAACCGTTTCCAAGTTATGCGAAATCACCTCAGGCTTTTCCGCAATCACCAGATCGATGAGTTCAGAGCGGACTTGGAAATCCGGAATCAACACTTCCATCGTCGTGGAGGGATTCAGCTTCTTCACTTCACGGATTACCGAAGCCCAATGCGAGGCCCCCAAGTCAGGCAAATCGTCCCTGTCCACCGAAGTGATGACAACATGCTTCAACTGCAACAGATGAACCGAATCGGCCACATGCTGCGGTTCGGTCGGATCCAAAGGCAATGGCTTGCCTGTCTTCACATTGCAGAAACGGCATCCTCGGGTACATATATCGCCTCCAATCATGAACGTAGCCGTCCCGCAACCCCAGCATTCCCCTTGATTCGGACAACGACCGCTGGTGCAAATCGTATGCAAGTCGTTGTCCTTGATTGTATCCTGCACCTTGCGCGACAATTCGCCCATCGGCAGCTTTATCTTAAGCCAGTCCGGCTTCCTCCTGCTGTTCTCCATCGTTCCCGAATTATTGTTATCGGCTTGCTTATTGGTTATCGGAATTTTCCGCCTTCTTAGCCAAGCGCTTGCGTTCGTTTTCATCCAAGATAATCTTGCGCAAACGCAAATGCTGCGGCGTGATTTCCAGATATTCGTCCGGCCCGATATACTCCATGTATTCTTCCAACGACATCTTCTTGGCCGGCGCGATATGGGTAGCCTCGTCCGAACCCGATGCCCGCATATTGGTCAGCTTCTTGCTCTTGCAGACATTAATCACCAAATCGTCCGGACGGATATGCTCGCCAATCACTTCCCCGGCATAGACTTCCTCGTTCGGGTCGATGAAGAAAGTGCCTCTGTCTTGCAGCTTGTCAATGGCATAAGCGTAAGCTGTCCCGGTTTCCATCACGACCAAAGCTCCGTTGCGACGGATGCCGATTTCTCCTTTCCAAGGACCGTAACCGTCAAAACGGCTGGCCATGACCGCTTCCCCTTCGGTAGCCGTCAACACATTGTTGCGCAAGCCTATCATGCCGCGAGCTGGAATACTGAAAATGATATGGGTACGATCCGATTGGGTTTCAATCGACTTGATTTCCCCCTTGCGCATGGTGGCCATCTCGATAGCCTTGCCCGAGAACTCTTCCGGAACCACAATGGTCAGCTCTTCCATCGGCTCGCATTTCTGGCCATCTATTTCCTTGATAATCACCTTAGGCTGCCCAACCTGCAACTCGTAGCCTTCCCGACGCATGGTCTCAATCAGTACCGACAAGTGCAGAATGCCTCGGCCATAGACCAGCATCGAATCGGGCGAACCGGTATCTTCCACACGCAAGGCAAGGTTCTTTTCCAATTCCTTCTCCAGACGCTCGCGGATATGGCGGGAAGTCACGTACTTGCCATCCTTTCCAAAGAATGGGGAATTATTAATCGTGAACAGCATGCTCATCGTCGGCTCGTCCACCGAAATCGGCTTCAAGGCTTCCGGAGCCTCGTAATCGGCAATCGTATCCCCGATTTCGAAGTCTTCCAGCCCCATTACCGCACAGACCTCCCCGGCTTCGACCGGTGTCTTCACCTTTTCCTTACCCAAGCCTTCGAACACATACAATTCCTTGATTTTCTGCTTTTCAACCGTACCATCCCGCTTCACCAAGCTCACGTTCTGCCCGGCCTGCAAAGTGCCTCGGGTCAGACGGCCTACCGCAATACGGCCTATATAAGAAGAATAATCCAAAGAGGTAATCATCATCTGGGTACTGCCCTGCGGATGCTTTGGTGCCGGTATGTATTTCAGTATCAAATCCAAAAGATACGTAATATCGGTAGTCGGTTTCCTCCAGTCCTCGCTCATCCAGCCTTGCTTGGACGAACCGAAAGCCGTCGGGAAATCCAGCTGATCTTCCGTAGCCCCCAGACTGAACATCAAATCGAAGACCTTCTCCTGGGTCAGTTCCGGGTCGCAATTGGGCTTATCCACCTTGTTAATTACCACAATTGGCTTCAAGTTCAATTGAATGGCCTTCTGCAACACGAAACGGGTCTGCGGCATCGGCCCTTCAAAGGCATCCACCACCAGCAGCACCCCGTCGGCCATGTTGAGCACCCGCTCCACTTCACCTCCGAAGTCGGCGTGCCCCGGAGTATCGATAATATTGATTTTTACACCTTTATAACGAACCGACACATTCTTCGAAAGAATAGTGATGCCTCGTTCGCGTTCCAAATCATTGTTGTCGAGAATAAGCTCCTTCTTTTCCTGATTGTCCCTGAACAAATTGGACTGATACAAAATCCTGTCAACCAATGTCGTCTTACCGTGGTCTACGTGCGCGATAATGGCCACGTTCCTGATTTCTGTCATGAATCAACTCTATTTTAATGTCATCGAATACCTTCAAAAGCAGAGGCTTCCTGCAGTCCGCCCGCAAGGCCCGTGTCCCTATGGCAAACCTCCTCCGGGCTATGACAGCATCCCTGCCAAATAGAGAACCGCAATGTAAACCCATCGTAAATAAACCGTTATACACTACAGACCTCCAGCCTAGCCGAAAAAAACCTGCAAAGGTAAGAATCTGGCCGAAATTCTACAATCACTATCTCTCCTGCCGCTTCAAAATCCAAATCCCGGTCTCGTACAAGCACCAGATTGGAAAAGCCACCAACAGCATCGTAAAAGCATCGGAGGTGGGCGTGATAACCGCAGCCAATGCCAAGACAATGACAATGGCATATTTCCTGTACTTCTTCAGGAAAGAAGCCGACAGAATGCCCATCTTGCCCAACAGCCAGCACAGGATAGGTATCTCGAACACGAAGCCCATCATAAGGTTGAGCATCCAGAACGTGCCCATATACGATTGCAACGAAATCAGGTTCTCTACCGATTCGTCCACTTGGTAAGTGCCCAAAAACCGGAATGTAAGAGGGAAAATCAGAAAATAGCTCAACAAGACCCCAGCCAGGAACATCAGATAGCCTGCACTCACCGCCTTGACAGCGTAGCGACGCTCATTGGCATACAATGCCGGAGACACAAACTTGAATATCAAATATAAAACATAGGGAGCCGCGCAAAAGAAACCAAAAGCGAAAGCCGTCTTGACATGAATCATGAACTGTTCGGCCAGCCCGGTATTAATCAGTTCCACATTGAACGAGGAAGGCATCGGATGCAAGTCACCCAAGCCATTGATCCAATCAAAAAGCCTATAGGTCGCAAAACTGTCCCGGCCCGGTGCCAGCACGATGGAAAAAAGCACCTTCTTGAAGCAGAAAGCCACTATCCCGAAGCCTAAGCTGACCACGACAATGCGAACCAGGCTCGACCGCAGCACATCCAGATGGTCCCAGAAAGACATCAACGTCCCGGATTTCTCCGGAACGGGAACAGTTTCTACCAGGCTATCTCCGGATTCTCGCTTTTCTTCTTCCAATCCGCCCATAGCCTATTTGTCTTCCGCTTCGGGCTTCACCGAACTGTCCGAAGACGTCTGCTTCTCCGCTGCTGAACGCTCTACATCGTCCCCTCCAGCCCGTTTCTTGGCCGTCGAAGTTCCAGCGTCATCCTCGTCAATGCCTTTCATGCCATCCTTGAAGCTCCGCACGCCCTTGCCCAGTCCTTTCATCAATTCCGGAATCTTCCGCCCGCCGAAAATCAGCAGTACAATCAAGACCAGCACGATAATCTCGGGCAAACCGATGCTTCCCAAAAACAAAAGTTCCATATCCGATTTATTTGTCTCTTAAGGTACGCTCCTGCATCTTTCTACCGCCTCTCTCTTGCCGTCCCAACTCACAGCAAACAAGAAACATTCCCATGTCAATCCGTCAAGGCTGCCCCATCGCCATCCATTACAGCAACGGCATCCCGCCTGTACCGAATCAGGATTTCAAAGTCCGCAAGAAAGCCTCTATCCGCCACAAGCAAGCCTCCGGGCTTTCGGCAAAAAAGCATCGTTTTTCCAAGGGACACCAGTCGTTGCCTGCCCGGTTGATAATATGGGGCACAAGGTGTTCTGCTTGATAAGGAATCCCGTACTGCCGTAAAAGCCAGCTAGCCGGCAAGCTCAATATCCTTGTATGCAATTCGGCTATCCCGCCCAAAATCATCAAGGAGGCAGCCGCCTTACCCACCACTTTGTCGGCCACGAAAGCGCCGCGAAGCTGAACCGGATCGGACTCCAGCAAATACAGCAAATCCTTGACCCCGCGTTCCCGTCCTACCCAACGATTCTTCCCGTTGCTCAGCACGCAAGAACATCCCAATTCATGCAACAACCGGACACATTCGACTTTTTCCCTATCATCCATATATTTGCCTTATCTCTTGAGAACACCTTTACCAGAAGGCGACACTCCAGTCACAACTTATGAGGAATACCAATCGACAAGTATAAGCAAAATTTTCAATCCCACCAGCATTATACGAAAAAAGGCAGCCTCACAGCTGCCTTTCTCTGATTGATTTTGTGGAGTATAGGGGAGTCGAACCCCTGACCTCTTGACTGCCAGTCAAACGCTCTAGCCAACTGAGCTAATACCCCAAGATGGTGGAGAATAAGGGATTCGAACCCTTGACCCCCAGCTTGCAAAGCTGGTGCTCTAGCCAACTGAGCTAATCCCCCAAAAGGAATGTCCTAACACATTTCGTAGTCTCGAGCGGAGTTGAACCGCTGACCCCCACATTATCAGTGTGGTGCTCTGACCAACTGAGCTACGAGACTGTCCAACTGTCTCTCGACCCTGCACGTCCGCAACAGCAAGAAGCTCTAAGAGTGAACCCCTCTCCAGAAAGGAGGTATTCCAGCCACAC
>CALUMK010000021.1 GCA_944321735.1 uncultured Bacteroidales bacterium
TCGGTGATGTCCACCTCCACCTCGTTGGCTATCAGTTCCGAAATATCTTTCCCGGTCTGTTTCAAGGCCACCGTCAGGAAGGTCGGCGTGCCGGTAGCGTACCAGTATCCGGTGAACCGCTTGCTGCTGAGCGTATTGAGCAGGCTGAAAGGATTGTAAATTCCGATGCTGCTCTCCGAAAAATGATAACCATCGTACCATTGCGCCAGTTTGGCGTAGCAAGCCTCTTTCGTAAGCTTGTTGGCATCGGCCAGTTCCTGCACGCCTTCATCGAAATACCGGTGCAGGTCCTCTTCCGATATCCCGCACAAGTCCACGTAGCGGGGATCCATCGAAATGTCTTGCAAATTGTTGAGACCGCTGAAGATGTTCAGCTGGCCTATCTTGGTGATGCCCGTCAGGAAACCTAAACGAATCTTGCCGTCCTTGGCCTTCATCACGCTGTAAAAGCCGGACAAACGCTTGCGGAACGCCTCTTTCAGCTCCTCTCTGTCCAGATTGTCCACTATCGGCTTGTCGTACTCGTCTATCAATATCACCACCGCCTTGCCTGTCTTCCCGTAGGCCGCATCGATGATATTTTCAAACCGGACACTGTCTGCCGTCAGCACGTTATCGATTCCATATTCCTGCTCCCATCGACGCAATGCATTTTCAATCTTATCGTTAAAAATGCTTTCCGAGGTATAGGTGGCTCCGCCCCAATCCAGATGCAAAACCGGGTATTCCGTCCAGTCCTTCTCTTGGTTCTCGATAGCCAAACCCTTGAACAGTTCCTTTTTCCCTTGGAAATAGGCTTCCATCGTTGATAAAAGCAAGCTCTTGCCGAAACGGCGCGGACGGCCTAAGAAATAATACCGCCCCGTAGCGGCAAGTTGGTAAATCAATTCTGTCTTGTCCACATACGTGAATCCTCCCTTGCGGAGGCTTTCAAAATTCTGGATTCCTATCGGGTAAAGCATATTCTTGTGTTTACGATGCGGCATCAAACCATGCGATTCCCAAAGATAGGGATGAAAACTGCATTTCGATGCCTGCCTATGAGAACAAAGATACACAAAGTCGAGAGCAGAGCAAACGAGTTTGCTCGATTGGATCTGCCGAGACGCATCCAAAGCCCCGATTAAGCCGAGGGGCATCTCAAGGCAGTTCCATCCTTGAACATGTCTGAGGCGGAGGGGCTTCGGCGTAGCCAATCTTCGATGCGAAGCAATCAAAGATAATAATTTTAGGAAATAAAGAACGTGCGACAAGATACAATGGCTCCTGTAGCCAGAAATAAATCAAAACGTGTAAAAACGAATCAAATTTCAAATCCTTCAAGAATATTTCCATTGTAAATACCTTGAATCATTTTTATTTAAGTGTATCGCCAATGCACTTTGAAAGGTGTAAAAAAAGCCAAAAAGTCGATTTTTCTTTGCTGTGAGCAAGCTGTCTGTCCTGGAATAATGAGAAAACGAATATTTTACGCATTTGATTCACATGGCTTTCCTGTCAATATTCCCGCCGCAGGAATGGCAGTGCTGTAAGCTCCGCTGACACTGCCGAGGCCATCAAAAATTTCGCGCAAGGTTTCTCTCAACTCAATACTCGGATTCTCTTATTCATAAAAAACAAGCAACATGAAAAAAAGAACGAAAAGTTTAAAATCAATCCTATGTGGCATCAGTCTGCCATTCTTGATGCTGGGCGGCATGGCATCCGCGCAAGAAATACTGAACGAAAGCTTCACTTCGGACAATCTGCCTGAAGGCTGGACCTCGATAGTCGGCGAGGACGGTTCCCATGAATGGACGGGATACTCTTATGGCTATGGCCCGGATTACGAAACCGGTCATGCCGAACTGTATCCAGGTTACGAAGGTGTCAATAACGCCTGGCTGATCACCCCCATGCTGGAACCTTCCGCAGAAAACCACATATTGACATTCTGGATAAGCAACGTCTGGTATGACTGCGATTTCGATGCAACCCGTATGAAACTCCGTGTCTCGACAGCCAGCTTGGACACGAACGATTTTACCAACACTTTGGCCACCTATCTGAACACGGAAATCCAGGCGGATTTTCCCTGTACCTATAATGGCGAAGATTGGGCGAAAAAATCGGTGGATTTGACCGACTTTATCGGCCAGAAAATCTACATAGCATTCCAAGTCCTTGACAATTCGCTTGTCGATGTCGGGCTAGATGAAGTTTCCGGCATTCCCCTTTTTGCCTACGACAATGATGCCAGTATCGAATCCATCGATGTGATTGCGGAAGATTTTGTACAAATCGGCACAGATGTCCGCCTGAGGGCCATTGTGAAAAACAAAGGGAAAAACAAGAACCCGGTAACTGTATCTTTCTCGGTGGACGGGATCCCTGTCGGTTCTCAGCGTATCGATTTCGCATCGAACCCGGATACGGCATACCTGGATTACAGTTTTGAAAACACAGGTACTTACATGGTAAAAGCCTCTTTGCCAGACGATGACGATGCAAGCAACAATACCCATGAAACGAAAGTGGATGTCTACCCTGCCAACTTCCTGTTCGAGGATTTCCATGCCGACTCGCCCTTCCCTCCTGAAAACTGGCAATTTGCCGTGACCAACGGGAACGTGGATTTTTCCAATGAGGATTATGAAGGCACGGGAGGCGCATTGTCGACTCCGGGATATTTGCAGATTCCTTATGACTATATTACAGCATCGGAGGACAATCCTTCCATCTCCTATAGCATCACGCCGCAACTCAGACCCAGTCCAGAGTACCATACACTGAGTTTTTACGTGCAACTGGCCGGTAGCCCGTATGGCGAAGGGACCACTTCCTTCGAAGTGCTTTTGTCGGAGACGACCGCTTCCACCGAAGATTTTGCAATACAGCTGGCTCAGTACGAAGCCACAGAGAATGAAGCCGACCTTGATGCCTATGAATGGGCGTATCGGGAAATCGACCTGACAGACTATATAGGCAAGGATGTTTACGTAGCGTTCCGGGTCGAGGATCCAGGTTTGAGTTCTTGGTACGTAGATGAAGTGAAAGGACTTCCGCTGTCTATCTTTGAGAAAGATGCCCGGGTCAGGATGCTCGCATTGGAAGATCCCTATAGATACTATTTCTCTGGCGACGAGATAAGACTGAAAGCCATAGTCGACAACCCGGGTTTGGAAAATCTGGATGGCTTGCATGTGGAACTGCAAGTAAACGGACAGGCAGCAGACAGCAGAACATTGGAGCTGGCATCCGGAGAGGTATCCGATACCCTGTCGTTCACCTTCGAACCGGAAAAAGAAGGCCTCTACACTTTGTCCGTGCAAGTACCCGCGGATGACAATGCCTCAAACGACAAGCAGGCGATTTCCCTGCAAGTATATCCCGAAAATTACCTTCTGGAAGGCTTCGAATCAGGCCTGACACCGCCCGAATACTGGGATGTGGAATACAAACAGATCGGATTGCGCACCGAGGCCGCCTGGAATGCGTTTGACATGTATCCCAAAAACGGGAAATATTCAGTAACCTCCAATTCGGCAGGATACCGTCTGATTACGCCAAGATTGACGCTGACAGGAAAAGACAGCCTGTGCTTCCATGCCAAAAGCGCCCTTTACGATGATACCGTTTCTTTGTGCATCAGCCTCTCCAAAGACATGCAAGCCTGGGACACGGTAACGATGGATACAATCATAGGCAACGAATACCGATTGCATAAAATCATGTTCGCGGAAATGGATCCCGAAAAGCTCGGCGAGGTGTTCCTGGCCTTTTCCCTGGCAAGCAGCGGCACTTGCTATATAGATGACATCCATGGTCCTATGATGAGCCCGAAAGACGACCAGTTCGCCATCCGTTCCGCATGGGCGGAAGGAATCATTCAAGCGGGCACGGAATGCCGTATTGCAGTAGCGCTACAGAATGACGGGACGCTGGCTCAGGCCAAAGAAATTTCTTTGTATGTCGAAGGCAGGCTGGCAAAGACCCTGACTTCCGAAACCCTATCTCCAGGTCAGACGGACACCTTGCATATTCCGTTTGTCTTTGAAGAAGAAAATGCCAATACCGCCCTGTCGGTCCGTTTGCCAGAGGATGTATCGCTGGTAGACAATCAATTTGATTTCAATGCGTGCATATACCCGCAAACACTGCCATGGCGCTTAGTGGAAGGCTTCGAATCGGCCGATGCTGGTTTCTGGCAATTCGGGGAAAACTGGGCTCCTTACCAGGAAAACGCAGGCTGGGGACCTGCAGGGCATCCGGCGTACGAAGGCGAAAACTACATGCAGTGGTCCTCCGAAGGGTACGATACAGTCTTAGCCCTGTCTCCTTATCTGGATTTGCGTTATGACGAATACGAACTCAGCCTGGCAATGTACAGAAGCTCCGAAAGGCCAGGCTCCCCCGACCGATTGGACTTGGGCTTGTCCGAAACCGGAAGATGGGAAGACGTGCTTTTCGTGGATTCCATCCATCGATACAACAATGCATACCCTGTAACTCAAAATACAGGCTGGCAGACCTATAGCTTCATCATTCCGGTACAAGACATGGAAAAAGGCTTCCTCGTGCTGCGGACCATCGGCTCGTATTCTTGGGAAAACATCGATATCGACAATATCGTGCTCAAGCCTCACTTCCCGCAGGATGCCGAAATTGCAGCCATGGTTTTGCCGACCGACACAGTCTGGGGAGCAGATTCGGCAAGGAACGTATTGCAAATCCGCCTGCTGAATTCCGGATATGAAAACCTGGAATCCGCCGAGTTAATCTACGGTGTCGACAGTATCGAGACAGGCCGCGTGAAATGGAAAGGGATGCTGTTGCCCGGCCAAGACACCCTGATCATGCTTACCGAAAACTTGTGCATGGCCAGAACGGAAGCCCCGGTCGTATTCGCCGAAGTGATAGCAGCAGGAGACAGCAACATGCTGAACAACCGCATAGAAAAGAGCCTGAGCATAAAGCAGGCTTACGAGCTGCCTTTCGTGGCCAACTTCGAGGACTCCGCCTGGAACAAGGATTGGCAGAACTTCACGCTTTCTTCCGACGGATTGACATGGAGACTGATAGACACAGCGGAACAGGACCTAATCAAGCCGATTTTCGGGAAAAACAGCATTTTCTCGGCCTCCTTTGACGACAACATGGGTCCCGTCACTCCGGACAACTGGTTCGTGACGCCGGGCTTGGCAATCACCCACCCCAAGGCATGGCTGTCGTTCTATGTGCAAGCTGCCGATGCGACCGATTTCAAAGAAGCCTACCAAATCTTGGTGTCGACCCGTTCGGACCGCGACACGGCTTTCTTCACGCCTGTTTATGCCGACACCCTGAAATCCGATGAACTCCAGCATGTCGTTCTGCCGTTGGACGGCTACAAGGGCGAGGTGCTGAACATCGCTTTCCGTCACTTCAACTGCTCCGGCCAGTACCGCCTGCTCTTGGACAGCGTGCATGTCTATTACCCGGAACTGTTCGAAGTGACGGCCACCGTCAACCCGACCGAAGCCGGGACGGTGGAAGGCATCGGCGAATACATCTTGGACGAGGAAGTGGTCCTAATGGCCGTGGGCAACGAGGGCTGGAAGTTCAGTGGCTGGTACCAAGGCGGGGACCTGGTTTCCACGGAGAATCCCTACCGTTTTGACTGCGAGGGCGATGCCCAGTACGAAGTCCGCTTCGAGGAAATCACCTACACGATTACGCTCAGCGCCGGTGAGGGAGGCACGGTAAGCCCCAGCGGGGAACAGAGCGTGAAGGCGGGCGAAGACCTGGCCGTGACGATTACCGCCAACGAGGGCTACGTGATCGAGGACGTGCTGGTGGACGGGCAATCGGTAGGCGCACGGGAATCCTACACCTTCGAAACGGTGACAGCCGACCATAGTCTGGAAGCTACCTTCAAGCCCGATGTGGCCAACGAGTCCGAAGACAAAGCAGGCTTGCATGTCTATCCGAACCCGTATGCGGAAGAGCTGCATGTCGAATCGGCATGGCCCATGGAAAGCATCCGGATTCTGGACTTGCAGGGTCGGGAAACCGTCCGCTACGAGCTGAACGGCCAGCAGGCGGTCAGCTTGCGTCCCGTCCTGCCTGAAGGATTGTACCTCTTGGTCGTGGAACAGGCCAACGGGCAGACAGCGGTACACCGGATTGTCAAATCGGAAAAACGGTAAACAGGTTTTAGTTGTCAAATAATTGGTTTTGGTTGGTTTGTTTTAGTTCCGCCGGATGAGAATCCGCCGGAAGCAACGCCCCGCCGGTCTTCCCGGCGGGGCCTCCATGGCCGGACGGGAAGGGATTCCCCTCCGGCCGCCAAAAAACAAAAAAAACAAAGAAGCATGAGGAAAGCATGGACAACTTTATTATGGCTACTGGCCGGCATAACCGGCCTGCAGGCCCAAATCAGTTTTGGCGGGACACCGCCTTCTTTTTCAAGCCAAGGGACGAAATCCGTCTCCGGGATAAATTACCAAGTGGTGGAACACTCCTTGGACATGGAGCAGCTTTTAATAGAAGAAGCCGAAGCGGAAAGATTGGGAATGCCGCCGAGAGTCGCTGTCCAGCTGCCGGTCCATTATACGCTACAAAATTCAGGACGCTGGGATGTCCTGCCCGATGGCCGTTCCATCTGGCGTTTAGGGCTGAAAGCACCTGGAGCCTTGGCCCTGCTGGTTTCCTACCATGAATTCTCTTTGCCCGAAGGTGTCGCCCTGTTTGTCTACAACAAGGAGAGAAGCCGGGTGCTGGGAGCTTATACCAATACCAGCAATCCGAACGGCGGCCGTTTCTCGACCGAAATGCTGGCCACGGATGAAATCTGTTTCGAAATGGTATTCCCAGCACAGGGCAATTTATCCGAAACCATAGAGAAAACCCGTTTCAGCATAGACGGCTTAGGGTATTGCTTCAACAAAATCAGCGTGCAATACACCCCTGGCTTTCAAGACAACGGAAGCAAAGCGGTCTCCAGCTGGTGCATGATCAATATCAACTGCCCTGAAGGCGAAAATTGGCAGACCGAAAAGAAATCGGTCTGCAAAATGCTGATGCTGGTCGGTTCCGGATGGTTCATGTGTACAGGCACCGTGGTGAACAACACCGCTCAAGACCTGACCCCTTATATCGCTACAGCCTATCACTGTCTTTCGGGGGGCGAGATTGCCAGCATCGATTTTTCCCAATGGCAATTCATTTTCGATTACGAATCGTCCTATTGCGAGGACGCGGACCCCTTGGATACCAAAACCTTGACAGGTGCCTCTTTCCGTGCGGGAACTCCGACCATAGGAGGATCGGACGGTATGTTGCTGGAATTGACCACTGACATTCCAGAAGAATGGGGTGTCTATTACAGCGGCTGGGACAGGAGGAATATCGTCCCGGCCGACTCCATCGGGGTCGGGATACACCATCCGCAAGGCGACCTGAAGAAATTCGCTTCATTAAACCATCTGCAAGTCGGCACTTGGCCCCCACCCCGGGAAGAAGGTGCGCCCAACGCCCATTTCCGCGCGCAATTCGCTCCCACTCAAAGCGGCTATGGCGTGACTGAAGGTGGTTCTTCCGGATCCGGACTGTTCAACATGGACCACCGTTTCGTAGGAACATTGACAGGAGGAAGCGCCTCCTGCGACAAACCGGACTTGTTCGGGTATTACGGCCGGCTCTGGTATCACTGGGATCAATACGGGGACAATGATTCCACCCAGTTCAAAAACTGGCTCGACCCCTTGAACACCGGAGAAGAGACCATAGACGGCATCTTTATCGACCCTACAGCCCCTCGTTTGGATTTAAGCCGGGAAGAATTGCCGGTTTTCCACCAGACAGATTACATGAACCCTTCCCAAGCAGACACTTTCCATGTCAAAGGGAGCAATTTATGTTCCGCCATCTCGGCTTGGACCACCGAACCTTTCGAAATCTCCACCGATGGGCAGAATTGGGATACCCGTTCGGAATTAGCCACCTCAGGCATCCTGCATGTCCGCTACAACCCGCAAGGCATCCGCCGGGACACGAGCGAAATCCGTCTGGCCGCGACCGGCACCGATACCGTCCGCGTAAAAGTCATGGGGAACTCCTGCCAGATACTAATCTTGGCTCCGGAAACGCTGGAAAACGCATACGTGGATGAATTCTATCAGGTACAGATGCAGACATCCGGCAGCGCAGCAGAATCCTACCGTTACGAAATCATCGAAGGACGATTGCCAGAGGGCTTGAAATTATCGCCGGAAGGCCTCCTGAGCGGGATCCCATCGGAGTTCGGCCTGTTCGAATTCAAGATACGGGTAGCCGAGCCTTCGCTTTGCGACCAAGTCTTCGACAGAAGCCTGTATGTAGTCTGCAATGTCATTGGCGAATACCCCTACCAGGAAGGCTTCGAATCGGATCTGATTCCGTCCTGCTGGACTTACGAGTACGGGGAAGGCCAAACCGACTGGATCTATGTGGAAGGCGTTGGGAATACGGAGGCTCCGGTCAATAGCGCGGGAGAAGGTCAATACAATGCGCTCTTCAAAGCAGAAACCTACGATGGATGGTCCACAAAATTAATTACGCCCCAATTGGATTTGTCGGGCTTGCAGAACCCTTGCTTGGTATTCAAACATGCCCAACCGGCCTGGATTTCCGATCAGGACTGGCTGAAAGTGCATGTCAAGAATTCAGCCACAGCGGAATGGCAGGAAATGGCGTTTTATCAGGAAGACATCTCCCAATGGCAGGAAGACACGATTGCACTGCCCGACCCTAGCGATGAATATTTCGTCGCCTTTGAAGGCATCTCCCATTTCGGATACGGCGTGGCCATCGACGATATCCGGATCATGGAAGGCAAAACGACCACAATCACGGAAAATCCGGCCACCCGAAAACCGGTTTATTACAATAACCCTGTCCGCGACTATCTCCATATAGAATTCAGCGGGCATTCTTTCATCCATGCCGCATGTTACGACGGATCCGGCCGGCACGTATCAGGACAAGACATAAACCCGCAAGCAAGCGCCATCGAAATCCCCATGACAGAGTTGCCGCAAGGATTCTATTGGGTCGTATTGGAAAGCCAAACAGAAAAAGAAGTCATTAAAATACTCAAAATCAAATAAACCATGAACAGATTTGTCAAGATTTCAAGTCTCTTGTGGGCTAGTTCCTTGTTAGCGGGAACCGGTGGCCTGCAAGCTCAGGCTCATACGGAGCCATTAGTGCCAAAACTGCCTCAAAGAGAGCATCCCGAGGTATTCTTTGACGATTTTGAAGACCAGGAACTCGCCGCGGAATGGCTGTTCGTTGACGCGAACCAGGATGGCGTGACATGGTACAGCGCCGTGGAAATGGGTTCGGGCGAAAACGGTTCCACCGCTTTGTATTGCCCGATGAGCAATATAACGGCAAACGACTGGGCCATATCGCCTGTTTTCGAATTGGAAGCTGGCAAGACCTATTCGTTCCGCTTCTTTTACAATTCCAGCTATGAACCTCAGTCGCTGAATCTGTATTTAGGAAATGCGCGGACGGTAGAAGCCATGACGGAACTGATTGCCGATTTGGATATCCCTATCAACGGATACGGTTATGAATCCGGATTCATCAAGGTTCCATCCAGCGGCAGCTATTGCTTAGGATTCCTCTGCAACAGCCCTGTTTCCGAGGAAAGCTATGCAGGCAGTGTTTCGGTGGACATGGTAGAAGTAAGGGAAGAAATCGATGGGAAAGTACCGGCCATGGTACAGAACCTGAAACAGGTGCCTGGCGCGAACGGTGCGCAGACAATGGGCTTGACTTGGACAAACCCGACGCGGACTGAAAGCGGGGAGCCTCTATCCGCCATCACGGCTATCGAGATTTACAAGAACATGGGAGACAAGACGGAAACCTACACAGGAAGCCTGGAACCGGGAGCAAGCTGTTCTTGGACAGACCCGGCCCCTCAAGCCGGAAAGGTATCCTATACGGTGTATGCCGTCAACCAGACCGGGCGTAGCTATGAGGCTACTGTCCATACCTTCGTAGGAGAAGATGTCCCCTCGGCTCCGCAAAACCTGCAACTGAGCGCGGAAGAAGATGGAATCCACCTAAGCTGGCAGGCACCCGCGGAATTCGGATTGAACGGGGGATGGTACGATAAATCCGCGCTGGCATACCGCATTGTCCGCGAACCCGGCTACGTATTGTTGGAAACCGATGCGGCAGGCTTGTCCTATACCGACCCTATCGACGATTTAGGCTATTACTATTACGAAGTGACAGCCAGGAACGCAAAAGGAGCTGGAGGAACAGCGATCAGCGAAGGAATCAAGCATGGCACTTCCATGTCTTTGCCTTTCAACGAGGATTTTGAAGACAAGAGTCGCTTTGATGCTTTATGGACGGTAGAAAACCCGGATGAAAAAGCCAGCTGGAACTGGAAATCCACCTCGGGTCTGGAAGAACCGGCTTGCGCTTTTTACGATTGGCTCTCTTGGTGGCAGGAAACCGGGGAGCAGAATACCGAAGCGGACGACTGGCTGTTTTCTCCCCTGCTCCGCTTTGAAAAAGGCAAGACCTACCGCTTGCATTATGCTGTCAAAGGAGTCATCTACAATGAAATAGACCTTCAAGTCGCCTTGGGCAAGACCAATACGGCCGAAGCAATGACTACGACCATAGAACATTTGCGCGGGCACGCCACCACCGGAGGCTGGGAATCCAGAAGCGTGGAATTCGAAGCGCCTGCCAGCGGCAGCTTTTGCATAGGATTCTATTACTACAACAATTGGGTTTATGCTTATTTGGACGACATTGTGGTAGAAGAAGTGGCTCAAACAGACTTGGCCGCAAACCGGATCAAAGGGGTTTCGAGCCCTAAAGCAGGTGAATCCGCCACCTATTCGGTGGAAGTCGAAAACAAAGGCTCTCGGGGCGTACGGAATTTCAAAGTCCAATTGATTGACGAGGACAACAAAGTCTTGGCGGAAGGTCCGCTCAATACCAAGCCCTTGCCCATGGAAATGGCCAACTACTATCCGGTAGAGTGGACACCGGAAATGGCCGGCCGTTATACAATCCGAGGCCGGGTAGTCATTGAGGATGAAAATGGAAACGTAGACGAAATCGAAGCCAACAACCTATCGGATCCTTTCCCTGTCTGGGTCATGGGCGAGGGTGAAAAAGCGGTTCAAGTGGGCGACGGAGAGGTTCAGCAAAACAGGCTTCCTTTCTACACCTACTGTTATTACCCGATAGGCCAAACAGTTTATCCTGCTTCCCTGTTAGAAGGCGTGACCGGGTCATTGAACGGCATCGCCTACCAGGTCGTTTCCGCACTGGGCGAGACATTGACCGACCAAGGGCTTCGCATTTATGTAGCAGAAACCGACCGTCAAGACATGAGCGAAGGCTGGTTTTCCTCCGATGAACTGACCTGCGTCTTCGACTCGGTGATTTCCATAGAGCGTGGAAGCTATGACATGTATATCCCCTTTAACCGTCCTTTCGAATACTCCGGCGGGAACTTGGTGGTCTGCATGGAAGGCAATATGAGCCATGGGCTCTGGGGCGGCTCCGGAGGAGACTTGCTTTTCCTGGCCACCGAATCGATGCAAAATGCCACTTCCTTGACCAATGTCCCTTATTACCCTGTGGATTTGGACAATCCGGACAACACAAACGGCATTTTCTATGCGCAAAGGCCAAACACAATCTTTTATTTCGACGTGTCGAATACAGGCAGCGTTTCCGGGAAAGTCACGAATGCCGACGGGGATGCATTGGCAGAAGTCCGGATTGCGGTAAAAGACATGAAGGCCGTACAACGTTCCGCAGACGACGGCACGTATTTCTTCCCCTATCTTCCCGCCGGAAACCAGACATTGTCGTTTACGCATGTCGGCTATGAGGATTTGAGCCGGAATGCCGCCGTGGAAGACGGCAAGAATATTGAACTGAACGTACAAATGGAAGCCCGTCCAACAATCAACATCAGCGGTTGGATCGCTGAACGGACAGGAAACCGGTTAGGCTTGTCCGATGCCAAACTATCTCTGGAAGGGGCTTCGGATTATTCGGCAACTACCGATTCCACCGGCAGCTTCCTCATTGAAAACGTGTATGGTAACATGGATTACGCCTTGCGTGTCTCTGCTTTCGGGTACGTGGACTACGAAGACACTATCCATGCAGGAAGCACGGACCTATCGCTCGACACCCTGTTCATGGACTTGATGGTCAATATGCCTTCTTCCGTAACAGCTTATGACCGAAAGGATTCCGCCTTGGTAGAATGGAAAGAACCGGCTCCTGTGGCTTGGATGCAATTGGACGACGGGCAACCCTACGGCGTGTTCGGAGGCAGTTCCGATGAAGCCTATTACGTTGCCCACCGGTATACGCCAAAAGATTTCGAAGCCAAAGGAATCACGGAAAAATCGGCAATCACAAAAGTACGCTTCTTCCCGACAGCCATCGCCGATTTCGAACTTTGCATCTTCACCGGAGAAACCGGCATGGAAACAATGGTCCATAGCGAGGAGATGCCTGTGAATGCCTATAATGAATGGCATGAATATGTATTGGAAGAGCCCTTCCCGATTACCTTGGAACGGAACATAATGGTAGCTATCAAGGTGACGCAAGGTTCAGGTTCCAATCCTGTCTGCTTTGACCAAGGACCCGCCATAGCCAATGCCTCTTTGTTTTCCGAAGACGGTTTGGTGTGGACCACGGCCAACGAGGTGAGCGCCACGATGAATTACAACTGGATCATCCATACTTTCTGCTCAGCCAATCCGAACTCCCGACCGACAGAAGTCGTGGAACTGCAAAGCGTCCGGCGACAGGATCCCATGGCTTTCCGCTCCGTTTTTGCCGACAAAACCGACTTCGACCAGAAAACTCCTGCGCTGGAGACGCCGCTTCCCAAGCAAAACCCCATCACCGGAGAATACGATACCCGCATGTTCCGCAAAGCCCAACTTGCGAAAATCCCTCAAATAGAGACGACCGCAGCAGACGGCTTGTATGAATTCGAGGTATTCCGTCTGATTAACGGGCAGGAAACCACACCGGAACTATGGACTGCCGTCACAGTTGCCCCGATCAAGGAAATGTCGATAACCGACAAGTCCTGGAGAGGCCTGCAGGATACGATGTATCGTTATGCTGTCCGCAGCTTGATCGATGGAGAAGCTTCCGACTATACGTTCAGCCGGGCCGTCGACAAAGGAAAGTACACGACTTTGAACCTGACCGTCAATACGAATACCGGATCTTCCGCTGCTGGCGCGATAGTCCGGATCGAAGGAATCAACAATACCTACATGGATACGGTCGATGCAAAAGGGGAAGCGCATTTCTCGGATATCCACTTCGGGACTTACTCCATCTGGATTACCAAGCAATGGTACCAGACCTACACTTCCGATTCCTTGGTTCTGGATCAGAATGAGATGAATCCGGACACTATCACCTTGATTGAAGACGTACGCCCGCCAAGAGACTTTGCCGCACAGGATTATATCGATTACGTGGACATGTCATGGAGAGCGCCTGCCGTCTTCATGGAAACGGAATTGAGCAAAGGTAACGGGGAATACGAGTCTGGCATCGGGATGAGTACTGGGGGATCGATGGAAATAGGTCAGCGATTCACGCCCGAAGAGCTGAGAGAAGCCAATGTGGACGGTTACCAAGTCAACAGCATCTCGTTCTATCCTGTTGAAGACGCGGAATTTGCCCTCACTATCTGGAAAGGCGACTATGTCAAGGCCGAAGGACAGATTTACTATCAGGAAATCCCCTCGAACCAAATCACGTTAGGGCAATGGAATGAAATCATGCTCGATGAACCGGTCATCATCGATGCCGACTACTCGTATGTATTCGGCTATACAGCCACGATGGCTCCGAATGTATTCCCCTGCGGCGTGGACAACGGACCGACCGTGGAAGGCGGGGATGTGCTGCTCTACCAGAATGAATGGGTTTCTTTCTATGAAATGGGAGGTGGAGAATTCAACTTCAACTGGATGATCAAGACCATGGTCGCCAACGACAACACCAGCAAGTCCATCTCGAAGGCCGAAGATGGATTGGATTACACCTACCAGATATGGCGTCTGCCGGAAGATGGCACAAACGATGCGGCGCAGTGGACAATCCTGGCGCAGGAAGCGAAAGGTGTATCCTACCGGGATAATACATGGACGCAAACGGAAGACGGGAATTATTACTATGCCATCTGTTCCCTTTCCGAACACGACAACACTTCCGACACCATCTTTTCCGAGTTGCTGCAAAAAGGCCAGAACAGTTTGGTCACAGTAACGGTCTCGACTAACAACAGCACATCCGCCGAAGGCGCTCTGATAGAACTGATTCCTGCTTCTGAAGACGGACAGGCCCACTCCGGAACGACTGGAACGGACGGGACAGTGCAATTGCCCACGGTGCTGAAAGGAAATTACACTTTGCGTGTTTCCAAAGCAATGTTCGACGAGCATACGGAACAAATCGAGATTGGAGAAGACAAGACCGCCTTATCCTGCGAACTGAAGGAAAGCCTGACCGCCCCGGTAGCCGTAAGGGCGATGAATCAGGACAACCAAGTCCAAGTGAATTGGTATTCCGCTTATGGCACTGGTTCGTACCCGCACTATGTCACATGGAGCACAGGCCAGGTGTATTCCGGAATCGGCCAAGAAAGCGGCCTGAACTTCTCGGCGGCACATCGCTATGAGCCTTATGATATTGAAGACTTTAGAATCAAAGGAACTTATGTGACCAAAATACGCTTCTTTGCTTGCGGCACCTATGGGGAAGTACCCACCATCGCCTCGTTCTCCGTAGCGATATGGGATGGAAGCGAAGGCACCTTGGTGTACGAGCAGGCTGTTCCGGATGAAGAAATCGTCTGGGACGGATGGACCGAAATCACGCTCAACACCCCCTATTTCATAGACGGAAGCAAGACCGTTTACATTGGATATATCTGCAACTGCACTTCCGGCTGGCCTGCCGGTGTCGACTTAGGACCGGTTGTACGAGGAAAAGGCAACCTGATAAACATCGATGGCGGCTGGATGCAATTGACCGGACTAGCCACTTCCATGGAATACAACTGGTTGATAGAAGCCTATTGCACGGATGCCGAAGAAGCCGAAATGGAGAAGGCCGAAGCGAAAGCCGAAGACTTCGTGCAATCCTATGGCGTGTACCGTCTGAAGCAAGCGGACCTCTACAAACCGGAGAACTGGACGGAACTGGCTCCCGGCACGACGCAGACCTCGCTAACCGACAACATCTCGGGTCTGGATGACAGCTATTACCTGTATGCCGTACGGGCCATATACGCTACCGGCCAATCGGATTACACGTTCTCAAATATCATCGGGAAAGGCTTAGGCAACGAAAGCTCCGAGGCTGTAGCCTCCACCATGACAGCCCATCCGAATCCGAACCACGGTCAATTCAGCCTGGATGTGCCTTTCGAAGGCGACTTCCGTATCTTCGACCGGGATGGCCGCATCGTGATGAACCGCCATCTGACAGAAGGCCGGCACTGGATGGATATCACATTACCTGCTGGCAACTATCTGATGTTGCTGGTTTCAGACAAGGCGACAAGCACCGGAAAGCTGATAATCCTGTAAATGGACTCCGCCCCGGCCGATGGTAAGCCGGCCGGGGCTTTTTGAACCTGTATTTACATTCATTTAGCCCTGTTGCAGAGCAGCATCGTAGGGACGCAGGATAGAGGGGAACTCAATCCGGATCAAACGACAGAAGACGGCCGCTACATTCACAAGCATGTATTACGAGATCTGCTTACCGGCCTTTCGGGCGAAACCATAAGCACCACCAAGAAAGACTGCTTCGTGGAAAAAGTATTCAAGGAAACCCTGCCTGAGCAGTTCAACCAAACCGACATGCCGCTGCTCGACATTCAACTGTTAGCTTTCGTATCGGAATCCGAAACGGAAATCGTGAATGTTTGCGAAGCACCTGTCTTTTTCAATAACAGCCCTGAATATGTGTTCGATATAGACAACATACAACAATTGCCGCATTACACATGCGACCAAGACATCCGATTGACGTTCGAGCTGACAAATCGCAGCCTCGGTTCCGAATCCGTGCAGAGCGTGGATTTCCTTATCGAAAACCCGGAAGGTGAGCAACAGGAATTCTCCTATACGGTGCAAGGCGATTTCAAGCCTTATGACAGCAAAAGCGTCGAATCCGTACCACTCAAACTCTCTCAAACCGGCAAAGAGGAAGAAATCCGATTACGGATAACCCGTGTCAACGGAAAGAATCTGAACTATATGCAGGAGGATTGGATTACAAGGGCCGATAAAGATTATGTAGTCTTGAACGCCCCTGCTATCACTTTGGATATCTGGCAAGACCGTTGGGGAGAAGACATTTCTTGGACATTGAGGGATGAGTCCGGATCGGGCCTGGCAATAGTCGACACATATCCGAACCTGAAGGAGAATGGAACGCAACAACACACGTACAACATGGATTTGAGCGAAGGATGCAATGTCTTTACAATCCGGGATCGGCAAGGAGACGGCATCAACAGCCGGTACGGCGAAGGGCATCTGCAAATCAGCAAGGCCGAGGGAGAGGTGCTGTTGCAGAACGATGGCACGTATACGGACAGCTTGGTCTGGCTGTTGCGGTATTTCCCGGCAGGGAATGAATCGGTGTCGATGACGGACGCGGGTTTGGATTTGCAGCTGTGGCCAAATCCGGCATCGGCTTCGTCCGAAGTGTCTTTGGCTTTCAGCTTGGATGAACCGATGGCCTTACAGGTGTCGGTCCTGTCTGTCAATGGCCGTCAGGTGCTCGATTTGGGATCTCGGCTTTATCCTGCCGGGCTGAATGTTGCCGCCTTGCCTTTGGACGGCCTCGCCCCCGGTCTTTATTTGGTTCTCTTGCAAGGTGATGGAGCTACCGGTCTGGCTCGTTTGGTGGTAAGGTAAAATCCCCTCGTTCATGGAAGAATCGGACTAAAAGATTCCGACCCTAACAAAACAGCCCTGCCAGGCTTATCCTGACAGGGCTGTTTCCTTTGCACGAAGGAATTTTCCTCTCAATCCATCCTGTCTCCATCCGCTACAACATGTTTCTTTCCAGCACCAACGGCAAGCCGGCAAATAATAGAATGATATGCGCCTTTTGCGCCTAATTCTGCAAATCCCGATAAGGGTTTCTGTATATCATCTATATCAATAGACGTACATAGAAACATAGACAAACGATAGCCCGGACAAGCTACCGGGCAGCCCAAGCGGCCAAGTATTCGTAAGCCGGACGCAAACGGCTCACCGCACGGAAATGGAACAAGGCCCGGCAACGGCGTGCAACATGCGCTGCATAATGGAAATAATCAATCCAGAACATCCTCGACAGGACCCAAGTAGCCATCAGCAGAATGAAAACCAAGGCGGAATCGAAGAAACACCAATACAAGACAATATACACCAGATAAAAAGCACCTGTATAGATAAGCTGATTCAAAACAAAGTCAAAACTGCTCTGCAACATAGGGTTCTTGATCCGGGCCACCATCTTCTTGGCTTGACGACGTCCCAGCCATACCGGCAAGCCCGTAAAGCAAAGCCCGTATAACATTACCGGGAAAGTCAGCACCAAGGCCACGAATTCCAACAGCAATACCAAGGGCGATACCCGGCCGCTCACTTCCCTTGCCCCTATCTTCAAGCACGCCATCCCCTGCCGGCATTCTTCCGCCTTTTCCCTCACCGCAGCCAGTTCTTCTTCCGGAGTTTCGCGCAGACGCTTGGCAAAATAGCGATCCGCCTCCAAATCATCCGGGAAATAATAATTCTTCAACTTCAACTTAGCGCAAATCGGCTTCCGTACCACAGCCCGCAGACTATCGTACAAAGCGTAATGCTCCCGGTCGGGAATATCCAGCATCAGCCCCCCTATCCGCCGCTGCACTTCTTCGGCCAAATCGGCCATCGCCCGGGGCGGATTCTCCCGATAGGCCTCGTAATAATCGCTCAAACGTATCGGTTCGCCGAAACTCAGGCAGACCTGCGGCCTGAGCATGAAGTAATCCTCGTAATGATTGCCTATCGGCACAATCCACATATTATCCGGGAAACCGTTGTGTTCGGCCGCCTCGAACGCGATCCGGGCAAAGCCTTTCTTGACCGGCCCAAGATAGTGTCCTTCCTGATGCTGGCCTTCCGGGAACAAAGCCACCGGATAGCCCCTGTCTATCAATTTGGCCGACTCATCGAAGATGGCCGCATTCTCGCCTAAGTTATCCCGCCCGTCCCGTTGCCGGTATATCGGCATAATCTTGCAGAAATTCAAAATCTTGGCGGTCAATTTCTTCTTAAATACATCCGCCCTTGCCAGGAACACCACCTTGTACCGGATCGGCATCGCGAACAAAATGCTCAAGGCATCGATGACCCCGTTCTGATGATTGCTGACAAACATGACAGGAGTTCCTGCCTTGGGAACGTTCTTACGACCTCGCACATAAAAATTCCCGCAATAGCTATACCTGAAAATCAAGGAAAGCCACTTTCTGAAGAAGCAGTACCAGAAAGAGTTCTTTTCGACTATCTTGAAGAATACCATAAGGATTCCTATTTTATGTCAATATGCTGTAGCTGCATCGCCTGTGCGTAATGCCAATCCCCCTCGCTGCAACCCACCCAAGCCGCTAAAACACCGAATTCAAAACGTAATACATCCCCACCCCTAAGTAATTGCCGACCGCATACCCTAACAATCCCACCACGATACCGCTGAGCAGGCAGCGGCGACTCTTCATCTGGCTGGCCACCGTCGGCACGAAAGGCGGGGAAAAAATCAATCCCACCGCCGAAATCGTGAACAAGTCGGCATCGACCCGGCATATCTTGGCCAGAATCAAATGAATCAGCAAGGTTGTCACCAAGATGACCGCAATGAAACCCATCAGCCCGTAAGCCCCTGAACCTACTTCGGCCACCGAAAAATCGGACGCAATGATAATGCTGAAAACCAGAATGAAGTACATTCCCAATTCAAACATCTTGGGCGTGTTCCTGAGTTTCTTCCAAAACGAGAGCGCGATAGCCAAGGTCGTAATCACCAGAATGACCGAAACCACTTGATAATCCTTGGAAACCAGCCAAAGGCTCAACAGTCCCGCCAAAGCAAAGATACCCAGCGAACAGCCAAACGGCAGCAACAGCTTCTTCAAAACCGGCCTCGTAAACAAACCGTCGTAATTCTCGAAATCCGAAGCTTCCGTCCCGACAGAAGAAGCCAGCGCCTTCTCCGTCCTCGCCATCTTACGACTCTGCCCCGCACCTCCCTGAAGCTCGGCCAGTTCATCAGGCAGGTAGCGCAACACCTTCCGTACCAGCTTGAAACCGCCTCCCACAAGAAAAGCCAGCAAGAAAAACGTGATGAAAATCTCAAAGGTGTTGACCATGATGAAAGTCTCGGAAGAGGGCTGCAACGCGATATTCAAGGAAGCCACATTGGGCGTGCCGCCCGTATAGAAACCCATCATCAAGCCGGCTGCCTTGTCCAATTCCGGAATACCTAAGCCTTTGAACCAAGTGTAGGCCAAAAACACCGCGCAGGTAATGGCCACCACGCCACAGAAGAAAGCCACGAAGGTCTTCTTCAAGCTTCTTGTCCAAGTCTTAAAATCGGCCGAGAACAGCATCAGCGGGATGGCCAAAGGCACGCAAAGCGTCTGCAAGGCGTTTTGCCAGGAAACCAGAACCGCATCGCCCGGCCAGGCATCGTCCATGATGCCGCTCAACGACAAGATAATCCCCAAGGCGTATGCCAGCACGATAGTTCCTACCTTCGACAAGGCCTTATACTTCTTATAGAGCCAGATAATGAAAAACGGCCCCAAAAGGTAAACCGCCACGATGAATCCAATCCTAAGGTACGCCGTCCATTCCATAATCGAACATGAAAACTGATGCAAAGGTAGCGATTTTCATGACACAGGCCGTTTTATGTGACACAGGCCGCCTCCGGAAAATCCCGGAAGCGGCCTGCAGCTCAGAACGCTCTATCCACTTAGCGACTGACTACCATCCTGCGGACAGCCGACTGTCCCTTCGAATCCGTCATCAAGACAAAGTAAATCCCCTCAGGCCATGCGGACACATCCACATCCAGCCTATCGGTATTCACATTCTCCCGCCGGAAGACCAAACGTCCTGCGGCATCGAACACTTCCAACCGCAGAATCATCTCATCGCTGGCCACCACGAAATTCTGCCAAGCCGGATTCGGGTAAATTCTGAACTGGCAAGCAGCCGGATTCACATTTGAAAGATTTTCGACAAAGACCGCCGTTGCCGTCAAGTTGCCCGTCATAACGATTGCCGTATCCGCCGCCCGAACACTGTCCTGACCGACAACCCATGCCGTGAAATGCCAACCCTCGGCTGCCACGGCTTTCAATGCCACGTTCGACCCTGCCTCATACGTATACTCGCCTGTCGCAGGCGTGGTCTCTCCTTCTCCAACCTTAGCTATCGTCAACGTATACATATCCGGTTGCGGTTCCGCATCTTTCTCAAAAAGAGCCGTCGCTATCAAGTCGCCCGTCATGACGATTGCCGTATCCGTCGCACGAACGCTGTCCTGGCCGACAACCCAGGCCACAAAATGCCAATTCTCAGCTGCCACGGCTTTCAATGCCACGCTCGACCCCACTTCGTACCGATGTTCTCCCTCCGAAGGCGTGATTTCTCCTTCTCCCTCCTTGGACATCGTCAAGGTGCAGAAAGAAACCTCTTCAAAAAAAGCTACCACCGTGGTATTACGCTCCAGTCGGAACACATGGACCGAATCCAGGACTTCTTCCCCGCTCACCGTCCAACGCACAAAACGATGACCTTCGTCCGGAACCGCCCGGATAGTCACCGAATCGCCCGCATAGCGTTCATGCGCCCCCACAGCCGGTTCGGTAGATCCTTCCCCGTTGACCCGCATCGTCAAAGTGTATTCCATCCGGTCGAATACCGCGCAGATTTCCATCGGCTCTTCCAAAGTAAAACGCAAAGTATCCTGAACATAGGTCGTGGAATCCCCATTCACTACCCAATGCGAGAATTTCCAGAACTGATCCGGAGATGCCGTCAGCACCCATTCGCTCCCGGCTTTAGCCACGGTATCCTTCTCGTAATTCAAACTGCCTTCCCCCCGTTTCCCAATCTCCACAGGATACTCCACATACTTGAACACTGCCAAGACCGACATATCCTCTTCCACCAGACGGTGCAACACCGGCGTTTTTACCGTATCCTTCCCTCCGTCAATCACATAGCAGACAAAATCCAGACGGTTTTCCACCGGATACGCCTCCACATCGAAATACTGGCCTTCCACCACATTGTGCGTTCCTGGTTCCAACGACATCTCGGCTTCCGGCAGATTGGCGGAAAGCTGCACCTTGTAAGTGGCCACATCCACCACCGCTATTACCGGATTCGAGAAAGAGGACAAACCGGACGTATAGACCGCTGCAATCCGGTACGAAAATTCCCCGTTCGCCATACCTTCATCCTGATAGCTTGTATTTTCCGTAGTGGCAATCTGTTCCCCGTCCCTATAGACAGCATAATGCTTCAATTGGAAGAGGCTGTCTTCTGATTCGGAGACTCCGATCCACCTGAGCTGGACCCGGTTCAATTCCACTTCCTGCTGCAACTGGCTCACAGCAGGAATCGCTGCCGAATCAAATGCCTTGATCTGCAACTTGTCCAATTGGATATTGGAAGTACCGTAATTCCCGACCGCCTTGATCATATAACCGGAATGCGCCACCGGAAGCGGCTTTTCATAATACCGGTAAGCCTCTTTTCCCGAAGCCTCGCAACCGCAGGCATCAATCGAATCCATAAAGACATAATCGGTGCCGTTTACCGTATAATACAGGTAAAGCCTTGAAGGGAAAGGATATTCGTAATTCCCTCCGCACTTATCCTTGTTCCACCAATAGAACGAAATCGAAGAAAAATCGGCATCGCCCATATCCAATTCAGGACTGTACAGCTCTCCGTAATAAGAAGGATTCCAGGAGGCGGAGGCATACATGACATAACCTTCTCCTTCAAACGGATCCGTGGCCCAGCTGGAGTACGATTGGCCTCCTGCTGTCCAGACATAATTGTCATTCTGCGAACCGTAAGCATAGCCTTTGGTTGTCCAGCAGCTATGGGCAAAATCCTCAAAGCCTTCGGTTATCGGGAACTGACTGTAAACGCCGCATTCCGTCCAGCAATCTATCGGCAAAGACCAATCCGAAGCTACCGAATCCGGAGTACCGGCACCTTCACATACGGCCTGAACGGAAATCCGATAAGCCGTATTGGCCGAAAGCCCGTCAATCCGGAAGCTTCGTCCAGCACCTTCCACAGAGAACAAACGGTACGGCCGGACACTTTCATCCGGCAACAGACTGTCCACTTTGAGCCAGAAAAGCTCCGGATTATCGGCTTTTTCCCAAGCCACCCGGACATAGTCAGTCCCGATTTCTTCAATACGAAAATCCCTCGGCATCGGACAAGCCGGTGTCAAACCGATTTCGAAATTGTCAAGGCAAGCCGAATTCGAATTCCATGAAGAAAAGCTCCCGGTGCATACCCCCATCAGACGAATGCCAAGATACATCGTCCCGGTTCCGGAAGCCGTCCATGAACCCGCGAATCGAGCATATTCCAGAGAAGAAGGACTCTCGAGAACGGCAAAACGTTCCTTCATCTGCCCCGGAAGCGGCGCAGGACCTGCCCACATCTCTACAGAATCGATGCCCGCCACATCGTTGGTCCGCATCCAGAACGACAAGTCGTAAGAAGTCCCCTCGGTCATTTCCACGCCTCGCAGGATTACCCATTCGTCAAAACGTTTCCCGGCACTCGAAGATTCCTCAAACGTCATGAACTTATCATCCCCGTACCCGGTTTCCGCACCGTACCCGTAAGTTGCCGTTCCCAAAAGTTCGCCAAGACGCGACACATAGGCTATATTTTCAGGCATCCCGTCCGAACTTGACAAGGTTGAGAAATCTTCCAGCAACGGAATCGCAGCCGGACTCTGGCGGGTCACGAAACGGAACGGTCCAGTCCAATCGCTATATTGATTGGAACCCACGGAACGCACATAAGCAAAATAGACCGTATTGGGCTGCAAGGCATCGCCTTGCGGCGTAGAGGAAAGTTCGACCGAAGCCGTCGAACAAGGCGTGGCATAAGCCGAATCTTCCGGTGCGAAATCACCCGAGCCAAGACCCAAAGCCAACTCCCAGTGGCTTGCAGTCCCTTGTTCCTCCCAGTCCAGAACCACGGATTCATGGGTCAAAGACTCTTGATTCAAATCCGCGAACACCGGCGCGGGCATAGCCGGCACCTCCCGTACGGAAATATCGTCTATCACCACATTGCTCAACAATGTATCGGCCGACATTTCCGCATACTGCCCGGAGAAATAAATTCCAATCACGTAATTCCCGTCAGCCTGCGGCGTGTAGAGAGTCCGGAACTCCTTGTATTCCGTATTCCGGAAGTCCTGCCGCACTGCCACCAATTCCATCGATTCCGCATTCTGGGCATCGCCGACACCCACGCCCAAGGTATCCAAGCCTTTGAAACCATCGGTCACAAACCAGAACGAAATCTCGTAGGCCTGCCCTTGGCTCATCTGCAATGCCGGACTGAAATACCAGTTCCGGTTCCGGCCTTCCGATTCGTTGTCGAACAGGATAAAGGCAGAACCCGTATGCGCCCGGCGGTTCTTGTAGATGTCGTAAGTCTGTGCCGAAAGCATGCTGTTATAAGCATATTCATCGGCCACGGCCGCGCAATCGGGCACCAAACCATCGTCCGGCAAAGACTCGAAGCCTTCCTTCCAAGGCAAGGAGTAATATTCCGGGCAACCGGAACGGAAATATACCGGCGCGCTCCAATCCGACTTATCCTCGCCTTTCACCGCCCGGACATAAGCCACATACCAGGTCAGCGGTGCCAAACCGCTCACCGGGCATTCCAATCCTGAAACCGGCACAGGCGTTCCCGTCTCCGGATCAAAATCCGCACTGGGGCCATAGACCACTTCGTAAGCGGAAGCATCCCCGGTTTCCACCCAGCTCAAAGTAGCCGCAGATGCGTCATAGGCCAGATTGGCCGGCATGTCGCAGGCCACCGTCGCATAAGCGGGCAGCCCGATATTGTCCACAAAGAATTCCTCGCCCGAGGACTCTTCCATATAGGCTATGCAGACATACTTGGTGCCAGCCGGCAAATCGGCCTTGAGGTACTCCTCCCAAAAGCCTGTGTACATCATCTCGTCCACACCGGTATGCATCGTCTCCGTCCAGGTGAAATCCTCTATCGCCTTGCCGGTCGAGGACCAGCCCACCCGGTAAGGCCGTCCCGCGTCATACCCGTAAGGGACCCAATAATCAAAGGTCAAGGTATCCGTTGCCGGCACATCCAGGAGAGGGCTGACCAGATACTGCTCGAAAGGAGCCGATTGCAGATTGTCATCGCTCGAGAAACGGAACGAATAACCGGTGGCATACATGTTAGGGTTTTCCGCAAACGACATCAACGTTCCTGCCTCAGGCTGGGAATTTGCATAAACCACCGTCCAGTTCTTTGGCGGGAAATATTGTCCTTCAAAATCTTCAGTCACCTTTTGCGACCACGATACCGAACAAGACATTGCCAGCATCGCCAACATAAGAGCAAATCTTTTCATACTCGTCTGTTTTAACGAGACAGTAAAGAGACCGGATAACTCCGTCCTCCCCTGTCCAAATATCTATTGTTGAATCATTCTCTTTCTTTTCGTTCTTATCCAAAGGAAAGACCCGGCCCGGCCACTAACCAAAACCAAGTTTCGACGAAATGTACCTAAGCAAACCACGCCAAGGCCGGGATTCCTTTCTCAAGATTATCTTTCTACCACCAGCTTAATCCTGCCTATGCTTCGCTGTCCATTCCAGACTTCCACCACATAGATGCCTGAAGCCAAGGAGGCCACATCCAATTCGCATTGCCGGCCAGTCACCTCCTGCGAACAGAGGATACGGCCTTGCATGTCAAACAGACGGATTTCCGTCATATCGAGCGAGGCAGCCACCTGGCAGTAATCCGAAGCCGGATTGGGCCAAAGCAGTATCGAAGCTTCCGGACGCGCACCGTTGGCAGCATCCTCTATTTCAAAGTCCTCTGACAAGGAAGCGCTCCGCCCGCTCTGGTATTGAGCGAAAAGCTCTACCCTATGCTGGCCCACGGACAAGCCCTCTACGGAATAGGTCGTGGAAGTGGCCACATAGAGCATGTCCCCGTCTATCAACAAGCCGTAAGACAAGGGCGTTGCATCGACCGGAGCATCCCAACGGAACCAGGTAGTAGCCCCCGGTATCACCTTGAGATTGGATGGCATGGCCAGTTTTTCTCTTACCACTTCCTTGCTGAACGCCATCGGCGATGCATAATCCCCTGTATAATGTACTTGAACGGCATATTTGTGCTCGCTTCCCATTTCATAGGATGCCCAGGAAGGATCTTCCATCGAAGTAGCGGTCGTCGGGCTTTCTGTCAGGGATTGCCACGAATCCTGAACGGACTCCGACCCAGGCTGCAAATGCCACAGGCTGAAGCTCTCCGCACGTTTAGGCATCATACCCGAAGCTAAGGTTTGCACCTTGGAAGCATCCTTGTAATAAATATGCGGACGCAGCATGAACACCATCGGAGGCGCCGCCATATCCCTGACCATGTTCAGCCAAGTACCATCCCTTTGCACATAATAAGAGAGGCTATCGTCGGCATATTCGCCATCCTCATCGGCCGACAGATAGTTGGTATAGTTTTCCCTATCAGCCGGCCAACGAACCATCACATAATAATCCGCATCCACATTGACCATATAGGGGAACTGTACCTGCACGCTGCCTTCGTCCGGAATGACGAATCCGTTGGAGGTGCCTACGCAAGCCCGGTATTGGTCGTATATATCCACATAGACCGTATCATCGTCATTTTGCTCATGAAGGCTTCCAAACACCTCGACGGCATCGATATAAAGATTCCGGCTATTCGCATACAAGTTACCCATGCTGATTTCCTGATAGGGCATGACGCTCATCCCGTTCTCATCGCTCCCATCATCCAAAGCGAACCATTCCGAGGTCATTTCCGAAGGATTTTCCCAACGCAGTATCACTGACTCCCCTTCGCCTTGCAATTCGGCCCGCAAGCCGACAGCTGGAAGCAACAACTCCATCAAAGCCACATCCACCTGCATATCGCCATTGACCGTAAAGACCGTATCGAAGGTTTCATACCCCGGATAGGACACAGACAAAGTGTATTCCTTAGTGCCGTACACATCGTAAATCGAATAGGAACCATCGCTGATGGAGCTGGCTTCGTAATCCTCGTAACCATTCAAATGAATCTCCGCATTCCGCAAGGGTTCCCCAAGTGCCGTCTTGACCGTTCCGGTAAGCCGGTAGCGTGGCAACGGGCGCATAACCAGATCCACCACCTTGATTTCCACATCCGAAATCACCACGTTCGACACCGATGTATCCGTATAGCCGAATTTTTCAGCTTTGACCGTATATGTATCGGGCAACAGCATCGGGATTTCGTAGAAGCCTTCGGCATTGGAGGTAGCTGACAGAGCGGTTCCGTCCAAATAGATTTTGGCGTCGGCCAAGGCATTGCCTTCCAAATCGGTCACTTGGCCTTGGAGCTTGCCTGCCGACATGGAATCTATCAGAATGGCCGTATTGGGACGCCGTGTCTGCAAATTTCCGTTATCGGTATCCGGCGTATCGCTCGATGAAGCTGAAAGAGAAAACAAGACGCGGTTGGCACCTACTTCCGTATGCCACATCTCATCGCCGGACGAATACATCGTAGGCGTTGGAATTTCATCCATCTTCTGAATCATAACCACCAGATTTCCGCCCTTGTACGAATAAGGCTGCTGCATCCGGAAAAGCAGATTCCCTTCCCCTTCAATCGTATCGATATGACCATCGTAAACCAATGTCATGGATTCGGTCGGCAACCAATCCATCGCGGAGGCAAACTCATCCTTGTCGGTTTCGCCCATCCAAATCTTGATAGGAGTAAGCCCATGGGCATTGCTGTAATTGTACTGGTAACGCAAGGCTGTAATAACTCCTACTCGTCCGATTTCTTCCGATAAATAAATCGTCTGGGAGGTCGAACTCGGATAGAAATAGGACAAAGGCGTATCCCAAGAACGGACATAGCCATCTCCCAAATCCGCAATCCGGGTCTCTTGCGAAACCGCATAGGATTCCACGGGAAACGAAACCAATTTTTCTTCAAAAACCTCATTGTCGAACACGACACGGGCACGCAACTCGTAATTTCCCGTCTGTTCAGGAATCCAATCCAACTTGACAGGAAGAATTTCCTCGGCATACACAGGCTCGGAAACCCGGACGCTGGCCAGAACGCTATCCGACCCGCCCAGCAATTCCACCGTATAGTCCTTTTGGGTAGCCGTACCGTTATTCTGGACAAAAACCGTCACTTCATTGGGTTGGTTCACCCATGGAAATTCGGGAGCTTCCACATAGAGCGCGGACAAATAGGATGCAACAGGTTCACGAACAGACACATTGTCTATCGAAAGAGCCACGACGCCGTTCGATTCCGGCGACTCCACGTAAAATCCAATCCGGACTTCCCCGCTATAAGCCGACAAGTCTATCGTTTCCGTCCTTCCGTAAAAAGGAACATCGCCTAAAACCCATTCGCTGCCGGTATTGTTATATTCCCGGATCACCCCTTCGGCATTCCAAGTTTCCCCGCCGTCTTCCGAAATCACAACCAGGAAACGGTCATCGTCATACACTTTATCCGGGGCTCGTCTTGAAAATTGATGATTCATAGCCAAATCGAATTGCAACACATGCGCCTTGCCTTCACCCAAATCGATAAGCGGGCTAATCAGCCAATTCTCCGTTTCATAGAAGAATTCGGCACAAGCTGCCGTATTCGTACCCCGCCGGTTGGCAAAAGAACCGCCTGTCCAGGTGGCGCCTCCGATGCCTTCGTAATCAAATACCGTATTCCCGCTCTCGGCGATACGGCCACCTCTGCCTTCCCAGCACGGGCTACCCAGCTGAGCCACTGTATAAGACCCTTCCTGCGTATATTCTACATACGAGAATGAATTGGTAAAATCTTCATAGAACGGTGTCTCATACACTTCGCAAAGCGTGGAAAACGAAACCGGTTCGCTGCACCAGAGAGAAGTGTCCTCGGGGCAGTCGCCTTGCACGTAAAAGGCAAAAGTCGTCCCCGACGGCAAGTTCTCCAACGTATAAGGATTTTCCGTAACCCCCTCGATCAAAGTCCCTTCTCCTAAGCAGAATCCGTAAAGACCGTACTCAATATTCCAAGAGGCCGCCTCACCTTTGTCCACCCACGACAAAACCGCCGAATGCGCTGTCACATCGGAAACCGATAATGATTCCGGTGCAGGACAAGCGCTCAAGGTGGTAAAGGAGATTTTTGTTGACCAAATGGTTTTCTCGTTCCCGTAAACTGCCCGGACACAGACTTCGTACTCTGTCCCGGATTCCAAACCGGATATCGTATATGTCGGAATCTCCACCTCTTCCACAGCCGCCGTCTCGGGATCAAAGCCCTTCGGCCCCCATGCAACCTCATAGCTGTCCGGAGCCCCGTACTCATCCCAATTCACCGTGGCCTGGCTGGATTCGATTGAATTATAAGGGACCTTCAGATTGGAAGGCAATAGCATGGGCTCGTCTCCAATATGGAAGAAATCTACGAATGTATTGGCTCCGCCATAATTACTGATTGCCTGAAGACGTACGTATGCGGCCTCTTTCGGCAAACTTTCCTGCCACAATTCGTAGCGGGTTCCGCAAAGGGCTGCAAGAATCGTGTCCCCAAGCATATTCCAATGCTCTCCATCTTCAGACCACTGAACCAACAGCCAAGGCCATTCTCCATCCATCGCCCATTGGCAACTATTATACCAAAGGAAGGTCACTTTGGGGTCTGCCATATCCGACACGTCGAACTGCGGCGAAGTCATGGTTCCCCGTACATATACATTATAATTAAAACAGTCGAACATGGCCGTATAGTTCCTCTCGTAAGGATAATACGGGCCGAACGAATACCCTGGGTCTTGATACCACGCACCCGAAGATCCGACTTGAGCGGGATTCAGCACCCACCCTTCCGGCGGCCATGTTTCAAAACCCTCCTGAACAACAAATTCCCGTTCCTGCGCATTGGATAGGATCGGCAATAAGCCAAACAAGAACAAACAGAAAACAGACATCATCCTTTTCATAACCGTAAGTTTTTAGTTAATACTCCATGGAAAAACTTTCTGTTTGCTATATTAGCAATAAGCATCCAGCCCTATAGGAATCCCATGGTAACAGAAAGGATACATTTACAAAAACTACGTTTACAAAAAGGATACAAAAAATCATTCACCACTATAAAACAGACAATTAAATAAAATCAATACAGATACCTTATTACGTTTTCTTGACATACACAAAATCAAAAAAAGGATTATCGCCTCGAAAAAAAACATCTAATAACGGGACAAGAATTCGGACAAAGATTCCGACTTTTGCGTCAATCCAAGCTTCCTCCTCAAACGAACCCTGGCGATTCGGACAGAGTTAGGATCCTGATTCATAATCATCGCAATCTCTTTGGTGCTAAGATTCAATTTTATGAATGCGCAAAGCCTCTTTTCCGAATGCGTCAGCCGAGGATAATCCTGCTGCAAACGCTCAAAGAAACGCTGATGCATCTGGGAAAACGAGGCTTCAAACTCAGCCAGCATATTGGAATTGAGGGAACGCCTCATTTTCCATATCAAAGGAGACAAAGCCTGCCGCTCCTTATCTGGCATCTTGTCTCCATGGCTGACAAGCTCCTTGATCGTATCCTTTAAAACCTCGTCCTTAGCCATACGGAGCATCACTTCGTTCACCAATTCCTTCTCTTTCAATTCCAATTCATCTTTCAAGGCCTGCTCTTCCAACTGGCGGTTCTTCAACTCCACTTTTTTCTTCTTATAGTAAAACAGGACCACGATAATGCCAAAGGAAAGAACCAAGAAGCAAATCGTGAAACCATATGTGTACCTGTTCATTTGATTCCGCATCTCCAACTCCCGGTTCTTGTATTCGAAATCTATGCGTTGGCGGGCCAATTCAAATTCAGACTGAAGCAATTGCCGCCGAGTCTGCCGTTCATTTTCCTCCATGTTGGCCTGCCGTACCAGCTCCAAGTATTGTTTCAACGAAACGTAAGCCTCTTCCATATTGCCGGCACAATCGTTCAATGTGCTTTTCATCCCAATAGCCTCCATCTGGATCAAGCGGTTCTTAGAATCCTCCACCGTGCGCATGGCCGAATCAATCAAGGCTAACGCCCCCTCATAATCAGATTGCTTTTCCAGAACAGCCGCCTTTTCCATCCATATCCGCGCCCTGAGATCCATTTCGCCAAAACGCCTGCTCGCTTCCAATCCTTTATCCAGACACCGCATGGCCGAAACCAAGTCCCCTTCCAGATTATAGGCCTTTCCCAACAGATAATAGGTATTGGATAATTCATAATTGCCTTCGGAAACATTTGAGATTTTCAATGCCGAATCCAAAAGCGCCACCGCCGAATCGACCTGTCCCAAACCGATATAGCAAGACGCCATGTTGGCTAAGGTCAACGGATAAACATCCGGGGGAAGGATATGCATCCGTTCCAGATTCTGCCTGAACAAGGGCAATGCCGCCGCATTTTCCCCCAATGTCTTATAGATCAAAGCCGTATTATTCAATACGTAGGCATCAAACATCGAATCTCCCACTGCATTATTCAGATTCCGTGCCGTTTCATTGGCCTCCAATGCTTTCTGCAAATCTCCCAATGAATACCAGTACGAACCCATTGCAAAATAAACCTTGATTTCAACCTTCTCCAATTCAGCTCGTTCCGAACCGTCCTTTCCCGACGTGCAGCAACCTAAAGCCTGGGCATAATACAACAACGATTGCTCCCAATCATCTGTCATCATGAAATAAATCCCGGCCAAATAATAAGAGTATGCTTTCTGATACAACGAGGCTCCTGCATTCACAGCAGGCAGCAAGGATTCCGTAAGCAACTCCCCATAATCGTAACCCTCCCTGTTCCGTTGCAAATATTCTATGGCAGAAATCAGATTATCCACATAATCGCCCTTTGCCGCATTTCCCAAAACTTCATACATGGAATCCGGCAATACCCGGTTGAGCCGAAGTTCCTCTCCTCCAGCCTCCGATGCATAAAGAGAGACCGACAGCAGCAAGAAAATGAGAAAGAATCCTGCTAATCTCCGGTTATTTGCGTCCTTCATAATCCACATGTAGCTTATTTCCCGTCCGGTCTTGCACAATCCTCGTTTTGCTACCGCACACTCCGCGCCCAGCCTGACAGGATCCTTCCGTATCACAAGCGTTGCATCACTTTTCCCACCATCGAAGCTTTCCAAACTGAAAAATCCCCTTGCAATATATGTTTCCGAGCCTCGCCCACCAGCCATAAATAAAACGCCAGATTGTGCAGGCTGGCCACCATCGCTGCCAAGTATTCCTGAGAATGGAAAAGATGCCGCAGATACGCCTTGGTATAAAGACTGTCCACATAGCTGGCTCCATCCTCTTCAATCGGAGAAAAATCCTCCGCCCACTTCTTGTTTTTCATGTTCATGATACCGTTCTTGGTGAACAACATCGCGTTGCGCCCGTTGCGGGTCGGCATCACGCAGTCGAACATATCCACCCCTTGGGATATCCCTTCCAGAATATTTTCCGGCGTGCCCACCCCCATCAGGTAACGGGGCTTCCCCTTGGGCAAAATGCCGCAAACCAGCTCTGTCAATTCGTACATGTCCTCCTTAGGCTCGCCCACCGATAGCCCACCGATAGCGCAGCCCCCGGCCACTTCCACCGAAGCTACTTTTTCAGCCGAAATCCGCCTCAAATCACGATAGGTGCTGCCTTGGACAATCGGGAACAAAGCCTGCTCATAGCCATAGACCGGCTCAGTCTCCACAAAACGCTTCACGCAACGATCCAGCCAGGCATGGGTCATTTCCATCGAAGCCTTGGCATACTTGTATTCACACGGATAAGGGGTGCATTCGTCAAAGGCCATCATGATGTCCGCCCCGATTACCCGCTCTATATCCATCACTTTCTCTGGAGTGAACAGATGCTTTGACCCGTCGATATGCGAACGGAACTCCACGCCGTGTTCGGCATGGATTTTCCGGGTTCCCGACAAGGAATAGACCTGGAATCCCCCGCTATCGGTCAGCATCGGCCGGTTCCAGGCATTGAACTTCTGGATGCCGCCCGCCGCCTTGATCACATCCAGCCCCGGCCTGAGATACAAATGATAGGTATTGCCCAAGATAATCTGCGCCTTCACATCCTGTGCCAAATCTGTCACTTGAACAGCCTTGACAGACCCCACCGTGCCTACCGGCATGAAAATAGGAGTCTGTATCTCGCCATGAGCCGTTTTGATCAATCCGGCCCGAGCATTACTGCCGGAATCTTGCGCCTGAAGGGTAAACTGCATTTCTCTGTTTTATAAAGTGCGACGTATCAACAATGTACCGGCAAAAAGCCTTCCATACGAAACGCGAAGATACGCAAATGAGCCTGATTCGCCACCATAGCCCCCCGCCTAGTGTTACGCCTCAAGCCGCCGAAAACGGATTTTGATTACTTTTGCACCCTTTTCGTGCCATGCGGTCACTACCGGCATTTGTGAAAATCTTTTGTCATGGAATTCAGATTCGAACCTTCGTTTTGGGAATATATGCTATTGGCAATCCTGCTGCTTGCCGCAATAGGGACATTCCTTTTCCAATTCAAGATATACCGCATCATTCCCCTGTACACACCTCCCAGTCCCAAAGCAACAAAACAGGGAGTTTCCGTAATACTTTCCGGCAAGAACCATTATGAATCCCTCAAACAGAATCTGGAATTCTGGCTTAAGCAGGATTACCCGGAATTCGAAGTCATCGTGGTACACGAAAGAACCGATGAGGAAACCCACCATCTCCTGGAATCCATGGCGCGTAAATATCCCATGCTCAGGGAAGTTAACGCCAATCAGAGCATAAACTTCTTCGACGAGGAAAAGTTTTCCCTCTCCATCGGAGTCCGAGCGGCCCGGTACGACTGCGTCATTCTCACCACGCCGGTGTACCGTCCTGTCTCAAGCTGCTGCATCGATTCCATGCAAGCTGCGTTCGGCAACGGAGTCAATGCCGTCATTGGACGGGTCGTCAGCCAAAACGCCCCCAAGAAAATCTGTTCTTTCCGACATTTCCTAGAAGCAAGAAGACGTTTGGAATATATCGGATTCGCACTCCAGGGAAAAGCCTTTACAGCCGAACGCAAACTGGTTGCTTATCGCAAAAACTTTTTTCTGGAACACCAAGGATACACCGGAAGTTACGCGATAGAAACCGGGGAATTCGACCTGCTGGCCAAACACATCAAGGCGAGCGGCAACGTTTGCGTGCAAATCGCCGCCGAAGCCACCGTAATCCCGGTCACTGCCCTGCCAGTAACAGCCGTCAAAGCCGAAAAAGCGTACCAGAACATCCTGTCCTGCCAGCAGACCCCTGCTTCCGGAATCATTCGAGCCTACCATATCCTTAATTCCTTGATCCTAATTACTTTTCTTGCAGGCTGCATCCTCTTCGGATTCCAAATCGGCCAAACCGGGACAGAATCTTTCCCCGGCTGGTTCTGTTACTTCCTAGGTATCGGTGTCCTCCATTTCGGCTACCAGGCCTTCTCCATGCAAAAGGCAGGAAACAAACTGCAAAGCGGATTGTTTTGGTTCGCAATACCCGTATATGGATTTTTATATATATCTTTGTTGTTTGCCCTCCTAGCAAGGATTAGACAAAGATGACAGACAAGGACGAAGACCGGCAGCTAATAAAGCGCATCCTGGAAGACAACAGCCAAAGCGCTTGCACTCGTCTGGTCAACAAATACCATGGCCCGCTCTTCCAGTTCATGCTGGAACGTCTTCGCATGGAAACCGAAACCGAAGATTTACTGCAAGAAGTCTTCACCAAGGTATTCAACAATCTGGCATCTTACAACCCTCGCTACGCATTCAGCACTTGGCTATACAATATTGCCAACCACAGCTGCATTGATTTCCTGCGCAAACAAGGGAAGAATTCCGGCACAGAAAAGGCGCTCGTTTCAGCGTATATTTCCCCTGAATCTTCCCGTATGGATCAGGAAATCCTGAACGAGGAACCCCGTGCGTCCGAACAACGCCAGCTCAGGGCCGAAGACATGCTTGCCCTCCTTCCGGAACGGTATCAGCAGGTCTTTGAAATGAGATATATAGAGAAGCTCAAATACAGGGAGATTGCCGCCAAGACAGGCATCCCGATGGGGACAATCAAGACATATCTGTTCAGGGCAAAAGCCGCCCTGAATACAAACGCAAAAAAAGCCGACCAAAAAGATGCGTAAATTAGACTGGTACATCATCAAAAAGTTCCTGGGCTCTTTTTTCTTGTCCATTGCACTGATTATTGTCATTGTAGTGGTGTTCGACATTTCTGAAAAACTGGGACATTTCCTGGAAAAAGATGCTCCGTTAAAGGCTATCGTCTTTGACTATTACGTCAATTTCATTCCTTACTTCGTCAATATGTTCAGTTCGCTGTTCATATTCATCTCTGTCATTTTTTTCACCTCCCGTCTGGCGCAAAACACGGAAATCGTCCCCATGCTCAGTTCGGGTATCAGCTTTTACCGCTTGATGGTACCCTACATCCTCTGCGCGGTTTTCATCGGCATTCTCAATCTGCTTCTAGCCAACTTCGTGATTCCGGATGTCAACAAAGAGCGGATCGCGTTCGAACGAACCTATGTAAAGAAACCTTACCAGAGTACCAACACCAACATTCATATCCAGTTCGATAGCAACACTTACTATTATGTGGAGAGTTTCGACCTCCGCTCCAATGTAGGTTACCGCTTCACCCGCGAAGTCATCGAAAACAATCGTCTCCAGGAGAAACTCAGCTCGCAGAACATCCGATACGACTCCACAAAAAACATGTGGAAACTGGTATCTTACGTTGACCGCAAATTAGAGGCCGACAGCGAAATAGTGGTAAAGGGCAACTACAAGGAAATGGAGTTGCCTATCCGTCCCTTGGACTTTGCCGCAGACTACACTAAAGTGGACGAACAAAATTTCAAGGAACTGAACGAACTGATAGAGAAAGAGAAGCTCCGGGGCAGCAGCTTGGTTGTTTACTACCGGTACGAACGTATCCAGCGGTTCCTGCATCCCCTCACAGCCGTGATCCTAACTTTGATCGGCTTGGCTTTGTCTTCGCACAAGACACGGCAGGGGATTGGAAAGAACTTAGCCATAGGCATCGCATTAGCGTTCACTTTCATCCTGTTCCTTCAAATGGCCAAAGTATTTGCCACCTCAGGATCAATGCCCGTCTGGATGGCAGCCATGACGCCCATCATCATCTATGGCCTCATTGCCGCCTACCTGATAAAAATAGCACCCAAATAAACCCAGCAATATCCCGGAGGATGTCGTTCATCAATTCGATTTACATCAGCTTGATGAGGAAGCGGCTCAAAGCTATCGATTCCTATGCCCGAAACGCGGAAGATATCCAGCACCGGCAATGGGCGAACCTTGTCCGCCGGGCCGCCTCCACCGAATACGGCCGGTCATACCGTTTCGCGGACATCCGCACCGAACAGCAGTTCCGGGAGCAAGTGCCTATCATAGGCTACCCCGAACTTCAACCCTACATAGAAAGGTTGATGAAAGGCGAGGACTACCTGCTTTGGCCAGAAAAGATAAAATGGTTTTCAAAATCATCAGGAACTACCGGAACTAAAAGCAAGTACATCCCCGTAAGCAAAGAAGCTCTCGCATACTGCCATTATAAAGGCGGCAAAGACATGTACGCGCTTTATATGAGAAACCATCCCGACAGCGGGGTATTCAAAGGGAAGACGGTTTCCATGGGCGGAAGTCTGCGAGCCTGGCCAGACAATACGCAGGTTCATTGCGGCGATGTTTCTGCTATCCTGACTCAATACCTGCCTTTCTGGGCTGAATCAAGGAGAATCCCGAAGCGGGATATCGCCATGATGGACAATTGGGAGCAAAAGCTGCCCATGATGGCCGAAGCCACCCTGAAACAGGATGTGCGCAGCCTTATGGGAGTCCCCTCATGGATACTCCTCTATCTGGAAAAAATCCTGGAACTGTCCGGGAAACAAAGCCTGCACGAGATATGGCCAAGACTGGAACTGTTGATTCATGGCGGAGTCAGCTTCACCCCTTACCGCAAACAATACGAAACGCTACTCGGCCCGTCGGCACACTATATAGAAACCTACAATGCCTCCGAAGGTTTCTTCGGAATGCAGGATCTGGAGAACGAAGACATGCTGCTGATGCTGGACTACGGAATCTATTACGAATTCCTGCCAGTAGAAGAGTGGGACAAGGAAAAACCACAGGCCATAGGAATCGACAAGTTGGAAATCGGCAAGAACTACGCACTGGTTATCAGCACCAATGCCGGCCTTTGGAGGTATTTGATTGGAGACACCTTGATATTCAGCTCCCTGCATCCGCTCCGTTTCCGCATCAGCGGCAGGACTCGGCACTTCATCAACACCTTTGGCGAAGAATTGATGGTCAATAACGCCGACAAAGCCTTGTCGGCCGCTTGCGCTGAAACCGGAGCAGAAATAAGCGACTATACGGCTGCCCCTGTCTTTTTGGACGCGTCCAACCAAGCTCGCCACCAATGGCTCATCGAGTTCAAAAAAACGCCTGACAACTTGCAGACCTTTACGGTCTCATTGGATGCCCACCTCAAGGATCTCAACAGCGATTACGAAGCCAAACGCTCGAACAACATCCTGCTCAAGCAACCCGAAGTCGTTCCCCTGCCGACCGGGACCTTTTACGCCTGGCTCAAGCAAAAAGGGAAACTGGGCGGCCAGCACAAAGTCCCTCGGTTAAGCAATAGCCGCGAATATGCCGATGAAATACTGAAAATCAAATCAATGGAGGACTCCTTATGAGAAAAAGCACTTTTGGGAAATCGCTTCGACGATATATAGACAGTTTCTGGGGCTGGAAATACCGCAATCATGCGCTTGCCACGCTTTTTTTCATTCTTTGGACAGGATTCCTCTCACCCAATACCATCGGCACGCAAATCAAAGCCGCCCGCGAATTACGGGATTTGAAGCGGATTAAAGCATATTATCTCCAAGACATTCAATACAACGAAGCTCAGATTAACCGATTGCTCTCCGATCCGGCTTTCGTGGAAAAATACGGGCGGGAGACTTATCTGATGAAAAGGGAAAACGAAGATATCTATCTTTTCGAATAGCCCGGATTTACCTAACATACCCGATCCTTTCTATTAGAACCGGTATCTTGCCGCAAACTTGCCGCCCTGCCGAGGATTGCCCCATCTTATCGTATCCGCTATCAATAAAAAAAAGCTGCCGACCAACTATCGACAGCTTTCGTACCTGAGATCGGAATCGAACCGATACGGGTTTTACCCCATTGGTGTTTGAGACCAACGCGTCTACCTATTCCGCCACTCAGGCATTCCCTTTTCCTATCGGAAAGGGCTGCAAAGGTACATATTTTTTTCAAAACTCCAAAAAAAAATTATTTTTCTTATCGCCAATTCCCGCAAGAATGGCATTGCCCCAACTACCGTTCCTCAAATTGTACTCCAACACCCATTTCCGAAAAAACGGATCGCACTAATTCCATCCCGTTGGCATCCAAATAAACAGGAAACGGCGTCTGCACCGTCAACGGCATCTGAACCGGGAAAACCGATGCACCCTGCCCCAGCTGCCTCATCGGATCCGATTGCCCGTCATACGCCTCATCCTCTCTCCCCCCCATCTGATCCAAAAAGGCAGGCATCCGATCTGGATCCACCACGCGATAAGCCACAAGAACATTAGGATTTGCATAAAAATAGAAATCCATTTCCATATCCAACATCTCGCATACCCTCCCATAAGGCTCATCGCACAGCAACCTCTTCCCGAAATCCGTCAGCAATTCAGCCCTCCCGCCCTGCGGCGACAACATGACCAAGGCAATCGTATCCATCGCAACCGGCATCGGTTCCTGCTGGAACTTCAAATAAAGAACCCTTTTTTCCAATACATTATCCCGATAGGAATCTTCCCTGCACAGAATCCCGTCTTGAGAATAAAAACGCCACGCCCCTTGTTTCCGTCCCTCTTCGTACTGTCCAGAAACAGACTGGATGCTATCCGGATAAAAAGCCAAATAGGAGCCATGCGCTAAATTCAGCTTGTAATGATAATCCCTGTACCCGTAATCATCCCATTCCATCCAATGCCCGTTACGCAAGCCTCGGAACCACTCTTGATGCACCAGCACGTTCCCAAGCGTATCGAAAATCTCCAACACCCCGTTTTTCAAGCCCGATTGATAGGCTTCACGCCTAAGCAACCGTCCTTCTCGATCATAAAATGCCCAAATACTATCTTTCTGCTTGTCAAGATAATACCCTTCTGCCATCAACATGGAGTCAGGATAGAAGAAACGGTTGAAACTGGCATATCCCCCCCTGAAATAGAATGCCTTGGCTACCAAAGTATCCCCACGCGTATAAGCAAACCATCCTTCCGGCATATCATCCTTGAAACAACCATGATACCTCATGCCGCCCCCTTCTCCCATTCCTATCCACAACCCCTGCCTACGTCCTTCTGCATCCCGTCGATTCGTATCAGCGACATCCGCATCGCAAGTCCCGGCCTCCAGCCAACGAGAAAAACATCCGCTATCCCCTCTCCCAAGCATTCCGGAATCAGCCGATAATGTCACTTGACTCCATAGGCCGAACAAAACGAATATGCCGCATCGCCCCCCTCCGCCCCATCTTCTCCTGCTATTCCTTATCCGCATCTTCAACCTCCATCCCCAATGTTTCCGAAATCAAATAGGTGTTCCTCGTCGGGGAATTACGACCCACCAACTCGGCAAGATATCCCGCCAGGAAAAGCTGCAGCCCCATAATCATAAACACCAGGAATATATAGAAATAGGGCGATGATGTGACCAAGGGAGCCGGAATGCCATGATGCAGGCAATACAGCTTTTGCGCACCCAACCATACAGCCGCCAAAAAGCCCAGAATAAACAGCAACAAACCCATGCTCCCGAAAAAATGCATCGGCTTCTTGGAAAAACGTCCCACAAAAGAAAGCGACAGCAAATCCAGAAACCCGTTGATAAACCGGTTCATCCCGAACTTGGTCTTGCCATATTTCCGAGCCCTATGCTGCACGACCTTCTCCCCGATTACCCCGAAACCGGCCCATTTGGCTATCACCGGGATAAAACGGTGCATCTCCCCGTACACCTCGATGCTCTTGACCACTTCATGCCGGTAGGCTTTCAAACCGCAATTGAAATCATGCAGATAAATATGCGACACCCTCCGCACCGCCCAATTGAACAGCTTGGTCGGCAAAGTCTTGGAAAGCGGGTCGTAACGCTTCTTCTTCCATCCCGAAACCACATCGTAGCCCTCTTCCTTTATCATCTTATACAAAGCAGGTATCTCGTCGGGACTATCCTGAAGGTCGGCATCCATCGTAATCACCACATCCCCCTGCGCCGCTTCGAAGCCTTTCTGCAAAGCCGCCGACTTGCCGTAATTGCGCCGGAAACGGATGCCCTTGAAACATTCGTTCCCCTTCCGCAACGACTGCACCGTAAACCAGGACTTGTCCTTGCTCCCGTCATCCACAAAAATCACTTCATAACTGAAATGATTGGCATTCATCACCTTTTCTATCCATGCCGCCAATTCCGGCAACGACTCTTCCTCATTGAACAACGGAACCACAACCGATATATCCATTTCTTGTACTTTTTATCTCGTATGCAAACTATTCCAAAGCCCGGCATCGATTTCAAATCTTTTCCGGATTCGAACCCATCGCATTTAACGCGCCACCGACACCATAGAAACCCCATTGCCAACCACTTGACACCAGCCCGGCAATTGGGAATCATGCCGGATTCTCGCCTATTTCCAGAATAAGCTGTTCAAAACCCTCATTGGAACGATTCAATCCACGATAAAGTTCCAAAGCCTGCCTCGTGTACTCCTTGGCTTTCTGCCGGGCATAAGCCACACCGCCCGAAGCCAGAATCTGATCGGTCATTGCCTCCAGCAAGGCCAAATCCTCGCCCCCTTCCGCATGCAGATCCGAAATCCGGCTCAGATTCTTGAAAAACAATTTTTTCTCCTCTGAACCGCAATATTGCAAGTAATACAAGGCAGGCAAGGTCAGCTTTCCTTCCTTCAAATCATTGCCGTAGGCCTTTCCCGCCTCGGCATTCTTATCCAAATCCAGCAAATCGTCCTTGATCTGGAACGCAAAGCCGATCTTACGGCCGATTTCCTTGAGTCTTTCCGTATCCTCGGCCGAAGCCTGTGCCGTATAGGCCCCGCACTGGCAGCAACAGCCGAACAAAGCCGCCGTCTTCCCGCTCACAATCCGAGTGTAAGACTGCTCCGTCGCCTGGGTGTTGTTAGCATATTGCAATTGCAGAAGTTCCCCCGCGCTCATTTGCCGAATCACATCCACCAGCATCACCAACAATTGACTATCACTCTCGTCATACGCCTTCAAAAAAGCGTTGGTCAGCATATAATCCCCCGCCAGCACCGCCACCTTGTTGCCAAACATCGCCCTGACAGAAGCATTGCCGCGCCGCATATCGGCCATGTCCACCACATCGTCATGCACCAACGAAGCCGCATGCACGATTTCCACCAAGGAGGCAGCCAGATAAGCCTGCTCCGCCACTTCTTCCTGGAAAAGCTTATGCGCGTAAAAGACCAGCATAGGACGAAGCTGTTTTCCTTTGGAACGGAAAACCTGGTCGCGGATATGGTTGATATACTCAAAGTCGCCTTCTACCAACGACTTGAACTTTTCCTCAAAAAGGGCCATCTCGGTGGCCAAGTATTTATGGAACTCGTAGGCCATATTCTTTTCCAATAACGGCGACAAAGATAACCACTATTTCTTCATGCTCAAAGCCAGCGCGTAGAGCTTGATTTGCTTGAGCATCGCAGTAAGTCCATTCGAACGGGTCGGAGACAAATGTTCCTTCAAGCCGATTTTGTCCAGAAAATCCACCGGCGCATCCACAATCGCCTTGGGTTCCTCCCCTGAGAACACATAAAGCAGCATCGAAGCGATGCCTTTGGTTATCACCGCATCCGAATCCGCCTGAAAATACACCTTGCCGTCCTCTTTCAATTCCGCCTTGATCCAAACCCGGGACTGGCATCCCTTAATCAAGAAGGAATCATTCTTTTCCGAATCCGGCAACACCGGGCAAGTCTTGCCTTTCTCTATCAGCAAAGCGTAACGATCCATCCACTCCGATAAACCGGAAAATTCTTCAACCAACTGGCTTTCTTTTTCTAATATATTCATTTCCATATATTTTTCAACAAACCAAAACCTTCCGCGCCAATAGTTGCTCCAGGGATTCGCAGCCATGCAATCCGCTTTGAGCAAATCCATCCCCTATCCTCTCCTAATACTTGTATTTGTTTTTCCACCATTCCCTGAGCCGCTTGCGCATCTCCTCCTCCCGAGGATTTTCTCCCGGCTGATAGAACACGCTCCCCTTGATTTGCTCCGGCAAGAATTCCAAATCTGCAAAATTCCCCTCGTAATCATGCGCGTACTTATAACCATCGTGATAGCCGAGATCCTTCATCAGCTGCGTAGGCGCATTGCGCAGGTACAAAGGTACCGGAAGGTCGCCCGTTTTCCTAACAGCGGCCAAAGCCGCATCTATCGCCATATAAGAAGCATTGCTCTTGGGAGAGCAGGCCAGATAGACCGCCGTCTGGCTCAAAGTGATCCGACATTCCGGATATCCGATCTTATGCACCGTGTCAAAGCAGGCGTTGGCCAGCAACAAGGCGTTCGGATTGGCATTACCGATATCTTCCGATGCCAGTATCACCATCCGGCGGGCGATAAACTTCACATCCTCCCCTGCCGCAAGCATCCTCGCCAACCAATAGACGGCCGCGTTCGGGTCGCTTCCCCGTATCGATTTGATGAAAGCCGAAATAATATCGTAATGATTCTCGCCTTTTTTGTCGTACATCACCAGATTCTGCTGAATCAGGGACATCACCGCCGCATTGTCTATGCGGATTTCCGCCCGGCCATTCCCGTCATCGCTACCCGAGGGAGACAGGCCTTCCACCACTAATTCAATCGCATTCAGCAATTTGCGCCCATCACCTCCTGAAACCCGCTTCAAGGCTTCCGTTTCCGCCATCTTGATCCGAACCGGATACAGCTTCTCTATGTAATCCACCGCCCGATGAATCATCGTGTCCATTTCCTCCGATGAAAGAGGCTGCAGCACATAAACCTGACAACGGGAAAGCAATGGGGAAATCACTTCAAACGACGGATTCTCGGTCGTGGCACCGATAAAAGTGACCGTCCCTTTTTCAACCGCCCCCAGCAAGGAATCCTGCTGAGACTTGCTGAAACGATGTATTTCATCGATAAACAAGATAGGCCGCCCGCTCGTGGCCGCAACCTCCGCGTCCCCCGTTTCCTTTTCAGCCTCCCCGAACAAGGAAAGGCCGGATTTCCGCTGCCTTTCATGCATTTTCCGCACCGCCTCCGCCTTGTCCAGCACCTCCCTCACTTCCTTCACTCCTGCCAGCACAGCGCTCAGCGTAAAGAACGGCCTATGCAGATAATTGGAAATCAAATAAGCAAGTGTCGTCTTTCCCACGCCTGGAGGCCCCCACAGAATCATCGAAGGCAAATTCCCGGACATAATGGCCTTGTACAAGACCGCATCCGATCCCATCAGATGAGTCTGGCCTATGTAATCTTCCAACCGCCGGGGGCGGAGCTGTTCTGCCAAGGGTGGATTCATGCCAACAATAAAAACACCGTGTTCTTTTTCTGTATCGATGCCGGACTCTTTTTCCATTGCCCTACCGTCATCGTCCGGATAAATTCATCAGGCAAAGTGATGCTCGAAGCCACGCAAAGCCGCGTGGAAGGGCGGCAGGATTCCAGCAGGCTCTCGAACATAGCCTGGCTCCGGTACGGGGTCTCTATGAACAACTGCGTCTGATTCCGCTTGAGCGAGGCCGATTCCAATTCACGAATCCGGGCGACCCGTTCCTTGGGAGTGGCTGGCAGATATCCGTGGAAGCAGAAACTCTGCCCGTTCAAACCCGAGGCCATCAAAGCCAGGAACAGAGACGAAGGCCCGCTGAAAGGCACTACCTGCATCCCCTTGCGGTGCGCCCATTCCACAGCCATGGCTCCCGGATCGGCCACGCACGGCAACCCGGCTTCGGACAAGACTCCTATATCCTGCCCCGACAACAAGCTTTCATCCACACCTTGCTGACGCAGAACCTCTTCGATGCAAGATGCCCGGGTATGCTCGTTCAATTCCACAAACAAGACATCTTCGAACGGAAGCCTGTATCCTATTTTACGAAGAAACCTCCGTGCCGATCGCATGTCTTCCACGAAAAAGGCACGAAGGTGTTCCATTCTGGTCAAATAGGCCGCCGGCAACACAAGCGCCGGGTCGGTATCGCCCAAACAGGCAGGCAATAACAATAACCTGGCCATCGAAATCTTAATTCTTTATCTTTTTATCCAACTCGTCCACCATGGCACGGAAAGACTTGTCGGTATCGAGCATGTTGCGAACCGTCTTGCAGGCATGGAGCACGGTGGAGTGATCCCGCTTGCCGCATTGCGACCCGATAGCGGCCAACGAAGCCTTGGTATATTTGCGGGCAAAATACATAGCCAGCTGACGAGCCGTCACGATGGGACGGAACTTCCGGTTGGAATTCAACTTATCGACCGGCAAGTCGAAGTAATCGCAGACAATCTTCTGGATATAGTCTATCGAAATTTCCTTGACCGAATTATGCACAATCTGGTCGATCATCTGCTTGGCCAAGTCCATAGTTATCGTCTTCTTATTCAAGATAGACTGAGCCAGCAAGGAATTCAGCACACCTTCCATCTCCCGCACATTGGTCGAAATGCTATAGGCGATGTATTCAATGACATCCTTTGGCATTTCCACGCCGCTGGTCTGCAACTTGCGCCTCAGAATCCCCATTCTCGTTTCCACATCCGGCACTTGCAAACCGGCAGGCAAGCCCCATTTGAAACGGGACACGAGATGCTGCTCAATACCTTGCAGCTCCACCGGAGTTTTCTCCGATGAAATGACCAGCTGCTTGCCACTCTGATGCAAATGATTAAAGATCTGAAAGAAAGCATCCTGAGTAGCCGGCTTCCCAGACAATTTATGGATGTCATCAATCAAGAGCACGTCTATAAGCTGGTAGAAATGCGTAAAATCATTGGTGGTCTTGTTCCGGCAAGCATCCATGAACTGCTGGGTAAACAATTCAGCCGATACATACAAAACGGTCAAATCCGGATTGTTCAACTTGGCTTGCAAGCCAATGGCGTTCAACAGATGCGTTTTGCCAAGCCCGGTAGCGCCGTGCACGAACAAGGGGTTGAAACCGGTCTTGCCCGGCTTCTCAGCTATGGCATAACCCGCTGCCCGAGCCAAACGGTTGCAATCCCCTTCCACAAAATTATCAAAAGAATAGTTCTCATTCAGCTGAGAATTGATCTTGATCTTCTCCAAGCCCGGAATCACAAACGGATTGGGCAAATGATCTTTCGGCGGCACTGGCATAGCGGTAGGCTGATTTCGGGTTTCCCTTTTATAACTGCTTTCGGCCGGAATAGCGTACGGATTGGTATTATCCACTACCAGCGAATACTTCAGACGACCTTCTGGCCCCAATACCCGATGTATCGTGGATCGCAGCAAATCTACATAGTACTCTTCCAACCACTCGAAGAAAAACGGACTCGGAACCTGTATGGTCAAGGTCTTATCCTGAAGTCCAATCGGTTTAATAGGCTCGAACCAAGTACGGTAATTAGCCGATTCCCCCAAATTGTCCCGAATAATCTTCAGGCACTCTTCCCATACAGTAATATAAGTCTGTTCCATCTTGCGTAATGAAATTTTAGGCTTGCGGCATTGTTGAAAACCCAGTTTTTCACAGGCCATGGATGCCGTTTTCTTCACTGCAAAGATGTGACAAAAAAAGATAAGAAAAAAATGCGCCAGCACTTGCTTTTTTAATAAAAACGTATAAACAAAATCAAGCCCAGACACAGGCAGAAAGGGATTTTCACTACAGAATCTTTCAATTGCACATAGTACGACATTCTTTCCCTGCAACGAGGCATTTTCCCTATAAATTCAACCCGGTTTTCCACATACTGTTGATTCACAAAAAGGCAGAAAAATTTTAACATCTTCCTAAAAAAAATCTCACATGTTGATAAAATATGCGAAGTCCATCCCCCGCGATGGCGGATTTCCGCAGCAAACCCGAATCATCTGCTTTTTTTTCGTACCTTCATGCCCACTTTCAGGGCTTGCCACGCAACGAAGCGGAAGCCCCGACAGAACCCTTTATAAAAAAAATGCCATGTATCACTTTGTAACCTCTATCAGAACCTGTTATGCCGATGTGGACCAGATGGGCTTCGTCTATTACGGCAACTACCCGAAATTCTACGAGATAGCCCGAACTGAAACCATACGTTCCCTCGGCATTTCCTACAAGGAAATGGAAGAAAGGGGCATCATGATGCCCGTTGTTGAAATCAACCTGCACTACAAACGCCCCGCCCACTATGACGAAGTCCTTTCCATCCACACCTTTGTCAAGGAGATACCCCGAGGCCCCAAAATAACCTTCTACCACGAAATCTACAACGAAAACGGAGACCTCCTCAACGAAGGATTCGTCAGCCTAGCCTTCATCCGATCGGATGACCACAAACCTTGCCGGATCCCGGACTTTCTGAAAGAACTCCTTATGCCACATTTCCCCGACTGCGCAAAAACAGCACAAAACCACATGTAAACCAACAAAAAGACAAACCTGATTTTATCCCAAATCGGTCATTAGACACGCCGGGGCTGTTTTCGGTTAGGAAAATGAGGCTTTCGGGCATCTTGCCCGC
>CALUMK010000022.1 GCA_944321735.1 uncultured Bacteroidales bacterium
TTTCGCTCATAATAAAAAAAGTGTGTCTAAAGTTATTATTTTTTTACTTTTCTTGACACACTTTAATTTACACCCTCGTAATTGGCACGCTCAATTATCTGACAGCCATGAGCAACTATGATTTACGGTATCTATACTTCGTTCTGTCTGTGTTTAATTTTCAGTCGTACAAAACAGGAATGGCAATACCACATATCTACTTCAAGGATTATGGTAATGCGAAAATATATTGTCCTCCACTTTCCGAACAAAAGCGTATTGCAAATGTACTTGGAAAATTGGAGAGCAAACTCTGTTTGGAGCAAAATATCTTTGTATCGTTAAACTTGCAAAAACAATATTTACTGCACCAAATGTTTATATAAACATCTGCGACAACAAATACGATTTCTGTATCTGGATTGCTTGTAAGAAAGTTTGTTCGTTCTTTATTTTGGCAAGTATTGTATCTAAGCACTTTGCAATATGTTCTTGGGTTGTTAGCTTTGGGAGAATGAGTTTTAGTTTGGCCAAAGGTTGTCGAACAATCTGTGGTTGACCTGACCCGGATATAATGCTATTGAAATTTATAAACGATAGGTAATGAAACAAATATCGTTTATTTACATTTTTAGCAAAATTATCGGTATTTATAACCATGGCATTCCCCGTTATCCATGATTTAGGCTCTGTATAATTAACCGTTCCGCAAGTATTTCCACGACATGTAATGCAGATTTGTTCTTTCTCATGATTATATAAATGGTATTTACCAATAATACCATTTGCGCCATATACAAGATAACCATCTTCTGTTAAGTCCGTTGAAGGAATCGTTTTAGGTTGATATATATCTGCAATGTCTTGTAAAGCAATACAATCTCCATGGTTTTGGCTCATCATATTATTGCGAATCCCTTTAATTGGGGACAATTAATCTTTAATTTAACATCCGAATGTGTCAATATGGCAGTCTGTATACTCAATATGACATATGTGGCTTCAATTTATTCTTTGGCACACCTATTGTCTTAACAATATTGTATAATATTAAAAATTATTAGAACATGGCAAAAAAGAAGGTTTATGTATGCTTTGATTACGATAGAGATAAGCATTACAAGTATTTGATGGGAGCTTGGGATGCAAATCCTAACTTTGATTTTACATTTAATGATCAATCTCCAGATGAAATTCAATCAAATGACATTTCAGTGATTAAAAGTTGTTTAACAAAGAAAATTTATGCAGCAAACTATACGATAGTTTTAGCTGGTCGAGATGCAAATAAACGACATAAAGATTCAGCACAAATTGGGTATAAGAATTGGCAAAATTTTGAAGTCGCTCGCAGTGTAGATAATAGAAATAAACTGATAGTAGTCAAATTGCCAGAATACACTGAGGCTCCAGAGGAAGTTTATGGACATGGTGCAGATTGGGTTGATGAATTTAGTCAACATAAAATTATTGCAGCTCTCAATAATGCAATGTAAACAATAAATGGAATCAGAAGGAAATTATTACGATCATTATAAAGATAGCTTCGAACAACAAAAAAACTATATACTCAAGCGAGACCGTTATACTATTGCTTTATTGGCAATGGTATCGATACTATGCTTGAGAGTTGCTGATGTAGAGGATGTCAATGAAAATATCCAGAAAGTAATAACGCAATACGTAGAAAATATACATCTTAATATCAAATATATTGGCGTAGCTATATCTTATATTTTTCTTTGGTTGATTATACAATATTATCAAATTTGCTTAACTATTGAAAAAACTTATAAATACATTCATAGTATTGAAGAAAAATTATCTGCAGATGGAAAATACAAGATAGAACGTGAAGGGGTGAATTATCTTAGATCATATCCTTGGTTAAAATCTCTTACTCATAGAATATATGTTTTCGTATTTCCTGTTTTTTTTATTTCTATAGCTTTTGTTTGCGCAAAAATTGAATGTGTTTATTTGGTGGAAAATGGAGCAAATTTCCCATCAATAATATCCCTGATTGCATATAGTATTAACATTTTAATGTCAATACTATACCTGTCTAATAGGTGGTGTCACGAGGAGGCCTTTTCAAGAGAATCGTATCCTGGCATAAAGTTGTGGAAGCGTATATTATTTTACTTTGGAATACAAAAGCTTCCATAATCGGTACTACATATCACTTTCAAACATCTGAATTAGGGATGATGACTCTGTAATGTCCGCAATTAGAAAAAAGCTGTTTAATTCAGTCAAAAATGAACATACAGAAAGGTGCGAAATTAATCAACTGCTTGTTTATGAACAACCTACCGCATACATCATTACCAATGATGAATATTCTGCGGACAAAACCTTAACTCCAGTTTTAACTGCGAATAAAGGTTTTGTTTTGGGCTATACGAACGAGGACTTTGGTATATATCAAAAGGGCGAGTGTATAATCTTTGATGATTTTACATTGGATGCCAAGTATGTGTCATTCCCTTTCAAAGTAAAATCTTCAGCAATAAAGATACTTACGGCGAAACCTGATGTAAATCTTCGGTTTATGTTTGAATATCTATCATATTTAGAACTTAAATCCGAAGAGCACAAAAGACATTATATTTCAGAAATAGCGTCACTTGTTATTGAGTTACCTTCAAAAGAAAAGCAAAATAGAATTGCCTATCTAATGACTTCATTGGATAATAAATTAGCTCTTGAAAAAAATACAAGGGCAAGATATATGGATGAGAAACGTTATATGCTTTCGCAAATGTTTATATGAACATCTGCGAAAGTAGATATTGTTTCTGTTTATTCAAGTTAATTGCGTACATATCTTCATGCTCTATCTTCATTTGAAAAGTGGAAAGCAATGTCATTATCCGTTGTTGCTTATCTAATGTTGGTACAATTATGCTGACTTTAGATAAGTCTTTCTTCTGAATATTTGGCAAGCCGCTGCCAATTCGGAGTGTCATTATATCCGCTTCTTTCCATTTTAAGAAATGGAACAGAAATAATGCTGATATTCTAGCTGTTGGTTTGATATGTAAGGTGTAACAATGTCCACCACTCCAGAACTTAGAGCTATTATATTGGACATAACCACAAGAATTGCCCCCCTCACTGATCGAAATTGTACCAGCCTCAGTGTTATAATCATCATAGTAACCAGAGGGCATAATACCACCATTCATAACATAATACTTCCCATTTTTACTAAGTTGATTTCCGTTTACTTGTTGTCCTTTGGTTATTTCAGCCAATTCCGAAAGAGATTTTTCTTCTCCTGGCAGATTAGAATATAGCTCCTGATAAATTGCGGACTTTAATTTTTTCAAATCCTCAATGATTTTGTTTTGAGTAGTAATGCGTCGTTCAATAAGCAGTAATAAATCTGCAATTTTCTTTTGTTCTTCTACTGATGGCAATCCGATTTTAATAGATTTGATTTGCTCAAAATTTAACCCCTGCCTATTTCCTCCAGCTTGAAAACTTTCTATTTGTTTTTGACCATATTGAGACAACAAAAAATTGCAAAGGAAAGAGGGTATAAGTTTTTTATTCGCACGAATAATGCAAACGTGCTGATTTACGTTACCACCTACTATCTGTTGATTTACCAAGGCGCTACGACCGATGGAAGCACCCGTTATATTAAGAAGTACGTCATCTAACTGTAATTCTGTATTCTTTTGCCGTTGATGGGTATTTTCATCTATATATGCAATATCATCCAATATCAGATGTCCTAATCCCACATTCTGACTACGTACAAAAGGATGACCTTCAGATTTATATACAGATTCACCGCCTCTCGGTGTCACCCCGCTACCTACTTTAGTAGTTAATTCACCTATAATACTCTTTTTCCATTCTCTCGTAAACTCTGGAAATCTCAGATCCGGAACATTGGGTCTTGGGGTTCCTGAAGTTTTCGCATTGAGGATTCCATTTTGACAGTTTTCTCCTATGGATTCTTTATGTTTTTCCATGGTTGTTGTTACTTTCTGATTTTCGTGATTAGTTCGTTGGCTGAGATGTCTCGCATCAAGGTGAAACCAAACCACTTTTTGCCTAAATCTTTGATGGACGATCCTATGTGGTACACCTCATCGTCAATAAGCAAGAATCGGTCGTGCGCTTTGTTGAATTGCATTATTTCTATGGGCGGATATTGAACGTTGTGGCGGTCAACATCCAATTGGAACCGGCTGCTGATACGCTGCGTATAGATGGTTGCCATCACTCCGTTTTGTCTTTTGTCAAGCAATGCAAGCACGGTGTCATCCACATAGTTGTCAATCAAAACGATTGAATGCTTGGCCTTTCGTATCAAATCAGACACGAAACGGTAAGCGTCAAACACTTGCCCGTCATAGAATATGCCTTGCGAGGGTGGAATGTTTGCGTCCAACCTTTTGAAAACCTCCTCAATGCGTTTGTCCGTCGACTCCTGATGCTGTTTCATTTCCAGTTGATGGTATTCTATCGTTTCAAGCCGCTGGAAAAGTTGGGCATTGGTGGCGATGAAACGGCGCATGGACACAAAGGCTCGCATGATGCGGATATTCACATCTACGGCAGTTTGTGATTTCAAGACAGAGCTAAGCATGGCGATACCTTGCTCCGTGAAAGCGTAAGGTGATTTTCTTGCACCCATTATTATTGAATTGGATATCACAGATTGTGATTTCCAATTCTCAAATTCCTCTTTGTTCAGTTGAAACATGAAATCATCAGGAAATCTCTCGATGTTTCGTTTTACAGCTTGGTTCAACACTCTGGTTTCCACGCCGTACAACTGAGCCAAATCTTTGTCAATCATGACTTGCTGGCCTCTGATAACTCGAATCATCGGCTTTATGTCAATAACCTCTGGTAACTGGTCGCTATTTGCGACCGGTTCGTTTGCCTTGTCCTCTACCTTTTCCCTGTCTTTCGCCATAGCTTATAGATCTTGAAGTCGCAAATTGCGACTTCCAATTTCACATTTAGAATTATACAATTCCCAACTCTTTCAGATATACTTCAATCTCCTTATCCAACTCAGCACGTTTGGCTTCCAGTTCCTTGATTTCCGCCATTACCGCCTTGATATCAATCGGTTCTTCTTCCTCGAAAGTATCCACATAGCGAGGAATATTCAGGTTATAGTCGTTGTCGGCAACCTCTTGCAGCGTGGCAAGATGACTGTACTTTTCTATCTCCTTGCGGTCTCGGTAGGTTTCGACTATCTTCTGAATATGCTGCGGACGGAGTTTGTTTTGCGTCTTGACTTTCTCAAACTCCTTGCTGGCATCAATGAACAGGATGTTGTCATCCTCCTTGCGGCATTTCTTCAACACGAGGATGCAAGTCGGTATGCTCGTACCATAGAAAATGTTGGCAGGCAGACCGATGATGGCATCTATGTAGTTCTTCTTCTCAATGAGGAAACGGCGAATAACCCCCTCGGCGTTCCCACGGAACAACACGCCATGCGGAGCGACACAGGCCATCGTGCCGCCCTCGTTCAAGTGGTAAATCATATGGAGGATAAAGGCGTAGTCGGCTGTTTTCTTAGGAGCGAGCCGTCCGGCCTTGCTGAAACGGTCATCGTTGTTGAATTTGTCGGCGGCAGTCCATTCGGCGGAGAACGGTGGATTTGCGACTACCGCATCAAACTGCGTGTCGCCAAAAGCATCCCATTCTAGTGTATCGCCGTTCTCAATCTTGAAGTTGCTGAATTTGATGCCATGCAGCAGCATGTTCATTCGGGCAAGGTTGTAAGTGGTCGGATTCTTCTCTTGTCCGTAAATATCCACGGCATGACCTACTTTCGCCGCACGAAGAAGCAACGAGCCGCTACCGCAAGTCGGGTCATACACATTGCGAAGCCTTGTATGTCCGATAAAGACAATTTCAGCTAATATCTGGCTGACTTCCTGCGGAGTATAGAACTCTCCGGCTTTCTTTCCGGCACCGGCCGCGAACTGCCCGATCATATACTCGTAGGCATCGCCAAGGATATCAATCTCGTTCGAGGCTTCTACGCCAAACTTTATATCATCCAATGCCAAAAGGACATTGCTGACGAGAGTGTTCTTGTCATCTGCCGTCTTGCCCAATTTAGGAGACGCAAGGTCAATGTCAGAGAAAAGTCCCCCGAAATCTTCCTCGCTGTCATGTCCCAATGTGCTGTCTTCGATGCGCTTCAACGAGCGTTCAAGGAGGGGCAATATGTTCTCTTTCTTTTTTATCCGGTCAATTACCGATGAAAAGAGGTAAGTCGGTTCTGTGAAGTAGCCGACACCTTCCAAGCATTGCTTTTTCAGTTCCTCTTGCAGTTCGGCGGCATCTTCACCTTCCTTGTTCCACAACTCCTTGAATGATACTTCGTCATCCACCAAAGCATTGTTGGCATAGGCTTCTATTTTCTCCGAAAGGTATTTGTAGAAGATAAAGCCCAACGTGAAATACATGAAATCACTGGCCGACATATTGCCGCGCAGTTTATTGGCCACTTCCCAAAGCTGGTCACGGAGTTTCTGTTGCAATTCTTCGCTCATATGATATTCTATTCTATTCTATTCTATGTTATCAATATCGATTTCTACTGATGCCATTTCTTCATTCTCCATCGCGCTGCGTAAATCATCCAACACTTTCCCTTTATACGAAAAGTATTTTGCGCCTTGATAAGCCCCGGATGTATTTCTCTTGTCTTCTGGCATGAAAGTGCCGACAAAAGGAGAAAGCTTGTAAATGCGACCTTCGTATTCAATGGAATCATCACTGGCAACTTTTACCTTTGTATTTGTGGGTATAAAAGTTATGCATTCCCCTATTTTTATGCCTACCATGCTGAACTTAAAGCGGCCTCGCCTGACTATGCGTTTATGGCCATCGACAGGCTCTTCCAGCTTTTCATTATTTGTGACAGGCTTGTTGTCTTTATAAACGGTGACAACGGCATCCTCTATCATTTTTGCAATGTCATAAAATATATCCAGCGCTATTTGCGGCGCGACATTGAAAAATTCCCTGTTTTGCCTGATGCGTAAATCGGTCAGACGGTCTATGGTTTTATGGACATGTTTCTCAACCTCATTGTACTTTACGGTCTTGATGGTTGCATATATCTCAAATGGCAAAGGCACGGCGGTATTGTCGAGTTCCTTTGATCGCACATCAACGGGACGTGAACTTTTACCAATCTTTACCCAATCCTCACGAAAACTTGGATTGGTCAAGATATATACGTATCCCGGTTCTTTTATTCTATCCATGTTCCTAATCCCAACTAAATGTTCTTATTATACTGTGTAATCTGTCCATGATTCTCGTTAAGGCCTTGCGGGTCTTAATCAGGCCGAGGTGTTTCTCCTTGAGCGCTTGTTGTATGATTTCCGGTTGCTCTTTCTGAAGGTAGTCATACTCTTTCAAATAATGGTCAAGTACTTCCGTAGAAAGACCTTCGTCTTGCGCCAATGAGTTTACCGCCTTTTCTCGCTCGGACGAAATATAGTTGTTAAGGCGTTCTTCCAGTTCGCTTGTGCCGTCCGCCTTCTGCCGTTGCATCATGAAGTTCTCTTTGTCCTCATCCACATTCTTTTGAATGAAACCATCGATAAGTTTAGCCTTGCTACGCATTTCGGCATCCTTTATCATCGTATCAATAATGTTCTTACGATGCTCAGGATAGTCGTTGCTGTATGGGTCAAGGTTGGCAATCAGTTCGAGGATATAAGCTACATTGATGATGTCGCTGTGCAGGAGTTCAAGGCAGAAATCAATATCTTCCAATCCTTGGCTATTTCCGTATGGGAAAAGATTATCCACAGCAATCGGAGGTGTGACAGGGGGCTCGATGAACCCGACAGTAATGTCAAGGTACTTGCTCTTGTAATCGTTAAATTGCTGTTCGGTCATGCCGAGATCATCCGCTTCATCGCTGTAATCCTCGTATATCTGAATCTCTGCGTGCTTGCGGATGATGTCGCGGAAAGCCAGCACAAAGTCTTTCTTGTCCTTCTCGCTCTGCAACAGGTCGATGCTGCTTGGCGTCGGGTATTTCTGCAAGAAGTCTGTTGCCAGCTGTTGATACTCCTTTTTTACTTTCTCAAACGGAGGGCGAACAATATCCTCCGGGTTGTCGGAGTTGCTGAATAGTTTTATGGCCGTATCCACGTTGCTTTTCAAATCGCGGAAACAGATAATCTTGCCGAAGCGTTTTTTCTCATTCAGCACGCGGTTGGTACGACTGAATGCTTGCAATAGTCCGTGGTACTCCAGATTCTTGTCCACATAGAGCGTATTGAGTTTCTTGCTGTCGAACCCGGTAAGGAACATACCCACGACAAGGCAGAGGTCAAGCGGTTTCATGTCCGCTTTCTTCTTTTTCATACGCAGGTTGATATCGTCATAGTACGCACGGAAGTTCTCGGTCGTGAAAGCGGTGCCGAACATTTCATTGTAATCATCCATGATGGCTTGCAGCTCGTCCGCCTCTCCTGTGCTTTGATTTGCGAACTGTCCCGTATTCATCCCGGTCTGTGCATCGTCCTGGCTGCTATTGGCTGCGTATGTAAAGACTGCACCGATACGGATATCTGGATTCAAGGACTTGAAAATCTTATAGTAACTGATAAGCATAGGCACGGACTGCACGGCAAACAGTGCGTCAAACTCACCGTCAAAGGTTGATTTATTGAAATTATTGAGGATGAATTTGGCTATCTCTTCCATGCGGTTGGCATCGTCATTTCTCACCGCTCCATTTCCGTGATAATACTCCACAAGAAAGCCCAGCACGTTTTCATCGGCAATGGCATCCTTGATAAGATACTGATGCAGGCAGTTGCCGAATATTTCTTTGGTTGTATGACCGTCCACGGCATTTTCCGTAAAAATAGGCGTGCCGGTAAAGCCGAATACTTGGGCGTTGTCGAAGAATTTCATGATTCGCTTGTGGCTTTCCCCGAAGTGGCTTCTATGGCACTCATCGAATATCATCACGATACGTGAATGGCGTATGGCTTCTATCTTGTTGCTGTACCATGTCTTGCTGACCGCCGCATTGAGCTTCTGTATGGTGGTGATGATTATCTTGGAGTTGCTCTGCAGCCGTTTCACCAATTCGTCCGTATTGTCTGTACCGTCCACTGCGCCAGGTTCAAAAGCCTCGTACTCCGATTGGGTCTGCGTGTCGAGATCATGGCGGTCCACCACAAACATCACCTTATCTACATCATCCAATTCTGACACCAATTGCGCAGCCTTGAATGAGGTCAAGGTCTTTCCGGCTCCGGTGGTATGCCATATATAGCCGTTGTCGTTGGAGTTCTTTACCTTGTCCAGTATCTTTTCCACGGCATAGAACTGGTATGGACGAAGCACCATGAGGCACTTGTCGCCCTCGTGAAGCACGATGTATTTGCCTATGATTTTGCCGAGAGTGCATTTCTCCAGAAAGAAAGCGGCAAACATATTCAATTCATTGAACGGATGATTGGCGGCATCCGTCCAGTTGAAGGTAAACTTGTAGCCACTGTTCGGATTGTTGGCGAAGTAGCGGGTATTTACACCGTTGGAGATAACGAACAGTTGGATGTAGTCGAACAGGCCGTGAAAAGATGTCTTGTGGTAACGTTGTATCTGGTTGTATGCCTGCTTGAGTTCCACGCCACGACGTTTCAGTTCAATCTGCACTAATGGCAGGCCGTTTATAAGAATGGTCACATCGTAGCGGCATTTCTTCCGCCCTTCCACCGTGATTTGATTGGACACCTGAAACTCATTCTGGCACCATTGCTGGCTATCAAGAAATTCCACCCAAATGCGTTTGCCATCGGTGGTGTCAAGCGGATAAAGGGTGCGGAGTTTCTTTGCCTTTTCGAATCGTGTACCGCCTTCCAGATAGATAAGTATCTTTTCAAACTCATCTGCTGTGAATTCAGTACGGCCATGTTCTGCCAATCGTTTACGGTTGTGTATCTCCAACTGTCGTTTGAAATTGGATTGGAGATTTTTCTCTTCTGTAATCTGGACATATTCATAGTCCATTTGCCGGAGTGTAGCGATTAAGCCGTCTTCCAATGCCGCTTCACTTTGTATTGCCATGCTCTTGAAGATTATCTGGATTGGTTCGTTTTCTACATGGAGTAACTCTCTTGCATCCGCATTCCGGACTTCTGCGATACGAAACAATGTTTCGAGATCCGGCTGCGATGTGTTTTTGCCAATTTGTTTCGGCACTCATTTTGCCTCCGGTTTTCTCGGCGAGTACCGCCTAGTATCCTCATGTAGTTTGTACAAAGATAGTGAAAGGTGAGAGTAGTGGCAACAAACTTGTTTGATTGCCACTACCGAACCGCATCCTATCTTCGATGCGAAGCAATCAAAGATAGTGAAAGTCGAGAGCAGAGACAACGAGCTTGCTCGATTGGCTCTGCCGAGACCAAGCTATCTTCGACGACAGTCAAAGGCACAAATATATGGTAAGACGGCCTATAAATCTAGGGTGTGGGAAAAACGTTTGATTTATAGTATGATAGATGAATTTTGATGCCGTTTTTGCTTTTGAATCGATACGCCTCCATGCGCTTGTGCCAAAATCTTTCATAGGGACTTATCCTGTGCTTGTTTTTGGCATAGGTTGACGCTACCTTTGCCGTTGAAAAGAAAAAACCTAAACATTATGGCAAAGAATCTGTTCAACAGGTACGTATGGTTGGTCAATACCATTTACGAAGCCGGTAAAATCACTTTCGAGGAAATCAGCAACCGTTGGGAGCGCAGTGCCTTGGGGGACGGGGCGCCTCTGCCTTTGCGCACTTTCCACAATCATCGCAAGGAGATTGAAGCCCTTTTCGACATCAATATTGAATGCAACAAGCGTGGCGGCTATTACTACTATATAGAGAATGCCGAGGAAATGGAGCGTGGCGATGTGCGGACTTGGCTGTTGAACACTTTTGCGGTCAACAACTTGATTAACGAAAGTTATGCGATAAAGAGCCGGATTCTGTTCGAGGAGATTCCGTCGGGCCAGCGCTTCCTGAGCCCGATTATCGGAGCTATGCGCGATGGTGTCGAATTGGAGATAAGCTATAAGAATTATTGGCAGCCGGAGGCACATACTTTTGAAATAGCGCCCTATTGCGTCAAGGTGTTCAAGCAGCGTTGGTATGTGGTGGGAAAGAGCGAACGATACGATTCTCCAAGGGTTTATGCCTTGGATAGGATTCAAAACCTGCGTATTACGGATGCTAAATTCGTGTTTCCGCCCGATTTTGACCCTAAAGAGTATTTCCATTACAGCCTCGGGATTATAGTGGGGGAAGAAGAGCCGGTTATCATCCGCTTGAAGGCATTCGGTCACCAGGCCGACTATATCCGGGCCCGGCCCTTTCATCCTTCCCAGCAGGAAATCGAAAAACAGGAGGATTATTCCGTTTTTGAATATTTTATGCGTCCGACTTTTGATTTCTATCAAGAGATGCTTTCGCAGGGTGCTGGCGTGGAAATTCTCTCACCCGAACCGGTTCGCCAGAAAATGCTGGGTCAAATCCGTTGGATGGAATCTTTGTATCAGCGACCGGAAAGTGAGCTTTCGAAAAAGAGAAAGTGTACCAGCTCGGAAAAGTAGGCACTCCCTCGGTTCGCTGTTCTTTTAGCGGTATCGTCTGCATTTGTTCCGGGTAGAAGTTTGTGAATGTTTGCAAGTGGTTTGCATGCGTTGGGATTGTGGAAAACCGTATTTTTGCGGTCTCTAAAACTTTATTGCCATGCATCAAAAAACCAATAAGGCCGTTTACCCGCTGCTGGGTTTGCATTGCGCCGGCTGCGCCAACCGTTCCGAGAAGATTGCCGCTGCCCAGCCCGGAGTGAAGAAAGCTTCTGCCAACTTTGCCGCAGGACTGCTGACGGTAGAATACGAGACAGGCGTTTTCGATGCCCAAAAGCTGAAATCCGCGATAGAAAATGCCGGATACCAGCTGATTGTGGACAGCGAGGATCCTTTTACCGAACAGGAAAAGGAAAATCGTAAACTGTACAAGAAACTCAAGCGAAAAGTCTGGATTACTTGGATTCTGGCCATTCCCTTGATGGTTCTCGGCATGGCGCATAATTGGCATTTCCCGGCCAAGGAATACGTGATGATGTGGCTGGCATTCTTCATCCTGCTGATTGGCGGCCGCGACTTTATCCGCAGCGCTTGGTATCAAGCCAAGCACTGGTCGGCCAATATGGATACCTTGGTAGCGCTCAGCACGCTGGTGTCTTTTATCTTCAGCCTGGCATCGCTCGCTGTTGAAAACTGGACGCATGATGTCTATTTCGAGGCATCCGGCATGATTATTGCTTTTGTCCTCTTGGGCAAGCTGATGGAGAGCCGCGCCAAGAACGGCACTTCCAAAGCCTTGCAGGATTTGATGCATTTGCAGCCATCCACGGCTTTCTTGATAGAAAACGGTCAGGAAAAGGAAGTTCCGATTTCTAAATTACAGCCGGGCGACCATGTGAGCGTGCACCCCGGTGCCCAGATGCCGGTGGACGGGATTGTGCAAAGCGGTTCTTCCTATGTGGATGAAAGCATGATTACGGGCGAACCTCGGGCGGTCTTGAAGAAGAAGGACAGCAAGGTGGTGGCTGGAACAATCAATCAGAAGGGCAGTTTGGAGGTGGAAATCACCGGGGTGGGGCAGAGCACGGTGCTGGCCAGCATTGTCCGCATGGTACGTGAAGCTCAAGGCAGCAAAGCGCCGGCACAGCGGATTGCCGACAAGGTGGCTGCGGTTTTTGTGCCAATTATTCTTCTTTTGGCGGTGCTGACCTTTGTGCTTTGGTTAGTGATTGGTGGGAAAGCCGAATTCAATCATGCCTTGGTTTGCGCTCTGTCGGTCTTGGTAATTGCTTGCCCTTGTGCCTTGGGTCTGGCCACGCCGACGGCTTTGATGGTCGGGATGGGTCGGGCCGCCCGAAATCGTATCTTAATCAAGGATGCCTCGGCATTGGAAGAGTTGTGCCATGTGGATACGATGGTGATGGACAAGACAGGTACATTGACGCAAGGCAAGCCAGTAGTCGGCGCGGTTTGCGTGCCGGGAGATGCGAAAGAGGGTTTATTGTGGATGTGTGCAGATGGTATGCAGGGGTTTAATCCTTGGCGGGGATTTTCTTTACCATCTTGGCTTTCTCTTTTCAAGGCGGCCGAGCAGAAGAGCGAACATCCGTTGGCGGCCGCTGTCGTGGATTGGATCGATGGTTTGCCGGCATCGTCGATTTTGGAATCTAATTTTCGAGATTCGAATCTTTCTTGTCCGGACAATATTTGCGCCGTGTTCGAGGCGATAGAAAATTTTGAGACCTTGACCGGTAAGGGTTTGCAATTCAGTTATCAAGGCAAAGAATATTGGGCTGGTGGCATGGCGATGGTGCAGGAAAAAGGCGTGGTTTTGGGCGATATCGAGCAGGACTGGATGGCTCAATGGCCGGAGAATGCATACAGTATCGTAGCTTTCGGCCAGGGGCAGCGTGTTTTACTTTATTTGGGCATTACTGATATGGTGAAACCTTGTTCTGCGCAGGTGGTAGCGGATTTGGAGAAAGAAGGCGTGGAAGTCTATATGTTAACAGGCGACCACGAAAAAGCAGCGGCTGCCTTGGCATCGCAGGTTGGCATCAAGCATTATAAAGCAGGACTTTCCCCTCAGGATAAGGAGGATTTTATCAGGGAGTTGCAGCAGCAAGGCCATAAGGTGGTGATGGTGGGCGATGGTATCAATGACAGCCAGGCTTTGGCCAGGGCGGATGTGAGCATGGCGCTCAAGCGGGGTACGGATATTGCGATGAATGTGGCTTCGGTGGTCTTGATTGGCAATGAGAAGAATGATTTGGAAGCGATTCCCAAGGCGGTGGATCTTTCACGCCGCACGCTCCGTATCATCAAGGAAAATTTGTTTTGGGCGTTTATTTACAATGTAATCGGTATCGTGTTTGCCAGCGGCTTGCTGTTTCCGTTCTTTGGCTGGACGCTCAACCCGATGATTGCCAGCGCCGCGATGGCATTCAGTTCCGTCTCGGTGGTTTCGAATAGTTTGCGCTTGAAATTCGTCAAGATTCCGGACACGCTGTAAGGCTTGTCCGGAACTTTATTCTTTTGTCTTCCACTCTTCTATCGTGCCGGTCTGGGAGGAGAAGCTGGCTCCGATCTTAAAGAGTTTGCGCTTGTCAGCAGCGTAGGGTCTGGCATAGCCCTTGTCTTCTATCTGCTTCAGGGCTTCGTCCGCCGTGCCGTCCAGTTTGAACTCGAAGATATAGACGTACTGCGGGGTTTCCACGATGCAGTCGGAACGCCCCTGGCTCTGTTCCTTTTCTATGTGGGTGGCATAGACGCTCACCATCCGGAATATCAGGTAGAAGGTGTAGTTGAAGTAGCTTTCCCGTTCCTTCTGGTCTTCCTTGCGCCGCGCCGTGTACGGAATGCTGGCCAGGAACGAGGTAAAAAGGTCGCGAATCGTGTCCGGCTCGCCCGCTTCCATCGCATCCAATAAATCCTGTATCCATCCCTCCACGCTTTCCTTTTCCGGTTTCCAGTATCCCGCCGCCACCAAGCTGACGAAGCCTTTCTTCACTTCCTTGTTGGGGAAGTCCAACAGGAAAGTGCCTCGTGTGGGCTTGTAGTCCTTTATCGTCAGGTAGCCGCTCTGGTAAATCATTGGCAAAGGTTTCTCCACATCCGCCTTGTAGTCCACAAACTCGCTCGGGTCGTAATACCTGCCCGTCATTTCGTCCAGGTTCTCGTGGCTGTGCGCCAGAAGTCGCAGCAGGTAGCTGGGCGTGCCGGTGCCGAACCAGTAATCTTTCAGCCCTTTGTGCTTGAAAGCATTGAGCAGGCTGTAGGGGTTGTAGATGTCGGTCAGGTTTTCGCTGAAGTGGTATCCGTCGTACTGGGCTTTGAGCCGTTGCAGCATCTCCGGGACGGTGACTTTGAAGCGTTCGGCCATTTCCCGGATGGGTTCGGCGAAATAGCTTTCCATCTCCTGCTGTGTGATGCCGCAAAGGCTTTCGTAATCGGATGCCAGGCTGATGTCGTCCGGCTGGTTGAAGCCGCTGAACACGCTCACCTGCGAGAACTTGGTCACCCCGGTGAGCAGCACGAACTGCAAATCCGCATCCGCCCCCTTGAAGACCGAATAGAAGGCTTTCAGCACCGAGCGGTTCCAGTCCTCCAGCCGGTATTCCGTGCCTTGTATATCCACCTTGATGTCCATGTCCAATACGTCCAAAATCGGCTTGTCGTACTCGTCCACCAAGACCACGCAGCGGCGGCCGTGCCGCTTGTGCGCCTGCGCCAGCACGTAGGCGAAGCGGCTTCCGATGTCCATCCGCTTAGGGTCGCTGCCGTAGGTCTTCTCCCAATCGGATACATACACGTCCAAGGTCGAGTCCAAAGTCCCGGGGTTTAGGAAGTTGACGCTGTTGAAATCGATATGGAACACGGGGTATTCGAGCCAGTCCTTTTCCAGTTTCTCTATCGCCAAGCCTTGGAAAAGCTCTTTCTTGCCCAAATAGTAGTTCTTGAGTGTGGAGACCAAGAGGCTCTTGCCGAAACGGCGCGGACGGCTCAGGAAATAAATGGTGCCCGTAGTCACCAATTGGTATAACATCTTGGTTTTGTCCACATAGACATAACCCTCTTCTCGAATCTTCTCAAAGGTCTGTACCCCTACTGGAAATTTCATCATGGCTGGGTGTATTGCGCTATTCTGCAAATTTACATATAAACTTCGGGATTTCTTAAAAGGCAGCCACTTTGTTATGTTTTCGATATAAGAAAAATCTATCTGCGTAGCTTGCAATAAAAAAAGCGGAGGCCAGAATTACCCTGGCTCTCCGCTTGCGGCAAGGCATAGAACCCTTGCGACAACCAAAACCAATTATGAAAACCTAATTGATTTTTATTGTTTTGTTATTTTGATTCGTTTCCCGTCAACTTCTAACAAGTAGATTCCATCTGGATAGGAGGACAAATCCAAAGTACATGCAGTATTTCCCTCACATTGCTTGTCGATTATCTTTTGTCCGGCTATATTGTAAACCGCAATATGCCGAATCCCGATAGAACTGGTGATGAAAAGCTGCCCTGTGGTGGGGTTCGGAAAAGCTTTTAGTTCTCCTTGAGCTACATTTTCCATGTTCGTGCTAATGGTAGCGTTGGCACATAAGGGGTTGGATTCATGTCCCAGTTCATTGCAAATGGAACGAATGCAATATTCGTGTGTGCCTGCGGGTACGGTTTGGTCGGTATAAGAGGTTCCTTCAACCGGTCCGGCAATCTTTTCGTTGTTTCGATAGACATTATACGTGCGAGGAACAGGAACGTCTTCTACTACGGATATTTCATCGAGTTGGATGCCCAAAGTGGTGTACAAAGAGTCGTTGTGGTGGCGGAAGGCTATATGTACAGTCCCTGTGTAACCGGATAAGTCCACTACTTTGTCGTACCAGATGAAGGAAGATGTGGCATTCAGGGTGTCGCTATCTATCACCTTGAAGTTTTCGTAGTCTGTTCCATTTTGCGAAATCAGCACTTCGTAATACGTCTGGCTGTTTTGGCTGATTATGTTGGCTACGTGATAGGTCAAGGTGGCCCGACCCGAAGATAGTTCGATAGCCGGCGATATCAGCCAGTTGTCAGGCGCTAGCAGGGTGGCGGAATAATCTTCATGGTAATCATATACTTCGGAGAAAACGCAGCCATCGCCTTTGTAGGGTGTACATAGGGCTAAAGCGAAAGCCGAATCGCTCCTGAGCCATTTGTGTCCGTCTCCATCCTTGTCTAAATTGAGCCAAGTAGTCGGTATTTCGCCATCGAAGCTTTCCGAGAAGATGCTGTCTTTTCTCCAGTATGGTTCTGCTTCGTCCCATGTCAAGCTTACGCTGTTGTCTATGGAGGAGATGGTCAAGTTCTTCGGTTCCCCACAGGTGTTTCCGGCAAAGAAATCCATCGTTACAGGTGCCGACTCGCATCCGTTGGGATGTACGGCGGTGACAGTATAGTTGTAAATTGCTTCTGGCAAGCCGCTTTCTTCGAAGAAAGTGTTTTCTGTGGTTGTGAGAAGAGAGCCGTCTCGATAGACGTTGTATTTGATTGCAGGCTCTTGATTTTTATGCCCATTTGCTTGCAATTGTGTTTGTTGCCCATCGGGCAGGATGAGATGTGCGCCTACGCTTAGATTGAAATCCGCGTTTTCGACCGCTTTGTCAACGGTCGTCCATCCATCGCCGGTTCCTAAGTCAATCATGTTCCGGTTTTCTACTCCAGGACCGGCATCGCAGCCTATGGCATAACTTTCGCCTGTATAATCTACGCTATATCCTATCCAAAGTTCTTGTTTGGGATCGATGGTGACAGGACTGGGCAACGAGACGGTATTCCATTGGCCTATTTCCAAATCGTTGCCAAGAACTCGTTGGATGAACATTTCGTTTCCGGGTTTTAATCCATTGCCTCCGATCCAGATTCGCACGAAGTAGGTGGCTCTGGCTTCTCCAGGGACAAAGGCTATTTGGTCGATTTGTGCTCCACCTATATTCCTTTCGGCAATATCTTCCACAGTATAGCGCGATGCTATCTGGATGGAATAACCACCGTATTCTGTAAAACCTATTCCGTTTGTTGGCTCGTAACTGTAGGTGAGCCAGTCTTCAGGAAGCGCTCCGGGTTTGCTCCAGTTTAAGGATACTTTTGTGGCAGGGATATCATAGCTGGCTTCCAAATCGCGGATGGGGGCGCAACGGTTCGCGCAGGAGACTGTTCGGCTTGTTTTTTCCGATTCGGCATCGCCATAGACTGCCGTGACGCTCCATTCGTGTTCTCCGTTTGTGATGAATCCGGTATCGGTATAATGACGGGTGGTCAGGTCTTGGGCGATAAGTTCATTGTCTCGATACACGTTGTAATAGGCATCGGTGTAGCCGTCGGGAGCGTCCCATTGGAGTATGGCTACAATGTCCCCGTTAACCCGATTGGTGATTTCAAGTTCCAGATTTTGAATTGGGTTCATATCTTCAAGATAAGAGACCTGTAGCGTGGTTCCCGTGGTTTCTTTTCCTCGGCAGAGGGTCGTGATTTTATACGAATGCGTGCCAATGGCAAGGGAGGTGTCTTTGTAATGGGTTGTCTCTATGCTGTCTTGCAAGAGTTTGTCGTCCCGATAAAGATTGTACGAAGCCTGGTAGTTGCCTTCAGGGGCAATCCAGTCCAAAGCAATATAGCCAAAGCCGATAGATGCTTTCAAATCGCGGACATCATGGCAAGGAAGGCCGTCGCTGGAGTCTATCTGGATATTGTCTATCTGGATTTCCGTTGTGGTGGCGGAAGCCTCAAAAGCCAGACGGAGTTGTTCTATGCCTTCGGGGAGCAAGACCTGGGCTTGGTTCCAGTTCAAATTGGGGCGAAACTGGTCTGTAAGCAGAGTCCATGGATTGTCTTCTTGTTCTTGGTAATAAAGAGCCAGTGAAGCCTTGTCGCCCATGGTGTAGCTGAATGTCAGCATGGGGTGGGGCAATGTTGTCAAATTGGTAAATACAGGGGTGATAATCCGGCTTTGCTGTGTTTGATTGCTTTCGGCATGGAACTGCAATTTGGTTTCGCTGCCTGCGGGAGCATTCGAAGGAATGCCGTCATTGGCAGGTACGGCTTGCCAGGAGGTGGTGCCGTTTATTATTTCCTGACTCCAGCAAAGAGGAATGCCCCCTTGTTCAAAATCTTCTGACCAGGGATAAACAGAGATGAGGTCTTCATTGCATTCCAGTCCGAAGCGGTAAGACAGCCGTCCCATATCGGAAGACCCAATGTGAGCAGTGATGAAATTTTCCTCTCCAAAATAGAAATCCATATCGGTGACATGGCAATAATGAAGTTCTTTTGCAGAGAGTGAACGCCAAGTGTCGCCGCCGTCCTCGCTGTAGCTGATGGAAAGAGGTGCGCCTTCTTGCATTGTCCCAATGACAACCAGGCCGTTTTGGACTGGGGAGCAGTTGATTTTGCAGGCTTGGTTTTGCTCCAGAATAATTTGCCAGCTGTTCCCTCCATCGTTGGAACGGTAGATTCCTTTCGTGCTGGAAGCAAACAGTTGACTGGTGTTTAATGGGTTGATGGTAATAGATTTTATGTCTCCGCTCAATCCGGCAGATTTCGAAACCCAGTCTTGGCCGTTATTCAAGCTTTGGTAGATGGCGGAGCCTCTTGCCATCCAGATGGCTGTCTGGTCTTGGTTTTGGGCAAGGACAAAAGCAGTTACGGGGTCTTGTCCGGGTATGGCCAATACGCTGAAATCGATGTGGGCGGTTTCCTTGATTTCGATGTATGCCAAGGAGTCTCCTATCGACAACCAGTATTTCCCGGATTCTATAGGGTCGGATTGCAAGTCAGAGATATCGCCTTTGATATTCGTGGAAAGCAGGTCCTTTCCGTTTTTATAGTAGAGTGTGCCGGAAGTATCGGTCAGGAACAGTTTAGAGGTGTCGTGGCTGTCGGTGAATACTTTTTCGAAAACAAGTTCGGAAAGGAAAGGATTGTCGATGCCATCCTCTCCTTTTTCCCCGCCAACCAAAGTGTGGAGTTGCCCGTCAATCACGTAGGTTATTGTTGGAGACGGTGAGCCGTCCAGTTTCAAGGATGTGCAACCGTAGCTGGTTCGGCTCGCGTTGACCATGTCCCAGGATTGGCATCGGTCAAGGGTATGTCGCACGCTGGCTCCGTCGATGCCTATCAGCATTTCGTCTGTGTTGAAGGGATTGATGGATGCGTACTGGCCGAACATATAGTCCGAAGGCATTAAGTTTTGATAGGTTTTGAACCCATCATCGGTAATGAAAATCTGGTTTTCTTCGATGACAATGATTCGATTAGGGTCGTGTGGGTCATATTCTATATCGGTAAAATAATTGTAGATGAAGTTGGAGTATTCCAGCTCGATTTCTTCCCATGTCTTGCCGCCATCGTAGGAGCGCATTAAATGTTGGATAGGCGTCAGAGTGCCGCTTGTCATATGGGATCCGATGATGATTTCATTGGGATTTTCGGGGTTGAAAGCAATCGGACCCCAGTCTTTTCCGGCCAATTTCTCTGTATAGGTTTTGCCGCCGTCTTCGGAAATCAGAAGGCCGGCTTGCACGCCGGATATCCCGCCATTTCGCAGCAGGAACAACTTGTCGGGATTGCCGGGGCTGAATGCCACGTTGGCCATGTGTACAAAATCGTGGTCGGCAAAATCATAAATGAAATCCCAGCTTTCCCCTCCATTGTGGGTGAGGTAAATTTCGGTCATCAGGATGAATCCATTCAGCATCCAAGTCGTGTGCATCAATACGGTGTCTCCAGCATCGTCGTACACGTCGTAACTTATCAGGCTGGAATTATTTTCCGCATTGGGGAGTTGGTAATGCTTCACTTCGCCGGTTTTGTGGTTGATCCGGTACAGGCCGTTTGTGTAGGCCGAAGAGGTGTTGTCTATTTGGAAATAGAGATAGTTGCTGTTCTTGCTTGGTTTTAGCCCCATGATTCTTCCCCAGATTTGGCCTCCGGGCATGCGGTAGGGGTCGGTCCATTCAAAGACGAGCCGCCAAGTTTCCCCGAAATCTTCCGAAATGAATAGCTTGGGGTATTCGTATCCATCCATCGGGGCTACGGCTCCATAGATTCGGCCTTCCACATTCTTGTCATAGACCATGTAATGGAAGTTTTCGGTTGAGGTAGTGGCGTGTTGCACAAACTGGGCGGCACTCTTGCTGGAGAATGCGGCAAGGAGGATGAACGGAAGCAATACCGTTATCCATGCTTTTTTGATGGCTGTAGCACTTTTCATGATTTTAGGTTTTAAGTTTGTATTGGCTCCGGTTCCCGCGGTCGGGGAAACAGCCTGTTTGTGCTAAAAGTATCTAAAGATTCAGGAAAAACAAGCGTTCGTTCTTGTAAAAAGCGTGACATGGAAATTGCAGATGCGTGACATTGTAAAAACGTAGTTCTTCGACAATAAATAGTGTGCTAGAATATGCTAGAATTGCGTTTTTGATCTATAGGGAAAATAAATAATCGTAGAGATTCACCCCTTCTGCAAGCTGCATTTTCTTGACAATTCTTTCTTTCCTTTTGCGACAAGTCTCAATGGTGATGTTGAAGATAGAAGCGATTTCTTTTGTACTCAGGCTCATATACATATAGGAAAGGTAACGGATGTCGTTGGCATTCAAATCGGGATGTCTTTGCTTGAGTTTGCTTAAGAAGCCGTGGTTGACATCTTCAAACAGAGTGACGAATTCGCTCCATTCCTTTTCTGAACTCAATTGCTTTTTCAGGTTTTGCAGAAGCGAAGTAAAGCCCGGTTCTTCGGCCAAGCTGGGATATTTTGTCATTGAAGAGATCAGTTCTTCCAACAGTTGATCCCGGCTTGAAATGGACAGGGCCTTAGCGGCAAGTTGCCTGTTGCGCAGTTCCACTTCATGTTGCAGCTTTTCCAGTTCCAATTCGCCAATGCGGCGTTTGTTGCTTTCTATTTCCTTTTCTTGTTTCAATTTTGTGGAGCGCATGTGCAGCCACCAAAGCAGGAATGCGACTATTATGACTGAGGCTGACAATAGGAGGAAGAGCAATTTGCGGCCATTGGCGACTTGGGCTTCCTTCAAGTCTAATTCATATTGGTAGTGCTGTAATTCGAACTTGAGCTTGCTGCTTTCGAACAGGCGTCCGTTTTTGATGGTGTTTAAAGAGTCGTGTAAGAGTAGAATGGAGTCTTTGTAAAGTAAGGCTTCATTATAATTCTTTGTTTCGTAATGGATTTTGGACAACAGTTGGTAGATGTTTGAACGGGATTTCAAATCCGGATTGGCGACAATGGCTTTTTGTGCATAGTTTTTTGCTAGGGCAAACTCTTGGGTACGGAAATAGGATTCTGCGATGCAGTAGGCCACTTCATTATAATTGGCTGTCATGCCTTTTTGTAGCAACAAGGGCATGAGTTTTTTGCCATTTTCCCTTACGGATTTATCCAGTCCTTTTTGCAGGAATATTTCAATTTCAGCAGATTGGGCTTCGAGCAGACGGATGGTGTCCGGGTATAGGGACAAGTGATTCAAGGCTTCGTTTATATACGATTCCGCTTTGTCCAATTCCTTGTTTTTCGCGCAGATAATTCCAAGATTGATACTATAACTGCCTACCTTGAACCAGTCTTCTTCCCGTTGGGCGATCCGATAGGCTTGCGAAAAATACTCCTCTGCTTTCTCGAAATTCTCTTCGCGGGAATAAAGCACGGCGATATTGTTGAGGACAATCATTGTCTCGCTGTTCTCAAGATGCTTTAATGATAAGGTGTAGGCTTCCAAGTAGTAATTCAATGCCTCGCCGTAATCGAAAATGGAATAATACAGGATGCCTAAGTTGTTCAAGGCCAAGAATTCCTGTTTGTGCCACTGGTTCTGCGCGGCAAGACTGCGGGCTTCTTCCAAGTAAAGCAGGCCATCGGAGTAATTCTTCTTTTCCAATACGCTTTCTACTCCTTGGATTAGCAAGGAATCGCAATAAGCTTTATCTTGGATTTGAGCCGAGAGGGGTGTTTGCAGGCAGAAAATCAGAAAGCATGTTCCTATGGCTTGTACCAATGCTTGATTTATAAGTTTGGAAGGCACGAGCTTTCTCATATTGCCTGCTTTTGAACAGGATAATTGGTCTTATTTCAGCTTTTTCAACTGCATCCGCAGGATGATGAAGGTCACCACGATGGACAGGAAGTCGGCAACCGGTGTGGCCATCCAGACCCCGTCGAGGTCGAACAAGGCAGAAAAGATGAAGAGGGAGGGAATCAGGAACAGTACCTGCCGCGTCAAACTCAGGAAGATGGAAAGCTGCACCTTGCCGATAGACTGGAAAAAGTTGGTGGTCACGATTTGGAATCCCACAAAGGGGAACAGCAAGAAGACGTAATGCAGCCCTACACGGGTTATTTCAATCAGTTGTTCATCGGTAGTGAACACATTGGCCGCGGTCCGCGGGAAAATCTCCATGAGCAGGAATCCCAAAGTGGTGATAGCCGTGCCCACCTTGATGGACAAGGAGAAGACCTTGCGTACCCTCTCCGGTTTCCGGGCGCCGTAATTGTATCCGGCGATAGGTTGCATTCCTTGGCAGAGCCCGATAACGAACATGACGAACAGGATGCCGTAGCTGTTGACGATACCGTAAGCGCCCACCGCCAAATCGCCGCCCTTGGCAGCCAATCGGCCATTGAGGATGATGGCCACCGCGCTTCCGGCCAGATTGATCAGGAACGGGGACATGCCGATGGACAGGATATTGTTGACGATTTTCTTGGCCGGCTTGAGATTGGGTCGGGTGAAGCGGATGAAAGCGTCCTTCTTGAGGAAGAAGTGCATGGTCTGAACGGCGGTCACGAACATGGCAATGACGGTGGCGATGGCCGCTCCTTGGATTCCCCAGTCGAACCAGAAGATGAAAATCGGGGCAAGGATGGCATTGAGGACCATCCCGCTGATCATGATGGTCATGGAGCGGATGGGGCTGCCCGAAGCCCGGATGATGTTGCAGAAGCTGTACGACAGGTTGGCGAAAATGTTTCCCGGGATGATGATGCGCAGGTAGTCGGCCGCGTAAGGGATGGTGTTTTCGCTGCCGCCGAAGATTTTCAGCAGGGGTTCGAGGAATGCCAAACAGAGGACAGTCAGCAAGGCCCACATGATGACTGTCAGAAAGAGCGCATTGCCTAGGATGCGTTCCGCCCATTCGCGATCCTTCATGCCGAGCACGATTGATATCCGGGTCGAGGCTCCCACGCCTACCAATGTGCCGAACGCTTGCAGGAAGGTCATGATGGGCAAGCTCAAGGCCAAGCCCGAAATGGCCATGGCGCCTGCACCGTGTCCGATGAAGATACGGTCGATTAGATTATACACCGAAGTGCTCAAGGTGGTGATTACCGCCGGAAGCGCGTATTGCCAGAGCAGTTTGGGAATGCTGTCCGTCTCCAACAGACGGGGGTCCATCGATGTCTTCGCCATGCAGTTTTTTGTTTAAGAGCTTGGTGGATAGATGGTTGAGATGTTCCATCTATGTCAAATCGAGCCTACGAAGATACGGAATATTTGGAGTATTGCATATCAGGTTACGCCTTGACGTAGCCCGATTGCCCCGGTCAGGCGAAAAGCATGCTGCATGACACAAGCGGACAATCTTCCCAAGGTCTAATGACCGATTGAGATTCAAGTAGGGAATAGGCTTGCCATGGCTCTCGACTTATGCGGAGCTTTGTCTCTGTATTCGGCTTGCACTATCTTTGCGGTTGTGATACCGGATTTTTTTGATGATATAACCCAGTATGCTAGTCTTTCCGTAGTAGGGATGGCCAAGAACGTAGGCAAGACCGTATGCCTGCGGGCTTTGCTACAGCATTACCGCCGGCAAGACAGGGCTTCGCAGCTGGCGGTCACTTCCATCGGCGTGGACGGGGAAAGCACCGATGCCCTTTTCAAGAATGCCAAGCCTGAGCTGGATTTCTATCCAGGCATGATTGTGCAGACCTCCGAGCAGCATTATCTCCGTCGCCGTCTTTCAGCAGAGATTCTTGATATAAGCCGGGAAACCACCGCTTGCGGCCGTTTGGTTACTGCAAAAGTCCTGACCCCCGGCAAACTGATGCTTTCCGGCTATGCTTACACGCAGGGGCTCAAGCGGTATATAAGCCTGGCGCATCAGGAGGGTGCCGCGACAGCTATCATCGACGGGGCTTTGTCCCGGATGAGCTTGGCCTCGCCTTTTGTTTCCGAAGCCATGGTGCTTTGCACGGGTGCTGCATTGTCCAAGAATATGAACGAATTGGTATCGAAGACACGTCTGCAGTACACTTTGATGAATCTGCCTCTTTTATCGCAGAGCCCCAAGGCAGGCTTGGCCGGGAAACTGGCCATGCTCGATGCCGGGGTTTACGGTATCACGCCCGAAGGCGGAATCCGGGATTTGGGGATTCCCTCCTTGCTTCGATTGGACGCGCATCTGGACAAGTTCAAGCCCTTCTATGCCCCTGGTTCGTTCTTGTATGTTTCTGGCATGTTGAACGATTCTTTCTTGAAGTTCCTTTCTGCTCAGGCTGTCCGGCCGGATTTGATTGTCAGTGATTTCACAAAGCTTTTTATTTCTGCCCAGCCTTATTCGGCGTTTCTCCGTGGCGGATCCCGTTTATGGGTCTTGCAGCAGCCGGTGGTCTTGGGCATCTGCGTCAATCCGGTATCGCCTGACGGCTATGTCCTAGATTCTTCCGAGCTTCGGGGACGGATGTCTGATGCTCTGGGCCGTGAAGTCTATGATATCTTGGCTTGAGTTTGAGGCAGGCAGGATTCATTCTGATGTCAGTGCAGCCGGAAAGCGGGTGAATAAGCTTCGGATGGATTGTTCTTGCAGGCAATGAATTGGCTGTAGGGGAGAAAATGCTAACGGGATTCCTTATTCGTAGTTTCTGGAATATTTCTTGTAGAAGAGCAGAAAACAGCTGAAGCCGGCAAGGCAGAACGGAAGTGCCATCAAGGCGGGGTACCGCAAATCAGCATTCACCACCAAGCCGCCTGCGTAAGCCCCGATAGCGTTGCCAAGGTTGAAAGCCATCTGCACCGAAGCCGCGCCTAACATCTCGCCTCCTTTGGCTACTTTGATGATGAGCAATTGTTCCGGAGCCGAGACCGCGAACAGCCCGGCTGTGCCAAAGCACATCAGCAGTACCGCCGGCAGCGCGTAAGGTGAAAAGAAAAACAGGCAGAGCGACACTACGCCGATCAAGGCTTGGAACATCGTTCCCATTTTGGCAGCTCCGAAGCGGTCCGAAAGCCGTCCGCTGGCAAGATTGCCTGCCACCATGCCGAAACCTGCCAGAATCATCAGGAAAGAAAGCGATACCGGGCGGAAACCGCTCACTTGGGTCAGCAGCGGGCTGATGTAGCTGTACCAGCAGAACGCGCCCCCGTTGCCTAAGGCGGTTGCTCCGAGAATCAGCCATGGTTCGGGCCTTTTCAGGAATCGGAACTGCCCTTTGAAACCGGTATCCTCCACGCCCTCAATCGCAGGAACCCATTTCCAGATGCCATAGAACACGATAAGACTCCAGCCCGAAACCAAAAGGAACGGCAGCCGCCACGAAAGATTATGGCTGAGCGAGGTGCCTAAGGGGACGCCGAAGAGATTGGCAATGGTCATGCCGGCAATCATGATGGAAACCGCTTCCGCGCTTTTCCCTTGCGATGCCAATTTGGAAGCCACGATGGAAGCGACCCCGAAATACGCACCATGCGGCAATCCGGACAGAAGACGGCTGAAAAGCAGGCTGTAATATCCTGGGGAAAGGAAGGCGCAGAGATTGCCCGCGAACATTAGGCAGACCAGCCCTTCCAGAATGCGTTTGGGCGGCATCTTGCGGGCGAAAAGCAGGATAGGAGCCCCGAGGCAGACCCCCAAGGCATAGGCCGAGATGAAATGCCCCGCCGTAGCGATATCGATTTGCAAGGCTTTGGCCACATCGGGCAGGATGCCCATCATCACGAATTCGGCAATGCCCAGTCCCAGCGTTCCTAAGGACAAGGCAATCAGACTCTTTTTCATTGTGCAGAATTTCCCCGGATTCTAATGGCTGTTCGGGTTGAAAACAGCTGCAAAGCTATAAACCCAAATCGGTCATTAGACTCGCCGGGACGTTTCCGGTGGCGGAAATGGTGCTTTCGGGCATCTTGTCCGCTTCTGTCCGCATCCTGCTCCTCGCTACGCCTCAACGTGGCCCGCTACGCCTTCGGCTAGGCGAGAAGCATGCTGCATGACACAAGCGGGCAATCTCCCCAAAGTCTAATGACCGATTTGGGATAAAAAAGAGGGGGCCTCCGAACGAGGCACCCCTCCCAACCAAAAAAACCAACCTTTAGAGATGAAACCATCGGGACGGAACGCCCCGAAGATTTCATCTTTTCAAAGAAGATTATCGTTTGACGATCTTGATGATGTATGTCTGGTTGCCTGCCAGGCGGAATTGCAGGAAGTAGACCCCTGGCTCCAAGTCTCCCGTTGGAACCGTTGACATGTTTTTCAGGTCGGACATTACCATGCGGCCAGACAAATCAATGATGTTCAGTGATTCGTATTCGCCCCGGATATTCAATTGGTCAAAGACCGGGTTCGGGTACGTGCGGATGCCGGCATCCATTGAAGACACCTCGCTGGCAACATCGTGCAAGTCGATGTAATACGGGTCGGACATCACTTCCTGCCCTTGTGCGTAAACCGCGCTCACGACATAGTCGTATTCGCCCAAGGCTACGTTGCTGTCCATGTATTCGAACGAAGTCAGCAGCGTGTCGTTCAGTTTGGTATCGTTACGGTAAACATTGAAGCCTTGCAGCGTGAACGATTCGCTGGTGGTCTTGGGGGCGTTTTCCATCGAGGCCGGCTTGCTCAGCAGGATGTTGCTGGCGCTGGCGGCCACTTTCCGGATGTAACCGAGCGGGTCAGAGGTCTTGGCGGCATTTTCCAAGTCGCGTTTGCGGACAACCAAGGCGTTGATGCAAAGGTTCGCATCCAGTGTTATGCCGCCTTGGGAGGCGACTTCGGCCAAGGAGTACCAGCTGGTACCGTCAGGCGAAACAATGTCGGAATACCACGCTTTGCCCGGTCCCATGTCGTATACGAGGGCACCGTACTGGACAGCGGCCTGGTCGAAGGAAACCGCGTAGCCCACGCAGATTTCCTGTGCCTGCTGCATCGGGAAAGTCTGGTTGAAATACATTTGCTGCCATTCGCCTACGCGCAGGCGGCCGGTGAAAGGCTCGCTGTGGACAATGGCATTGTCGATGACTACCACGCCGTTGAGACTGTTCACTTCATCGCCGATGATGAATTCGAAGCCTACCAGATAAAGATCCTGGAACAAGTCCATGCTGCTGGTATCCCAGCCGATCATACCGTAGAGGGTGCTGGTGCCTTGGAGGCTGATGCTTCCCAGAGGCTGGTTGCAATAGCCCAAAGCCATCGGTTCTTCAAAATACGGCAGATCCCATGTGGTGGTCGTGTTGTAAGTGCCATCTGCATTGGCTTCCCCTTCCACGTTGACCAAGGAAGGAGCCTCGGCGGTACCTTCGAAAGTGACTTCAATCTGGATCGAATCGGAAGCCACGCAGGAATTGTCATAGAAGGCTTCCACGCGGTAGTTGTACTGCTGGCCGGCTTCCACGTCCGGATCGATGTACTTGAGATCGACCAAGTGTTCCGACAGCAGTTCGTTGTCGCGGTAGATGTTGAAGCCCACGAAACCATCGCCGGGAGTCAAGTCCCAGCTCAAGCAAACCTGTTCGTTCGATTCATAGGCTTCCACGGAAGTCGGCCCATCGCATTCCCCGATGGGGTAGATGGTCGCTTCGGCGGAGATGCCGTAGTTGGAAGAGTTCGCCGAACATCCTTCTTTTACTACTTCGACGGTGTAGGTGTAAGTTCCTGCTTCATAGACGATATCCGAGAAGCGGCGTTTCTGGAGCGGCGAGGAGGTAATCAGTTCGTCATTGCGGTAAACATTGTAACCTACCAGGTCGGAGGCGCTGGCTGCTTCGATGCTGACTACCTGGTTGAACGTTACCAAAGGCTGCATGATAAACCGTAGCAAGGCGGTACCGTCTTCCAAGGTGTCTACCGTGATGCCGGAGGCCAGGATGGTATAGCCCTCGCTGATGGCGGCAATCTCGTCAACGGCAGGATAGTCGGCTACGTCGTTGGTCGAAATCCGTTCCCCGGTATTCCAGTCGAGCACGACCACGCTGCAAGAATGCGTGCCGTTCTGGTCGGCCAGGTAGACACGCCCGTCATGGTAAGCACTGCCGCAGATGATAAGTCCGTCGATATCGAAAGTCTTGTCAAGCTGGACAGGGTCGGTGGTCACAGGATCGTAGAAGGCAATGCTGGAAGTGCTTCCTATCATCAGCAAGTCTTGGTCCCCGTTCCCGTTTTCAACGTAGGCGACATGGGAAATGTTGGAAATCGGTGTCGTGAAGCTGTTGGCCATTTCCAGGTCGAAATCCCCGTTGCGGGAAATGACATAGACGGTATTGTTGTTATTGATGCAATAGAAGTAGCCGTCATGGTATTCCATGTCCCACATGCCGGGCAGCCCGTCCACGGCGACTTCCTGGAGCAGCACGCCGCTGGTGGCATCGAAGACTTGGATTACGTCCGACAAGAATTGGCCCACGTACATGTAATTCCCGATCTGGACGGCGGCACTGGCGTAGATGCCGTTGGTGTTGAACATGCCTGCATAGTCCAGCGTGTCGGATTGGTAGGCTTTCGTTGCAGGAGCCTTGGGAGTCTGGGATGCATGGGAGAAGAGGGATTCGGTCCCGCGCTCAGTCCTGGCGGACTTGGCTCCCGGCTGGCTGCTCATGATGGCCGATGGCAGGCCCCATGTCAGGTTCACGGTGCGGTTGTAAACGATGTCGGCGTTGATTTCCTGGACGGGGACGCATCCGCCGACCGCTACGACCAGGATATTGACGGCATCGCTTTCTGCCGAGGTTTCACCGTCTGTGTATACCGCTTCGATGGTGTAACTATGGATGCCTTCTTCCACGTTGTTGTCGATGTACGACGTGGCACTGGCATCGATGAGTTCGGGGTTCACCTGCACGCTGTCCCTGTAGATGTTGAAACCTTGCAAGGTGTATTGGCCTTGGACAGGGGTGGTCCAGCTGAGGTTCACGTTGGTGGATTCGCGATCCTGCACCGCCTGGAGGTAACGGGCCTTTGCATGGATTTGGTTTTCATCCAGCAGGATGACATAGGGAATCCAGGAGGCATTCTGGTAGGAGTAACCGGCAATGATACGCCCGTCGTCCGAGATGGAGCCTGCGCTGAACAAGGGTGCCGTGGCTTCGACGTCCAAGCCGTACAGTTCCGTCAGGTAATCGTTCAGGGAGAGGCGTTGGCCGCTGTTTATGTTGTAGAGGAAAGGTTTGCGGGAATAAATGTCCGCAGAGCTGGATTGGTCGGCTCCCAGCACCCATCCGTTTTCAGAAATGGAAAAGGCAAAGCAAACGGTATTTCCCAAGGAAGGCTGGATCCGCCTTACTTCCATGCTTTGTGCTGCCTTGTCGTAAAGGATTACGACGGCTTCGTCTCCATTGTCCCCGCAGATGATGGTTCCATCGTTGTTGGTGTTGTAGAGGCTGCCGTCCGCATTGTCCGTGGTCCCTACGAAGAACGAAGTGTCATTGTCCAGGTCCCAGAATACCGGGGAGAAGTTCGTGTGGGCGAAAGGTGCCGACGAACGGCCTGCGACAATGCTCCCGTCGTTGGACAAGCCAAGTGCCATCGCACCGTAGCCTGAACCCGTTACTTCCGGGTCGTTCCAGTGCATGGGCAGCGCCTCGATGAACTCGCCTTGGCCATCGTAGATATAGCTGCGGTACCATCCGGTCGCATCTTCTCTTTCCACGAAGCCGAATATGGTGTCCAATCCGGCCGAAGCATATTCAAAGCCGCTTTGGGCCGGGTCGATCCTTTGGCCGTCGCGGACGATGTACGAGCTGGTCACATAGTTGTCCGAGTCCACATACTCGGCCATGGCAACGCCTTCGAACGTGGTCCAGGTATCGTTGGCGATATCATAGACCATGGCCACGGACGCAGATGCGTCGACAAAGGAGTGGATGATGTATCTCTCATTCCGGGAAAGGCGTACATCGGTGATGCCTTGGGCTGCATTCAGCAGTCTGGCTTCGCCTTTTTCCCCTTGGATGACTGTGTTGGCGGGAGCCTCTTGGGCAAAACATCCCGGCATGAGGGATGCCCCCAGGATGATTGCGGTGATGATTTTTTTCATGTTTTTCATTTTTTATTCGTTATTCAGGAAGAGGCGGCTCCGTTTCCCCTTTGTCGAGCCAAAGCCTCTTGCCGGGTCTTTTCTGGCAAAGAGCTCCTTTCCAGGCCGCCTCCTCGGGCTTGTTGTGTTTTATTCTACCAAACCAGGACTTTGAATGTGGCCTGGTTCCCGTTTTCACCGAATACTTTGACGAGGAGTATTTGGGATTTGGCAGCAGTCCGGACAAAGACATTCTCGGTGGAATTCACATCGTAGTATCCCATGGCTTTCCCTTCCGGCGTATAGAGCTGGAGTGCCTTGATGAACAAGTGCGAGGGATTTTCCACAATGATTTGTCCTTGGTATGCGCGTACTTTCAAAGCTCTGCCGAAGCCCAGCACGGATTCGTTGGCTGAAGGCGTCGTCGAGAACGTGCTTTCCACATCCTCGCTGTAAAGCATGTTGTCGCAGTATCCCATCAATCTCCATACGTAGGAGGTATTCGCACGCAGGTTGCGGAGCGTGAAGTGGTCCGGTTCCTGGGCCATCGTCGTGTCGAACCGGCTGGTCGAGGCTTCCCGGTAGAACACGTAGGCGAACTGGTTGTTTGCACCCGGGGTCCAGGTCAATTCGGCTGTCAGGTTGTCATAATCCACTTCGGCGGCCAGGTTGCTCGGTGTTCCGCAGACCGGGACAGGAAGCGTGGTGAATTCTACCGTGTTCGACCATTCGCTGGTGTCGCCGGGAGCGCAGATGGCACGGGTCCTGGCGTAGTAGGGAATGTTGAGCACTTCGTACAGGCTGGTGAACGTGGTGGTATCCCTCGTGTAGCCTATGCTGTAGTTGACGTTAGGATAACGGTTGGTGTCCTGTGCCCAGATGTTCATTTCCTTGTTCGTGGTCTGGGAGTTCACGGCAAGGCGCACGCTCTGCCAGGTCACGTCAAGCACTTCCAGATTGGTGGGAGCATAGCAAGGTGTCTGGGTGTTGATGTAAATCGTGTTCGACGGTTCCGTCGGGAATGTCCGGTCGGCACCGCAGAACCCGAATACGTGGATGGCATAGGAGGAGGCCGGTTCCAAGTCGGTCAGGCTGCATGTGTTGCCTTCCGTGTAGAGCGTGTCGTAACGGGATTCTTCCGCGTTGCGGTTCGTGTAGACCACGGCGAATTCCATCGCCTCTCCTTGCCAGCTTAGGTTGATGCTGGTCTCGGTGCGGCCTGTCGAACGCAGGTTGGTCGGAGCCGGGCATGCCAGGTCGAGCCAGATGACGGAAATGCTGTCCAGGAAGATGGCGTTGTCGGTCATGAGCGTTTCATCGCTCTTGAAGAGCAAGGCCAAGTTGTTGAACTCGTTTACTTCGAAATCGAAAGCAAAGCGTTGCACGCTGTCCGTCAGTTCGGAGCAGGGAACGGAGCCGATGACATGGCTGCGGTTGAAGCCATCGGAGGGCGAAGCCAGGACAAGCACGGAATCGGTCTGGCCGAACGCTGTGGAATCGTAGAGTTCCCATCCGTCGCGGAGATAGAATCCTTTGAGCCCGAACGAGAGTTCTGCCGTCCCGGTCTGGTTCCCGGCGCTGAGCGTGGGCAGGATCAGCCAGTGGTTGTCGGACGTGGCGGTTCCGTATATGCCGAGAGCCGGATCGTTGTTCTCGTCAGTAGTGGCTTGCCATCCGTATCCCATCGCATCGCTCAAGCGGGAGGATCCCGTATCGGCCAGGATCCCGCTCTGCGACAGGAATCCTTCCGGCATGGTTTCCACAGTGGAAAGCGGTTCTTCGAAAGGAATGCTCTGCAAGGTGGTGAACTCGATTTCGGAAACCAAGGAAGAGTCGCCAGCACCGCAGATAGCCTGAATCCTTGCCGTGTAGGTGGTATTGGCCGTCAGGCCGGACAGCGTGTATCCTTCTTCCGAAACCAGCGGGTAGGATACCCATGTGGAATCGCCTTCCGCCAAGGTCTGGATGAAGAAATCGGCAAAAGGCCGGTTGGGGTCGCTCCATGAAAGACTGGCCTCATTGTAGGTCAAATCATCTTCCACTACGGCCAAATCGGTCGGCTTGCGGCAAGGCAGGACGGGTTCCACGACCAGTTGGTTGATGCCGAAGGTAGGCGCTACTTGGTCGCTAAGGTTGAAGATATGGTAGGCAATGGCCCGTACGTAAACGTTCTCATCGCCCGCGACCGGGAAAGAAGCCGTGGTGAACGTAGTGTAATCGTCAGGATCCAACTCGGTTTCGTGGTCTATCTTGCCAATGGTACGCCAGATTCGGGCTTCATCTTCTCCGATGGCATACTGGAACACCAAGGAGTCGCCGGGTATCCTGTCATAGTTCATGGTTTCACCCGTAAAGGCATTCTGGCTGAAAATCCGGATGTCGAAATAAGCCATGGCGCTGTCGTATTCCAAAGGCATCATGGCCGGAGAAATGGCATCGGAATGTACATATTGTGTTTCATCCATCGACATGAAATCCCCTGTCAGTGTAGCTGAAAGAAACCTCGGGCCTTCGCCCCACATGCCGCTTGAGTTGATGGTGAAAGGCATGTCGGGCGTAGTGGTACTCCATCCGGGAGCCTGCATGCCTGTTTGGCCGTTCTCGAAGCTGAACGTGGCCGGCAAGACAGCTGGCGTGAAGGCGGAAAGACTGGCATAGTCCCCCGAATAGGCTACGTTTTCCCCATCAGCTCTTAAAGCCCATGCATAGAAATAGTAGACCGAACCGGGCTCCAAGCCGTCCACGGTCACGGTTTGGTCCGTAGTGTTGGCTTTGACGATATGCAGGGTGCTTTCGTTGATGGTCACGGTCTGGCCGTCCGTGTAGCCGGCTTCGCCATCCAAGCTGAAATCGTAGGCCGGCAGCGTTTCCTCGCTCCACGCCAACAGGTATCCTTCGGCTTTCGGGTCGTTTTCGATGGCCAAGGTGAGGCTGTTGGCGGTCATCGATTCCACAGAGATGCTTCCGGGTGCGGACAGCAGGGTGCTGACGGCTTGGGTGGCGTAAAGATCCTGGTTGTACAGCGGGCCTCCCGAGCAGGCTGCATTGTAGAAGAAAGCGTGGAGATAATAGGTGGTGGCCGATTCCAGCCCGTCAAAGCCCGAAGGCGAGAACAAGGCCGACCCGTAGCTGTCGATGCGGCCCGTGGCCACTCCGGCAGAGCTGCCGATTTGGTCGCCTTCTTCATAAGTGATGCCGTCTACGGGCAAGTTCTCACCGCTGAGCGTTTCTTCGGTAGAGAGAATCAAAAGCAGGTTCTCGGAACCTTCGAAAGCAAAACTGTAGCCGATGGACAGTTCCGTGTCGGTTGTCTCGATATCCCATTTGGAAACAGTTCCATCCGCTACCTCGGCGCAGGGGGCCGGCAGGCTGAAGGTGTATCCCGAATTGGCTTCGGGATAGGTGGTTTCATTGAAACTGTTGTGCGTGATGGTGGAGGTGCTTGTTTCCGGGCCTTCCGCCGTGAGGAAAACATAGCTGTTGCGGTTGGCTACCAATCCGAAATCGTACGCATAGTTGGAGGCAGAAGACGGCTGCATGTCGAGGAAGCACAAGGACACGTTGCCGTTATTGGCAAAGGCGTATTGCCAGCTGGCTACCAGTTTGTCGGTCTTTTCGCTCGAATCGATGACAACCACGTTGTTGAATTGGACAAAAAGCGTGTCATTGGCGCTTTCGTACTGCACGGAGCAATCCACGCCGGCCTGGATGTCGCAGACCGTGAAGTATTGGTTACCCCAGGACTCCGAGCTCAGGTACTGGAAGCGGAAATAGAGGTAGTCCGTCATGGTGGTGTAGAGCATGCTGTTCAAATCCACGGCAGGATAGATGTCTTCGCTGTTGCTGAAGAAGATGAATCCGTCGCCGGTAATGCCGAAATGGGTCATGATTCCCGTCCCGAACGGGAAGTCGAAGCCGATGGAAAGGCCTGTCTGGACTGCCGGTGTCTGGCCGTAGCTTGGCGTGGACAGACGGAGGGTGTCATCGGGCGATAACCAGAGGTTGTGGAGGTCTGAGCCTTCCTGGATACCGATAGTCTGGGCACTGCCGTTGAAAGCGTGGGGCGTGGCATCGGAAAACGCGCTCGCTTCATACGCATCCAACGGGGCTTGGGCATGTGCCATCATTCCCATGAATGCCGTTGTCATGACGGCTGCGATGATGCATAATGCTTTTTTCATGATGGTTGGTTTTTGATTGTTTATTTCTTGATTTCCTGTCCATGCTTTTATCTTGCGTCGCTTCGTGTCGGCAAGGTTTGCGGCATTCAGGCAAGATGCCGCGGCATTTCAGGTTTCTGCAAAAATTGCCACCAGAAAAGACAGGGCAAAATTTTTTAGCGTAATATATCGTAACGCCTTTGAAACATATTTTAACATGTCTGTTTATTGTGTTGGTATATAGTATGATTATTGGTTGTCCGCAATACGTTTTTCTTCGTGGTGGAAGAAGCCGCAGGGGGAGGGTGCAGAATGACTGCCGTCTTCACCGAAGGCGTAGCAGGCCGGGCCGCGGTAAAGTAGGGGGGCAAGGCTGCCGGCAGGAGGACGGGATGGAGTGAAGGACCCGTGAAACCGGACAGGCGGCAGCCAAGCCCCTGTTCGGCACTTCCATCCATGCGGGGGCCGGGGTTTTGATGGCTGGGCAGATTTTCTCTTTTCCCGGGAAAGGGTCTTGGTCCGGGTTGGGATACCGTAATGGGTTTTGAATTCAAATCGTTTTGTTTCATGTGTTTGGAATCTTTTGAAAACATTTGTTGCTGTACTTCGGCATATAGGAAACCAAATGTTTCCCGTGTCAATGAAGCCGGCATGGGAAATGCCCTCTATCTTTGCTTTGGAAGTCCTTGCGATGCCAATTCCTTTGCATAGGCATGCATCCGCCATGGGCGGCAGGATTGTCCGGTATTTTGTTGCTTATATCGAGAAATCAAGAATATGAAGGCTTTAACCAAAAAAAGGTTCGAATTGCTCCTTTGCGGAGTCCTTTCCTGTTTGCCTGTTTTCAGGGGACAGGCGTTTTCTGCGGACAGCATCGCATACCATCATGTGCTGCTGGAAGATTTCGGCGGGACATGGTGTTCCAACTGCCCCCGGGTGGCCGATAGCATTGCCGTCCTCGCCGCCGATTTCGACCGCTTGGCCGTGGCAGGCTACCAGACGGCGGAAACCCGGCCCGATGTCTCTTTCCTGTATAATATGGATGTCTACTACCGGATGTGCTATTACGATACGATTCGGACGGTACCTGCCTTGTTCGTGAACGGCCGGGAAGTAGGGAATATCCGGGCCTTGCGCGACAGCTTGGAGAAGGCGATGCAACAGAAAACCGTGTATGACCTGGAAATGGAGCTGGCTCATTTTCCTCTGCGGGAACAGATGAGCGACAGTTTCCATATCCAGCTAAGGGTGAGCCGCCTGATGGCGGACAAGGATCGCGACCTGCGTCTTCATGTCGCTTTCCTGCAGGATCGCCTTCCTTTCCGCTGGTACGACCAAACGGAAGTCAACCATGCCACGGCATTCATGCTCCCGGACGGGAACGGGCTTCCTTTGGCTTTGGTGTCAGGGGATACGGTATGCACCTATTCGTTTTCCATCCCTTACCAGGAATCCCGGTTGCTTGTCAAGAATGCCTATGTGGTGGCATTTCTCCAGGATGCCACGATTCTGGCCTACGATACCGTGGCCGATGGCCGTGTGTTCCCCGTCCGTGACAATACGGTCTTGCAGGCTTTGCGGCTCGATTTGGGAACGGGAGAGTATACGGCGGGCGGTTGCCAGGATCCTTCTTTCCATAATTGGTCGCCGGAAATCCTGACTGGGGAATCGGTACTTTATTACGACAACACGATGGGGGATGTGGAATCGTACGCTTGGGAATTCGAGGGAGGAGTCCCTGCCACTTCCCAGGAGATGAATCCGCTTGTGCATTACCCTCAAGCTGGTGTTTTCCCTGTAAGTTTGCGCGTGGTTTCCGGTGGGGAGACCCGCGTTTTCCGGCAGGAGGAGGCGGTCCGGGTCTTGGATGTGTCGCCTCGTATCTCCATATCACCCAATCCGGTGCGTCCCGGCCGGGCAACAACGGTGACTTTGTTGTCGGAAGCCGATAGTTGCGAATGGCATTTCTTCGGCGGCGATCCTTTCATTGCCTACGGCAAGGAAGTGCAGGTTGAATTTCCTTTGGAAGGGACGTATGATGCCCGTGTGAGTGTGTTTTATCGCAGCCCTTACACGGGAACCTTGTATGAAAAGGATACCGTGGCAACGGCTGTCATCAAGGTAAGCCAGGATGCAGGTGTGGAGGATGAGTCGATACCTAAAGTACAATTGCGGAAGGATGGCCCATGTTCGGACTGTTACAGGGTAGAATCTTCCGTACCCGTGGAACAGGTCTCGGTTTTTTCGATGGATGGACGTTGCATGCTTGATGGCCGTTCCGGCAAGATTGATTTGTCTTCTTGTCCCTCGGGACTGTACATCGTGAGTGTGAAAGTCCAAGGGACTCCGCCTACTTCTTTCAAGCTGGTTTGCCAGTGACTGACCGGAGATTTGCGTATAGTGCAGGTTTGGGGATGCCTTTCCTGCCAGGTGTCCTGTTTGTCCTTATAGGCGTTCGGGAATCCGTCTTCTGGGGGCGGGCCAGAACGGCAGCTTAGGAAAGTGCGAGTTTGGGAAAATTTTAAAATGAAATATATGAGAAAAATAGCTTTTGTATTGCCCTTCCTGGTCTTTCTGGCGGGAAGCGGGCAAGCGCAAGTCCTTTTTCATGAAGACTTCCAGACAATGGATCTGGATGTCATGTCCACCGGCAGCCTTGATGCTGAGTGGACTTTGTACAACGATGGGAACGAGCCGATTCAGAACCCGGATTTGACGTATCTGGACGAGGCTTGGAACATCTGGCGTGACGAGGATGGCTCGATGGTGGCAGTCAGCCTTTCCTTTTTCGAGGAAGCCGGGGCCGAAGCCGACCGTTGGATGGTCAGCCCGGCCGTGGATTTGTCTTCGGCGGTCCAACCCCGTCTTTCGTTCCGTGCCAGGGCCTTGGATGCCAACAACCGGGACGGGTTCGAAGTATTGTTGTCCACCACGGGGACGGACAAGGAAGATTTTACCGAAAGCCTGCAAGTGACCCGGCAGGCCCGTGCTTCCTGGGCCTGGTACACGATAGACCTTTCCGCTTATGCGGGACAGCGTGTCCATCTGGCTTTTGTCCAGAATTCCGTGGACAAGTACATTCTGTGCATGGATGATGTGAGCGTGTACGACCAGGCTTCTGACGGTGCCGTGGTGGCCGCGTTGCGGATGCCTGCCGTCCAAGTCCTGACTTCATCTTCGATGAATGTCGCTTTGGAAGGGGAGATTCTCAACACGGGTTCCGAACCGATTGTTTCTTACGACTTGTGCTATGCCTTGGAAGGCGGTGACACTGTCCGGACAAACGTGCAGGACGTTTCCATCGCCGCTTCCGCGATGGCAGCCTTTTCGGTGGAGGCATCCGTAAGCGGGGACGGAAACCGGATTTTCAGGGTCTGGGTGGAAAACATCAACGGTTCGGGGAATTCCTGCCCCTCCGCTTTTACCTATGTGTTCACGGCCGAACATGCCAGCTTGCCGCGCCAGCCTTTCTTCTTGGAACTTTTTTCTTCGGGCATGTGTCCGAATTGCGCTCCCCGGAATGAGTCCTTGCATCCATTCATGCTTGAACACCAGGCAAACATCGAGGATAATTCCAGCAATTTCGTCATGGTCAAATACCAGGTGGACGTTCCTACGGCGGGCGACCCGGTGGTGAACGATGATACCCGCGCCCGGGGCGATTTCTATGGCGTAAGATCGGCTCCCTCGTTTTTCCTGAACGGCCATTCCTATGGTCTGGTTGCCGATTCCATCCTGCACGCCCGCTGGGTCGACTCGATGGCCAAGTTCGAGCAAGAGGCGGTGAGCCTGCGTTTGAGGGGCTATCTGGAAGTGGAGGATTCCACTTTCCGGATTTCGACAGAAATCACGTCCTGCTTGCCGGATATCGATGAATATACCTTGCAGGTCGTTTTGCTGGAAGATTCCATCCATCATCTGACGCCCATGTACAACGGAGAACAGGATTTCTATTACTGCGCCCGCAAGATGCTGCCTGCCGTGTCAGGAACATTGATCGAGCCTGTTCCGTTGGGAACGACCGTGACGAAGGAGTTCGAGTATACCATTACCCCGGATGCCGGTCCTCGGATTTTCTCCAGTGTCGATAACATGGCTGCTGTGATTTTCCTGCAGAACAGGGTGACTCGTCAGGTCATCCAGGCAAAGTATCTGGAAAGAGGTGTCGTGGAATCTTCCAACGAGGAGAGCGTTTCTTTGCCGCCTCGCCTGCGTTTGATGCCCAATCCCGCTTCGGATCATGTACTGCTTGTGTTCGAAGCGCCGCAAGCGGATGTGGCGGATGTTCAGCTGATCGATATGGGCGGGAAAATCGTTTTTTCTCGACGGATTTCCTTGGTGGCAGGACAGAACCGGGAAGAATTCAACTTGCAAGGCTTGGATGCCGGTTTGTATTTTGTGAGGGTTTCCTCGAAAGCTGGTATCTTTGTGTCCAAAATGGTGAAGAAATAAGACCGTCCTGACGACGGGGCGGAGGAGCATCCCTGCCGGGTGGCAGGCTTTGCTTCTTCCGGGGCGGGATTCCGTCCGTCCGGCAAGGAAGTCGCCTCGTCTTGATTATGAGAATCATTAAAGCCGGGTCCTATGAATCAGGTCCGCGTTCCATGCCGGGAAGCTTTCTCTCGCCTGGCGGAAAAACCGCCTCGGCCTGGTTCATGAATCCCCTAAAAAGAATATGTCATGAGAAATATTTTGTCGGCAGCCGCCGGGTTTCTTGTTTGTGTTGCGTGGGCTGGAGGTCTGTATGCTCAAGATCCACAGGAGTATGAATCTGGTGCTTTTTATGTCCGGCTGAAACCTTCATCGGCACCCGCCTTGGCCAAAGGCGAGGCTTACGTGCGGGCGGATGCAATGTCTTTCTTGCAGGCGGCGATGCCTGCGTATGGTCTTCATTCCCGTTTTGCGTCGATGCGGACCGGGAATAATGAACGCCTTGGCCGTACATTCCGGATAGAGTTCGACAGTCTGGACCGGACAGAAGAATTGCTGGATTGGCTCGAATCCAGGCCGGAAGTGGAAATGGTGGAGCCTGTCCCTGCTTATTACATCCAAGCAGGCGTTTTGCCGGGCGGCAAGACGGATTCTGCCGGAGATGGAGCGTCCGGGACGGATCCGTTTTACGGGACGGTCAACGGAGTTGACCTGAGCTGGCATTTGGATTTGATCAATGCTCAGGAAGCATGGGGAAAAGCTACGGCTCAATCCAATGTGACCGTGGCCATCGTGGATAATGCTGTCTGGGGCGATCACCCGGATCTGGGAATAGCGGCCGGGAACCAGTATAACGTGATGTCGGCCACGGCAGGCAATTCTGCGCCTCCTGTCAGTGTGGATCAGGATCAAGAGTGTGAAAGTCTGAATTCATGCAATGTGTACAATTGGTCGCATGGCACGCATTGCGCCGGAGCGGTCGGAGCAGTGCGCGGGAACGGGGTCGGTATTGCTTCCATCGGGTCGGGTGTGAGCCTGATGGGTGTTTCCTGCCCCAGCACGGATGCTTCAGGCTTGTCGGTCAGGAACGGTTTCGCCGGAGTGACTTGGGCTGCCGAGCACGGGGCGGATGTCATCAGTCTTTCCTGGGGAGGATATTCCGTGGCAGAGACGGAACGCGAAGTGATTCAGTCTTGCATCGATCAAGGTATTGTCATTGTAGCGGCTGCCGGGAACGACAACCGGGCTGATGTCCCCTTCTACCCGGCCGATCTCCCCGGGGTCATATCCGTGGCTTCGGTCAATTCCGATTTAGGGATATCTTCCTTCTCCAATAGCGGGGATTGGGTCGATGTGGCCGCACCGGGAGGTTTTGTGGTAGTGAACGGGAACGAGACTTCCAACTGTATCCTGAGCACGACTTTCTGCCGGTCCCAGTCGTACCGTATGAGTGGCATCACCGTGGTGAACGGGGAGTTTTACGATGGCATGTACGGGACTTCGATGGCCACGCCGGTCGTGGCCGGCCTTTGCGGCTTGCTGCTTTCCGTCGATTCAACTTTGGATTCTTATTCTATGCGCGAGGTCCTGATGTCGTCGGCGCAGGCTCTGGATGCTTCGAGCGGGAAACATATCCGTCCGGGTTCAGGGGCCATCGATGCTTCGGCGGCTGTGGATCTGCTTCAGGGAGGTTTCCTCGCCCCGCGCAATTTCACGGCTGTGCGTGATGGGATTGCCGTTTCTCTCAGCTGGCAGGCTCCGGCCCTCGATGCGCCTGCGGATGTCTACCAGTTGTTCCGTGACGATGTGCTGATTGCTGAAACTCAGGATAGCTCGTTTGTGGATACGGTCATGGATGAAGGACTTTGCAATTATTCGGTCCGGGCTTTGTACGGTGGAAGGGAGGATACGACGAACAGGGCTGCGGTGGATGTGTATGTGCCTGATTTGTACGAGGTGGCCGTGAGTGTGTCCCCGGAAGGTTGCGGCACGGTCTCCGGGTCGGGTTATTACCCAGCGGGAGAGGAAATATTGCTGACGGCCACCGCGGTGCCAGGCTGCGAGTTTGTGCGTTGGGTGGAAGACAGGAATGTCCTCGGCCGGGATACGTCTTTGTCGTATCTGGTAGAGTACGATGCCGAGATCGAGGCGATTTTTTCAGGGACTCCTGAAACGCATGTGGAGAGCGATGGTTTTGCGGGCCAAGTCGCTGCATACCCCAACCCGTTCAGGAATACGATTCATCTTGAATCCGCTGTCACTTTGCAAGTCGTGGAGGTCTACTCCATGTCAGGGCAGAGATTGCGGGAACTTGCCTTGGACGGGGCTTTTTCAGTGGAAGTTGATCTTTCGGCTTTGCCGGCTGGCCTGTATGTGCTGAAAGTGGAGACCGGAGCGGGAACGGAAACGTTGCGCGTCAGCAAGTACTGAGCGGGAATCGGTTTTCTGCTACTCATCCATTCCAATCCTCTCTCTTGGGGAAGCCGCTTCAGCCATCTTGCTGTCATTCGGGATAGGAGACTGGGGCATCGGATAGTCCAGCGATTGCAGGAAAGCCACGATGTCTTCCGAGTTTTCCAGCTTGAGCTTGTTTTTCAGCCTGAATTTAGCCATGCCGATCGACTGGAGCGTGCGCCCCGTCAGATTGGCGACATCCCGGTTGCTGAGTCCTAAATTGAACAGGACGCAGAGATGCTTCTCGTTAGAGGTGAGATCAGGGCATACCTTGGATAGTTTGGCCAAGAACCCTTTGTCTACTTGTTCAAAGTAGAACTCGAAGTCTTTCCATTCTTTTTCCGATGCGATCTGTTTGGCGAGGTTTTCGATTTCGCAGACGATGGATTTTTCCTTGCCCCGCAGGGTGAACGCTGTCTTCAGCGTCTTCAGGTTCTCGAGTATGGCGTTCTGCAGATGGTTCAGCCGCAAGAAACGGAGCGTGTTCGCGGCAAGCTCCTTGTTTTTCTGCTCAATGGTTTCTCCGGCCTTTTGCAGTTTCTTTTCCGAATCGGCCTTGATTTGTTCGGATTGCTTCTGGACTTTGGAAAAATGCCGGATAAGGAAGATAATCAAGAGTGCCAGGATGGCGGATATGCCCGAGAGGCCGAAGATCCACAACATCCGGTTCTGGGCTTTCAGCCTTGTCAGGACCAAGTCGTTCTGGTTTGCCAGATGCTCTTGTTCATGGCGGTAGTTATTGTATTCAAGTTCCAGCTGGAGCAAGGACTGGCTTTGTTCTGCCGCAAAGGACGAGTCCACCATTGTCATGGCCTGGCGCAAACATCCCAAGGCTTCTTTTTCATTTCCCATTTCCTCGTGGCATTGGCTCAGCAGCTTGAGCAGGTCGGCCTGGAGGGAGAATTTCTTTTCTCCGTCCAGTCTTTTCAGCTGTTCCGATGCCAGTCTGAGGCACTGGGCGTGTTTCCCTTCTTGCAGCAGGCTTTTGGCATAGGCCATTGTGACGAACCCTTCAAGGTGGTAGTAATTGCCTTGGCGGGTTCGCTCCAAGGCTTCGGAAAAGTACTGGTTTGCTATGTTGAACTGGCCTAAGCCTGCATAGATGTATCCCATGGCCAGACGGCTGGTAATGGCTTCCGTGCCTTGGTAGTTCTCTGCTTCCACGATCTGGTAGCTCCGGGTGCAGTACGGCAAGGCTTCCTTGTACATCTGCTTGTCCAGATATGCTGTCCCTATATTGCTGCAAGCCAGATAGATCCCTCTCTGGTCACGGGCATCTTCGTATTCTTGCAGCGCATGTTTGAAGTATTTGAGAGCTATGTCGATATAAGAGCGGTAGGCGAAAGTGGCTCCGATGCCGTTGAGGCATTTCGCCCGCAAGGAGGCATTGCTGTCTTGTTCGAAACGTGAGTAGAGGTGCTGGTAGATACGCAAGGCCGAATCGGTCTTTTCGCCATATACCAGGCTCAGGGCCAAATTGGAATAGCTTTCAACCAAAAGGCTTTTCCATTGCGGGCCGGGATGTTCGTCCATGATTCTTTCCAAGTCCGGGATTACTTTCTGGTTGATTTGTTCGCAGTACTTGTTGCTATCGAGCGAAAAATACAGGAAACCTCTTCTGACCGCGTAGAAATAACGTTTGTAAACATTTTCTTTTCGGATAGCGTAATTCTCTGCTTGCTTTGAGATTGCGATTTGGCTATCCAAAGAAATCCTGCTTTGGAAAGACAGAGCCCGGTCGTAGATGGCAAAACTGTCGGCTTCGTTATGGCGGGGATTGCCAAAGCATAAGCCGGATGAGAAAAAGAATGTCAGCATCACCGAAACGATGTAACAAAGCATTTCTTTTGCGTTCAGGTTTCCGGTGGGCTTGGGCATAAAAATGGGTTTTTCAATAGGTTGGTTCTTGCAAAGGTACGTTTTTTCTGCAAATATCGCGGCCATGTCCTGAAAAGGTAGATGCCAGAAGCGGCAGGAACAGGAAACATGTCTTATCTTTGCCCGTATGCAAGCAAATGATTTAAGGAGAAAGATAAGCGGTTTCGATTACATGTTGAAACAGCTGGATTTGCAGTCGGCCGTGGGGCGTGATGCTTTGTCGGGGCTGGTTTGGCATGGTCCGGGGCAAGAAGAGGGCCTGTTTGTGGAACTGGGAAGGGTCGAATGTCTGAAGAGGTATCTGGCTTCCCGCTCCACGGTTCCGTTGGACAAGTTCAAAATGAAAATTTCCCAGATCTGGGATATACGTTCTTCATTCAATCTGCTTTTGGAGTCCACGGTTGACGATGTGCAGCTTTTTGAAATCAAACGTTTCGCTTTGTTGGCGGGTGAGTCATGCCGGTATCTGTCCGAGGTGGTGCAGGCTTGCAGCTTTGCCGACCCTCCTTGCCTTCTCCCGGATTTGTCGGAAGTGGTGGCTGTCTTGGATCCCCGGGGCGAGAAGTTGCCGGTCTTCCATGTATACGATGAGTATGATTCCCGTCTGGCCGAAGCACGCAAGGCTTTGCTGGCGTTGGACCGGGAGGCTTCGTTATCCCAGTTGCAGGACGGGCGGGAGACGTTGGCTGGCAGCGGGGACATGCTGGGAAGGGACGGGGAAAGCCAGTCTGCGGGCGGCCGGTGGCCGGATAGGACAAATCAGGAGGCCGCTTTGCATAGCGGGGAAAACTTGGAATCGGCAAACAACGGCTTGAAGTCCTTGGATGCGGCGATATCGCGTTTGCAATCGGAATGCCAGGAATTGGAACAGCATGTGCGGGAAATGCTCTCGATCCGTCTCCGTCCTTTTGTCCCTGTCCTGAAGGAAGCCTTGGATGCGGTGGCTTATTGGGATTTATTGGTAGCCAAAGCGGGTCTAGCATGGAAATTCGATTTGGTTTTGCCGGATATCCTTGGTCCGGAATCACTCCGGAAGAAGGATTGGAACGTGTCTCGGAAGGCGGCGGAGGGGCTGGCAGATATGGTCTTGGCTTACGAGGGTTTGTTTCATCCTATGGTCAAGGCATTGCTGGAAGCGGAAAAGAACCGTTACCAAGCAGTAGATGTGGCTTTGGCTTCCGGGCCGTGCTTGCTGACAGGGGCTAACATGAGTGGGAAGACGGTCTTGCTCAAGAGTCTGGCTTTGTCTCAGTGCTTGTTGCAGACGGGGTTCTTGGTGCCGGCGGCTAAGGCGGTCATGCCATTGTTCGATTCTGTGGAGATACTGGTACATGACGGGCAGGACGAGAAGCGGGGATTGTCGTCTTTCGGTGCGGAGATGCAACGTCTCAACGGTGTCCTGGGGCGTTTGAAGAGGGGTGAGAGGATGTTGTTGTTGGTGGACGAGCTGGCACGGACAACGAATCCTTCAGAGGGGAAAGCTATGGTCTGCGCGGTGTTGGATGCCTTGCAGGAATTGCCTTGCTGCGCGATGGTGAGCACGCATTACGGGCCTATCACGAACCATGTGCGGCATTTGAGGGTGAGAGGATTCAGGGAGGATTGGGCCTTGGCTCGATTAAATCCGGTTGGTTCGGCCCGGAAAGCGGGAGAAAATGCGGAGGCTTCGGGCATGGTTTTGCCAGCGGAGGCGGAAAGATTCGATATTGGCCGGATTCAGTCGTGCATGGATTATTCCTTGGTGGAGGAAAAACCGGGTGAAATGCCTCCGATGGAGGCATTGCGGATAGCTTCTTTGCTGGGTTTCGATCCGGAAGTGCTGGGGAAAGCTCGGGCGTATTACGATGCCGAATGCAGGGATTCAGGGAAAGAGTAGGCCGCCAGTGCTTTTGTTTTTTTCCGGGGACTGTGGATAACTTTGTTGAATTATGGATTCTTATGATTAACTTTGCAAGTTTTTGAATGCAGTGGCATGGAGGGTTTGGCATGGCTCTCGACTCAATCGGGGCGTTGGTTGCACCGAAGCCCCTCCGTCTCGGCCATGCTCAAGCAGGGGAACGGCTTGGCATGGCTCTCGACTCAATCGGGGCGTTGGTTGCACCGAAGCCCCTCCGTCTCGGCCATGCTCAAGCAGGGGAA
>CALUMK010000023.1 GCA_944321735.1 uncultured Bacteroidales bacterium
AACAAGATGCACAAAAGCATCCCTCTTCGAAAACAGGAAACACACTCGGCGAGTCTAATGACCGATTTGGGTTAAAGCGGTTGCAACGAAGCATTGTGTGTCTCAGTCCAGGAAAGTTTTGCTGTATTCCGATACCAAATAGGGCTCGAAACCGCGGGAAAGAGCTGTCTGCGGGCCTTTGGCAGATAGGGTCTTGTTCAATAGTTCCCTGTAATCCTCTTCGTTTACCTCTTCTTTGAGGACGGTTTCAATCAACTTGCTGTCAATTAGTTTCGCCCGAAGCCCGTTCCGGATTTTTAGCCTTCCCCAGCCGTTGATGCGAAGTTTCCCTCTCACGTACGCTCGGGCAAAGCGTTCATCATCCACAAATCCCTCTTGTTCCATGATGGCCAGCATTTCAGTGCATTGATAGCTATCTGCCCCTATCTGCCTCATTTTGGTCATTACCTCGCTCCGGCATCGCTCTTGGTAAGCGCAATACCTGCTGATTTTCTTGTAAAGTTCTTCCTTCTCCATGGCTTTTCTATCGGGCTGTTCGCATTCCTTATTGGATAAGGGCGGTAAAATGATGTTTGCTATTGTTTAGAGGCAAAAGTATTCCATTTTTGACAAGTTCGGCGATTTTTAGGAAAATTTAAGAAAGCTGACGGGAAATCTTATTGAGGCTATTTTGGTTGTTATTTGGAAGGACATGCCCCCATGGCTTTGTGGGTAGGAAACCAGCGGTTAGGGAATAGGTTCAGATGCTTGGAACTTGGCCTTGTGCGTGGGAACCCGGCGGCCCAAGGGCATTAAAAAACGTCGGCAAAATTACTCTGCCGACGTTTTCATGTTTATTGGACGAGGCGTGTCAGAATGGGTGAGATGCAAGGCGCTGAGGGCGAAAGCGAAGGAGCGTACTTGTGTACGTGACTGAGCTTGAGACCCGAAAGCAACGAAGCAGCTTGCCCATTATCACACGCCGAGATTAGATGCCGAGCTTAGCACGTATATCCGCCGGCACAGCATCCTTATGCACCATGATGTCCAAGGTGTTGGCGCGGAAGAAAGGCACCGACATATAGAGGTAGCCATCGTAGATGTTCGACACGTTCCAAGAATTCTTGATCTTGAAATAGGTGTTGCCTTTCTGGTCTTTGGCGATACCTACCAGGTGCATGCCGTGGTCGTCGGTAGCAGCCCAGCTGTCATAGTTCTTCTGGCGGTCTTCCTGGCTGATTTGCTTTTCAGGAACGATGCGTTCGAAGCTGTAAGCGCTTTTGCGTTTCTCGTCCTGCGACATCGTTTCCCATTTGTCGCGGTCGGTGCCGGTCAAATCGGTGATTTCAGCATCCGGCATGATAGCCACGCCGTGTTTCCAGGAGAAGCCCGGGTCGCTCACATCGCCGCCCCATACCAAGGAGTAACCGTTTTCTACCGCATTTTCCACAATGCGCTGGAATTCGTCCAGAGGCACATTGTAAACCATGCCGTGGTTCCAGTTGTCGGGCACGTCCATTTCGTACTGCGTATAGAACGGATGGTGGGTGTAGGAAGTGAATTTGATATAGTTGTCGGCATCCAGGCCCAATTCATCGGCATAGCTGCGCGGCGTGTATTCCTTGCCATTGTAGGTAAAGGTTTCCGGATCTTCGCCCAGATAGCTCTCCAGAATGCCCACGTAAGCATCTTTCCAAGCCGTGGTAGGCCTGTTGCCTCTTACGACCCCTTTCAGGAAACCGCCCAGAACGGCATCCAATTCGCTGTGGTCATGGGCATCGACCCCGTAGTTCAAGCCGGGGAAGACATCTTCGGGCACCATCCCGTACACTTCCAGCACATCGGCCACGTCATTGCTGGCACCGCCGGTGGCCAGTTCGGTACGGCCATGCATGCGCACGTACTTGTCGCCTTTCAATACATAGCATTTGTAAACCGGGTACATATCCGACAAATCCACGGTATCGCCTTTGATACGCAGCACTTCGGATTCCAAGAAAGAAATACCCGAAAAGCTCCAGCAGGTACCTGAACGGTTCTGGTCTTTTACAGAGGTGTTGGGGATGACCTTCACTTCGGTGAATTGGTAAGGTTCCTCATTCCCCTTTTTGTTCTTTTTCTGGGCCTGGGCCGAGAAAACCACGGCCAAAGCGAGACCCATCGTCAAAACGAGCTGTTTCATCGTTTGTTTGAATGTTTGATTATACATGAAAGACAGGCATTGCCCGCCTTAATTAATTTGCATTATACGTGTCCGGCATTGCGCTTTCCCGCTCGGAGAGCCGTTTTGGCTCGCTTTCGAGTCTCGGATTCGCGTCCGAACCAAGCGGTAAAAATAAGCAACTATCCCCATAACTCAAAAAACGGAAGCCGTTTTCCAAGGCAAAATCGTAAATTTTCCGCCATGCAGGGCCGATCAAGGCCGATACCAACAGCAGCAAAGTACTCTTGGGCTGATGGAAATTGGTGACGATTCCCTTGCAGAACGCAAAGCGGTAGCCCGGCGCGATCATCAGCGCCGTATGCCCGTGCAGTTCGTCCAAATGATTGTCGTCCAGGTAATCCAGGATAGCCCGCAGGCTGTCTGACGGACTGAAACCCGCTTCGGCCAGTTCGCCGTAGGGGTCCCATTGGTCCACTTCGAACTCTCCTTGCGTCAGAGCCGGGTATTTCTCCGAACCCATTTTGATTCGGGCACCAATCCAATACAAAGACTCCAAGCTCCGCATCGAAGTGGTTCCTACCGGGATGACCGGCACTTCTTTTTCCAAAGCCGCCGACAGGTGCTGCACGAATCCCCGTTTCACCGAGATATGTTCCCGGTGCATCGAATGCTCGCCGATATGGTCCGCTTTGACTGGCTTGAACGTTCCTGCCCCTACATGCAAGGTGATGAAGTCCCGTTCGATGCCCAAGTCGGGCAGGCTTTGCAGGATTTGCGGCGTGAAATGCAAGCCGGCGGTCGGGGCGGCTACCGAGCCATCGTAACGGGCAAAGACCGTCTGGTAGCGTTCGGTATCGGACTCTTCCGCCTGACGGTGGATATAGGGAGGCAGCGGCACTTTCCCTGCCTGTTCCAGGACTTCCGAAAAGCTCAAATGTTCCGGACTCCAGGAAAATTCCACTTCGAACGCATCCTCCAAGCTCCCGATTTTTTCCACCCGCAGTTCGCCTGTATGCGCGTGCTTGCCATCGATGGGTTCGTTGGGGGCCTCGTCTCGGCGCGGGGAAGCTATCGTATCAGTCTGTGTGGGATAGTTTGGTCCAATGCCATTGGTCGAATCTGCGGCAATCCCGTTTTTTGAGGACGTATGGTCGTCCGGCAAAGGAAAAGCCATCCGAAGCAAGCCGTTTTTCCAGCGTTTGTTGTTTCCTATCAGGCATTTGAACCGGCAGCGTCCGGTAGAAGAAAATGCCAGGGCAATGTCGGCAGGCTGAGTCGGTTCCAGGCAGAAGACCTCGATTCGGGCCGGCGGGTTCCCTTTCGCCTTGCTTTGGGTGGCTTCCGGCTTCGAACCGGCCGTTCCATGCAAAACCCCGGCAGCCTTTATGGTGTCGGCTTCCTTCAACGCGCCAGCGTCCTTGAAGAATACTAACCGGGCCCGTACTACCCTTGTGTTGTTGAACACTAACAAGGACGGCTTGGGCAAAAACTCGGTGACATGCTTGAAAACCGAAGCCTGCAAAGCCTGTTCTCCCTCTAAGAAAGGGCGGTAGACCAAGAGCTTCGACTCGTCCCGCCGGGGCAAGGGATACAGCGCGATGCGTTCCTCCGGCAAGGGGTAGTCGTAATCCTCGATGCGGATGGAACGGACCGCCTGCTCCCGTGCCGAAGCCGGAAGCGGGCGACCAGCGCAATTATTCTCTGTGGGTTCGCCCGCCAGGGCATTATTCCCTTGATGCAAAGAATTGTTTTCCGGCATCTTGTCTTACAGGTTCTGTTGGTAATATTCGTACCATTTCTGGAACAGGTGGTCTCGCTGCGGGCCTATCACGTTGTGTTCGTGGTTCGGATAAACAAAGAAATCGATCGGGATGTTCTTCTGGATGCAGCTTTGCACAAAAGTGGTGCTGTTCTTGGGCGTGACCACCGGATCCAGGCCGCCTTGCAGCAGCATCACCTTGCCCCGGATCGAATCCACGCGGTTGAGCAGGTTCGCCTTTTCGTAGCCTTCCGGGTTGTCCTGGGGCGTGCCCATGTAGCGTTCGCCGTACATTATTTCGTACCAGGCCCAGTTGATGACCGGACCGCCGGCAGTAGCCACTTTGAACACATCCGGATAGCGGGTCTTCAAGGTCAGCGTCATGAAGCCGCCAAAGCTCCAGCCGTCCACGCCGATACGTTTGGCATCCACATAAGGCAGGCTCTTCAGGTAAGCGATGCCCTGCATCTGGTCGGCGGTTTCGGCGTCGCCCAAATGCAGGTGCGTGGCCGTTTCAAAGGCAAAGCCCCGGTTGGCCGAACCCCGGTTGTCCAAGGTCCAGACAATATATCCCTGCTGGGCCATGAAACGCAGGAAGTGGCCGCAGCCGTAATTGTAGCTTTCCGTGATCAGCTGGGCGTGAGGGCCTCCATAAACATAGACCAAGACCGGGTATTTCCGGGTGGAATCGAAATCGGGCGGCAGGATCATGCGGCCGTACAAGTCGGTCTTCCCATCGGCGGATTTGAGGCTCAAAAGGCGGAACTCAGGCGTGATATAACCGTCCAAAGGATTCTTGTCTTCCTTCAGGACCTTGACAACCTTTCCCTTGTTGTCGATAATCTGGGTCTTTCGGCCCATTTCGGACGAGCCGTAGACATCGATGAAATATTTGCCGGAGGGGTGCATCTGTATCGAATGTGAGCCATCGGCCTTCGTCAGGCGCAGGATTTTGCCCGAATTCAGGTTCACGCTGTAGAGGTTGTTCTGCAACGGGCTTTCCTGGGTGCTCATATAATAAGCAGTGTTGCCGTCCGGGCTGAAACCCACAAAGGAAGTCACCATCCAAGGCTCGTTGTCCGGAGTAACGGCTTTCAGGCATTCCCCGTCCGTGTTGTACAGGTAGATATGGTTGTAGCCCTTGCGTTCGCTGAACCAGAGGAACTGGTCGGGATGGCCGGGGCGGAAAACCGGGTTGGCTTCCGGTTCCACATAGATGTCGTTATGCTCTTCAAATACCGTCCTCTTGATTTCCCCGGTAGCGGCATCGTAGCATACCATGCTGAGGTCTTTTTGGTTGCGATCCAGGATGACGGCGTAGATTTCCGAACCGTCCGGGCTCCAGGTCACGCTGGGGATGTAGGTATGGGAAGGGTCGGCAAAGGCTTCAAGGTACAGCTTCTTGCCGGTAGCCACGTCAAAGACGCCCACCTTCACTTCGTGCATGGCGCGGCCCGCTTCCGGGTAACGGATATTGTTCACCTGCGTCGGGTCTTGCAGGTAGTTGAGGATGGGGTAGAACTGCACCATGCTCTCGTCCATCCAGTAATAGGCCAGTTTGTCGCCCTGATTGGACCAGAAGGTGCCTTTGTAAATCCCGAACTCGTTGCGGTGTACGTCGTTGGCGCCTACCACCACGCCGGTGTCGGGATAATTGCTCACCGCCATGCTTTCAGTGGCTTCGGCAGCCCGGACATACAGGTTGTTGGCTACCGTGTAAGCAATGTTGCCGCTTTTTCCGGCAATATCCCAGTTTCCGGATTCGGGCAAGGAATTCCGGCTTTCTATCTTCTTGTCGGCCAGGTTGTAAACTAATATGTCCGAACCGTAGAGCATGAAAAGCCGGTTGTTTTCGGCTTTCAAAATATAAGGCAGGTAATGCAAGCTCTCTCCGATGGCAGGGTCTTGCGCCAGTTGGTCCTTGCTGAAAAGAAGGCTGGCATCGCCTTTGAGGGAAGCCTGCATCAGGCTGTCGCCTTGGGCGTAGAAATAGGTCGTGCTTTTAGCGTTTTCATACCATTGCAGCTGGGCGACCCCTTCCGGGTAGAGTTCCCGGTCCATCAAGTGGCCGATTTCAAGGCTTTTCCCTTCCTTGACAGCGGCTTTCACCTCTAAAATCCGTGCTTCCGGTTTTTGCTGGTTTTCAGGTCTTTGCTGGCTATCCTGGGCTTGTGCGATGCCGAATGCGCAGACCCATGCAAATCCGGTCATGCTCAGGATGATAGGCATTTTCTTCATGTTTATTTCGTTTACAATGATTTAATCGTTTGAAAATTCTTTGACCTTGACCCGGTAGTTGGAAAATACATTGGCTCGCGAGACAAATCCCACGTATTTCTCGCCTTCCAAGACCGGGATATTGTAATCCTTGCTGTTTTGGAACTTCTTGGCCACTTCTTCCATTGTCTCTTGGCGGTAGATAATGGTTTTGGGCATATACATCAGGTCTTTGACCAGAATCTGGTTGTAGAGTTCGGGTCGGAAAATCAAGGTTTTTATATCGTCGAGGAATACCAAGCCGTAGAAATGCCCTTTCTCGTCCGTTACCGGGTAGATGTTGCGGGAAGACTGGCTGATGGCCTTGACCAGATTACCAAGGCTGTCTTCCGGTTTCACCGTCACGAAGTTGTGTTCGATGAGGCGTTCGATGCTCATCATCGAAAGAATCACCGTGTCCTTGTTGTGGGTCAGGAGCTCGCCTCGTAATGCCAGGGATTTGGTGTAGATGGAATGCGGGTTGAAATAGCGGCTTACCAGGTAGGCCGATGCCGAAACGACCATCAAGGGGATGAAGAAATTGTAGCCTCCGGTAATCTCGGCTACGAGGAAGATCGCGGTCAATGGCGCGTGCATGACCCCGGCCATCAGGGCGGCCATGCCCGCCATCGCGAAGTTGGGTACGGGCAGGTTCAGGCCGAAGATTACGTTCAGGAGCTGCGCCAGGAACAATCCCAGGAAAGCGCCGACGAACATGGAGGGAGCGAATACCCCTCCGACCCCTCCGGCCCCGTTGGTCAATCCGGTGGCAATCACCTTGATTAGAATCAGGATCAGGATGAATCCGAAAAAGACGAAGTAGTTGTTTTGAAGCGAGTAGAAAACGGTATTGTTGAAAAGGTTGGAATAATTGCCGTTGAAAATGTCCGACAGGAAATTGAAGCCTTCGCCGTAGAGAGGGGGAAAAATGAAAATGAGCAGGCTGAGGCTGATGCCGCCTATCAGGATGCGTTTCCACGGTTTGTTTATCTTGCTGAAATACTGTCCGATTTTCTCGTTCATGAACAGGAAGTAACAGGAAACGAAACCGGCTACGATGCCTAAAAGCAGATAGAACGGCAGGTTCTGCAACAGGAAGTCGGAAGCGACATCGAAATGGAATGTGGCCGAACGCCCGAGGAAAATGGCGGCCGTGACAGCCCCGGTGGTCGAGGCAATCAGGATAGGAATCAGGGAAGCCATCGTCAGGTCGATCATCAGCACTTCCAATGCGAACACCAAGCCGGCAAGCGGGGCGCTGAAGATGCCGGCAATGGCACCGGCCGAACCGCAAGCGATCAATAACACCAACTGCCTGAAATCGAGATTGAAAGTGCGTCCTACATTGGAGCCTATCGCGGCACCGGTCAGGACTACCGGGGCTTCCGGTCCCACCGAGCCTCCGAAACCGATCGTCACGGTACAGGCCACGATCGAAGAGTACATCCGGCTGCGCTTGATGCGGCCTTTGGCACGGCTGAATGCATACAGCACTCGGCTCACGCCGTGGCTCACATTATCTTTGACTACATAATGGATAAAGAGATAGGAAAGGGTGACACCGGCCAGCGGCAAGAACAAGTACAGGTAATTTTCGGAATCGGCGGCATGGAGGTTGATGATGAACTCGCTGAAGTAGAAAATCATGTTTTTCAGCAAGACGGCAGCTAGCCCGCTGAGGAAGCCCACCACGATGCTCAAGGAGACAATGAAATTCCTTTCCGACAGATGTTTCTCCTTCCATCGGTTGAATTTTCCGAGCCAGCGTATATGGTAATGAATCAGGTGCCTGTGCATTGTTTTGCGTGGATCCGGCCTTATGCCAGTTCTGCTGCTTTCCGGAGAGCCCTTCTCGGATGGCGGGCAAGCGGCATTGCCAGATTCCAAAACAGCAAAAATAAGGTATTTGCAGTGAAAGGCAAATACATTGCCAATCGCAGGTCTGTTTTTCCATTATTCGCAGGGCAACCGCATGTTCTTTTTCGCAAGGGAAAGCCCGAGGTCTGCACTTGCTTTTCGGATACCCTTGCTGCCCGTCTCGATACTTCCTCACTTGGGTGAAACCTGGGCGATGTCCGCTCTGCCGGGTTGCAGATTGTGGACCTGCGTTGGCGCAAACTTTCCGTTCCCTGCAAAAATCAAAACACTTTCTTATATTTGCGCCTGCTAAGAAAATGGGTATTCCCCTTGCTTCGGCATCGCGGAATCCTGCAAAGAAATGATAAAGAGCAATAAGATAGTACGATGAAAAGATTTTTTTCCATGTTTGCCGCTTCCCTCCTGCTGGCTTCGGGTGTTTCCGCTTTCGCCCAAGGCAATATGCAGGGCGATAGCGACCTTTATGTTCCAGGCGAACTCTACGTGCAGTTCAAGCCCGGGGTATTGAACCTGCCCAAGTCGGCCGACCGCCATGTTCCGGTATCGGCTCTTTTCCCTGCTGCAAAATCCCAGAGCAAGTACGGCTTGCAGGATAAAGCATTCAGCCTTCGGATGGGTTCGGACGCTGTTCTGGCCAATACGTTCTGTATTTATATGGATAGCTTGTCCGGATTCGATGATTTTATCAAGGAGTTGCAGGCCGATTCGCGTATCGAGTCGATAGAGAGGGTGCCGATGCGCAGGGTTCAAGGCCGGTTCGCTCCGGCATCGTCCAAGGAGGATTCCGTCCCCGATGATCCTTTCTACGGAGAGGTGGGCGGTATCAATACTTCCTGGCATTTGGAACAGACAGGGTTCCCCGAGATTTATGGCAAGTATGCGGCGAGCCCGGACATCCGGGTCGCTATTGTCGACAACGCCGTATGGGGCGGGCATCCCGACCTGCAATTGGATTCAGCCAACATGTATGACGCTTACAACTCTGTCCTCGGTTCGTCTGCGCCTCCTCGTTATGTGGGGCAGAACCAGCTAGGAACGCCTCCGGACAGGCTGAGTTCCGCTTATCTCTGGTCTCACGGGACTCATTGCGCAGGTCTGGCAGGAGCAATCACAGGCAATGGTGAAGGTGTGGCCTCTTACGGGTCGGGAGCTACTTTGGTGGGCGTGAAAGCGGCCAACGATGCCGCTTCCGATGCGCTTCCCCGTTCCATGGAGGCCGTTGTCTGGGCTTCGGAGCAAGATGTGGACGTGATTAGCATGTCGTTTGGTTCCGAGGCGTACAGCGGCATCGAAAACCGCTTGTTCAATGCCATGGTCCAGCAGGGCATTATCTTGCTGGCGGCGGCAGGCAACGATGCCAAGCTGGACGTGCCTAATTACCCAGCTGATTATGAAGGGGTTATTTCTGTGGGTGCGCTCAATTCGGATGGCAGCCGGGCTTCTTTCTCCAATTACGGTTCGTGGGTGGATGTATGGACTCCGGGAGGTTCCTTGATGGTGAACGGGCGCGAGAGCGATGAGGTCTTGATTTTCAGTACCACCTATGGAGTCACGAATTATTATTCCAGCAAGCCCGAGTTTTCGGGCAAGTATTACGATGCCATGGCCGGCACCTCGATGGCTACGCCTCTGACGACGGGGATTGTCAGCCTGATACTTTCCTATTATCCGGAACTGAATGCGTACCAGATGTGCGATTTGCTTCAGAAAACGGCCAGGGACGGCTGCACTTACGTGCCTGCTGCCATGCAATACATGGAAAATCTGGCCGGCCGGCAGGTGGATGCGCTGGATGCGCGGTGGAATCCTTCCACCAAGAGGACGCGGATTACTTGGGAAGCTCCCGACGATGCCGCCGTGGAGTCGTACCGGATTGTCATGGACGGCGAAACCATAGGGGAAACGCCGAACCTGTTTTACGAATGGACTTTATCGGATTCGATAGCGACCTTGGCCTTGGATACCACTGCTTATGTGGGGGTGGCCGCTATTTACGATGGAGAGGCCGAATTGCCGGTCTACACGCGTTTCATGGCTGACGAGGATTTGTCCAACAGTTTTGCGGCGACCCGTCCTGACCAGATCCGGGTGTATGTCGACCATGCAGCCAAGACGGTGCGCTTGCCGCAAGGCCTTGGGTTCGACAAGGTGGAAGTGTATAACATCCAGGGAGCTTTGATGCGTTCTGTCCCGGCAGGCACTGCCACGATAGACATGTCGGGGTGTTCCAGCGGGATGTACATAGGGCGGGTTTTCCAGGATGGCATGGCGGTTCCGTTCAAGTTCGTACTGTAATCATCGAGCTTGTCCGGGTTCTTATGCTGAAAGACCGGCGTTCCCTTAGGCCTGCAAGCGTGCGATTGCTTCCGTGCTTGCGGGCTTTCTGCAAATAAGGGCTTGTGCCATGCTGGTTCCGGCCTTGCGGCTTTCTTGCAGGAAAGGAGGCCATGCAGCTTCATTGCCGGAACGGGCGCGGCAAGCATCGTGCCCGGCTTTCCCTGCCTTGAGGGGTTTCTTGTGCGAGGGGGCGGAATGCGAGGGGGCCGGGAAAGGGACATTCATAAAGAAAGAGGGATTGAAGAATTGACGTACCCAGAATCATTTACGCAAAAGATAGGCTTCGATGCAATTGTCGAACTTTTGCAGAAAGAGTGCATCACAGAATCGGCAGCGGCTTTGGTCTCTCGGATTCGTCCGGTCTGGCCTTTTGACAAGCTTAAGTTGTATTTGGAACAAACTGCTGAGTTCAAGCAGCTTCTGATGATGGAAAAGGCCTTTCCGTCGCAGGACTATTACGATTTGGGAACGGAGCTGGGCCGTCTTCGGATAGAAGGCACTTATATTACGTTGGAAGGCTTGCAGCGTTTCAGGGCTTCTTATACCACGCTGAGCGAAATCAAGAAGTATTTTTCCAAGATCGACCCCGAAGCCTATCCTCGTTTGACCGAATTTTCGGAGCGTTTGATGATAGATATCCGTATTCTGCCTTGGATTGATGCCATTTTGGACCGGATGGGCGAGGTAAGGGATAATGCGTCGGAAAACCTGCTTAGAATTAGGACGATGATTCGCCGTAAATCGGCCGATACGCAGCGTTACATTGGCAAGTACATGTCTTTGGCCAAGCAGCAGGGCTGGGTGGAGGACGATGCCGATGTGACGGTGCGCAACGAACGCTTGGTGATTCCGGTGGCTTCGGCCTACAAGAAAAGCATGAGGGGCTTTGTCCATGACGTGTCTTCCACCGGGCAGACGGTCTTCATGGAACCGGAGGAAATCTTTAACCTGAACAACGAGATTGTGGAGCTGCGCAACGAGGAGCGCATGGAAATCATCGAGATCCTGAAGCGTTTCACGGCGCAGATCCGACCCGATTTGGATCAGTTGCTGCAGGCTTACCGATTTTTGACGGCGATAGATTTCTTGCGAGCCAAGGCCAAATTGGGGATTTTGTTGAACGCGGGGATGCCTTTGGTGGAGAAAGAGCCTTGTTTTGAATGGCGCGAAGCCCGGCATCCAATCCTGTATCTGACCTTGCAGAAGCGGAAAGCCCGGCGGAAAAGCGATGCCGGAGGGACGGAGGACGAGATATCCGGCGATTCTTCCTTGGCCGGTTCGCTACAGGAAGAAAATCGTCCGGAAGATGTGGTGCCATTGGATCTTTGCTTGGAGGAAAAAGAGCGGGTTGTGATTATTTCCGGGCCGAATGCTGGGGGAAAGTCGGTCTGCCTCAAGACGGTAGGCTTGCTGCAATACATGATGCAGTGCGGCCTGCTGGTTTCCATGCGCGAGGATTCCCGGATGGGCTGTTTCCGCAACATCTTTGTGGACATAGGCGATGAGCAGTCCATTGAAAACGATCTTTCCACATATAGTTCCCATTTGAAAAACATGAAGTTCTGGGTGGAAAATGCCAACCGCCAGACGCTTTTCCTCAGCGATGAGTTGGGCAGCGGAACCGAACCTCAGGTGGGCGGCGCCATTGCCGAGGCGGTGGTGGAAACCCTGCTGAAAAAAGGGGCGATGGGCATCGTGACCACGCATTACACCAATCTGAAGCTGATGGCCAAGCATTATCCGGGCATTGTCAACGGGGCGATGCTGTTCGACCAGGAGAACCTGCGCCCGCTTTACGTGTTCCGCAAAGGACTTCCGGGCAGTTCGTTCGCTTTCGAGATTGCACGCAAGATCGGTTTGCCGGAGACGCTTTTGGCTTCGGCTTTCAAGAAAGTAGGCCGGCGGCAGATGGATTTTGAGCGGGAGCTCCAGCAGATAGAAGTGGAGAAACATGATTTGAGTCGGCAGAAGCACGAAGTGGCGGTGGCCGATGAACTGTTGTCTTCCACATTAGAGAAATATACCAAGCTGTTGGACGAATTGGAGGAAAAGAGAGGGGCTTTGTTGCGCGATGCCAAGAGCGAGGCCAAGGCTTTGGTCAAGAAGGCCAATGCGGAGATAGAGCGGACTATCCGGGAAATCAAGGAGGCGCAGGCTGAGAAAGAGGCCACGATGCGTTTGCGCAAGGCTTTGGCGGAAGAGGCGGAAACGGGTTTCTCGAACGGCCAGGAATCCGGGAAGCCGGATGCCTTGGACAGGTTCCGAGTGGATGCCGGACGGGAAGTGTCGGATGCCGGGAAGAGGGATGCGGCTCGTTCGGCCTCTGCCGAGTCGGTTTCGGCCGAGTCGGCTTCGGGAACGGGCGATGCCAGAAGTTCGGGCAAAGCTAAAAAGGCCAAGGTTTCCGGCGGCAAGGCGTTTGGCGGCAAGGCGGTCGATGCTTCTCAGAGCGTCCTTCTGCCATTGGCTGTAGGTTCATGGGTTCGCTGGAACGGCAATGTGGCCAAGATTTCGGACGTAAAAGGCAAGCAGGCTCGGATTGATTTCGATTATATGAGCATGTGGGTGGCTATGGATTCCTTGCAGCCCCTTTCACGGGCCGAGGCGCGGCAGCAGGACGAGAGCCAGCAGAAAGCCTCGGTCAGCATGGCTGGCATCAACGAGGGCCGGGCCACTTTCAAGCCCTATGCTGACATTAGGGGTATGCGGGTGGACGAGGCCGATGCCTGCGTGCGCAAGCTTTTGGACGATGCCATGCTCTACGGCGACCACCATTTGGAAATCCTGCACGGCAAAGGCAACGGGGTCCTGCGTCAGCTTGTCCGCAGCATCGTTTCCAAATACCCGCATGTGGCCGATTACCACGACCAGCGGGAGGATTTGGGGGGGGCGGGGATTACTATTGTGGAATTGACATAGAAATGCGTTTTACGAGGGAGCTATCGGTATCTGCGGGTTAGTGAATCCGGCTTGGTTTCGGGGAAATCGGGAATTCGGCTCATGAACGAGCGGGGAAATCGGGAATTTAGCGATTTTCGCAGCGGGGAAATCGGGGATTTATAGGGAAGATTTTGATAATTAGTAGATTCCGTGTGTCTTTGTGGCCGATACCGATTTGTTCACGACTATGGCATTCAAAGTCTTTTTCTTACCTTTGTCCCCATTATGGAAACACATGTTTTAGAACAGATTCCCTCGCAGTTCGCCCGTTTCATGGCCGAACTCAGGGATGTAGAGATACAGAAAGACCCGATGCGGTTTCGGACGAACCTCCGTCGGATCGGGCAGATTTTCGCCTATGAAATCAGCAAGGAACTTCCTTACGAGACCAAGGTGGTACAGACGCCGCTCGGAGAGAAAATCATGAGCGTTCCGGCGCAAGAGCCGGTAGTGGCCTGTATCCTGCGGGCGGGCCTGCCCTTGCACGAAGGGATTCTCTCGTTCTTCGACCGGGCTGGCAGCGCGTTCATTTCGGCCTATCGCAAGCACGATGAAGGCGGGCATTTCGAGATCAAGATGGAATACCTCTCCTGTCCCGATTTGGAAGGGAAGACCTTGATTTTGTGCGACCCGATGCTGGCTACCGGTTCGTCGATGAAGGTTTGTTACCAAGGACTTCTGGAATACGGCCGTCCTGCCCATACGCATATAGTATCGGTCATTGCGGCGCAGGAAGGCGTGGACTATGTGCAGGAAAACTTGTCCTCCAGCGGTTGCACGCTCTGGGTAGGCTCGGTGGACGAAGAACTGACGGCCCAGTCGTACATAGTGCCTGGTTTGGGCGATGCCGGGGATTTGGCATACGGTAAGAAACTGCAAGAATAACCGGCGGTTTATCAGAACGGGCAATCATCATGCTGCTGCTTTTACTCTATTTGTTTCTGGCCCTGTGCGTCTCTTTTCTCTGCTCTTTCTTGGAGTCGGTGTTGCTGTCCACGCCCTCGGCGCATATCGAAGTGTTCAAGAACGACCTTCGGGAGGAGGCTGTCAAAGACGGCTATACCAAAGAGCTTCGTAAGAAGATGCATTCGGCCTTGCTTTTCCTCAAGGTCAAGAACCAGGAAGAACGTTATCTTTCGGCCATCTGGTCGCTGAATACCATTGCCCAGACCTTGGGTTCGGTCGGGGTCGGCATCCAGAGTTACAGGGTCTTTGGAAGCTCGTATATAGGCGTGGCCGTTGCGGTTTTCACCTTCCTGATGCTGGTCGTGTCCGAGGTTTTGCCAAAGAGTCTAGGTTCGCGTTATTGGCGGGCCTCTTGCTTGCCTTGCGCCCGCATTATCCGTGTATTGACTTGGATTCTTTATCCTTTGGTGCTTCTTTCGCAAGGCATTTCCTGTTTGGTGAACCGAGGGAGGAAGGATCCCGTTTTGAGCCGGGAGGAGGTTTCGGCCATGGTTCGCATCGGTTCCCGCGAGGGGATTTTCCAAAAAGAGGAGGAACAGGGCTTGCGGAGCATCTTGCAGCTTCAGGATTTGCGTGTGCGCGACATCATGACTCCTCGAATCGTGGCGGTGACGGCTTCGGAAGACATGAGCTTGCGGGAGTTCTACCGCGAGCGCAGCTATCTCAAATATTCCCGCATCCCGGTCTATGAAGCCGGAAACCCGGACAACATTACCGGTTTCGTGCTGCTCAAGAACGTGTTCGAGGAACTGGCGGCCGACCATTTCGACCGCAAATTGTCCGAACTGAAACGACCCATTTTAGTGGCCGCTGAAACCCAGAAGGTCTTGAACCTTTGGAACCGGATGCAGCAGCCCTTGGATTCCGATAGTCCGGCGCAGGAAAGCATCCCGTCCAAGCGCAAACGGGAGCAAATCGCGATGGTGGTGGACGAATACGGCAGTTTTGTGGGCTTGGTCACCGTGGAGGATATTGTCGAGACCATGATCGGCATGGAAATCGTGGACGAGAAGGATACCGTGACCGACATGCAGGAATACGCCCGCAAGAAATGGCACGAGAAGAAGGCGTTGTAAAAAGCGAATCCCGAAAATCCTTTGCCTTGATTTTCGGGATTCGTTACATGCGGAAGGCTGCCATGCGTCAGGTTTATTTGACAGCTTTGATTTGGTAAGTCCGGTTTTGATGCAGGATACGTATCAAGTACATGCCGTTATCTTTCAAGAATAATTCTTGGCTCGACCCTTTCATGACAAAGTATTCTTCTAGGATGCCGTTCAAGCGGTAAATCCATACTTCGGATTCTTCCGGAGCATACAAGATGCATTTACCATCTATGGTGGGATTGGGAATCAAAGAGATGTTCGATGCCGATGGATTCTCGATTTTGACTCCTTGAACCCAAATCGGTCATTAGACTTTGGGTAGATTGTCCGCTTATGTCATGCAGCATGCTTCTCGCTTAGCCGAAGGCGTAGCGGGCTACGTCGAGGCGTAGCGAGAAACAGGATGCGGACAGAAGCGGGCAAGATGCCCGAAAGCCTCATTTCCCCAATCAGAAACGGACACGGCGTGTCTAATGACCGATTTGGGTTAAACCCTCTTTCGCTCATCGGTTATACGGGAGTACACCTTGTTGCGGATAATCATTATTTCTTATGAGACCCTCTTTTTTCTCGACTAATCGGTGGAAAAAATGTGAATAAAACATTTCTTTGTTGTAAAAATGTTGTATCTTTGCAAAACGGTTCAGGATTTGCTTTTTTGTAGGGGTGCCTTCAAGGTCAAAAACTCCATCATCAAGCAAGGGAAACATCCCTTCGATAATGTCTGTTGACATAAGCAACAGAAACCTTCCATATCACCTGCACAAGCACCTTGAGGAAAAAAAGTAAATAGCGGGCCGAATGGGAATGGAAGCGGAGGCAATGTAAGAAAGAACCCTTGTCCATTACGGATTTACGTTCGGGACGGCCATTGGGAGGCAAGAGTGTCTTCATAGATTGGGGAATGCATTTCCCTTATGGGGTAAATTAAAGAAACCATTAAAGACAAAACCAATAACCAATTCAACATGAAAAGAATCTTGGGAATGATGATGGCTGTAGCAGCCTTTTCCCTTTTTGAATTTGTCCATGCACAGGACAATGCCTGGACACTTCCCTACGAGGAGCATTTCAACATAAGGAACTCTCCGCAAGAAGACCATCCCACTCAGGAGACCTTGGATGATCCAAGCCTTGTGCAAACGGATCCTAACTTTTACCGTAACGTGCTTGAAAACTGGGAACTCCGTGACGGGGACGGGAACGGCCGCACTTGGACTGGCGCACCGGGATGGAGTGATGGGAGCGAATCGGATGCGAGGGGAGGAATCGTCAGCTTCTTGCCCGATGCCAATACGAGTGAGTACCATACGGACGGTTATCTCCGGGTGAACCTGGAGTCCTCCAACCGGACCATCAACGACTGGCTTATCATGAAAAAGCCTGTCACGGTAGAAGGCGATGCCTATGCCCAGTTTTCGATGAGGCGTGTGCTGGGAGCCACGACCTTGACCATGGAAGTGTGGTACGGGACCACGCCGGATGTGGGCAATGACGGTTCCGGCTGGCAACGGCTGGGTGTCCTCAAATGCGAGGTTTCCTCTGATTGGATGACGTTCAAGACCGAAGCCCTGCACATGGATGAGGCAACCGATTTGTATTTCGGTGTCCGTTTATATGAACCCAATTTCACGGCCGATGCAGGGGACTGGTTGTCGTTTGACGAGTTCGCCGTCCTTCCCGGCATACCCGACCTGACACCCGATATCATGCTTTCTTCCGTGACAGTGCCGGCGGTAGGCTGCAACCTTGGGGAAGAAGAAATTTCGATGACGATTACCAATACCCTTTGCCGGGTTCAGGGAATCGCGTGCCAGGCTTCCGTTTACAGGGGCAGCGACCTTGTTACAACCTTGTACGATACCATTCGCGATGATGTTTTTGCTGGAGAGGTGCGTACGATGACCTTCTCCCAACGGGCGGATTTCTCCGAGGAAGGGAACTACCGGGTAGACGGTGTGGTTTCCTTGCTGCCTTCCGAAGACTATAATGCGGAAGAAAATCATGCCGACAACTATGCGTCGGCCACGACGAGCCATGTGCCGCCTTTGTCCTTGCCGGTGGAATTCAGCTTCTTCGGATTGTCGGGCGAGGAAGATGCCGTCAATTGGTCATGCTCCGACCCTGAAGCATGGACTTACGACGGCACGGCCTATGTTGCCAATGAGGCCGGTGCGGCTTTGGTGTCCACCTGCATCCATCTGGCAGAAGGCGATTATGTGTTCCGTTACAATGTCCTGGCTGGTTATCTGAACACTTGGGATGGAGCCTACGAGTCGAGGGAAGACTATGAAATACGTTTGGGTTCGGAAGCTATGGAGCCGGATGCTTCGCAGTGGGGTTTGCTTTATAGGGAGGAAGGACTGTATAATTCGACCAATTGGACCTCGGGCAATACCAAGTTCTTCCGTTTTACGGTAGAAGAAGAGGGTGATTATCAGATTGCCATGATCAATACCACGCAGGATGCTTCCGACGCGTATGTGAAGCGGTTCCAGTTCGTTTCCATGTTCTTGGACGAGGCTGCTCCCGATTTGAGCCTGGAAGCTCTGGAGAGCGATGCCTTGGCATACCGTGTGCCGGCCGACCATCTGGGGCAATCCCTTCCTTTTACGGCCCGGGTGGCCAATATGGGTGTCGGGGAGCAGACCGGGAAGGTGGCACTCACATTGTCCGGCGCGCCGTGCGGCGAGTCCGCTGAATTCACCATCGACCAGGACTCCACGATTACGGTCGATTTGGAACTCCTCATCCCGTCCTATGTGCCCGTTCCTTTGGATGTGGAAACTTCCCTCGAGGCATCCGTGGTGCTGACCAATGGCAACACGGACTCGTATGCCGCCAATGACAGGCAGACGGTATCCTTCATCAAGACAGACTCCGTATGGGGCGTGGACCGTTGCAGCAGCATTGGGAACGGCGTGTTCGTGATGAACAACAATGCCGGGTACACCAATCTTGTTTATTTGACCGAACCTGATACGATTACCTCCGTGACTTTCGCTTTCAATGGTTCCGCTTCGGATACGTACCTGACAGAGGCTCCTGTTTTCGATTTCAAGATAAGCACGGTGGACTTCGAGCGCGGAGAGTATGGCTACTTGGGAACCCATTATTACGAGACCTCGTTCTCGCGTCCGTTGGGCCGGGATACCCTCATGACCATCGATGTTCCTCCCATGCTGTTGCCTGCCGGGGTTTTCGCATTCTCCTTGATGCAGCAGACTTCGCTCGATGTCCTTTCCATTGCCACGGATAACTATTATTCCGATGCAAGGACCATGACGGTGCTGGCCAATGCTTACGGTATTGGGTTGTCTGTTCCTGAAGCCGGCGGTTCTTCGATTGGAAATGCGTACATCCGGGCCAACTTCGGCCACAACGCCGTTAACGTGGGGACTCAGGATGTGATGGTCCGCAGCATCGATGCTCCTGCCGGATCGGCCGTGTTCTCCAAAGCGGAAAGCATCGAAGCTACCTTGACTAACGTAGGACCGACCGCTGTCACGGACATGACTGTGTACTGCCGGGTTGACGGTGAGGAGCTTTCGCCGGTCACGGTGGCCTCTTTGCCTCTCTCTTCCAGTGTTTCGGTGCAGTTCACGGCCGACTTGTCCCAGATAGGGCAGCATGAAATCGTGGTGTACACGTCGTTGGAGAACGATTTGCAGCACGCTAACGACACGGCCCGGGTCATCGTGGAGACGGAAGCCGCTCTCAACCCCTATGTGATGAATTTTGATTCCTGCGATACCTATGCCATGCGTTATCTCAATCCTCAATGGCGTTTCATTGACCAGGACAGCTTGGTGGTTTGGCATAACGCCCAGTTGGGCTTGCCGACCACGCCCTATGCTCCCATGGCGTTCATTGTGACGGAAAGCAATGATAACTATATCCAATCACACAGCGGGAAGTTCGCGTTGAGCATTTCCCCGGCCATAGAGGGAACCGGCGAAGACTGGATTGTTTCCCCGGCTTTGTCCATGCATGGTAACGATGTACTGACTTTCTATTCCCATCAGAACGCTGCAAGTTTGACTCCGGTGATAACGCTGACCCCTACCGAAGTGCAGGTCTATGTTTCCACCACGGGTAACAATGTGGCCGACTTCACAGGGGGTCCTCTTTATTCCGGTTATGCCGGACAAGGTGAGTGGGCACGCCATACCGTGGATTTGGCAGACGAAGGTTATACGGCAGGAGAAGTTTATATCGGGATCAAATTGGTTTCAGGCATGAATTCCATTGCTACCGGTGTGGACGATATCCAGGTGACTTGGGAAACGGCCAATGAAGGCCAGCCGCTTGTCGATCCTTCTTCGGTGGTGGTTTATCCCAACCCGGCCGATGATTATGTGAACGTGGCTTCCATCAAGGACATCCGGAAAGTGGAAATGTATTCGCTCGATGGCCGCGTGGTTTACAGCAACCAGACCGTGGGTGGTGACCGTTGCCACATCGAGACTTCGGCTTTCCAGTCGGGTGTTTATTTCGTCAAGGTCTATACCGAAGACGGCAGCCTGGTCAAGAAAGTTGTTGTCCGCTAATTGGTGAAGAGCAGAGTTTCGCATCATTCTTTCAGAGGAGGGTTATCAAAACAGACATTTGAAATCATCCTCGGGCGGTGTGTCAGAGTGGGTAAGCTGCAAAGCCAGATTACTCGTTGTGGCGCACCGTCCTGAATCCATCGTTTGTGGCAAAAGGCTTCCAATGGCATGACAGTCCGGGAGCATCGTACTGCTTACCTACTGCTTGGGTAACATGAGCAATGGGAAGATACGCTGGTTTGCAGAATCCTTGTTTTAGTGAGTTTATAAGAAGAAAGTAGGCTGGCGGGCTTGTTTTCCGATATCAACGGCTTCGATTGTCCGGGTATCTGGGAAAAAAGGTTCCGTTGGTGCGGGAGTCGGATTTCTGCAAAGGCAGCCGTGGATATGATGGCAGGGCGCGATTGGAGTTTTTTCGTTTTTATTTTATTGAATAATATTTTCAGAACCAATGAAAAATATTGCAAACATTTTGCTATCGATTGTTTTGCTGGGGACGTGCCGGGTGCAGGCCCAGGAGGCAAAACCGGAAAGCAAGGGGCGGATGGACAATCCGACCGTGGCAGCTCCGTTGCAGACTCCCCGCTCGGTTTCCCCGAAATTGAGGGATGGGCGGCTCTACGGCTGGTTCCTGGCGAGCTATAATGCCGTGCCTGATTGGGGCTTGGCCTCGTTCTCTCCTGAAAATCCCGATGAAGACTGGGTAATTGAAGTGTCTCATGACTGGGCTCCTCTCGGTGCGGCCGTGGTGGATGGCATCATGTACGGCCAGATGGCGAGCGTGAGTATAAGCAGTTATGATGTGCAGACTTGGAGCCGTTTCAATACGGCCACGTGGTCGGAAACCGTGTTGGCCAATATTGAAAATATGCAAGTGTCGTATATTGATATGACTTACGACTACAGCACGAAGACCATGTTCGCTCTTGTCCGGGAGAACGCGGTGACGGATTTGTATTCCGTGAACCTGACCACAGGGCAGCCGACTTTCGTGACGCATTGCGACAGCTCCTTGGTGGCGTTGGCTGCGGATATCAAGGGGCAGCTTTACGCGGTGACCATGCATGGCTGGTTCGTGAAGTTGCAGAAACAGACAGGCGGGGTAGAACCCATAGGATTCACGGGTGAACCGAGTCCGGGAAATTATATCCAGAGCATGGACATCGACTTGACGGATGGGGTTTGCTATTGGGCGGTTTCTTCCCTGAACGGGGATTATTTGGCTCGGATCGACATGCAGACCGGCCAAATGGAGGATTTGGGACCTGTGTCCGTGGGTGTTGAAATCACTGGTCTCTACGCTTCGACACCTTGCGGCGGAGCGGCTGCGCCCGATGCCGTGGATAACCTGGTAGCAACCACTGTGCGGGAAGATGGTGCAGGTACTTCGGTGGAACTTTCCTTTACGGCTCCTACGGGATATGCCGCACTTTCCCAGACTTTGTCCTCCATCAGCAAGATTGAGATTTACCGCGATTACGAGTTGGTGCATACCATTACGGATGCCACGCCCGGGCAAACCATTACTTGGATTGATGAAGACTATGCCGCCTTGCAGGATGAAGATGTGGTAGGTTATCGCGTAGTGGCTTACAACGATGCGGGTGCGGGCTTTTCCACCTGCTGCGCTGCAACCGTGGGCGAGGATATCCCCGGTCCGGTTTCCAACCTCAGGATGGAAGTGGCCGACGACTCGGTGGTGACCTTGACGTGGAACGCTCCGACCGAAGGTTTGAACGGCGGCTGGTTCAATCCCGACTCCGTGTATTACGAGGTAGTCCGTTACCCGGATGAAACCGTGGTGGCTGCCCGTTTGCAGGAGACCACTTTTACCGAGACTTTGAGTGAGGGGTGCAACTATTATTGGTATACGGTTCGCAGCTATTCCTTCAAGGGACGCGGCCAGGCCGTCGAAAGCGAAGGCGCACGGGTGGGGATCGCTTTGGCTTTGCCCTATGTCTGCTCCTTCAACACGGCTGCCGAAGGTTTCCTTTGGGAAGTGGTGGATGCCAATACCCCTATTCCTGACGGCGTTACGTGGGAACATTACCTGAACGAAGGCATGGAAGGCACGCAAGGGTACTTGCATTACGGACGTTCCACCAACAGCGACGGGAACGATTACGCTTATTCGGCTCCTTTCCGCCGGGTGGCCGGGGAACATTACCGCCTGCGTTTCGACTTGGCAAGCACCGGCGATGCTTCCACCTCGGAGGACATGGAAGTCCTGCTGATAGCCGAGGACGGCACGGAAACCCTCATGCAGGCTTATGAGGACTTCAATACCCGGTATGAATTCCAGACCATGCGGGTTGCCTTGCCGGTAGCCGAGCCAGCCGGGGAAGGCCTTTACACGATTGCTTTCCGCGCCACATCGCCCCGTAACCAATCCGGCATCCAGGTCGACAACGTGATACTGGACTATGTGATTGACGCGCCGGTGACCGGGACGGTGGAAGATGAGGCCGGCAATCCCTTGGAAGGGGTGTGCGTGGCGGTCGCCGCTGCCGATGCATCCTACCGCGACACGGTTTATACCAATGCGGAAGGACAGTACGATTTGGGATACCTCGATGAGGCCTCCTATACTTTGGTCTTCTCGTATTTCGGTTATGAAGACCATTCGGAAAGCATTTCGGTGGAAGCTTTGCAGCCTGTTGTCCGGGATGTCACGATGCAATCCCGCCAGCTCTTGACTTTGAGCGGTCTGGTGGAAGACGAATACGGCGACCCCGTACCGGGCGTTTCCGTTTATATGACCGGATACCAGACCTATTCAGCCCAGACCGGAGCGGATGGCCGGTATACGATAGAGGATGTCTACCGTCACGATGGGGCATATTCCATGGTATTCTTCAAGAGCCGTTACCAGACTGTCCGGGATACGGTATCCATGGCTTTGGAAACTCGTTCAAAAGACCTTAGCCTGCCTTTCCTCCGGATTTCGGCCGAAAATTTCACGGCTACGCCCGAAGGGGAAAACATGCTGTTGCAGTGGGAGAAGGCGGAAGACATGCAGGAATTCCGTTATGACAACGGGACGTTTGCCGGTGCGGCTCAGTTGCGCAACGACTCCGCTTCGGGTATCCTGTACACGGAGGCTGCTTTCGGTACTATTTACTACCAGCCGATGGAACTCCGTTCGGTGAAATGGTGGATGTCGAGCGAAGGCGGGACCATGAACCACACGACCGCCGACATTTCCATCTACGCGGTGGATCCGAATCCGGGCCGGGGCTTCGGTGCTTTGCTCTTCCGCAAGGAAGGGGTGCCGAACACTGACGACCAGTGGAGCGAGTATGTCCTGGACTATCCCGTGGAGATAACTGCGGGCTGCATGATTATGATCGGTTCTTCGGAAGGGAACATTGCTATCGGCGTGGACGACGGGACCGATCCCGACTATCCTTTCCAGACCCAGCGCCACGGGGTGACCACGGACTGGTCCAATGTGGGCAGCCTGGCCACTTTGGAAGACTGGGGTATCCTGCAGAACCTCATGATCCGCGCCATCGGTGTTCCTGAACAGGAACAGGGCAAGCAAGCCAAGGCGGCGGAAGACAATCTGGATATCTATAACATCTACCGTCTGGCGCAAGGCCAGGAAGAGAACAGGGACAGTTGGACACAGGTGGCTGAAGGCTTGCGCGGCGTGGAATCCTACCGCGATGAAGACTGGTCTTCCTTGGAACGCGGCGGTTACCTTTACGCCTTGGCCAACGTTTATGGCGAGGATGAAGCGGAAGCCGTGTTCTCGAACGTGGTCGGCAAAGACATGATCACGGAAGTGACCGTCCTGGCCAAGACCAACACTACTCCGGACGAGATCGAGGGTGCGGTGGCCAGCTTGACCAATACCGAGTTCCCCGAATACACGTATCAAGGTACTTTCGGCACCGACGGGCGGCTTGTGTTCGATTCCGTATGGAAAGGTACCTATAGCTTGAGCATTTCCAAGAGTCTTTTCGATGGTGTGGAAGAAGAAGTTGATTTCAGTACTGAAAACGCCTACACCACCCAGACTTACGAAATCAGGGAACGCATCGTGGATCCTTATTCGCTCTATGTGGAGACTTCGTCTACCGATTACCGTGACAAGACCCTCTTCTGGAACGTGGATGAAACCGTATCGGAAGATTGCGAAGCCATGCCTGACTTTGAAATCAATCCCGAAGGCGAGTTCGGCTGGACTTACCTTGACGGGGACGGCGCGGAGACCTACGGCATGGTCATCGGGCAGGATGTCATTGACTGGCCCGGCATCTACGAGCCGCACGCCTTTATTGTCATGAACCCTTACGAGACCACGCCGGCCATCTACACCTCTCTCAACACCAGCCATAGCGGACGCCGCGCCTTGATGAACATGCGCAACCTGGATGTAGAGAACCCGGTGCAGAAGGATGACTGGATTTTCTCCCCCGAACTGCATTTCGAGACTCCTTATGTGTTCTCTTTCTGGGCCGTGAGCGGTATGGAATCTTTGGCCGAGATGATCCAGGTGGGCTATTCCACCACCACGACCGAGCCCTCGGCTTTCACTTGGCTGGAAGACGAACTGGTCATTCCCGGTGCTTGGTACCAGTATTCGTACACGATACCGGCCGAGGCCCGTTATGTGACCATCCATGTCATTTCCCAAGGGGAAGATTCCTACTTCCTGATGCTGGACGACCTCTATATCGGACCGGAGCCTTCGGCTGAACGTCCCGATAATTCCCGTGCCCTGCATTACGAAATCTATTTGGATGGTACGCAGGTGGCTACCGTGGAAGGTGTCCTGACCTACAACTTCGACGACCTTTCCGACGGCACGCACACGGCGGGTGTGGTATCGGTATACCAGACGGGCAAGAGCCAGATGAAGACGGTGGAATTCATGGTCGATCCCTCCATCATCGCCAACGAGGATGCCGCCCTGGCTTCGCGGATCCGGCTTTACCCCAACCCGGCCACGGAGAATGTGAACGTGCAAGGGGACTATGACGAGGCTTGGATCTTTGACATAAGCGGGCGTTTGGTCGCCAAGCTGGCTAACGAGCAAGTCATCGATGTGTCCGGCTTGCGTCCCGGAGTCTATTTTGTCCGCTTTGCCAAGGACGGTGCTTTCTGCGTGAAGAAAGTGGTGAAGCTTTGAGGCGGTGGACTGTAATTTTTGAAGCAAGAAACAATAGGAGGATTTGAAGGATGAAGGCGGCATTGAGCAAACGGATGACGGCCCTGTTGGCGGGAGGCATGCTGGCGGCATGCTTCCCGTCCGGCATGGGGCAAGATGTCTGCCTTTCCGAGGACTTTTCCGCGTTCAGCCTTTTTGCCGGCGCATGGTCCGGGCCGGAAAGCGATACGGCACATTTCATGGTGGTTCCTTCGGCCAATGCCGGTGGGGCGGCCCCTGAATTGGTGATGGGTTGCGGAGCGGATCTGGGTTTGCCCAAGATAAATGACACCGTCCGTCTGGCCACCTCTCCCGTTTTGTTGGGCGAAAAGGAAAATCTATTGGTTTTCAAATCCTTCTATTTTTCTTCCAAATCTTCCAACAAGCGGAACTTCGGTATCGAAGTCCGTGAAGAAGGCGGGTCGTGGACATGCCTTTACGCCAAGCGCACGTCCGTGAGCGGCTTGCAGACTACCGAGGTGGAAAAGATCCGGGTGGCTTTGCCCGATTCCTTGGCGGGGAAAACCGTCCAGATTGCTTTCTTCCTGTGCAATTCCGACCCTGTCTCGGCCGACTATCTCTGGTATGTGGACGATGTCATGCTGGCGGCTTATTCCGATTCGGCCGATGCGTCGCTTCGTTACCAGGGTGAAACCTACAGTCTGGAAGAGGAATATTCCATGGCTTTGGAGCTGACGAACGCTTCCATGCAGGCCTTTTCCCGTTGCAGCGGTTATTACGCCATAGACGGCGGGCAGCCTGCGCCTTTCAGCCGGGAATTCCTTTCGCCTTTGCAGGCAGGGGAGAACGTCTCGTTGCGGATTCCGGTTCCGGAATGGGCCGGATTGGAAGGCGGGAGGCGTGGTTTCGCGGCATGGGTGGCCAGCTTGGATACGGTAGCGGTAGCCGAGCCGGATACCCTGCGCTTCAGTGTGGTCAAGGTGGATTCTTCCCGGCTTTTTCCACAGACGCCCTTGCTGGAGATTTTCGGCAGCGTGTCCTGTCCCTATTGCGCAGCGGCCAACGAGTACATGAACCCGGTTCTGGAAGCCATGGGCGACACGGTGAGCGTCATCAAGTACCATACCACCTTCAATGGCAACGACCCTTATGCCACCCAGACGGGAGATGACCGTTTCCTGTGGTATTACAGCCCCAGCGACGGCTTGCCGCGCATGAACGGGAACGGGGCTGTATGGCCCAAGGAAGGGCCGGGAGCCATCAATGCCTTGCGTGCTTTGCTGGATACCCACCCGGAAACCTTCCTTTCCATCCGTTTCGATACGGTTTATCTGGATGCGGACGGCCATGTGCGGGGCATGGTTGTTGTCCGTAGCACGGCCGATGTTTCCGGCTTGGATGTCTTTGTGGCTTTGACCCAAGGTGCGGTCGGCGGAGAATACCATGATGTATTGCGGAGCCTGAGTCCGGTGGACGGTGCTTTCGGCCTCTCGTTCGAAATGGATTCTTCCTGCCTTTACGAACTGGATTTCGATGCTTCTTATCTGGAAGAAGAGGCACGGGAAGACCTTTCCTTGGTGGTTTTTGTGCAGGAAGGCGATGCCAGGCAGGTCTTGCAGAGCGCTTCCGCCAAGGTGTCCGTGCCAGGGGGTGGAGGAGTTGGCAATGAGGATGATGGCGATGCAGGGGCATATTCCGGCGAATCGGTTCCGGGCGTGAGCGTGCATGCGCAGGATCGTGTGATTTATGTGAAGAACAACGCTTCTTCATGCTACCAGGTGTTCAACTTGCAAGGACATCTGGTTTACGAAGGCCGTGGTGCATCGGTTGCCGTGGATGCCCCCGGGCTTTATCTGGTACGTATCGGTGCCAAAGTATGGAAGGTAGCGGTGCTTTGAGCGCGAGTATCCTGGATTCCGGAAGGAGGCAGGTCACAGAGGCTTTCCTCGGGTTTATCCGGGAAAGCGGGAGATTGCAGCCATCACGGTTGGAAGCGGCCCGGTTAAGATAAGGGAACAAAGAAAAAGCAAGCTGCTGCGGCAGACTTGCCTGAAAACAAATACTAACCTAAAACCAAATGTTATGAAACGATTGATGTTGATTTTAACCGCTATGGCAGCGGGCTTGTCCTTTTCGCAAGGGCAGGTGGAAGACTACACGCTCGCCTGGGCGGAAACTCCTTTCTTGGCAGCACCTGGGGATGCAACCGTTTTGGCTACCGGTAGCGATAATGCCATTTATACGATTACAGACAGGTATGATGATGTCTATAATTACGATGTGACTTTTGATGTTTACGGGCAGACTGCCTCTGAGGTAACTGCGACATACAACGGCAGTACGTATTCCTATGATATTTCAGGAAATACAGACATCAAAGGGATTGCCCTTCCTTTTGATTTCTATTACAACGGGAAGACCATGAAATATGTCCTGCCGATGGCCGACGGCCGTATCGCTTTGTCGGAACAGGAAGACATGTCGGACATGGCCAAGCCTTATGTGACTATTTTTAGCATGAACGAGACAGGGCTGGATGCTGTCATGTTCGAGGTGTATGCGTATGACGACAATTTTCAGCAGGCCATCGGGAACAGGGTCCTTAAATCGGGCGGTTCCGTCAAGTATTGGACCACGGAAGACAATGTCTTTGTTGTGGAATACAAGGATGTTGAAATCAATAACAGCTATATCGCGGACGAGAGCAAGAAAATAGCTCTGACCTTGAGCTGGCAGGTACAGTTCAAGCAAGACGGGTCGGTCATTTTTGCCATCGATGGAATCGAGGATACCGACTTTACCAATGTGAGCACGGAAAACTTCTCTTTTGGCATAACCAATACGGCGTTCATGGCCGCTTTCCCTTTCTTTGAATCCGGTACTGTCCAGCGGGTCACGCATGTATACTACAATCAGTATCGGCCGCATAAGTACTTCCTGAACGGGACGAATCTGCAGTATTGGGTAAACGGAAGCGGTGTGAGTACAGATAATGTGGAGGCCGACCCCCTCTTTGCACTCTACGGGTCTACTTTTTCCGATTATCAGAGCTATGATTTACGGAAGGATGGGTTCTATCTTTTCCCGGGCTATATGTCATCGACCTCCATCGGGGTTGCTGTGACTGCGCCTTCCGCGCCAGCTGATTGCGCTGCGCCGGCAGGGAGGTTTGAATTTGCCCAGCAGGGATTGCTGTCTTCTTCCACTCCTACATGGTGCTATTACATGGCTTATCCCGGGGAAGAGTGGGGTACTGCCGATGACTTCCTCTTCGTATTGGATAACGATGGTACCTTGTCCTTTACCCCTCAGGACGGGCAGACATACAATGCTACCTCCGAAATCGGGAACGGGGAAGTAGTCCTGACCTATGACAATTTTTATTGGCCGAACAATTCTTCCGGCGAGCCCTACTTCTATTTCAACATGGCAACGCAAGGCAGCACCGAGTACACGGTGTATTGCTTCCCTTACAACGATTGCCGTCAGGATGGCCTGAAATATGCATCTGCTATCGAGGTGGGCAAGTTTAACTCGCCTGAAGGCGCGCCGGAAATCAATTCCTTGACTTACACGGAAGATGCGTTGGAATTGACATTTGATGATGCCATGCAGGGTAAGAGAGTCCTTGTCCTGTACACGGATGCGCCTTTCGACTGGAACGGGGCTTTCGGTGCCTATGGCGAGTACCGGCCCGATGGCGGCAGTGCGAGCTTCGATCCTGATGCACAGGCCGGCGATTCCTATATGGAAGTGGACGGCATCCAGATCCGGTATGCTTATTACGGAACTTTGGATGGTTCTTCCATCAGGATTGAAGGCCTGACTCCGAACCGGGTTTACTCGGCCATTGCCTATACGGTGACGGGTTCGGACGATGCTCTTGTTTTCACTGCCGATTGCGCGCATGCTTCCGTGTATGTTCCCGCCACGGAGGTTCCCATAAGCTTCGGGCCTTATCCGGCAACCAATCTCTATGAATCCGGAGAAGGTACGTATCGGATATCCTATGACCAGCAGTGGCCTGATGCAGGCTGGGGCAATCAGCCGGAAGGCGTTGACATGTCCCAGTATCTTAGCCGTTTCGACATGATATTCGGATGGCGGACCCATTACGAACGTTTCATCCAGATGTCGGTTCCCGCGAACGGGACGGTTTCTTTCACCACGCCGGCTTTCACCACTTCGCGCGAGGCTTTGACGGTCAGCATGGAACTTGCCCGGGCTGCTTCGAGCAACGCGGCGGAAGATTTCCAGTCGGGCGATTCTTTCCTCTTGGAATACGCCCAGCCTGAGACCGGTGCCGTGGATACCACTTGGAATACTGTAGAAACCTTGACATCTTTGGCTTCTTTGGCCGAGGGGAGCATCGATGGCCTGTATTGGTGGGATGTGAACATCGACGGAATCGACTCGGCAAAACCGGTGCTGTTGCGTGTTTCGGCTACCAGCGGCGGAGATTACAGCTACTTCATGCTGGTCAGGAGAGTGAACGTCAATGAAAGGGCGGCCTGCCCCCTGCCCAGTGTCAGGGTGGTGGATGTGACCGATGCCCAAGCCTTGGCTACTTGGACAAAGACGCTGGACGAAGCTGACGGGACGAACTCCGGTTATATCTTCTCTTACGGTCCTCAAGGAGGTGCGTTCTCCGAACCCGTCCTGGTTTCCGACACTTCTTTCTTGATGGAGTCCTTGCTTGCAAGCACGACCTATACGGTCAATGTCCGCGCCTTGTGCGGGGAAGGCGATACCTCGAACGTTTCGGAAAGGAATTTCACCACCTTGCGCGGCCTCCCGTACACGATGCTGGCTGCCCAGGAATCGAATCCTATTTCCGGTTCCAACGTCTATGCCAGCCAGAACGGGGTTTATGACCAGAGCGGGTCTGGCTGGAACGTGTACCCCATGCATATGGAAAACATCGGTGATGTACGCGCTTTGACTATCCAGGCCATCCAAAGCGATTTGACCGATTCCGTGTTGGTTGCCTTGCCCGAGTTCTACAAGGAAAGCACAGGGGAACGGCAGGAATTCGTGACCTTCAAGGTAGGCGTAGGCATATACAGTTCTTCCAACCCCATGCCGTCGACCATGGATTCCATCTTGGCGGAAACCTCCAAGCTGCAGGTGCTGCTGTCGACCGACGGTGTATTCGAGAATGCCGATGTGATTGGCGAGATTTCGGGCAGCGAGCTGGTATACGGCTCTTATCTGCCGTTTACTTTCCCGATCCAGACCGAGAACGAAGGCTTGTGCCGGATCGGTTTCGCCTGGATGAACACGGAAGCGGATAAGACCATTCAGACTGATTACACGTATATCTTGCTCGACTCGGTTTATGTGAAGAGCGTCGTTTCTCCCTGTGACGAGATTTCCGGCCCGCTGGGCATCAACCAGGCTGATGCGGTGACTGCGACCACGGCCACCATCGTGCTGCCGGAATCGGAAGCACTGTCGTACATGTTCCGTTACGGTGTACTGGATTTCTCTGGCAACCAGCAGTGGGATACGATTTTCACGGACAACCGTGTCATCGAACTGGAAGGCTTGGCTCCGGCCACGGCCTATACGTCCGATGTATATCAAGCCATTGATTTGGCAGGACGTTATGTCTGCATGAAGCACGTCGATTTCATCGATTTTGCCACATTGGTTTCCTGCTATCCGGTAGATACTTTCGCCTTGATGGCTGCCACGCGGAACAACGCCACGTTCCAAGTGCTGGATCCGGCTACGGACAGCGCGGCCAAGGTTCTGCGTGTCTTCACCGAGGACGCTTCTTTCGACCGGGCTTACGCTTGGCCGGAAAACACCTTGTATTACACGGCCAGCGGTTTGACTGCCGGGACGGATTACATGGCTTTGGTGCGCGTGGTTTGTGCTGAAGGCGATTCCAGCATGTGGAGCGCCGATACGGTCCGTTTCTCCACCGAGGCCGAGCCTCAGCCGGTCTGCGAGGTGCCCACAGGCTTGCAAGCGGTTCCGGGCGTGGACAATGCTTCCTTGAGCTGGACTGCCGGCGAAGGGAACGAATCTTTCGAGGTATTGTACCGCGAGACATCGGCAAGCGAGTTCGATACGCTGGAGTGCCAGGCTGCCGAATATGATTTGACCGGCCTGACCGCCGAGACCTCTTATTCCTGGACGGTGATCGGGGTTTGCGGTGATTTGCGGAGCGAGGCTGCCGAAGTGGCCAGCTTCACCACGGCTTCCGAACCCGAACCGGAAAGATGCGGCGTTCCTACCGCTCTGGCTTCCGAGCCGGGCATCGACACGGTGGCGCTGAGCTGGACGGCCGGCGAGAACAATGTCAGCTTCGAAGTGATTTACAAGGAAGCTTCCGCTGCCCAGTACGATACGGTTCAGTCCGAAGAAGCTTCGTGCGTGGTCCGCGGCTTGACCAAGAAGACGGCTTACGTCTGGTCGGTACGCGGTATCTGCGAGGAAATCAGCAGCGACTTTGCTGAAGAAGCCGAGTTCGAGACCTTGGACGAAACCGCCAACGAAAACAGCTTGGCGGCTGCCTTGCGCGTGCTTTCGCAGGATGACATGATCCATATCCTCAATCCGGCCAAGATCCGGATCGACCGTGTACAGGTTTACACGACAACGGGTGCACGGGTAGCTGATTTGACGGTTCGTGCCGACAACAATGTCAGCATTCCGGTCGATGGCGGTCGCATCCTGTTGGTGAACGTGTTCAGCGGCAGTGAGAACGCTATCTTCAAGGTTTATGTGCGCTAAGCTTTCTCTGCGGGTTTGAAAGCGTGGAAGCCGTTCCGGGTTCGTCGTTTGGCTGTTTTCCGGAACGGCTTCAGTGGGTTTTCAATCCACTTTTTTTGCCCGGGCGGGGTGGGAACCCTTCCCGGGCGCAGTGTCTGGAGGATATGCCTGGGCGATGATGAGGCGGCAGGCCGAGGGAGAGTCAAGGCTGTCCATCCGGAAGGATAAGAGGGTGTGTGTTTAACCCAAAGTCTAATGACCGATTTGGGTTTATGCCGGGTTGATGCCGGACCGGAACAGGCCGGGCGGAAGTGCCGATGCGCTTCTTCCGGATGGCGGATGAATTCGGGCCAATGATTGAAAAAAATAGATGAAACCAACCAAAATGAAACGAATTGCAGCCTTGCTGGCTTTGTGTCTCTTGTCCGGGACTTTTCTCCGGGCGCAGGGGGACGCTTATGCCTTCTTTACTTCTTCCTACCGTGCCACGGTGGGTTTTATGGATTTGGAGGATCCTTCTTCGTTTGCCACCGTGCCAGGCGCGTTGGATCAGACTTCTTTCGTGCTGGCCGCCGAGGAAGCGGAGGGACGGGTGTATGCCTATACCGGCCTTTCTTTCTTCAACATGGTGATGCCGGGGGCTTTCAGCGCGGTTTCGCTCGGCGAGGATGCGTATTACGATGAGATCCTTGCCGTTTACAATACGATGGACTATTTGTATTATGACATGGCCTACGACCGCCAGGCGGGCAGGATGTATGCGATTGCCGGTCTTCGTACCGACAATCTGCATTGGGGTTCTTATCTCTTGGAGGTCGATATCAGCGAAGGGGACAGCTGCGGGACTTTCCGTGTGCTGGGACGCTTTGCCGAGGATTTGTGCGCCTTGGACGCGGACGAGGACGGCCATGTGTACGGCATCGGCTTGTCGGGCATGTTCTATTATGTGGATCCGGCCACGGCGGCTTTGACCGAAGTGGGGCCGACCGGTGTGCTTCCGTCCATGACTTTCCAGAACATGGCTTTCAATCCCAACGATGGGTTCCTCTACTGGAGCACGGTGGAACAGGGCGGGGTTCCTGCCTTGTACCGTGTGGACGCGCTTTCCGGGGAGGCTTCCTTGGTGGGCGCCTATCCGGCCGGGTATGATTTTGTGAATGCTTTGACGATACCTTTCGGCGGTTTGTCTTCCGTGCCGGGCCGGCTGGCTGGTTTGTCTTGCCAGACAGAGGCTTCCCAGGTCGTTTTGTCGTGGACGAACCCCGCCGAGGATGAAGGGGGCCAGGCTTTGGCATCCTTGTCCAAAGTGGAGATTTTCAGGGACGGGCAGCTGGTGGCTGCCGTGGAAGACGGATTGGCTGCGGGAGAAGCTTGCCAGCATGCCCTGGAGAACCAGCCTGACGGCTTGCATTACTATGGCGTGCGGGCTTGCAATGCCGACGGGAACGGGCGGTTTTCCCTGGTACGTTGCGTGGTGGGCTACGATGTGCCGGCCGCGGTGGGGAATCTGCAAGCCCGGGCGGAAGACGGCACGGTATCCCTGTCTTGGGATGCTCCTGCCGGCGGCAAGTTCGGGGGGCGTATCGATGAGTCCAGTCTCCAGTACCGGGTAGTCCGTTACCCGGATACGGTGGAATGGGTAATCGGGGAGAGCTCGTTCACGGATGAAGGGATTACGGTTTTGGATAATTACAGCTATGCCGTCATACCTTTCACGCAGCATGGACAAGGGCCTGCGACCCGGACAGGGAACATGATGGTGGGCGAGCCTCATCAGGGATATTTCGCCTGTGATTTCTCGGATGCCCGTTCCTGGACTCCTTGGACTGTGATCGATGCCAATGAGGATTATGCCGCATGGGCTTACGGGGAGTACCTGGGCAAGCCGGGAGCGGTTTTCCAGACAGGCACCAACACGGCTGACGACTGGTTGGTCCTTCCTCCGGTGGAACTGGAGGCTGGCACGTCGTACATGCTGCGGTACGAGGTGGGCACGTTGTATTTCGAGTTCGAGGAAAAACTGGAAATCCGGCTCGGGAACGCGCCCACGGTGGATGCCCTTTCCCGGACGTTGGGTACTTCTTCGGTCCTGATTGATGATCCCCGGTCTTCGAACCAGTCTTTCACTGTGGACCAGAGCGGGGTGTATTACCTTGCGTTCCGCGTGGTTTCGGAAGCTCCGGAATCGGCCGGGCTTTTCATCAGCGATGTGGTCTTGCAGCCTTCCTTGGAGATGGACGTGGCCGTGTGGGATGTGGATTGCCCCGATTACCTCAAGGCGGGGGAAGAGACTGTGGTACGGACTACGATCCGCAATACAGGCTTGAACAGGAGCAACTCTTATAGCCTGTCGCTGGTGGACGCTGCCGGCAGGGTGCTGGCTTCCCAGAACGGGGTCACCCTTTTGAATGCCGGGCAGGAAAGCACGGTCCGGCTTTCGTACACGCCCGACCAGGCGGGTATGCAGGAGCTGCGGGTGGTAGCCGGGATGGAGGGGGATTTGCTGGCTGCCAACGACTCTTCTTTCAGGATTCCGGTCCAGGTGATGGAATCTTGCGGAGATTACATGCCTGGCACGGCGGGCACGATGCGCCAGAACGGGATTCCTTTCTCTTTCGCGGCCAGTTCGAGCGCGAGCCAGATTGTCTATGTGGCGGGCGAGATCGGGATGGAACCGGGCGTGGTTCGCCGTATATCCTTGGAATACGAGAATGCCAACGGGATGACCGAAACACGGCCGTTCCGTCTTTATATGGCCAATACCGACCTTTCCACCTTGACGGGAGGCTGGGTTCCGGAAGAGGATTTTTCCCTTGTCTTCGACGATACGGTGGTGTTCGAACGCTTCCGCAACAAGGTGACGCTCGAGTTGGATTCTACTTTTGTGTATGACGGAGGGAACCTTTGCCTGATGGCGGTGGCTCCCGTCCATTCGCAGTTTTTCGGTTCCTTCCATTACTGGGTCGGATACCAGCGTCCGGGCGCTGCCCGCTATTGGGTCTACCAGGACGGGGAAAGTTCTTACGAGTTCGATTTCAGCCAGACGGGCATCATATCCGACAATGTGCCGTCCATTTCGCTTTGGGCCGACCATTGCGCGGGCGCTGCTTTGTCCGGGACGGTGACGGCGGCTCTGGGCGGACAGCCCATGGAAGGGGTCCGGGTGGAAATCCTCGGCAAGGGGATTTCTGCCGTGACTGGTGCGGACGGGAAGTGGGACATGCCGTATGTGCCTTTTGCCGACACGGTGGCCGTGGCTTTCACTTGTTATGCCTATGCCGACACGGTGGTTGTCATGGATGATTTCGATGCCGACCGGGTGGTGGATGTCGCCTTGTCTCCAAGGGAGAAGTTCGTGCTGGAGGGCGTGCTGGAAGATGCCGACGGTATGCCGGTGGCTTCCGCTCAGGTACGCCTGACGGGTTATGATACTTGCATGGCGTACAGCGATGCCCAAGGACGGTTCTCGTTTTCGGCCTACCAGGGGTCGGGCTATGTTCTGGAGGCGTTCAAGCCGCGTTTCGAGTTGTACGTGGCCGATTCCGTCAATTTGGACGGAGCCTTGGATCTGGGGGAAATCAGGATGCAGGATGCGTTGCTGGCTCCTTCGGATTTGCTGGCGGTTCCGCAGCCGGATGGCCGGATGCGCCTTTCCTGGAACCGGCCTGACGGCAACGAGGTGTTCCGTTACGACAACGGGGTCCCCAACCTGTTTTACGGTGATGACGCGGCAACGGACAAGACCGTGCTGGGAACGGTGTTCCGCCGCCCGGCTTTGCTGCGTTCCATGAGCTGGATGACCATGGAGTACCAGGATATACGGCACGAGACGGTCAATGTGTTCGTGTTCGATCTGGACAAGGACGGACAGCCTACTTCGCGTCTGTTGTATTCCAAATACGGCGTTCCAAATACGGATTCGGCCTGGACGACCCATGTGTTCGACACCTTGGTTTCCGCTCCAAACGGCTTCATGGTAGGCTTGAGTTATTACGAGGACGGCGAGGGCTATCTGGCCATTGCCAACGACTTGCACACGGCCGGTTCCGACCCGGATTATCCTTTTGTGCCGGGGACGCAGTACTATACGGCGGATTACACGCGGGGCCAGTTCTCCACTTTGGAGTCGATGGATGCCACCTTTACCAATACCATGCTTATCCGGGCCGAGGGCGAAGTGACGGGATTGTACGGCTTCGAGGCGGACGAGGAGTCTTCGTCCCTGGTTTCCGCGAAGGCGCAGGTTCCTGAGATGGGCGCGATGCCCAAATCGGCACAGTCGTATGCGGTTTACCGGATGGGTTACGGCCAGGAAGAAGCCGACACGGCTTGGATTGGTCTGGGCAATTGTCCGGCCTCTGACACTTTGTGGGTGGACGAGGATTTTGCCGGCCTTGACCGCGGGCTTTACCGTTACGGTCTGCGGATGGTTTATTCGGGCGGCAGGATGTCGGAAGCGGCATTGTCCAACCTGGCTGCCAAGGATATGGATGTGGAATTGACATTGGAAGTTTCCACCAATATCGAGGGACGCTCGGCTCAGGGCGCGAAGGTGTCTTTGCAAAGCCTGGATTACCCGGAAGCGGCCTATCGTGTGGATTGGCCTGCACTTTCTGCGGTGGACACGGTGATTATCGAGGGATCGTATGCCCTTTCTATCGATTTGGCGGGTTTCCATTCTGTCCGCGATACCGTGGAAGCCGTCCATGGCCAGGCGTTGCGCCTTTCCTACGTCTTGGAAGAGATTGTCTGCGTGCCGGAATCCTTGCAGGTGAGCAAGGATGCGTCTGGGAACTACGTGTTCACTTGGGAGGATGGTTGCGGGGCATCCAAGGCTTTGCAGGCTTACCGGGTATATCTGGATGATCAGTTCAAGGCGGAGACCGGGGAACTTTCCTATTCGTTCGGGCCTTTGCCGGACGGATGGCATACGGCCGGTGTCGAAGCCGTGTTCGAGTCTGGTTCCAGCCGGAGGGCTTTGCTGGATTTCCAAGCCGGGGATGTGGCGGTGGAATCCGCCGGCCAGGCGGGTGTCCGGGTAAGCCCGAATCCGGCCACTTCCTTCCTTTCTCTCGAAGGAGACTATGAGGAATGCGTGGTGCTGGACATGAACGGGCGGGTCCGTCAGGTCTTGCCTGCGGGTGTCAAGGAGCTGGGAGTGTCTGCGTGGGAATCTGGAATGTACCTGTTCCGTTTCCTCTTGCCCGATGGCAGGATGGAAACCTTGCGCGTGATTGTGCGCTGACATAGTATGTTTGTTAGACCAATTGATAACCAAAACAACAGTAAAACCAAATGAAAAAGAATTTTCTTGCTTGCGTTTGCCTCCTGTTCTGCGTGGGGGCGCTGCAAGCGCAAGAGGGATTGCAGGACAGCAATCCTGCATTTTCCAAAGGTATGCCGGGGGCGGTTGCGATGCCCAAGCCCGCTGATGAGCTGGATGTCCCGCCGGTGACATTCCATGCCAGCGAGGGCGATTTCGTGTCCGTGGTTGCCAATAATTGGGCTTACGATCCGCTGAGCGGCCTTATTTCGATCATGGGCCCCTTGAATCTCCGTACTCCTTTGCGGACTCCGGGCGTGATTCTGGAACCGGGCCGTTACCGTGTCGGGTTCAATTACCAGGCGGGTATGTGCCGGGAAGGTGTGATGGGAGATATCCCGACGACTCTGATGTACTTGGCTCCGTTTTCCATCCGGATGCTGGATCATGACGGGGTGGTGGACTATGAAGCGGGGACGGAAGTATACCGGAACCCGACGGCTTGCACGGGCGAGAACACCGTCGTGTATGATGAATTTTTCTTGGAATTGAAGGAAACGGATACGGTGTGCTTTGCCATCGTTCCCGATACCGTGCTTTCGGCCGACATTCCTATGTATAGCAACGACACGGTCCGCCAGGGGGGATTCTCCTTGGGCTTCGAGTTCATGAGCGTGGAAGCCATGTATGACTACGATGTGGCCGTGACCCGGGTGGAATCCGACTTGACGCATGTTTCTCCGGTAGGCCAGGTCAATGCGGCCCATGCTTTCCATACCTCGGTATGGAACAAAGGCACGGAGAGTGTCAATGCCGTTGTGTCGGCCTATTTGGTGGACGCTCCGGACAATGTGCTTGGAACGAGCGATCCGATAACAATCCCGGCTGACGGGCGGGAAGTGATCGCTACCGAGGCTGTCTTCTCGGGCTTGGCGGCAGGTTACAAGGGAGAAGTCGCCTTGCGGGTCGATATCGAAGGGCAGGAAGACAAGAACATGGAGAACAATTTCCGGTATTACAGCTTGTCGGTTTCTGATTCGGTGCTGACTTTCGACACTTTGACGGTGGATTTGTTGGATGACGAGAGGACTTCGAACATAGGTAGCCAGTACAACTCCATTTCTTTCGGGGTCTTGTACACGCTTGTGGAGACTGACACCTTGACTTCGTTCACCATAGGGTTCGGAGACGGGCAATACAGCTTGCAGAGGCTTTCTTTCTACCGTTGGAATGAAGAAACCGAGGCAGTAGATTACGAGTTGTTCTCCACGGAGTATTACCGTCCCGATAATACTTCCGGATTCCTGACGTTCCCTTGCCCGCACACGCTTCTGGAACCGGGGGTTTATTTGATAGAGGTGGCCCAGACCAGCGAGAACACCCATGCCGGCGTAGCCGCCGACGGGCAGGAAGACGGCATGTTGTACGTGACATCGACCGCGAGCGGACGCTTGAACCCGCAAGACAACTTCGGATTTGCCGCCATGCGTTTGAACTTCGGGCCGAGCCATGGGCAGGTGTTCGCCAACGATTTTGCCTTGTTGTCTATCGACAAGCCGGAAAACACAGGTCTGTTCGCCCAGAACGAGAGGGTGGAAGCGACCGTGGTGAACCGGGGTACCTCCAGCGGCACGGCTACCGTTTATTGCGAGGTAGACGGGGTGTTGGCGGATTCCGCTTCGATTTCGCTGCAGCCCAACCGGCGCGGGACGGTATCGTTCTTTGCCGACTTGATGGCTACCGGGATGCATACGATCCGCTTGTCGGTCGACCTTCCCGGAGACCAGAATCCGGACAACGATGTTTTGAGCAAGGAGGTGGAAACCTTGTCCGATCCGGATCCCTATGTGATGGATTTCGAGTATTGCGGCGATTTCGCCACGACGGGCTTCCAGCCTTGGATGGTGATGGTCCAGGACCAGAACAATACCATTTTCATTGACAATTGGAACATTCCCAATGAAGGGACGAACATGGGTTTCATGGCGGTGAATCCCGACCAGATCGCCCAGAGTTTCGCAGAGTGGTTCCCGATTCGTCAAGGTGCCAGGTTCGCTTTGACTTTGGCTGATGTGGACACTGCGATCATGAGTACCACGGCGAACGATGCATGGTTGATTTCGCCTCGCTTGGAAATGCCTGAGAGCGGTGCGCAGTTGTCTTTCATCGCCATGAGCATGATGGCGGAAGACGATAACGGTCCGGCCGAAGAGTCGTTGAATGTGATGATTTCGACGACGAACGCGCAACCGGCCTCTTTCGGGTTCCTTGCCAATTACGTGATACCGGCCATGAACCCGGATCGTTCAGACCCGGTTTACCCGTGGACCCGTTTCACGGTGGATCTTTCGGAATACAATGGACAAAGCATTTATGTGGCTATTCAGGGACAGGCGCAGAACTACGGTTTTGTCATCGATGATATCCGCGTGGGAGCCAATGCGGGGAACGAGGCTGTTGACGGACAGACAGGCCCGGCAGTCAGCGCATATCCCAATCCGGTGACGGAGACTTTGAACATTTCCGCTTCCGGCGTTCAGATTGAACGGGTCCGCCTCTATTCGGTTTCGGGTGCTTTGGTGTACGATTCGGGTTCGCTTGCGGCGGAAGTGTTCCGTTACAATGCGGAATCTTTGGCTCCGGGCATCTATGTGGCCCGCGTGACGACGGCCCAAGGCGTGTCTTCGGTCAAGATCGTGGTGCGTTAGTTCCAGGGATTCTTCCTGCATGAAAAAAAGGCAATCGTTGTAAAACGGTTGCCTTTTTTATTATCCCAAATCGGTCATTAGAAATAAAGAAAAGCACTTTTTCTAATGACCGATTTGGGATAAATCAGGTCGGGGCGATTTTCCTCCTTAAATCACTTCCACCTTGGCAAACTTGGTCAGTAGCGTTTTTTCTCCAATGCCCGGCGTGTCGAACGCCACGATGAGTTTGCAATTTGCCCCTTCTCCCTCTATGCTCTTGATGGTTCCCGTGCCGAATTTGGCATGGCGAACCCGTTGCCCCGGCTTGAAATCTCCGCTCGAAGCTCCGTTCCCGCTAGTGGGTCCGGCAGGTGGCATCGGCATCGCGTTCAGATCCGAAAGTTTCTTGAAACGCCCCGACTGCAAATCCGGTTTGGGCTTGGGAACATAAAAATCGGGTTTCCCTAAGGAGTTTCCTCTGGTATTGTCTCCGCCATAGCCTGAACCGTTTCCGCTATGGCTTCTAAGGCTGCTGTTCTGTCCTCCAAAGCTGGAGCTCCGCCCTCCATTTCCGGGACGATTCCCATAGCTTCCGTTGCCTTGGCCGAAGTTTTTCCCTCCGGAACGCATCTTCCATTCCTGGTCCGAATCCTCGAAATCGATTCCCGCAAAAGGGTTTTTCTGTAAGATTTCCGGATTTTCCAAATGCGTTGTATTCAACTCCAATAAGAACCGGCTCGGTTCGCAGAAGTCCGTTTCACCCCAGCGCATCCGGCGGTTGGCGTAAGACAGCCAGAGATCCTTCTCCGCCCGGGTCACCGCCACGTAGAAAAGCCGTCTTTCTTCCTCCACTTCTTCCCTCGTATTGAGGCTTTGCGCGGCAGGGAACAGGTTTTCCTCGCATCCTACCACGAACACGTAAGGGAACTCCAATCCTTTGGCAGCGTGGACCGTCATCAGCGTCACCTTGTCGGCATCGGCCTCCTCTTTCTTTTCGTCCTGGTCGGTGAGCAAGGCCACATCCTGCAAGAAACGGTCCAAGGTCACCACCCCTTCAATCGCGATCAGCTCTCCGGTCTCCTCGTCCACCATCATCGGGTCTTCCTCGCAGAAAGTCTTGACCGCGTTCAGCAACTCTTCCACATTGTTCATCCGGCTTTCGCTTTCCGGCGTTTCCTCCTGCTTGTATTCGAAGGCCAGGCCGCTCGCTTTCCAGATCTGGTTTGCCATCTCGAAGGCATCGGTCTGGTAAAAACGCGCGTTCAGGCTCAGGATTGTGTCCATCAACGCAAAGAGCTTGGCTTGGGTGCTGGAATTGATCGAGCCGGCCACCGCCTGTTTGTAGCGCAGCAAGGCCTCCGGCGAACTGAATGCTTCAGCCGGCACACCCAAGTTGGCTAACCAGGCCGCATCCTTGGCCGGTTCGAAGCCCTCCCGTCCCGGGGTCAGCATGGAACCGTTGCGCAACCATTCCATTCCTTCCCAGGTGCCGCCGCCGGACAAGGCTCCTAAAAGCCGCAAGCGGTTCAAGGTCGTTTCCCCGATGCCCCGCGCCGGATTGTTGATGCAACGCAGCAAGGCTTCTTCGTCGCGAGGGTTCACCACCCAGCGGAAATAGCTCAATATGTCCTTGATTTCCTTTCTTCTGTAGAAACTCAATCCCCCGTAGATCCGGTAGGGGATATTCAGCTTGCGCAGCGCGTCTTCGATGGCTTTGCTCTGGCTGTTGATCCGGTACAGCACCGCGAAATCCTTGGGATGCGCCTGCCGGTTCATCCGTACTTGGAAAATCTGGTGCGCCACCGTAGTGCCTTCCTCCACGTCCGATGCCGATTGCAATATATGCACCTTGGGTCCTTCCTCGTTGTCGGTCCAGATTTCCTTGGGAATCCGATCCTTGTTATGTTCGATGATGGAGTTGGAAAGCTGCACGATATGCTTGGTGGATCGGTAGTTCTGCTCCAATTTGAACTTGACCGCTTCCGGGTAGTCGTGCTGGAAATTCAATATGTTCTGGATATTGGCTCCCCGGAAACTGTAGATGCTTTGGGAATCGTCGCCTACCACGCAGATGTTCTTGTGTCCGGCGGCCAGTTTCTTTACGATGAGGTACTGGGCATAGTTGGTGTCCTGGTACTCGTCCACCATGATATACTGGAATCGCTTCTGGTATTTGAGCAGGACTTCCGGGAAATCGCGGAAGAGCACATTGGTGTTGAACAGCAAATCGTCAAAGTCCATTACCGAAGCCTGTTTCATCCGATTGCTGTACTCCAGGAAGATACGGCCGGTTTCCGGCATCCGCATCCGCGTGTCTTCTTCCAGGAACGCTCCGTTTTCGGCATAGTATTCGGCCGAAATCAGGCTGTTTTTGGCCATCGAGATACGGTAGAGCACTTTCGATTCCTTGTATTGCTTGGGATCCAAGTTGAAATCCTTGACGATTTTCTTGATCAGCGACTTGCTTTCGTCCGTGTCGTAGATGCCGAACGTCTTCTGGTAGCCTAAATGGTCGGCTTCGGCTCGCAGGATTTTGGCAAAGATGGAGTGGAAGGTGCCCATCCAGAGCGAACGCGCTGCCGGGCCGACCAATTGGGTGATACGGTCTTTCATCTCCTTGGCGGCCTTGTTGGTGAAGGTCAACGCCAATATGCGGAACGGGTCCGCGCCGATTTCCAAAAGGTGCGCGATCCGGTAGGTGAGGGTGCGGGTCTTGCCCGAACCGGCTCCGGCAATGATCATGACTGGTCCTTGGGTATGTTCGGCGGCCGCCCGCTGTTCCGGGTTCAATCCATCTAAAAGGCTCATTCTACGTGTTCTGTTTCTTGATTTTTGGGGCTGCTTGTCCGATTTTTGGTACAAGCTTTTGGGGAGATTCACAATCCCCGTTTCAATGTTCAATTCCCTTTCTGGGAAAAGTCGGCAAATTTACATCAAAAAATATTTGGGTCGAGGTCTATGTGAGGCCGAGGCGATTTTTTCCGGACATGCTTAAGTATGGAACTGTCTCGGCATGGCTCAAGCGAGGGAGCAGCTTGGCTCTGCTCTCGACTTTCGCTATCTTTGCCTTGTTTTTCAAGAATGCGAGTTATGGGAAAGCTTTCTACTTTTTGGGCTAAGTACAACATATTCAAGCATTGGCCACCTTTGGTGCAGGCATATCGGCAGAATGCATCCGGCATGGAAGCGAGTCTCTCGCAGAAGAGGTATCTCAAGTGGGGCAGCCTCATTCCCGTGATACTTTTTGCCATAGGCTGGTTCCTCTATTACCTTCCTTATTTTAAGCATCAGGCCGATATCAGTTTCTTTGCTTATACCGGCAATTTCGTCCAACCCTTTTTCGATGGCACATCCGCGCCTCGTATCAGTGAATTCCTTTGGCGTTTCGTATCCCAGTTCTATTTCAATACACCCTTGATTATAGCCGTTGTCGCTTTCTTGATGATAGGCTTCTGCATCACTTCTTGGGCAACTGCTGGTCCCTATACGCCTTTTCTGCTCCTTTTGTACTGTCTTTTGTTCCCTTCGGTCGACCCGGCGCAGGCCAGCATCGCTATCAGTCTATGGCTTAATATGGGGGCGTTGTCGATTTTTTTCCTGTTATTCCGACATGCCGCCCATCATCCTCGCGCCTGGACGCCCCTGATTATATTCCATATATATACAGCTATTGTGGGCGGGTTATTGTATTACGCCACGGGTCATTGGGCCTTGCTCTTTTGCATCGCTGTGGTCTTCTCTCATTTAATCGGTATTCCGATGGCTTTGGGCGACAAGAAGCAAGGGCTTTGGAAAATCCGTCTTTGGAACTTCGTCGTTTCCCTGCTCGTGACCGGGGCATTGACGGTTTGGTTATGGAGTATTTCGGTCGATGCCGGTTTCCAAGCCCCTTGGTATATTTGGATGGCTTTGATTGTTTTCGGCTTGGCTTGTATCCCCGGGATTCTGTTGCAAGCTTATAACAATCGGAAGATATTTCTCTATGAATGGAACAAACGTCGGGGCATTCACGATGGCACGCCGGCTTTGGCTCCTTCGCACCATATCTTGCTGACCCTTGTGGCGGTAGGTTTCAACTGCCTGGTCATGTTCGTTTTTGCCCGCAATCCGCTCGACCGTGCCTTGGTCAAAGCGCAGAACGCTGTGGTTCGAGCTGAGTACCAGGAAGCTCAAGTTGCCTGCCAGAGATTTTATGTCCATAGCGGCATGGAGCAGGGGGCTTTGAAGAAGCGTTATGAAAATGCCGCATCCTATCGCAAGATGGTCACATTGCGACTTTACGCCAAACTTGCTCTTTTAGGGCAAGGTCGGCTTCCGGCAGCTTCTCTCGACACACTTATCCGTGCGCCTTATGTTTCCGATTCCTTGCGGATTTCGGCTCGCGACTTTGCTTATATAAAGGTATATGCCATGGTGGGACAGCCTTCGGAAGTGGTTCGGCTTATTTTGTCCGATGCTCGCAAATACGGCTTGCAGAACCGTTTTATGGAGCCTTTGGCTACCGCTTGCATGGCCACAGGTCAGCGGGAACTGCTTCAGGAAGTGTTGTATTACGCCAAGAAAACCCTGTATTCAAAACGCTTGTACTATCGATATAAAGACCGGGTGTCCAACGTCAGCAAAGGCAATTTGATTATGTCGGGGGATGCCGAGGAGTAGATGGACTCTTGTGCTGCCTTGGCGTGATACATGCTTGAAGCCGGTTTATTCGACGGTTTTCCAGTCATCAATCGTCCCGGTCTGGGAAGAGAAGCTGGCGCCGATTTTAAAGAGCTTGCGCTTGTCTGCGGCGTAGGGTCTGGCATAGCCCTTGTCTTCTATTTGCTTCAAGGCTTCGTCCGCCGTGCCGTCCAATTTGAACTCGAAGATATAAACGTACTGCGGGGTCTCCACGATGCAGTCGGAGCGCCCCTGGCTCTGTTCCTTTTCTATGTAGGTGGCATAGACGCTCACCATCCGGAATATCAGGTAGAAGGTGTAGTTGAAGTAGCTTTCCCGTTCCTTCTGGTCTTCCTTGCGCCTTGCCGTGTAGGGGATGCTGGCCAGGAAGGAGGTGAACAGGTCGCGAATCGT
>CALUMK010000024.1 GCA_944321735.1 uncultured Bacteroidales bacterium
GAGGCCTTGCAACAGATTGAAGACAAGGGCTATGCGCGTCCGTATGTAGCCGACCCGCGCAAGCTCTTCAAGATAGGTGTCAACTTTTCCACCCAAACCCGGCGGATTGAAGCCTGGAAAATCGTCTGACATAGTTCCATGCCTATGTTCAAGAACCGTAACACCGATAATCCCAAATTGAAAGGGAAACGGCTGCAAGACGGAAGGGAGAGCTTGTATTTGGCTTATTATCTTGGCTATACAAAGCTTATCCATCCCGAGACCGGACAGATCCACATCCGGCACGAAAGGAAGAAGGAATCCTTGAAACTCTACCTGCTTCCCCATCCCAAGACAGCCAGAGACAAAGAAAGGAATCAAGCGGTCATGGAACTGGCTAAGCAGATACGTTATGAACGGGAGCTGCAACTGAAAGAACAGCATTGGGGAAAGAAGATGCCTCGCATCGGGAAAGAGGACTTTTATGATTTTGCCGCTTCCTATATAGAGCGTTACGACAAGAAAGACAAGGCGGTAGTACGGGGAGCGGTGGCCAAATTCCAGTCCTATGTGCAGAAAACTTATCCGGTATTCGGGCAAAGGCTGAAGACAGAATACCTTTCGCCCGAAATGGTGAAAGGCTTTGTCGATTATCTCAACCGGATTTGCAGAGGATCCGGTGCCAACAGCTACTATGCCCGGTTCAAGAAGGTGGTCCGCCATGCAGCGGAAACCGGTTGCATGAGACGCAATCCTTGCCAGGGAATCTATTGCAAGACCGACCGCGATATCATCCGCAAAGAAATCTTAAGCCCGGAAGAAGTCTTGGCTTTGGCATCGACCGAAGTTTCCGCGCTCCATACGGATATAAAAAGAGGCTTCCTTTTCAGCCTTTACACCGGTATCCGCTTCTGCGACCTTAAACGGCTCCGTTTTTCCAATATCGATTATGCAAACCGAACCTTAAAGTTTGAGCAGGCCAAGACCAAAGGGCATAGCCGGAATAGCTGGGTGAGCATACCCCTGAACGACACCCACTTCCAAATCATAGGGAATAAAGGAAATGTCCATGAACCGCTTTTCCGGCTTCCGGCCTATTCCACCTGCAAAACCGTCTTGCGGGCATGGGTGAAGAAAACCGGCATCGAAAAGCATATCACTTGGCATTGCGCACGGCATTCGTTTGCAGTATTTCTGCTTAACAGCCAAGCGAATATCAAAACCGTATCCGAACTTTTGGGCCATTCCAGCCTGGCCATGACCGAGAAATACCTCCATGCTACCGACCGCCTGAAAAAAGAGGCTATCGACAGGCTTCCCTCCTTGACGCTATAATATGCCCTTTCCACTAAAGTTCAACCTGCACGGCATCAGTAGAGACCTTCCCTGTTTTGGCTATTGCCCCAAGCTGGCAATATAGTCGTCGATGGACATGTCCTCGTCTATCTGCAGTTTCTTCTTCAACAGGTAGCGGTTGGTCTTGATGGTGGCCGGGAGAACGGCTGTCATTTGGGCGATTTGCTTGATGTTGAGGCCGATTCGGATGTAGGCGCAGAGCTTGAGGTCGTTGGTGGTCAGATTGGGATGCTTCTCCTTCAAGGTATTGAAGAAGCCTGGATGCACTTTCTCGAAATGAATCTTGAAAGAATCCCATTCGTCTTCGCTCTGAATATGGCTGGTGATCATCTTTCGCAATTCCGCTTCCGAAGGATTGCTCAAGTCCCCTTTGCTCCGCATCTTTTCCAGTTGTGCCAGGACTTGTTGCAAAAAACTACGGTTCTCGCTCAGGATAAGCATGTTCGAGCTCAATTCCCGATTCTGGTAATCCACCTCCTGCTGCAACTGCTGGGTCTGGAGTTCTTTGTTCTGCAAGGAAGTTTCTGCCAATTTCTTTTTTTGCCTCAGATAGAGCAGTATTACCAGCAATATGATGGCCAGAAGCGTGATACTGACGGTAATCAAGGCTGTCATGCGCCGTTGGAGCGACATCTTCTGGGCCTGAATGGCCAGCTGATTTTGGTACTCGTTGATAGCCAAGCTGTTTTCTTTCCGGTTTATCTCGCCGACAGTGGAAGAACCGCGCACTTCCTCCTGCAGGTTATAAAAACGGACCATGTTTTCATAGGCATTCTTGTAATCCTCTTGCTGCGCGTAGCAGGAAGACAGCCCCATGAGCGTAGGCATGAGGACGTTTTTCAAATGTTCCTCTTCGGCGTTTTCCAAAGCACGTTTATAGAACAGGATTGCCGAATCGATATTGCCGCTGGTATGATAGCGGTTGGCGATATTGACCAAAAGGGCACACCGGTATTCAGGGTCCGCTGCGTCCGGATATCGCTCAATCAGCATGAAAGCCGAATCTTCATAGACCCGGCGCTGCTGTTCGGACACCGTGGCTAAGGAAAGGTTGATGTACAAGCTGATCATCGTCCGGGGACGCTGACGCAGCAGCGTGTCCTGCAACAATCTTTTGAACAATTGCACGGAAGAATCCCTCTCTCCCATGTAATACAAAAGGACGGCTCGATTGGTGGCGTTCGTGGCCAAGGCTTCCTTGTTGGAGATTTGCGAGTAACATTCATCGGCTTTATTGAAATAACCAATGGCTTGGTCGAATTGGGCCAAGTCTCCGAACAGGATGCCCAGGTAGCGGTAGCAGTGCCCCATATGCAGAATGTCGTCATATTTCTGGAAGATGGGAATCAGCTGGTTCAATTGCTGGTACTGGGACAGGTAGTCGGAGGAGTTGTTAGGTGAGTTCAAGATGAGAAACAGGATGCGAGCGTAATCATAATCGTAGTTCATACTATCTATATAAGATAGTGTTTCAATAAGATAATTATTTTTTGCATTTTCATTTTGCGTAGTATTCCAATTGTCACCGTTCAGATAGGCATTCCAAAATCGGTAGCGGATGTTCAAAACGGCATTGTTCTGGCTGAGGGATATGGTTTCCAATTGTTTGAGGATTGCCTCCTGCTCTTCTTGGTCAGGGTTTGCTGCTGTGTCCAATAGTGCGGCCAATGAATCGAAGACAGGATGGACTATTTTCCATGGATAAGTCTTGGCCTGCAGGGGCTTTAGACTGAATAACAATACAAAAACGAGCACCAATATACGGATGGCTCTACCTTTCGTTTTCATTATATATATGTATATGTATAGGGCAAAGGTACGAATTATATTTTATCAAGATAGCATAAACCTATAAATCTACCTATATATTTTGTTAAAATAGTAATTATTAGTTGTTTATTATTTATAGTATCTATTTTATATTTTTATAATATATACATTTTATCTACTTATTTTATTTGAAATGATAGTAGATTATATCTACTTTTACATTGCTGAAAAGAAAAGGCCACACGTCTAGATGAATTCTATCGGGGAAAAGTGGGCAAACAAGTGGGTTTATCGATAGAATGGCAATGCAAGGGCAATGGAAAATGAAACTTCGGCACACCTATTTATATATAGGCGTTGAAAAATGCAGGGAGAAGACAAGCGATTGTTTATAAAAAAACGGAATTATTGAGAAACCAAAATCAAAGCAAGATGAAACGAAGAGCGAAAAATTTGAAATCGATTCTGTGCGGCTTCAGTGTTTCGTGCCTGATGCTGGCCGGTTCTGTTTCCGCCCAAGGGATGCTGGACGGGAGTTTTACAGGGAATTTTCCCCCGAAAGACTGGAATTTGGCGAATGCCATTGGATCCAAATCATGGTCGGTTGCCTGGGGTGGTGGCGCGGATGGCGGGAACCATACTACATTGTACGCTCAGAATGCAGGTACGATGAATGATGCCTGGATTGTGACACCGCAAGTTTGCCCCTCGGCAGAAAACCATAATCTTGTGTTTTGGACCAAGAAGAGTGTCGCCGATTCCAATAACATGACCTTGAGCGTCTACGTGTCGGCTACAGGCAACAGCATGGCCGATTTTGCAGAACCGGCATTGCTGAGCCTGCTGAACACCAAGGAACAGCAGGATTTCAGCCTGGCATGGACAGCGGACACCTTGGACTTGTCGGCTTATCAGGGCCAGAACATCTTCGTGGCGTTCCGGGTTCAAGACAATTCAGCCCAGGTTTATTTGGACGAGATCTCCGGCCTGCCGCTTTCGTCTTTTGACAATGATTTCAGGGTCAATAGCTTGGCGATGAATCCCGACAACATCCTTTTTGCCGGGGGCGAAGCTGTCACTTTGTGGTCCTTGGTTGAAAACCGGGTCAACAAGGAAGCTTCTGTGGCGGTCGATTTTACCGTCAATGGAGCTTCTGTCGGTGCGCCGATCGTGGCATTCGATTCTGCCCATGTGGATACCGCAAAGGTTTCTTACGCGTTTCCCGCCACAGGAACCTACACGGTCAAGGTTGCCGTGCCGGAGGATGAAAACAACATCAACAACGAGCAGGAAATGGAAGTGAAGGTTTATCCGGCCAATTTCCTGATGGAAGACTTCAATGCCAACAAGACTTTCCCGCCGCAGGAATGGCAGGCGATAAAGGAAAAGGGCGGTACTGGGACCATTTCTCATTCTAATTATTCAACCGATGGTCCGACATCTTCCAAGGGCTATGTTTCATTTGGCAACGATTACAATGCCACCTTGGAAACCGGTTCAGCCCGCTGGTTGATTACGCCGCAGATCAAGCCGGATGCGGACAACCATGATTTGGAATTTTATGTGCGGATGGGGACTACGTACAATTCCAGTCCCAATTCCTCATTGTCCGTAATGCTATCCACCACTTCGAACATTCCGGAAGACTTCACGGTGGAATTGGCCAAGTATGTGCGGAATTCCGAAAAGGTCGATTTGCCGGAAAATACTTGGACGCTCGAGAGCGTGGATCTCTCCGCCTATGAAGGCCAGGATGTTTTCGTGGCTTTCAAAGTGGAGGATTACAATACGTGTACATGGAACGTGGATGAAGTGGGCGGTGTGTTCCAATCTTCTTTTGCTGAAGATGCGCGGATACGGATGCTGGGCTTGACCGAACCGAACCGCTACTGGTTTGCCGGAGAGGAAATCGAAATTTTGGCCCAGGTGGACAATTGGGGAACTTCCGCGATGCAGGATGTCGAAGTCGGTTTTGCTGTCAATGGAGAAACCGAAAGCACCCAGACTGTCAGCTTGGCTTCCAAGGAAATGTCCGATACTTTGAAGTTCTATTTCACACCGGAGGAGGCTGGTTTCTATCAATTTGCCGTCTCGGTGCCGGAAGACGACAACAATATCAATAATTCGATGAGCTTGGATCCGGTGCAAGTGTATCCGGAAGGGTATTTTATTGAAGGTTTTGAGGGCCTTTCGTACGGCGAATTGCCCGAGTATTGGGCTTGCGACATGACAACATGGGGGTCGGAAGGCTGGTCTGTTCTTTCAGTGACTCCATTCAAAGGGGAAAACTGTATCCAGTCTACGGCAGGTTGCCGTCTGATGACCCCGCTTTTGCAGATAGGAGCGGCAGATTCCTTGAGCTTTTATACTAGGACAACTTGGGCCACAGCGGTGTATGCAGTATTGAGTTCGGGCGATGCCGTAAGCTGGGATACGGTAATGGTGGATACAATTCAGGGGGCATCCGATGCTGATTGGGAATTGCAAAAAATTTATTTCGATAACCAAAAGGAAGATTTTTACGGAGCCCGGTATTTTGCCTTTGTGAACATGCAGAATAACATGTATATCGATGAGGTCTTCGGCCCGATGCTGGCTTCCCGCGACGACCAGTTCAGTTTGGTATCGCTGGCAACCGCTCCGGAAACGGTGAATGTGGCCGGCCAGGAATCCCGCTTCCAAGCCATTGTCTGCAACGATGGAACGCAGAACCAAAGCAAGGAAGTGTCGCTGTATTGCGGAGACGAATTATTGGTTTCTGCCCAGACAGCTACGTTGGAGCCGGGACAGTACGATACGGTAGTTTTGTCCTGTGTGATAGAAGAACCTATGTCGAATGGGACTTTCCGTGCCGTCTTGCCGCAGGATGCCTCTGTTTACGATAATGAAGCGGAGCTGACTACCCATATCTATGCCCCGGAATATTGGCGCATGGAGGAAGGCTTCGAGGATGTCAGCCATCCCTACTGGACATTCAGCGATAATGGTTGGGCCGGGAAGCCTTCCTATAACGCGGTTGAGCCGGCCGAAGGGGAAAACTATCTGAACCGGAGTTTCAATCGTGCCGATCCCTCATTGGCAGTCTCTCCTTATATGGATTTGCGTTTTGATGAATATGAAGTAAGCATTGCCGTAAGCCGGAATGCGACTAATCCGGAACGTCCGGACAAGATTGAATTGGGATTCGGGGCGATGCCGGTTTGGGAGAATGTGGTTTTTGTAGACAGCATTAACCGTATGGCTTCGGCTTATCCCGAAGGCGTGCAAGGCTGGAATACCTATACCTTTACTGTGGATTTGTCCGATTTGCAAGCCGGGTTCTTTATGATTCGGGCCATAGGATCGGTGAACGAATATAATTCCCCGAGCTATGAGAACTTGCCTATCGACAACTTGGTGATTCGGCCTATTTTGGATAACGATGCCGAGTTGGCCGGTTTGAGCTCTCCTTCAACCGAAGTCTGGGCTGCCGATTCTATCAAGACCGCTTTGCAAGCCATTCTGCTGAACAACGGGGAAGAATCCTTGACCGCAGCGACCCTGTGTTATGGTTACGGCACGCTCGAAATGGGCCGCTACGAATGGACGGGCAGTTTGGCCGCAGGGGCGGATACGACGGTATTGCTGACTCCCGATTTTGTCCTGCCTAATATCGATAGCCTTTTGGTGTATGTGGAAGTGGAAGCCGAAGGGGACTCCAATGTGCTGAACAACCGTATAGAAAATGTACTGAGTGTAAAGCAGGCTTACGAGCTGCCTTTCGTGGCCAACTTCGAGGATTCCGCTTGGAATAAGGATTGGCAGAACTTCACGCTTTCTTCCGATGGCCTGTTATGGCGTTTGGACAGCACAGCCTCCGGTATGATTACGGCACCTTTCGGTGAATCCTGCGTTTATTCGGCTTCGATGGACGATGAATTAGGCGCGGTGAACCCGGACAACTGGTTCGTGACGCCGGGCTTGGCCATCACCCATCCCAAGGCATGGCTGTCGTTCTATGTGCAAGCCGCCGATCCGGAATACTTTGCAGAATCTTATCAGGTTTTGGTGTCGACCCGTTCGGACCGCGACACGGCTTTCTTCACGCCTGTTTATGCCGACACCTTGGAATCCGATGAACTCCAGCATGTCGTTCTGCCGTTGGACGGCTACAAGGGCGAAGTGCTGAACATCGCTTTCCGTCACTTCAACTGCACGGATAATTTCCGCTTGCTGCTCGACAGCGTGCATGTCTACTATCCGGAACTGTTCGAAGTGACAGTTACTGTCAATCCGGAAAATGCCGGGGTAGTAGAAGGAACCGGTGAATACATCCTGGACGAAGAAGTGGTGCTGGAAGCCGTGGGCAATGAAGGCTGGCGTTTTGCCGGTTGGTATCAAGGCGATGAATTGGTATCCTCGGAAAATCCATACCGTTTTGATTGCGAGGGAGATGCCAAGTACGAAGCCCGCTTCGAGGAAGCTTCCTACATCGTTACGTTGAGTGCGGGCGAGGGCGGCAGCGTAAATCCCAGCGGAGAACAGAGTGTGAAACACGGGGCAGACCTGGCCGTGAACATCATCGCCAATGATGGCTGGCAGATAGCCGACGTGCTGGTGGATGGCGTTTCGGTGGGTGCGGTAGCCACCTACACTTTCGAAGCGGTGACGGCCAACCATACGTTGGAAGCCCGCTTTGAGCAAATCACCTACACGATTACGTTGAATGCCGGAGAAGGTGGTAGCGTCAATCCAAGCGGGGAGCAGAGGGTGAAACATGGAGAGGGCTTGGCCGTGACGATTACCGCCAACGAAGGCTACGTGATCGAGGACGTGCTGGTGGACGGGCAATCGGTAGGCGCGCTGGAATCCTACACCTTCGAAGCGGTGACAGCCGACCATAGTCTGGAAGCGACCTTCAAGCCCGATGTGGCCAACGAGTCTGATGACAAGGCAGGCTTGCATGTCTATCCGAACCCGTATGCGGAAGATCTGCATATTGAATCGGCCGCCCCTATGGAAAGCATCCGGATTCTGGACTTGCAGGGTCGGGAAACTGTCCGCTATGAATTGAACGGTCAACGGGTAGCCATCTTGCGACCCGTTCTGCCCGAGGGATTGTACCTCTTGATGGTGGAACATGCCAATGGACAGGTTACGGTACAGCGGATTGTGAAATCGGAAAAGTGACAAATGGGTTTTGGTTGGTTTAAATAATTGTTTTTGGTTGTTACCCGCTTTCCGATGAGAATCGGGAAGAAAAGGGATCCGATTCATAAGGATTATGGATTGGATACAGGGCCGGAAGGGGAAGGGATTCCCCTCCGGCCGCAAGCAAAGGCCGCACGACCTGTGTATGGAAAGAACTTTCCGCCAGGGGGCGGCAGAGGAAAAAAGTAAAATAAAACAGAGAGAAATGAAAAGGATTGCGACAAGTGTTCTGGGACTGCTGGCCATGACAGCCATGCTGCGGGCTCAGATAGATTTCGGCGGCACGCCGCCCTCGTTTCGTCAGGGAGGTGCCAAGGCTGTAAGTTCGGTGCCGGTTCAAAAAGTAGAGCATCATTTGGATGAAGTCTCTCTTATGGAAGAAGAGGCGGAAGCCAGACTGCTGGGTTTGCCGCCCCGCGTAGCGATGAACGTGGCGGTGGACTATAGTCCGGCGACTGCGGGCATCTGGCGTAGTTTGCCGGACGGCAGGCCGGTATGGCAATTGGGTTTGGAACTGCCCGGGGCCAAGGCTATCCTCGTAAGCTATGCGGACTTTTACCTGCCCGAAGGCGTGGAACTTTATTTGTACAACCCGACAAAGACGGCGGTACTGGGCTCGTACCGGACGGCGACCCATCCGCAAGGCGGTTCGTTCTCCACGCGGATGCTGCCGGGAGATGCGGTAATCTTCGAATTGGTGTTGCCCAAGGGTCTGGACGAAGCCGCACAAAAGGAACTGAAAGAACAAATCAAGCTCGAAATCAGCGGCTTGGGCTATTGCTACAATGGCATTTCGGTGCATCATCTGCCGGGTATGGCCGCCATGCAGGAAGCCTCCAATGCCCCCAAGTATGGAGAATCGGAATGGTGTACGATAAACATCAATTGCGAGGAAGGCGAGGATTGGCAGGTGGCCAAGAAGTCGGTAACGCAAATGATGATGCTGGTCAACAATGGCTGGTATGTCTGCACTGGAACCTTGCTTAACAATACCGCTCAGAATATCCGTCCGTTCATTGCCAGCGCTTGGCATTGCCTTTCCGATGGCGACCCGGAAACGATAGACTTTGCCCAGTGGCAGTTCACTTTTGACTATGAATCGCCCGGTTGCGAGAATGCGGAACCCTTGGATGCCAAGACGATGGTGGGATGCGTTTATCGGGCCAGTACGCCGATGAAAGGAGGTTCGGATGGTCTCTTGCTGGAATTGACTCAGGAGATACCGGAGGAATGGGGCGTTTGGTACAGCGGCTGGGACCGTCGGAATATCTTGCCGGCCGATTCCGTCCTGACCAATATCCATCATCCGGCCGGGGATATCAAGAAGATTTCCGTGCTGAAAGATTTGATGGTGGACCAATGGCCGATGGAAGATAAGGTGGGCGATACCAATGCCCATATCCGGGTCGTTTATGATTCTACGCAGAACGGCCGTTCCATTACCGAAGGCGGTTCTTCGGGTTCGGGGGCTTTCAATAGCGACTATCGATTGGTTGCCACTCTGACCGGGGGCAATGCCTCCTGCGATTATCCGGACGGCTACGGGTATTACGGCCGTCTCTGGTATCATTGGGATCAGTACGGTACCGATTCCACGACCCAGTTCGCCTATTGGCTCGATCCTTTGAAGACCGGGCAAGAGACTATCGATGGCATCTATATCGACCCCAATGCTCCCCGGGTGGACCTCAGCCGGGAAGAACTTCCGGTTTTCTGGCCGGACGACTACACGCAACCCTCCGAAGCGGATACGGTTTCCGTCAAGACGGCCAACTTGACCGAACCCGTCAGGATTTGGACGACCGAGCCTTTCGAGGTTTCCGGTAACGGGACGGATTTCGCGCTCGAATCCGAACGGGAAGGAGACGGTCTGGTCTATGTCCGCTACAATCCCCAAGGCATCCGCCGCGACACCGCTTTTGTCTACCTCTGCTCCTCGGGCAGCGATACGGCCAAGGTATACGTGATAGGCAATTCCTGCCAGCCGTTGACCTTGGAACCGAAAATCCTCGAATACGCCTATGTGGATGCGTCCTATAGCCAGCAGCTGCAGGCCTCGGGCAGCGATGCCGAATACACCTATGAAATCACGGAAGGCCGTCTTCCCGAAGGTCTCGCGTTGAGTCCCGAAGGCCTTATCAGCGGTACGCCGGTCGAATTCGGGCTTTTCCCGCTTACGATACGGGTGTCTGAACCTCAGTTGTGCGACCAGTTTTTCGCACGCAGCCTGTACGTGGTTTGCGACGTAGTTGACGAATTCCCTTTTGAAGAAGGTTTTGAAGAGGGGCTGATTCCGTCCTGCTGGACCCAGGAATATGTCAAGGATAGCGTGGACTGGCAGTTTGTTGCCGGTGTGGACAACCCGGAAGCTTCGATAACGGGAGCGTATGAAGGCGGGTACAATGCCTTGTTCAAAGCCGGAAGCTACGAGGGCTGGACTACTAAATTGGTTACGCCCCAATTGGATTTGTCTGGCTTGCAGAATCCGGTACTGAGTTTCGCCTATGCCCAGCCCGTCTGGGTGACGGATCAGGACCAGCTCAAGGTCTATGTCAAAAACGCAGCCACGGCCGATTGGACGGAACTGCTGAGTTTTGAAGGAGATATACCGCAATGGCAGGATACCACGGTAGCCCTGCCGGATCCATCCAACGAGTATTTCGTAGCTTTTGAAGGCATTTCTCATTTCGGCCACGGCGTTGTGGTGGATGCAGTGAGGATTGAGCAGGGCGAACCCCTTCCTCCTTCGGCGGCCGAAACCAGCGAACCTTTCCGGTTCCGGTACAATAATCCGGTGGACGACCTTCTGCGCATCGAATGGGAAGGCCGGAGCGTGGAAAGCATGGCTGTGTACGATGTGATGGGGCGGTTGGTGTTCCGTGCGACGCTTGGGGCTGGGGAAAATTCAATTGAAATCCCGGCCGGCAGCTGGAAGCCGGGCTTGTACGGCATCGAAATGACAGCCGGAAACCAAATAGAGAATATAAAGATAATCAAACGTTAATAAACCTAAAACTGGCAAAATGAAAAAGTTTCAGAAATTCTGGAGCGGCTTGGCTTTGGCCGGCGCGTTCCTGGGCGGAGGCGGTTTTGCGATGGCAAATGCCCCGAAACTGCCCGCGGTGGTGCATGATACCATCTTCTATGATAACTTCAATGACGAGTCGACCCATGGGGATTGGAAATTCCTGGACGAGAACGGGGACGGCAATACCTGGCTTATTGGCCAAGGGGAAGGCATTGGTTATTCCAATACCTTGCGTTATTCGGGCAATGGCAACGAGCCTGACGACTGGGCTTTTTCCAAGGGCTTCGAGCTGCAGGTCGACCGGGCATACAAACTGAGTTATTTTGGAAATAGTTTGTACTATCCTGAAAAGGTGAAGGTCTACCTGTGTACAGGGCAAAGCGTAGAGGCTGTCGGCCAGATGCTTTCCGAGCAGGAGATAGATGCCGATGGCTGGGCTGCCGTTGTTTTTACAGTGGAACAGGCCGGGACATATTATTTGGGCTTCGAAGTAGCCAGCGAACCGGTAAACAAGCCCGGTCTGTATATCGACGAGGTTTCCGTGACGGAAGAAATCATGGGCGCTACGCCTCGGCCCGTGCAGAATCTGAAGCAGGTGCCGGGTGCCAACGGGGCTTTGACGATGGGCTTGTCCTGGACCAATCCTTCGCAAGACGAAGCGGGCGGGGCGCTTTCCGAACTGACGGCTATCGAGATTTACAAGAACTACGGTAATGAAAATATCGCCGGCAGCCTGAATTTGCAGCCTGGGGCTCAAGTGTCTTGGACGGACCCGGATCCGCAAGCAGGCAAGGTGACGTACCATGTCTATGCGGTCAATGCATCCGGGCGCAGCTATGCCACCATGGTCAATACCTATGTGGGCGAAGACCTGCCTTCGGCGCCGAAGAACCTAAAGGCCACGATTAGCGGCGGCAATGTTTCCCTGAGTTGGGAGGCACCCTCTGAATTCGGTCTGAACGGCGGCTGGTACGACAAATCGGATTTGACTTATTTGGTGGCCCGCCGAGGACAGAATTATTCGGTGCTGGCTTCTTCTTCCACGGCCATGACGTATACCGATGCGGCTCCGACCTTGGATATGTATTATTACGAAGTGACGGCCAAGAACGGTTTCGGTCAAGGCGGAAAGGCGGTTTCCGAACCGCTTACGCCCGGCACTTCGATGGTATTGCCCTTTCACGAAGACTTCGAAGACCCGGCCGCTTTGGAACATCTGTGGACGGTGGTGGACGTGGACAACGACAAAGCCACTTGGTACAGCGAAGCTTTCCGGGGCAACAAGGATCCCAAGGCGGTTTATTGGAACTATCTTCCGGCAATCGATCCATTTGGGGATGATCCTACGCCCGATGCGAATGATTACTTGTTCAGCCCGATGATGCAGTTCGAAGCAGGCAAGACTTATAGGCTTTCTTACGCTTTGGCAGGCCCGATGTTCGGATCGGTTAGTTTGCGTGTCACATTGTCCAAAGCAGCTACGCCTGAAGCGACCCAAGGGGCGACATTGATAGAATCTTTGAACGAGCATGCTACCAGCGGGGCCATGAGTTTTGAAGCCATGTCGCATGAATTTACTCCGGCAGCGAGTGGAAGCTTCTGCATTTCATTTTATTACTATGGTTTTGAGGGAAATGGCTATTGTTGGCTGGATGATATCACGGTGGAGGAAGTGGCAGAAAACGACTTGGCAGTGAATTATGTGAAAGGCATGTCCGCTCCCAAGGTGGGCGAGGCTTCCGTTTATACGATGCAATTAGAGAACAAGGGAACCGGTCCGGCTCGGAATTACAAGCTGCAGCTTTTGGACGATGCCGGGAATGTGTTGGTAGAAGGTTCGGAAGTGACACGTCCTTTGGTGGCAGGCCGCACTTCGGAAGTGGAATTGGAATGGACACCGGCCAATGCCAATCCGGCTTCTTTGATGGCCCGAGTCGTATGGGCCGATGACGAAGTGGAAGGCAACAATACCAGCCCGATGCTGTTGCTGAATGTGCAAGGCGAGGGTTTCAAGGCAGTGGCCGTGGGCGATGGGGAAGTGCGTTCGGACGATGTGCCTTGGTATGTGTATACGTCCGGTTTCGGACAAACGGTATATCCTTCGAGTCTGATGGAAGGCTTGGTGGGAAAAATTCAGGGCTTTTCCTGGCAGGTAAGAGCCGGTTTGGAAGATACGGCGCGCAACCAGAAGATGCGTATCTATATGGGCGAAACCGACCGGATAGACATGATGGCTGGCTGGTTCGGACCGGACGAATTGCTTTGCGTCCTCGACACGGTGCTGGATATCGTGCCGGGCAATTACGAATGGTACTTGCCGCTCCAGCGGCCGTTGGACTACAAGGGGGGGAATCTGGTGGTCTGCGTGGAAGGTTATAATGATTATAGCGATTTGGGAGGAGGCGGTCTGGCATTCCTTTGCACCGAAAGCGGGGCTAATGCGGTTTCCCGTTCAAATCGTGGTGGCTATGCTATCAATATGCAGAATCTGGACAACACGCAAGGCCAGTTTTTCAGCTTGCGCCCCAATGTCATGTTCTATTTTGACATAAAGGGGATGGGCGGCATCTCCGGTACGGTTACCGGCCCGGATGGGAATGCCTTGGAAAACGTAAAAGTCGAAGTGGAAGGCATGAACAATATCCAGCGGACCTTGGCCAATGGTACGTACGAGTTTCCTTATGTGCCGGAAGGCAATCGCGAAGTGGCTTTTACCGCTGTCGGGTATGAAGATGCGAACGAAACCGTTTCGGTTTCCGAAGGCCAGACGGCTACTTTGGATGTGAAGATGCAGAGCCGTCCCTTGGTGAAAGTGAGCGGCGTGGTGGCTGGTTCGGACGACCCGCATACAGGCTTGGCTTTGGCGGAACTGACGTTGGACGGCCCTTCGGATTACAAGGTGACGACCGATGAGAACGGTTGCTTCACGATAGAGGAGGTGTATGGCAATCTGACCTACAACGTGCTGATTACCGCTTCCGGCTATAGCGATTATTCGGGTACTTTGGAAGTGGGGGCGACGGATTTGATAGCCGATACGATCCGGATCGACCGTATGGTGAACATGCCTTCTTTCGTGCGGGCCTATGACCGTACCGATTATGCCTTGGTGGAATGGGAAGAACCGGTTCCGGTGGCTTGGTTGCAGAAAGACGACGGGAACATCTATGGCAGTTTCGGAGGCAATAGCGATGCGGCTTATATTGTCGCCCAGCGGTACACGCCGGAAGATATCGCGGAAGCCGGGGTGACCGCATCGGCGGCTGTGACCAAGGTGCGTTTCTTCCCGATGGCGGTGGCAGATTTCACTTTGCAGATTTTCATGGGCGAAGAAGGCGTTGAGTCCTTGGTTCATGAAGAGGCGATAGAAGTGGACGAATACGAGGCTTGGTTTGAGTATGATTTGGAAGAACCGGTAGCGATTGATCCGGGCAAGAGCTTGATTGTCGGCTTGAAGATCCAGCAGAGTTCGGGCTCCAATCCGGTGGGATTCGACCGTGGACCGGCGGTGCTCAACGGGGACTTGTTCTCCGAAGACGGAGGCTTGACCTGGAATCCCGTGTCATCGGTTTCCGCCACGATGAACTATAACTGGTTGATTCATACCTATTGCTCGGCCGATCCGAATAGCCAGCCGAACGAAGTGGCCGATTTGATGAGTGTTCGTCCGGGTTCGGGTTCTTCGGCATCCCCGGCTTCGTTCCTTGGACGTTACGCTTCCGCGCAAAAAGTGGCGATGCCCAGGTCTATGTCAGTGGATCCTCAATCGGAAGCCCAAGGTTCGAATATCTATACGGTGGAACTGCTGAGTCGTGCCGAGCGCAAGGCTTTGGCCTCGAAGGCGGCTTCCGAACCGCAGGCCGGCGCGGAGTACAGCTATGAAGTGTACCGTTTGCTGAATGGCCAGGAAAAGGCCGACAGCCTCTGGGTCAAGATTACCGAAAACCCGGTGACGGAAATGTCGGTGCGCGATGAGAACTGGCAGCCTTTGCAGGATACGATGTGGCGTTATGCGGTCCGCAGCGTGCTGGACGGTGTTTATTCGGATTACACTTTCAGCGATGCGGTGGACAAAGGCAAGTACGCTACGGCCAGCCTGAAAGTGACGACCAATACCGGCGAATCGGCCCAAGGGGCTATCGTGAGCCTGATTGGTTTGAACAACACGCATACGGATACCGTCGGCGCGGATGGTTTGGCTACGATTTCCGATGTGCATTTCGGCACCTATGAACTCCGGGTTCGCAAAGACTGGTTCAATACCTATGTCCGGATCGGCGTGGTTTTGGATTCGGCCACGGAAGATCTGGGCAGCGTGGAACTGATGGAAGACGTCCGTCCGCCCAAGAATTTCACGGCCACCGACTGGCTCGACTATGTGGATTTGACATGGGACAAGCCCGAGCGCATGATCGAGCAGGAATTGAGCAAGACGATGAGCGACTATTATACGGGAATCGGCATGAACTACGGCGGCACGATGGAAGTGGGCCAGCGGTTCACGCCCGAGGAACTGACCGAAGCCGGTGTGGATGGTTATTATATCCGTTCGATTACTTTCTGGCCGGACGCTTCGGCCGACTTCACATTGAAAGTATGGAAGAGCGATTACGAAGGCCAGGAAAGGGAATTTTATTCGCAGGCGGTTTCCGGGGATGAAATCACGTTGGGTCAGTGGAACACCGTGGAATTGGACGAACCGGTCCTGGTGAATGCCGACCAGTATTATATCATCGGCTACTCGGCTTATATGGCTTCGGGCTCTTATCCTTGCGGCGCTGACCGGGGGCCTCTGACGGCAGGCGGGGATTTGGTGTTCTACGAAGGCGAATGGTCCTCTTTCTGCAGCTTTGCGCCAAGCATGTACAATTTCAACTGGATGATCCGTGCGTTGGTGGCCAACGATGCGAACTCTCAGCTGAAAAGCTTGGCCAAAGCCGAAGATGGCAGCTATGATTACACGTATGAACTGTATCGTTTAGCGCAAGCCGATTCGGCCAACACGGCTGCATGGATCCGTCTGAACGGGGATGGCTTCAAGGAGCTATCCTACAAGGATGAGTCTTGGGCTTCGATGGAAGACGGGGATTACTACTACGCGGTATATTCCCGTTCGGAATCCGGCAATACCTCCGATACCGTCTTTTCGGCGCTGCTTCCCAAAGGCCAGGTGAGCTTGGTGACCGTATCGGCCACGACCAACAACGGGGCTTCGGCAGCGGGCGCTTCGGTGGAATTGGTTTCTACCGACGATGAAGAGCAGGTTTACACGGCGGTGTTGGGAGAGGATGCTTCGGTGCAGGTTCCGGCGGTGTTGAAAGGTAATTATGATTTGACACTTAACAAGTTCGGCTTTGAAGAAATGCTCAAGCGGGTGTCTGTGACCGAAGACCGTCAGACGCTTTCGGGCAATGTCTTGGAAGAAAGCCTGACCCCTCCGGCCGCGGTACGCGCGATGAAGGATGAGAACGAGCAGGTGCGCGTGGATTGGTGGTCGGCCATGACAACCGAAAGCTACCCGCATTATATCAGCTGGAGCGCGGATGACTTCTTCACTGGCATCGGTCAAGGTGAAAGCGCCTTCAATTTCTCGGCCGCTCATAAGTACACGACCTTCGACTTGATGGAGAAGAAAGCGGTAGGCATGTATGTGACCAAGATTCGGTTCTATGTGGCCTCCACGCCTTCTGTCCCGACAGATGCCGCTTTTGCTGCGGCTATTTGGGAAGGAGAGAATGGGGAAACCGAGATTCTCGAGAAATGGATACCTTATGACGATGTTGTCTTGAATGCATGGAATGAAGTGGTTTTGGACGAACCCTACTATATCGATGGCACTAAGACTGTATTCTTCGGATATATCTGCGAGGCGGTTAAAGGCTGGGTCGGTGGCATTGATAAAGGACCTGCTGTCCGCGGAAAAGGCAATATGATTAATGTGGACGGCTCCTGGATGACAATAACCAGTCTTTCTCCTGATTTGGACTATAACTGGATGATTGAGGTGTACTGCACCGACGCGGTGGAAGCGGGTGTTTCCAAGTCTGCCAAGGCGGAAAGCGAGGATTTCGTGAAGTCCTGGAGCGTGTACCGTTTGGTGGATGGCCAGCAGGAAAAGCCCTCATCTTGGACGGAACTATCGGTTGAAACCACCGAAAGGATGCTGACCGACAATATTTCGGGCTTGGATGACGATTGGTACCTATATGCGGTACGGGCGCATTATTCCACCGGCAATTCGGACTACGCTTTCTCGAATGTGCTTGGCAAAGGCGTGGGCAACGAAACGGTTTTGGAAGATGCTGCCGCGATGGTAGTGACACCGAACCCGAATCATGGCCGGTTCAGCTTGGAAATTCCTTTCGAAGGCGAATGGCAGGTGTTCGACATGGACGGTCGTTTGGTGATGGAGCGTCATCTGACCGAAGGCACTCATTCGATGGATGTGTCGCTAAAAGCGGGCAGCTATCTGATGGTGTTGGTTTCTGGAACACGGCAAGCTACAGGGAAATTGGTGATTTTGTGATAGTTTTTTGACGGGACGGCGAGTTTGGTGAAAAGCCAGCTACGCCGTCTTTCAAAAGTTTTCATGTTTGTTTTGGTATTACCGAAGGGCGCAAGCATTTGCGCCCTTATGGTAGTTGGGCAAATGAATTTGAAATAAAATGAAAAATAAAGGGTTGTTTTTTAGGAGATTATTGTTCTGCATAGCGGGAAGCTCGTTTCTGACCGTGTCCGGACAAGATATTACCGATACTTTGGTTAGCATGGATTCGAAATACCGTCGGGTTTTGCTAGAGGAATATACGGGGATGCATTGTCCTAATTGTCCTGCGGGGCACAAGGAAGCTAATACGATACATTCCTATTACCCGGAGGATTGTTTCCTGCTTAATATCCATGCTGGAAACTTGGCTATGCCGGCAGGAGGCGAAGTGAATTTGCGTTCGGCTTACGGGGACGCTTTGGCCACGCAGGCAGGGGTAACAGGGATTCCCAGCGCATCGATTAGCCGCCACCTGTTTCCCGGACAGGCTTCCATGGCTATCGTGGACCGGGATTCTTGGCTGGAAAATGTGGAAGAACTTCTCGGTATGGAAACTTATGTGAATATCGGGGCGGAGGCAAGCATTGATTGGCAGAGCCGGGAATTGGAAGTGCGGGTGCAATTGTATTATACCGGGGATTCGCCTGAGGCAGAGAATCATATCCATGTGGCTTTGCTGCAGAACAATGTGGAAGGAACACAGGATGGATCGGAAGCGAATCCGGATCAAGTGTTGGCGAACGGGAATTACTTGCATCAGCATGTGCTGCGGGATTTGTTGACGGGTATAGAGGGCGATGCTGTGAGTACGACCGTTGCCGGAAGTCTCGTGCAGAGGACTTATTCCATGGTATTGCCGGAAACATTGAATCAATTGGATTTGGATATCATGCAGCTGCAGGTGCTGGCTTTTGTGACGGAGTCGGAATACGAGGTGATGGATGTCTGCGAAGCGCCAGTCGCTTTTGCCAATGGGCCGGAATATGTGTTCGAGATGTCGGATTTTGCGCAATTGGCCCAAAATTCCTGCGACAATCTTGTCCGTTTGGCTTTTGCGCTCAAGAACAGAAACCCGGAGGGCAAGGTAGTGGAATCCGTAACCTTCCAATTCATGACACCGAAGGGTTTGGAAACGGAGTACGTCTGTGCCGTGGATGCTTGGGAAGCTGGGATTTTCCGAGTGGAGACCGATGAGGTTTCGATTGACAAGACAGGCGAGGAAGACACCTTGTTTGCCCAGGTGACGGCGGTCAACGGGCAGGCTTTGAGCTTGACGCAGGAACCGGTGGCGGTGATGGTGATGAAGGACTATGTGACGGTGTCTAATCTGGAAGTGGTCTTGGATGTATGGCAGGACCGCTGGGGTACGGAAACAAGCTGGGTGTTTGAGGATGAAGCCGGCAACGTGCTGGAGCAAATGGATGCCTATTCGGATTTATCGTCCAATTCGACGGAACGGCATACGCATGAGGTGACTTTGGCTGCAGGCTGCAATGTGTTTGTGATTAGGGATTTGGCCGGAGATGGAATCAATTGCGGCGTGGGCGAAGGGCACTTGCAAATCAGCGATGCGGCGGGCGAAATACTCTTGCGGAACGATGGCACGTATACGGACAGTCTGGTCTGGCTGCTGCGCTATTCCCCGGCAGGCAATGAGGCGTTTGCGGGCATGGAGGGCGGCATGGACTTGCGGCTTTGGCCCAATCCGGCTCCGGCTGCCTCCGAAGTGTCTTTGGCTTTCAACTTGGACGAACCGGCTTGTTTGCAGTTTTCGGTCCTGTCTGTCAATGGCTGCCGGGTGCTTGATTTAGGTGCTCGGGTTTATCCTGCCGGGCAGAACATCGTCACCTTGCCTTTGGATGGCCTCGCTCCCGGCCTTTATTTGGTTCTCTTGCAAGGCGATGGCCATGCCGGCTTGGCTCGTTTGGTGGTGAGATGAACCCGAATCGGTCATTATATTTTGGGCAGAAGCGAGCAAGATGCCCGAAGAGCGTCATTCCTGAATTGGGAACGGCTTCGGCGCGCGTCTAATGGCCGATTCTGGTTTAATTGAAAAGGACGGTGCGCCAGGTCTTGGCCGTGGTGCGCCGCCCTTGTTTTGATAAAATGATTATCCGCAATTTAGTGAAAAAGCCGTTTCCATTCCGCCTTATGGAGGAATCGGGCAAGCCAATGATGCTGTTCAACGCCCCCTTTTCTGTCGGCAGCGGTGGGCGTTGAGGGCCTTTAGCACGCTTGCGAGTAATCATTTTTGATAATCATGCTTTGCGTGCCAGCTCGGAGTCTTGCCTGTTAGCAGCGTGTTGCTGCCTATTGGCCTTTTTCTGCTTGTACAAGAGGATAGACGACCAAATGCACAAGCCGGCTCCGATGGCGCAGAGAACGGCGAAAAAAATGGTTAATTCCATGGCATTAAGTGTTTTGGTTGGATATTTGAAACAGATGGAATCCTGTAACAAGGAAAAACAGAGCGGCAACCCCGCCTAATAAGAACAAGGGCAATAGCCGGACTTCTAGTTCCATGATGCCGGCAATGATTACTCCCCCGATGATGAGTTTTGATACATCAAGGCAGTATTTGCCTGCTTCTTTCAGGAGTTCCTTTCGGTTTCGTGGTTTTGGATGTCGTTTCAAAGTTCAAAGGTATTAAAAGTTTTTCAATCAGGATGATTTCCTCTTTGTTTGCACAGGGTGGCCGCATCGGGATGCAACGGATTCAGAACCGACAACTCTTTGTATCCGTTTTTGTCAAGATGCCTGCTTGATGGCATAGGATGGCCATGCCTACAATTCCCCTTTGTCGGTTTCGGCGGTGAACGTGCCGGAAACCAGTTCGTAATCCTTGTTGATGAAGACGTTCTTGAACTTGACCTTGACCCCGGTGTTGGACAGGAGGGGGATATGCGTGTACCCGCTGCCGGAAAACATGCCGTTGCTGCCCGTGGCTTCCTCGATTTCAAAGACGAAGCCGTTGGCGGTGCGTACTTGGTCGAATTTGCGGAGCGATTCCAAGGGCGTCTGATCCCGGTCGGGGTTGCTGTTGTTGGGATGGTTGCCGCAGTCGAGGTGCGCGTTGTCGGTCGAAAGGGTCGTGAAACGGTAGACGATGTCGTTCTTGCTTTGGGAATAGGCGCACTGGACAATCAGCTTGCATTCGTATCCGGTGGAAGGCTCCAGGTCTTCCAGTACCGCTTCGGTATCGCCTTGCATCAGTTCTTCCCCATAGGTGAACCAGCGGGCATCCGGCTTGCCGTTCTTGCGGTATTGCAGCTTGTAGCCTTGGGCTTCGATGGGTTCGGTCCAGCGGACTACCGCCCGGGTGGAGGATATGTTTTCTATGCGCAGTTGCGGGACGATAGGACAATGTTCCTCGAAATAGAACCGTCGAACTTCGCTGTAGCCGTTGTTTTTGATGTACAGTTGTTCTCCATCGGCCGAGGTGCCGGAAGCTTGGACCCGGAACGCATATTGCGTGCCTGGGATCAATTCCGGCAAGCTTTGTCCGTAATCGAGGAAGGTCTGATGGGTACTCTCCTGATGAATCAGGGGCAGGGTGTGGAAATATTCTTCCCAGGCGGAGACCCCTTGCGGGATTTCGGCTAGTTCGAAATGGTATTCCGTTTGGAAAGCCGTGGTGGCCAGATGTCGGGGCGTCCATTGGAAGCGGATGCTTGCTTGTCGTCCGTAGTATATGGTGTCTTCCGGAAGAGGCGTGTTGAGGAAAGGGGGTTCTCCGGCCAGAAGCGTGAACATGGCAGGCATCTCGTTGATGGATACCTTGCTGCCCGAACGTGCTTCGTAGGCTTCGAAATAGAGTTGGTACAAACCATCAGGCAATACGCCTCCAGAGAGTTGGAATGCACGGCTTGCATTGCCGCTGATTTGAACGTTGGAATTCAGAAAATAGGCTGAAAGCATGCTTCCATCCAGATAAACTTCTTCTCCGCCGCTGATGGAAACGGGGATGGGCAGGGGCAATGTGTTTTCAATCACTAAGTTGTCTGATACAAGTCTCATCCGTAGGAACAGGGTCGCGCTTTCCACCCTAGTATCCAGGAGTCTCAGGTAGAGATGAAGCCGAGAGTCTGGCAACTGGCTCCATTGGTGCCACTGGTAATAATAGGGAGGATGCACTGCGGTTCGCGATGAGACAGGCGATACGGTTTGTCCTATGGTTTCGTTGCCCCATGAGGCCAAGACGAGGGCTAAGCTGAGGCAAACGAATTTACTGGCAAGTCTTATCTTGCGGGTCGAGTTTGCTATGCGTTGAGATGTTTGAAGTCTTTCCGCTATGCTTTTGGGTTTGGTGATTGCTTTCATGGTCTGGATTTTAATTGGTTTTGATGATTTTAATGGCTGTCCGCTCTGATCCGTGTTCCAGCAGCAGTATATAAGTCCCGCCAGGTAATTCCTTTTCGGTTAAGGTGATGCGGGTTGGAGTGGCGGCAGGCAGATGAAAATATCCGTTTAAGATGTTTTGTCCAGTCAAGGCTGATAGGATCCGGTATTTGACATCGGTCGGCTGGCTGCATTCGGCATGAAGTGCAAAGTGGTTTCGGAATGGGTTGGGAACCACGCGCCAAGAAGAGGATAAACCCTCCGCCTGTCCAGGAGCAGACTGTTTGCTGGGAGGTGTCACTTGGATGTTCCGAATGTAAGACTCGGTGCAGTTTCCTTTGAAAACTTGCAATTCCACGGGATAATAACCGGCCTCCGGAAATAGGATTTCGATATAATTCCCCTCTTGCATCAGGATGGATGCCTTTTCGGGCAATATCCAGCGGGAACTGTCTGGATTGTGCTTGGAAAGATTCACCAAAAGGCAGCTTTGGCCTTCCGTGATATGGCTGCTGACCCAGAACTCGGCATGGATGCTGTCGGCTGAAGCTTCAACGAGTACGCTGTCTCGGTAGATGCAAGTCTGGTTTTGAATAAGCCTCAGATGGTATGTTCCGGCTTGGCATGCTTGAATGCGGGCTCGATTCGAGGAACTGCCGTCTGGCAGGAACCATAAGTATTCTATTCCGGACAGGGTGTCTCCGTTTGGAATGCCAATAGAGATTATTTGACCGGCACAGAGGGTCTTCCGTCTTTCTATCGCATAGGATGGAGGTTGAGGTGCGGCCAGCTCCATGATTGTATCGGTGGCGCATTGCAGGCTGTCGGACACATGCAGTATGTATTGGCCGGCTGAAGCCGGGTCGATTATCCAGGAATCGCCTTGGGCATCGCCTCGCATTCCTTCTTTCCAGGAAATATTTTCCCAATGATAATGGTATGGGGCAGTGCCGCCTTGTGCTTTCCAGATGATTCGGCCGCTTCCATCGGGACAGTCGATGGGTGTTACTTCCAAAGGCAGGCGCAGGGGGGCTGGGCTTTCCATCCGTACTGTGTCGATACGGCTGCAGCCCAGTTTGTCTGAGGTATGGAGCACGTACAGGGCTTGGCCTAGATTGAATAGGTCGGGTGTTTGTGCTCCGGTATTCCATAGATATTGGATTCCGCCGCTTCCGCCAAGGGTTTCAACAAGGATGTGTCCATCCTTGCTTCCGTGGCAGCTTGGTTCGGACATGCTGACAATGTTGTACAGTCTGTCCGGTTCTCTCAGCAGGTAGGATGCCGATTGGGTATTTCCCCATGCATCGGTGACGGTCGCCGTATAGACCCCGGCTGGAATCTTGGATATTTCGGCGGTGGTGTCTCCGTTCGACCAGCGGATGTGCAAAGGCTTCCGTCCATGCCGGATATCTGCCCGGAGGCTTCCACTGGAATCTCCGGAACAAGCAATTTCGTCAATGGCTTGTATGTGGATTTCCATTTTGCTGGAGAGCAAGGAGTCTAAATTTCGTTGTACTTGGCATCCTTGGGCATCGGTCAGTTGCACCTCATAGCTTTGGTCGTTTCTGAATGCTTGTCTGGATTCCGTGTTCCCTGTGTTCCAGAGGTAGTGATAGGGTAAGCTTCCCCCTGATCCGATAGCGACGAATATTCCGTCCAGGCTATCTGGCAAATGGCCTGACTGCAGGATTTCGGTTTCAAGTTGCAGCGGCGCCGGTTGTTTGATTTCCAAACTGTCTGAAGCGGTTTGTCCGGCGGCATCCCGGATTTGTAACCGGATAAAACCGGCAGGCAGATTTTCCAAGGACAACAAATCGGAGAAAATCGGCTCAAAAGTGCAGGAATCCGTTTTGCGGTATTCCCATTGCCATTGCCAGGGTTCCGTTCCCCCTTGGATGAAAGCCTGTACGGAAGCTGTGCTGTCTCCATGGCACCTTACGGCATCCTTGAGCATCAGCGTGGCTTCGAGATTGCGGAGGAAGCGGATTTCAAAGATTCGGCTGATTTCAGCACCGCCGTCGTCTTGAAGATGAAACCGGTAAATGCCTGTCTGGAGATGCTGGATGGATAGATGGCTGCTGTCGGATGTGCCTTCTTTCAGAATCTCGGCGTACATGTTTTCCCATTGGTAACGATAAGGTTTCATTCCGCCACTGATGCGGAGTTCAATGCTGCCTTCTTCGGATTCAAGTCCGTCTTCTGGACGGATGTGCTTGATGAAAGAGGATGAAATATACAAAGAGTCTGGGCTTTGTATTGTGTAGTCCTTTTCAATCTCGCATCGGTTGGCATCGGAAATTCGGACATGGTACGTCCCTCTGCCTATATGGGAAAGAATGCTGTCCCGACTGCCTGTGTTCCATGAATATTGGTAGGGTCTTGTGCCTCCTTCCACTTCCAGGCAGATGCTTCCGTTTTGAAATGCCCAAGCGGAGGAATGTTGTATTCGGGCATAAGCTTCCAAGGGTGTAGGTTCGGCAATCGACAAGCTGTCCATGCTTTTTATTCCTCGGCTGTCTTGCACTTGTACCGTGTAAGTGCCTGCTGGAGCATTGTGCATGATGCATAGGCTGTCATTGCTGAACCATTTGCCATTGAGGTGCCAATCGTATCGATAGGGAGGTGTTCCGCCTTGGACATCTAAGCGGAAAGAGGCTGTGCTGTCTCCGGCGCAGAGAGGCTGTGCGATGAGTTGCAGTCGCGTGCTGAGCGGGGTGGTCCGTTGCAAGGAAAAGCTTTGTTCCGCTCTGCATCCATGGGCGTCTTGGATTTGTACATGATATATTCCGGTATCCAATCCTTGCAGGGATGCTGCGGTATCTCCATGATTCCAGTTGATTTTGTATGGAGGTGTGCCTCCGGATAAGGATAGTTCTATTTTACCGTCGCAGGAAGGTTCTGGATGTTCACCAAAAATGCTACCTGCATACGATGGATGCCTCAGGCTGGCTTGTATGCTCAGGCTTTCCGGTGCTTTTATTTCGGCCTGGCTATGGGTTTGGCAGCCTCGGCTGTCGATAATGGATACCTCAAAGTCTGCGTTTTCGATATCCGATATGCAGGAGGTGTCTTTTGAATGGGGTTTCCCGTCAAGAATCCAAATATAACGGTATGGGGCAGTGCCTCCGCTTGCGTGCGCGATGACCCATCCGGAAGAATCACCATGGCAATGGCTGGACTCTGTCTGTAAATAGCTTTTCAGGCTGTCAGGCTGAGGAAGGTACAGTTGGAACGAGGACTTTACGTCCAAAGCGTCGGTCACTTCGGCTAGGTAAAAGCTGCTTTTCAGATTGTGAAGGAACGGACTTGTTTGGTTCGCTATGGCTTGGGAGTCTTTGAACCATTGGATTCGGTAAGGACGTGTGCCACCGCTTATTTCCAAAGAAAGGCTGCCGTTGGCCAGTCCATGGCAGGATATGGAATCCTGGATGAGGATACGGCTGACCAGCGGGGCTGTCCTTGGCAGATAGACAAGTGTGTCGGCTTGGCAGGAATATTGGTCTTGCACGCTCAGCCTGTACCATCCGGAATCCAGCCCGGCAAGAGTGCGATCGGACGATATGATGGGATTTTGTCCGGCTTTTCTCCATTCGTAACGGTAAGGAGGGGTTCCTCCTTGGACATCGACCTCTAATTTGCCATCGAAGACAGGTTCGGGAAGAATCCCGTTTTGGCTTCCCTGGTAGGAAGGAGCTTGGATGGTGTTGAAGGAAATTTTGATCGGTTCAGGCTGGCTTAAGCTTCGTTTGGCCCAGGAACGGACTCCTTTGGCATCGGTGACGCATAGGAAGTACAGCCCGTATCCCAGTTCGGTTTCGATGTTTTTGCTTCCTAGTTTCTCCACGCCCTTGGAAATGTTTTCCAGATGCCGGGCATTGCTTAATGATGAATCCGCTTTGAACCATTGGTAAAGGTAGGGTTGTTGCCCGCCACCGACCTCGGCCTGCAATATGCCGGTTTGGCTTCCGGCACAGCCGATGGTTTGTATTGTCATAATGGAGGCTTTGAGCATGGCGGATTGCGTCAGTGTGGCTTCTGTATAAGCTTGGCAATGATTCCGGTCGATGACTTGCGCTTGATAAATGCCGGGAGGAAGCTGCGTCAACAGGAACAAGTCCGGGCCTTGGGCAAAGTTTTGCCCGTTTCGGGTCCAATTGACATGGTACGGAGGTGTTCCTCCGCTGGCATTGACACGCAATACTCCGCCATAGCTCACAGGAGGGCATGAATCGGCAAAGCAGCCTTGGTGAGGGGAATGCCTGAGTTCGCTGACTTGAGTTCGGAGAGGGTTTGGTTGGTTGATTTGCAGCGCGGCTTGTTTTGAGATACCGTAAGCATCGACAACGGTGGCGGAATAACGTCCTGCCGCTAAATTTTGAATATGGGTTTCCGGGCTGCCGGTATTCCATCGGATAGCGTAAGGAGGTACGCCTCCTTCGATAATCAGTTTGCAGGAGGCATTCCTTTCTCCGTAGCAGCGTATGCTATCAACAAGGACGATTTCCACTTGAAGGGCATCGTATTGTTTTATTTCGAATTCTTTGCTGTCTTGGCAATGCATGGCATCCCATTGGAACACGGTATGCAATCCAGGGGACAGCTGATCCAAGGCTGCGTCGTTGTCGCAGTACACCCATCCGTAAGGACGTGTGCCCCCTTGGCCATGGGTGAAGATTTTCCCTGGCACGAGTTTCCCGTTCCGGTCATAGTGTGCATGCCTTATCGAGTCTATGATGATTTCAAAGCAGGAGTCGGGTTCGTTGATTGGGAAAGTACGTTCCGCAATGCAGCCTTTATCGTCAATGAGTTTCAGCTGGTACTGTCCGGCAGGCAGATCGGAACGGGTTTTCCCGAATGCGCCATCGTTCCACGAATAGACATACGGTTCGAAGCCGCCTTTTCCGTCCACTCCGATATAACCTGTGTGTTCGTTTTTGCAGTAAACATTCCGGGTGGTGTGAAGGACGATTTCCAACGGATCGGGTTGTGTCAAAGTTTGTGAATGGGTAGAAACCATTCCGTTTTCGAGGTCTTTCATGCTTACTGTGTAAGTGCCTGGTCCCAGTTCATCAAGCTGGGCTCCTGTTTCATTGGGAATCAGTTTGCCGTTTTTATACCATTCAAAGGCTACCCGGTTGCTTCCCGCTTGGATTATCGAAGCTCGGAGCGATCCGTTGCCGGCATTGTGGCAGGTGATTTCGGATTCGGTGGCCAAAGAGACACGGAGCGAATTCGAAAGGTTCTTAATCGTTATGCTTGTGTCGTTTTGGCATCCGTTGGCATCTGTTATGATGATTTGGAATGTGCCTGCGAGCGGAACCGGGATGCTGTTGCCGATGAGCGTGATTTCGTTTTGAGGGTCATGAGTCAGGTTTCTATACGTGATGGTGTATGGCGGCTTGCCGTTCCGTATCTGGTCTCGGTCTATTCGTATCCATCCGTCTTGGGCTTGTTTCCGTACCCCTTCGACATAATAGTACCCGCTGATGTTTTTGCCGGTTACCGGCATGTTTATCGGTTCCGGCTGGGTGGCATCGATGTCAAAAGCACCCCAAGAGGTTTTTCCGGGATTTGGGTATATTGCCATGGTGACGGTTTTGAGTCTGAAATGGTGCATTTCTCCTGGTCGGATATGGTCGCATCGGAATCGACTGGTCGGATCCCCGATGCTGCCGATATATTCGCACTCGAATTCGATTTCGTTCAGGCTGCCATCAGGCGTTGTGTAATAAAAGGTGGGAAGTGGAGTCATTGTGGATATGAATGATTTGCCTAAGGTGACCACGGCCGAGCCTTCTCCTCCATGGCATAAAGGCGGTGTGTATTCGATATCGATTACGTCTATTTCGCTTCTGTCAACCATAAAGGGGACAATCTGGAACATGCCGCTTTTGATATCTTCAGGCAAATTCTTGTTGCTGCTGTTGTCGGGATGGTTGCTGACGCCCCTGGAATAGCCTTCTACACTGACATAGTATGTGCCTTCGCTGATATTGTACATGAGGGGCAGTTCGAATGTGTATTGGAGGTTCGATGGCAATTGGGTGATATTGACGGATGTTTGATAAATCACTCGGGCTTCGGAAACGGAATTTCCGCTTCCAGCAGCAATGGTGTCGTATAAAGTGATTACACTGAGTCGCTCGTCCAGATCGGAGCGTAGTTGACGGTCGAATTTCAAGGTGATTTCTCTTAATGCGGCCTCGCCTTCGGGGATAGTTTGGGTCGAGGTGTTGACAGGTTGCGGTATGTTCGGGTAAAAGAACAAGGTCTGCGTGTTTGTGGAATTGCTGGGTCTCCCGTCCGATAGCTTGATTAGCACATTCTTTCCAAAAGGCAAGTCGGGGATGTCTTCTGGATGGATGGTGATGGTTTTTCCTGAAATATTCAAGGGCTTGAATTGCGTCATTCCCTCATACATATATTCCCATAAAAAACATGAAGGATTGTATTCCACTTGATGTCCGTCCGTGCAATTGGCTGCATCTGCATGGAGGACGTAACGGTATGGGAATCCTACATGCTGGATGCCGGTGTTCTCGATTTGAAATTCGCAATAAGGTCTTAGCCATGCTTCCAGTTCGCAGCATTCGTATCGTGTCCGATACCCTTCTGTGAGCATTTGCTGGACGGGTACGGTGACAACGGGATCGGCCGGATTGAAGGGCGAGTATTCCCATGCCTCTTCTTCGCTTGCAGGGTTTGTTGAGGCGGTGTTACGGGATATGAGCAAGTCTGGAATAGGGGACACCCTTAGTTTCAATGAATATTCCTTGAAATCGAAATCCATGTATGGTTCAAAGGAGGCGCAATCGTGCATACGGATATGTACGTCCCCTTCTTCTTTTCCCAAGGCGTTGAAGCTGCAATGGATTGCAGGGTCGCAAGACCAGATTTGATCGTTGGGGAATGTGAATTTTCCTCCGACAAATTCAAAATAATGGTTGCTTGTTTTGTGCAGACGGCAGTTTTTGTCGTCATGCCGGATCTCGACATGCAAGGTGTACAAGTTGTAGTCGTCGAAGCAGGGGTCGCCCCATCCAAAGCAAAAGGAAGGTGTGCATGTCCATAGCCAGATGCATCCTATCAGGGCGATGAGTGTGGATTTGAGAGGTTCGTTCTTTTTCATGGTTGAGAATGTTTGTCGTTTTTCAATAAGTTCCTTTTTCAATAAGACAAGGATATGTTCGGCTTCCCTGCGTTTGTGTGGCTTCGTAGGGATGTTCGGTTTCGGGGCAAAAATAGAAGAACGGGGTGTCGCAGGATTTTTATTTAACCAAATAAAACTGAATTTTAAGTTTTTTTAAGCTTTTGTGTGTTGTTTTGCATATCCGGTGGCGCCTCGGCCATGCAAAAAGAGCGAGCTCATTTGCATGGCTCTCGGCTTCTGCGTATATTCGGCTTCGCCGCATATCCGGTGGCGCCTCGGCCATGCAAAAAGAGCGAGCTCATTTGCATGGCTCTCGGCTTCTGCGTATATTCGCAAGCGTTCTTTTTCTTGGAGGAACAAATGAAAGATTTGGTTTTCAGCAAATTAGTATTTGTGTTGCTGCTTTTGGTCTTGACTGGGGGCGGTTGTGGACGGATTATGGCCCAGGCGACCGGGCTGCCGGTTGCTGAAAGCCGGACGTCTGAAGACCGGGTCGATGTAAAATCGGATGAAGGAGAGGCGCAAAAAGAAAGTTTCAACGCCGGGGAAATGATTTTGGGGCATATTACGGACAAGCATTCCTGGCATATCTGCGATTGGAAAGGCAAAGCAGTGGAAGTCCATTTGCCGGTAATCCTGCTGTATGAAGGACGTTTGCATTGCTTTTCATCAGCACGTTTTGAAAATCCTTCCCATGCATATGATGGATTCCAATTGAGGAAAGAAGCCCCGCATATGGGACGGATTGTGGCTGTGGAAGCCGGGGCGGACGGTCAACTTCGGATTGCCGAGAAGCTGCCATTGGATTTTTCTATTACCAAAACGGTAGCGGCTATGATGGTTTCCACCCTGTTTTTGATAATATTGTTCTTTTTTGTAGTGAGAAACTATAAACGTCGGGGAGAGCAAGCGCCAAAAGGAGTGGCGGCCTTGTTTGAACCCGTTTATCTGTTTGTCCGCGATGAGGTGGTTTACGCCAATCTGGGCAAGGAACACGGGGACAGGTATCTGCCTTATCTGGCGACCTTGTTCTTCTTTATATTTTTGGGGAATTTTTTAGGCATCGTTCCCTTTTTCCCTTTCGGAGCCAATATAACGGGCAATATTTCAGTGACTTTAGTTCTGGCGTTGCTGACATTCTTGATAACGATGGGTAGCAGTACCAAGGCGTATTGGAAGCATACTTTCAATACGCCGGGAGTGCCGATGTGGATGAAATTCCCGATACCGTTGATGCCGGCTATCGAGCTGATGGAAATATTTACAAAGCCATTCGTGTTGATGATTCGGCTTTTTGCCAATATGACGGCCGGGCATATCATCATTCTCGGCTTTGTTTCCCTCGTGCTGATTTTCGGGCAGCAGAGCGTGGCTTTGGGCTGGGCTGTGTCGCCATTGACAATCATTTTCGGTTTGTTTGCTGATGCGCTTGAACTTTTGGTTTCCTTCATCCAAGCCTATATATTCACGATGCTTTCTGCAAATTATTTTGCGGGGGCATTGGCGTACGAGCCTGGAAAGGCATCGAATGGGGCGCATTGAGATGACGGGGGCGATTGGAAAGGTAAATAATTGATAGGGGAAAGCCGGAAATTCCTGATTGGGTATTTTAGCGGCGGCTTTTCCGAAACACCAAAAAAAATAGATATGTTGTTATCCGTTCTTTTGGACGCGGCCAGCAATGTTCTGCCCGCTGTCACTGACCTGAGTGCTTTGGCTAAGATTGGTGGTGCCATCGGTGCCGGTTTGGCTGCCATCGGCGCCGGTATCGGAATCGGTTCCATTGGTAAAAGCGCGGTGGATGCCATCGCCCGTCAGCCGGAGGCCGGAGGAGATATTCGGACCAGCATGATTCTGACGGCCGCTTTCGTAGAAGGGGTCGCCTTGTTTGCTGTGGTTGTCGGCCTTTTGGCTGTGGTCATGTAATCCGGAGAAATCCCAGCTAAAAGAAACGTTATGGAATTGGTAATGCCAGGTGTCGGCGTGCTGTTCTGGACATGTCTTATATTCCTGATTCTTTTCCTTATGTTGAAGAAATGGGCGTTTCCTGTTATCAACAGCATGATTAAGAAAAGGGAAGAGAAGATAACTTCTGCTTTGGAGGAAGCGGAAGCCACCCGGAAAGAAATGGCCGAGCTTCAGCGTCGCAACGATGAAATGCTATCCGAAGCCCGCTCGGAAAAAGAGAAGATTATCGGGCAGGCCAAGGAGTTCAAGCGGCAGATAGAAGACAGTAGCCGGCAGAAAGCCAAGGAAGAGTACGACCGTCTCATGCAGGCGGCGCGTGCGGATATCGAACGCGAGAAACAGGCTGCATTGGAAGATTTGCGGGTTTCGGTGGCCAACCTCTCCTTGGATATGGCCGAGAAGGTCATTGGCAGCGAACTGTCCGACCGCGACAAGCAGAAGGAATTGGTGGAAAAAGGTTTGAAAGACCTTAAATTGTAAAATTCAATGCAACTCTCAAAAGCCAGTGTACGATACGCAAGGGCGCTGTATGCCTTGGGTGAGGAGATGAAAACCAGCGAGGAAGTGTACAGGGATATACATTTTCTGATGGATTTTTTCTCGGAAGCCAAAGATGTACGGTATCTGATGGCCAATCCCGTTATCCCGCCCCATATAAAGAAAAAGGCGGTGCGCATGATTTTCGAGGGGCATGTGAACGAACTGACGATTCGTTTCATGGACTTGGTAATCGGCAAGAACCGGGTTACGGATATTTATGGCATTGTGCGGGAGTACGTGGATCTTTACCGGAAGAACAAGGGGATAGTGAGGGCGGTCGCCCGTACGGCTTGCCCTCTTTCGGAGGAAGAAAGGGCTGGTTTCGAGGCATGGCTCGCCCAGGCTTTCCCGGATAAGGAAGTGGAGCTTGTCAATAAGGTGCAGCCATCGCTGATTGGGGGCTTCACATTGCGTGTGGATGGCGTGTACGTGGACAAGAGCATATCAGGACGTCTGCATTCTTTGCGCAAGGAGATCAATGTCAAGGTTTATCAAAAGAAATAAAAAATGGCAGATATCAAGGCATCCGAAGTCACGGCCATCTTGAAAAAGCAGCTGGCGGGGCTTGATTTGAACGAGAACATGCAGGAGGTGGGGACGGTGCTGAATGCCGGGGATGGCATTGCCCGGGTGTTCGGTCTCGAAAACGTGGAGTCGGGCGAATTGGTGGAGTTTCCTGCCGCCGGGGTGCACGGCATCGTGTTGAACCTGGAGGAAGACAACGTCGGGGTTGTGCTTTTAGGAGATTCTTCCTTGGTGCAAGAAGGAGATAAAGTAAAGCGGACACATCTCATTGCTTCTATTCCTGTCGGGGAGGGCTTGATTGGCCGCGTGGTCGATACCTTGGGGAATCCCATCGATGGGAAAGGACCGATTGCAGGCGATTTGATGGATATGCCGTTGGAGCGCAAAGCGCCGGGTGTGATTTACCGTCAGCCGGTTAACGAGCCGTTGCAAACCGGTATCAAGAGTATCGATGCGATGATTCCCATCGGGCGGGGGCAGCGCGAACTGATTATCGGTGACCGCCAGACGGGAAAAACGGCCATTGCGGTCGATACCATATTGAACCAGAAAGAGAATTACGAAAAAGGCGACCCGATATATTGCGTGTATGTGGCGATAGGCCAAAAGGCTTCTACTGTGGCTTCGGTGGTCAAAACCCTTGAAGATCATGGGGCGATGGCTTATACGATTGTAGTGGCATCTATGGCGGCCGATGCGGCGGCGATGCAGTTCTATGCGCCTTTTGCAGGGGCAGCTATCGGTGAATTTTTCAGGGACACGGGACGTCATGCTTTGGTGGTTTACGATGACTTGTCCAAGCAGGCGGTCGCATACCGCGAAGTTTCCTTGTTGCTCAGGCGTCCACCTGGACGGGAGGCCTATCCGGGGGATGTATTCTATTTGCATTCCCGTTTGTTGGAGCGGGCTGCGAAGATTATTCGTTCGGACGAGATTGCAGCCAAGATGAACGATGTGCCGGCCTGTTTGCATGGCAAGGTCAAAGGAGGCGGTTCCTTGACTGCGTTGCCTATTATCGAGACGCAGGAAGGCGATGTCTCGGCCTATATACCGACTAATGTGATTTCGATTACGGACGGGCAGATATTTCTGGAAACGGGCTTGTTCAATGCCGGAGTCCGGCCTGCTATCAATGTGGGTATCTCTGTATCCCGAGTAGGAGGATCGGCTCAAATCAAGTCTATGAAGAAAGTGGCAGGAACATTGAAGCTGGATCAGGCGCAGTTCCGGGAACTGGAGTCGTTTTCCAAGTTCGGGTCGGATCTGGATCCTGCAACCAAGTTCTCTTTGGACAAGGGGCATCGCAATGTGGAGTTGCTCAAGCAGCCCCAGTACTCTCCGATGAAGGTGGAAGAACAGGTGGCGGTTCTCTATTGCGGGGTGAAAGGTCTGCTTTTGAAACTTCCGGTGGATAAAGTGGAAGATTTCCAGGAAGAATATTTGCGCAACATGCACCGGGAGCATCCGGATATATTGGCTCGTATAGCCCAAGGCGAGATGGATGCCTGTATGGAAGATGCGATGAAGCGTCTTGCTGCGGAAGTGGTGGATACTCTTGTTGCCAATGTTGGAGGTGCGTAATCATAAAATATTCAATGTGGCATGGCTGGATTGAAAGAACTCAGGACACGTTTGGATTCGGCTAAGTCAACCCAGCAGTTGACTTCAGCCATGAAGATGGTTTCGGTTTCCAAGCTTCGCAAGGCGCAGAACAGGACTGCCCGAGTCCGGGAAATGTGCTTCCGGCTGATGGCCATCTATCGGACGATGACTCAGGAGAACGATGCTTATCTTCAAAGCCATTTGCTGCATAAAGGCTATGAGAGGCCATCCAGAGTCTTGATAATTGTCGTTGCGTCGGACAAGGGCATGTGCGGCACTTTCAATACTTCGGTATGTCGGGCGGCAGAGGATTACATAAGAGAGAATTACAGTGATTTTTCTCTTTCCGACATAGGTGTTTTCAGCATAGGAAACAAGGCTGGCCAGTATTTCGCATCCAAGCAGTATGCTCGGATGCTGTCGGAATCCTGTGCCCCGGCCGGAGAGATGGATTACGCGCATTTGGAGCCATGGATGGAGGAAATCCTGAGAGCGTACGAACATGGCAGGATTCAGAAAGTCGAGGTGGTTTATTGCAGGCCGGTCAACGCCGCCACGCATGTAGTCAAAGTCCAGGAAATTTTGCCGGTGGCGGGGATTTTGAAAATAGGGGAGGCTGCCATCGAGGAATTCCGCAAGCAAGGAGAGTCTTCGGCTTCGATAGGGGATGTGGAAGTAGCGCGTCACCGGGCGGGTTTTTTCAAGGCCGGCATGGTGGAAGCTTTGCCGGGATTGGAGTCCGTATTGGAATCGATGCTTCCCAAGGTGGCATCGCTTTATCTCTACTTGTCCTTGTGCCAGTCGGCCGTGGCTGAACATGGGGCTCGGATGACAGCTATGAGCCAGGCTACTGACAATGCGGAAGAATTAATAAAAGAATTGAATCTGAGATATAATAAATTGCGTCAATCAGGCATAACCAATGAATTGATAGAAATCGTGAGCGGTGCTACGGCTCAACGATAAATCATTCCAATTCCAGGGGTGCGGATGGGCTTAGGGAAGGAAGGCTCGGCGCAGTCGCATCGCTTCAAACCAATCGGCATGGCTCACAGGATACCGGATGATACCAAACGTGCTATCCTCGATGCGGCACGCATTGAGGAAGTGGTAGGCGATTTTGTCGTCCTGAAGAAACGAGGCGCCAATTATTGGGGCAATTGCCCTTTCCATCAAGAGAAGACGCCATCTTTCAGCGTGTCTCCATCCAAAGGCATCTTCAAATGTTTTGGTTGCGGCAAGGCGGGTGATTCTGTTACTTTCTTGATGGAGCATGAGCACATGGCGTACGTGGAAGCTTTGCGCTACCTGGCTCGTAAGTATAACATCGAAATCCAAGAGGAAGAACTTAGCCCGGAGGCACGTCAGCGGGAAAGCGAGAGGGAGAGCCTCTACCAAGTGACCCAGTTTGCTGCCGATTATTTTACCAAGACCTTGTGGGATACCGAAGAAGGACGGAATGTCGGCTTGTCGTATTTTCGGGAAAGAAAGTTTACGGATGCCATTATCAAGCAATTCCAGCTTGGGTATTGCACGGATTCCTGGGCGGCTTTCACTGAGGCAGCCTTGAAAAATGGGTATGACAAGAAATATTTGATTCAAAGCGGGTTGACGATAGAGAAAGAGGAAAACGGGCGGATGTTCGACCGTTTCAAGGGACGGGTGATTTTTCCAATACACAGTCTTTCCGGCAGGGTCTTGGGCTTTGGAGGACGTATCCTGGGCAGCGATAAGAGCAAAGCTAAATACGTCAATTCTCCGGAATCGGAAATCTATCACAAGAGCAATGTTCTGTATGCGATACCTTTCGCCAAAAGGGAAATCGTGTCCCAGGATATGGCTTATATGGTGGAAGGCTATGCCGATGTGATTTCGATGCACCAGGCAGGCATCACGAATGTGGTGGCTTCGTCAGGGACTTCCCTTACCGAGGAACAGATTCGGCTCATATCTCATTTTACCAAGAATCTGACCTTGCTTTACGATGGGGATTCGGCAGGAATCAAGGCCTCGTTGCGCGGTATAGACATGGTGCTGGCCGAGGACATGAATGTGCGGGTGGTTCTGTTGCCCGAAGGCCAGGATCCGGATGATTTTGCCAAAGCGCATTCTACCGAGGAGATACGGAAATTTCTGAAAGAAGAAGCTGTTGACTTCATTACGTTTAAGACCAAGCTTCTATTGGGCGAAAGCGGAGGAGATCCGATTAAGCGGGCCGAGGTGATCGAGAATATCGTCAACAGCATATCTGTTCTGCCTGACAAGATAAAACGGGCCGTCTATCTGCAAGAATGCAGCCGTCTTCTGGAAATATCGGAAGCCGACCTCCTCAACCGTTTGAATGCGATTCTCAGGAAAAAGGCACAGAAGCAGATGCAGGCTCGGGATGGGGGCAGTTTGCCTGTTCCGGAGCAGCATGAGGCGACAGGGCGTGTGGAATCGGAGAATGCATCGGTAGAAGACGATGGCAATCTATTGGTGGAAAGGGAACTGCTTCGGCTTTTGGTGAATTACGGGACTCATAATACAACTCAGGTCTATACGGATGAAGCCGGGAATGATGTCCCCTTGCTTACCAATGTGGCGTTTTATATTGTGTCGGAAATCACTCAGGAAGGATTTTCGATGCGGGAATCTTCCCATCAAGCTCTTTTCTCTATATTTGCGGATTCTTTGGCGAAGACATACGTGCCCAAGGTGGAGGATTTGTTGTTGAATGATGATGTTTCGGTACGGGAGCTTGTGGCGGATTTGGCTTCCTCCCAATATGAAATAAGCGAGAATTGGGAAAAGAAAGGTATCTTTGTCAAGACAGAACTTTCGGATCAGGGCAAGCTGGACGAGGCGGTGACCCAGGCGGTGCTTGCTTTCAAGCTGATTCGAATCCGTGAAATGATAGCGAAAGTGGACAAGAAGATGGCGGAATGCGAGATGGCGAAGGATGAACTGGCTGTGATGGAATTGATTGCTAATAAAAAAGAGTTGGATCAGCGCAAGGCGTTTCTTTGCGGGATGCTGAGGCGGGTGGTCTCATGAAGATGCGAAAGAAATTAGTCATAGATATAGGGAATACGGTTACTAAGCTGGGCGTATTCGAAGGTAAGAAGTTGTTGTGTACCCAGTGGCATGAAGCCGTCACGCCGCAGGACATCGAGAACATACAGTCCCGGTATCCGGATTTGGATGCGGCCATTGTCTGTACGGTGGCGAGGGAACCTGTCTTTCTGGCCAGAGCCTTGGCAAAGTTTTCCTATTTCATAGATTGGCAGTCGTATATGCCGGATTTGAAAATCCCGGTTCGTCTGAATTACCAGAATCCGGAAACCTTGGGGCGGGATCGGGTCGCTGTGGCCTCGGCTGTACGGTCTCTGTATCCGGACGAAAATGTGCTATGCATCGTGTTTGGGTCTTGTGTCACTTATAATGTGGTAGATAAGACGGCCTGTTTTCTTGGCGGAGCGATTTCCCCGGGGCTCAATATGCGTTTGCGGGCGATGCACCGTTTTACAGAAGCGCTGCCGATGGTGGATATTAAGCAGGAACGTTGCACGGATCAGATTAACGACACTCAAACCGCATTATATAGCGGGGCTTTGGATGGGTTGCGCTATGAAGTGGAGGGGTATATCGCCCGTTATGAAAAGCGATTTCCGAACCTCCGTGTGGTATTGACAGGAGGGAATTCCGGTTATTTTGAAAAGTCGTTGAATTATCGGATATTTGCACACCAGAACTTAGTCCTGACGGGCTTGAATGAAATATTGGACTTGAATGGATCGCAAAAATGGGAGTAGGGTGAAATCCCGTTATGTGTTTTTGTTGGGATTGTTGCTTTTGATTCTGCTTCCGGAATCCTTATCTGCGCAAGGTGGGTTGTTGTCGCCTTATTCCGCTTTCGGAGTGGGTAGCATACAGCCGTATATGAATGTGCGTAACATGGGAATGGGCGGAATCGCTGTCGGTCTTTCCGGCAAAGGCGATATGAACCCATTGAATCCCGCCACCTACCGCACGGGTGTGGATACATTGAGTGTCCGTTTTGATATAGGCTTCAATTTGGGAATGAATGGCTTGAGGGAACGTCGGCCGGATGGGAGCATTGCACGGAATCAAAGCACATCCGGAGGCTTGAGCAATCTGGAGTTTTATTTCCCTGTATGCAAGTGGTATAAGATGGCCATATATTTGATGCCGGCAACCGATATGCATTATAGGACGTCTTCCTTTACCGATGCAGGTGCGTTTATCGGAATGACGCAGCTGACCCATGATGGATCCGGGGGAATCGCGAAGGCGGGTTGGGGACATTCTTTGGGCTGGGGGCCGGTTTCGATCGGGGCCAACCTGATATACGAGTTCGGGACGGTGACGGAAAGCTCTACTTTGTCGTTCTTGGATGACTCTTTGGCTGCGCATGCCGGCCAGTCGGAGTACTACACGACGACAAAAGTGAATGGTTTTGCGGCCGATGTTGGGGTGACTTACCGGGCCAAGCTGAAGCGCGGACATTTTTTGACGCTGGGAGGTTCTTATACGTTCCAGTCCAAATTATATGGACGGAGAACCACGATGGGGCAAGGCGTGTTTACCAGCGGCACCGATACGGCTTTCTTGCCGGAAGCTGCCCGCAAGGGAACGATTGTTTACCCTTCTACGGTAAGAGCCGGCTTCTCGTTCGAACGAGAAGGGCAATATGTGGTCGGGGCGGATTTCAGCTATTCGTTCTGGGAACAGTACGAGGAATACGGACAGAAGTATAATTATCAGAATACCTATGCGGTAAATGTAGGTGCGGAATTGAAAAACAATCCGCAAGCGGTGTCCAAAGCGCGGCACTTTGCTTATAGGATAGGTGCTTTTTATCAGACTTACTATGCAGCGTATGGAGGGAATAATTTGACTTCGTTTGGGTTGAGCCTGGGACTTGGGATTCCTATCAGGAAGAGTCGGTCGTTGATAAATGTTGGCTTTCAATATGGAAGGATAGGTGTTATGAATAAAGGCCAGATTGCGGAGGATTATTTCCGGATAGGAATCAGCCTTTCATCCTTGGAGACTTGGTTCGTGAAACCGAAGTACGATTAAAGCAGTCCCGCACAGGAAAGTTTGGCGATATGCCTTGCAGGGCAGCGTAAAAACGAAACAAAAAGAGGAAACACATAATGAAAAAGATTCTTGCAATCGTTGTGGCATTGGCAATGGGCGGATCCGCCTTGCATGCCCAGAAGTACGGGAAAACTCCTGAAGACAGTATTAAATGTCTCCAGAATCTTTCTGTTTATCAGGAATTTTACAAACAGAAGAATTATACAGGCGCATATGATGCCTGGAAACAGGTATTGGAATTGTGTCCGGCCACTTCGTTGAATACGTATATTCGTGGCAACACCATTCTCAAGCAGATGATAGCGGCTACGAAAGATCCCGCACAGAGAGGCCAGTATTTTGACGAGATGATGAAACTTTGGGATATGCGCGCCCAGTATTATGGACGCCCGGGCTATTGCTTGGGGATGAAGGCCAAGGATATGCGCGATTATGCTCCGAGCCGGCTGGAGGATGCCATGGAATTGTTCAATCAAGCCTTGGCTTATGCAAACGAACCGAATTTTGTCAATATTCCTTACTTCTATTTCGAATGCATGCGCGATGCCTATAAGGCTCAAAAGATTAGCAAGGATGATTTGTTTGCCGCATATGACAAGGCTACGACGATTCTGGAGGATATAGCCGAGCAGGATCCCTCGGACGAGACTGCTAATACGATGATGAATACCATCAGCAAGATGTTCGAACCCTATGCTTCTTGCGAGGATTTGGTGGCTATGTACACGGAAAAGTTCGAAACGAACAAAGGCGATGCGGAATTCCTGAGAAAAGCAACCAAGATGCTGGCTTCTCGTGGATGCACGGATGCTGAAATATTCTTCCAGTTGACGGATGCTTTGTATGAGTTGCATCCTACGCCGGAAAGTGCTTATCTTATGGCGCAAATGTGCAATAGAAATGAAGATTTCGGACGTATTGGATCTTTTCTATCCGAAGAGACTATCTCGCAATTGCCCTCAGATCAACAGGAAAATGCCTATTTGCTTGTTGCTAATGCCTGCTGGCGTTTGAACCATTACGGTGATGGTCGCAGGGCTTGTACCAAAGCTTTGCAAATCAATCCTAATAGCGGTCGAGCCTATCTGCTGTTAGGGATGTTGTACGCAGCCGGGGCAGACGCTTGTCCGGGCGATGGTACTCCTATTGCCAAAAGAGCGCCTTTCTGGGCTGCTGTGGATATGTTTGCTAAAGCCAAGGCGGTTGATCCGAGTGTGGCCGAAGCGGCCAATTCCGCTATTGCCACGTACAGCCAGCATTTCCCATCTGCTGATGACCTGTTTACATACGGTTTGCGGGAAGGTTCCAGCTATCAGATTTCTTGCTGGTTCACGCATACGACTACGATTCGGGCTGCTAAGTAGGAAGCAGCCTGGAGGTTTCTTGGGCGGGGTTCTGGTGAATTCCGCCCAATGTATATTGGTGATAGGGGACATCTGTTGTTTGTTCTCTGTTAAATTGAATCTAGATGAAAATCAGTTTTTCCCGTCTTTTCTTCTGTGCGTTGTCTTTGGGGCTTGTTGTGTCTTGCAAGTCGGATTCCAGTGTATTCATGCCTTTCAAGGACATTGCTTCTGCGCCGAGTCAGACTGTCTATGATTCGTATAGTTTGGTGACCGAGGAAGGCAAGCGCCAGATATATATGGAATATCCGGTCATGAGCAATTATACGGGAAAAGAAAAGGGTTCTGAGCCGTTGCAGGTATTTCCGCGTGGAGTCAAGTCCACTTTCTTTTCTGAAGACGGTTCCACGGTTGATGTGATTCTGTTTGCCGATTCGGCGATTAATTTCCAGGATCAGAAATTGATGAAATTCTACCGGAACGTGGAGGTCTACGATTACCGTTCGTTGGATACCATTTATACCGAAGCGCTTTATTGGAACCAGGATACCCGCAAGATTTATTCTGATGTGCACGTGCTTAAGGTAAGTCCGGGATTGGTGCTGGAAGGGGATGGGTTTGATTCGGATGAGAGGATGGAGAATGTGGTTCTTCGGCGTCCTCGCGGCGTAATAAGGTAAACTGATTC
>CALUMK010000025.1 GCA_944321735.1 uncultured Bacteroidales bacterium
TGGACGTGAGCGGCTGCACTGCCCTGACGGAATTGGACTGTAGCAGCAATGATTTGACGAACTTGGACGTGAGCGGCCTGACCGCCCTGACGAATTTGGATTGCTTAGGCAACCATCTGACGAGTCTGGACGTGAGCGGCCTGACCGCCCTGACGAATTTGGATTGCTACGACAACAATTTGACGAGCTTGGACGTGAGCGGTTTGACCGCCCTGACGGATTTGTTCTGCCACTACAACCAGCTGGCGAGCTTGGACGTGAGCGGCCTGACCGCTCTGACGGCATTGTCCTGCTCCGACAACCAGCTGACGAGCTTGGATGTGGGCGGACTGACCGTCCTGACGGTTTTGAACTGCTCCAGCAACCAGCTGACGAGCTTGGATGTGGGCGGCCTGACCGCTCTGACGGCATTGTCCTGCTCCGACAACCAGCTGACGAGCCTGGATTTGAGTTCCTGTACGGTGTTGGAGGCTGTATCTCTGGAGCAAGGTTGCGTTTTGGTCTCCTCGGATGACTCCAACCGTTTCAGCCTGTCCGGTCTCATTCAAGAAAGGGGCGGTGAAATGAGTATGGTGGAAAACACAAGAGTGGATAGAAGTGAGTACAAGGATGATATCGTCCAGTTTTTTAGTCCGGAGGCATCCCTCTCATATCGGTATGAAACCGGGAAAGGTGGAATGGACGTGACTTTGCGTCCGGCCTCGTTCAACGACTATGCGGTAGTTGCCATCGACGAGGAACATTTCCCGGACTTCAATTTCCGCAGGTATATACAAGAACATTTCGATGCTAACCGGGATGAGATTCTTAATATTTCTGAAATCTTTCTTACGGAGACGGTTATCCATCGAGAGGATGATTTCAGTCTCATCTCTCCATATATCTTCTATTCTGCCAATGACGTACATCTGTTCGAGGGTATTGGTTTGGATGTTTCGGACATGGGGATTACCGATTTGACAGGTATCGAGTACTTCAAGGGATTGGAAGTCTTGGTGTGCCAAAACAATGCCTTGGAAACCTTGGATTTGACGAAGTTTCCCGAGTTGCGTTCCATCGATTGCTCGGGCAATGCGACCCTTTCTCGGATAGAGCTGGCAGAAGACAGTTTATTGATTGTCTTGGACTGCAACCGTACCACCTTGGATTTGAAGCAGGCCTTGCCACGTTGGAAAAATTTGGCGGGTTTGGACTGTCGGGGCATGCAGCTGATGGAACTGGACATGAGCGGGAATCCTCGGCTTTCTTTTGTGGCTTGTTCCAATAACCAGATAGACACCCTGTCTTTGGCAGGGACAGGGATTGGCTCCTTGTATTGCGGTGAGAATGGTATGAGACATATAGACTTCGGGGGAGATACATTGCATTCACTCGCGGGTTTGGAGTGCAGCTTCAACCGTTTGACAGAGTTGGATTTATCTCTTGCGCCCGACTTGGCTGATGTCGGTTTTCTGAATAACAGATTGGCTTGTATGGATTTTTCTCAAATGTATGTATACTATATTTATCATTATGAGGACAATGAAGATTCTACCGGCAACTACCACGGGGTGGTCTTGGACGGCAGCCGGAAGATGGCCTTGTCCTCGATTCCCGGTCTGGATGCTTCCCGGATAACCTACCTGCGAGGCGGAACCATCCAGGGCGACAGCCTGACCTTCGTCAAGGATACGGTCAGCTATTTCTATCACTATCGGTGTCCGAACCCTGACGCGCCTTTGGGCGGGTATTTTTCTTTGTATCTGATGGAGACCGAGCCGGTCCGGATCGATGAGGCCAATTTCCCGGACGAAGCTTTCCGTGATTACGTGTCGGAACATCTGGATACCTCGGCCAACGGTTATCTGGATGGCAAGGAAGCAACCATCAAGGTTCTGGATGTGTCCGGCCTCGGCATCCGGAACCTGAAAGGGATAGGGAATTTCGCCGACTTGGAAAGCCTCGACTGCTCGGACAACGAGCTGACAAGTCTGGACTTGTCCCTCAACACCAGGCTGAACGAACTGGATGCCACGGGAAATGTGCTAAAGGTGTCTTTGGACGATGCCAACCGCCTGGATTTTTCCGTCTTGCCGGGCTTCGACCCGGCCAAGGCCTCGGACTGGACCGGCGCACAGGTAGAAAACGGGCAACTGCAATTCTTGCAGGCGGAGGTGTCCTATGCCTACGAAACCGGCTACCAGGGCGAGGCGGAACTCCCCGAAGTGCGCTTCCGTCTGGATGCCGGGAACGGGGAGGCGGAAATTGCCGTGAGCGAGGCCAACTTCCCCGATGCGGTCTTCCGCAGCCATGTCAGCGGACAGATAGACCGTTCGGGCAACGACAGCCTGGACATCGTGGAACGGGGCAACGTACGTACCTTGGAGGTGGCGGACATGGGTATCCAAGACCTGCGGGGTATCGGATATTTCAACAAGCTGGAAAATCTTGACTGCTCGGGTAACGAGCTGACGAGTCTGGATTTGTCGGGCAATCCCGAACTCCAGACTTTGAACGCGGAAAACAACCGTCTCGACATCACGCTCGATGCCAGCAACGGCTTCGACCTTTCCCTCCTGCCGGGCTTCGACCTGGCCAAGGCCTCGGGATGGGAAGGCGGCACCCGGCTTGGCAATGTCTTGACGTTCAGCCAGCAGGAAGTTACCTACACTTACGCCACCGGCTACAACGGCAGCACGGAAGACGAAAGCCTGTCATCGGTCCGTTTCAGCCTGAAGGCCGACCGCGATCCCGGTGTGGCAAACGAAAGCATGGAAGCCAAGCTGCAAGGCAAGGTCTATGCCAAGGAGCATGTTATTTACATCGAAGGCATTGAAGGGGAAATCTCGGTCTTCACGCCCTCCGGCATCCTCCTTTACCAAGGCCACGGCAAGGACATCCCTGTCCGGAACGACGGCCTTTATATCGTCCGCTCCGGCCAGCAGGTCTGGAAAGTCCTGGTGATGTAATAAGGGAGCATAAGGGGTAGTAAAACACAGAAACCGCGCGGAACTCGGCAAGTCCGCGCGGTTTCTGTGTTCTTAGAAGTCCTGGAAATGGTGGCGGTTTTCCCAAGGGGAAGATTCCGGCATTTCCTATTATGGAATTTCCGTCTGTCCCCGTTGAAGACGGCAAGGCGGCCCATATCGGGTCAGGAGGCAGGTGTCATTCCTGCATCTCTAAAAGCCAGCGGTAGACGGGGCGTATATGCACCGCTTGCCCTTGCGAGGTTTCGGTTTCGCTGCTTTCGTCCAAGGTCAGGATGAGGCCTTCGTCGAGCCCAAAAGCTTGCATGGCGGCTTCCAGTCCTTTCATTTCCCTTTGTCTTGTTTTGGCATCGCGCAGAGATGCGCTGACCTGGATTGCCATGGTGATTGTCCCGTTCTGACGAACCAGGAAATCGCATTCGACCTTTTCCGAAAAATAGAACACCTCGAAGCCTCTTCGTTTCAGTTCCACGAAAACTGTATTTTCCAAGGTGCTGCCGGTATTGCTGGTGGCGTTGAATCCGAGTTTGTGAATGAAAGCATTGTCTATGAAATAAATCTTCTTTGGGCTTCGCAGTTGTATCCCGCTGGAATAGCTGAACTTGGATAGCTGGCATACCAAGTATGTATCTTCGATGAAACCCAGATAGGACTTGACTGTTTCCGAACTTTTCAATCCGATGGCTTTCGTCAAGGAATTATAGGTGTAGGGATGGGTGGCATTGCTGGCCAGGTAAAACATCATTTCTCGAATCGGCATGTCTTGGTTGATGCCGTTCCGGGTAATGACATCCTTGTATAAAATATCGTTGTAAAGCGATTGCAGGTAATTGGTGTTCTCTGTCCGGACATATTGGGGCATGCCTCCCGTCTTTAGATATTCACCGAGATATTTGGCAAGCGTGGCTTTCCCGGTGGTGGTATGGAAGGTTGATTTTTCGATCCGGATACCTTTGTATCGCAGGAATTCCTGGAACGAGAAGGGGAAAAGCTCGTGCGTGACATGGCGGCCGGTCAGGAAAGTACCCAATTCCCGGCTAAGCATCTTGGCGTTGCTTCCGGTGACGAAGACTTTGCAATCTTGGCGGTATAGGCGGCTTGCAAAGCGTTCCCATTGATTGACATTTTGAATCTCGTCCAAGTAATAGGTGCGTTGATGACCGAATTCTTCGTGGAATATCTGGTCGAGCAGGGCAAAATCTTCTACTTCGAAGTTGAGGAGGCGTTCATCGTCAAAGTTCAGAAAATAGTCTTGTTCGTTTTGCGTCTTGCGGATTTGGTGGAGCAAAACGGATTTCCCGCAGCGTCGGATGCCGGAGATGACCATGATTTCAGGGCAAGCGATAAGTTGCGGGTCTATGTGTCGTTTTATGAAGTCCTGTTGTTGCTTTTCATGCTGCTCGTAGATGACTTGCTTTAATAGTTCTTTGTCAATCATTTAGTTGCCTTTTTCTTGAATTTGCGTGTCGCCAAAGGTATGGAATTTTCGGTTCTGAATCGTATATTTTTTAAAAAACTTTCGGTTCCGAATCGAAAGTTTTCTTGTTTTGCGCACGGATGCGCTGAATGCAAAGGGCGTTTTCTCCTGCATTTAGAGGAAATGCCGTTTATGCGATTTTCCACTCTTCAATCCGGCGCGTGGAGGAAGAGAAGTTGACCCCGATTCGGAAGAGCTTCCGGGAATCGGCGGCGAACGGCTTGGCATAGCCTTTCTCTTCAATCTGTTGCAAGGCCTCGTCCGCGCTGGCATCCATCTTCAACTCCATCACGTAGATGTATTTTTCGGTCTGAACCAGAATGTCCATGCGACCGGCACTGGTGTGACGTTCTACCTGCACGAATTGCCCCATCAACTTACACATGACGTACATCGTGTTCTGGAAGTACAATTCCGCATCCCCGACAATGGCGTAGTCGGCATCGGCAAAAAAGGCCTCGAAACGTTTCATCAAGCCCTCGGCATCGCCCTTTTCGAAATCATCCACGAACTTTTGTACATCGAAAGGACTGTAGTAAGAGGCCGTGGGGATGTAGGTCTTGGCCAAACACTCCATGAAACCGCGCTCCACCTCTTGGTTGGGATACTTCAACGAATACCGCTGCCGCCTTTCGTCATAGGAGCGGATAGTCAGATAACCGCTCTGATAAAGTACCGGGACCGGGTCGGAGTCGTCGGCATTCACTCCACCCAAGGCGGAGTAGGGAACCCCCTCCAAAGTCAAGTCTTCCAATTTGAACTTGCCCTGCCGAAGAGCCTTGACCACGAAAGTGGGCGTGCCGGTCTCGTACCAGTAGTCGCGGAACCTTTGCCCGTTGAGGGCGCTGAGTAGGCTGAAGGGATTGTAGATGTCTTCGGATTCCTCGCAGAAATGATAGCCGTCGTAATAGTCCTTGAGCCTGGCATAACATTCTTCCTTGCTCATCCGGTTGGCATCGGCCATCTCCTGCACGCTTCCGTCAAAATACGCATGCAAATCGCTCTCGGAAATGCCGCAGATATCCGCGTAGCGGTAATCCATCGAGATGTCGTTGAGGTTGTTGAGCCCGCTGAAGATGCTGAGTTTGCCCAGTTTGGTGACACCGGTCAGGAAGCCGAAGCGGAGCTTGCCGTCCTGACTCTTCATCACACTGTAAAAGCCTTGCAAACGGCTGCGGAAGGCTTCCCGCAGCGGTTCGTTGCCCGCCGTGTCCAACAATGGCTTGTCGTACTCGTCGATCAGGATTACGACCGGTTTGCCTGTCTTTTCATAAGCCGCATCGATGATATCGGAAAAACGGGCATCAGCCATCGGGTAACGTTTCTCGAATCCAAAAGAGTTTTCCCATTGGCTCAGATGTCGGTCCAGACGGACATCGAGGTCATCCATGGTATTGTATTCCTTCCCGCTCAAATCCAGATGTAGTACCGGATAAGCGCTCCAATCCTTTTCCAGATTCTCGATGGCCAAGCCTTGGAACAACTCTTTTTTGCCTTGGAAATAGGCTTCCAAGGTCGAAATCAAAAGACTCTTGCCGAAACGGCGGGGACGGCTCAGGAAGTAGTAACCGCCTGTTTGGACGATGTTGTAAATCAAATCCGTCTTGTCCACATAGACGTAACCGCCTTCACGGATTTTTCCAAAATTCTGGATTCCAATCGGGTATAACATGGTCTTTCGTTTTTTCGCGTTCCCGGATATTGACACAACTTTGCCTAAGCTGCAAAATCCAAAGGTAATGATTTTTTCAGAGACTGTCCTGAAACCCGGTTTGCCCGAAAACGGATTTTCCTAAACTCATCTCTTTCAGTATTGTAAAAAATTTAAACAGTTTCTAAGCCTATTTGCATTATCTTTGCTTCTTCAAAAGGAAGCCGCCGGCCCTGCGGGGTCTTCCGGCTTCGAGAAAAAGAAAAGCCTTATGAAGACAGCTTATGTTTTTCCCGGGCAGGGATCGCAATTTTCCGGAATGGGAAAAGATTTGTACGACAACTATCCCCAAGCCAAGGAAATGTTCGAGAAAGCCAATGAAATCCTTGGCTTCAAGATTACCGACATCATGTTTGCCGGCAACGAGGAAGATTTGAAACAGACGAAAGTGACCCAGCCTGCGGTATTCCTGCATTCGGTGATTTGGGCCGCCTGCTTGCCCGGCTTCAAGCCCGACATGGTGGCCGGCCACTCCTTGGGCGAATTTTCGGCCCTGGTCGCCAGCCAAGCCTTGAAGTTCGAAGATGCCTTGGTGCTGGTATCCAAGCGTGCCAACGCGATGCAGAAGGCCTGCGAGATGAACCCCTCCACGATGGCGGCTATTATCGGTCTGGCCGATGAGAAGATTGAGGAAATCTGCGCAGGCATCAAAGACGAGGTAGTGGTTCCTGCCAATTACAACAATCCCGGCCAGTTGGTTATTTCCGGGACGATGAAAGGCATCGAGATGGCTTGCGATCAATGCAAGGCGGCCGGCGCCAAGCGGGCTTTGCCGTTGAAGGTGGGCGGTGCTTTCCATTCGCCCTTGATGGAACCGGCCCGTTTGGAACTTTCGGCAGCCATTGAAGCTACCGAATTCCAGACACCGATTTGCCCGGTATATCAGGATGTGGATGCTTTGCCGCATACCGATCCGGCAGAAATCAAGGCGAACCTGATAGCCCAGCTCACCTCTCCGGTGCGTTGGACCAAGATTGTCCAGAACATGCATGCCGACGGGGCTGCCCGTTTCATCGAAGTGGGACCCGGAAAGGCTTTGCAAGGCATGATTGCCAAGATTGTGAAGGACGTGGAAATCAAGGGGGCTGAATAATATTGGCCGAGCTGGGGCAATGGGATGATACTGGGTGTATTATCCATTGCCCCGTATTGGTTTGAAACAAGGATGTGGGGAATCGGAAGGATTCTTTTAATGATTCAAGGACAAGAAGATGGCAGAAAGCAAGACCGCTGAAGCGCTGAGGTTGGAAATCAGGCAATTGGTGGCGGAATACTATCGTGCGCAGTTCGGGAAGGAAGCCGAGGAAAAAGCCGGGCAGGAAATACGCCAGGTCCGTTATGCCGGGCGGGTTTTCGATGAAAGGGAAATGGAAAACTTGGTGGATTCATCGCTGGATTTCTGGCTGACGGAAGGCCGTTATGCCCGGGAATTCGAAGCCAAGTTCAAGGATTATTTGGGAGTGAAGTTTGCCTTGCCGGTCAATTCGGGTTCATCGGCCAATTTGCTGGCATTAACGGCATTGACAAGCAAGCTTCTCGGTGATAGGCGTTTACGTAAGGGGGACGAGGTCATTACCGTGGCTGCCGGATTCCCGACCACAGTCAATCCGATTATCCAGAACGGTATGGTCCCGGTTTTCGTGGACGTGGAGCTGGAAAACTATAATGTGATGGTGGAACAGGTCAAGAAAGCCATTTCGAGCGAGACCCGGGCTATCATGCTAGCGCATACCTTGGGCAATCCGTTCTGTTTGGAGCAGATTTTGAAACTGGCCAAGGAATACGACCTTTGGGTCATCGAGGATTGCTGCGATGCCTTGGGCTCCACCTACAGAGGGCAGAAGTTAGGGACTTTCGGCCATGTGTCCACCTTCTCGTTTTATCCGGCGCATCATATAACTACAGGCGAAGGCGGCATGGTCTGCACCAACGACCCGGCGATAGCCCGCGCCATTCGTTCTTTCCGGGACTGGGGACGGGATTGTTATTGCGAAGGCGGGCAGAACGGGCGTTGTGGCCAGCGTTTTACCAAGCAGTACGGGGAATTGCCATTGGGCTATGATCACAAATATGTCTATTCCCATGTGGGTTATAATCTGAAAATGACCGATATGCAGGCTGCTATCGGTTCGGCGCAGATGGACAAGCTGCCTGCTTTCGTACAGAAGCGCAAGGAGAATTTTGTCCGTTGGGAACAAGGCTTCAAGGCATGGGAAAAGTATTTCATTCTGCCCAAGGCCGAACCGGATTCGGATCCGTCCTGGTTCGCGTATCCGGTCACGGTACGCAGCCAAGCGGGTTTCACGAGGACGGAGCTTACCGAATACCTGAGCCGTTACGGCATCGAGACCCGGAACCTGTTTGCCGGCAACATGGTGAAGCAGCCGGCTTATCTTCAAGTGGAAAAACGCATTGTGGGAAATCTGGAAAACACCGATATGGTGATGGAAAGCACCTTTTTCCTAGGGACTTATCCTGGATTGAGCCAGGAGCAGATTGCTTACGTGCTGGATAAAATCGCCGCTTTTTTGAAGGAGAAAGGCTGTTGAGCGAAGAGGAAGGAATGCGGGGACGGACAGTCCTTTGACAGAGGATGCGACGCGCTTGCCATGAGATAGAGGAAAGTGCTTTGGATCAAAAGGATAAATAGAAAACATAGAATATATGAAGGTTGTCATCTTGGCAGGAGGGTTCGGTACCCGGCTTTCGGAAGAAACCGATATCCGTCCCAAACCGATGGTGGAGATAGGCGGGAGGCCGATTTTGTGGCATATCATGAAGATTTATTCCCATTACGGTTTCAATGAGTTCGTGATTTGCTGCGGGTACAAAGCTTATATGATCAAGCAGTATTTTGCCGATTATTTCCTGCATCAGGCAGATATGACGGTGGATTTGAGCAACAACAGCATGGAAATCCATCATTCCCATGCCGAGCCTTGGAAGGTGACCTTGGCCGATACGGGTCTGAATACGATGACAGGAGGGCGTTTGAAACGGATTAAGGAGTATTTGCCTGCCGATGAGCCTTTCCTGATGACTTATGGGGACGGGGTGGCGGATGTAGATATTCCGGCATTGCTTCGTTTCCATCGGGAACAGAAGAAACTAGCTACGGTGACCGTGGTGCAGCCATCGGGCCGTTTCGGGGCCATCACGTTCAATGCCCAGGACGAAGTGAAAGTCTTTTCGTTCCAGGAAAAGCCCAAGGGGGATAGCAGTTGGATCAATGGAGGTTTCTTCGTGCTGGAACCCAAGGTGCTGGATTATATCGACGATGATGCCACGATATGGGAACGAAAGCCCTTGGAGACTTTGGCGGCCGAAGGCGAATTGGTGGCTTTCCGTCACTATGGTTTCTGGCGGCCGATGGATACCCAGCGGGAAAAGCGGGAACTGGAGGCTTTGTGGGCGGAGGGCAATGCCCCTTGGAAGATTTGGTAGTTGGATGAGGAGATGGCCATATCGGGCATAAGGCGCGTTATAGGGTGAATGGTTTATTGATAGGCGGAAGGCTTCGTTTATGGATTTTGACGGGTTTTATAAAGGAAAAAAGGTCTTGGTGACCGGGCATACGGGCTTCAAAGGAAGCTGGCTGAGCATCTGGCTGCATTCGTTAGGCGCGGAAGTGGTCGGTTTGGGGCTTGATCCTTATAGCGAACGGGACAATTATGTCCTGTCGGGCATCGGCCGGAAGATAAAGGCCGATTTGCGGGTGGATATTCGCGATGAGGCTGCGCTGAAAGCGGTATTCGAGCAGTACCGGCCTGACATCGTGTTCCATTTGGCGGCCCAGCCTTTGGTTCGCCTTTCCTACGAGATACCGGTTGAGACTTACCAGACCAATGTGATGGGAACCATCCATGTGATGGAAGCCATCCGGCACTGTCCCAGTGTCAAGGTCGGCGTGATGATTACCACCGACAAATGTTATGAAAACAGGGAGCAGGTCTGGGGATACCGGGAAGATGAACCGATGGGAGGTTATGATCCTTATAGCAGCAGCAAGGGCGCGGCGGAAATCGCGATAAGCAGCTGGCGTCGCAGCTTCTTTAACCCATCGCAGTTTGCCCGTCACGGCAAGAGCATAGCCAGCGTGCGGGCAGGGAATGTGATCGGGGGCGGCGACTGGGCCAAGGACCGTATCATTCCCGATTGCATCCGAGCCTTGGAAGCCGGGCAAGCGATAGGGATTCGCAGTCCCAAGGCGATTCGTCCCTGGCAGCATGTGCTGGAACCTTTGAGCGGCTACATGCTGTTGGCAAAGAAGATGTGGGAAGAACCGACCCGTTATTGCGAGGCATGGAACTTCGGTCCGGATGCCGGCAGCATTGTCCCGGTCTGGGATGTGGCCGGCATGGTAATCGATGCCTACGGTTCAGGCGAGCGCAAAGACTTGTCCGACCCGGACGCTTTGCACGAAGCCAATCTGCTGATGCTGGATATCAGCAAGGCTCGTTTCCGTTTGGGATGGAATCCCCGTCTGGATATCCGCCAGAGCATCGATTTGACGGTTGATTGGTACAAACGTTACCGTCAAGGGGATGTGTATGAGCTGTGTTTGAACGAGATAAGCCTGTATTGCCAGATGGGTGGCACGGGGATGGGCCATGAATAGTGCCATGCAGGTGGAATCAAGACTCGAAGTGGAGGGTTTGTTATGAAAAGGATATTGCTGACGGGAGGAAGCGGCTTTATCGGAAGGAATATCCGGGAGAGTTTCCTGGCGGAGAAATACGAGATTGTGTCGCCTTCGCACAAGGAGGTGAATTGGGCGGATTCGGAGGCGATGGATGCTTGGTTTTCGACTCGATCCTTCGATGCCGTGATTCATGCCGCGGTCAAGCCGGGTCATCGGAACGCGCCCGACCACGAACATCTGTTATATACCAATACCCGGATGTTTTTCAATCTGGTGCGTCATGCCGACCGTTGCGGACGCATTCTCAATATCGGTTCGGGAGCCATCTATGACATGCGGCATTACGAACCTGCGATGAAAGAGGATTTTTTCGGTAGGTATATGCCGGAGGATGAGCATGGATATACCAAATATATCTGCGGCAAATACATGGAACGGTGCCAGGAAGATGTGGTGGACTTACGGGTTTTCGGCATCTTCGGAAGATACGAGGATTACGCGATACGTTTCATTTCGAATGCGATTTGCAAGACCTTGTTCGATTTGCCGGTGACTTTGCGCCAGGACCGGGTTTTCAGTTATCTGGCGGTGGAGGATTTGATGCCGGTTTTGGATTATTTTATCGAGCATAAGCCGCGGCATAAAGCGTATAACGTGGTTCCGGACGAAAGGGTTTCCTTGTTGGATCTGGCTCGGCGGGTAGTCCGGATTTCGGGCAAGGATTTGCCGGTCAAGGTGGGGATGCCGGGCATGGGGATGGAATACAGCGGCGACAATGCCCGTTTGAGAGCTGAAATGGGAGACCGGCTTTCGTTCACGCCGGTTGAACAGTCGGTGAGACGGTTATACGGATGGTACCAGGAGCATAAAGGAGAACTGGACAGGGAATGCCTGCTGTTTGACAAGTAATGCATTGCAAGCGAACTGTGGCGAGGGGGCCAGCCGGCGTATCGGGCCGTTTGGTAAGCAAGGTTGTCAAGCCGGCCTTGGAGGACTGGATGGAATTTAAATGAGAATAGGGCAAAAAACGGATATAGAATGCGAGTCAGTGATTATATATTCAAAAGGCTGAAAGAGAAATACGGGGTGGACCGTGTTTTCATGATTACCGGGGGCGGTGCCATGCACCTGAACGATGCGGTATTGCAAAGCGGTCTGGCCTATACGTGCTGCCATCATGAGCAGGCGTGTGCCATTGCGGCCGAAGGTTATGTACGGGCTGGAAAGCGCTTGGGCGTGGTCAATGTGACGACGGGCCCCGGAGGATTGAATACCCTGACGGGGGTCATGGGCGAATGGACCGATTCCGTGCCGGTCTTGTACGTTTCCGGCCAAGTGAAGCAATCGACCACGATTTCCGCATGTCCCGATTTGCCGTTGCGCCAGTTGGGTGACCAGGAGGTGGATATTATTTCGGTGGTGAAGCCGCTGACGAAGTATGCATGCCAGATTAAGCGCGCCGAGGATGCCGGCAGGATTTTGGACGAGGCGGTTCATGCCGCTTTGTCCGGACGGCCCGGCCCGGTCTGGATTGATGTGCCGATGGATATACAAGGTGCGTTGGTGGATGAAAAGAAAATGGATGCCGCTTTGTCGGTGTTCCATCCGGCATGGGATGTGGTCTTGAAACCGGATGAGGCTGCGATGCAGGAATTGTTCTCGCTGTTGGATCAGTGCCAGCGCCCGGTCTTGATTGCCGGGAACGGAATCCGGATAAGCGGGGCGGAATCCGGGATGAGGGCTTTCTTGGAAAAGATGCCGATGCCGGCTTTGGGTACGTTCAATGGGATGGATTTGCTGGAGGAAGACTATCCATGCTTTGTGGGAAGAATAGGAACCTTGGGGAGCCGTGCCGGGAACTTCGCCTTGCAGAACGCCGATTTGGTGCTATGCGTGGGATCCCGCAATAATATCCGTCAGACAAGCTATAATTACGAGTTCTTCGCACGGGCGGGTCGATTGGTGTGCGTGGACGTGGATATGGCGGAGATGCAAAAGCCGACCGTGCATCCCTGTATGGCCATCCAGTCCGATGCCAAGGCTTTCTTCCGGGCGATGGAATCCTACCAGCCCAAGCGATCCTACCAGGATTGGCTGGATTGGGCCTTGGAAAGGAAAAAACGTTATCCGGTCGTGTTGCCGGAATATTCTCGGCCCGGTCGTGTGAACCCTTATTATTTTGTGGATACATTGAGCTGTATGCTGCCGGAGAATGCCGTGGTGGCAACAGCGAACGGCTCGGCTTGCGTGGTCGGTTTCCAGGCTGTCAAGGTGAAGCGGGGACAGCGTTATTTTTGGAATTCGGGTTGCGCGGCGATGGGGTACGATTTGCCGGCCGCTATCGGGGCGGCTTTGGCCTCCCCGGGAAAGACGGCGGTTTGTCTGAGCGGGGATGGGAGCTTGATGATGAATGTCCAGGAATTGGCTACCGTGGTGGCGAATAACTTGGATTTGAAGTTGGTCGTATTGAACAATGGAGGTTATATCTCTATCCGTCAAACGCAAAACAATTTCTTTTCGGGACGGCATATAGGAATTGGGCCGGATTCCGGTGTGGTTTTCCCCGATTTTGTTAAATTAGCCGATTCGTTTGGCATTCCGGCATTCCGGATAGAAAAGAATGAGGATGCGGAAAGCGGCATACGTAAGATGTTGCAGATGTCCGGGCCTGTGCTGTGCGAGGTTGTTTTGCCGGAAGATTATATTTTCCAGCCCAAGACATCTTCCGAAAGGAAACCGGATGGGCGGATGGTGTCAAAGCCCTTGGAAGACCTGTATCCCTTTTTGCCAAGAGAGGAGTTTGTTAAAAATATGATTGTACCACCAATAAAAGAGGATTAGTTATGAATGCATTAGAGCAACGGATGGTTGACGTATTGAAAGACCTGAAAGAGAATCACCATGTGGTCGGGGTCAAGGCCGAGTTCGAGGCGGAAGGAACCCGGATGGAAGAGGCTCTTCGTTTGAAAGAGGTGATTACGAAGGCTGGATTGGATTTGACAATCAAGATTGGAGGCTGCGAAGCTATCCGCGATATGTACGATGCCCGTTCCATCGGAGTGACCCGGATTGTGGCTCCCATGATCGAGACTCCGTATGCATTGAAGAAATATTTGGCGGCCACGCACATGGTTTACCCTAAGGATGAATGGGAAACAGTGGATTTTCTGATTAATGTGGAAACCAAGACAGGATATGAGAATTTTCAGCAAATGATGGATTTGCCAGGTTCGGATCAGTTGAAGGGGATTGTCCTGGGACGTGTGGATATGACGGGCTCGATGGGCTTGACAAGGGATGATATCAATAGCGAGCCAATCTTCAAGATTGCGGAAGAATTGTTTGTAAAGGCGAAGAAATACGGGAAGGAATGTGTGATAGGCGGTGGCGTGTCAGCGGCTTCCATCGATTTTTTCAAACGGTTGCCGCAAGGGTGCATGGACAGGTATGAGACAAGAAAAGTCCTTTTCCAGTTGCCGGGAGCGATTGGTACGGGTTCAGACAAGGGCATATTGAAGGCGGTTGGGTTTGAGTTGATGTGGTTGAAGAACAAAAGGGAGTTCTATCATATGATTTACGAGGAAGACGCTTCCCGTATCGATATGCTGCAGAAGCGTTATGACAAATTGATTGAAGAAGCAGGGGGGCAATATAAATAGGAAATGCATGCGCGACGGCCGGTTCTGCAAGGGATTCGGCCGTTGTTTGTTGCTGGTTTTGAAAATCATAGGGAGATATGAGGTTTGGGGATTTGTTGGATTTCGATCATTTCTTTTTCGATTTGGACGGGACTTTGTCCGATTCCAAGGCGGATGTGCTGGGAAGCATTGAGCAGGCGTACAAGAATCTGGGTTTTAGCTATGACAAGAGCAAGCTGCGGATAGGGCCTTTGCTGCCCGATATTATCTCGGCTATTTCGCCTGCTTTGAACGAGGAAGAACGCGCTCTGGCGGCGAGGACTTTCCGGGCGGTTTATGCGGCCGGGAAATACAAGAACACGGTTTTGTTTGAAGGCGTCGCGGAATTCTTGGACAAGTTGCTGGCAGAGGGCAAGACCTTGTATGTGGCCACCAACAAGCCCAAAGCACCTACGTATGAGGTATTGGAAAAGTTAGGCATCAAGGACAAGTTCCTTTTTGTCGGCACCCCGGATTGCACGGGCGACAGCCTGACCAAGCCGGAAGTCTTGAAGATGATGGTCTCCATGTTCGATTTGGAACCGGGGAAATGCCTGATGGTAGGGGATACTCTGCCCGACATCGAGGCAGGTCGTTATGCCGGGATGAAGACGATGGGTTTCCTTTCCGGTTACGGGGATGCTTCTTTCCGGAACAGCCATGCTGATTTTTTCTTTGCCTCCTATAAAGAGCTTTTGTAGTATTTTAGCTGGCAGATTCCCTGGCAGGATTAAAGCAAGACAATGGAAAAGCGCAAGAAGATATCCATTATTACCGCTTGTTACAACGAGGAGGAGAATGTTCCGATTCTGTGCGAGCGTATCCGCAAGGTGATGCAAACCTTGCCGCAGTATGATTACGAACATATTTTTATCGACAATTCGTCCACGGACAAGACGGTGGACTTAATCCGCAAGGAAATAGCGCAGGACAAGCATGTCCGCTGTATTGTCAACGCGCGGAATTTCGGGCATATACGTTCTCCCTTCCATGGTATCCGGCAGTGCTACGGGGACGCGGTCATTTCGATGTGTTCCGACCTGCAGGACCCTCCCGAAACGATTCCGGAACTGGTCGCCAAATGGGAAGAAGGGCATAAGGTGGTTATCGGGGTCAAGAACCAGAGCGAGGAAAACCCGATGATGTACAGGGTCCGCAAGGTCTTTTACAATCTTATCGCCAGGATGTCGGAAGTGGAGCAGGTGAAGAACTTCACGGGCTTCGGCTTGTACGACAAGAGTTTCGTGGATGTGCTTCGGACGATAGACGACCCTTATCCCTATTTCCGGGGATTGGTTTCCGAATTAGGGTTCGATATTGCCCGGGTCAATTTCGTGCAGCCGAGGCGGGAGCATGGCCGGACAAAGAATAATTTCTACACCCTTTACGATATGGCGATGCTGGGTTTTGTGAGCTATTCCAAAGTCCCGTTGCGCTTGGCTACGTTTATCGGGTTCGGGGTCGCGATACTGAGTTTCTTGGTGGCCTTGGTCTATCTGATATACAAGTTGGTATATTGGGACAGCTTTCAGGCAGGGCAGGCACCCTTGGTTATCGGCCTCTTTTTCTTCTCGGCCGTCCAGCTCATTTTTATCGGAATCGTCGGTGAATACGTCGGAGCAATTAATACCCAGGTCCGCAAGAGGCCGCTGGTGATAGAGAAGGAGCGGATCAATTTCGAGAAAACCAAATTTCCGGAAGCCCAGGACTCCAAGGAAAATCCGCATCAGTCCCAGAGCAAGGAGGTTCTGACTATTACCGAATCTTTGTCGGAGACTTTGGGGAATCCGGTATCTTAGGACTTTCAAAATAACAGAAAATTGCGTACTTTTACCCCTTTAAGGCAAGATTCGGAGGAATTTGTCTTAAAGGGTTTTCTTTTTTGTGTAAACCAATAACCAAAACCATATTTATGAAAGCAAAGTTCCTATTTTCATTGATGCTCGGGGCTGGATTCATTTGCCCGGGTATCGAAGCGCAAGTGAAACCTGTGCCGGTTTCAGAATACAAGGTTCTGTCAATCAATAGCCAGTCGGCTTCCGATACGGTAGGGAAAGCTTTTGACGGGGATTCTGCCACTTGGTGGGCGGTCAATACGGCAATTGCCAAACCTTTGCCAGCTATCTTGGATCTGGATTTGGGCCAGCCTTACAAAGTTTGCGGCATTTCGTATCTGTGCAATCCTCAGAATTACGAGGACAAGCTTTCGGCTTATTCCGTTTATGTGAGCAACGATACGGCCGAATGGGGAAACCCTCAGGCTGCTTCGCGGATTTATTGGCCGTCATCGACCGATGTGGATGGCAAGGACTTGCTGTTCGGTGCGGTGGAAGGTCGCTATGTACGTATTGTGTATGAGGATAATACCAATACATGGAATAATGCAATCCAGACGGCAGAGCTTCGGGTTCTGGCTGACGATACGGTGACATTGGGTAGGAAAAATCAGATTTTGGATATCCCGGCATTGCCGACTTTGGTTTCTGCCGATGATACGACCTTGTTACGGGCATCGGCTTCTTCCGGATTGGATGTGGAATTCCGTTTGCTTTCAGGTCCTGCCAAAATCGAATTGCTGGATACTGTCTATGCCTTGATATGCGATGGGACGGAAGGTTTGGCTGTAGTGGAAGCGTTTCAGGCGGGGGATGCCAGTGTGTATCCTGTATCTTACACGTTTGCCGTTGAAATCCAGCAGCCGAACAGTTACGGAGTGCAATTGTACACGCCTTTGGTAGAAGAAGAACCTATCGTGATGCCCTCCGATACGTTATATTATTTGTTGCAGGCTCGGGCTGAAATCGGTTCGGCATTCAACGAAATTACCGGAGTGGAATTTTCGGTGGATGGAGAGACTATCGCATCGGATTTCTTTCCTGAGAGCGGTCTTGCTCAGGCGCGTTTTTATCCGGGCGGATACGGGGAGTTCGATATTGCCATCACGGCGCGTGCAAGCAATGGGCGGGATACGGTGGTGAACCGTCATGTCAAGGTGGATAGCGCGCAGGAGTCCAGGACGGTTCGGGCTTTTGAACATCTTCTGATTAATTATCCCGATCCGGGACGTACCAATGGAGGGGTGTATGTATTCCCGCAGCATGTGGGGAGCTACCAAAGCATAGTGGTGAAGATGGATGTGCAGTGTCCTGAAATTGAGGGCGGTTGCGATGATTGGGATCGTGTAGCATGGATCGAGATTCAGACGCCTGATGGACAATGGCGTGAAATCATCCGTTATACAACCGCGTATGGCGTGCCTTGCGATCATGAACTGGATGTGACCGATTTCGCTTCTTGGCTGCAAGGGGAGGTTCCGATGAGGATGTTTGTGGATACCTGGGGAACGGGCGGTTATGATGTGACCCTTGATTTCGAGTTTACCAAAGGTTTGCCGCAGTATTTGTACACAGGGATTACGCCGCTTTGGAATGGGAACTTCATGTTCGGGGATCCTGCCAACCTGCAACCTTTGGATACCTTGAATGTGGGTTTGGGTGACGATATAGCGGCTTTGAATCTCAAAGTGGTGACGACCGGGCATGGCTGGGGAAGCAATAACACCAGCAATGCAGCCGAGTTCTATCATGCCTATCATCATCTTTATGCCAATACGGAAGTGTTTGAACACGATCCGTGGATGAAATGTAATCCCAATCCGGATACGTGTTTGCTTCAAAGAGGTACTTGGCAGCACAATCGGGCTGGATGGTGTCCTGGAGCGATTGCGCCAGGATACAACTATAACTTAGCAGCTTTGATAGGGGAGGATAGCTTGCAAATGAAATTCATTTTCGAGGAAGATTATGTGGACGAGTGCCACCCGAATAATCCGGAATGCGTGAGCGGAGTTACTTGTGCCGACTGTATGGATACCTATAATCCGCAATATTATATTGCGTCCTATTTGATTTCGTATTACGACAAAATGTATGATTCGTTGCCCGAGGTGGCTAACGAATCGGTGGAACCATCGAGAGAAGAATTGCAGTTCACGGCTTATCCTAACCCGGCCACGGAGAGATTCTTTGTCCAGACCTATGGAGAGACGGGACGAGGTATTTTGCAAATCATCGGTTTGGATGGGAGAGTTTGGCATAATTACATGTTCAATAGCGGGGTTGAATTGAACGGGATGGAGTTCCCTGTATGGGATTTGCCGCAAGGCGTGTATGTGATTCGGATTCAGACTGAGCATAAGAACGGGATTTATAAAATTGTAGTTCAGTAGGATGGATGGGATTGAGACGCGACCCGGTTTGAGCCTGATAGTCGCTGTGGCGGAAAACGGTGCCATAGGGAAGGATAACGATCTCCTGTGGCACCTTTCTGCCGATTTGAAGCGTTTCAAGGCGATAACGACGGGTCATGTGATTATTATGGGGCGACGGACTTACGAATCGTTCCCGAAGAGACCTTTGCCGAACCGGTACCATATCGTGTTGAGCAAGAGCGCTTGCATAGAGGAAGGCGAGCAAGTGAAGGTGGTGTCGGATAGGGAAGAGGCCTTGTCTTGTATCCCTGAGGGACAGGAAGCTTTTGTGATAGGCGGAGGACAGGTATATCGGCAGTTTCTGCCATATTGCCAGCAGGCTTATGTCACAGAAGTGAAAGGGCATTTCGAAGCGGATACCTTTTTCCCTGCATTGGACAAGCAGGATTGGGATTGCGTGGAGGAAGGCGAATGGCAGAAAGACGAGAAGTCCGGTCTGGAGTACAGGTTTCTGCTTTATCGAAGGAAAGGAAGCGGGACGGTTCCAGTACGGAATATTTGATGCCGAGGTATAGGCATTGGATGATAAGATTGCAGTTGATTGAAAATGCGTTCTGAAATGGAAGAAAGAACATTATATCCGTTGAAGTTTGTTCCTATCTTCAAGGAAAAGGTATGGGGGGGAACGGCGATACGCAATGTGTTAGGGATGGATTACGGGGATTTGCCCAATTGCGGGGAAGCCTGGATGTTGTCGGGAATGGAAGACGAGGAGTCGGTGGTCGCCAATGGTTTCTTGGAAGGGAATACGCTGGTGGATTTGGTGGAGGTGTATATGGGCGATTTGGTCGGAGAGGCGGTTTACCAGAAATTCGGCTTGCAGTTCCCTTTGTTGATCAAATGGATCGATGCGGCTCAGGATTTGTCGGTGCAGGTGCATCCAGATGACGAGCTGGCGATGGAACGGGATGCGTGTCTTGGCAAGAGCGAGATGTGGTATGTTCGTCGGGTTGAAGGACATGCGCATTTGATATGCGGTTTTAAGGAGGGGGTAAACCAGATGCGCTATCTCAAGAGCCTGAAGGAAACCAAGTTGGAAAGCGTGCTGGAAGAGGAGCATGTGCATGCGGGCGATGTTTTCTATGTACCGGCAGGGACGGTTCATTCATTGCGGGCGGGCTTGTTGGTTGCAGAAATACAGGAATCGAGCGATGTGACCTACCGGATTTACGATTGGAATCGTCCGGGGATGGATGGAAAACCTCGTCAATTGCATATCGAGGCGGCGTTGAAAGCCTTGAAATTCGATGAAAGCCGGATGGAACCGGGGGATGAGAAGGCGGGGCTGGTTGTTTACAGCCGTGTAGCCAATATGACGAACCCGGTTTTGGAGACGCCGCATTTTTGTGTCAATTACCTGCCTCTGATGCAAGGAATTGAAAAGGATTTCTCGAACTTGGATTCTTTTGTGGCTTATCTTTGCTGCAAGGGGGGCGCTGTGATTAAGGTGGATGGCAAAAGCGTGGAAATCAGGCAGGGAGAGTTGGTTTTGGTTCCGGCTATCTGTGAAATTGTAGATATCTACCCCGATTCGTTGGGATGCGAGCTGATAGAGACGTATATGCCGCAGTGATTGTGGCTGTTTCGGGGCGTTGGTGAATATGGCGGGGCGGCATCTTTGCTGTCTTTGCGGGTTTAAACGATACGATTATGAATGTAGATTTGACACTTGTTTTTCTGGGGCTTTTGGTGTTTTCGGCTCATTTGTTCTTTTCGGTCTATAACCGGAAGAAGATTCCGGATGTGCTGTTCCTGATAATTGTAGGACTTCTGTTGGGGCCGGTTTTCAAATTGGTCAATGTGGACAGTTTCGGGGTCAGCGGTCCTGTCTTTGTGGCGATTACTTTGGTGGTTATTCTTTTTGAGGGTGGTACATCATTGTCTATCAATGTAATGCGCTCTTCGTGGAAGAGTACGATGAGCTTGACAATGATTTGCTTCTTTATCTCGATGTTGTTAGTGGCCGGGGTGGGGATGATTTTCGACATGTCGTTGCTGAGTTCGTTGACATTGGGAGCTATTTTGGGCGGTACGTCTTCGGCCGTGGTGATTCCGTTGGTGAAAATCCTGGACATAGGGGAGGAATCGAGGACGGTGCTGGTTTTGGAATCGGCGGCTACCGATGTGCTCTGTATCGTGTTTACCTTGGCTTTCATGCATGCCATGCAGATGGGGAGCCTGAACGTGGGGGCGATTGTGGGCAATATCCTGTCTTCTTTTGTCCTGGCGGGTCTGCTTGGTTTTGCGGCGGCTTTGGTATGGTCCCGTATCATTACGCAGATCAGAAAGTTGCAGAATTCTATCTTCACGACCCCGGCTTTTGTTTTTGTTATCTATGGGATTGCTAATTTGTTGGGTTACAGTGGTGCTATTGCGGCCTTGGTATTCGGTATCACGATGGCCAACATCACGACAATCAAGAATAAGTTCCTGCTGAAGGTCATGGGGGGACAGGGGCATTTGCTGAACCGGACCGAGATGATTTTCTTCGGGGAAATCGTGTTCTTGCTGAAGACGTTTTTCTTCGTGTATATCGGGATTTCGATCAAGTTCTCCGATATGCGTTCCATTCTGGCTGGCTTGATGATTACGTTCATCCTGTTTTTCGGGCGTATCGTCATTGCGCGTTTCTTTTCTCCCAAGAGTGCCAATTCTTTCGACAAGATGATTATTTCGCTGATGATTCCCAAAGGTCTGGCGGCGGCGGTATTGGCCGGGATGCCTTTGGCGGCGGGTCTGCCGGGCGGGGAGTTCATTCAGAACGTGACCTATTCGGTGGTCTTGTTCTCGATTACCTGGGTGTCGGTCCTGATTTTGCTGGTGGATAAGTCTCGTTTTGTGCGTCATGCGTTCGAGAAGGTGCTGGGGGGCAAGGTGGATTCGGTGGACAGCATCTTTATGCATGACGTGGAGCGGAATGGGGATTTGTCGGTTGTGGACAAAGATGCGCCTGCTTACGAGGATCGGACGGCTTATGGTTTCTTGCAGGAGCAGGAGCGGGAACAGCGCAGGGAGAAGGAGGAGGCCAAGGAGGAATTCGTGGAGGCGGTGATGGAGTATCATCAGGATGAGGTGGAGGCGGCGAAGTCTTCCGCAGACTCTCCCTCGGAGAAGGACTCAAAATCCCACTAAAAAAGGGGAAACGAGGAAAGTTTTCGCTAAAAGCAAGAACTCGCTTGGCTTCGCCTGCGCTCAGACATGCTTGCTTTCTTTACGCTGCAACTTTCCTCGTTTCTTTATCCCTTTTTTTCGTGAGGATTTTTCGTTCCTTCTCCTCGGTCGAGCCGGGGGCAACGGGAGGCTTCGGACTAAATCGCTAAAGGGCATGAACTCGCTTGGCTTCGCCTGCGCTCAGACAGCATGCCCTTTTTAACGCGATTTTTTCCGAAGCCTCTTTTTCCGTTTTTGCATGAGGATTTTTCACTCCTTCTCCTCGGTCGAGCCGGGGGGCAACGGGCGATATGGGCAATACCACGGTATAGTGACGAAAACCTGATAGTCGGCAGTGACAGTGTGGGAAAGAAATGATACCTTTGCAAAGGCCGGATGTTGCCGGAATTGTTAGTGACTATGCTTTGATGGACAAGACAGTAATGAATCAAGAAAAGAAGGGTGGTGTTTGCGTTGTGGCCGATGATGACATTGGGTTTTTAGATGACCTTTGCGCGGGCTTGCGTGCAAGGAATGTATTTAAAAGCGTGATGCCGTTTGCCCGGATAGATGAGGCTATTGCTTATATAAGGACACATTCGGTAGCTTTGTTCGTATCGGATATTGAATTTCCCGATGGCGAGCTGAGCTACCACCATCTTTCGCTCATACCGTCCGTTCCGGTCATCTTGTTGACGGTGCATGGCCGTTATTTCATGGATCATTTATCCTCCATTGTTGTCAACAGGAACGTCCTAGGGACGGCATTGAAGTTTGCATTTCCGGATATAAGCCAAGAGATAGTACGGCGGTACGAGTTGGCCAAGGCGGAAGGCTTGGATAAAGCGGTCATCAAGGAGACAGCCACGAATACGACTATAGAGCTGTACAGATTTGATACGGTGAACCCGAGGCCATTTGAGGTCAGGTATAGCGAGATGGCTATGATTACTGTTTCCCGTCAACCGCGAGGTCTGCGTTTCCACCTAAACAACAACCTGCACAAATATTATCTGCCTTACAGGAGTCTGCAGGAATGCTTTGTGGAGTTGGATCGTTCTTGCCCCGGTCTTTTTTTCCTGATTCCCCATAAAGGCATTCTAAATTTGTGGAATATGGCTTTGTCGGGATGCTTGGCCGTTTCAATCCGGAGCGAGGGAGTCAAGTATGAGTTGAAAATTCCGAAAGCGGTATTGCCTACGTTGAAGGCGCTTATGGACGGATGGACAAGATAAATGTGCATGTTTGGTCTTGGATATCGTATTTCAAAGAGGCTTCTTCGCGGTATATCAACGCGAGTTTCTTTGCCAGGAAGGATAGGCCATTGCTTCCGTGAATATTAAAAACCGTTGTCGGGTTCGAGACCTTGTTTCTGAACCGTATTTGTATCCATTCCGGACTTTTGCTGAAATCGAATTCCACGGACATTTTGCCCTGCGGGCCGGTAATCCCATGCTTGAACAGGTTGCTGATTAAAGGCTCTGTTATCAAAGGAGGGATATAAACCGGAGGGATTTTTTGAGGGCAGATGAACGAAATCGGGGTGTCTGGAAAATGTTTCTGGTAAAAAGCGGTCAAGCGTCTAGCGAAAGCCACTTCCTTGTCTAAGGCATAGATGACGCAACTGTTGTGTTCGTAGCTGTATTGGTACAAATCCATGTATTCTTGGAGATCATGCCAGCTGTCAGGATGGTCTTTTTGGTACACCCTTAACATATCTTGGGTGAAATGGCAGTGAGAGCGATAGTTTTGGATTTCTTTTTGAAGTCTTTCTTTTTCTTTGAGATGGTTGACTTGGTTTTGTAGTAACTTGTTGTATTGGAAAGCATCCTTGTAGAGGAGGCCGAAACCGACAATGGCGAAGAGGGCGAAGTCGCGGAGCGAGATGGCGATTAGTGTCTCTTTTTGCATGTACTGTTTGGATTCTTGGTAGTCGATGCCGGGATTGTCAGTCGGGATGTGGCCGATAATGGTATCGATGACGTAGAAGTATTCCATGCAGATAATGAGGATGCAAATGAGGATGCTGGAGCATAGGAATGCTTTGATTTTTCCCTTTCGGTAGAAGCTCTTGAAGGCCAGGAAATAGAAGAGGTAAACGCCAAACGGGATGAGGAAGAATGAATAGCGTTCGTGTTGCGGGTCGGAAAAATACCTCCACGTGCTTAGGCGCCATATAGCGTAGAAACAAAGCCATGCCACGATTTGGATGATTATCCAGAAAGCTTTGCTTTTGTTCCCGTCTTTAGGGAAGGTTTTTAGGGAATTCATGGTTATGCGTTAGGATGCAAGGGTTGAACCGTGAAGGTAATGCTTTTTATGATAAAGCAGCGGGATTCCGGATGCCGTTGCAGGATTTGTTCCGGGATGTTGAGCCACATTTGTTCTTTTTCCATATAAAAAGAGCGGGCCGGCATGGAAAAGGTTTCATAGTCGGAAATGTCTTCCGGGTAGAGGCATTTTCCTGTGTAAAGGCCGGAGGATGTCGGTAAACTCTTGACAATGGGTTCCAATTCTATGTTCCCGAACAACGGGCATTCTTTTCCTGTTCCTTGGCAGTCTATATGCTTGTGGGTTTGGCTACAAGAGCCATCACAATTTTCTTTTGAGTGCCCAGCCCGGGTTTTGATTCCTATGACATGACCGCCTTTGGCGTTTCTGTCTGTGACCCATTGCGCTGTGGATTCGATAGCGTTCTGGTGATTCCTGTCTTTTTCTTCTTGAAAAGTTTCTTGGGTACATCCCCAGACTAAAATAAGGCTGATGCTTGCGAGATAGAAGGTGATTTTTCTTACCATGGTAGTTTGTTTTTTTGTTGTTTATCTTGCGTGTCTCGTGGGACGAGACTGTTTGGCTAATCCAATAAAAATACAAAGAGAAGCATTTTTTTTCGAAATAGAAAAAATGTCTTTCCTGAAAATCCATTTTAGCCACATTTTAGCCAAGGTGGTTTTTACAATATATAAGAAAACAGTGTTTTATATCGTATTTTGATGAAATGAAAAATATGTCGGCTATGTCTTTTTGGGGGTATGGAGAGAGAATAATGGACTGGACTCAAGAAAATACAAACTTTTTTATTTTGATAAAATATACATTTATATGTAATTATAAGGATTGCTCTGGCTGAAATGTGGCTGTAATGACTTTCGCATGAGCTGCAGGCTTGGAAGAAATGCGTAATATTTTCATTTTTGCCCTGCTGATGATGGCGAACATGCTTCGACCTGAAAGGCATTAGTAAAACAGGCACCTCTAAAATCGAACGGAACAAAAAAGGATTTATCGATAGTATTAACTTTAAAAATTTATGGTTATGAAAGTGTTGAAAAATCGTATCGTTCTTGCGACTGCTTTGTCTCTGGTAACATTCAGTCTGAATGCGCAGATTTTGGTTCAAGAAGACGGTGGAGTGCGGATTGGAACGCCCCATGTGCCTTCGTCCGGCATCACGATAGGCACTCCGACCTGGCAGCTTTCCACAAAAGGTCTGGAGGTATCGGTGGGGGATATTTTGTTCCATACAGCCAACGGAAATCTTCGTTTTGTCGATTTTCGGACCATGGTGGGTACGAGTAGTGGAGGCATTGCAGGGCAGACCTATGTCAATGCTACAGCTATCACGGGTTCCAACTTGAGTATTGGGATGAGCAGCCAGTACGCTTTTCGCGTTTATGCCAATGAAATTTACAGTTCCTCATCACAGAAGGTTATCTCGGATCGCCGCTATAAGGACAACATTGTGGATTTGGAAGATGCCACGGCGAAGGTGCTGCAATTGCGTCCGGTATCATTTGACCTCAAGACCCCGGAAAATTATGCTGGCGACACGATGGCACTCAAAGGAAAAGTGGGGTTCATCGCGCAGGAAGTACAGGAGCTATTTCCGAATCTGGTAGGATATCTCCCGGATGCAGACCAATATGTTTTGGACTACACTTCTTTTATTCCATATTTGACCCAGAGCATCCAGCGGCAGGCGCAACAGATAGAAGAACAAGAAGAAAGAATAGCAGAATTGGAGATGACAGTGGAGATGTTGTTGACGAGCCTATCGGACGTGCAGACGCGTGCGCCTCAAGTTCCTGTCACTGGCAGCGAGGGGGCGAACTTGGCGATTTCTCATGCCAAACTGTATCAGAATATTCCCAATCCTTTTTCCGGCACTACGGAAATAAGATACGAGTTGCCGGAGGATGTGCATTCAGCCAGTATTGAGATTCATACGGCGGCAGGACAAAAGGTGGAAAGCAGAGTGTTGCCGCTCAAGCCTGGAGCAGGTACGGTGTTTTTTGAAAGTAGGGATTTCGCCACAGGTACTCATGTTTACAGCTTGATTGTGGACGGACAGTTAGTCTCCACCAAACGAATGGTCGTATCGGAATAAACCCTGAGCCATGAAAACATCGAATTTGTTATTGAAAGCGCGAGGATGCCTGTTTTTGATAGCGGCAACTTTCCTTCCATTTTTCGTTTTTGCCCAGACAACGGAAACGATCACGTTCACATTCAGCATGTCCGACTTTACTTTTGAGACCGATGCCCAAGGACAGGTTCATATAGCCTCGGACAAGTACGACCTTGTTTTTGGCGAAGACTTGGCCAAGCCAGCCATCCCCTACCGGACAGTCAGTATGCTGGCCAAACCGGCCGAGGTGTATTCGAATGTTTTGTTTACCTACAGCGGTGCCGTCAAGAAATCCAATGTCAGGCTGGCGTCCAACCCGGAGCAGATAGAGGTTGGGGCAGATCCTGGCCCCGTAGTCTTGGCCTCGTATCCCAATGGGACTTATCCGTCTTCCTCGGAACGGGGCTATTTCTTGATGCAAGGGTTGATGGATGGTCACCGGATATTGAATTTCAAGTTCAGCCCATTCTTGTATAATGCTACGACTAGGGAATTGACTTTGTACACCACAGTGACGATGCGTGTGACGACCAAGGTAGCTTCTTACGATGTGCCGGAGAGCAAAGGGTCGATGAACGGTCTCATTCCAAGGTTGGTAGAAAATGCAGAGAAGGAGAAGGCTTATTATCCTGGTACGATACCTTCGGTAGGTACTTACGAATGGGGTCCGGGTTACTTGATTATCTGTCCGGAGGAATTGCGGGAGGCTTTTGAACCCTTACGGCAATGGAAGATGGAGAAAGGTCTGTACGCGAGGACACGGACATTGGAAGACATCTATAGTGCATACGAGGGCGAGACGGAGGCTATAAAAATCAAACGGTGCATCCAGGATTATTACCTGCACAACGGGTTGAAGTATGTTCTGTTGGGGGGTAATGGCGCAAAGGTGCCGGTGGTTTATTGTGGTTCGAGTGAAATTCCTTCGGATTGGTTTTATGCCTGCCTGGATGATTCGGAAGAGTTTTCTTTCGATTGGAATGCGGACGAAGATGAATTGTTAGGAGAAGTATCTACAGATAAAATTGATTTGTACCCAGAAGTGGTTGTCTCTCGTGCTCCGATGGAAACTTTGGACGAGGTGGAAGCTTTTGTAAATAAGACATTGGCCTATGAGCAGAATCCCCCTCAAGGTGATTGGTACAATGATATTTTATTTACAGGTGTTCGCTTGGGGGAACCGGATGAAGGCTTGAATCCAACAGAAGAGACCAGCCAATATTTGTACGAAAATTATATAGAGCCGTCTTTTCCTGCCGATATGCAGACTCTTTTTGGAAACAAATTTTTTGATAACAAGAATGAACCGACCTGTCTTGACGTGGAAGAGTTTCAGGCTAAGATACAAGAAGGATTCCATATTATTCATTTGATAGCCCATGGTGATAGGGATAAATTCTGTTTGTCCGCAAAGACAGGGGATAAACCGGAAGGTCGCGAATATTATACCATAACCCATGCCATGCAAATGAAGTCTGATGTTCCCTGCCTTTTTGTAGCGCTGTCATGCTGGACGAACGATTTTGGATATTCGAAAAATATGTCGCGTTATCTATTGAAGAATCCCAATAATGGTGTTTTTGCCTATATTGGGACTACACGATCAAGTTGGGTGAGTGGAAGTAACCACGTATATTCTGATGGGATTATTAGATTTCATTATTCTTTGTTTCATGAACTTTACGGTGGTGAAAATATAGGGAAGTTGGGTCTTTCTTATACAATGTCGAAAGTGGACAATATAGATGATGTCAATCATGCATATATGTTCAATATGTGTGGTGATCCGGAGACGCAGTTGTATTTGTCTGTGCCAAAACAATTCGCTCATATCAATATTTCGTTTTCTGAAGGAAAATTCCTTGTGGATGCCGGGGTGGATAGCTGTACTTTTGCTGTGCGCTACACGCGAGCATCAGGAGTTATATACAAACGGGAATACCGAGAAAATGTCCGGGCATATGAAATATCTTCCGGGGAGATTGAAAGTTGCGAAATCACCTTGATGCACGATGACTACATTCCAAGGACATTTACCATCAACCCGGAATACATACAGAATGTGGCCTATTCCGGAACGGTGAATGTCTTTGGAGATGTGATTGTGGCTGGTAGGGCGATAACGGACAAGAAGCCGGTCGGCGATGTGATTATCCAATCGGGAAAAACTACTTTTTCGGCGGAAAAAAGTGTTATCTTAGCACCGGGATTTGAAGTGAAGAAAGGGGCTTCGTTCGAGGCCAAAATCAAAAAATAGGAGGGAGAAATATGAAAACAAAAGCTTTGAAATGGGCATTGGCCGTGTGCGGCCTTGGATTGGTGGCGTTCTTTGCCTGCAAGCCATCCGAAGAAGGATACGAAGGACCGCTGGAGTTCGCGGTCTTGCAATCGGGCGATTATGCCGATGGACAGCCTGTCACGGACTATTACACGGTTTGCATGGACTATGAATCGTATGCGGAGATGTGGAACCGGCTTTCCTTGCCCGGAGAACCGGAACAGATGAATTTCAATGCCTACTCCGTCTTGTGCATCGTGGACACTTTGCGTCCTTTCCCGATGTACCGCATAGGCGTGACGGGGGTGAACCAAACGCTGGATTACGTGGAGGTTCAAGTGGAGCGGGCGGTGGATGCGCGGGTGGGCGGCCCGGTGCAGGCCTATGCCTTGGTCCGCGTGCCACGGATAAGCAAGGATGTGAAATGCGTGAACTTGCCGTTCGAGACAGGTATTGTCGACCCGTACATGCCGGAGTTAGGGACTTCAGAATGCCTGATGATAGCCAAGGAAGAGTACCCGGAGGAGACTTTCTGGTTCAAGTTCACCCCAGAGGGCAAGTTGTTGATAGAACGCCGGAACGTGTGGATGAATTGCGCTGAAACCACCTTGGAGGCATCGGTAACGCAAGATGGGGAAAAGCTGGCTATCAAGGAAGAGGAAGTTTTTCCCGATGACAGGTACATGGCTTGCGAATGTTCCAAGTATGCGGCTTACGAGACCGATGTGGTCGTAGGCAACGATTCCCTGACGGTAGAGTTGTATACAAGTACATCAGCGATAACCCGAACTGCTGTTTTCAAGATTCCCGGCCATGGCAGCGGGGAAATCGTCATCGATGACACGGAGGTTTCCTACGGGAAATAGCCGGGAGGAATCAGGCCTCTCTTTTATAAGCAACCAAAACCAATTCTTTGCCGAGGTCGGTTCATCCGGCCTCGGCTTTTTGCATTTTATGACTGCAAAGGTGCTGTAGCAGGGAATGGTTCTTGGAATTTGTAGGAGCAGGTGTTTGGTAGGCAATAAGGTGTGGGTTGGATTGTGAGATGCAAGGCGGAGGCTATGGAAAGGGGGCTGTCGTTAAACGCATTTCTGGTGAGCAGATGCGAAGCGTCGAACCGAAGGAAGAACAATGGTCGTTAAACGCATTTCTATGAGGTGGATACGAGGCATGCGACGAAGGCGGCACCGGAGCGTACTTTGGTACGTGAGGATGCCGCCGAGGAGCATAACGAAGTAGACACCCATAGAAATGCGTTTAACTTATTAGGCGGAAGATGTCATTAGCAAACACAAATATAATCAACGCAAACAAAATCCCCATCCCCACCATCTGCGCCTTCTCCAAAACGGCATCGCTCACTTTTTTCCGCGTAATCATTTCATAAAGAGTGAACATCATGTGCCCGCCGTCCAAGCCGGGAATCGGCAGTATGTTCATAAAGGCTAAGATTAGGGAGAGCATCCCGGTGATGAACCAGAAACGGTCCCAGTTCCAGACCGGGCCGTAGATGGTGGCGATGCCGATAGGGCCTTGCAGGCTTTCGCTCGCTTTTTCCTGCCCGGAGAAAACCTTGCCCAATCCTCGTATATTGGTCCAAATCAAGTCGAAAGCATCCCGTGTGCCGTAGCGGAGCGCGCTGCCGACCGTGTAGGATTCGTAATCCAAGGGAAAAGCTGTCAGTATGCCGACAAGGCCGGTACTGTCCACTTTCAGCCCTAATTGCAAGGTATCGTTTTGGCGGACAATGCCTAAAGTCACACTGTCATTCTTGAGTCCGGCTATGGTTTCCTTGAAGTTGCCGAACGAAGGCACGTTTTGGCCGTTGACAGCGAAAATCAGGTCGCCGGCTTTCACGCCGGCTTTCTCGGCCGGGTATCCGGAGGCGGCTTCCTTGACCACGGTAGGGTAATTGGTGATATCCACGAAGGGCAAGCTGCTTTGGTTCAGTTTTTTGTAAAAGTTGGAAGGAATCTCGATGTCTACTCTCTGTCCCTCGCGCAGCACGCTGATTTCCCCGCCTAAGAGGGCGCTGTTGGGAATCGCGTCCGAGAAACGTTCCCGGCTCTTGCCGTTGGGGCCGATGATTCTGTCCCCGGTTTGGAATCCTGCTTCCCGGCCTAAAGGATAGGCGTAGATGCCGTATTCGTTGACCGCCGAGGTAGGCAGGTAGCCTTTCTGCTGGTAGAGGATGCCGGTGAAAATCAGGATGCCGACAATCAGGTTCATGATGACCCCGGCCGTGATGACGATGAAGCGTTTCCATGCCGCCTTGCTCCGGTATTCCCACGGCTGCGGATCCTTTTTCATGCTTTCGGTATCCATCGACTCGTCCACCATCCCGGCAATCTTGCAGTAGCCGCCCAAAGGCAGCCAACCGATGCCGTATTCGGTGTGCCCAATCTTGAAACTGAGCAGTTTGAAGCCTCCGGCATCGAAAAAGAGATAGAACTTGTCCACGCGGATGCCGAAAATCCGGGCAGCCAGGTAATGGCCTAATTCATGGACAAAGACCAGGAGTGAGAGGCCCAGCAGCAACTGCCCGGCCATTATCAGTGCGTTCATTTTTAATTATCGGTTAGTTAAGAGGTGTTCTCTAAATCAGTTTAAAAGCAACAGGAATCCACCGGGCGGCAAGGTGCTTCGGCGGGGTGTCCCGGAAACGCCAGCCTGCCGTTATCGAGCCTGTGTCATGAAGGGAAGGCTGTTCCGATTAATTCCTGGCAGAGGCGACGGCTCTCTGCGTCCGACTCATTCAATTCCTCTATGTTCGGAGCGGGCAGGAAGCTGGCCCTTTCCATGGTCCGGGAAATCAGGTCGGCAATGGCCAGGAACGGAATCCTTTCCTCCAAAAAGGCTTGAACCGCTATCTCGTTGGCCGCGTTCATGATGCAGGGCATGTTCCCGCCTTTGTCGATGGCTTGGTAGGCCAACGGCAGGCAGCGGAAAGTCTCGGTGTCGGGTTTCTCGAAATGCAGGTTGCCGGTTTGCGTCAGATCCAAGCGGGGAACGTCCAACGACAGGCGTTGCGGGAAGCTGAGCGCGTATTGGATCGGCAGTTTCATGTCGGGCAGTCCCAATTGGGCCTTGACCGAACCGTCCTGGAAGGATACCATCGAATGGACGATGCTTTCGGGATGGATTACGACCTCGATGTCCTGCGGCTTTACGCCGAACAGCCAGCGGGCCTCGATCATTTCCAGGCCTTTGTTCATCAGCGTGGCCGAATCGATCGAGATTTTCCGTCCCATGTGCCAGGTGGGATGTTTCAAGGCTTGTTCCGGTTTGATGTCTTGCAGCTGTTCCCGTTTCTTGCCCCGGAACGGGCCGCCCGAACCGGTCAGGAAGATTCTTTCCACCGGGTTCATGTATTCGCCGGCAAGGCATTGGAAGATGGCCGAGTGTTCCGAGTCGATGGGGGTGATGGCCACCTGCTGTTCGCGGGCGGCCCGGCATACGATAGCCCCTCCGGCCACCAAGGTCTCTTTATTGGCCAACGCGATATGCTTGCCGGCTTGGATGGCTTTCATCGTAGGATTCAGGCCTGCGTAGCCCAAAAGCGCGGTCACCACGGTATCCACGCTCTCGCAAGTGGCGGCATCGGCTATCGAACCCGCTCCGGCAAAGACCTTGGTATCGGTATGCGCCAAGGCATCGCGGACCTTTTCGTAATGGGTCTCGTTGCCGATGACAACGATATTGGGCTTGAATTCCAGCGCCTGACGGATGAGCAAATCGGCTTGGTTTTGCGCTGTCAGCACTTCGATGCAAAAGGCATCCGGATGCTGGCGGACTACGTCCAAAGCCTGCGTGCCGATAGAGCCTGTGGAACCTAAAAGCGCCAAATGCTTCTGCCTATCAAGGTATTGCGTTGAAGAGAACTTTGTTTCCAATGCTGAAAGGTTTAAAATGCGATGTAATTCTCCGGATCCATCGGACTTCCGTTGTACCAGAGTTCGAAATGCAGGCCGTTGGTATGCCTTAGTTCGGAAGAATTGCCGGTCATGCCGATGGCTTCTCCTGCCGTGACGAAATCCCCGCTGCGTTTGAACAAGGCAGAGGAGGAAGCATAGATGGAGGTCAGGTTGCCTTCGTGTTGCAGAATCAGGATGTACCCGTTATCGGGAGACCAGGATGTGAAGACGACGTTCCCGTCCAAGACGGCTTTGATGACAGCGTTGGTTTCGGTTTCGATATCAACGCCCAAGTGGTGCTTCTGGTAATCGAATTTTTGCGAGATGTGGCCTTCCACCGGGGCGTAGAACAAGGATTTTTCGGAAGAACCGGAACGGAGAGGGTCGCTGCTACCCAATTGAGTTCCGCTGGCATCGAGGGTATAGGGGTCTGCGTTTTCTATCTCCAGCCGGAGCAGGGAATCTTCCAGGCTGCGGCGGTACTCGATGTTGTGGTAGTCGCGTAAGGAGTCGTGTATGGGCTGGATTTCGTCTTCGGGAATGCTTCCGGTGAGCGCGGCATTGAGCGTGCGGAGCATCAGTTTCTGGGCTTCCAGCTGCTGTTGCAGGGAGTCGAGCCGGATCCGGTCGTTGATGCTCTGTTCTACGAATTCCCGTTTGATGTATCCGGGAACATATTGCCGTATGGGCGTGTAAATGATGATGACCATGGTGATGGCGACCACGATAAGGCTGCCCAAGGCGAGCAGTGTCCATAAGTTGAGGCTGGAGAGTTTGAACGACAGCTTTTCGTGAAAGTTCTCGTCCGTGACCGAAAGCCGGTACTTGTGCCTGACATCGGTAAAGGCTTTTTTCCAGATTTTCTTTATGGAGGGACGTTGCTTTTTCAATTTTGTTTTCTTTTGAAAGACAGGTTTTTGTGGCGATTTATCGCGGGTGATGCCTGTCTTTGGAAAACCGCTAAGTTACAATTTAATTTCGTATGCAGGGGAAATCGGTCTTTTTTATGCTTTTTCTGTGTGCTGTCAGTAGGATGCAAGGCGGGCTGCGAACGGGTGAGATGTTGTATGGGAAGGCGATTGGTTTGGCAAGGCCGCTGTCGATTCGGCATCTTGGTGCACGTCCTTTGCAAAAAAATCAAAACAGTTTCGTATCTTCGCGTCTTTATAAGCAAGGTGGAGAATGAGGAGGGCGCAAAATCTTGGGTAATCGAAGGTTTCGTTTTCCTTGTTCGGCATCCACCGGAATATTTATCAAAAAAACCGTATTGACAATGGAATTGACAGACCAGGAGATTTTCCGCCGCAAGGCGAAAGAAGAACTCGAAGCCATGGGCATCAACCCTTATCCGGCTCCCACTTTCGAAGTGAACGTGACCGCCGAGGAGATTGCCCGAAAGTTTCCTCAGGACAATTCCCTGTTCCAGAACGTAAGCATTGCCGGGCGTATCATGAGCCGCCGGGTGATGGGCGCGGCCTCGTTTGCCGAGTTGCAGGATGCCACAGGGAGAATCCAGCTGTACATAAAGCGGGACGAAATCTGTCCGGGAGAAGACAAATCGTTGTACAACACGGTTTTCAAGAAGCTGACCGATATCGGGGACATTGTGGGTGTGAGCGGTTTCGTTTTCGTGACCCAGATGGGCGAGATCAGCATCCATGTGAAGTCGTTCACGATGCTGAGCAAGTCCTTGCGGCCCTTGCCGGTGGTCAAGGAAAAGGACGGGCAGACTTTCGATGCCTTTACCGACCCCGAACAGCGTTATCGTCAGCGTTATGTGGATTTGATTGTGAACCCGCAAGTACGCAAGGTGTTCGTGCAGAGGACCAAGTTAGTCAACACGATGCGGGATTTCCTGGCCGAAAAGGGCTATCTGGAAGTGGAAACCCCGATTCTGCAACCCTTGTACGGCGGGGCTTCGGCTCGCCCGTTCAAGACGCATCACAATGCTTTGGATACCACGCTTTATCTGCGTATTGCCAATGAGTTGTATCTGAAGCGGCTGATTGTGGGCGGTTACGATGGGGTGTTCGAGTTTTCGAAGGATTTCCGCAACGAGGGGATGGACCGCTTCCACAACCCGGAATTCACGCAGATGGAGCTTTACGTGGCCTACAAGGATTACGACTGGATGATGAACCTGGTGGAAGAAATGGTGGAAAGGGTGGCTTTGGCGCTGCATGGGACGACCCAGGTGCAGGTGGGCGAGAACCTGATAGATTTCAAGCGTCCGTGGAAACGTTTCACGATGTTCGAGGCCATCGAGCATTTCACGGGCATCGATGTCTCGGAAATGGACGAAGCCCAATTGCGGGAAACGGCTGCGAAACTGAACGTGCCTATCGATGACACGATGGGCAAGGGCAAGCTGATTGACGAGATTTTCGGGGAATGCTGCGAATCCAAGCTGATTCAGCCCACGTTCATTTACGATTACCCGATCGAGATGTCGCCTCTGACCAAGAAACACCGCAGCAAGCCGGGATTGACCGAGCGTTTCGAGGCTATCTGCAACGGCAAGGAGTTGTGCAATGCCTATTCGGAATTGAACGACCCGATTGACCAGAGGGAACGTTTCCAGGCTCAGTTGGAATTGGGCAAGCGGGGCGACGAGGAAAGCATGGTCCTGGATGAGGATTTCCTGCGAGCCTTGGAGTTCGGCATGCCGCCGACCGCCGGTCTGGGCATCGGCATCGACCGTCTGAGCATGATTATGACCAATTCCAACTCGATTCAGGATGTGTTGTTCTTCCCGCAGATGAAACCGGAAAAGAAACCGGAAGTTTCTTCCGATGAGGAATTTGCGGCGCTGGGCGTGGATGCGGTTTGGATTCCGATGTTGCGCAAGGCAGGCATCCAGACGGTGGCGGCTTTGAAAGAAGCTAATGCTTCCCGGTTGATGAACGAGCTGAACGGCTTGCGGAAGAAGAACAAGCTGGAGGTTCCGGCTTTGCAGCTGGAGACGGTTGAAGCTTGGCTTAAATAAATCCCGGCCTGTGATAACGGGAGGCCTTTGATATTGGAATATGAAGAAGAAAGTCGAACTGTTCGTGCCTTGCTGTATCGACCAGCTTTATCCCCAGACGGCTTTCAACACGATAAAGGTGTTGGAGCATCTGGGGGTGGAGGTGCATTACAATCCGGAACAGACTTGTTGCGGGCAGACGGCTTTCAAGAACGGCTATTGGGACGAGGCCAAGGAAATCGGCGAGAAGTTCCTGCGCGATTTCAGCTCCGGCTTGCCAGTGGTTTGCCCGTCGGCTTCGTGTGTGGCCTATATCAAGAACTATTACCATAAACTGTTCTTCAATACCGGATGGCATTTGGAATACCGCAAGCTCAGGGAGAACATATATGAGCTTACGGATTTTATAGTCAATGTGCTGCGGGTGAATGAGGTGGGCGGGGAGTTCCCGCATAAGGTCACGTACCACAGTGCCTGTTCGGCACTGCGGGAATACGGCTTGGTGGAGGAACCCCGGATTTTGCTGAAGAATGTGAAAGGCTTGGAGCTGGTCGAGATGGAGAAAGCCGATCAGTGCTGCGGTTTCGGAGGAATGTTCTCGATGACGTTCGAGTCTGTTTCGGTGGCGATGACCGCCCAGAAACTGAGCAACGCTTTGGCGACCGAAGCCGAGTATGTGGTTTCTACCGAGGCTACTTGCCTGGCTAATATGGATGCCTATGTCAAGAAGCAGGGCTTGCCGATCAAGTGCCTGCATATAGCGGATGTGTTGGCCGCCGGCTTGTGATAACGGGCAATCTGCGCAACGAAGCAGATGCCCACCAGAAAACGTTTTTATTATATGTCTGAACCAATCAAACACGAATGCGGCATAGCCCTGTTGAGGCTTCGTAAACCGCTTGATTATTACCGCGAGAAGTATGGCGACAGCCTTTACGGTTTGGGTCGCATGTACCTTCTGATGGAGAAGCAGCATAACCGGGGCCAGGATGGCGCGGGGATGGTGAACATCAAGTTCGGGATGCCGCCGGGTACTACTTATACCGATGTGGTGAAGTCCAATACGGCGACACCTATCAAGGATATTTTCCAGCGGACGTATGCCGACATCGAGAACCGGGTCAAGGGGCATGAGGACCGTTTGTCGGATATGGCTTGGGTCAAGGACAACCTGCCTTTCAGCGGGGAGCTTTTTTTGGGGCATTTGCGTTACGGTACATTTGGCAAGAACGATATCCGAAATATCCATCCGTTCATTCGGGAAAGCAATTGGAAGACCCGTAACCTGATTATAGCCGGGAATTTCAACCTGACCAATATCAACGAGCTTTTCGACCATCTGGTGGAGTGCGGCCAGCATCCGGTCCAGATGGGCGACACGATAACCGTGCTGGAAAAACTGGCCAAATTCCTGGATCATGAGAACCAACGGCTTTACGATGAATACAAGGCAAAGGGGCTCAGCAAGATAGAAATCTCGGCCATTATGCCGAAAGCCTTGGATCTGAAGGCGATTGTCAAGAAGATTGCCGAGGATTGGGACGGCGGTTTCGTGTTCGGCGGCATGGTGGGCTACGGGGATGCGTTTGTGATCCGCGACCGTCACGGCATCCGTCCGGCTTATTATTATTGCGATGACGAGGTCTTGGTAGTGGCTTCGGAACGTCCGGTAATCCAGACGGTGTTCAATGTGCCTTTTGAAAAGGTGACGGAGCTGCCGGCCGGTCATATCATCCTTTCGCGTTATAGCGGGGAGGTGGAAGTCTCGCCTTGCTTGGAACCGGTTGAAAAGCAGACGCCTTGTTCGTTCGAGCATATATATTTCTCCCGGGGAACCGATGCCCAGATTTACGAGGAGCGCAAGAAGTTGGGAGCTTTGCTGGTGCCGGCCGTTTTGGAGGCGATAGATTACGATTTGGAGAACTGCGTGTTCACTTCGATTCCCAATACGGCCCAGGTGGCTTATACCGGGATGCGGGATGCGGTTTACGCCTATACCGAGGAGCAGAAAGCCAAGAAGATTGCGGCTTTGGACCATAAGCCGGATTGGGAAGAACTCAGGAAGATATTGTCGTTCCGGCCCCGGATGGAGCAAATCGTGGTCAAGGATGCCAAGATGCGGACTTTCATTACCGGCGATGACCAACGGAACGATTTGGTAAGCCATGTCTATGATGTCACATACGGGCAGGTTCGGACGAATACGGATTCGTTGGTGGCTATCGACGATTCGATTGTACGGGGTACAACCTTGCGGCAGAGCATCTTGCGGATTTTGGATCGTCTGGCTCCGAAAAAAATCGTCATCGTGTCGTCCGCGCCGCAGATCCGTTATCCGGACTGTTACGGCATCGATATGGCCAAGCTGAGCGATTTTATTGCGTTCCAGGCGGCTATCGCGCTTTTGAAGGAGAGGGGAATGGACAATGTGATCCAGGAAACCTACCAGCTTTGCAAGGCGCAGTTGGATTTGCCGAGGCAGGAAGCGGTGAACCATGTCAAGGCCATTTACGCGCCTTTTACGGATGAAGAGATTTCGGCGCAGATTGCGCGGATGCTCAAGACCAAGCATATCCGGGCGGAAGTCCAGGTGATATACCAGACGGTGGAGAACCTGCACAAGGCTTGCCCGCAGAACACGGGGGATTGGTATTTTACCGGGAATTATCCCACGCCGGGCGGCAATCTGGTGGTTTGCCGTTCTTTCGTGAACTATATGGAGAACCGCAACGCGCGGGCGTATTGAGGTTTATCGATGTCTATCGAAGCTTATTGACGCGCGGGTGTTGGTAGGGTCGAGGATTGGCACGCCGGACATCATCAATTCGGACATCGTTGATGATTCTGCCAATCTGGCAAGGCGTATGATTGGATTACGCTGTGGTTTCCGACAGCTATTTTATGGTTTACCTATAGAAAGAGTACAGGAGAGCTTCGTATGGAGAGCAATGGATTTATGGAAATCAGTATGTTTATTTGGGAGAAGGAAGATAACAGTGTGGCAAACAATAGATAGGCGATAGCCTTGGGCTTTGTGGGTGGAGATAACGAGAATTCACTTGTATTTCGAGGGAAAGAATACGATGGGTATTGGAGAGTAGGTCGATGCTTTTTTGTTGATATGGAAGGCTCGTTTTGATACTTTGCTTTCAGACCGCATAAAGCGGTATATTGGTCAAGTTGCCTTGGCGTTTGTAGGGCAGCATGGAGTAACGTTCGGCTTGGAGGTCGGGCCTTTGGGAGAGGAACTGGCTCAGAGCGTTGGAGCGGACGTTGCCTTCGGCCTTCACCTCGATGGGAATCATTTCTCCTTTCCGTTGGATAAGGAAGTCGATTTCCAAGCGGGAATCGTCCGTCTTGTGGTAATAAACGGGGGCTATATCCTTGCTTTTCATTTGTTGCAAGACATATTGTTCGGTCATCCCCCCCTTGTATTCCTTGAAAATGTCGTTCTTGATCAGGATATTGGCCGGGTCGGTTTTAACCAAGGCCCCCATGAGGCCGATGTCCAGCATATAAAGCTTGAAGGCGGAGAGGTCTTCGTAGATGCTTAAGGGCAATTCCGGTTTTGTGCAGCGGGGGACTTTGTAAATCAAACCGGCATCAATGAGCCATTGGATGGCCATTTCAAAATCGTGGGCTCGTGCCCCTTTGCGCAATGCTCCGTAGATGAATTTCTTGTTCTCTTTGAACAACTGGGAAGGGATGCTACTCCAGACCATCCGGATTCGCGGCACTTGTTCCTTGGGGGCGTGTTTGGAGAAATCAAGGCCGTAGCCTTGCAGGATTCCCTCTTGGATATCCCTGACTTCTTGCAGGGCTCCGGTTTCCACGTATTTCTTGACGGCTTCCGGCATTCCGCCCACGTAATAATACTGCCGGAGCAGGTCGGTGTATTTTTCGTGCAGAAGGTTCAATGTGTCGTAGTCCCGGCTTTGAAGCAGTTTGCAGGCCTCGTTTTCGCCTTTGGCAAGCAGGAATTCTTCAAAGTTCATAGGGTATAGGTTGATTACGTTGACCTTGCCTACAGGATAGGATACGTCTTGGTGCAAGGAGATGCCTAACAGGGAACCGGCTACGGCGATATGGTATTCCGGGGCTTCTTCTTTGAAGTATTTCAAGGATTCCAAGGCTTCCGGTATGTCTTGGACTTCGTCTAAGATGATGAGTGTGTCATGAGGGGTGATGTCCACTCCGCTTAAGGCTCGCAGGCCTCGCAGGATACGGTCGATGTTGAAATCCTGGGAAAAAAGTTGCCGTGCCAATTCGTTTTTCCGGCATACGATGTAGGCTTCTTTCCGGTATTCCCGTTTGGCGAATTCCCGGAGAAGCCAGGTCTTTCCTACTTGTCGGGCACCATGGATCAAGAGAGGTTTTCTATCTGATTTGCTCTTCCATTCTTTAAGTTGTTGTATTGTTGTTCTTTCCATGTTTTAACTACATTTTTCTGCGGGTCTGTGTCCTGTTTTGCTACATTTTTCCGCACCTGTTTTCATGGCAAATATACAAAAATCCGACACTTGAATCTTGGATCTGACCTTCCCTGAATTTGGTTGACACTTTTAGAGCGGTTAAACTAATATACTTTACATATTCACTGACTGGGTTTAC
>CALUMK010000026.1 GCA_944321735.1 uncultured Bacteroidales bacterium
CCTGTCAGAGGTGCTGTATATATGACGTAATATATTATAAATGAGTCTCTAAACTAAAAATTAACTAAGTATTGTTTGATGGCGGCTAAATTTATTTTCATGAAGGGGCGGTTGTTTCATTGTACCTTTGTAAGCAAGAAATAGCAGCGAGAGATACTAATTGGAAATTTAATCTAAATATCATTTATAAACTCTAAAATCGAAAATAAGGAGGCGTAATGAAAACAATGAAAATAATGAAAACGATGAGGATTTTAGGCCTGAGCAGCTTGGTCTTGATGTTTGCTTGCAAGCCGGATTTGCGCGTGCCTGAGGGTTATGATGAATATGGGAATCGTTTGGTACGGCGAGTTACGGAGATTTATTCCGGCGTATGCCATCCTATAGATTTTTATTACGATGAACAGGGTAGAATTGTCACGGTAACTGATTCTTATACTCATTCAAATTGGGGTTTCTTGGCCTGGAATGAGTATGCTTTTGAGCGTTCGGGCGGCAATTTGGAAATAAAAGGACATTGGAAGGCAAAAGTATCGGATGGTTGGCATTGGAAGGCCAAAGGCTATTCCTTTCTGCAAAAGATTCCGATTGGCTCGTTTTCGCCCAAGGACTCTCTTCGCATATGGGATACAACCTTGGTGGAAGCCCGTTGCAGATTGAATGCTGATGGCACTATTTCCGAGCTTGCCAATTATGTGGGTCAAACATTTTCCTATGGATATATGGATGGTCTTCTGGAGGAAGAGAGAGGCGCAAAGGAGGGTGTTGAGGAAGGTGCCAGGCAGTATGTTTGGAAAGGAGGAGACTTGGTAGGCTTGGAATCCACGCTGCTTCCGCGCGGGAGATTTGAGGTGTCTTATGGACTTGACACCAATAGGACGAACCTGAACATCACGGCTTTGTTGGATGCGGCGGCGGATCGGAACAATATGGGCTTGACAAGTTCGTGTTACGAAGGCTTATTTCCCTATAAAGGGGAGAAGCCGGTGCATCTGCCATTGGCTTTTACGGACGATTTTCTTTCATTCGGCAGGACAACGTATTATTCATACGTCTTTGATTCGGAGGGACTTCCAGTGGAGATAGAGGAGCGGGACGCAGAGGGGCGGTGGCAGCGGACGTGGGAATTTGAATATTAGCGGAGGTGGCCCGAGGATGAGGCCGGGGCGGAATAGCTGATACTGTCCGATCGGGAAAGCCGGGATTTGTGTTAAACGACCATAGGAGCAACCAAAACCAACCATTGTGTGCAGCGGGGGCCGGTTTATCCGGCCCTTTGCTTCAACGATTGAAGTTGATTTTGATTTTTTTCATGTTTAACCCAAATCGGTCATTAGACACGCCGAGTCCGTTTCTGATTAGGAAAATGAGGCATTCGGGCATCTTGCCCGCTTCTGTCCGCATCCTGTTTCTCGCTACGCCTCGACGTAGCCCGCTACGCCTTCGGCTAGGCGAGAAGCATGCTGCATGACACAAGCGGGCAATCTCCCCAAAGTCTAATGACCGATTTGGGTTTAAAGGCGCAAGCGAATGAATCTGTTAAACTTCCGGAACCGGAATCGTTTTTCTGCTACGAGGAGGGACACAAAGACAGGCAGCGAATGGTGAGCTATTCGGATATTGTCATTTAGAAATGTTGGTAGTGATGAAAACGCGGAGTGTTACTGGATTGGGATGTCTGCTGGTGCTCTTGTCGGCAATGGCTTGCGAGCCGGATGATTCGGCAAGGAATACGGGGAAGGCTGGGCAATTGCTGGCGGAAAACCGGACTTGGTCCCGTTGCAATTTTGTGGAAGGGGCGGATTGCTATTATGCGAATCCTTGCACGGAATGGGTCGATGGGGACACCGTGATAGGCGGCCATACATGGCAGAGAGTGTATTATGCAGTTGATGAGGCATGTTCTGATGTCCGATTCAGGGGACTGTACCGTCAGGAAGGGCAGAGATTGTATCGATTGGAGTCCGGCAAAGAACGGCTGCTTTTTGATTTTGGGAAGGAGGTGGGCGAGCAAGTCCGGTTGTATGCAAGTGCGGAACACTATGAAGTATTGACGGTGGATCGCATTTTCGATACGGTTTTGCCGGGCGGAGGTGGAGTTCCCTTGAAGGCCATGCAAATAGTTGATGAACGGGGGCGTGTGCGGGATGTCTGGGTGGAGAATATAGGGTCGTTGTCAGCCGGCATCAACGGATCTGTATTCCTGTCAGGTGTTCAGATACGCAGCGTTTTGTGCGTTGAGGAAAATGCGGAGTGGATTTACCGGAATCCAAGATTCCAGACGTGTTTCTTGCAAGGCGAAATAGACAAGGATGTTTTGAGAAATCCTTGACGTTGCAGTGGCATCGGCCTTCAGGCACTTTGGCGGCTTAGTTCCGCTTTGCGCTTGCAGAAACGTTCGCACTGGGCGCAGAGGTCGTAGCCTAACATGGTGCCTAAGATGAAGTCTTCTTCGGGTGAGAGCTTGTTGAGAGGGCGGGTCACGATGCAGCGGATGGCTTGGATGCACTCTTTCCGCCCGAAGAACAGGTTGATATTGTTGGGTCCTGCCGGTTGGATTATGTAGTCTATATTGCGGCTTTCCAATCTTTGCATCATGAACGGGCAATTCTTTTTTGCCGTGGTATAAAGAATCATGCGCCTGACTCCTTTCTGGAACTCATAGACGTGGTTCAGGAAAACTTTTATTTCTGAATTGTAAACGGCTGTATTCGTGTCCATCGCATGTGTGTTTTTTTGTTCTTGCTGCGCATCGGTCCTGTTGTGGGGCGGATGCGATGATAAGGGAGTCCGTCTTGACTGGACAAGGAGGCGATGCCGGCCGGAGCGGAGACCGGCATCGCGCTTTGCGGTAAGAGCTTCAGGCCGCAAAGCAAAGAGTTAGCTGGCTATTGCAGCTTGTCCTTGAACGAATCGATCCACGCTTGCAGGCGGGCATCGGTTTGGTCAGGTTCGTTCATCTCGTCGAGGGCGGCGCCTACGAATTTGCCATCCACTACGGCTCTGGAACTGTCAAAGCTGTATCCGTCCGTGGAAACTTCCCCGATGAAGTTGCATCCGCTGCCTTGGAGGTCTTCGTAAATCTGCCCCATCCCGTCGCAGAATGTGCTTGAATAGGCACTGGAATCGCCGCAGCCGAACAAGGCAATCAGCTTACCGCTGAGTTTGGCCGACTTGAGGGTGTTGATACCGTCGTACCAGTCGTCTTGAAGTTCCCCGTCGCCCCAGGTGGAGGTCCCGAGAATCAGTACTTCAAAGTCCTCGGCCTGCTGTGTTGTGAACTTGCTTACATCGAACACGCAGTTGGCAGGGATGCCGAGCTTGCCGGCAATCAGTTTGGCGACCCCTTCGGTGGTACCGGAAGAAGAGCCGTACACAATGGCTGTTTTTTTCATAGTATTTGAAATTTAAAGTTTGTTCCTTTTCAAATGGATGCAGGGCGGCTTGGCAAGTCCGCGTCCGTTCCATGTTTTGTTGCCTTGCAAGAGTGCAAGACGGGGCTGTTTCCCCTTGTGCTTTTTCTACTGGTTCAGCTTTTGCAAAGAAAATAAGATGAGGAATTTTGTGAAATACCGAGAAATAGGGATTTTGGGCCTTGCGGATACCTCGTTTTGGGGAGGGCGGCATTTTGCGATTTCCGACAAAATAGGTGAAAAACATTTTGCGATTTCCGACAAAGCATCTATTTTTGCGGTAAATATGAGGATTCGGTTATGGGTGAAAAGATATTCAAGCGTAAGATTTACGAGAGGATGCTCCGATGGAAGAAAGAGAGTGATGGGAAAACGGCGCTTCTGATAAAAGGGGCACGCCGGATTGGAAAATCAACGATAGCAGAAGAGTTCGCCCGCAATGAATATGAATCCTATATCATCGTTGATTTCTCAGTGGCAGATGATGTGGTTAAAGAATTGTTTTCCCATATTTCGGATTTGAATTACTTCTTTCTGCGGATTCAGTCATTGTTCAATGTGTCGCTGCACGAACGGAAATCGGTAATTGTTTTGGATGAAGTGCAATTGTGTCCTCCAGCTCGGCAAGCCATCAAGCATCTTGTGAAGGATCATCGGTATGATTACATTGAAACAGGTTCGCTTCTTTCCATCAAGAAAAACGTGAAAGGCATCGTGATACCGAGCGAAGAAACACGTATCGCAATGTATCCGCTGGATTACGAAGAATTCCTGTGGGCTATTGGCAAGCCTCAGACTTACGAGTTGATCAGGTATGCGTATCAAAATTCCAAGCCGATGGGAGATGCCGTTAATCGTGAGCTTATGCGCAGCTTTCGTCTGTATATGCTTATAGGCGGTATGCCTCAGGCTGTCAATGCCTACCTCGAATCGAATGATTTTTCGGCCATAGATGCGGTAAAAAGGAACATACTCGAACTGTATATCGATGATTTCCGTAAAATCGATCCGACAGGGCGTGCTTCTCGTTTGTTCGTTTCGATTCCGGCGGAACTTTCCCGCAATACCGCACGTTATAAGGTGGGAAGCGTGATTGAGAACGCGACCGCTGCCAGGCTGGGCGAGTTATTGATGGATATGGCCGATTCCATGACAGTGAATTTTGCCTATCATGCCAATGACCCCAGCGTGGGTTTTTCGCTGCAGGCCGATTACGATTGTTTCAAGATGTTTCTTGCCGATACGGGATTGTTTGTTACTCTCGCCTTCATGGATCGTGATTATACGGAGAACGAGATATATCGGAAGCTTCTTGCCGATAAGCTTGGTACGGATTTGGGTTATGTGTACGAGAATGTGGTAGCCCAGATGCTGAAGAGTGCGGGCGATGAACTTTTTTATTATACGTTCAAGGAAGAGGTTCCGAAAGCCGAGGAAGAAGGCGGGACGGTCCGTAGCTATGAAGTGGATTTCCTGCTTTCACGTAAGGACAAGATATGCCCCATTGAGATTAAATCTTCCGGATATAACTCTCATAAATCCCTCGATAAATTCCAGCAAAGGTTCTCGGCGAGAATCCTTCACCGTTATCTTCTCTATACTAAGGACTTGAAAAAAGACAAGGATATTCTCTGCTTGCCTGTATATATGGCAGCATTGCTATGATGGTCAGCCGGATGGGGCGAATTTCGGATAATGTGAAAAATCGACCTGTTTGAATGGTGGATAATGTGAAATGCCCGGGTGGAAATGGTATGGATAATGTGAAGAATCGGCTTGATGGCATAGTGTATGATGTTCGTTGAAGATTTTGTAATTTCGCGCCTTATTGGGCGATGCCGATGGGGGCAGGCCGCGAGTGCGTGCTGACCCATTGAAATGCGATGGGTTCGTCAAAAAAATAAAGCAAAGAATCCTTCTCGGCTGAGCCTGTGTTGAATCTGCCTAAAAATAGAACAAGATGTTGCAGCTGCAAGTAATCCGGGAAAATCCCGAACAGGTGATCAAGGCGTTGCAGAAGAAGCATTATGCCGCCGCCGAAGAGAATGTCCGTAAACTGATAGACTTGGATGCCGAGAAGCGTTCGGCTCAGCAGGAATTGGAAAGCATCCAGCAGGAAGTCAATAAGATGTCCAAGGAAATCGGCCTGCTTTTCAAGCAAGGCAAGAAGGAGGAGGCCGATGCCTTGAAAGAACAGACCGCCCGGCACAAGGACCGGAACAAGGAACTTTCGGGCAAGGTATCGGACTTGGAAAAGGAAATCCAGACTTTGCTCTACAGTATTCCTAACATGCCTCATGAATCGGTGCCTGAAGGCAAGGACGCTTCGGAGAACGTGATTGAAAAGCAGGTGGGCGAGATCGACCATCTGCCCCAGGACGCGCTGCCGCATTGGGAACTGGCTGCCAAGTACGACATCATCGATTTCGAGCTTGGCAACAAGATTACCGGTGCCGGTTTCCCGGTGTATAAAGGCAAGGGTGCCAAGCTCCAACGGGCTTTGATCAATTTCTTCCTGGACCGCGCTTCCAAGGCCGGTTATGTGGAGATAGAGCCGCCCTTGCTGGTCAACGAGGCTTCAGGATACGGTACCGGCCAGCTGCCCGACAAGGATGCCCAGATGTATTACGTGGGCTTGGATAATTTCTACCTGATTCCTACCGCCGAAGTGCCGGTGACCAACCTTTACCGCGACTGCCTGCTGCAGGAAAAGGATTTGCCGGTGAAGCATTGCGCCTATTCGGCCTGCTTTAGGCGCGAAGCGGGGTCCTACGGCAAGGATGTAAGGGGGCTGAACCGGCTGCATCAGTTCGACAAGGTGGAAATCGTGCGCATCGAGAAGCCGGAAGATTCCTACCGGGTGCTGCAGGAGATGTGCGATCATGTGGGTTCCTTGCTCGAAGAACTGGAACTGACTTACCACGTGGTGCGCTTATGCGGGGGAGACATCAGCTTCACTTCGGCCCTGACTTTCGATTTCGAGGTGTTCAGCGCGGCGCAGAAACGCTGGCTGGAAGTAAGTTCGGTGTCCAATTTCGAGACCTACCAGGCCAACCGCCTGCATCTGCGTTACAAGGGTGCCGATGGCAAGACCCGCTTGCTGCATACGCTCAACGGGAGCGCGATTGCGTTGCCCCGGGTGGTGGCGGCTTTGCTGGAGAACCACCAGACTCAGGAAGGCATCCGGATTCCGAAAGCCTTGCAGCCGTTTACGGGTTTTGAGATGATCGATTAGTTTTTGTCGGGATTTTGGGCGCAGGCTTAGGATGGCCTGCCCGTGAATAATAGGAGGATGTGTTGAGATTTTGATTGACACATCCTCTTTTTGAATGTTTTTACCTTATGTCTTTAGGTTCTGTTTCCGGTTTTGGTGTGGCTTCCTCGTCTTGGTTGCGGTGGCTGGTTCTGGTGTGTCTTTTGGGCTTCTGCCCATGGATTTTGTCTGCGCAGGAACAGAACCGTTTGCAACTGGCCGAGCGTTACATGCAGAACGGGGAGGCGGACAAGGCGTTGAGTCTCTACGAGGAACTTTATCAGGAAGAACCTCAGACTTTTGTCTATCAGGGTTATCTGCAATGCCTCCAAACCTTGGAGCGGTATCCGGAAGCAGAGAAGCTGATTCGCCGTCAGATGAAATCAGCGCCGCAACCGCTTCTCTTGCAGATAGATTTGTTGCAGAATTTCTTGCTGGCAGGTGAAACCAAAAAGGCTCGTTCCGGCTTTGAGGAATTTCTGTCCGGATTGGATATCTATGGCGGTTCGGCTGTTTCCCTTTCGGAAATAGCGCAGGATATCGTGGAAAAGACCCAGCGTTACGATTGGGCTATTGCCTTGTATGTGCATGTGCGCGAGCTTGTCGGTGATGCCTATCGGGCGGTGACGGAAGGCTCGGCACCCAAGTATAAGCTTAACCGGGATTTTTTGAAGAGGGCAGGAGGTGTGGCGGAAGCGGGTTTGCGCTTGCGGCAGCTTTTTGGATTGGACTTGGGGGCAGGGTCATCGGACATGGCCTGGCCGGGTGGATTCGGAAGTTTTGACGGTCAGGTCGAGCCGGAGGATGTTCGTCCGGAGGCTTGCCTTTATGCGCAAGAGCTGGCCGATTTGTACAGGATGACCGGACAGTATGAGTTGATGCTGGACGAGTATTTGAAGGTGCTGGAACGGGATCCCGATAGAAAAGAAGAAGTCTATACCCGTTTGCAGGCGGTAATGGCTTCCAGTAGCCTTTCCGAGACAGGGGCGCGGGCCGGGGACGGATTGGGGACGACTTCGGCGGGCAATGGCCAGGACGTTGCGTATCCGGCAAATGGAAAGGCGTCGAGCCGGGTAGCTTCACGCTTGGAAAGTCTGCTTTATCAAAAGGCGCAGCAAGAACCGATGGACGAGGTAGTGCAGGATATGCTGGTCTGGGTGCTTTTGCAGCAAAAGGATTTCGAGACTGCCTTGCTACAGGCTAAGGCGTATTCCCGGCGTTTCGAGGATGGCGGGCAGAAGTGGCTGGAAGCCATACGGGTCACGACTTCCAATAGGCGTTACGAGATGGCGCGTACGGCTTATGAGGAATTTGTCCTTGAGGCGGAAGCTGGTGCTATGCCGGTTTCGACCCAATATCTGCGCGAGGCCAAGATTGATTTGCTGGATTTGTATTTTGCTACCTTGGAGAGCCGCAAGGAGAAGAGTCCGGAATGGGTGGCTGGTTTGAAGCAGGCTTATAAGGCACTGTTTTCGGAGCTGGGCCGGGGGCCGGAGATTTTTGGCCTGTACAGGAACTTGGCTAAGATTCATGCTTATTATGCGGGTGAACGCGATAGCGCTCGGATGCTGTTGGAAGAGGCTTTGGCTTCGCATCGTTTCACGCGCAGCCAGCAGGCGCTCCTGAAAATTGATTTGGCTGATATTTTGTTGTACTATAATAAGGTATGGGATGCTACGCTCTTGTATTCGCAGGTGGAGAAGGATCTCAAGCAGGATCCGGTGGGCTTCTATGCCAAGTTGCAGAATGCCCGCTTGTCGTATTACATAGGGGAGTTTGAATGGGCCAAGAGCCAGTTGGATGTGCTCAGGGCGGCCACTTCCAAGACGATAGCCAACGATGCGATGGAACTTTCTTTGCTGATTAAGGAGAACATGAGCCCGGATAGCAGCTATACGGGGCTTTGGTATGTGGCGCGTTCGGATTTCATGGCCATGCGGGGATTGTACGCGCCGGCTTTGCGTCTTTTGGATACCTTGTTGACCTTGCCGCAGGAGGGGGGACTGTTTGATGAGGCTTGGTATCGCAAGGCGCAGATTTATTTGGAAATGGATTCGGTGTCTCAAGCCTTGCATTGGCTTTCGGAAGTCTATACGGATTATCGCGACCCTCTCTTGGTAGACGATGCCTTGTTCCTGTCGGCGGAACTCTTGCAGCTTCGAGCGGGTATCCCGGTGCCGGAGGGGATGGATCATGCTTGGGTTTTCTGGCTGCCGGAAGCCGGTTCGGAGGTGTTCGGCCAGCGTACCGACGAGCAACGCTTGGCCGACAAGGAGGAGGCCATGCGGCTCTACCAATGGTTGTTCATGGAGTTCAAATCGTCCACCTTGGCAAGCTTGGCTCGGCAGCGGTACCGTTTCCTCAGAGGCGATGCCGGCTTGCAGTGAGAGGCCATCGCTTGGGTACGGTGCCTGCACCGTGGTACCGGTATCTTGCCCCATACGGAGTCTGTCGGGATAAATGTGGATACGGGGCGTATGGAATATGTATGTGATGCTTGGAAAGGGTTTTTATATAATGCTTAAAGACAGATGCAAAGGAATAATAGGAGAAACAATGATGGCCGGGGCGGTTTCGGCCGAGGGGACAAGGGCGCCGGCCGCGCGGACAGCGTCAGAGCCAAGAAGGCTTTGGGGCAGCATTTCTTGAAGAGCCAGGACATAGCCCGGGTCATTGCCCGCTGCGTCCATCCGCAGTATGTTCCGCTCTTGATGCCCGATGGCAGCTTGGACCGTTTGGCGGCCGGCGCCTTGACGCACGATGCTTCGGAGTTCCGTCCAAAGGATGAGGTGCGTTCCGGTGTGCCGCCTCTTGCCGCCGGCATGGAGTTGCCTGCAACCGGAAAATCCGAGCTTTCTGGCGACATGCCTTTGCCGGGTACGTGCAGGATGGCAGATTCCGGACTTTCGGCATCTCCTGCTTCAGCTTTGCCGGTCAAGCCGGTTCATGTATTGGAGATAGGCCCCGGCATGGGCGTGCTGAGCGCTTGCCTCTGGGAAGACCCGATGTTGGATGTCAAGCTGGTGGAACTGGATCCCGAATCGGTGGTCTATCTGGCATCGCATTATCCGGATAAGACCCGTGACGGGAAATTGATACCGGCGGATTTCTTGAAAATGGATTTACGGGAAGTGTTCGGCGGGGAAAGCTTCGTGCTGACGGGGAATTTCCCGTACAATATATCGAGCCAGATTCTGTTCCGGGTCTTGGAATACAAAGATCTTGTGCCGGTGATGGGCGGGATGTTCCAGAAGGAAGTGGGCGAGCGGGTTTGCGCCAAGCCGGGCAGCAAGGCATACGGCATCTTGAGCGTGCTGTTGCAAGCTTTCTACTGTACCGAATATTTGTTCACGGTGGAGGCCGAGGAGTTCCTGCCGCCCCCTAAAGTTCGTTCCTGTGTGATTCGTCTCATCCGCAACGACAGTTTGGCTTTGGGCTGCGACGAAAAGCTTTTCGTCTATCTTGTCAAGAAGGCTTTTAATCAGAGACGCAAGACGTTGCGCAATGCCTTCAAAGGGATTGAGGAGGAAAAAGGCTTGTCGACGCGGGATTTTCCGGCGGCGATGCTGGAAAAGCGGGCCGAACAGCTCGGCGTGGAAGATTATGTGGCTTTGGTGAATCTGTTGCGGGCAGACCGATGAGAATGCCTGGACAAATTTATTCCTTTTTGGTTCGCTTGGGCAATTATCAAAAAATCCGTTTGGCAGGCTTCGATAGAGGCATCTGTGTTGTGATGTTGCACCGGTGTGTTTCCGTTTGCGCTGGATTCGCGTTGATTCGCCTTGTGGGAAAATAATACCAGTCTCGTGGAAAAATCGTATCTTTGTCTCTTTATAATAGGCTTTGCCGGTATGGCTTGCCTCGGAAGGGCGGCTGCCGCATGGCCGGAATCCGGCAAGGAAAGGATTGACAACCATAGAACAACCAATAATCGATATGAAGAGAGTTTTTTTGATTTGCATGGCGGCCTTGATGTCGTTGTCCATGCTGAAAGCCGCGCCGGCCTATAACCGGCCCATCGAGTTCAAACAAGCCGACGGCACGACGATTACGGTTTACCTGCGGGGAGACGAGCGCGTGCATTGGGTCGAAAGCTTGGATGGCTATACTTTGCTCAATCAGGACGGGCAGCTGTATTATGCCGTTCTGGACGAAAGCGGCAACATGGTGCCCTCCACGGTCAAAGCCCATGCGCAGGCAGACCGGACGGAAGCCGAGGCTATGTTCGTGCGGAAGATTTCCAAAGGCTTGCGGTATTCAGCTTCCCAGATAGAGAGCCGCATGGCCAAGTGGAAAGCTCCTGCCGATGCGGCCGCCAAGACAGGGAAAAAGGAAATCCTGACCGACACGGTGGTCCGCAAGATTCCTGTCATACTGGTCAATTTCCAGAACGTGAAGATGGTCACGCCCAAGGAATCCTACGACTCCTTGATAACGATGCAGGGCTACCAGGCGCACGGATGCGCGGGCAGCTTCGTGGATTATTTCCTGGACAACAGCCGGGGTCTCTTCCATTTCCAGCCGGATGTGTACGGGCCGGTGGATCTGCCCTATACCCGGTATTATTACGGTAACAATGACATGTACGGGAACGACCAGAATGCCGCGCAGATGATTGAGGATGCCTGCCGTCTGGCCGATTCTCTTTATGATGTGGATTTCAGCCAGTACGATGCCGATGGCGACGGAGCCGTGGACGGGATGCATATCATTTATGCCGGACAGGGCGAGGAAACGACATTGCAGGGCGAGGCCGTGTGGGCGCATCAGGGATTCTTGGACCGCTCCTTGACCTTGGACGGGGTGGACATGTGGATGTACGCTTGTTCGGGCGAGCTTTCCCATGAAAATGATTTTGCGTACATCGGTGCTTTGGTGCATGAGATGAGCCATGTGCTCCGCCTGCCGGACCTGTACGATTGCGATTATGATGGAAGCGGCGGTGTTTCGGTGGATCCGGGAGAATTCGACATCATGGCGTACGGTACCTACAACAACGGGGGCAAGACGCCGCCTTTGCATAATGCGTGGTGCCGCAGCGAGCTGGGTTGGCTGGAACGCCAGTCGCTGGAGGACAGTTGCGTGATTGAGATGAAGAACGTGGAAGAGGCCACCAAGGCTTTTGTGATAGAGTCGCCTACCGAGGGCGAATATTTCGTCTTGGATTACCGGGGCGGGGAAAGCCGCTGGGATACGGCTATTCCGGGCTACGGCCTGCTGATATACGCGATCAATGAAAACGTGCCGGGCTTCGGGTACGACCTGAACCAGACCAACAACAATCCCGCCCGGAGAGGTTTTTACATCAAGCAGGCGGATGGCGGAAACAATTCCGGGGCCGAGATGGGACCGGAAACGCCTTATCCTACGGCTGACAACACCGAGTTCACCGACCAGAGCTCGCCCAATTCCCGGACTACTACCGGTGCCTGGACGCAGAAGCCGGTGACGGAAATCTCCTGGATGGACAGCAGCGCGGGCATCACCTTCCTTTTCATGGGAGGCGGCGATTCGATTTACGACAATCTGGGCCATGTGAGGGCGGTTCCGGGAGATACGACCGGCGGTGGGGACGACACGACTTCCGTGGCTCGTCTTGAAGCGATGGAGTCGGTAAAGGTTTGGCCTAACCCGGTTTCGTCTTCTTTCACGGTTTCCGCGCAGGAAGCCTTGTCGTATGTGGCACTTTACAATTTGCAGGGACAGATGTGCCTGCGTCGGGAAGCCCATGGGGCGGAAAGCCTTGAAGTAAGCGTGTCCGCCTTGCCGGACGGTTTCTATGTGGTGGAAGTCGTAAGCCTGGATGGCAGACGGTCGTTCCGGGGCAAATTGCTCAAGCAGCTTTAGGATTCGGGTTCATGCTTAGGTGAGATGGAGGCAGGGGCAAGGTCTTTCCGGTTTTTGGTGGCGGTTCCCGCCATGGATGAGCCAAGCTTGCCTCGGATGCTTTCAAGCCTGGATGCCCAGACTTGTTTGCCGGAGGCGGTTTTTGTCTGCATCAACCAGCCTGCGGCCTATTACGGAGACGGTTCTTCGGAACATGCGCGTGTCTGCGAGGTCAATGAAGCGGCCTTCCGGCAGTTGGAGCGTATGGTTGCGGGGAACCGTTTCTCGTTCCCGGTGGTCTTGATAGACCGTTATAGTCCCGGCAGGGCTTGGGATGCCAAGCATTACGGGGTGGGATGGGCGCGGAAAACAGCCATGGATGCGGCTTTGGAGTACGCCCGGTCGCGACCTTGGCCTTTGGAGAGGGTTTTGCTGGCTTGCATGGATGCCGATACCTTGTATCCGGAGGATTATCTGGAATGCCAGGCGGCTCTGTTTGCAGCTTGTCCCGAGGCCTTGGCCTTGTCCAATCCCTATTACCATTTCTTGGAGGAAGGTCTTGCCGGGGCGAAGCTTTTGGGATGGAAAGCCGGGACGGTTGTTGCAGGAAATGTTCCGTCCGGTATGTTTCCGCAAGAGACGGTCCTGGAGGGGATTTCCTCGTCCGGTCCGGCCCATGCGGGCTTGTCCGATTCGGTTCCGGACTGTTCTTTGGACGTGAACGGGGCGGGAAGCGATTCGGAAAAACGGGCCTGCGCCATGCTGCATTACGAGGTCTATATGCGTTCCTATGCTTTGAACCTCATGCTCGTCGGGCATCCTTATGCGCTTACGGCGGTAGGTTCGTCCATGTCCTGCACTTTGGAGGCGTACAGGAAAATCGGCGGAATCTCCCCCTTCAAAAGCGGGGAGGATTTCTATTTCTTGCAGAAGATGCTGAAAACGGGCGCGGTCTTGCGGCATAGCCCCGCTTTGAGCCATCCTTCGCCCAGGCTCAGCACCCGGGTGTTCTTTGGCACGGGGCCGGCTTTGAACAAGGGGGTGGAAGGGCAATGGGCTTCGTATCCGATTTATCCGATGTCCTTGTTCGGACGGATGCAGGATGCTTACGAGGCTTTGCCGGATTTGTACGATTTCTTGTGCGGGCCGGAAGTCCCGGACGGGCTTTGCAGGCCTTTGGCTCGGAAGTTCGATTTCTGGGGTGCGGCTTTCGGATCAGATTGGTGGAAGCCGATAAAGGCGCATTGCGGGGGGCGGAAGGCGCAGTTTGTACGAGCCTGCATGGAGAAGTTCGATGCCTTGCGTTCCCTGCAATTCCTGAAGGCTTCCTATGTGCAGGACAATAGGCAGGATTGGCTGAATCTGCGGGAACTTTGCCATGAGCTGTGGGGCAGACTCGGTCTGGATAGGGTATCGGTGGAAGTTTTTGAAGCGGATGACCGGCAGTTGACAGGCTGGAGTGCGTGCCGGCAGCGGCGTTTGGCGGCTTTGGCGGGAATCGATGCTGGCGAAGCCGGTATGCAGGGCGAGGGGCAGGATACGGGAAAGGCCGGTGGAGCGTGCATCGTTGCGCCTGGCGGATGGTCTTCTTTGCAAGATTTGAGCTTGGAGGATTGGGAATCAATAAGGGATTTTTTGTTTTTATGCGAACGCAAGATGCAGAAGGAGCAGCCTTTGCTCCGATGGTCGTGATTCTGGGTCCCACGGCAAGCGGGAAAACCGCTTTGGCAGTTGAGCTGGCTCGCCGTTTGGGCGGGGAGGTGCTCAGCGCCGATTCGCGGCAGGTGTACCGGGGCATGGACTTGGGAACAGGCAAGGATTTGTCGGAGTATTCGGGGGTGGATGCGGCCACGGGCGAGCCTTTTTTGGTGCCGTATCATCTGATGGATGTGGCTGAAGCGGGGGAGGAATACAATATTTTTCGTTACCAGCAGGCTTTTGATGAGGCTTACCGGGAGGTTTCTGCCCGGGGGCGGGTGGCTGTCTTGTGCGGGGGCAGCGGCTTGTATCTGTCGGCGGCTTTGGGGAAGAAGCGTTTCAGGGAAGTGCCTAGGAACGAAGGGCTGCGGCGGTCTTTGGAAAGCAAGAGCGATGCCGGGCTGGCCGAATTGCTGGCTTCTTACGGGCCTTTGCATAACCATACCGATACAGAGACGAGGGAGCGTTGCTTGCGGGCGATAGAGATTGCGGACTTTGAACGCCGTTGTCCGGATGCGGGGCGGGTGGTGCCGAGGTCGTTGCTGTTCGGTATCGCGTTCGAGCCGGAGGAATTACGCCGACGAATCGGGCAACGTCTGGATGCCCGTCTGCAGGCAGGTATGGTGCAGGAGGTGCAGGGGCTGCTGGACCGGGGCTTGAAGCCGGAGCAGTTGTTGTATTACGGCTTGGAATACAAGTTCATCACTCGTTATATTTTAGGCGAATTGTCGTTCGCGGAAATGCGGGAGCAGTTATATTTTGCGATATGCCAGTTTGCCAAGCGGCAGCGGACTTGGTTCCGCAAGATGGAGCGCGAGGGCTACCGGATCGAATGGCTCGACGGCAATCTTTCCTTGGAAGCTAAGACCGCCTTGGTATTAGGGAAATTCCGTGCATGGCTATGAATCGGACTTTCGCAAATTGTCCATGTTTTTCTTGCTATAAGCCTCTCCTCTGGCCATTGGTTATATGTCCTTGCCCTGTTTGTACAAATAGTCTGGGGCAAAATCTGCTCCATTATACCATTCCAAGGTCCAGTGTGTCAAACCGAATTGGATGAAGTGATTCAAGTCTTTCAAAGGTTCGAACATTTTCCCTTTTAGCAAAGGAAAGAAATTGACACGTTTCTTTTTCCCATTGCTGAATGACAAATCCATGGTATAGTCTTTGACATATTCCACATCGGTTACTCGGATTAAATCAAGGTCTTCTGCCATTTCTAATTTGGTTTAAGGGGTAGCTTCGCCGAGCCTTGTTGTCTCGGGGCGCTTGACCCGTGTTTGGATTGTGCTCGTTTTAATGCAATGCGGGTATTTTTTGCGGTTCTTCTCCATTCTGAAGGCGTTCCCAGTTTGCAATAAGTTCGTTTTTGTGTAAATCCATCCAACGGAAAACTTGTTTTAGGACATTGCGAGGCATTGTGCCTTTTACAATCCCTTGGTCTATGGTGATGATAGCCTCATAATCCCCGTATCGAATATGGAAATGAGGGGGATTGTGGTCTGATGCAAACATCAGGACAATGATTCCGAAAAAACGGCTTATTTCTGGCATTTCTTATTCTATTAGATGACAAAGATAGCGAAAGTCGAGCGCCATGCAAAAGGAGCTTGCTCAGTTTTGCATGGCCGAGACGCATCCTATCTTCGATGCAATCAAAGATAGCGAAAGTCGAGCGCAGAGGCAAAAGCCCCGATTAAGCCGAGTGCCATGCCAAGGCATTTCCTTCCTTGAGCATGGCCTGGGCGGAGGGGCTTCGGCGTAGCCACCCTTGCTTTGACTATGCCGAGACCAAGCAAAGCCCCGATTAAGCCGAGAGCCATGCCAAGCAATTCCCATGCTTGAGAATGGCCGAGGCGCAGGGGCTTCGGCGAAGCTAATCTTCGGCAACGCCAGCGATAGCGAAAGGTGAGAGCAATGGCAACAAGCTTGACGCTGCTCTCGGCTTATCGCAAGGGTTGGCTTCGCCGAGCAAGGGTTAAGATTTTGTGAAAGGTTTGGGATTTGGGGACGGTGGTGTATTTTTGCGCGCCGTTTAGAGTACGGGCCAGCGTTTTTGTGTCCGGAAAACGTAGAAATAATGTAACTTTGCATTCAAAATGGCAATCAACCAAAACGCAATAATTATGAAAAAGGAAATGATTATTCTGACAGCTGCCCTTCTCGGCATGGGGATGGCTTCTGCGCAAGAACAAGAAGTGACGTATTCCGATTTGATTATTTCGGAGTATGTGGAAGGTTCAGGCCAGAACAAAGCTTTGGAACTGTACAACGGAACCGGTGCCGATGTGGATCTCTCCGCTTATTCGTTAATGAAGCAGACCAATGGTGCTGGAGAATACACCAATGAAGTGACATTGACTGGAACATTGGCGGCGGGGGCTACTTATGTTATTGTCAATAGCGGGACATCGAGCAAACCTGTGGATGCTGAATTAGCAGCATTGGCTGATTTGACAGAGAATAAGATTACGGCATTCAATGGCGATGATGCTGTGGCTTTGTTTAAAAATGGAGAAAAAATTGATGAAGTTGGTGTCTTTAATTGCGGAAAGGATAATAAGTGGGGCGAGGATGTGACCTTGCGTCGTATCTATGGCGAAGGTCCTACCGCAACTTACGACCCTTCGGAATGGACGGAAGCCGACAAGGATGATTTCTCGGATGTAGGCAAATTCGGTGCCGATGTGGAAGCTCCTTCCATCCGTATGGTAACGGGTGAAGCCAGCGATCCCAATACCATCATGGTGCATGTTACGGAACTCTTGGATTCGATTTCGGCTGTGACGGTATCCAATTACAGCTTGGACAACGGAGCCACCGTTGATTCGGCCGTTTACGAATCCGATAGGGAATACGTGGTTCTGAAGACTTCGGCATTGACTCCGACTACCGAATACACGATTACCGTTAACGGTGTAACCGACCGTGCCGGCAACGCGATGAACAATGCCACCTATACCTTCACTTTCGGTTATATCGATGTGGAAAATCTGGCGGCTTTGAACGATTTGCGCGAAAGCTATGTGGAAGGCCAGGCTTACCGTATCACCAACCCGGTGGTAGTGACCGCCGTGATTGGCAAGTTCGGCAGCGGTCAGAACACCACCAACGTATGGGTGCAGGATCAGGGTTGCGAAACCACGCTTGGTCATTCGATGATGCTGTACCGGATTGAAGAGAACGCTTCGAACCTGCAAGTGGGCAGCGTGATCAACAACTTGATAGGCCAGTTGACCGTCTATAACGATTTGATTGAAATGCAGTACATCGACGAGGCTTCGATGGAAATAACCGGAGAAACCGCCGATGTGACGGTGACCACGGTGACGGTTGCCGAACTTTTGGGCGAAAACGGCATGGATTACCAGAATGCCTTAGTCCGCATTGATGGGGTGATTTTTGCCGAAACAGGTTCTTTTGAAGAAAATACCAGCTACAATATCTCGGACGGTACCAGCACCATCGTGTTCCGTACCAACCGTGAAGGCAGCTATCTGGGTGAAGCCATTCCTACTGAGGAAGTCAGCGTGATCGGTTATATCGGCTGGTACAACAACCAGGCGCAGATTCTGCCTCGTGTCAAGGAAGATATCTTCACGCCTTCGGCCAATGAATCCGCTCGTCGAATCGAAGTGGCTGTTTATCCCAATCCTACCGATGGCGAGCTGAACGTTCGCGCGGAAGGCCGTTTCGACTTGAATGTATATTCTGTCGGCGGCACGTTGGTACTGGCTCAGGAAGGCTTGGACAGCGAAGCCCGAATCGACCTCTCCGGCCTGTCCAAAGGCGTTTACCTGATGGAAGTGAAGACCGCTGAAGGTTCGGCCATGAACAAGGTGGTTGTCCGTTAATCATTATTGATAGTTTGGCTTTTGCCTCGGGAAAATTGAATCCCTTTTCGGGATGACGGAATTTCTCTGTTCAACGAAGCGGCCCTGTCGGAGTTTTCTCTGGCAGGGTCGTTTTTTTGCAGTATCTGCATCGTTTAACGGGCGCAATCCTGTGCGTCCGTTTTTTTGTGTATGTTTGCGCGCTGTTTGGGGGCTGCTATGGCTTCGGAAGCCTAAAAAATACTATTATGAACCTGTTGGAAAAGAGTTTGCTGCGAAAGATTTTTGTTTGCGCTGTTGCCTTGTTGCCTTCTTGGGTTTCGCTGGCAATGGCCGATGAGCCGGAAGGCTATTACGAGCAAGCTTACGGCAAGAGCGGCTATGCCTTGAAGACCGCTTTGCACCAGATAATCCGCGACCACGCTTCCTTGAGCTATGATGCATTGTGGGAAGCGTTCCGGATTACCGATGCGCGGGAAGACGGCTATGTCTGGGACATGTATTCCGATTGCGATTTTGTCTTTGGAAGCAACCAGTGCGGCAATTACAAGCAGGAGGGCGACTGTTACAACCGGGAGCATTCCTTTCCCAAAAGCTGGTTTGACGATGCCAGCCCTATGTACACCGATCTTTTCCATCTCTATCCTACCGATGGCTATGTGAACGGTCGCCGGAGCAACAATCCTTTCGGGGAAGTGGACGATCCCACTTACACGAGCCAGTCAGGCTGCAAGCTGGGGCCGAGTGTCACGCCGGGTTATTCGGGCACGGTCTTCGAGCCATTGGACGAGTACAAAGGGGATTTTGCCCGGACTTATTTCTATATGGCGACCCGTTACGAGGACAGGATTGCCAATTGGGGCAGCTGTCCTATCTGTAATGGCACGGATGACCAGGCTTTCGACAGCTGGGTGGTGGATTTGTTGCTTCAGTGGCATGAGCAGGATCCGGTCAGCGACAAGGAAAGAGACCGGAACGATGCGGTCTATGTCTATCAGGAAAACCGCAATCCGTTTATCGATTATCCCGAATTGGTGGAGAAAATCTGGGGCGAGGACAATACGCCTTTCGACCCGGAAAATCCCAACCCCGACCCCAACCCCGACCCTGATCCCGATCCTGAACCGTCTCCGGATACCATTCCCGACTTGGATTCTTCGCCGTATTTTGTAGCCTATCGCTATGCCAACAGTTCGGGGCTTGTGATGATGGCCGATACGCTTTTCTGGCAGCTTGAAGTCGATGATTCTGTGTCGGTTTCGATGATGCTGGCAGGCGGAACTCCCAAAGCCGGTGCGGTTGATACCTTGATTGATGAAGGCTTCAGCGGCATGGAAGGCAAAGACAATGGGGCAGCTACGCCCCATATAGAGGCCACGGATGGCTATGTGGCGGCCTTTGAGGGGGCTGTCTATGCAGTGGATTATGCTGTGCGCATGGCTTCGAGTTCTAATTCAGGCACGGTGGTGTTCAAGGAAATGGCGGCTTCGGACAGTATTTCGGTACAGGTTTCCGGCCGGGGCTGGGATGAGGATGAATTGACGTTCACGCTTGAATGTCAGGGTGGAACACCAGCACAGAGGGAGCTTTCGTTTAGCGGGTCGGATCAGATGGAGACTTTGGAACCGCTTTCTTTTGCGGTGGACGGGTCGTTTGTCCTGCGCGTGCATGCGGCTGCCGGGCAGCGTGTTTTCTTGGACGGAGTATTGGTCACGACCGGTGCGGCTGGTGATTCTGTGGTTCCTGATCCGGAACCTGAGCCGAATCCGGGCTATGATTCATCTGTGGTTTTGAATATTCTTTATCCTTCTTCGGTCGATACCTTGCGTACCGATTCGGTAGTGGGTCGAATCCGGATATCCCATTTGCCGGACACTTTGGGATTGAACGGGGATTATGCCTTGTCTCCGGCTTGGTTGCCGGATTCGGCTTCCTATTTGCTTCATGCCGCTTTGTTCTGCGGGGATTCCTGCTTGCAGGCCGATTCGGTTTCCTTTGTTTTCTTGGGTAATGGTTTGACGGATTCTATTGTTGGACCCGATCCCGATCCGAATCCGGATACCATGTTGGTACAAGGTTTGGCAAAGGCGGTAGATTTCAGGATGTATCCTAATCCTACTACCGGCGAAGTTGTTCTTGGACTTCCCTCAGCGGGCAGGATCGAGGTTTATGCGGTTTCCGGCCAGAGAATCCGGGAGCTGGAGGCGGATTCGGATGAGGTGGTGCTGCGTTTGTCCCGTTCCGGCATCTATTTTGTCCGTTTCGTCAGCCGGGAAGGAATCGCGGTCAAGAAATTGGTAGTAAGGTAGGCAGTCTCGGGTTGACTGTCGATGGAATCGTGTGTCTGTTAACGGGGCTGTCCTGTCAGGCTTCGGTTTCGGATGGTTTTGGGGATTGTAGAAGTTCAAGCAGATGCTTACCTTTGCCCGCTCCGAGAGGATGCCCCGGTGCTTGCTTTTGGCATAGAGGTTGGCTTCGGGTTTGTAAAACAATAAAAACGAATTGAAATATGGATTTGTCGTTGATTTTTACGGTTCCCGGTAAGCCGGGCTTGTACAAATTGGTGTCGCAGGGACGGACTTCGGCCATTGTGGAATCCTTGGCCGACCACAAGCGTGTGCCGGTGTTCACGATGGACAAGGTGAGCTCTTTGGCGGAAATCGCTATTTATACCAACGAAGGGGAAATTTCGCTGCCGAACGTGTTCCGCAACATCCATAAGAAGGAAAATGGTGGCAAGTGTCTGGATCATAATGCCAAGTCTCCGGAGTTGAGGGCTTATTTTGCCGAAGTGTTGCCCGATTACGACCAAGAGAGGGTTTACGATTCCAATATCCGCAAAGTGCTGCAATGGTACAATATCTTGGCGGATAACAATTTGGTGGATCAGGAGCTTTCGGAACGGGAGAAACGCCAGATGGAAGCCCTGGTCGAGCATGAGGCGGAAGAGGCCAAGGAAGCGGAAGATTCGTCCAAGGCGGAATAAGTGTTCTCGAGCTTGGTCTGATGCATAAGAGGGGAGCGGAACCGGCTGCCTTGCGGCATGGGAATCGGATTCGAGGACGGTTTGGCGGTGAGGGATTTGCCTGGAAGCCGGTTTGAGGACAGTGCGAGGATGCATAGGCTGATGTATTTTTAACAACGGAGGAAAGAGATTTGAACGTCAAGAAGCAGATAAGCGATTTCTTTGTGGAACGCAATGTCTCGTTGGGGGACAATTTCGTTCAATTGCATCTGTACACGCATGACAAGCTGCCCGAGATAGACCCCGGGCAGTTTGTGCAAATACAGATACCTTCATCCATCCACGGGTGGCTGAGGATACCTATTTCCATTCACGATGCCGAGGCGGAAAAGGGAAAGATCAAGCTTTTGGTGCAGAAGGTGGGGGATGGTTCGCGCTGGATTTCGTCTTTGCATGAAGGGGCTAAGCTGAATATGGTTCTGCCTTTGGGGCGAGGTTTCAGCTGGCCGGAGATTTCGTTGCGCCAAGAGGTGGAAGACCCTAAGAATGCTGCTTTCCGGGCTTTGTTGGTAGGGGGCGGTTGCGGCTTGGCACCCTTGTATTATCTGGCCAAATGTTTGGAAAAGGAGGGCTTGCCTTTCGATATCCTGGTGGGGGCGAGGGACAAGGAGCGTCTGGTTTTGGCCAACGAGCTGGCGGAGATTGGGCCTACAGGCATCTGTACCGAGGATGGTAGCGTGGGCATCAAGGGTTTAGTGACGGATCATCCGCTTTGGAAAGGGGTGGCTTACACGCATATCTATACTTGCGGCCCTACGCCGATGATGAAGGCGGTGGCGGTCAAGGCCAAGGAACTCAAGGCGCGTTGCGAAGTGAGTTTGGAGAACACGATGGCTTGCGGCTTGGGGGCTTGCCTTTGCTGCGTGACGCCGGATGCCCAGGGGCACAATGTTTGTGTCTGTACGGAGGGGCCGGTGTTCGATGCGGATGAATTGGGTTGGTAGTTTGAGAGGTGCTGTGAGGGTGGCGGCTGCTGGCTGAGGCGGGCGGCTGCGGTGCGCTAATCTCTGTGGGGTCGCCCGCAGGGCAAAAAAATCATAAAAGGGAAAATGATGAATCTGAGAACCAATATCGGGAATCTGGAACTGAAGAATCCGGTGCTGACGGCATCCGGGACGTTTGGCTACGGGGTGGAATTCAGCGATTTTGTCAATCTGGACAACTTGGGGGGCTTTATCGTGAAGGGCACGACGGGGCAGCCTCGGGAGGGCAATCCGTACCCGCGCATGGCGGAGACGCCGCTGGGAATGCTGAACGCGGTGGGCTTGCAGAACAAGGGGGTGGATTATTTCATTGAGCATATCATTCCGCAAATCGGGCAGAAGAGGGATAGGAATGCGGATTTCCCGGCGAGGCTGATGGTGAATGTGTCGGGTTCCACGATTGAGGAGTATGTGGAGGTGGCGGGGAAACTGGCTACATGCGAGGAGGTGGATGCCATTGAGGTGAATATTTCCTGCCCGAATGTGAAGCAGGGGGGGATGGCTTTCGGGACGGATCCGAAGATGGCGGCGCAGGTGGCAAGGGCGGTGCGGGATGTGTATCCGCGTTGCATGATAGTGAAGCTTTCGCCGAATGTGACGGATATCGTGGCGATGGCTTTGGCGGTGGAGGAAGCGGGGGCGGACAGTGTGTCGCTGATTAATACCTTGCTGGGGATGGCGGTGGATGTGAATAGGCGGAAGCCGGTGCTGAGCACGGTTACGGGTGGGTTGTCTGGGCCTTGTGTCAAGCCGGTGGCTTTGCGGATGGTATGGCAGGTGGCCAAGAAGGTCAGGATTCCGGTTGTCGGCATCGGGGGCATCTGTTCGGCTACCGATGCGTTGGAGTTCCTGATGGCGGGGGCTTCGGCGGTGGAGATAGGTTCGGCCAATTTCGTGGATCCATCGGTGACGCAGAAGGTGGTGGACGGCTTGGAGGCTTATTGCCGCAAGGAAGGCATCTCGGATATCAAGGAGATAATCGGGATTATCTGATGCTTTTGTTCGTTCTTCGTCCGAAAATCAAATAAAAGGTCGTATCATCTTATCACGAAGTTTGATACGACTTTTTTTATTTGAAAGGCATCGTCTAGAACTTTTCAACTAACCTTTGCTTTTGATATGGTTTTGGTATTTCAACAACAATCATTTTACCGAGTTTTTGGATTCTTTTTAACCCAAATCGGTCATTAGGCTTCGGGCAGATTGCTCGCTTATGTCATGCAGCATGCTTCTCGCCTAGCCGAAGGCGTAGCGGGCTACGTCGAGGCGTAGCGAGGAGCAAGATGCGGACAGAGGCGGGCAAGATGCCCGAAAGCCTCATTTTCCTAACCGAAAACAGCCCCGGCGTGTCTAATGACCGATTTGGGTTTAATCCACTCTTTGGCTGTCCCTGTCAGTTGGTATTGCTGTTTCGGATGCTTGGGCTGATTGGGGTATCTGAATTAGCAATTCTACTTGGGGGGTACTTAGGGGGTGCTTGAGGGGCTTTCTTCGGGGTCACTTGACAACGGGCTTCCAATATCGTACATAGCCGATGCAGCACTATTGCAATGGGGAGTGTGCCAAGAACCGAGAAATGCTTACCTCTGTGCTTGTAAGGGTTGGGATTTGGGTTTATATACTACCGTAAAAGGTGGTATATAAATTTGAAAGTGGTATATAAAACATGTAACTTTGCGCCAAAACAAGAAAATATGAAGCAACATACTATTGACATATTAAATAAATGGCTGGAATTGAAGCCAAAGCGTGATGCAGTTAAAAGCCAATTGGCCAGAAAATTTGCCATTGAGTTCAACTATAATTCAAACCATATAGAGGGCAACACATTGACCTATGGGCAAACCGAAATATTGCTCCTTTTCGGGAAAGTTGTCGGTGAAGCAAAGATGTTTGACTTGGAGGAAATGAAGGCTCATAACATAGCACTCAAAATGGTCCTCGAAGAAGCATCCACGGACAATCCACTTACAGAGACATTCATTCGACAAGTACATAAAACATTGTTGCGTGAAGACTATGAGGTGTACCGCAATCTGCCAGGAGGTGTAACAACTTCATATACCGTTCATGCTGGATGTTATAAGACCAGACCGAACTCAGTTATAACATCATCAGGAGAACGGTTTGAATACGCAAGTCCAGAAGAAACCCCGATGCTGATGGCTGATTTGATGGAATGGTATCATAACGAGGAAGCTAAGAATGAGCTTTCTCCACTTGAACTTGCTGCAATGTTTCATTATCGGTATATCAGGATTCATCCATTCGAGGACGGAAACGGAAGAATAGCCAGACTTATTATGAATTTTATTTTAGCAAGGCACAATTATCCGCTTGTTGTCGTACCTGCAAAAGCAAAGTCGCAATATCTGGATGCTTTATCTTCTGTTGATGCCAAGGTGGGAGCAAAACCGTCAGATGGAGTCAATGCTTCGTTAGAGGAAGTTAAGCCGTTTGTCGATTATTTGGAGCGACTAATGGTTATTGAAATGCAGACAGACATAATTGTATCTGAAGGTATTGGAAATCAATGGTGGTATAATGGGGGATGGGTCAATTTCAACAACCAAAATGTAATTGAAATAATAAATCTGTTGATTCAAAAACCCTCTTTGTCTATTTCAGAATTAGCTGAAATACTCGGTATAAATCGATCTGCCGTGCAAAAACACATAAAGTCGCTCCAAGAAAAAGGATATATCATGCGTTCTGGTTCACGGAAAACTGGTGAATGGCAGGTTTTGCTAACGAAGCTATAATATATATATACCACTAATCAAATATATACTACCCAAATGGGTGGTACAATGCAGAATCCGTCCCTTGCTATTTCTCAATATCCGTGGAAAAGAGGAACAAGAATTTAAAATACTTGTCTTCGCAGCCATTCGCCCATAAAGCGGTCATATATTATGTAGCCGTCGGCTGTCTGATAAACCAGTTCGCTTTCTTGTAGCTTCTTCAATGCTGCACTTACGCTGCTTGCTGCCCGAAGCCTGTAGGCACTGATAAAATCCCCGGACAGAACTTCCTTGACGCTCCCTTCTTTGGCGATAGCTTTCAATAGGCGCACCTGGCCGGGGGTGTACGCTTTCAAGAGGTTTGCATAAGTGTAGCTGTACTCGGATAAGATTTGCTCTGTGGCGTATGAAACCAGTTCCATGTCCACATCCCGATTGTACCCGTACAGGCGATTGAGAAGGCACTGCACATACCAGGTATGTCCTTCGTATTTTTCATAAATCGAGTTGAAAACATCCTGAGGCAATTTCACATTGCGCTTGGCAAAATGTCCTGTAGCGAAACTTGCATATTCGTCCCGTTGTATCGAACCGATTGTAAGCGGTTGCGTACTTTGATAGAATGGTCTTTTTGATGAGGTGAACATTTCCTGCATCAGATGTTGCTTGCTGCCGGCAAAGATGAAGTTCACATTGGGCAGGAACTGGATATAGGAGCGTAACAAAGCTTCGACTCCATTTTCCGGGTATTCTGTAATCTGCTGGAACTCATCGATGGCAACATAGCATCGTTTTTCCGACGAACCCAAATATTCGAATATCTCTTTCAAGGTGTTTTCTTCCTCGGCTGGAGCCACATCTATCCTCACCTTGGGGACACCTGTAAGTTCATCAAAAGTAAACACGGGGCGGCAGCTTCGGACAAACTGGCCTATTCGGCTCAAAGCCTTTTGAGGGGCGGAGTCCAGCTGTCCTAACACTGTAGAGGCAAACAATCTGACAAAATCCCCTAATGACTGGGTTGAGTAGATATCCAAATAGAAAGTGACAATATCAGGCAGCTGCTCTTTCAGGCGGTAAAAGGCATGACGGATTAGTCCGGTCTTTCCCATACGACGGGGGGCTATCAATGTCACATTGCGTCCATTGTGGAGCGCATCAAGAATAGTTTTGGTCTCTTGCTCTCTGTCGCAGAAGAACTCCGGACTGTAATATCCCGAAATGAGAAAAGGGTTATTGGGCTTCATACAATTTCTATTATCTTGTTACGGGCTTATCGTAACGCAAATATCGCAATAAAATATAAGGTGACAAAATAAACCGATAACACATTTGCATTGTGCCGCAACAAACTGTTGGATGCGGCACTATGGGCGACTTCGCTTAAAACTCGGGATGTAGCTCGTTTTTGTTCTTCGAACCGACAGAACCATTGCATGCCGGGAAAATGTTATTTTTGTCTGTTAGGAACCTGATGAGGGTGGCAGTTTGGATTGATATATAGATTTTGAATCATGAGCAGAAGAAATAAGGAAAAAACAGAGCGGGGCAAGAAAGCATCCAAAGAGGAAAAGATGTTCAAAGCGGAAAAGGCTTCCCGCGGTTCAATGAAGCCACGTAGCGGGCGTTCTTCCCGGAAATCCCGGAATTACTGGACATCGGAGGAAGATGTCTATGCCATTGAATCCTCGCCGAGGCGGTCGAGAAGAAGGTCGAGAGACGAACGGCATCCCCATAAGCATATCCCCGAAAGCCTTCGGAGCTATATCACCGGCACGGTGGACATGAAGTCTTCGGGCAAGGCTTATATCATTCCCGATAACAAGGAGATAGAGGACGTTTATATCGCGCCCAACAACATAGGGCATTCCCTGCATGGCGACTACGTGCGGGTGCTGCTCTTTCCTTGGCGGGCCGGCCACCGGATGGAAGGTCAGATTGTGGAGGTGCTTAAACGGAACAAGCACAATATTGTAGGGACGGTGGACTATGCGGGCAAGTACGCCTTTCTGATACCCGACAGCACCAATGTGGTGCAGAGCGTCTTCTTGCCTCAGGAGAATTTGAGCGGGGCCAAGCAGGGGCAGAAAGTGGTGGCCAGAATCGAGGATTGGCCGGCCCATCTGAACAACCCGATTGGCAAAGTGACCGCTATTTTGGGACGACCCGGCGAGAACAACGTGGAGATGCAGTCCATCCTGGCCGAGTTCGATTTCCCGCTGAGCTATCCGCAGGAAGCCATAGACGAGGCGGCTAAGATGAGCGAGAAGGTGACGCCCAAGGAGTTGGCGGCCCGGCGCGATTTTCGAGGCATCTATACTTGCACGATAGACCCGGCCGATGCCAAGGACTTTGATGATGCGCTTTCCTACCGCTTGCTGCCCAACGGCAACCGGGAAGTGGGCGTGCATATTGCCGATGTGAGCCATTTCGTGAAGCCGGGTTCGGCCATCGATGCCGAAGCTTACGAACGGGCCACTTCGGTTTATCTGGTGGATCGGACGATTCCGATGCTGCCCGAACGGCTTTGCAACAACCTTTGTTCGCTCAACCCGGATGTGGACCGTTTCTGTTTCAGCGTGCTTTTTGAGATGGACAACAAGGCGCAAATCAAGCATTTCTGGATTGGAAAAGGCTTGATTCATTCTAACCGTCGTTTCACTTACGAGGAGGCGCAAGCTATCTTGGAGTCGGTGGGGTTGGCCGAGAAAGCGGCATCTTCGGGTGCGGGCAGTTCGGCTAAGATGGGTTCAGGCGATACGGCGGGTGGCGGACAACCGATGGCGACTTTGGGCGGTTCGGCCGCTGCCAGCACGGAAGCCGTCAAGCCTTTATCGGCAAAGTCCAAGATTCGGGCGGCTGCCAAGGCGCAGGCCGCTTCCGCAGGCTCGTTCAGTTTGGAAAGATTGGGTTCGCCGGAAGACATCGAGGCCATTTGCGAGCTTTTCAAGCTTTCGCGCATTCTCCGCGACAAGCGTTTCAAGACCGGGGCGATAAATTTCCATTCGCAAGAGGTTCGTTTCCAGCTTGAACCGGGTACGGCCAAGCCTTTGGGCGTGTATATCAAGGAGAGCAAGGAGTCGAACCATCTGGTGGAAGAGTTCATGTTGCTGGCCAACCGCCGGGTGGCGGAGCTTATCGGCAAGTGCATGAAGGTGCGGCAGGAGGGCAACGGGGTCTATGGCAGCGAGAGCACCAACCGGGTAGGTTCGTTCGACAAGGAGCGGGAAGCGATGCAGGAAGAAAGGAGCGGGTTCGGGCAGGACGAAGAGGTTTGGCGGGACTCGATGGAGGATTTCGACGGGGACGTGGCTGGAAGCGGGCGGCCATCTGCGGCTTTGGTTCGCCCGAAAAAGAAAGGGAAAAAGGTTTTGCCCGGCGAGGGGGAAAACGAAGAAGCCGTCAAGCTTTCCGGCAAGGTCAAAGCCATTTCCGACAAGCCCAAGACTTTTGTCTATCGTGTGCATGACGAGCCGAACCCGGAACGTCTGGCCACCTTCACGCAGTTTGTGGGCAAGTTGGGCTACAAGATGAACCTGAAGAGCCGCAGCGGTTTGGTCAAGTCGTTCAACACCCTTTTGGAATCGGTGGAAGGCAAGGCGGAGCAGAACATGATCGAGACCATTGCGGTCAGGACGATGGCCAAAGCGCATTATTCGACGCAGAACATCGGGCATTACGGTCTGGCGTTCCCGTTCTACACGCACTTTACTTCGCCGATCCGGCGTTATCCCGACTTGATGGTTCACCGTCTTTTGGAAAGTTATATCCACGGCGGCAAGAGCGTGGACAAGGAAGAATACGAGGAAAAGTGCGTGCACAGTTCGGATATGGAGAAGAAAGCGGCCGATGCCGAGCGGGCTTCCATCAAGTACAAGCAGGCTGAGTTCCTGTTGGACAAGGTGGGGCAGAAGTTCCACGGCGTGATTTCCGGGGTCAGCAAATGGGGCATTTACGTTTGTTTGGACGAAAACTATTGCGAGGGGATGGTGCCTTTGCGTTCGCTCAAGGACGATTATTACGAGTTGGATGAGGAAAACTACCAGGTGGTCGGCTACCGGAACGGCAATGTCTATAAGTTAGGGCAGGAGGTTTGGATCCGGATTACGGAGATCGACATGAACAAGAAGCAGCTCACCTTCGCTTTCTTGGAACCGCAGGAAGAGCCGGGTTATCGGACGAGCAAGAAGAACCGCAAGGACAACAATGCTTACACCCGCCGCCGGAAGTGATGGTTCTAATGTCTGGGAAATATGTTGATGAAGGAAAAGCTTAAAATCGTATTGTCTTATGGAGAAAGACAAAAATTATAGCAGGTTGTTGGATGAACAAATTGGATTGGTGGGGCGGGAAAACCGCTATTTGGAATTTAAATCCAATTATCAGGATACTGATAAGTTAGGTAGATATATTTCAGCTTTGTCCAATGGGGCATGTTTGGAGCGGCAAGACTTTGCTTACCTGTATTTTGGGGTAAAGGATGAAACATGGGATGTAATAGGAACAACTTTCGATGTTTCTAAAGAGAAGGCCAAGGGGAACCAGTCTTTAGAAATTTATTTACGACAGTATGTGAGTCCGTCTATTGATTTTGCCGATGCACTATCAAATGCCTGTTGACTATCAATAGTTTACGGCTTAAAAGATAGGAATCTCAAAAATTTACTTGTTTTTTGCAAAAAATCGACGATTTAACGATTTTTTTATCGACGCACTCCGAAAAGAGGGGAAAAAGGCAAAAACGGCCCTTTGGGGCCCTGACAGACTCCCTCCGCAAAGATAGGGCATGTCGGGGTTTATTTCGCCAAAAAGGGCTGTAAAATCGAGGGCGGATTCGCGGATATTTTCGAGTTCCAAGTGAGGTGTTTTGCGCTTCATCAGAGGGAACATTGGGGCCCGACCTTTACATGCGGATTGCTTATAAGATTTGCTGCCAAAAGAAAAATGGCTGGAGCCATTTTGCCATGGCGCAGCCACCTCTTTACTTTCCCTTATTTTTTAACTTTACTTTGTCAATACGTATATATGAATACAGGGATAAAGTAAAGTTACTGTAACCTGCAATTTATCTGACCGTACCAATCAGAAGAAAACCATATTTGGCCGGATCGCCTCGATCATCTTTTGCGGAACGTCGCATTCCCGGGCGATCTCCGGCCACATGGATGCCGCATGGCAAACCTCATCGATAATCCGTGCGGCATTCTTGATGTTGTTCTTGGCCGCACATTCGAGCAGGTCGTCTTTGGTAATACCGCTGAATTTGCCGTTTATCGACATCTGGTGGGCAGAGGTCCATTGGCCGTCGGGATTGTAGGCGTAGCCCATGTCGTAGGCCGGAGAAAGGCGCCATTTCCCGCCTCTGTCCATCAGGAAAGAGATGTTCTTCGTGTGGTCGTCCTGGTTGCGCACCACGACATTGAACACCATTCTGCGGAACATCTCCTGCGCCTCCTTGTAGGTGAGCCGCAGCCCGCGCATTACGGCGAACGCCTGTTCGTAGGAGTAGGCCCTGAGGAGTCGGTAGTCGAAGTGTGCGATGCCGCAAAGCGTCTGCATGTGCACCTTCGCACCGTTTATCCGGTCGAACCGCTTTGTCAAGAAATGGGCCCTCCCGTTCTCCTCGATCAGCGAGCATTCCGCCATGTCGATGCCGCACTCCTTCACAAGACGTGAGAAGGAGTACTCCAGGCGCCCGAAGTTCTCCGTCTCCCTGAATCCGGCCGTGGCGGATACGCCGTCCAGTTTGATGATGTAGTAGTCGAACCCATCGGGAGCCTCGACCTGTCCCGAACGGATCTCTCCGGTGGATTTGTTGTAGGCAATGATTGCCTTGGCCCGTTGCCCGCCGGCTGAGGTGCCGAGACGCAGGATCTCCGCAATGGCCGCCTTCTTGTCGGAGCCGATGTTCACGTTGAAACTTGATTTGTCGGCAAGGGCTTCTCTGGCTACATCCACCAGAGAATCGACCTCTATACGGATATCCGGATTTACGGCATCGATGGCCGGCTCGAATTCAAGGGCACCCATGCAGCGTTTGCCCAGAAAGCAAAGCGTCTCGATTGCATTGCCGCTGGTCCGGCCCGTCAGGGCCAGCCACTTCTCAAACAAGGCTCGTCCGTATGTATCCGGCAAGGAGTCAGCCAGCATTCCGGGCAAGCCTTTGAAGGTCGTTTTGTCAAGTTCCCCGAAACTGTACACGCGCCCCTCCCTTACGGGCATCATTAGCGGCGAAGGCTCTATGCCCAGTCGCACAAAGTCCGAATCGTACTCGAACTGTGCGACTTCATATCTTTGGTCCCAACGTACCGAACCTATGGGCTGGCCGTATAGATTGACACGAGCTACATCTACCATTCCGATTCCTCCTTATTCTCTTTTGTGTAACCTTTGGATGCCCGCTTGCGCTTGGGTTTACTTGCTTGGTTGGCCAACTCGTAGTATTCATTCGGGCTCAACTGTTCCTCCTCGACGAGCGGGATGAAGATGTCGAGCTTGCCCAAGGTGCGCAGGACGCGGATCAGCGACTCGAAGTTCTTTACCTCCCCGTCCTCCATGCGCTTTATGGTGGAGATGGAAACAACGCTCTTGTCTGCCAGCTCGGCCTGCGACATGTTCTGCTTCAGACGTACTGTTTTTATTTTGGCTGCAATCCTGTTGCAAAGCTCGGTGTCTGTCAGTATGTATATATTATCCAGCATCTCAAATATGATACTTGTTACAGCAAATATAATAATAAAAGTTCATAGATGAAACTTTATGTAGAATAATTAAGCGCAGCCATCTCTTTTCTTCCCTCATTTTGACTTTACTTTAATGAACGTATATATGAATACGGGGATAATGTAAAGTCACCAATACAAGTCTACTTTTTCAGGTCGGTACAAATGAAGGTACAGAATAACGGACGATTCTATATCCCGGCAAGTGCCGATACTCCAATTCTATCTCACCTACATGACCTAAGGCGATGGCATCAGTTATATTTATGAGCTGCCCGATAGGAATGCTCATCATGACAGGAAAGTTGATGAGCCAGATGTTTCTGTATGTAGTGCAACAGTAGTAAAAAATAGAGATGTATTAATATCATTCAGTATTTTAGTAATCTTCCATTATCATTCCATTCCCCATAGAGCAATCCTTTCCGCGTATTCTCTATGAATTTGACCAACCGACTTTCGTAAAGGTCTGGATCATTCCGTTTTATTTGAATCGTATCAATTCTGATTCTCTTATATAAATCGGGAAATTGACAGAAATTGTTCCACACTACCGGATCGGACTGCAGTCTTTGCAGTATATCCTTATCAATGTTGAAACCATCAGGCGACATATCCGGCAGAACGGCTCTTCCTGCATCGGTCATCAGTCCCATGCGTTCCATTCTGCGGCATCTTTCCTTGTTCAGTTCCGACCAGTTGCTTCGTGGTTTTCTGGGACAAAGTTTCTGGGCAGTCACTCCGTCTGCTATTTTCTTTGTGGTACTGTCTATCCAGCCGAAGCATAGGGCTTCTTCTACGGCATCAATATACCAGAAAGTGGTGTCATCTGTTGGCTTTCCACGCTTGACAATCACCCAGCATTCTTTTTCCGTCTTATGGTTCTTTATCAGCCATTCGCGTAGCTCAACTCTTGATTTGACGTCCAGCAGATTATGTATTTCCATCGCTCTTGAATCTTTATTCCAGTTTTTCATGCGCAAATTCTCCATTGAACCAGAACGTAGCTTCTTTTCCTACAGGAACTTCAAGAAGTTACCTATTCTTCCATTATCACTCTCCTAATAGAGAGATGCAAAAATAACTCTTTTGAGCCCGACAGACTCCGTCTACAAAGATAGGGCATGTCGGGGTTTATTTCGCCAAAACGGGCTGTAAAATCGAGGGTGGATTCGCGGATATTTTCGAGTTCGAAGTGAGGTGTTTTGTGCTTGATCGGAGTGGCCGTTGGGGACGGTCCTTCACATCCGGATTGCTTATAAGATTTGCAGCCAAAAGAAAAATGGCTGAGCCCATTTGAAGTGGCGCAGCCATCTCTTTTCTTCCCTTAACTTGACACACTTTAGTTTACAGTCTCTACAATAATTAAATGGTATTCGGAACTTGAACCTGAATATTAATTTTACTGGCCACTTCAGTGTATACAGGAATTGAATCTCCTGGCGCTGTGTCGATGGTTACAATGAGAGCGTATTTTGATTTTATGCTAGGATTACTGATAGCATCTTTTGTACAAAATACCTGGATATTTACAAATCCGTCATCGTCAGTAAAAGGGATTGCCGATTTTCCTTCAAATACTTCATGTTGGACTGTTCCTCTAACACAGTCTAAAGAATTGTTATCAAGTCGATCATCAGCTATTTCATTATTGGTGGGTTTAAACCATATTTTCCGACCTTTATATCTGGCTGATTTGCAATTAATATCGGAGAACCAAGCTAATGTAATTGTGAGTTTGCGCTTACAAGCTTTTGAAGCAAGAGATATTGGTAATGGGAATCTATATTCATGCCCCTCGTCTTCACCTATTTCCCCGTAACCAAGAACAGTCGCGTAATTATCTTCACAATATGTAGATACTTGTATTTCGCTCTTTCCATAACCAATCATCTTCCGCTTGATCTTTTTTCTCTGAGTCTTATTTAAGGCGGTAGGAAGAAGAGAATCTATGTTATTTTCAATTTGCCCCCACGAACAACCGTGGACTAACATAGCTTTGATTATCTCGGTAGAGTAATCCATAATATCATGATATCTCGATTCCAATTGCTGAATGGCTTTATAACAATAATAAGCTTTTCTAGTTGTTAATGCAGCGGCTTCGCTTGTTCCTTGCCTTCTGGCGTTGTTCCTCAAAGTAGTATCCGGATGGGCAACAATTATACCTGGTGCTTGCATAATATTATGATTTTTAATAAGGAAACCATTATATGGCATATCTCGATATGTTAATCGACCACCTTTTTCTACAATTTCTGGTTTAATAGAACGATTCAAGCCATTGCCGAATGACGTATAGGTACTTGGAACAATTGAATTATATGGATTTATTGAATTAGCAGGAATGAATGCTCCTGCCGAATCATCATGAAGAGCTCCAACAGAAATACTATTAATAGATTCAGCAGGAGATAGGAGGGAATGCTCTTTTATATTGGTAAGCGAATTCAAAAAGAACAGTCTTGCAATCTCATCTTGCGATAAAGCCGATAATTGCGAGCTATTTAAGTCTGTTGGTACACTATCCTCGCTATTTCCAGCACTTACAATAAAAAGAACGTGGTATTTATTACTCAGCCAATCAAGCATGCGTGCAAGAGGACTCATTTTGCCGGCAAAATGATAGTCTTCAATTCCAACAGAGAAATTAATTATTCTTACAGATGGAGCAACTGGATCACCTCCATTGTCCCCTTCAAACATTCTCTTTACAGCTCTATGAATAAAATCAGCTGGCAACACATTGGGCATTTGCTCATAATATTTGCCGTTGAATTCAGTCAAAGTAAAAATTGGACGCAAATATAAAGGGCTACCGATATATGGCAGATTATCTCCAATGTCGCCTTTAATGATACATGAGCACATTGCTGTTCCATGTACTCTTCCTTCGACAGCATAATCGGCTTCAAAACCATCCGGATCATCAAAAATAATTCTGTCTTTTAATACACAATGGTTACTTAATGGAACTCCATCAAAAATACCGACAATTGGATCTCCTACTGGAGCCTCTTCTTCTTTGCCATGAAATGTCAATAAAGACTCTGGGGGGAGAGGCTCACTTCGAAATATACTTTGCCCCTGAGGTTTTGCGAACATAATTCCATCAAAAGAAAATAGACGGTAATCTGTTCGTGTTACGACATCTCTGATTAATTCACAGGGTAATGATGCGAGAAATGCTGTATATTCAATTTCGGGTATATCACAATGCGCAAGTATGCTTCCGCCATTCTTAAGAATTAAGTCATGACACTCGCGTATCTTTTGCTCTCTAATAGCAGGGCTGCTTCTGTGCCATAATTCAATTTCTACTTTTACATCTCTGCCATGATTCTCTTGAAGTATAGCATCAAATGACCTTATAACCTCCGGAGGAATTCTGTCGTCAATTCCCCAAGGTCTAATCGTCCTTAACAGTGAAAATACATTTCTAAACTTTGACAAACCATAATCAAATTGTTTCCCACGCTGGTAAAGAGTCCATAAACGTAAAAGTTGAGAAAGAGCCTGACTATTGGAAGAGATTAGATACAGTTTTCCATCAGTTAATTGCCCTTCAACATAATTTTGTCCGACACACATGTGAAAGTCATCATCTTGATCACATTCTTCTGTGTCAAAATCGCCTAACCAATCAAGTCCTTCAACTCTTTTAACAGCGTTAATAAAATCATTCACACTTCCTACAGTTTCAAGGACCAAAACTTCTTCAGGGTCAATTGCGTCGGCGGATGAAGCCAATCTTGCTCTTCTGGCACTAAAAGTGTCCTGAAGAACCTGAAATTTCGGGCCAAGTCTTTCTTCTTGGCGAGAGGCAGATGGTCCTACAGCATGCGGTATTGGACGAGGAGACCGTCTTTCCCTTTGAACATTATTATCTCGATCTGGAAAGACTAGAATAGGGTAATTTGCCATGTTATTTCGATTCTACTTCTTTATCAATTTTAGCATTGGATATTGACCAACGTTTAAGCTCATCGTTAACTATTGAGCGCATATTGTCGTTAGGAAGGCCAAGCACATATCTTCTCACCACTGAAAGGCCAAATTCTTCAATTTCAGAGAAATTAGCACCATATAATTTTTTCGCCAGAGTTTCATATGCGTAATTTAAATGAATGCCATGTTTGTTCTCAAAATCAACAAGCCAGTTGACAATGTTAGCACGCGTAGGCATAGGTAGCTCCAATCTCATCTGAAACCTTCTCCACGCTGCTTTATCGAGGAGCTCTGGATGATTTGTGGCCGCAATTATTGTTACATAACTTGGTATCGAATCCATCTGAAGCAGGAGTGAGCTGACGACTCTTTTTATCTCTCCTGTCTCGTGCTGATCTCCACGTTCTTTGCCAATAGTTTCAAATTCGTCAAAGAACAAAACGCACCTTTGTGTCTTTGCGTATTCAATGAGCTTCCATAAACGGGAGGCTGTTTCTCCTAAATATGCGCCAATAATGCTGTCGTATTTGACGACATACAATGGAACCATCAACTCATTGGCAATTATTTCTGCAAGTGAAGTTTTTCCATTGCCTGGAGCACCGATAAACAATACCTTATTTCTTGGTTCAAGACCATATGAGCGCAATAAATCAGCACGCATATGTTCCTCAATAAACTTTTCGCAGCAATCTTTTACATCGTTTGGGAGGATAAGATCCTTAAACGTTTTTTGAGGGACTATTTCAGTAATAAAACCTTCTGCAGAAGATTCCGAATTTCTCGTTATAGGGCTAAATCTTGATGATTCGTGACTCGCGCTATATGCTCGAATTTCAAATTCAATTTTGTCGGCAAGAATAGAGTGGTTTTTCTGACGTTCTTCGGCAATGATGGCTTCGGAAATTTTTTTAAATTTTGTTTTATCCCCGTTCATTCCGTATTTAACCAGCTCGACGATTAAATCTGCTCGTGCCATAATTTCTATTTAGTTTTTTGTAAAAGTTCTCTAATGTCAACATGAAGAATTTTTGCGATTTCATCTAATGTCTCAATTGACGGTTGCGCATCATTTGTGCACCACCTTGAGACAGTACTTTCGTTTACATTTATATGTTCGGCAAGCCACCGATTAGTCTTTTCGCATTCATGGAGAACTATCTTTATTCTATTTAATTTTTTGCCCAAAGCTCAAAAGTTTGATGTAATATGCAAAATTACATATAAATTTCATGTGCCAAAGCAAAAAAATGGAAAATATTATGTCTTTTATGAAAACTACCGACCGTGCATCTCTGCAGGGCCGGTAGTCGTTTCATCGTTAGGTTAAGATTTACTCTGCGAGTTGTGCATAACCCATCATTTCGTCTGACTTTTCATCGGTGATGGTTTTGACGTAGAACCACTATAAGAAGACCTTTGTATCGGCGGTAGGTACACCGTTCTTGGCGTCATAATAGGCTTTGATATCCATCGTAGTGGCTACAGGAGTGTAAGGATCAGCGAATAAAGCAGCCTTACTATGCTCTGGTAACACCGTTGCTCTGAAATACGGATGTCAGGATGATGAGTTTTATATCGGCTACAAAAGAAGGGATGCTTGCGAATAGTAGAGTCATTGCGCTGGTGCTGATAGTTAGAGTTACGTCGTCTGGAGCCTCGACACCTTCGATAGTCGTGGGACTGGCAACTGTAGTGGCACCACAATACACAATCCATGTAGAGTTAGAATCAGTGAGTTTGGCAGAGGTCTCGAGAATTCGTTTACTAGGCTGAGAGAGCAAGCGTATTCCATGCGAGAATCTGCGTATTGGTGAGAGATTTCCAGTTCTTGGAGAGCTGCTTAAAAATGGATTTCGCTGAGGATTGATAGCTGACTTTTACAGAATCAACAGTAGCTTTGTTAAGAATGTACTTACGGCTGCGAACCTTTGCGGCGGTCACGCCTTTGGCCGAACCCGTCATTTCTTCGAATTCATTTGAAAGAATATACCATTAGCGTCCCGTTAAAATGGGACGAGTTAAACAATTAATCAAATAGCCCCGGAATAATGGGATTATTTAGATCTTTGACATCATTGAAATTAGTCTTGTCGAACAGGTCACGCAAGTGGGTTTTGTCAGTCAATGATATGCTGAGAATTTGCAAAACTTCATAGGTTGAGCGTTTCAACCTCATATCATGTTGGACAATAGCCACAAGACAGTATGTGATAATAGCCACACTGATTTGTATGCGGACGGCGTTCTCTGTTGTGCCCCAGAATTTCTTTATCTTGAGATGCTGCTTGAGCCATTTGAAGAACAGCTCGATTAACCA
>CALUMK010000027.1 GCA_944321735.1 uncultured Bacteroidales bacterium
CCTTTCGCTATCTTTGATTGCATCGAAGATAGGATGCGGTTCGGCAATGGCAATCAAACAAGTTTGTTGCCATTGCTCTCTCCTTTCGCTATCTTTGCTGTTTAGAACCGATGCCAAGCGAACGCTCGTCTAAACAGAATTGCATTCCCTCATTCTGAACGTCTTGCGCGTCCAAACACGCTTCGGCATCACCCTACCCAAAACCAACAAAAATGCTCCAGGAAGAAAACCAGAACGGCCTCGACTTCAACGTGGCCGATTACGATGAAGAAACGATACGTACCCTCAAATGGAACGAGCATATCCGCCTGCGCCCCGGAATGTATATCGGGAAATTAGGCGACGGCTCCAGCCAGGACGACGGTATCTATGTGCTGCTCAAGGAAGTAATCGACAACTCGATTGACGAGTTCGTGATGGGGAACGGGAAGACCATCGAAGTCACGCTCAGGGATAACGTGGCCACCGTCCGCGACTACGGCCGAGGCATCCCCTTGGGAAAGGTAGTAGAATGCGTTTCGGAGATGAACACCGGCGCCAAATACGACTCCAAGACTTTCAAGAAATCGGTCGGCCTGAACGGGGTCGGCACCAAGGCGGTCAACGCCCTTTCCAGCCATTTCGTGGTAGAATCCGTGCGGGACGGCAAGAAAAAGAGAGCCGAATTCGAGCAGGGCGTATTAGTCAAGGAAGAACTGACCGACTGCTCCGAACGCAACGGCACAAGAGTCAGCTTCAGCCCCGACCCGGAAATGTTCGGCAACTACCACTTCATCGAGGAATACATCGAAGCCATGCTGTGGAACTACGCCTATCTGAACCACGGCCTGACCATCAGCTACAACAAGAACAAGATAAAAAGCGAGAACGGGCTGAAAGACCTGCTGGAAAACAACATGGACGGCAGCCCGCTTTATCCTATCGTGCATATCGTGGATGAAGACCTGGAATATGCCTTCACCCACGTGGACAAGCAATACGGCGAAGAATACTACAGTTTTGTCAACGGCCAGCACACCACTCAGGGAGGAACTCACCAGAGCGCGTTCCGCGAAGCCTTTGCCAAGACGGTCAAGGAGTTCTACAAGAAAGACTACGACACCTCCGATATCCGCACCGGCCTTATCGCCGCTGTCAGCATCAAGGTCATAGAACCCGTGTTCGAAAGCCAGACCAAGACCAAGTTAGGTTCGGTCTATATGGACAACAGCGAGGAAGCCCGCAAGAAGAACAACGGGGACGACCGGGAAACGGTACGCAACTACATTCACAACTCGGTCAAAAAGAACATTGACAATTTCCTGCATATCAATGGAGATGTAGCCGAAGCCATGCAGCGCAAGATCATCGAAAGCGAGAAAGAACGCAAAAGCATGGCCGATATCAAGAAGCTCAGCCGGGAGAGCGCCAAGAAAGTGAACCTGCACAACCGCAAGCTCCGCGATTGCCGAATCCACTACAACTCCAACCACGACAAACGGCTCGAAAGCACCCTTTTCATCACCGAGGGGGATTCGGCATCGGGAAGCATCACCAAGAGCCGCGATGCCAATACTCAAGCCGTTTTCAGCCTGAAAGGAAAACCCTTCAACTGCTACGGCAAGAACAAGAGCTTCATGTACGAGAACGAGGAGTTCAACCTGCTGCAAGCCGCGCTCAACGCCACCGAGGACATCGAGAACCTGCGGTACAACAACATCGTGATTGCCACCGATGCCGATGTGGACGGGATGCATATCCGGGCGCTCCTGCTCACCTTCTTCCTCTGCTATTTCCCAGACATCATCAAGGGCGGCCATCTCTACATCCTCCAGACCCCGCTTTTCCGAGTCCGCAACAAGCAGAAAACCTTTTACTGCTATACCGAGGAAGAACGCCTCAGTGCCATCAAACAGCTGGGCGGCAAACCGGAAATTACCCGCTTCAAAGGGCTTGGGGAAATCTCTCCGGACGAGTTCAAGGTCTTCATCGGCCCGCAGATGCGGCTCGACCCTATCCTGATGCGCAAAGATCAGGGAATTGCCGAGGCTTTGGAATTCTATATGGGCAACAACACGCCCGAACGCCGGGACTTTTTCTTGGAAAACCTGCGCGTGGATATCGATATAGACTAACTTGGGAATAAACCGCAAAACGAACGCAAAGCCGAACTGATTTCGAGCATTGCCGGGGCACAATACTTATTCCATGTGAGGCTTAAAAACAAGATTTAACCCAAACAGGTCATCAGACTCGCCGAGTCCGTTTCCGATCTCGAAGATGATGCTTACGGGCATCTTGCCCGCTTCTGTCAGCATCCTGCTCCTCGCTACGCCTCGCACATAGACGGCTACGCCTCCGGCCAGACAAGGGACCTGTTGCATGACACATGCGGACCTTTCAGCAGAACCAAGCTTGCTTGGGGTTTGATTGCACCGAAAACGGGCTGCGTTTCGGCCATTTCCGAACAAATTCGGCCATGGCTTTCAACTTGCACCGTTTTTGCCGAGGCGGAGGACCGAGCGCAGCAAGCTCATGAACACATTGCAACCCTTTGTACCGTGAATAAAACTGCGCGCAAGCGAACTATCTTCCCTAAGCCCCAATCCGATCCGGGGTAAAGAAAAAGGCGATGTGTCATAATGAGCAATCTGACACACCGCCTGAGATTTATTTCAAATCCCTATTTTAATACACCCCTCTTTCCAATTTCGACTTGTCCTCGAAATCCTGTCTGCAGTTTCTCTTGAACCCCAGCCTCACTCCAGACTATTTGTTCCGGAAAGAATCCAAGCCCTCCTGCAAGTAAGCAATAAACGCCTCCACATCGCTGTCATAACCATACGAACGCGAAGTCAGCTCCTTGCCTTCGGTATCGAGCAGGTTGTAGTAAGGCAGCGTATTGGTATTGAAACGCGTCACCTGGAAATCGGCGTTCCGCTTGCCCATCGTCTTCATCACCTTGCCGTTAATCGAAGAAGTAACCCATTCGGCTTCGGGCAACTCTTCCCGGTCATCGCAATAGAGCGCAATGATAATGTATTCCTTGAGCAGCGCCTGAACGCGGGGATCGGACCATACTTCGGCCTCCATCTTCTTGCAGTTGGCGCAGGAATGCCCCTTGAAGTCGATGAACACCGGCTTGTTCTGCTGCTTGGCGCAAGCCATGCCTTCGTTGTAATCAAAATAACCTTTGAGCCCGAACGGCAAGGTCAGACGGTCGGAATAACGCGGCGTGCCGCAAAGCTCCTGTTCCGGACCGGCAGCGGCCGAACCCACGCCCGAAACCATCACCGGCTGGCTCAGGTTGAACTGCTGGGTAGTGATAGGCGGAACCAACGAAGACACCATCTTCAAAGGCGCACCGAACAGACCGGGAATCAAATAAATCGTGAACGAGAATACCGCAATGACCAAAATCAGGCGGAACACCCCGATATGCGGCACATCCGAATCGTGGGCGAACTTGATTTTGCCCAAGAGGTAGAATCCCAGCAACGCGAAAATCACAATCCAGATAGCCAGATATGCTTCACGAGTAAAGATATGCAATTCGTAAACCTGGTCGATATTGAGCAGGAACTTCATGCCGAAAGCCAGCAAGACAAAGGCGAACACCACCTTGACCGAGTTCAGCCAGCCGCCCGACTTGGGCATCTTGGCCAGCAAGGAGGGGAACAAGGACAAAAGGAAGAACGGGAATCCCATCGCCAGACCGAAGAAGAACATCCCCAACAGAGGCTTCAGCACCGAAGTACCCATCGCCGCTTCCACCAGCAAGGTAGCCACAAAAGGTCCGGTGCAGGAGAAAGACACGATAGCCAGAACAGCCGCCATGAAGAAAGCCGAAATGTAACCGCCCTTGTCGGCCTTGGCATCCAGCTTGTTGGACATGCCCGAAGGCAAAGTAATCTCAAACAGGCCAAAGAACGAGAAAGCGAAAGTCACGAACAAGAGGAAGAAAATCAGGTTGGGAATCCAGTGCGTGCTGAGCACATTGGCGAAGTCAGCACTCTTGGTAATCGCCACAATCGCCCCAATCAAGGTATAAATCAAAGTGATGGACAAAGTAAAGATAGCCCCTTTGATAATCCCGGCCTTGCGGCTGCTTCCATCATCGGTATCCATGAAGAAGGACACCGTCATAGGAATCATCGGGAACACGCAAGGGGTGAACACGCAAGCCAGACCGGCCAAGATAGCCAGCAGGAAGAAACCGGCCAGCGATTCTTCTTCCTCTACTGGAGCGGAAGCTTCTTCTACCGTGGCATTCGCGTCTTGATCAGATACTGCCGGTTGAGCCGGAGCCGAAGTCTCAGCTACCGCTTCCTTGGCAGCCGGTTCAGCCTCGGCCAACGGTGCCGGAGTCGCACCTTTCACACCTTTCACCTTGAACGACAGCTCAATATCATTGAAAGGCAAGCAAGTTTCATCGTTGCAGACCTGATAGTCCACCATGGCATCGATCGTGAAATCTTCCTCGGTATGAATCGTGATTTTCTGACGGAATTCGGCATCCTTGGCAAAGAATCTCACCATGCCGAGAAACTCGTCGTTTTCTTCCACCGGGGCCGGATTTTCAGAAGCCGTCCCGACCAGTTTGAAATTGCCGGATTCCGGGAAATTAAAGGTAGTAGGCAAGGCACCGCCCGCGTCCTGCGAATACAAATGGTATCCGCCGCCCACATTCGCTTTGATGACCAATTCGGCCTCATTTCCCTTCAGGTACTTGACCGAACACTTCCATTTGACCGGGTTTTCCTGCGCCCAGCTGGCAGCTGCCAACAGGAAAAATCCCCATACGGCAAACAGTATCTTCTTCATGATTTGCATTTATTTGTTGTACAACATTAAATTTCCTTTTACGATCCCGAACCCGGCGAACCCGCAGCAGACTTCGAATCCGAGGGCGTTCTCCCCGAAGTTCCGATTGCGGCGGGCTTAACCCGGTCGAAGGTGAAATGCAGGAACGAGAAAACCGGATACAGCACCACGCTAGCCGCGATACCTAAGAAACCGAAAATGCAGACCAGCACAACCGCCAGCAAGAAAAACAGGTAAACCATCCGCTTCGACTTCCATTTCCATCCCCCTCCTTTGAGCGAGAACATCCTGAAATTGCTCACTAACAGCAAAGACATCAGAATGGAAAGCAGCAAAATGAAATACACGTTCAGCACAAAGCCTGTCTTTACCCAATGCAAGCCCAAAGCCGCCCAAAACAGTGCGTTGGCCGGGGTCGGCATCCCCTTGAAATCCTTTTTCTGTTCCTCATCCAGATTAAATTTGCCCAACCGGTAAGCCGAAGCCAAGGCCATCAGAAGCACAATGAAGCCCATCCAAGACGGCAGCACCAGCTGGAAAACCACCATGTCGTAGGCAATGAAGGAGGGCGCCACGCCGAAGCTCACCACATCCGAAAGCGAATCCAATTCCTTGCCCAGAGGCCCGGCCACGCCCAACAGACGAGCCACCATGCCGTCGAACAAATCAAAGACCGCCGCAACCAGAATAAAGACTGCCGCCCATTCCGTCCGCCCTTCAAAAGTACAGGCAATGGAAAGGCATCCGCAAAACAAATTGCATAAAGTCAGTATATTCGGTATTTCCCTTTTCAGTCTTTGCATAAATGCAAAGGTAGCAATTTCACAGAAACTAATTGAAATTCGGAATTTTTAAGTCCTGCTGCGAATCCAAACCATCGATACTGCCGTCACCAAGAAGGAGCCAGATCGTACTTCGAGAGAGGCCGCAGTTCGGGCAGCCAATGATAGCCTTTCAACGTCCGCTGCCGCTGCGTGAGCCGGTCCACCGGATAGAGTGCCGAACTCTTGGGTTTCACCACCGTGATCCCATCCAAATCGCTTTGCTTGAAATACATCTTCAGGCTCTGGCTCTCGGTCTTGTTGACCCCAAGCAACTCGTTCTTCTCGTCCAAAACATAGTAAATCGACAAAGCATTGCCAATCACATGCGTCCAATCCAAATAAGAACTGTCGTTGAAATAGCCCCACATCCTCCTGCCTTTCACCTGATTATAATAAAACTGAGGCTTAGATACCTCGCTGACGATAAACACATTCTCCTGCACCAAGAATTTATCCGGCTTGCTCTCGGCAAACCAAAGCTTCATCGTATCCCCGTCAACCTGGTAATCCTGCACCCAGACTACCGGTTCGTAATACATCTCCATCAACGAATCCCGATGCATATAACTCAACGAATCGCATTTCCCTTGGATATCGTAACGGAAAAAACGCACATCGTGGTAAGCCATCAAATCCTTCATCTGCCGGGTCGTGTCGTAAGTCATCACCATCGTATCGCTCACCACGAACAACGAATCCCCCTGCTCCACCACCACGCCCCGAGGATTTATCGTAAAAAAAGCCCGACCCAAATTCTCCTTGTTCTCCGCATACTCGCTCTTCACATAGCAATTCCGCGCCGTATCCAACAGCATCACATTCCAATACGCCTGCCCCTCCTTGCCCGCCATATCGTAATAAATGCTGTCGCCAAACAAAGTCTGCGTCTCCTTGGTCTTCACATAGGCATCGCCATCCAGGCTCACCTGCTCCTTCTCTTGGTCGAACCAGCCTTTCAAGCCGTACATGTAGTAATCAGTAGTCTCGATATTGGTAGGTCCTTGGAAACGGGTAAAACCGGCCTTGTTATAATGCAGCGTATCCGTCCAAATCGTATATTCCGGATTCACAATCACCACATCCTCATAACAATGGAACAAACCCGTCCGACCCTCGTAATGCCCCTTGACCGAAGTCAGCACCGTCTCTCCCGTCAAGATTTCCCCGCCCTGGGTATAGATAGCCGTATTATCCGAACCCTCAAACAACAAGGAAGGCGTCTTCAAGGTCATATCCTTGTCCTTGAGCACCACGTTCCGATCCACCACATACGAACCCGTCGTGCCATTGTAGTCCAGCACCTCCCCCGTAATAAAAACGTTGTCCTTGGTATAAATCCTCAGATTATCGTAAGCCTGGCAAGAGCCCGTCTTCTGGTCGTAGTCCGCAAAATCACTGTAAATCCGATTGCCCTGCTGCAAAATCTCCACATGCCCAATCAAACGATAGACATTGGGACGTCCCGGAATGCTCACAATGGAATCTCCGGTAAAAGTCTGCGCCCGAATCCCCGCCATCCACGAAAACAGCAGCAAAAACAGTCCGAGCGCAAGCCTTTTCCAAGAAACCCTATTCATAACATTATGCTTCACTCGCCACGGATAATCGTCTCTTCCCGATCCGGTCCCACCGATACAACCTTGATTTGGCTTCCGGTCTCCTGACAAATGAAATCCAGATACGAGCGGAAAGCCGCCGGCAATTCCTCATAACGACGAGCCTGACCGATAGAAGACTTCCAGCCCGGAAGTTCCTTGTATTCGGGAACCACCCGTTCCGCCTGCTCGGTCGTCGGATAATATTCCATCTTCTTGCCATCCAAAGTGTAACCCACCGCCACTTTGACCGTATCGAACTCGTCCATCACATCAGCCTTCATCACCACCAAGTCCGTGATACCGTTAATCATCAACGTATAACGCAAAGCCGGCAAATCCAGCCAGCCTGTGCGGCGAGGACGACCCGTCGTAGCCCCGAACTCATGCCCCTTGGCACGCAATTCTTCCCCTGTGGCATCGTGCAACTCGGTCGGGAAAGGACCGCTGCCCACACGGGTGCAATAGGCTTTGAACACGCCATACACCTTGCCGATAGCCGAAGGCGGAACGCCCAGCCCCACACATACACCGGCCGTTACCGTGCTCGAAGATGTCACAAACGGATATGAACCGAAATCCACATCCAGAAGCGAGCCCTGCGCGCCTTCTGCCAAAACCGTCTTGCCCTCCGCCAACGCCCGGTTCAAATATATCTCGGTAGGCAAAACTTGGAACGAACGCAATTCCTCGATGCCCGACATCCATGCTTTTTCATATTCAGCCAAGGTCTTGCCATCAATCCGTGCCGCCTCCAAATCAAAGCCCAAGTTCTTCAACTGCAACAGGTGATCGGCCTTCAAAGCCTCGTATTTCCCCTGGAACGAAGATGCAAAGACATCCCCCATCCGCAAACCGCAACGAGCCACCTTGTCGGTATATGCCGGCCCGATTCCTTTCACGGTAGAACCAATCTTCTTGCTGCCTTTCTTCTGTTCCAATGCCGCATCCAGCAGACGGTGCGTTGGCAGGATCAGATTAGCCTTGTCCGAAATCACCATCCTATCCCGAGCCTCGATGCCCGCTTTCCGCAGATTCTCGATTTCCTCGCAGACAATGCAAGCATCGATTAATACTCCGTTCCCAATCACATTCACCTTCCCTTCGTGGAAAATCCCCGAAGGAATCGTATGCAGCACATGGGTCATGCCGCCGAACTTAATCGTATGGCCCGCGTTCGGCCCACCCTGAAAACGAGCCACAATATCATATCCGGACGCCAGCACGTCCACGATTTTTCCTTTTCCTTCATCCCCCCATTGGATGCCAAGGATGACATCTACTTTGCTCTTCTGCATCATTCTCAAAATTTAGGCGTATTCTATAAAACAGATTTCAAACTTTTCAAACTCAAATCCAACGCATTTACATGATGCGTCAAAGCCCCGACCGAAATAAAATCCACGTTGGTCGAAGCATATTCCACCAGATTCCGTTCATTGATGCCTCCCGATGCCTCGGTTTCATAACGATGGTCAATAATTTCCAGAGCCTTTTTCAAATCAGGCACCGAAAAATTGTCCAACATGATACGCGTGATCCCTCCATGCCGCAAAACCCGGTCAAGTTCCTCGAAATTCCGAACCTCTATTTCCACCGGCAACTTCCTGCCAAGACGTTCCAAATATTGATGAACCGCATCCAGCGCACCTTCGACACCTCCGCAAAAATCAATATGGTTATCCTTGATCAAAATCATATCGAACAGACCGAAACGATGGTTATTCCCGCCGCCAATCCGAACCGCCATCTTCTCAAAGACCCGGTTATTGGGCGTTGTCTTCCGAGTATCCAGCAAAGTGGTCTTGCTGTGTCCTATCAGACGAACCAGGCGCCGGGTATGCGTCGCAATCCCGCTCATACGCTGAATATAATTCAGACTCAAACGCTCGGCCGTCAAGATGGATCGAGACGAACCTTCCACGCTAAACACATGATCGCCCATCGCCACTTCCTGCCCTTCTTCCACCAAAGGAGTAAACACGATCTCCGGATCCACCTCGTGATAGACCATGGCTGCCACCTCCAAACCGGCAATCACCCCTCCCTCCTTGGCTATCAGCACCGCCTTGTCGCGAGCCGAGGCCGGGATGCAGGCCAATGTAGTATGATCCCCGTCGCCCACATCTTCCTTCAATGCCAGACGGATATAGTCCAGCATCATCGCTTTTTCATCAATCTGCATCGCTCCGCTTATTTTTTTGCCTTTTCAGCCGCATATTTTTGATTAAGACCCGTGAGTATATCGCCCGTGATATCCATCGTCGAAGCCCGGTACAACACTCCGCTCATATTGCCAGAGGACAGAATCAAACTGAATCGGCCATCCTGATTGTATTCCTCGATATAAGCCAGAATATAATCGGTCACTTCCTGCAAACGCTGTGCTTGCAAGCTGACAATCTGATTAGCGTATGTCTGCTGCAAATTAGCCAGCTCTTGTTGCCTTCTGGTCAACTCGTCTTCTTTCCGATGCTGCTCGGTCAAGGTCATCGTTGCTCCTACCTGCAAATAATTGTCGTAATCCTTCTGCCACCGATTACCCTGATCCTGGATATCCTTGGTCAACTTTTCTTCGGTTGATGCCAATTCCCGCTGAATATCGGCCACCATTTGGAATCCGTTATTGATGCTGTCCATATTGACTATGCCAATCCTCAACTCAGAGCCGGCCGCACTCGGCACAACCGCCGACGATGTAGTTGAAACCGGAGTAGCCGCATTTTCGTCTTTCGCCCCGCAAGACATGGCCAAACAACCGCAAACAATAGACAAGAGGCTGATTTTTAAAAAATTATATTTCATCGTTTTCAAATTTGCAAAACTCAAAGGTATTCATTTCTCCTTATACCCGATGCGTTCCAAAATAAATATTCAGAGGACAAGTTTACTACCGCATCAATTCCCCTCGTTCGACAGAAACTGAATCCTCACCAAACGAATCTCGTTTTCGGAGTACTCGTCTTCGCCCAATTCCTGCAAAGCCTCTTCCACAGAATCATTGTCAGCATCCAGGAAATAGTCGTAAATCTCGTCCCGATGATCCGGATCCAGCGTCTCGTCAATGTAATAATCCAGATTCAAACGGGTCCCCGAATCCACAATCCGTTCAATCTCCGTCAACAGCTCGTCCATCGTCAGACCTTTGGTAAGCGCGATATCCTCCAGCGAGAGCTTCCGGTCGATACTCTGGATAATATAGACTTTCAAACCCGACTTATTGACCACCGATTTGATAACCAAATCCTGCGGACGTTCAATTTCGTTCTCCTCCACATACTTTTTAATCAGCTCGACAAAAGGCTTGCCGTACTTCTGCGCCTTGCCGACCCCGACTCCGGTGATATGCGTCAGTTCGTCCAAAGTAATCGGGTACTGGATAGTCATATCCTTGAGTGAGACATCCTGGAAAATCACGTAAGGAGGCAAATTCTCCTTATGCGCCATATCTTTCAGAAGGTCTTTCAACAACGCATACAGCACTTTGTCCACCGCCTCCGCCGCGCTATTGCCGCCTGCCATGTATTCCGAATCGTCCGGATCATAGGTATGGTCGCGAATCACCTCGATCTTAAACGGACTCTTGACAAAATCCTCCCCAGCCGGTGTTACCTTGATTACCCCGTAATCCTCGATATCCTTGCTAAGCAAATCCTCGATGATGCACTGCCTAATCACAGCTTTCCAATAACGCTCGTCGCGATCCTTTCCCTTGCCAAACTGCGGTAACAGGTTATGCTTGTAATTCTTAATGGATGGCGACAGTTTGCCCATGCAAATAGCCACAATATAATCCACCTTGAATTGCTGCTTGATATCCAGTATCAACTGTATCACAAAACGCGCACTCTCAGTAGCTTCCTCCTTCTGTTTGGGATACAAACAGTTGTCGCAATTATGGCAATTATCCCCCTCGTACTTCTCCCCGAAATAATGCAACAAATGCTTGCGCCGGCACATCGAAGTCTCGGCATACGAAATAGTCTCGGCCATCAACTGCCGAGCCACTTCCTGCTCCGAAACCTGCTTGTCTTTAAGGAATTTCTCCAATTTGACAATATCTTCCTCGCAATAGAAGGCTATGCATTTTCCTTCGCCTCCGTCCCGTCCTGCCCGGCCGGTTTCCTGATAATAGCCTTCCAGGCTCTTAGGCATATCATAATGAATCACAAAACGCACATCCGGCTTGTCGATGCCCATCCCGAACGCGATGGTGGCCACAATCACATCCACATCCTCCATCAAGAAACGATCCTGGTTCGTCGCCCTTGTCTGGGCATCCAGACCCGCATGATAAGGCAACGCCCGGATACCGTTCGCGCACAGCACCTCAGCAAATTCTTCCACCTTCTTCCGGCTCAGGCAATACACGATGCCCGACTTTCCACTGTTGTCGCGGATAAACTTGACGATGTCCCGATCCACGTTCTTGGTCTTGGGCCGCACTTCATAATAAAGGTTTTCCCTATTGAACGAAGAGATGAAAACCGCGGCATCCATCATGCCCAGATTCTTCTGGATATCCTTCTGCACCTTGGGCGTGGCGGTCGCCGTCAAAGCGATGACCGGCGCATTGCGCCCAATCTGCTCTATGATAGGTCGTAAACGGCGGTATTCCGGACGGAAATCATGCCCCCATTCCGAAATGCAATGCGCTTCGTCAATCGCATATAAAGAAATAGGTATCGTCCGGAAAAATTCCACATTCTCTTCCTTGGTCAAGGTTTCCGGAGCCACATACAAGAGTTTGGTCTGCCCCGATGCCAAATCCTCCTTCACCTGCCGCATCTCCACCTTGGACAAGGAGGAATTGAGATAATGGGCTATCTTCGTAGCGCTCCCGAAACTGCGTACCGCATCCACCTGGTTCTTCATCAGCGCAATCAAGGGGGAAACGATAATCGCCGTGCCCGACAGTATCAAAGCCGGCAACTGATAACAGAGAGACTTCCCTCCTCCAGTAGGCATAATCACAAAAGTATCCTTGCCTTCCAGTACATTCCGTATAATGGCTTCCTGATTTCCTTTGAATTGGCTGAAACCGAACACGCGCAAAAGTTCGGCATGCAAAAACTGGCTGTCATACTTCATGATGACTCGGGTTAAGAAAATTGTTTATTTTTGTTTTTTCATCCGGATCCTGCCCCATGCTGGAACCCCACCGGCTCAATGACAAATGGAAGCGTTTTCCGGACGGCAGCAAAAAAGAGGGATTACCTTTTTGAGGCCCTCCCTCGTATCCAAAGATAGTACAATTGTTGGAATTTAAAAAGCAAAAAACGTTTTTGCCTGATTTTGTCCAACATAGAAAGCCCAAGGAAGCGCAATCAACCCGATGGAGCCGTGTCGCTCCCCTTGCGGACACCTTGATGGGGAATTGGTAAAAACTGAAAACAAACAAAGAGCATGATACTACGTACCGAAAACATCGTGAAAGTCTATCACCAGCGGACAGTGGTGGACCATGTGAACATCGAAGTGAACCAAGGCGAAATTGTCGGCCTTTTGGGACCGAACGGTGCCGGTAAAACCACCTCGTTTTATATCATAGTAGGGCTTATCAAGGCATTGGAAGGCAAGGTATTTTTGGACGACATGGACATCACCAAGCTCCCCATGTACAAAAGAGCCAAACTGGGTGTGGGCTACTTGGCACAGGAAGCCTCGGTATTCCGCCAGATGAGCGTGGAAAACAATATTGCATCCATTTTGGAATTCACTGAAAAGGACCCGGCCGTCCGCAAGCAACGTCTGGAAGAACTCTTGGTGGAATTCGGCATCGACCATGTCCGCAAGACCAAGGGGATAAGCCTTTCCGGCGGCGAACGCAGACGAACCGAAATCGCCCGGGCCTTGGCCGCCAATCCCAAGTTCATCCTTTTGGACGAACCTTTCGCCGGCATCGACCCCTTGGCCATCGAGGACATCAAGAAAATCGTGCTCCAGCTCAAGCAGAAGAATATCGGCATCCTGATTACCGACCACAACGCGCAGGAAACCTTGTCGATTACCGACCGATCCTATTTATTATACAGCGGCAAAATCCTCAAGTCCGGTAGCTCGCACGACTTGGCCAACGACCCCGAAGTACGCGAGAAATACCTGGGCCGCGATTTCGAACTCAAGGAAATAAAATAAATGGTAGAAATCGGAAAGAAAGCCCCCGACTTCAAGGGCAAAGACCAAGACGGCAACGAGATATCCCTGCAAGACTTTGCCGGCAAAAAGCTAGTACTCTACTTTTACCCCAAAGACAACACCCCCGGCTGCACCGCCGAAGCCTGCGACCTGCGCGACAATTACCAGCGGCTGCAGCAGGCCGGGTACGAGATAGTGGGCGTAAGCAAGGACAGCGAAGCCTCCCACCGCAAGTTCATCGAGAAGCACGCGCTGCCGTTCCGTCTCATTTCCGACCCGTCCACCGAAATCCTGCAAGCTTACGGAGCCTGGGGCGAAAAGAAACTGTACGGGAAAACCACGATGGGCACCATCCGCAAGACCGTCCTCATCAACGAAGAAGGCATCGTAGAGGACATCATCGGAAAAGTCAACACGAAAGCCCACGCCGAGCAGATACTCGCCGGGAAGTAAAAAAACACGGTAGCATAAAGCACACACTCAGAACTCCGTATTCAGAAATTTCCAAAGATGACAGGCTTGATGCCTGGATACCGAAAGAATGCCCTGTATACCGAAAGCGAGTGCGCCTTTCGGCACACCCGCTGACAACCCAAACCAACCATCTCCATTTCAATACAATGGGTCGTCAAAACGGCATCGCCAGCCATGCTCTCGTGGAATTTTGATACAGTCCGGCCTGATGCTGGTACTCCTTGGGGGCAAGGCCGGTTATCTCGCCAACAACCTCCTTCATCCGCAATTCCTTACAAAAATACACTTTTCCACTTAAACCCGAATCGGTGGGCTTTGGGCGTTCTCCTCTTTTAGGATACGGTCTTGATGCGTCCAATGACCGATTTGGCTAAACCGAGCCGAGCTAGTACGGACAGAAGCCGCTACAAGCATGACAACAAAAACCATCCAAACAAACAGCGAAAATTCCTCATACAGCTTGCAGGAAAATCGACCTCACAAAAACCTCCGCAGGAAATCCTCTATCGAATCCTTGGTTTCCAAGCGGAGTTTCTGGCGAAGCCTGTAACGGGATTTCTTGATGCTGTCCGGCTGCAATGAAAGCATCCGAGCTATCTGCTTGCTTTCCATCCCCAAGCTCAGGTAAGCGCATAAACGCAACTCCCCTTCGGTCAAATCCGGACAATGCTGTTTCAATTTCTGGAAGAAAGCCGGATGCACCTTCTCGAACTGCAAGCGGAACAAGGCCCATTCGTCCTTCTTTCCAAGATACTGCTTCAAAAGGCCGTCGAGCGCAGCAAACGCTCCCTCGTTGACACCGCCCTGCGCGGCTTCCTTTCGCAAAAGATTTTCAACGGACTGCAATTCGTTCTTATGCTCTGCCAGAATCAACTGGCTGGATGTCAGCTCCCTTTCCCGGGAAGCCAGTTCCACCTCCAAGTACTTCTTCTGCAAGGCTTCGTTTTCCAAACGGTGCCCCAATTCGGCATTCTCTATTTCCTTCAATTTCTTCTTGGCCTTCTCTTCTTGACTTCAATCCTTACCAAACCGACCCGCGCTTGAATATGATTGACCAGCAAATCCTGCCATACAGCGGAGAGAAATTCCTAGCCGCATTCCCGTCCAATCCGGGACCCAACGATGATTACTTTATCTCCCCGGCCTTGGATTACAACCAAACTTTCAGCCTCAGCTTCAAAGCCAAAAGCCATAGCACCGCATACGGTGCGGAATTAATCCAAGTGGGTTATTCCGTATCCGGAAACGAAGCGGACGATTTCGTATGGCTCAACGACAACGACACCCTTGCCCTGCCGATGGGCGACTGGCAGGAATACCGTTATGAAATGCCGGCAGAAGCCAGACACACGGCTATCCGTTGCCTGTCCAACGATGCTTTCATCCTGATGATCGATGATGTATTCGTAGGCATAGAGCCTCCGCAAGGCATCGATCCGGAAAATATCCGCAGCGATCTCGCCTTCAACTTGTATCTGGACAGTACCTTGGTTGAATCGAATGTAGAAGCTAACGAATTCCTGTTCACAGGACTTGAACCCGGGAAGCATACCGCCGGTGTGGCCGCTGTGTTCGCTTCCACCGTCACGCCGATTACCGCTATCGAATTCGAAGTCAAAGAAACCGGCAACGAACCCTTTGACGAAACCTTGTCTCGAATCCGCATTTGGCCTAACCCGGCCATCGACCGTATCCGAATCGAGGGCGAATACGAACGCCTGTCCCTGTACACGCTTTCCGGACAGAAAGTAACCGAATCGGAATACACTTCCGAGCTTACGATTTCTGGACTCTGTTCCGGACTTTACCTCTTGCGCATTGAAAAAGACGGAAGCTCACGGATATTCAAATTAAGCGTGCGGTAGCCCGGCCGTATTTGAACCCAAATCGGTCATTAGACACGCCGTGTCTGTTTTTGATTGGGAAAATGAGGCTTTCGGGCATCTTGCCCGCTTCTGTCCGCATCCTGTTTCTCGCTACGCCTCGACGTAGCCCGCTACGCCTTCGGCTAGGCGAGAAGCATGCTGCATGACACAAGCGGGCAATCTCCCCAAAGTCTAATGACCGATTTGGGTTGAAGCGGAATTGGAAAACCGTTAATAAAATCGCCCCTGCCAGATGATTCTGACAGGGGCGATTTTATTGCTGGCAGCAGCGGTCAGATGCGCGACGCGAACCGGAGAATCAGCCCGGAAAACCAACTGAAGGAATATCCAACGTAGCGGTTTGCAGCGAGGAGCAGATGCGCGACGCACCGCTGAGGAAAAACCGCAAAACACACTGAAGCGATAGTGCGGCTTGGATGCGCGACGCGAACCGGAGGATTTGCGGGGAGCGTACTAAGGTACGTGACTCGCTAATCCTCCGGCTCGCAACAAAGCAGACAAGCCGTAATATCGCTTCAGAAGCGGACGCCGAGCGAAAAAGTATATACATACTTCGCCAACTTCAACGAAGCCGGATTCACCAAGGACGTTCCATACTGATCGGTCAGATAATAGAAGTCATCGGTACGCCCCCCCAAATCGGCCATGAAACCGAAATCGAGATTCCAGCGACCCAAAGTCAAACCTAAACCGACGGTAGCAGTATGGTTGTACCAATTATCGCGCAAGGTCTGGTTGGTGTAAGGACAAGACTGCCAGACATACCCCACCCGGATACTGAGGATGCTGAAACGCCATTCCGTGCCGACCCGAACCACACCGGCAAGCTTGTAGTTCTCGTCCAAAACCGATTGTATCTGGTTCTCGTAATCGATATCGCCAACATCCAAACGCATCTTCCGGTAATCCGTCAACTCCCCTTCAATACCGATAGCTCCGAAATTCTTAATCAGGAAACCAAGGCTTAAGACACCTTTGGCCGGCGTTATAACCTCATATCTATCCTCATACCCATAACTGCTTTGATTCGTCAAGAAAGAACCATCCCCCAAGGGATAAGACATATCCGTATTCACTTGCACTGTAGCTCTTTCACGTAACCAGTAATGCGTTGGAGTATGGAAAGCCAAACCCACTCGGAAAAAATGCACTGGTTTGTAAATCAAGCCCAACTTCAAATTAATCCCGGTTCCGGTCACATTCAAATCCTGATTGAACTCGTAGGCATTGAACCGGATATTACCCGGCTGAAATTCCAAAGTCGCATCGCTGCTTTCCCCCACAATGGACTCTTGCCGGTAATCCACCACCGGCACGCCCATAGTAGCTCCGAAATACAGCATATCCCGCCAATTACCGCCAAAACTGAACACCATTTCGGTAATATTGCCGTATTCCCGCAGAACATGTCGTTGTGTCAAGCCCATGCCCGGCCCCAAAAGAGAACCATAAAGCATGCTGACCGTATCCTCATAATCCATCAATCCCGTCTGATACGCCAAATTCCCTAAATGAGCCGCATATTGATCTCTTACCGCAAAATCATAGCCCGCGCTCTGCGCCGCCACATATTCCATATACGAGGATTCATTATTAATCCCCTTGACATAGGAACTGGAATTGAAATCCTTCAGCCGGTTCGCCCCGAAGGCCGCCTGAAACTTCACCGCCCCTCCTTGATTGATGCAGAAAACGCCCCCTCCTTGCGGCATCATGATCCGAGAGGCATCTATAGTATTCTTTTCCCCGTAATATTCAGACTTTCCCTTCTGGTTCAGCCAGCCTCCCGTCAACGAAAGTTCATGCCGGGTATAAAAACCAATACCCGCTGGGTTGGTACTCAAAGCCGTGAAGTTGGCTCCCAAAGCCCCGAAAGCCCCGCCCATCGCGTTGTAACGAGCCGTCCCGATCGGGTTCACCATAGAATACCGCAACAAATCGGCATCTGTCTGAGCCTGAATACGACCCAACCCAAAAAGACAGAGAGCCGCAATCCCCATGAATTTGGCAAACCCTATATATTTGATTGTACGCATAATCCTCTTCTATTTTCAATTCAAAAAAAACTTCCAAACCTTAAACCAAATACCAACCCGCATCTCTTTCCCCAGCAGCACAACATTTCTTTCTTCCACAAAAACGCCCCTCCATCCCCAAAGACCTGCAGGATTTTATAACTACTCAAAAACAATCCGGCTTGGCTTTAGACCTCTACCGTGTCCTACGTGTCGTAGTTGTCGTGGTAGTGGTAGTGGAACGAGCCGGGCTTGCCGTGCTGCGCGAAACCGACGAAGATGAACGGGCCGGACTATACGAGCGCGAAGTAGAAGTACTGCGCGAAGGCGTATAGGAGCGGCTTGTAGAAGTACTGCGAGCCGGGGTGTACGAACGAGAAGTGGAGGAGCCTCTCGGCGACACATACGAACGCCGCGTGCTATTGTTGTACTGCGGACTTACGTATGTGGAATTACTCCGGCTGCGATTGTAATCCGGGCTGCTGTATTGCTGCCGAGGACTCTGATAGGAACGCGAACGAGAGGTGGATTGAGCAGGAACAGAAGGCCCTGCCTGCGTATTGGACCTCACCGACGAAGAAGTCTGCGAGGAACGCCGTGCTGTAGAACCCGCCACCGAACTTCCCGAAGAAGCCGGTCTGCTTACTGTCGCGCCTGATACCGATTGCGATGCAGCCTGGCCAGAGACAGACGAAGCCGAAGTCCCCCGCCGAACAGAAACCGTACCCACCTGCGAAGTCACATTCACTTTCTTGCCGGCAAGCCGGTTCGACACCGATTCCATCATTGCAGAAGGCTGCGATGACACTGCAACAGGCCGACGCGCAGAGGGCGAAACCGTACTGCCCTCTTTATTCGCAGAAAGCGATGGAACCGAAGTATTTGTAGCCGCAGTAGCCCTACCGGCAGAAGAGGATGCAGTCGCGGCCGTCGAAGACACTCGCCGGGACGAGGATACACTCGAACTATTTTGCGACTGTACAGTGCCAAGCGATACAGCCTGCTCGTAACGCTCTGCAAAGCTTGTCCTCCGTTGCGGCATCGTTGCCTTTGTCCCCGAAACGCCGGAAGCCACAGAACCAGACGAGCCGCCCCCCCGGGTCACCACGGTAGGATTCGTCAGCGAACCTCCCCCCATCCTACGGCCATAATAACGGCCATAATAACTCTGCGTATACGTATTCTTATCGTAAGGATTATAGCAGTAATCATAGCAATGCTCATGCCAACGACCGTTCCAGTAACCATTCCAATAGCCGTTCCAGTAACCGTCATAATACCCCCAGGAATAACTCGGCCAACCCCAGCCGCCCCAGTAGCCGCCGTAACCGAAACCCAGCCCGACACCAAAACCGAAACCGCCCCAGCCGAAGCCCATATACCAACCCGGACGATAATAATAGGAATACGAAGGATACCACCAATCATAACCTAAATAGATGCTGGTACCGTAATAATAAGGATCGGAATCGTACCAGTAATAATTGGTATAGTAATCCGAATAATAATCATCGCTCAGATAATCATCCGAATGGAAACGTCTCAAACGCGAAGAATATTCATAATCGTAATAATCATCATAATTGAAAGTATCGGCCACAGCCGCATCCGAAAGATATTCATCCGCGTAATAAGCATCTTCATACGCCTGAGCCGCCGCGTTCTCCGCCTCCCACTGGCGCAGTTTCATCTCGTATTCCTCTTCCCTGGTAGGCACATTGCCATACATATCATCGGCCGCCACCATAAAAGTAGTGCCGCAGGAAGTGGCCGCCAAAGCCAATCCCAACGGCATCAAGAACAATAACGGACGCTGAATCCATTGTTTCAGAACCGACGGCAAAGCTGTCTCTTTCCAATTTCTCTGTCTTGTCATCTTTTCCTCCTTTTCTGCGGCTCGACAGCAAGGATTCCACGGAACTCCAACCGGATACGGAAACTTTTTCCACCCATACGCATTTTTAGCGTACTTTTGCAGGCCGGTTTCCGCTTGCTTTCATTGCAAAGCCGAAGCCAAAGATACGTTTATTGCAATAATCATACCAAAGCATACAAAAATGGCCAAAGATTTTTCCACCAGAGCAGAAAATTATTCCGACTGGTATAACGAATTGGTTACCAGAGCCGACTTAGCAGAACAATCGGCCGTGCGCGGCTGCATGGTCATCAAACCCTATGGCTATGCCATTTGGGAAAAGATGCAGCACATCTTAGACCAAATGTTCAAGGAAACCGGGCATCAGAACGCTTATTTCCCGCTTTTCATCCCCAAATCCTTCTTCAGCCGCGAAGCCGACCATGTGGAAGGCTTTGCCAAGGAATGCGCCGTGGTGACCCACTACCGCCTCAAAGCCAACGAAGACGGCAAGGGCGTAAGCGTGGACCCCGCCGCCAAATTGGAAGAAGAACTGATTGTGCGCCCCACTTCGGAAACCATCATCTGGAACACCTATAAGAATTGGATCCAATCGTACCGCGACCTGCCCATCCTGGTGAACCAATGGGCCAACGTGGTCCGCTGGGAAATGCGTACCCGCCTCTTCCTGCGTACCGCCGAGTTCCTGTGGCAGGAAGGCCATACGGCCCACGCCACCAAGGAAGAAGCCGAAGCCGAAGCCCGCAAGATGTTGGACGTTTACGCCGACTTTGCCGAAAACCACATGGCGATGCCAGTCATCAAAGGTATCAAGACGGCCAATGAAAGGTTCGCCGGCGCGATTGAAACCTATTGCATCGAAGCCATGATGCAAGACGGGAAGGCACTGCAAGCCGGTACGTCCCACTTCCTCGGCCAGAACTTCGCCAAGGCGTTCGATGTGACCTTCCTGAACAAGGAAAACAAATTGGAATACGTATGGGCCACCTCCTGGGGCGTTTCGACCCGACTGATGGGTGCCTTAATCATGACCCATTCGGACGATCACGGTCTGGTACTGCCGCCCAAGCTGGCTCCTATCCAAGTAGCCATCGTTCCCATCTACCGCAACAAGGAACAGCTGGCCCAGATTTCGGAAGCCGCCCTCAAAATCAAAGCAGAACTGCAAGCCAAGGGCATCAGCGTGAAATACGATGACAACGACAGCCAGAAACCGGGCTGGAAGTTCACCGAATACGAATTTAAGGGCGTTCCGGTTCGCATCGCCATCGGGCCTCGCGACATGGAAAACGGCACGGCCGAAATCTGCCGCCGCGACACCCTCGAAAAGAGCATCCATCCGCAAGCCGAACTGGCATCGCTCGTGCCGCAACTCCTGGAAGAAATCCAGAAGAACCTCTTTGAACGTTCGCTGAAATTCCGTCAGGAAAACACCATCAAAGTGGACACTTGGGAAGACTTCAAGGAAAAAATCGAACAAGGCAAGTTCCTGTTGGCGCATTGGGACGGCACCACCGAAACCGAGGTGAAAATCAAGGAAGAAACCAAGGCGACCATCCGGGCCATCCCCTTCGACATCGAGATGGAAGAAGGCAAGTGCATCTACACGGGGAAGCCGTCCAAGCATCGGGTCATCTTCGCAAAAGCCTATTAAGGGCGCGTGTGAACGGGCAAGCTGCTTTGTTGCACGAGAGATCCGAACTCAGTCACGTACCCAAGCTTATTGGTTACTTTTCTTCGTTTCGCCGAAGAAAAGTAACCAAAAGAAGGACGAGACCGGAGCCAGCGAAGCAATGGCTGGAAAATAAATTGTAATTGTATGAAATTCGTCATTGTCGGATTAGGCAATATCGGAGCGGAATACGAAATGACCCGCCACAATATCGGGTTCATGGTCCTGGACCGCTTGGCCGCGCAGAACAACACCAAGTTCGCAATGGATCGTTATGCCTACTGGGCCGAAATCAAATGCCGGAACCATTACCTGGAACTAATCAAGCCTACCACCTATATGAACGAGAGCGGCAAGGCCGTCCGCTATTGGTTAGAGCATGAGAAAGTACCGGTGGAACGCTGCTTGGTGGTCGTGGACGACCTTGCATTGGAACTCGGCCAGCTCAGGATGAAATCTGGAGGAAGCGCCGGCGGGCACAACGGGCTGTCCAATATCGAAGCCTTGATCGGGACACAGGCCTATCCTCGCCTCCGCTTCGGCATCGGCCATAAATTCCATAAAGGGCAGCAGATAGACTATGTCTTAGGCAAATTCACCCCTCAGGACATGGATATCGTGGAGCCGAAAATCGACATGGCCTGCGAGATGATTGCCAGCTTTGCGTGCGCAGGGATTGCGAATACCATGAACCTGTTTAATAATAAATGAAACTATCCTCTTGGCTGAAAACTGCAGGGCTTTCCTGCATGGCATTAGCGGGAATCCTCATGACGTCCTGCGGGGAATCCTATACCCCGAAACCGAGAGCCTACATGCGGATAGCCATGCCCGAAAAGGCCTACCGGGACTTCGATTCCTCTGCCTATCCGTTTACATTCCGGATACCCGTCTATGCCCATTTCGAGCCTGTCCCCGTTGACAAGGAATATCCCAATACCCAATGGGCTGACATTCAGATTCCGGAACTGAACGCCAAAATTTACTTGAGCCATATCCACAAACCAGATATCGATTCCTGCCTTGTCGGAACTTTGCTATTCATCCAACAGCATATGTCAAAAGCCACCGGCGTGGACGAATGGGAAATATACAAACCCGACGAACGCAAATTCGGCTACCTCTACCATATCAAAGGCAATGACGTGGCCTCTCCTTACCAGTTTTATCTGACCGACAGCAACCTGCACTTTGTCCGCGGCTCGTTCTACATCAATACCGTGCCCAACAACGACTCTTTAGCCCCCGTCATCGAATTCATCAAAACCGACATCGACACTCTCCTCCAAAGCTGGGCATGGAAATAAATCCCTAATTTATCGTAAATTTGCTGTTATCGCAATACGCAAAGCCATGATGAAATTTCCAGTAGGGGTACAAACTTTTGAACAGATTAGGGAAGACGGTTATGTCTATGTGGACAAGACCGATTTGATATACCGATTGGTATCCACCGGGAAAATCTATTTCCTGAGCCGTCCGCGCCGCTTCGGCAAGAGCCTCTTAGTCTCCACGCTGAAGAATTACTTCCAAGGCAGGAAGGAACTTTTCCAAGGCTTGGCGATAGAGAAATTGGAGAAGGACTGGCTCGAATACCCTGTGTTCCATATCGACTTCAACAGCGTCAATTTCCTAAACCCCGGGACTTTGGACTCGACCTTGGACGTGTATGTGTCCGATTGGGAGAAGACCTACGGCAGCGACCCTAAGCGGATGGACATCGGAAGCCGCTTCGCCTACGTGCTGGCGCAGGCGCACAAGCGGCACGGCCGCCGTTGCGTGGTCTTGGTGGACGAGTACGACAAGCCGATTTTGGATGTGCTGGACATGGACATCAAGACCCATATCCAAGGTACGGAATACCGGCTGGAGGACTGGAACCGTTCGGTGCTGAAGAGTTTCTACTCGGTCTTCAAGGGAGCAGATGCGGATTTGCAGTTCGTGCTGCTCACCGGGGTGACCAAGTTCTCGCAGGTAAGCGTGTTCAGCGGCTTCAACCAGCCTTTGGACATCAGCATGGACAAACGCTATGAAGCGCTCTGCGGCATCACCCAAGAGGAATTAGAAAGCTATTTCGCCGAACCGATCCGGGAGCTGGCCGGGCAGGAAGGCATCAGCGAGGCGGAGATGCTGCAACGTCTCAAGAACCACTACGACGGCTACCATTTCAGCACGAAACTGACCGACATCTACAACCCCTACAGCCTGCTCAGCGCCTTTGCCCAGCAGGAGATTCTCGACTACTGGTTCCGGACGGGGACGCCTACGTATTTGCTACGGCTCCTGGCGCACAGCCACGAGAACCTCAACGAGATGACGGGGCGGTATTACGAGCCGAGCGAGTTCGTGGACTACAAGGCGGACGTGGAGAAGCCCCTGCCGATGATTTACCAGAGCGGATATTTGACGATAAAGGAATACGACCCCGATTTCGGCACCTTCCTGTTGGACTTCCCGAACAAGGAAGTGAAGAAAGGCTTCGTCAGCTTGGTGGCGGCAGGTTATCTGAAGCCGGAGGAGGACATGAATGTCTGGGTGCGGACCTTGGTGCAGACCCTGCGCAAGGGCGAGCCGGACACCCTGCGCGACCTGTTCACCTCGTTCCTGGCCAGCATCCCCTATACAGCGCGGCGCAAGGAAGGCCAGAAGGAGCGCGAAAGCTACTTCAACTACACCTTCTACCTGATATTCCGGATGGTGAGCGTCTATGCCACTTACATAGAAAAGGAACAGAGCCAAGGACGATCCGACTGCATCGTGGAGACCCCGCAGTACGTGTACATCTTCGAATTCAAGTTGGACGGCAGGGCGGACGAAGCCTTGAAGCAGATAGAAGACAAGGGCTATGCCAAACCCTACGCTGCCGACAAGCGCAAGCTGTTCAAGATAGGGGCTACCTTCTCTTCCCAGACCGGGACAATAGAGGAATGGATGACAAAAGAATAAAGTTCCGGACAAGCCTTGGGGCACAAGCCCAAGTCTTTTGCCCAATCCAATTCCTCGTAAAACGGATTGTAAGGCGAGCCTTCGGAAGGAACATAAACCGAGAGCCCGCAGCAACGGTTGATAGCCCAACCCAAGAAGCTGGCCGTATGCCGTTCGAACAAGACCGTGCGAGCCAGCTGCGAACGCCAATCCGACAAATCCGCTTCCGACACCAGCCCGTCCTCCTGCAAATTCTCCATCACATTGTCCATATCGTAAAGGAAATGCCGCCTGTAACGGTCAAAAACCTGCAAACGGCTCTCCGCCGTCTGCTGCAGCAAAGCCTCCGGATCCTGCGCCAAAGCCTCTTTCATCAATTCGCCCGTAAGCGTAGCAAGAGCCCCCAACTGAGCCATATCGATCAACGAAATCGTAGCCGAATGGTAACGGGAATCCGCATGTTCCGCATAGTAGGCAAAATACCCCTCGCAAACCTTCTGCAAATCGGGAACAGGCTGCAGCAGATACCGAGTTATCGTCGCGTAGGGGAAGCCATCGGCAATCACCTCCATAGGCGAAGCCACCACATAGTCCACCTTGTCCCTCAGCGGATACAAAGCCTCCGCCGAAGCCATGAGGCAGGCATCGAAAAGGATATAATCGAACATGCCGTCCGGCAAGGCAGCCGCTATCTCATCCATCTCCAGATAGCCACCGCCCGGCACCCCGTCATCCTGGCCGCAATAATAAATCGAAGGCACATCGTCCCCAAAGCCGGAAAGCCCAGCGTTCGCTGCAGACCCTGAACCCTCACCTATGGACAAAGACAACTTGGTAGGAGGAAAAGAAGCCTCTTTCGATGCCGACTTGGCCAGATACCGCAAAGCCTCACCCGGAAGCCAGCCCGTGCCGTGGCTCCACAAAGACAGCCCGTAAGCATTGGCCGGGCAGAGTTCCATCGCCTTGTCCAACACTTCACGAAAGACTTCGGGCGAAGCCGAATTATGGTCTTCTTCCCAAGTATACAGACGCTTTGTCCCCTTGGCCGTCACCTCGAACAGATACGGAAGCGCATCATCCCCTTGCATCTTGTCCAAATAGACGATTGTCCGCGTATTCTCCGGAGCCGAAGCCATCCCCTTCATCAAACCGTCGATATTCCGCTGGGCATAAGGAGACAGATTGTTATCGGCCGCCATATAGACAATCAAAGCCCGCTCGGCAGGCCCATCCTCTTCCGGCTGGCAAGACAGCATCAAAGCCCCCATCCCCAGAAATGGCAGAAACCAAGTCGAAATGCGCTTGAAGCACGGCAAAAACGAAGAGCGAAAACAAGACTTCATATCCCTCTGATTTTTCAAAAACACAATCACCGGAACGCATATCAAAATGCGCCGCAAAGTAACAAAAATTTCCCACGACCGCGCAAGCTCACCCCTCTTGCAGAACCGACTGCAGGCGAGCCAGGGCTTCCTCCACCGAAACATCCTTCAAGACCACCTTCTTCTGCCGATCCAACAGATACAAGTTGGGGATAGCCGGCAGGAAATAAGTCTCTTCCCGATTGATTTGCTGCTCCGGTTCGCAAGCCACAATCCAGCCCGAAGGCATATCCGGAAGATGCTGCTGCCAGAGCGTCAAGTCCTCGTCGGGATAGACTGCCAAGACTTTCAAGCGTCCTTGCGCTGACAGTTTTTTCACCACAGCGGACGATGCCAATGCCTTCTCTACCCGGCCGCAATCTTCGCATCCCGGGTTATAGAACAGCAGCAGGACATATTCCGCTTGCAGCCCATAGAGCGTACCCCGGCTGCCATCCGGAAGCTGGTAACAAATATCGGCCGCCAAAGCGCCCGGACGGTTCTTCAACGCCCTTTCCAATTGGAGTTCCGGCCTTAGCCTGTCCTCCGGAGGCAACAAAGGCGATGCCAGATAAGCCCGCAACACCTCTATGAATATCGTCTCGTTGCGGTAAGGGGAATTGGGGTCGTTGAAATAAAGCCCCATCACCGAAAAGAAATGCTTCTGCAAGGGCACATTCCGGGCAGCGGCACGGATCAGCGTTCCTGCCCTGCTAGCCGCTTTTTCTTCCGGCAGCATCGACAGCAGGCCGATCCAATCGGAAAAGACGCGCATGAAAGCCCCGGTGTCGGCAATCCAACCCGTGTCGGCAAAGTCGAAATTGTACCAATAGTTAGCGCAGACATAGTTCAAACGAGCCGCTTCGCCCACCAGCAGAACCGGAGCGGATGGAATCTCCAAAGAACGGGGCAACCCGGCAGAATGCGATGCTTCTTGCAAAGAAGGCCCGGAATCCAAAGGCACAGAGACTACCGCTGACGAATCCGCCATTGCCAAAGACACCTCAGGTCGAACAGAACTAGAATCGACAGGCGAACTTTCCTTGCAGGCAGGAGCAAGCAGGCAAAGCTCGAAAATCAGCCACGATAAAAACGCCCTCCGCATAATCAGAATCATTCGACCACATCCCGCACGCAGCGGACGTAATTGAGCCGCTGGGTATCTGGATAAGGTTCCACCTTACCCTCATTCTCATCGTTGGTATCCGACAACCCCACAGACCACACATTGGAAGTATTCCCGTCATGCGTTGCCGACCAATAGAATACTGACAAATCCGGTTCCGGAGGATTGGGCCTAGGATCCGAACGATAAAGACCGTCTGCAAGCTGATCATTCATCACGTAAATCAGCATTAATTCCCGCTGCGTCGGTACTCGCCAATTCGTATAACCGTCTTCTTGCAAATTGCGGCAATAATCCGTTGCATCCGACCATGGCATCGCTTCGGCATCGTCAGGCCGGGAACGCGCCACCTGAATTCGGGAATACACCCGGTTCAACGAACTGGTCTGGCTGTGATCAGGAGTCTCCGTCCAAACTTCCGTCCGCAAATATTCAAGGCTTACCCCGCCTCTAGCATCGCGGGAAATAATAATATTCGTCCCCTCTATCACATAAGGATAACGTATAGCCGACTGGGCATCCAGTTCACACACTAAACCTCCAAACAAGGTCAGCGTAAAAAAAACAAGCCTTTTCATCTTAGTTCTCAACAACTTCTGCATACCTAACATCTCCCTGCATGAGCCTTTTCCTCCACAAAGGAAACATACGGCTAATTACCTTTCACACAACGAGTTGCATATCGTGTGGCCGACCCGCTTTCACTGACATTATTATAACGAACCTGCCCCCCCAGCATTCCCACAGACCATCCCTCCATGTAAGCTGCCTGCTCAGCACCTTCCAACCACCACACATCACGCCCCAAGGCATCTTCGTCCTTGTAAATCCAAGCCAGCATCCCCTCTTGCTTAGTCGGCAACCGCCATCCTTCCGGACAGTCCTCGTTCTCACCCGCAATATCAGCCGCCACCATCATCCAAGCCGTCCCGTCATCGGTGTAATCCCAGTAATTAATCGGTTCCTTCTCATTGACCCGAGTATCAATTGCGTACTGTCCATATATCGTTGAAACCACATTATAGCAAGTGTTCCGGAGCAAGTTGTAGTCATTGGCATTGTTCTCACCAAGCCACACCCGGTATGTGACCCCGTTCACCAAGCCATTGGCATTGTAATAACCCTTGATTTCCACATAGGAGCAATAATCGCCTTGCCCTGCCGGCGCCGTTTCCGCCGTTTTAAGATTCTGATCGGATGCCGAGCCTGTACCTCTGGCATTTTCCGGCATATACCATGTCCAAGACTTGCCTGTCGTGTTGAGAATTTCCGCACTCACTGGAGAGATAGTCGGCATCCAAAGCTCGTCCGGCCAGCAAGTTCCCGTAAAAGTCTCCGCCGTATAATTTAGCGTATCGAAAGGAAGAGATGGAAAAGATTGTCCCTCTGCCGGGACCTGATCCGAAGGCGTATTGCGGAAAGGATGCGATATGGCCGGGACTTTCTTGAGTTGTATGCTCGATATGGCAAAGGCCTCATTGCGCGATGCCAGTTCCGGAGCCACCCGCAAATTGAAATTGATCTTGACCGCTGCCCGCTCCATCAAAACATGCAGAGGGTCATCATCGGTCTCCCAGATTCCGCACATCACAAAAGCGCCAGAAGCCAACTGCCCGTCCTCCGGCCAAGCCAGCGTCTTTGCCTCCAGCTGGGAAAGCGTGGCGACATCCGAGAAATCAAGGTAATTCACATTGGCCAAATAGACCACCTTATCGGCCCGGCTGTCTATGGAAAGCATGAACGAGACAGTGCTGCCTGCATGCGTGAGGGTTGGCTGGCTGATCAAGGGGAGACCATCGTTGCCTGTCAGGATATTTTCCCCTTGGAACTGGAAACATATCACCGTATTGATGCCCGATTCTGCCGCCGTAGCCGCGCTCTTGACCGTCACATCCCGGTAGGTATCGGCAAAGAGCGTCACCTGCACATCGCCGCCTTTGAAACCGGAATCCGGCTCCGGACGACATGCCCATAGCAGCAGCCCCACAGCCATCGACACAAAAGCGACAAGGATTCTATATCTCTTCATACCTGTTTTTCTATTAGTTGAAGCCCGGCATAACTCCATTCTCGATGATACCAAAACAGCCCATCCTTCCGCCCATTTGCCAAAGCTTTCTTGCCGGACATCAAAACAGCAAAATACTATATATCCCTAATACAACGCAGCCTATACTGCCCTTCCCGACCTGCCGGAAGCGTATTCCGCGTACCCGAATCCATATCCCAATAATAGACCTCGCCCTGCGCGTTCTGCGTGGCAGAGCGATACAAGCCTTGCAAGGGCGCGTTCAAGGTGGCGGCAAACGGGTACATCAACGACAATTCCGTAATCGTCGGCAAGCGCCAACCCTCCGGGCAAAGGGCATCCCCTGCCGATTTGGCCATCGAGCCGGACACATCCGCATCGTCCACCTCCATCTTGGCAGGCACCGAGGTTTCCAATTCCGACACCGGGCTGGTTTCCCATTTCTCGTCGCGAATCTCCCATTTGTCCATCGCGCTGCCATAGACATCCCGGCTGATGATATAATTAGTCCCCGGCGTTTGGAAAGGATATGTCTCCGCGCCCAATGCCACATCCACATTCACATCCCGCCATTCGGCTGGTTCCAAAGTGATTTCCACAACTCCTACCTTGAAATTCAGAATCACCTTGGTAGCCACCCCCGGTCTGCAGAACGAAGGATCCAACTCCGGCACCACAGCACCACGCCCAAATGTAAACACCCCTTGCTCGGCCGTGGTTAACTGTATATTGGATATATCGGTATTGTCCGCCTCGCGCATCAGCAAACCAGCAAAGACAGAATCCCCATAAGGGATTTCCAAACCGCTATCCGGCAAGCCTGTCACCGCCAAATCTCCGGTTGCCCGACGCACAGCACTGAAACAATCTTCCATCGCCAAGCCATCAATCCAATCCGAAAGAAAAAACTCGAAAGCATTGGCCTCTTCTACCATCTCTATATTGGCCAGATTGCCCCAATACGTCGATGCCACAGGCGATTCGGACTTTATGTAAAACTGTATCTGTGCCAAACGATGATCGAAGGTAAATTCCATAATGTCCCGGTTCTCGGCATCGCCTTCCTGAGTATTGGCTATCATGATATCCTGAGAGCCATCGATAGCCCATTCCAGAATCAAACCGTACCTGCTGTCCAGATACCACTCCGCATAGGGATGCCAGCCAGCCATCAAGGTAGAACGCCCGTCCTCCAGATACACCTGCAATGGATTAAAATGTATCGGAGTCAAGTCTATCGAAGCCAAATAATCAGGGACTTCGGCAAATACAAGATTGTCCGCGTCACCCTGATTGAAAATCTCGTCATAAAAATCAGCCGCCCCTACCGCGCTCTCGTCCACCCGGAAGAAATACAACGGCATCGGGTCGCCGGCATTGATAGCCGCCTTGGAAACAATATCCACATCCGTGGAGACAGAAAAAGAACGTTTCAAGCCGACACTTGGCAAAATAGGAACATCCTTGCCCGAATCCGGAACCGGACGCGAGCACGAAGCGAAAAGCAAGACGAACAACAGCAGACAGGATGCTTTCCTTAACTTTGCCATAACACAATTAATTTCAAAACCCCACCGCCCAACGGAGGTCGCCCCAAACATGCAAGAATAGAGAATTCCCAGGCTGCCCCTTATTACAAATAGTGGACAGGAGCGGCAATCAAGCGCTCCTGCCCCGAATCTCCCAGCTCAGGCATTCCAAGCCGAGACATATCCTTGAAGAGGATTTATGAAAGAAACAAATCCCCGATACACACGCACTTATTCGATGGTGACATCGGTAGTACCTTGTTCATCCCATGGAGTAACCGTAGCTTGCGCCTGGATTTCTACTGCCGAGAAAGACAAGGTAACGGTGAAAGCATATCCGGCCGTGTTACCCGTGAATTCAGCATCCTCTGTGTTGGTCAAGGAGAAAGAAACATCGTACTCACCTTTTGTGGAAGAAGTAATCGTCAAAGAGTATTCGTCGGAAGTGCCAGCGGCAGCCTCAACCGGTTCGCAAATCGTGTAAGCCACCGTGGTAGCCGTGGTCGTCAAAGCGGTAGCGGCATAGGCAACATCAGTATAAGTGCTACCGTCCGTGCCATAGCACGCCAGAGAAGCAGCCGCGTTGCTGAAGGTAGCATCGCCATCAGCAAAATCCACTTTAACCATGGTGTTCGGCTCAGCGGCAGCTGCGCCGACGCCGGTCAAAGCGATGTTCTGGATTTCTCCCCAAGGAGCAATCGAAGCATCGTCAACCGCACGCAACTGGATATTGATCTTGGTCATCTTGTGGCCGAAGGCCAAAGTACCTATAGTTGCATCATCTCCCCTCGTTGTAACAGTTTCGGGAGCAAACATGATATCGTCCGATCCGTCAAAGTTGAAGCTGGCGGAAGTACCGTCATTCTTTGTCCAAGTTTCAGCAGGATAGAGCCCTACAAGATAAACATCGTTCACACCGCGCGGGAAAGACTTGGGCTTAACTGTCCCGTCGTTCGAGCAGAAGCTCGTGTTGGTGGAGGCAGCGGTGAAATTCATGAAGCCGTTGTTGTTGGCTGCCTCGATTTCGGTGGTGTAATCGCCTTGGGTCTGGGAGCAGAGAACCCGAGCCAGCAAAGGTGCTTGCGCACTCGGTTCCTGTGCCATGTACGGGGCACGTGTCTCAATGTTCAATTGCGTCATCTGCAACTTGATTTCATCGCCGTTGCCATCTCCCATAGGATTTTCATTTTCTGGTGTACAAGCTGCAAATCCTAAAACAGCTACCAATGGAAAAATGAACTTTTTCATGGTTTTAAAGTGTTTAGTTAGTATTTTCCGTTTATTAAAAGTTACTCAATTTCTGCCTCGTTCAAGCGCCCGCTGCCCAGACCCATTTCTCCTCCCATTGGAGCTGAACACCAAGCGAGTCAGTCCAAAGTCACATCCGTATCTCCCTGCGGATCCCATGGCACCACCGTTCCTGTTGCCACAATCTCCGAACGGTTAATCGTCAGGTTGACCCGGAAGCTGGCTCCCGGATTGGCTGACCCGGACAAGGAGACCGGCACATCCGAGTACGTTGTCCCATCCGACAGCACGACCTCGATGACAAAAGTAGCCTGAGGCTCGAACATCAAGGGGCAAAAGCTTTCCAGGCTTTCCTGGTTTTCGGTGTATTCTTGCACCTGCACCCTCTTGCCATCCTTGCTTGTCACAAAGGCATTCCCTATCTCTCCCCGGGCCCCGTACTGCATCCTGCCGCTGACCAAATCCAATTCAACCTGCGTATTCACATCCTTGACCCAAATCTCCCTGACTTCCAGGCCGTTCGGATGGAAGTTTTCCGATGCCATGGCGGTGAACTCAACCAACATCAGCTTATGCTGAAAATTGAAGTCCGGGTTCTCCTGCCCCCCTATGAAGGCCGCCTTGCGGATACCGCGTGTCACGGTATCCCAAAGTATATCCTGCGTGCCATCAAAAGTATAGGTCACCGAAGGCGGCACAGCGGCTGTCCCGCTATTATATTCGGCATAATCCCCATAAGGAGAATAGGCGTAAAAATATAAGGCCTCGCCCGTCCCGGGATAATATTTGGGTCCTTCCTGCAAGGAGAACCGACCCAAATCCGCAGTCGAGTTCACTTGGGCGTTTTCTATCTCATCGTAAACGCTGCCGAATGCAGTCGGAATCCCGCTATTGCTTGCATAAACGGTGAGCCTGAACACATCGGTGGTGTTCGCGGGGAAGTTGTTCCCCTCAATCGGCCCAGGCTTCAAAGCTTTGGTTCCCGCTTCCAGACCAGCAGTCAATCCGATAGGGATAAAGGGGTCGCCCTCCTCGCCAGGTTCCGGCTTGCATCCAGCCAAAGCCAGCAACGCTCCCAAAACAATCCCTATCTTCTTCATTACTGCCAGAACCTTGTCTTATCTTGTGCTTTCCGCAGCATCTACCACCACGGGAAGCGATTGATTTCTAATTAAGTGGCACTTCCAACATGCCCGAATCCTGCCAAAGCAGAAATCCAGTTCCTGTCATCAGTACATGATGATTCCCGAACCTTCCTCCTCTTTCCAGGGGGTAATAGAGGCACTCAGCGAAATGCCGCCCTGGAGGAATGTCAGGGTTATCGTATAAGCCGTTCCCGCTTGGAAATCGGCATCGTTAATAGTTGCCGTCACATCCTCAAAAACGGCACCCGAGGTAGCCACATCCAATCGAAGGATATTGCCCGCAATAGGCTCTACCATCACCGCCTTACCCACGGAAACCGCATTCGGACCGATGGTATCCTGCGTGCCTATGCCGGGAACTTCTATTCCGTCCGACCCCGCCGGACTTACACGCAAACTATTATCTATCAAATTGATACCCGTTGGCATACCAGCATTCTTAATCCGGATATAAGCAAGGGTGGTACCCGAATCGAGCGATTCGTCCGCCTTGACCTTGAATCGAATCTGCGTGGTCAAATGATCGAATGTCAGATTTTTCCCTGTCGCGTCCAACTTGGAACCCACCACGGGCTTCGTTGTAAGCAACACATCAAGGGTTGCCGAATCATTGTCGAACGACACGATTCCGGCATTAAGCTCGCCCGATGGATGCCATGCCTTGATATAGGTCTTAACATTGTCATCCGGCGAATAATACTGTTGCGGATTCAGATTGACCGGCACCGGCGTCGGCTGTGCCACAATCACAGAACCAGACTGCCAACTGGCATCCTGGCTGTAATCGACGGCCGCGCTAGTCTCCCACCCGGCAACAGCGGACTCGAAAATCGAATTAGGATTGACAGGGGCTTTTGCGACCAAAGCACCGGGAGTGCCTGCGCCCAAACGAATCTCGTTCAAATCGTTCTCCCCTTCAACTCCATGGCATGAAGTAAAAACCGCCGCCGTAAAAAGAAAATAAAGAGGGGCGTCGAATAAATTCCTACGGATAGCCAAGATAGTCCGAGGCTTACGCCATGCCGAACCGGCCTTGAATCCAAGCCTCAGGCTATCTTTGAACATTCGAACTGCACCCCTCTTCATGATAGAACAATCGCTATGCTAACGAGTTGCGATTAGAACAAGTCAACATCTGTTCCTTCTTCTTCCGTCCAAGGCTCAATCCGGCCTTCCAAGGAGATACCATTCTGGCTAATACGCAGCAGGAAGGTGTAAGCCGTTCCTTCTTCAAATTCACCGGTAGGCGTTACCAGCAAACGGTCTTCGATTGCCGGGAGCAGCGTGCCATTGATCGAAACTTGCGCATCGATAGCCAACGTGGTGTTGTTTGCCACCGGGGATACCATCAAAGCTTCGCCAATCACATCCAACTGATCGGAAGTGGCGTTCACTACGGCTTCGTCAACATCATAAGCAGCATCCAGCACATCGAATTCCTGTGGATCGGTATTCCATGTCATCGTACCATCGGCCAGATTCAAGCTAACAGGCCCTTTAGCGTTCTTCAATGTCAAGGAAGTGAGTTCCACATCGGTCAATCCGGCTTCCACTACCGTCACCTTGAACTTCACCTGTGTGGTCTTATGCTGGAAAATCAACTCGTTGTCAGCAGCCTGATCAATAATCTTGTTGCCGCGCGACCCCGAGATATGCCCGGCATATACTACATCCTTATCGGCTGTGGCGGCACCATCCGTAGCAAATTCAATAAGCCCGCCTGTCAATTGCGCAGTCCCTGCAGTTACTGTTCCTTCTACAAGATTTGTACCCAGCGGATACCAACCAACGATATGAGTCAGCGTAGCCGCTGCGGCATTGTATTGCCGTGCCGGATTCAAGGCAATCGGGAGTACATCGGGACTTACTTGTACATCGGCCGTGGAAATCCAAGTGGTCTGCGCCGTGGCATCGAAACCCGTAGCGCTTTCCCAGCCCGCCACGTAAGTGGTATAAGTCTGGCCCGTTTCCAACGGAGCTTTGGTGGACGGAGTCTTGGTGGACACGCTAACGCCCGAACTCAACAGAATTTCGAGAGAATCGTCGCCACCATTGTTGTTCTGGTTGCAGCTGGTCAAACCTACCGCTGCAGCCAATGCGCAAAGAGAAAAGATTTTTGCTTTCATTTGTTTGTTATTTTGAAATTAACTATTTCGCCAAAATCAATGCGGTTTGTTTAAAAAGCCCAAATGCCAACAAACGCGCCCAAAGCCAATGCCCATGCTTAGCACAAATCTTAATGGGGGAAAACAGGGGAATCTTTCGACCGCGCAAAACACAACTGGCAACAGGCGGCAAAATTAACACTTTTTAACAAAGTGGCAAAACATTACCGCTTAAAACTATCCACAGGGCAGTTTTTAGAAGAACACGGATGTTCACAATCCCGTAGAAGCAGCAAGTCCAATCAGCCTTGTTGCCTGGAGAAAAATCACGAATCTCCTTCCTGTTGAAAACAGAAGAAAAAGAACTTTATCGTAAATTTGCAAAACCGTAGGCAGCAGCTGAGTGCCCTACAAACAAACTTGCTCGATCGGGAGGCCGAGGCATCAGCGTATGTGCGGGCAAGTCGGGCATCGCAGAAGCCGAGCGGAAAAAAAGCAGATTCCGAACGGAAATAAGAAAATAAAGCAATAGTCAACAATATAGCAATACGCCAAGCTATGATGAAATTTCCAGTAGGGGTACAGACCTTTGAGAAGATTCGGGAAGAGGGCTATGTCTATGTGGACAAGACCGAGATGTTATACCAATTGGTGACCACGGGCACCATTTATTTCCTGAGCCGTCCGCGCCGTTTCGGCAAGAGCCTGCTGGTCTCCACGCTGAAGAACTACTTCCAAGGCAAGAAGGAGCTTTTCCAGGGCTTGGCGATAGAGAAACTGGAGAAGGACTGGTTCGAATACCCCGTGTTCCATATCGACTTCAACACCACCAACTTCCTCGAACCGGGCAATCTGGAGGCGAAGCTGAACGGCTATGTGTCGGATTGGGAGAGGATTTATGGACAGAACTCTAACTGGACAACCATCGGCGACCGCTTCGCCTACGTGCTGGCGCAGGCGCACAAGCAGCACGGCCGCCGTTGCGTGGTCTTGGTGGACGAGTACGACAAGCCGATACTGGATGTGCTGGACATGGACATCAAGACTAATATTCAAGGCACGGAATACCGTTTGGAGGACTGGAACCGCTCGGTGCTGAAAGCCTTCTACTCCGTCTTCAAGGGGGCGGATGCCGATTTGCAGTTCGTGCTGCTCACCGGGGTGACCAAGTTCTCGCAGGTGAGCGTCTTCAGCGGCTTCAACCAGCCTTCCGATATCAGCATGGCACCCAAATACGAAACCCTCTGCGGCATCACACAGCAGGAGATGGAACATTATTTCGCCGAACCCATCCGGGAAATGGCCGATCGGTTCAAAGTCAGCGTCCCGGAGAT
>CALUMK010000028.1 GCA_944321735.1 uncultured Bacteroidales bacterium
CTTCGGCTAGGCGAGAAGCATGCTGCATGACACAAGCGGGCAATCTCCCCAAAGTCTAATGACCGATTTGGGTTTATGCGAAACCCACATCCCGGCTTCTACTGCCGGAATGTGGGTTTCAAATAAGAGTTCTAACAAAACAGATATTTACTTCAAATTGACTTTCAGGTTCAACTCGTCCAATTGCGCCTGACTAATCGGCGAAGGCGATTCGCTCATCGTGTCGCGGCCCGCATTGTTCTTGGGGAAGGCAATGTAGTCGCGGATGCTGTCGGCACCGCCGAAGAGGGCGCACAGGCGGTCGAATCCGAAAGCCAGCCCGCCGTGAGGAGGCGCCCCGTATTCAAAGGCGTTCATCAGGAAGCCGAACTGGGCCTGTGCCTCTTCATCGCTGAAGCCCAGAGCCTTGAACATCCTTTTCTGCAAGTTCTTGTCGTGGATACGGATGGAGCCACCGCCCACTTCGACCCCGTTGATAACCATGTCGTAAGCATTGGCGCGAACCTTGCCCGGATCGGTTTCCAGCATGGCATCGTCTTCCGGCTTGGGTGCCGTGAAAGGATGGTGCATCGCAAAGAAACGCCCGGCTTCCTCGTCCCATTCCAAAAGCGGGAAGTCAACGACCCACAAAAGCTTGTAGTTGAACGGGTCTCGCAAGCCCAAGCGGTTGCCCATTTCCAGACGCAGCACGCCTAAGGCCGTCTTGGTCTTGGCCGCTTTGCCCGCTAGAATCAGAATCAGGTCGCCCGCTTTGGCATCGCAAGCCTGAGCCGCGGCTTTCAGTTCATCGGCGTTGAAGAACTTGTCCACCGACGACTTGAAGCTGCCGTCCGCGTTGCATTTGATGTAAATCAGACCCGAAGCGCCCACTTGCGGCCGTTTCACGAAATCGGTCAGTTCATCCAACTGCTTGCGCGTGTATTCGGCTCCTCCCGGCACGCAGATGCCGCCGACCCATTCGCTTTGGTCGAAGATACTGAACTTGCCTTGCGGGAAGACCTCCTTCAAGGCCGTGAATTCCATGCCGAAACGCAAGTCCGGCTTATCGGAACCGTATTTGTCCATGGCCGTCTGCCAGCTCATCCGTTGCAGAGGCGGCACATCGATGCCTTTTTCCACCTTGAACAGGTGACGGATCAGGCCTTCGAACATCTGCAGCACGTCTTCCTGTTCCACGAACGACATCTCGCAGTCCAGCTGCGTGAATTCCGGCTGGCGGTCGGCCCTGAGGTCTTCATCGCGGAAGCAGCGCACCAGCTGGAAGTAGCGGTCGTAACCGGCTACCATCAGAAGCTGCTTGTACTGTTGCGGCGATTGCGGCAGCGCGTAGAATTCTCCCGGGTTCATGCGCGAAGGCACCACGAAGTCGCGCGCGCCTTCCGGGGTGGATTTCACCAGGAAAGGCGTTTCGATTTCCATGAAGCCCTGACCGTCCATGTATTTGCGGATTTCGATGCTCAGACGGTGGCGCAGTTCTAGGTTCTTACGGACGCAGTCGCGGCGCAAGTCCAAGTAGCGGTACTTCATCCTCAGCTCGTCGCCCCCGTCGCTATGGTCCTCGATCGTGAAAGGAGGGGTCTTGGCCGGGTTCAGGATATTGATTTCATTGGCAATGATTTCAATGTCCCCGGTAGGAATCTTGCTGTTCTTGTTGCTTCGTTCGGCCACCTTGCCTTTGATTTGCACCACGAATTCACGGCCCAAGGTACGGGCTTTGGCGCACAAGTCGGCATTGGTTTCCATATTGAATACGACTTGGGTGATGCCGTAGCGGTCCCGCAAGTCCACGAAAGTCATGCCTCCCAAGTCGCGGGAACGCTGCACCCAGCCGCAGAGGCAGACTTCTTTTCCGACGTCCGAAATCCGGAGTTCGCCGTTGGTATGTGTCCTGTACATTTTCTTATAGAATTAATGTCCGATACCCGAATGGCATTAAATCAAGCGGATGCAATCCGTTGCGATTCATGCCGTTTCGGGCTCGGCTTATGGGTTCTGTCCGTTTATTTCTTGGCCTTGCCTTGGTTGGCTACGGCTTCCATCAAGGCTTTGATCTTTTCGGGGTCGCCTAAGAACTCGTCCTTGATCAGGTTCATATCGTCATCGAATTCAAAGAGGTAAGGAACGGCGGTAGGCAGGTTCAAGCCCACGATGTCTTCGTCCGAGATGCCTTTGATGTATTTGATGATGCCACGCAGGGAGTTCCCGTGGGCGGCAATCAGGATTTCGTTGCAGTTCTTGAGCGAGGGCACGATGGTTTCCTTCCAATAAGGTACGATGCGGGCCACGGTGTCCTTGAGCGATTCGGTCAGCGGCAGCAGGTTCTTGTCCACTTTGGCGTAACGAGGATCCAGAAGCGGGCTGCGGCTGTCGTCCGGAGCTAAGGGGTCGGGAGCCACATCGTAGCTTCTGCGCCAGATTTTTACCTGGGCATCTCCGTATTTTTCAGCGGTTTCCGCCTTGTTGAGACCTTGCAGCATACCGTAATGCTTTTCGTTCAGCCTCCAGGTTTTTTCCACCGGAATCCACATCTGATCCATTTCTTCCAAGACGGTATTCATGGTCTTGATGGCTCTTTTGAGGTAGGAGGTATAGACCATATCGAAATGGAATCCTTTTTCTTTGAGCAATTTGCCAGCTTCGCGAGCTTCTTCCACCCCGTGCGGGGTCAGATCCACATCGGTCCAGCCTGTAAAACGGTTTTCCTTGTTCCAGGCGCTTTCCCCGTGCCTGATGAGAACTACTTTTTTCATGGTATGAATAGTGTTTTTTGTTTATTAATTGGTTGTATGCGTGTTTATTCATTGGGCGATGCCGACTTGGGCAATGCCGATGGAAGAAAGCCTCGTTCCTTGAAGTCCGGGAGGAAAGTCGGAAACCTTACGTGCTTTTGGCGTTTCTGTTCCTGACTCCTCTGGACCGGGATCGATTTATCTACAAGTAGTAGGCCGCCATCTGCTGCTGCATCCGCTGGGCTTCCGCTGCGGCGGCTTCGGCGAAGTCCTCGCCCTTGGAAGCATAGATGATGCTGCGCGAGGCATTGATCAGCAGGCCGGCTTCGCCTTCCACAAAACCGTTCTTGCAGACGTCTTCCAGACTGCCGCCCTGCGCGCCTACGCCGGGCACCAAGAGAAAATGCTTGGGCACGATGCGGCGTACTTCCTTCAACATCTCCGCTTTGGTGGCTCCCACCACGTACATCATGTTTTCTTCGTTCCCCCATTGCCTGGAGACTTCCAAAACCCGCTGGTAGAGCAGGGGGGAGGCGTTTTCCCAAGTCTGGAAGTCGGCCGAACCCGGATTGGAGGTCAAGGCTAACAGGACAACCCATTTGCCGGGAATGCCCAAGAAAGGCGATACCGAATCCGAACCCATGTAAGGTGCTACCGTAATGGCATCGAAGTCGAAGTCTCCCTGCGGCGAGAGGAAGGCTTCCGCATAGCGGGCCGAGGTGTTCCCGATATCGCCTCGTTTGGCATCGGCTATTGTGAACACGTTCTTATCGTGCAGGTATTGGATGGTTTTCTGCAAGGAAACCATGCCTTTGATGCCGTAGGCTTCGTAGAAGGCCGAGTTGGGCTTGTAGGCCACGGCATAGGGCAGGGTGGCGTCGATGATCCGGCGGTTGAACGCGAAGATTGGGTCTTCTTCGTGCTTGACGCATTCGGGCATCTTGGTCATGTCCGGGTCGAGCCCCACGCAAAGGAAGCTCTTTTTCCGCTGTATCTGGTTTACAAGTTCTTGTCTAGTCATCTTGTTGTTTTTCTGCGATATTTGTTGAAAGCGAGAATTTCATGCACTATTCAAAGGTGTGTCAGAACGGGTAAGATGCAAGGCCGCCCAGGGCGAGGACGACAGGAGCGTACTTTTGTTGCTGCTCCGCAGCGAGGGCAGGCTGCGCCTCAGCAGAGCCAAAGCAAGGTTGGCTACGCCGAAGCTCCTCCGTCTCGGCCATGTCCAAGCATGGGATTGCTTGACATGGTCGAGACTTACCCGGAGCTTTGCCTCTGCGTTCGGCTTGCACTGCCGTTCATGACCGAGCTGGACGAACTGCGTAACGAAGCAGATTAGCCGTTATCACACGCCGCCGTGTCATTATCCTACGGACTCCTTCATCTTCTCCGCATTCTCCGCCAACTGCAAGGCATCGATCATCTCCTGGATTTCCCCGTCCATGAACGTGCCCAAGGCGTGGGTCGTGTAGTTGATGCGGTGGTCGGTGACGCGGCTCTGCGGATAGTTGTAGGTCCGGATTTTGGCCGAACGGTCTCCGGTGGACACCATCGTCTTCCGTTTGGAGGAAATCTCGTCCAGATATTTCTGGTATTCGATTTCGTAGATACGGGTACGCAGCACGCGCAAAGCCTTTTCGTAGTTCTTGATCTGGGATTTCTCGTCCTGGATGGCAACTACGATGCCGGTGGGGATATGCGTCAGTCGCACCGCCGAATAGGTGGTGTTCACCGACTGGCCACCGGGACCGGAGGAGCAGTAGGTATCTTTGCGGATATCGCTGGCTTTCAGTTCCACATCGAACTCGTCGGCTTCGGGCAGGACCACCACCGAGGCGGCCGAAGTATGGACCCGCCCCATCGTTTCCGTGGCCGGGACCCGCTGCACGCGGTGCACGCCCGATTCGTATTTGAGTATGCCGTACACCCCGTCGCCCGAAACGTTGAAGATGATTTCCTTGTAACCACCGGCCGTTCCTTCGGTATAGTCCACGGTCTCCACTTTCCAGCCTTTGCTGTCGCAGTAACGGGTGTACATCCGGTAGAGGTCGCCCGCAAAAATCGCGGCTTCGTCCCCGCCGGTCCCGGCCCGGATTTCCACAATCGCGTTCTTGGAGTCCTGCGGGTCGGCCGGAATCAGCAGCACGCGGATTTTTTCTTCCAGTTCGTCTTTTTGCTTGGTATAGGAAGACAGCTCTTCCTTGGCCATGTCCCGGAACTCCTCGTCCTTCTCGGTGTTGAGGACTTCCTTGGCCGAAGCGATGTTGGAAAGCAGGTTCCTGTAGTCCTTGTAGGCAGCCATGACCGGCTGCAGATCCTTGTAATCCTTGCTCAGCTTGATGTATCGTTTCATGTCCTGCATGACATCAGGCTGGTTCATCTCTTCCTCGATTTCCTTGTACCTGACGCTCAGCGCGTCAAGTTTCTCTAGCATATTATCCATGGGTTCTTTTAACTTTCTCTTTACGGCAAGGCCGCCGCTTTGGGCGATGCCGAGGTGCAATGCACATTGTCTAAACTGACAAAAGTACATAGAATCTCCCTAAAAAGCTACAACTATGGATAGCAGGCTATGGATGAGGTGTTTGTATCAATCTTGGATGTGGAACGCTTCAGCCTGTCTTTGGAAAATGATAGGGCGCTTTTTGATTTGGATGTGGTTTCGTGTCCGGAACTGTTCTCAGACTGCGAACGATTTGGCCCGTTTCAAGGTATAATGCGCCCCGTTGTCCAGAAGGAAGTCCAGAATCTCCTGAAATGTCTTTTCCATATCGGAAATGCCGGGAAGAGTTTTGGGTTCCTTGGGAAAGTTCTGTTGCAAGAGGTCGGGCAAGTCCAATACCGATTTCTCCATGCGTCCGGCCATTTCCCGGGCTTCGTCCATTTCTATTGTGGCTCGGATCAGGTAGTCCCGCTTAGGGTTTTCGTAATCGTTGAACTCGAATTCCACCACAAAGTCCTTGTTGTCATCGAATCCGGCCACTACCGAAGCCCCGATCGGCATGTCATCGTCCGAACCGGCAATGAATTTTTCCATCAATAGCATAGAGAAATAATTTTGGTCGTGTTTTTTGAATCAATGCAACTTATCTGAATTTGGCAGATGTTCAGAACGTGATATCCAGTTTCAAGTTCACCTGCAACGGGGTCAGGGTGTTAGGCACCGCGTAGCTGGTACCGTCCACGGTGGGAATCCACATATAAGAAATGGTGTTCCGCATCTGGAACATATTGTAGAGTTCCAGAGTCAACCAAGCCTCTTTCAGGTAATTGAGCGGATTTTTCCGGTTCTTGAACTTGCGCTCTTCGCCTTTGAGCCGGAAGGCTAACCCCAAATCGACACGTTTGTAATCGGGCAGTTTTGTTTTTCTTCCCACGAGCTGTTCGGGGTGTTCAAGGCGTTCCGAGTCGCCGGATGGCAAGCCTGTTGCGTAAACGGCGTTCAGATAGACCTTGAAGGCTTTTTGCAGGTTCTTGTCCTTGAACAGGAAATCCAGGTAGTCCTGGACATACAGGTTCAGCGAGAACAATTGGTTGGTGGGACGCGGGATCCAGCCTGTCTGCCTCGCCACCCCGTCGGCATCGTAATACGTGATATTCTCGCGGGTGTTCATGAAAGAGAGGCTGACCCAGGAATTCACGCCCGGCACGAATTCCCCATCGAAGCGCAGGTCAACGCCAGCCGCATATCCCTTTCCATTGTTGTTGGCCATGTAGCGGATACGCACATTGTCGATTTCGTAGGGGTTGAGGTCGTACAGGTATTTATAATAGGCTTCGGCCGTCAGCTTGAACGGACGATCCCAGATTCGGAAGTAGATGTCCGAGCCGAAGACGGCATGGATGGCTTTTTGCGCTTTCACATCCGTATGCAACTTGCCGTAGATATCGCGAAGTTCCTTGTAGAAAGGGGGTTGCGCGTAATGGCCGAGCGCGATTCGGAAATGCACTTCCCGTTCCCATTGCGGGTTGATATTGAAGTTGATACGAGGACTATAAGTGAACTCCTTGTTCAAAGTCCAGTAAGAAAAGCGGATACCGGCATCCAACACGTACATGCCACCGCTGTTGAAATCGAAATGCGCCTGCGCGAACACATTGAAACGGTGCGAACGGGTATGATGCTGCGCCTTATATACTTCTTGCAGCGAGGGAGGTGTCAACGCTGGGTCGGGCGTGCCCGGTTCGGGATGTTCTATGGGCAGGTTGTATCCTGCCGAATCTTCCATGTGCCATTCGTTGAGATGGTCGATGATATCCTCGTACTGGTATTTGAATCCCCATTGCACAAAAGCGGGTCGGGTCTGTACCGAACCTTGGTAGTCGAGCGAGGTCACAAGCCCGTTCAAGTAGTTCCGTGCATGATCCATGTAATGGCCGGTTCCCAGGGTTTCCCCTTCCATAGCTCCGCCTTGGCCGTCATCCGAGATTTCACTGAGGCGATAAAAACCTTCGATGTCGAAATTTTCGCTTTCCACGGTGTTGAAAAAGCTGTAAGTCACTCGATGCCGGGTCTTGGAATCCTGCTGGTGCGTCCAGCTCAATGCCCCGAAATAGGTTGTGAAACGATCCAGCTCGAAACCATCAAAGTCCACCCAGAACGCTTTGGTATCGCCCATGCTTCCGAAACGGGTCTCTTGGCTCTGCGGGGTGAACTTGTATCGGTTGTGCGCTATGTTGCCCAAGAGCTCCACTTTGTTCTTGCTGTCGATCTGGTAAGCGAGCAAGGCTTGAAAATCGGTAAACGAGGGTTTGTATTGCCCGCTTTTGTCCAAGCCTTTGAGTACCCATTGGGAATTACGTTGGCGAAGCCCTACCAGGTAAGTGAATTTCTGGTTTTTAGAAGCGCCTTCCAAGTGAAGGTGCCCGCCCATGAAGTTGATGCCGAACGATCCGGCGAAACGGGTCGGTGTCTTGTACTGGATATCCAGTACCGAAGACATCTTGTCCCCGTATTTGGCATCGAAGCCCCCGCTGGAGAAGCTCAGATTCTGAACCAAGTCGGGATTGATGAAGCTCAAGCCTTCCTGTTCCCCGGAGCGGGTCAGGAAAGGCCGGTAGACCTCGATTCCGTTCACATAGACAAGATTCTCATCGAAGTTCCCGCCTCTGACCGAGTACTGGGAACTGAGTTCGTTGTTGCTGTGCACGCCTGGCAAGGCGGTCAGCAGACCCTCCACGCCACCGGTGATGCTGGGCAGGTTCTGGGCTTCCAATGGCGATATGGATACATATCCCGGTCCGCGTTCGCGGCTGCCTTCGATTTTGACTTCCTCCATTTGCACGGCGGCTTCCTGCATCTCGATGTCGATGCTGCGGTTTTCGCCGGGCGACAGCCAGATTTCTTGCTGGATGGAATGGTAGGAGGTATGGCTGAAGGAGAGTTTGAGCAAGGTGTTGGCTGGTACTTGCAGGCGGTAATGCCCCTTTTCATCAGTCGCTGTGCCGATTGGTTTGGGCATGTTTATGACTCCGACGGCTACCACGGGTATGCCTTGGCCGTTGGCATCGGACACATAGCCTTGGATCCAAGCTTTTTCATTCGAGTGCGACGTCTTTTCCTGCGAGAAAGCTTGGAATGGCAGAAGTGCGATTGTCAAGAAAATCACCAGCAAGGCATTACCTCTATGCAAGATGTTGGAAATCTTTTCTCCAAGCTTATTCATCGTAGGGGTAATCTTCGCTGTCACTGTAAGAGGAACTGTTTTCGTATTGGCGGTAGCCTTCGCTCTGCTGATCCATTATTTTGTCAGCTTCTTTGCGTCTCCGCCATTGCTTGATGAATTGCGCCCAAGCGAAAGGGTTCAGCAGATTGTTGGGTACCATTTGGTTCTGGTAATAAAGCTGGGAAGTTTGCTGCTGCATCAGGCTGCGGTAGTTCATATTGGCATCCATTTTCCCTTCCTGGGCTTGTTCTCTGACCAAGGCCAAGTTGAAGTTTCGTCGGATAATATCCGCCTCGGTTTCTGGAAGTTCAAGGTTTACAAAGGCTTCCCTGAATTTTTCTTTGGTGGGCCAAGGGTAGATGACGGTTTCCATCAGCATGATCGTGTCTTGTTCCAAAGGCATGACAATCGAATAGGCATCATGCCGTATGGTATCGGGAATGATTAGCCTCCGCGGGCTGAAGCCGACCGTCGAAAATTCCACGGTGTCGCCTACTACGGCAACGAAAGAAAAGAATCCCGAAGCATCGGCTACGGTACCTCGATTATGGTTCAGAATCATGACAGTTGAAAAAGGGAGCGGTTTGCTGTCGGCTCCGTTGACTACGACCCCGGAGAATTGGATTACTTTGGATTGGGATGAATATAGGCGTCCTTGTCCCCGAAGAACAGACGGCAGGATGCATGCAAAAGTGCAAAGCAAAAGCAATAGCCATCTTTTCGAATCGGGAGAAGCTGTCTTGCTGCTGTGCGCTTTCATGGTTTGGGATGTTGATTGTTTATGATATATTGGAGGCATAAGTGTTTTTTGTGTCGGTTCCATGGTCTGGCTCCATGTCTTTCCGATGTCTTTCGAGGCGGTTCCGGCCATTTCCATTCTGCGAAGTTACGCTTTTTTTGTGTTTCGGATGTCCCCTTTTTTAGGTTTTGGCGTTCCTGCTTCGGGCAGAGCGTCTTTTTTCCCAAGGATGCCCTTCTTGGATAGAATCAGGACCACGATGCCCAAAAGGACGAAGGGGATGCTGAGAATCTGCCCCATGTCCAGGAAGTAGGCCGATTCCCATTCTTCCTGCACTTCTTTCAGGAATTCAATCAGGAACCGCATTCCGAAGCAAAGGATCAGGAACCATCCGAACAGTTCCCCGCTGGGGATTTTTCCCTTCTTTCTCCAATAATAGCTGAAGAGAATAAGGAAGATAGCGAAGTAGGTGAGCGCTTCGTATATCTGGGTTGGGTGCTTGGGCAGCGTTTCCCCGTTGCGCTCAAAGATGAAGCCCCAAGGCAAGGAAGTCACATGGCCGTAGATTTCCGAGTTGAAAAGGTTTCCTGTCCGGATAAAGAGGCCGCCTAAGGCGACGACAAGCACCACGCGGTCGAGCAAGTACCAGATGGAGACCCGGTATTTACGGGCCACGAGCCAAAGCGCGATAGGAATGCTGATGGCCGCTCCGTGGCTTGCCAGCCCGCCATCCCGGATTTTCAGGATTTCGACAGGATGGCTCAGGTAATATTGCGGGTCGTAAAAGAGGCAGTGGCCCAAGCGCGCTCCGATGATGACCGCGATAGCTACGTACCACAGCAGTACATCCGCCAGTTCGGGATTGCGCCCCTCCCGTTTGAAGATTCGGTTCAGGATCCACCAACCGCACAGGAAGGTGAGCATGAACATGACTCCGTACCAACGTATCTCAAGCCCGAAGACCGTGAAAGCTACCGGGTCGAAATTCCAGTGGATGAAATTTAGCATAAATCCTTTAATTCTAAGAGGTTATTCTTTATGCGCCTCAGGCTTTCGGCTATTTCCGCCTTGGCTGTTCCCGCTTGGACGGGTTTGGCTTTCAACTGATCCTTGGCACCTTGCAAGGTATAGCCTTGCTCCTTGACCATATGGTAAATCTGATGGAAGTATTCCACATCCTTTGGCGTGAAGAGCCGGTTGCCCTTTTTGTTGCGGTGGGGCTGGATGATGTCGAATTCCTGTTCCCAGAAGCGTATCAGCGAGGTGTTTACCCGGAACATGGCCGCTACTTCGCCAATCGTGTAGAACATTTTCCGTTTCGGTTCTTCTTCCATGGTGGGTGTTTTTGCCCGCAGCCATGCCCGCTGTTCAAGCCGGGACTGTGGCGCGGTTTGATTTTTTTTTCGAACCAACAGGGCAGATTGCCGCCCGCTTCCGGCTCGCGAAGCGGATTCCGCAAGTATCAGGTAGCCGCTACGACAAGCTCTGGTTGACTTCTTGCGACTTTTCGAAGATTTCGAGGAATTCTTCGGGCGAAATGTCGATGAAGAAGTAATAAACCGGGTTCACCCGCTTGCCGTTCACCAAGACTTCGTAATGCAGGTGGTACCCGCTCGAAGCTCCTGTGGTACCTACGTAGCCAATCGTGTCGCCCCGGTGTACTTCCTGGCCTTTCTTCACGGCCAGCTCGTCCATGTGCGCATAGAGCGTTTCATAGCCGAAGCCGTGATCTACCCGGCAGACAACCCCGTAGCCGGAATATCCGGCGGCGTTGCGGGCGGCTACCGTCACCTTGCCATCCCCGGTGGCGTAAATCGGCGTGCCTCTCGGTGCGGCGATATCCACGCCTGTATGCATCCGCAATGTCTTGTAGATGGGATGGAAGCGGAAGCCGAAACCGGAGCTCATCCGGCTGATGTATTTGCTTACCGGGTAGATGGCCGGGATGCACTCCATGCGCCGGTCTTTCTGCTTGGCCAATTCGTAAATCTGGTCGAACGAGATGGATTGGGCATAAAGCTCGTTGGCTAAGTGGTCTATTCCTTTCGATGTGCTGATGATCGCATCCGCGATTTCGTTATTGCTGAATTCGTGGTAGTTCTGGTTCAGCGCATTTTGCGGATGGGTGGGCTCGGCTTCGAAGATGAGGCGGTACAGGTTGTTGTCCCGGTTCTGGATGTCGCCCAGGACTTTTTCCAGTTCATCCACCCTTTGGGTCAGGTAACGGTATTGCGTCTCGGCCACGTAAAGATCCTTGGAGAGCTGTTTCTCCCGAGGCGATTCTATATAATAGGTGGAGATGAAAAACGCCACGGCAAAGACAAAGGCGCCTACAAAGAGGATGCGCAACCAACGGAAGATGCGTTGGCGTAGGCTCACTCTCACTTTCTTGACGCTCAGCGAGGCCGGATCCAGGTAATAGACATCCGATTTCTTCTTTGCCATGGGTTGTTTCTAATCTTTCTCTATTGGGGCGATTTCGTCCTTTATTGGGCCGACTTTGTCGCGGACAGGATGCCTTTTACAATACGTTGTTCAGTCCGTTGATACGGAGAACTTCACGCACGGCATCCAACAAAGCTTCGGGCTTGTTGCCGGAATAGGTGGCAAACGAAGCCTGTCCGCCACCGCCGCCGCCCATCTGCTTGGCCAGTTCCTTGATGGTGTTGCCGGCATGGTGCCCTTTCTTGATCAGTTCGTCCCCGACCAAGAGGTTGATGAAGGTGCTGCCGTCTCGTTCCCCGGCCACGAGCACAAGGCCGTCGGCTATGTCCTTGCGCAGCGAGAGGGTTACCTGTTTTGCCATTTCCATCGGAAGCCCGCCCCGGAAAGAGAGGATTACCGGAATGCCGTCTATTTCCTTCTTCTTTTCCAGCAGTTTGTCGTGCAGTTGGGCGACTCTTTCGTTGACGTAATTTTCCACATCCTTGCGGAGCTTGGCGTTGCTTTCCACCAATTTGCGGATATTGCCCATCAGGTCGGCTCCCGACTTGAAGAGCTCCTTGGCTTCGGCAAGCTGGTCAGCCATGCTGTATATGTATTGTTCGGCGCAGGCTCCGCAGAAAGCCACGATACGGCGGATGCCGGCGGCAATAGCCCCTTCGCTGACAATCTTGAAGAAACCGATTTGCCCGGTGGCTTGCACATGGGTTCCCCCGCAGAGTTCCACCGATTCCCCGTAGCGGATTACCCGGACCTTGTCGCCGTATTTCTCGGAGAACAATGCCATCGCGCCCATCTTGCGGGCTTCTTCGATCGGCATGTCTCGGTGTTCGTCCAAGGGGATGTTTTCCCGGATGAGGCGGTTCACGGTCATTTCCACTTTCCGGATTTCTTCCGCGCTCATTTTCTGGAAATGCGAGAAGTCGAATCTCAGTTCGGTCTCGTTGACCAAAGAACCTTTCTGTTCCACATGCGTTCCTAAAACTTGGCGCAAGGCATAGTGCATCAAGTGGGTCGCGCTGTGGTTGCAGGCGGTCTGCGTCCGCTTTTCCTTGTCCACGACAGCTTTGAATGCATGCCCGGGCTGAGAAGGCAGCTTGCTGAACCAGTGGATAGGCATATTGTTTTCCTTTACCGTGTCGATGACCGGGTAGCGTTCCCCGCTTTCCAGGTCTTCGATGTATCCCCGGTCGCCCACCTGTCCGCCGGATTCGGCATAGAACGGGGTGGGGGACATCACGATCTGATATAAATCCTTGCCTTTCTTGTTGACTTTGCGGTAACGCAGGATTTTGGTTTCGCATTCCAGCTGGTCGTAGCCGGTGAATGTCACCTCGTGGCCTTCATGCACCTCTACCCAGTCGTCCGAGCTGACAGCGGCATCGTGGCGGGAGCGTTCCTTCTGCTTCTGCATTTCTTTTTCAAAACCAGGGACATCCACTTTGAGGCCTTTTTCCCGCAGCATCAGTTCGGTCAGGTCGAGCGGGAAGCCGTAAGTGTCGTAAAGCACGAATGCGTTGGCTCCGTCCAAGGTGTCCTTGTTTTCATTTTTGAGCTTGCTAACCAGCTGGTCCAAGAGGCGTTCGCCGGTTTCGAGGGTTTTCAAGAAAGTGTTTTCCTCTTCGTGGATTACTTTCTCGATCAGCTCTTTCTGCTTGCTCAGTTCGGGGAAGTGGCGGCCCATCTGCTTTTCGAGGATGTCCACCAATTTATAGATGAAGGCTTCGTTGAAGTTCAGGAAGCTGTAACCGTAACGCACGGCACGGCGCAGGATGCGGCGGATTACATAGCCGGCTTTGTTGTTGGAAGGCAGCTGCCCGTCGGCAATGGCGAAGCTGACCGCCCGCACGTGGTCGGCAATGACCCGCATGGCCACGTCGCATTGGGCATTGGAGCCATAGGCGATGCCGGAGGCTTGGGCAAGAGCCGAAATCAGCGGTTGGAACACATCGGTATCATAATTCGATTTCTTTCCTTGAATCACCATGCAGAGCCGTTCGAAGCCCATCCCGGTATCGATACATTTGGAGGGCAGTTCTTCCAGATGCCCGTCGGCCATGCGCTTGAACTGCATGAACACCAGGTTCCATATCTCGATGACCAAAGGGTTGTCCATGTTGACCAATTCCTTGCCGTCGATTTTGGCGCGTTCCTCATCGGACCGCAGGTCGATATGGATTTCGGAGCAGGGGCCGCAAGGGCCGGTGTCGCCCATTTCCCAGAAATTGTCGTGCTTGTTGCCGAACAGGATGCGTTCCTCGGGGATATGCTCCATCCAGTAGCCGTAGGCTTCCATGTCCTTGTCGGTATGGTCGTGCTCGTCTCCGCCGAATACGGTCACATACAAGCGGTTCTTGTCTATTTGCATGACCTCGGTCAGGAATTCCCAGGCCCAGGCGATGGCTTCCTTCTTGAAATAGTCGCCGAACGACCAGTTGCCGAGCATCTCGAACATGGTATGATGGTAGGTGTCATGCCCTACTTCCTCCAAGTCGTTGTGCTTGCCCGATACCCGGAGGCATTTCTGGGTGTCGGCCACGCGGGGGTATTTGCGCTCGGTGTTCCCGAGGAAGATGTCCTTGAACTGGTTCATCCCGGCGTTGGTGAACATCAGGGTGGGGTCGTTCTTGATGACCATCGGGGCCGAAGGCACGATATGGTGTTGCTTGGAAGTGAAGAAATCCAAAAAGGCTTGGCGTACAGCTTGTGATGAAGTGTCCATAGTGATTCTTTTCATTATTTTTTGGCGAACCGAAGAGGAGGCCAATCAGTCCAGAGGCACGTTGCGGGCTGGCTGTGATTGGATTCCGGGGAATGCGTCCCCGCTTCGGATAGGCCGCAAAAACTTGTAAAAGTAGTATAAAATCGCCGTGTGGCAAAATGCGTTTCGCGGGTTTTTGTTGGAAGGGTTTGAAAATCATTTTGTTGCTGTTTTTTTTGACTCTGTGCGCGGTGATTCTTCTTCTTCTTCTTCTTTTTTGCATGGAGGTTTCGTATTTGAGGAGGTGCATCTTTGGGCAAGGCTTGCGTGTATGCCGGTTTTAGGTTTTCCGGGTTTTGCCCTTCGGCTGCCCATTGTCTGACGGAGCGTTGGCATCGGATTCTTGTCGGCTTTAGGCGTTGGCTTTAGCCCAAATCGGTCATTAGACTTTGGGTAGATTGTCCGCTTATGTCATGCAGCATGCTTCTCGCCTAGCCGAAGGCGTAGCGGGCTACGTCGAGGCGTAGCGAGGAGCAAGATGCGGACAGAAGCGAACAAGATGCACAAAAGCATCCCTCTTCGAAAACAGGAAACACACTCGGCGAGTCTAATGACCGATTTGGGTTTAGGCGGCTCTACGGGGACTTTTAGTGTAATTCCGAAAAAAGTATTATTTTTGCAGGCTAATTTTGACCAGTATGACCAAAAAGAAGCTCGAATACCGTCTGCCTTTTTCAAGCCTTGAGGATGGGGTTCATATTTTTGAGTTTACTATAGGTCAGGATTTTATGGAACTCTTTCCGGAGACGGATGTGTTCTTTGCGCCCCAGGTTCGTGTGGACTTGGAACTGGTCAAGAGCGACCGATTGATGGAAATGCGGTTCCGCTTCGAAGGAGTGGCCAAAAGCCTTTGCGACCGATGCCTTCGGGAAGTGGAATTCCCGGTACGTACCGAAGAAAAGGTGGTGGCCAAGCTTTCATCGGAAGCCACGGAAGTGGTGGAAGAGGATGAATTTTGGACCGTGCCGGAGAAGGACAGCAGCTTGGACTTGGCACCCTATTTCCATGAGATATTGGTGCTGAGCCGGCCGATGCAGTTGTTCTGCCCCGAAAACGAAAAGGGCGAGCCGACCTGCGATCCCAAGATGCTGGCTTATTACGACCAGCCTTCGGACATCGAGGAGTCCGAGCCTGAAACCGATCCCCGCTGGGCTGCCTTGGCGGGATTGCGGGACAAGATGGAAGATTGAGATTGAACGAGATTATAAAACGCTAAAAAGTAAGATAAAATGCCTAATCCTAAATGGAGGTTCTCCAAGACCAGAACCAGAAAAAGAAGAACCCACGACAAATTGGAAATGCCTACTTTGGCCACTTGCAGCAATTGCGGTTCTCCGGTGCTGTACCATCATGTTTGCCCCGAATGCGGTTATTACCGTGGCAAGCAAGTGATGGAAACCAATACGGCCAAGGCCTAATTTGTTTCAAGCGGGATTCCGTGCATGCGGGTCGTGCGTTTTTTCTTGTTTCCGAAAGGATTCGAGGAAAGGCTGTATCCCGTATGGGCGGAATGCCTGTTTGCCTAAGGCTTTTACCTAAGGGCTTTCCCCTTAGCCAGAGCCGTTCGCGTTGAGGCGCGATAGGCTTATCGAAAATAATCTGTATGAGATTCGGATTGGATGTTATGGGGGGTGACTTCGCTCCCGCTGCTACCATTGAAGGTGCTGTCTCTGCCTTGGATTCAATCGGAGACGGCAACCGTATTGTCTTGCTCGGCCCGGAAGATGTGATTCGCAAGGAGCTGGCGGACAGGGGAGTGGAGGAAACCTGCTTTGATATTTCCCATCAGCCGCAGTGCATTGCCATGGACGAGAAACCCGTAAAGGCTTTGATGGAAAAGCCGGATTCGGGTATCGCGGCCGGTTTCCGCATGTTGGCCAAGGGGGATTTGGATGCCTTTGCCAGCGCGGGCAATTCCGGGGCGATGTTGGCCGGTGCGGTGACCCACCTCAAATGTATCCCGGGCGTTATACGGCCTTGTACCTGTGCCTGTGTGCCGCAGGAAGAGGGCGATGCGTACAGCGTCCTTTTGGATGTGGGGACCACGCCCGATGCCAAGCCGGAGGTGATGGTGCAATTTGCCGTCATCGGCAGCCTGTATGCCCAGTACCTGCTGGGACATGCCAATCCCCGTGTCTGCCTGATGAATGTGGGGACCGAGGACGGAAAAGGCAATCTCCAGTGCCAGACGGTATTTCCTCTTTTGAAAGAATGTCCCCATATCAATTTTACAGGCAATATGGAGCCTCGCGAAATCTTCAAGAACCGGGCGGATGTCATGGTGACCGATGGTTTCGTGGGGAATATACTGTTGAAAGAGGTGGAGACTTTTTACCGACTGATGCAGAAGCGGGGCATTTCCGATCCTCTTTTCGACAGGATGAATTACGAGATTTACGGCGGAAGCCCGATTCTGGGCGTGAACGCTCCGGTGATACTGGGACATGGGATTTCCAGTCCGTTGGCCATCCGGAACATGTTGCTGCAGACCAAGAGGATGTGCGAGCTGGGCTTGACACAGGCCTTGCGTAAGTTGTTTGCTGATTATGTGAGCGAATCGGAGTCCTGATTCAGGATGGTCCGGTTCTATGAAGGTTTTTTTTGACCTTTTGTAGGTGTTTTAACCTCATTTTAAAAAGCTTGCGATGGAAAAAATACATGCTATCATAACGGGCGTTGGGGCTTATCTTCCCGACTATGTGCTGACCAACGAGGAGCTGAGCCGCATGGTGGATACCAGCGACGAATGGATCATGGAACGTATCGGAATCAAGGAACGTCGGATCCAGCGCGAGCGTGGCAAAGCTACTTCCGATATGGGAGTGGAAGCCGTACGCGATTTGTTCAGCAAGACGGGGACCAAGCCGGAGGAGGTGGATTTGCTGATTTGCGCCACGGTGACGCCGGATATGCGTTTTCCGGCCACTTCTTGTTTGATTGCCGACAAATTGGGTATCCGCAATGCTTTTGCTTTCGATTTGAGTTCGGGATGCTCGGGTTTTGTTTATGCCTTGTCGACGGCGGCCCGTTATGTGGAATCGGGTCGTTACAAGAAAGTGGTGCTGGTAGGGGCTGAAAAGATGTCGTCGATGATCGACTATACCGACCGGGCTACCTGCCCGATTTTCGGGGATGGAGCCGGGGCTGTGCTGCTGGAACCGACTACGGAGGAATACGGGGTTCTGGACGAGGTGATGGGAACCGACGGTTGCGGTGCCAAGCATCTGCATATGAAGGCGGGCGGTTCGTTGTTTCCTCCCACGCATGAGACGGTGGACAAGCGTTGGCATTATGTCTATCAGGAAGGCCAGGCCGTTTTCAAATGGGCGGTGGTCAAGATGGCTGATGTGGCCGAGGCTGTTGTCAAGCGGAACAACTTGGATCCCTCCAAGGTATGGATTGCCCCGCATCAGGCGAACCTGCGTATCATCAATGCCGTGCAACGGCGTTTGGGCGTATCGGCCGAACAGGTGATGATCAATATCGACCGCTACGGGAACACGACAGCGGCCACGATACCTCTTTTGCTCTGGGAATGGGAGAAGAAGCTGAAGAAGGGGGACGATATTGTGGTCTGCGCTTTTGGGGCGGGGTTTTCGTGGGGGGCTATTTGGCTTAAGTGGGCCTACTAATAGTAAACGTTTTATAGAGGCATCTACTTTGTTGCGAGCCTTGCGCGGCTTGGTCACGTACATAAGTACACTCCCGCGCCGCGCTTCGGCTCGGCGCCGCGTATCTGCTCTCTATAAAACGTTTACTGTATTGGTAGGAAACCTCGCATCTGCCTATTCTAAATCGCTTATCTCTTTTTACGGAGTATGCGCCTCCTCATGGAATTTGGTTCGCGCCGCATATTCTGAAAATAGTTATTATGAAAAGTGCCGGTCCTCAAAAGAGAAACCGGCACTTTTTTTGTCGAGTCAGTCCGCTACGTATAGACGACGATTCTATTGGACAATGATTCTTGTTGTGGAAACTTGGTTTCCGGCATTGATTCGTACGATGTACATTCCCGGTGTTTGAATCGAGACAGGGATAGTGCCATCTGCATTTTCTATTGTCTGAAGACATTGTCCGTGGAGACTAAAGATTTCCACCTGGGATTTGCCGGAAAGTTCTATCCAGAAATCGCCTTGGTTAGGATTCGGGTATGCGCGGACTGCAGCCATGTTCTCGGACTGGTTGCTTGTAGTTGAGATTTTAAATGCAGGACCTTCCACTTTGTTAGAGGCACTGCCTTCAAAGTTGGCTTCCACGCTCCATTCGTAATCTCCATCTTCCAGATTGCCCAAGCATAATATCATCTCAGCTGCATTGTAGTCAATGCCGCTTTGATTGAATACCTCTTCTTCTGTGGTCATGTTGTTTACAATTACATGGTAAGTGTGGCCTTTTTCGGCATCCCAGCGCAATGTCACGCTGTCTTCCATGACGGAAGCATGCAAGTTGGCCGGAGCTATTGCACTTGTTTCCTCGTCGATGGTGATATTGTCCAAGTGGATGCAGTTTTCCAAATCGGAGAATCCTAAAAAACTGATACGGAGGTTCTTTTCTCCGGCAAAAGGCCTGAGTTCTATGGAATGCTTTTGCCATCCTTCCGTTGAGGCGCCTCCTATGCGGATGGTGTCGGAAAGGTTTTGGAACAGGCCGTCGTTGCGGGAAGCTTCTACAATGACGGCCGCTTCGGTCGGTTCAGTATCAATATGGTAAAGATAGAAAGTGAGAACAGGTTCTTTCAAGGTGCTGATGTCTATTTTTTCACTGCTGAACCGGACGGCATCGCCCGCATTCGCTGTTTCCCTTACCAAAAAGGATGCCAGCCCGCCATCTTCGTCCTGCGGTTCGGCTGTGGGAGAAGTGGCGTTGCCGCCGATACCCCAGGCTGCATCAAGGCCGCTGACGATCTCGTTCATCCACAAGTGGCTGCTTTGCCCGTTGGCAAACGATTCCTTGAACGGAACGGGGCTGGATGTTCCCACGAACAGTAATTCGGAAACGGCATCGCTGCCTTGCCCGCTTTCATTGAAGGGATAGATGGCGTAGAAGACATAGGTTTGTCCTTCGGGGATGTCCACGATGTCGGTAAATGTGGTGTCTTTGATTCCATCGGCAATGACTTCGGCATTGTTACGGATGATGGAGTAGGTAATATTGCCTTCCGCGTTTTCAGGCGTATTCCAGCTGAGCAGGACAGAATGGTCCTCGTTCTCTTGGGCTTTGAAGTTCCTTGGCGCGGAAGCGGCGGCGATGCCGGCAATGACCGAAATCTCGGCGGCATCGCTCCTGAGGCCGTCTACATAGGCATAGATCCGGTACGTGTTCAGTCCGTCGGCGGCATCTTGGTCGACAAACCGGGTTTCCAAAGAGGAATTCATGGTTTCGGTCGTGTGGATGGGCTTTTCCGTTCCTACACGGTATGCTTCCATGCTGTCTATGGCTCGGATGTATTGTCCGTCAAGGGTATAGACTGGGGCGAACCAGCCAAGTTGAACCTGGAGGCTACCATCGCGGGCTGGGATGGCCGTGAGGTTGTACGGTGCCATGGGCGTGGCACTGGAACGGTAGTTCTCTACTTTGATACTGTCGGCGTACAGGATCGTATTGGCGCGTTCGTTGCTGAAGCATAGGGCGATGCGGTAGATCCCTTCCCTTTCGGGGATAAAGTCAACGATGTGATTGTTGAGACCCGTCTCGTTGATTTTCAGTGTGTCTGGCAGGTATGCTGCTACGGTGTTGCTGTCGTTGTTGTGGCAGAGGGCGATCCGGACAAAAGCAGGATAGGCGGTGTCGGCTACGCCAGCATGGAGGCTGAGCCGGATTTCATAAGCATGGGTCAGATGCAGGGCTGGGAGATAGAGGATGTCTTCGTCCTGGCTTCTCTCGGTGGTGCTGCATTGGAGTTTCCCGTCTTCGATTTGCCATGTGCTGCCGTCCCGATTGCCGTCCGTTATCGAAAAACCGTCCAGATCCGGTTCGGACACGAAGGCTCTCGTGTACGGGAGTTCAGCATAATCGGTGGCATCGATGTAGTGATGCTCGTACCGGAGTTGGTTGCTGAGTTCGTAGCATTGCAGGTAATCCTGCCAGGTGGAATCGACCCGGGTCAGGATGTTGCCGTATTCGTCGTAGGTGTATTCGTGCTTGTAGCTGTACATCAGGGTCAAGGAAACCGAGTCGCCTTTGGCTTCGTTTGTGCCGTTTTTTGCCCAGATGTCCCAGTCGTCGCCCCAAGGGTCATCGTCCCACCAGTCATCGCCCCAAGGGTCGTCTTCTTGATCGGATAGGACTTCGATATTGTAGACGTCTTCCTTGACTATGCTCCCGTGGCCGTCGTAAGCCCAGCGGGTCAAGTCCAGCGGAATCCATGCGTATTCATAGGTCATGAAGTCGAACATGTACGAATGGACGGTTTTTTCCACGGGGCGGCCTTCGGCATCGTAGACGAAATCGTACCTTTCATAGGGGTCGTTCTGCCAGATTCCGTTGACGTTCTTGTAGCGGGTCTCCGTCCCGCTGTCCTGACTGTAGGCGTAGATGCCCTTAGTGTGGATTTCCCAGGAAGATGTTGCTTCGTTCCATTGGAAATACTCGATCTGGGATATGCGCCCTTCGTTGTCGTAGGTTTTCACAGTCCGGGCATCTACCGATGCTTGGCCGATATAGTCGAATACGGCATCGCTCCAGACATAAGTCTCGTGCAGGGTTTGCCGGTTCAGGCTATCGTACCCGAAGTTTTCTTTGGTGTCGTTGATGAAAGATCCCGGTTCCGTGGGGGATGCCTGCTGGTGGATTTTTTCCTTGACAAGGTTGTTTGTGTCATAAGCATAGGAGGTCATGCCTGCGATGCTGTTCCCCGAATACTCCATGGTGAAATCCAAAAGACGGTTTTCTTCGGGGGCTTCGGATTGGGCGAACAGCGTGGATGTTCCACCCAAGAGGATGAGTAAGGTTGTTGCTTTTTTCATGTCCATCGCTTTATTTTATTGGTTTGTATTCATGATGCATTCTTGCTTGCCATGCTGGCTGGCTTCGATATTGATTCCCATGGCGAATTGACATAGAAAAACCGCAGATTGCAACAAAAGGGTGTAATGATTTTATCATAGGCCTATAACAATGATATCATACCATTCTGAAAATAGTATGGTTTGTTTTGTGTGATTATTGCAATATTAAATATATGGAGAGTTTTCATGTTTTGAAAAACGTACCCTTTCTCCAAGGGGGTATGAGGCACGTGCCTTGCTTGCTGCAAGCTTTTTGTTATGGGGAAGAAAGGCGATCGCGGGTATTCAATCTAGGTTCTTGAGGAAATCGGAAAGGCTGGCGCCTTCTGGGATGCCGAGTTTCTTGCGTATGCGGGATCGGGTATTGTTCAGGCTTCGGTCGGAACAGTTGAGCACGCTGGCGATTTCTTTGGTGGAGAAATCGGAGGAAAGCATGGCGCAGACCCGTTTCTCGGTAGGAGAAAGCTTGGGGTAACGCCTGGATATCTTTTTGAGGAAATCTCCGTATTCAACGTCGATCAGGTTGTTGAAAAAAGAGGAATTTTCAGAAATGATCTCGTTGAGCTGCTGGCAGCTTTTCCGGATAGCCTGGTTTTCCTTTTCGGTGGATATGTTCTTTTCGGTTTCCTTGAGCTGGGCGATGACAGAGGAGACGATGTTCCTCATTTCGTGGAAATAAACGGCAGTGTCGGTGATTTTTTCTTCTTTTGTCTGGAGCTCTTCGCTCAGTTTTTCCATTCCTTGCTGGTTCTGACGGGCTCTGATTTTGTTTCTGCGGTAGAGGATTATGAAGATGATGCATCCTGTGAGGATGATGGGGAGGATTATTTTGTATGTGTGGATTTTGGAATGGGCTTCCTCTATTTGCTTGTCCTTTTGGGTCAAGTCTTGGAGGAATTCCATCTCGTAGATGTTTTTGCGGTCGATGAGTCGGTCCAGGCTGTCCTGGTACAGGATGATGGAACGGTAGCAGGAGGCGAGCAAGTCGTAGTCTTTTTGCGCCAATCCGATGTCGGCGAGGCATTTTAGGTAGGACAGGATGGCATCTATGTCTCCGGAGGCTTGCGCAAGTCGGAATCCGTTCTGCAGGTCTTTTTCAGCTTCTTGCAGCATGCCTTTCAACAGCAGGAGTTCTCCTCGGTTCAGCAGGTAGGCCATGCGGTAGACATCGTTGAAGAGGGAGTCGGGGATTTCATGCTTGATGCGGTCCAATGTGTTTAAGGCCAGATCTGTTTTTCCTATGTTGGTGTAGGTTCTTGCCATGTTCAGCAGGGTCACAAGCTGCATGCTTTGCCACTTTTGCTTGCCGGAGAGGTAAAGCACATCGTTATAGAGGTCTATGCATTTTTCATATTGCTGTTCATAGCTGTACAGGATGGCCATTTCCGAGAGGGTCTGGAGCCGTTTGACGGTATCGTTCGCCTTTACGTAATATCGGTAGGCTTTATTCAGGTAAGAGTAGGCAAGTTCGGTATTGTTCAGGGCCAGGTAGGCGGCGCCGGCTATGCGCCGGGCTTCGGCAGCCTGTTCGGAATTGCCAAGTCCCTGGCTTAGGTCTATGGCTTTATATACGTATTGAAGGCATAAGTCGTATTTTTTGAGCATGAGGGTGCCTCGCGCGAGTTCCAGGTATCCGTGTGCCATGATTTCAGGCTTGTCGAGCAGGTTCCCTATCTCGAGGATGCGGTGGGAGAGGCTGAGGTATCCGGTGATTTCAAGGTCGGGGTCGTCCATTGCGTTCCGGCAGGAATCGTAGCTATGCTCCCATTGTTTCCGGAGCTGTTTCCTGTCTTGCATGGCGTGGCTTTGCGGATTGGACAGAGAGAGAAGCAAGGCGGTAATTATGGAGAAAACGAGTATGTTCTTGTGCATTGTGCAGGTTTCTACTTTGTTGTTTTGCGTTTTCTTGCGGAAAACCGGGCTAAGGTACGGAAATTTCCGGCTCTGAGGTTTATTGGTCGATGTGTTTTTCCGATTTGTTTGCAGGCTGTTGGATTTGGATGCCGAGGGTGATGGGGCGGCTGAGGCACGCTTCTCCCGATGGGTTCGGAAAATCCTCTCGGGAAAAATCGCCGGGCCTGACAGTCGGCTTCGGCAGGGGGTAAGTTTAAATCGAAAATGCAATGGATGTTGCAAATATGTTCCGGTTTTCTTATCTTTGCAAACTCTTTGCCTGAGGTGCAAGGAGTTAAGTAGTTGATAACCTTTAATTAATTAAACAATGAATCAGTACGAAACCGTTTTCATTATGACTCCCGTTTTGTCTGACGAACAGATGAAGGAAGCGGTAAAGAAGTACCGGAACTTGCTCGTTGAGCAAGGAGCCGAAATTGTCTACGAAGACAACTGGGGTCTGAAGAAATTGGCTTACCCGATCCAAAAGAAGGGTTCCGGATTCTATTATTTGATAGAATTCAAGGCAGAAGGCAAGGCGATCCAGGTTTTGGAAACCGCTTTCCGTCGTGACGAAAAAATGTTGCGTTTCTTGATTACGAAACTGGACAAGCATGCTATCGCTTACAACGAAAAGAAGCATGCCAAGAAACAGCAAGAAGCGAGTGAACAACCTGAAAACAAGTAAAAGCGATGGCAGTAGATAACGACATTAAATATCTGACCCCGATTGCGGTAGATACCAAGAAGAAGAAATGGTGCCGTTTCAAGAAGAGCGGTATCAAATATATCGATTACAAGGATGCCGACTTCCTCTTGAAGTTTGTGAACGAACAGGGCAAGATCCTTCCCCGCCGTATCACGGGTACATCCGCGAAATACCAGAAGAAAGTGGCTCAGGCTATCAAGCGTGCCCGCCACTTGGCTTTGATGCCTTATGTTGGTGACTTGTTAAAGTAAGGAGGAAGAGAGATGGAAGTAATTTTGATCAAGGACGTGGCCAAATTGGGCTACAAGGACGATATCGTTGTAGTGAAGAACGGTTATGCCAACAACTACCTCATTCCTCAGGGTTATGCCATCCTGGCTACCCCGAGCATGAAGAAGGTGCGTGCCGAAAACCTCCGTCAACGTGCATTCAAGGAAGAAAAGTTGCGCAAGGATGCCGAAGAACTGGCAGCTAAGCTCAACGGCTTGGTTGTGAAGATTGCCGCCAAAGCCGGTACTTCGGGCAAGATTTTCGGTTCGGTCAACAACATCCAGATTGCCGATGCGTTGAAGGAACAGCATTCGATTGAAATCGACCGCAAGAAGATTTCGATTCCGGGCGAAGCCATCAAGGAAATCGGCCAGCACAAGGCGCAGGTTGACTTGCACCGGGATGTGAAGGCTGAAATCACCTTGGATGTTTACGCTGAATAATTGAATCTGAATGGCATTCGGGAAAATTGCCCGGTGCTTTGAAGGATAGGGCGAGGGGGCTGTGTCGAAATAGGGATTTGGAATAAATCTCAGGCGGTGTGTCAGAGTGAGTAAGATGCAAGGCGCTGAGAGCGAGAACGAAGGAGCGTACTTGGGTACGTGACTGAGTTCGAGACTCGATAGCAACGAAGCAGATTGCTCATTATGACACACCGCTTTTTCGTTAATTTTGTGTTCGGACGGTCTTGTTTTGAAGCCAATCGGTCATTAGGCTTTTGGGAAGAAGCAGGCAAGAGGTCCAAAGCGTCCGTTATAGTTTCGCAATCTGAAACGGACTCGGCGAGTTAATGGCCGATTTGGGTTGCGGTTGTGGCCGGTTTGGTCTGGCCGTCTTTGATTGGGGGTAAAATCCATTGTTTTATGCTTAGTAATCAGCAAATAAAACTCTTCAAATCCTATCAGCAGAAGAAGTTCCGGCATCAGGACGGGGTGTTTGTGGCGGAGACGCCCAAGGTGGCGGAGGTGTTGATGCGGAGCGGCTTGCGTATTTTGACGGTGGCGGCTCTGGAATCCTGGTGGGAACGCCCGGCCAACGAGGACTTGCTGCGGCGCTGGGAACGTCGGCATGGGTGTCGGGTCGAGCGTCTGGTCGTCACGCCTAAGGATCTGGAACGGATTTCGGGCTTGGTGCAGCCGCAGGAGGTCTGGATGCTGTTGGAGCGTCCGGAGGCGGCTTTGTCGGGACTGGCGGCAACGGCTGTGGATGCCTTGTGCCGAGGGTGCTGCCTTTTGCTGGATGGTTTGCAGGATCCGGGCAATGTGGGCACGGTACTCCGTCTGGCGGACTGGTTCGGGATGGATGCCGTTCTGTGTACTGCTGATTGCGCGGATGTGTTCCAGCCTAAGTGCGTGCAGGCTTCGATGGGGTCAGTGGGGGTGGTGCCGGTCTGGTATGCGGAGCGGGAGGAATGGTCGGAATTGATTCGGGCCAAGTCCGGGATAGAGGTGGCCGGAGACGGGGAAAAGACTTGCCTCGGGGCTTCGGATGGGCATAGTGGTGGATTGCAGGTGTTCGGCACTTTCATGCGAGGTGACAATATTTATAGGCAGACGTTGCCGCAGTCTTCGGCTTGGTATATAGTCGGCAACGAGGGCAAGGGGATTTCGCCTTGCTTGGAGGCGGTGGTAGGGCAGCGTTTGTCGATTCCGGCCTTTCCGCGTTCCGGTTTCTTGAGGGGGATAGGTTCGGGTCAGAAAGGGGAATCTTGGGGAAAAGAGGCGGCCTTGGGCGGTTTGGATGCGGCCTCTCCCGGGGCGGAATCGCTGAACGCGGCTATGGCGACGGCAATCCTTTGTTCGGAAATCCGGCGTCAGATGGTTCGCTAAGGCGGAAGATGCGGTTTTGTCGGAATCTGTGTTCGGGGGGGCGCATATGTTCAAAGTCAAGGACGCTGACGGGAAAATGTGGGAGCATTGGAATCCGGGTTGTGCATCCGGGGGTGTTGGAGGCTTTGGGCTTTTGGGGAAGTGGCGGCAGGGGATTTTGTGCTGGTTGACTCTACCTACGAAAAATCCGAGCTTGGAAGTTTGGAAATTCTGAAGAAAATATTACTTTTGCACTCCCTTTCAGGAACGGGATGTAGCTCAGCTTGGTAGAGTACACGTCTGGGGGGCGTGTTGTCGCAGGTTCAAATCCTGTCATCCCGACTCTAACTCCTTGGTTGCCAATGTGCGGTCAAGGAGTTTTTTTTATGTCCTGACTGCGATGAAAGACGGTTTCCGTGGCTTGTGGCGGCCTTCGCGTCAACCAAGACGTCAACCGAAAAGAGATGGGTACAGCAGTCAGTATCAGCGTTGTATGCTATCGCTACAAGCGGCTTGCCAACGGAGAAAGTCCACTGATGCTCCGCGTGAGCAAGGACGGAAAAAGAAGTATGCGCAGTTTGGGCGTTTCAGTCGATACCAAACACTGGGATTTCAGGAAGAATGAACCTAAGCTCAGATGCCCGAATCGGGAGTACATTCTTGACATTATCCTAAAGGCCAAGCAGAAAACGAGTAAGTTACATGAAAGTTTGCTTGCATGGAAACCGTTTGGTATCTTTGCGGAGCAATAATCTGAACCCAATGAGCGGCCGAAGAATTAAAATAGCATTTATGGACGCAGCAAGGGAGTTTGTGTCATCCCTGCCAGAAAAGGCGCAAAAGAAAATGACCTATAACCTTCTTAAAGTGGAGGGTGGAGAAATTGATAAGGAAATCTTCAAGAAATTGGAGAACTCCGAGATATGGGAGTTTCGGACACTTTTTAGCGGGATATGTTACCGCCTGTTTGCCTTTTGGGACACGGAAATAGAGGCTTTAGTGGTTGCCACTCACGGGATAAAGAAAAAGACGCAGAAAACGCCTAAAAGGGAGATAGAAAAGGCGGAGAAATTGAGGAAAGAATACTTCAACGATAAAAACAAATAGCTATGGGAAAGATGAACTTAACCCCGCTTAGCGTGGTCGTGGATGAGGTTTGGGGCGAAAAAGGCACTCCCGAAAGGGATGCCATGGAAGCTCAGCTCAAAGAGGATTTGCAGGCATATTACATTGGAGAGGCTATCAGGGCAGAACGGCTCAGACAAAACCTTACACAGGAGGAGTTAGGGGCTAAAGTGGGTGTAAAGAAGTCGCAAATATCCAAACTTGAAAGCGGCAAGTGTATAATAACCCTCCCTACCATGAGCAAAGTTTTCAAGGCATTGGGCTTCGGCTCGGCCACTCTTGACTTGGGCGTAGGCGGAAAGGTCGCCTTGTGGTAAGGATGCAATAGCTGCAAGCAATGGAGCAGATTGGGAACATGAAGCTCTACTCCTTGGACGAGGTGAAAGACGAGCTTATCGGTAAGGTGGGAACTCCAGAGAGGGACGAACACGAGCGAAAGGTGGAAGAAGCCTTGCTGGCCTACCGAATAAAGTCCATGCCATATAGGAAGCCTTGTCAATGCCAAGCATCTGGTAGAGAGTAATTGTAACATGGGATTGTCTATCATATATAGGTATAAAGGAAAGCAATCCGTCCTTAAAGTACTGGGTCGATGATTGCCGATAGTCTTAGGCATCTAAGCCGTCCAAGAACGGCTGTCTTTAGCTTTCTTACCTACCTATTCCTATAACAACACCCTATATACTGCTTGCGTACCGCTATCCATGACAAACGCCCCCCTGTCCTTGGGAAAGGGGAAATTCCTGCCGATGCAGTTGCCGAACGGCGGGGATTGGCAGGTTATGATTCTTGTGGTGAAGATGTCGGATTGAATGCGGAAAACTCTGGTTCATCTATTGATGTTTCGACACTAAGTATGTGGATGAATAGCAAGTAATATTAAAAACCGAACTTGCTATGGATGCGAAAACACTTGTCGATTACCAAGTCCTTCACGGGCAGAACGAGGTCGTGGAAGCCTTGATGAAGAACGATGAAAGCCTTTGGGAACAGCTGCCAGAGGATGCGGAAATCCTTGAATGGTGGCTTGTTTCGCCTTGGCTGGCCGAATGGCTGCTACGGTCAGGGGAATGCGTTCTGGAGGCTTACGGTTCTTCATGGTGGGGCAGGCAGACCAGCGGTCAGGCCATCTGGATGGATGCCGTGATTCAGGAAATCGCCCGTTCTTTCATGTAGCCTTGGCTGCTATCGGCTAAAAGGCTAATTTTGTCTTGACAATACCCCTGAGTGCCAAAAATGCTTATCTTTGTGGCGTTGGGCGACCAACGACATATTGTGAAAGTGTTTTGTTTCATCCTTGGCTAAGAATCTGGAAAATTTTAAGCAAACAAGGAGAAACGATAGCATTCTTCACTTGTTCTGCATATATCATTCCGATATATACGGCCAAGTGTTGGGGTATTGTTTCTGTTTGTTTGCGGGCATTCCAGAGCCTTTAGCCAGATAGAGCAACGGCCTCAACACTTTTCTTTTTATCTATTCATCACATCTTTTGGGGCTGGGGATGGCTAAAAGCTATTTTTATGAGCAATTGGAAAATTGTCAGACTGGATTCTTGCCAAAACGGGCAGAGAACAGCAGAAATTGAACCTGTTAATGGTGGAGCAAATGCAGAAGTCTCTATTTCAGAACAGAATGGAGCGGTTCATGTGATTCCTGTGGCGACACCAAAATCTTCATCGGTGGCCTCCACTTTTGCGGAAATCCCTGTGGGAAAAACGGTTGCTACATTGCAAGTGGGAGATATAATTTCTTGGTAATGTTGCAATAAGGCAATGGCACGACATAAGAGGAATAACCTTTAATCGGAATGAGGGGGTATATACTAATATGTCGTGCCTGTTTTTATGTTTTAATTGGTTATTAATGTATATTGTATGAGAACTAAGTGTTTGTTATTGCCTTTAATGGCATTATGCCTTGCTGGCTGCCATCCCGAAGAGGATAAGAGTTTGCGGATTGATGGCCAGAATTTCCCAGATGATGTATTCAGGTCGTATTTGACCGAGAATTTCGATTTGGACGGTAACGGGGTGCTGGACGAAGATGAAATATTGGCAGTGGATTCGATAAATGTTCGTAATCATTTCAGTAATCCCATGTCAGGTGTTATCTATACCTTGGATATGATTGATAGGTTTGAGAACTTACGGTATTTGGATTGTTATGGACATCAGATTAAGAATCTGGACTTAAGCCAAAATAAGGCTTTGGTGTATTTGGAGTGTGGACATAATCCATTGGCAAATTTGAATGTGAGCGGCTGCTTATCTCTGCGCAGTCTGCAGTGTGTCTCGTCTAATCTGAAAGAATTGGATTTGAGCAAGAATGCAGCCTTGGAACAGTTGACCATTGGAGGGAGTATGGCAAGTCTTGACCTGAAAGGGTGTGAACTCTTGGAGTATTTGGAGGTTCGGAGCGGCCAGCTGACAAGCTTGGATGTGAGTAGTTGCACTGTTTTGAAATCTATGGGACTCTACTTCTGCGACCAGTTGACGAGTTTGGACATGAGTGGTTTCACGGCCTTGGAGTATTTGGATGTTGGGAGCAACCAGCTGACGAGCCTGGACGTGAGCGGCTGCACTTCCTTGACGAGCTTGGACTGCGGAATCAATCGGCTGACGAGTTTGGATATGAGCGGCTGCACCGCCTTGACGGAGTTGGTCTGCAGCTATAACCAGCTGACAGACTTGGACGTGAGCGGCTGCACGGCCTTGACGAGGTTGGAATGCTCCGAAAACCAGCTGACGGACTTGGATGTAAGCGATTGCACGGCCTTGGCGTACTTGAACTGCTCCTATAACCAGCTGACGGCCTTGGACGTGAGCGGCTGCACCGCCTTGGAGATCTTGTATTGCTACAACAACCAGCTGACAAGTTTGGATTTGAGTAAGAACACTGCCTTGGGATATTTGCAATGCAGCGGTGAATACCATGTTACAGCCATGCTTAATATGTTTGATTTGAATCAATTGCCAGAGGGGTTTGATAGAAGCAAGGTGATTGATTGGAACGGAGGAACAGTAGAGGGTACAGTGTTGACCTTTACGCAACCAGAGGTTACATATACCTATGATACAGAGTACGCTGGAGAAGCATGGCATGTACGGTATGTTGACTTTACGCTGGTTTGTGACAACTACGAGACCAAGTAGCACTAAGTTTAACAATCTAAAATCAAGACGTTATGAAGAAAAAGACAATCAAGGCAAAGAATGCGCAAGTGTATTTTGTGCTGAGCCTTAATCAAATGTTGAGTGGGCTGATTCCAGCCAGAGTACTTTGTGACAGATTGCGAAAGCTGCGGTCTTTTATTGCGCAAAATTCGGCTTTGTATCATACTATTGGAGAGTTGTTGCCTTGTGCGGAATTATGGATTGATAGGGGAATTAGCCAAGAAGATAAGGCGCAATTAGACGCTTTGGCTAAGAGAGAAAGTGTCCTGATGTGTTTCTTACGGAAACATGCATTCAGAGTGGCCGACCCCGATATATTCCCTTCTGTTCCTCATATACATGACGGGAATCGGAAACTAGATGTGTTTCTCGGCTGTTGGGATAACGAGGATTGTATGTCGGATAAGAAGTTCGCTGATTTGTGGAATGATGATGATTTTATACGGAGGATAGAGAAGAACATAGATGCGTTATCTGGGAAATGTGTCTCGGAAGGAAAGTATGAAATTTCGGAAATTCCTGCCTTGAAGGAATAAATTTTCAACATAAAGTAAGTCCTAATGTGTAGCGGCTGGTCAGCGTTCGGATGAAACCGAGGGGCTGGCCAGTCGCCAATCAGCCAGCAATGGCCGATAAAAAGTCAAACCAAGCCCTCATTGGTATCGAGGCAGGGGAAAAGAGCCTTGCCGAATACTGGACAGAGGGAGTAAAAAAACAAGATAGAAATCAATAATTATTAACTTGTCTTGGAGGGCGCGTAAGGTCAACCAACACGTCAATAAATACGTCAACCAGCACGTCAACCGTTACAGCAATCGATGGTGTAAATAGTTGGGAATCAAGTTGTATCAGCTTGGTAGAGTACACGTCTGGGGGGCGTGTTGTCGCAGGTTCAAATCCTGTCATCCCGACTCTAACTCCTTGGTTGCCAATGTGCGGTCAAGGAGTTTTTTTATACTCTGACTGCGATGAAAGACGGTTTCCGTGGCTTGTGGCGGCCTTCGCGTCAACCAAGACGTCAACCTACTTATATTCGAAGAAACTCATTCTCCATAAAAGTTTGGTATATGCCGCTAACAGATCTTGGGTGTGGGCTGCCTATATCATTCAGAGCAAGGGCGTCATATATAAAGGCAAATACACAATGCCATTTTCTGTTTTCATGTCCTTGTCGTGGAGCACGTAGGGAGTGGATAGCTGGGAACTGTACTTGGCTAGGCACTTTTTCAATGAATTCAGTGTGTAGCGTTGACCAGACTTCACTTCTATGGGAGAAATATTGTGTCTGCTGGTCGTTACGGGTTTGGCTATCAGGAAGTCAATCTCCATGCGATTCTCCGCCGATGTTCGGGAACTGTTGCTGAAGAAATAAAGTTTGTGTCCTGCCGCCCGAAGCATTTGCGCCACGATGTTCTCCACCAACATACCCTCGTTCACTTCCAGCTTGTCAAACATCAGTTTCCGGTAAAGGTCCGCACTGACAATTCCCCGTTCATCGAAAGCATGGCTGATAAGCAATCCGGTATCGCCCATATAGCATTTCAGTGTAGTGCGCTCTTCATTCAGTTTCAACCCGATGCTCGGTTCTGTAGAATTGTAGCAGCAGTTGATGATTTTGGCATCACTCAGCCAAAAGAACGCCTGCGAATAATCCCGCATACGGGCTTCGCTTTGCAAGGCAGACAAGACAAATTTCTTTTCGTGCTTCTGTAGTTGCCCCGGTATTTCCTCAAAGATAGCGGCAACTTTAGTTTCTTGATTGTCTGCATATTTATGGATGTCGTTGCGGTAAAGGATCAATATGTCGCGTTTTACCTCATCCACTTTTTCAAAGTCCCGAGTTTCCGCATATTTGGAAACAGCTTGCGGCATACCCCCAACAATCAGGTATTGCCGGAAATAATCCATTGCCCGACGGTGAAAGGCCTCCATCGGAAGACGCTTCTCAAACCTCATCCGAATATAAGGCATCAGCATTTCATCTCCCATAGCCCATAGGAATTCCTCAAAATCCATCGGGAACATTTCTATGGTGTGTTCCTCGGAAGGCAGCATGATGTCCTTGACATTCTTCTTGATGGAAATGAGCGAGCCCGTTTCAATGTAGTCATAACGCCGGTCTGATACCAAATGTTTGATGGCTGCACGGGCACGGGGACAAAACTGCACTTCATCGAATATAATCAAGGAACGGGCTTCCTCGTCTTTCGTTTGACGTGGTGTGAGCTTCTGCCTGAAGTAAAGCTCCAGATTCATGAAAAGCATGTCAAGGTCGTCCAGATAAAGGCTGAAGAACTCCATCACCTGCGGATTTACCTTGCTGAAGTCCACCAGAATGTAAGATTCATATTCTTTACGCGCAAATTCTTCTACAATATAGCTTTTCCCTATACGTCTGGCTCCTTCTATCAAAAGGGCAGTATCACCCTTGTGGTTCTTCTTCCATTCCAACAGCTTATCGTATATCTTTCTTCTCATAATTCACATATTCGTTTTTATTGTCGTATTGGAATTTCACATATTCAAGATTATTGCACTTGCAAAAGTACACCTTTTCTTGAATTTCAAAGTGCTTTTTGTGCCAGCTTGACCTTCCCTGAATTTGGTTGACACTTTTAGAGCGGTTAAACTAATATACTTTACATATTCACTGACTGGGTTT
>CALUMK010000029.1 GCA_944321735.1 uncultured Bacteroidales bacterium
ACCGACTTTACATTCTTGGGTGTAAAACTGGGTGTTTGTTTTGCAATCTGCTGATTTTCAGCGTTTGTTGCGGAGAGTGAGGGATTCGAACCCCCGGAGGCTCGCACCTCAACGGTTTTCAAGACCGCCGCAATCGACCACTCTGCCAACTCTCCAAACAGGACAAATTCAATATGCAAAGCCTTTCCTCATCCCCATGCGCAACACACTCTCCCCAATACCGAACCTGCAACGAGGGCGCAAAGATAGTGCAAAACCCACGCAAAACCAAACCCCGTTGCTGCTCGATTCCCGAATCCACCCACCTATCCCCCTCGCTCCTCCAAACATGAAACCCATCCAAAAGCAGTATCGAGGCACGCAGCATGCAAGAGTCGCCCAAAAGCTCCCGACAAACAGCAGAACTAAAACCCTGCCGCCTCCAATGCCGAAAACGGAACCGGAATTTCCACCACACCTTGGCTGTAGGCTGCAATTTCATACGGACTATAGACAAACACAATGGAATCGTCCTTTACATAAAAATCATCGCTGACATGGAAAAATTCCGGGAAATAGGATTTCCTCTCCAGTTCCTCCGCCGTCTTCACCCCTTCTTTCGACAACAATGCCTTAAAAACCACCTCCTTCAGAACCTCCAACTTGTCTTCTCCGAACAAATCAGCCACCGTCACCAAGCCACGGGCATCAAAATTCAGATACCGCACGCTCGAATTAGGATGCGCGCCTCCGGTATAATGGCTTTCCTCCAAACGGTATGTCAAAAACATCCGTCCCGTATCCACCACAATCCCGCTCACATAAAAATCATATTCCGGAATCCGTATGTCCGGATCCACATCCAACATCTCCTCCACATTCTTCCTGTATTCCGCATCTCTCGCATCCCGGTAACAGGCCGCCGCCATCAAGAAAGACCTATCCGCATATTCCTTTCCAAACGCCTTCTCCACCAGCACCCGGTTCACGATGCCACGGTTCAACAAGGATATCCTATCCTCTTGGGTCATCCCCTGCATGCATTCCGACCACGACCGGCCTTCCTTTACCGTCTCTGTCGGCGCGGCATTCCCTTCCAACAGGAAATCCATCTCCAGCTGCACGAAGCAACCAGCCCCCTCCACACCTGCCCAAGGGGCATATTCCTTGTATTCCAGCCTTTGAACAACCGGCTCGGTCTGCGCCCTGAGGCCCTGCAACAGTCCCGTTGCCGCCAGCATGGCCCCTATCAAAATCCTTGAAGTCTTCATCGTATCCTCCTTTTAAATTTGCACTTTCCAACCTTGTCGGCACAACACCTGTCTGCCCGTCCCGAACCCTGCCATCACCCCCTTCCCGGCAAAAAGATTCCTGCGAATCAGCTTCGCATAGCGCATAAGCCGCGCGCATAAAGCCCTTCTGGCCTCATCGCTTTCCCGCAGGCAAGCGACGAATTTAACATTTTCCTGCAAAAAATAATTCCATCCGGATACAAAGATAGACGGAATTTATATGTATGTTTGCAAACGTTCTGCCAATATGTCCCTGTGTCAGAACAGAAACCCGATGGACAAGGCCAAACAAGCCCCGTGCATCGCCAACACCACAAATACATCATGAATACCCGATTCCTTCTCCTGATCGGCATGGCTGGTATTTTATGCCTGAATGCCCCGGCCAAGGCGCAATATCAGGTTTACCCTGCCGATGCCCGCATCGAACCCGTCCAAAACCAGAAGAATCACAAAACCGGCCCGGCTCCCGCTGAAACAGCGCTGTTCTATTGCCTGCCGCAAAACGACATCAAAATCAAGGTGGTTCTTCAGAAAACCACCTATACAAGAGGACTATACAGCGATTATGCCGAGCAGATGCTCAAACTGCCCGCTTTCCCCGACAAGCAGGAATCCTACCAAATTGAAAGAATAGAACTCCATACCGAAGCGATTCCCGACCCCACGCAAGTCTTCTGCGTGCAAGGGGCCAAGCTACCCAAAATGGACATCAATCCCGATGGTATCCTGCTGAGCGTGAACCGGAACGAAGCAATCCCATCGACCGGGCCTCATCCAGCCTTCCAGCCACAAGAGGCGCCAGGTCCGGCACAAGCACCTTCAAGACCCGAACCGGCACACCCAAACCCCATTCCCCGGCATCCACGACACAAAGCGCAGCCCGATCCGCACGGACTCGTCCCAGGGCACGGCATCCTTCCCGTTGCAGACATGAACGTCAACCGACGCTTCGATACCATAATCAAGAAGTACCCGACCGACACCAGCCTGATTATTGAAAAAATCCTGCAACCGGTCATGGATCAGAAAAGCCTTTCCGAACAAGCCCGCAAAATGGCCGACAAGATTTTCAAAATCCAAGCCGACCAGGCCGATTTGCTTTCGGGAATGCAGGAAGTGGCCTATCCTTCGGGCACGATGCGCTTCATGTACCAAAAACTAGAAGACAGCAAACGCCAGCTGATAGAATATTTCACCGGCACATTCCGGACGGAAACCATTGAATATGAAGTCCGGGTTCAGCCCCAAAACGACCAGAACACTTATTGTATCGCCTATTTCAGCCCGGAAAGCGGCTTGGAAGTCCTCGACCCGGAAGAACAAACCCAAGCCTTTGACAAGGCAGAAGACCTGATTGTCCTCCAACTCCAGACACGACCCGGCATCAGTGCGCAAGCCGCTGACTTCGAAACCAGAAACAGAACACAAAACGAAAAAAGCCAAGGTTTCCGCTACCGGATCCCGGCTAAAGTGGAAGCCAGTCTGAACTTGAACGGCGAAGAGCTCGACCGCAAAGACTTATTTATCGCCCAATGGGGTCGCACACTCAGCCTGCCCATCAAAGACGGTTGCAAAATCACGCTGGATCCTCAAACAGGAGCACTCCGTTCCTACGAAGAAGCCCCCACCTCGCACCCTCTGCCTGGAAAACCCGAAAAATAAGACAATGCAACAACCCCAACCCGACTTGTTTGCAGGGAAAGGGCAAAAGAAGCCAGCCCGCAAAGCCGCAGCCTCCCAACGGAAGAAAGCCAAGAAAAACAAAAAGAAATTCTACCGTTTCCACTTTGCCCTTTCCGACAAAGAGAAACTCCGCTACGAACGGCTATGCCGATACGAGAGAACCGGCTTCAAACGCCTTGTCAAAAAAGCGCTCAAACTCTATTACGAACAAGCCGACTTGCACGACCTCCCGATGGAACTCGAAAACCAGCTCGACCTGTTCTCTTCCACCGACCTTTTCGGCAATTCCATTCCCAAAAAGAAACAAAAGAACAACCCGGCTCAAAAGAAATAACCTTTCCCCAAAAGCCTTTTTCCGGAAGAACCGAAACGCCCCCGATACAACCCGAGGGACAGAAGCATACGACAAGAGGCCTGGAACACGCCAAGCCTCCTGTCTTTCAGCCAATCATCACCTCAAACGAGAGCTATTCCAACTCATCCAATATCTTCTTCACTTCCACCGGCATCAAGCGTCCGTACACCTTGTCCCCGATCATCACCACCGGAGCCAGGCCGCAGGCCCCCACACAACGCAGGCAGTCCAACGAGAACTTGCCATCGGGCGTAGTCTCGCCTACTTCTATGCCTAAAACCCGCTTGAATTCCTCCAACAATTTTTCCGCTCCCCGCACATAGCAGGCTGTGCCCATGCAGACCGAAATCGGGTATTTACCGCGAGGTGTCATCGTAAAGAAAGTATAGAAAGTAACCACCCCATATACTTTCGAAACGGGAATATTCAATTTCCGGGCAATCACCCTTTGCATATCTTCCGGCAGATAGCCATGCAGATGCTGGCATTCATGCAGGATATTGATCAATTCTCCCGGATCGTTCCTATGCTTGTCGCAGATAGCTTCCACCTGTTCCACCACCGCACAAGCCAATTTTATCTCTGACATAATATGTTTCTTTTCTGATTCAACCATGCTTCCTAATGGACCAAGGCACGCTCTGAAATCAGGTTGGGCGGAAAATCGCCTCTGCCTAAATGCAGCACTCGCCCTCAATCCATTGATGTTTTTCAAAGGTGTGTCAGAACGGGTAAGATACGAAGCATCGAACCGCAACGCGGCGCAGGAGCGTACTAAAGTACGTGACCAAGCCGCGCAAGGTTCGTAACGAAGCAGATGACCCGTTATCACACACCTTTAATTGGATTTATTAAAGTAATGCGTATGCAGCAAATGATGCGCCCTCTCGCTCAACGGCTTGCCCAAGCATTCCTCGTACAATTGCTGGATATACGGATTCTCATGCGATTTCCGGATCGGCTTCCCTTCATCCTCCCGGTAAATCGCTTCCGCCCGAGCCTTGAGCACTTCCGCACGGCCGTGATGCAGAGGCTGGCCGCCCCCGCCTATGCAGCCACCCGGGCAAGCCATGATTTCAATCACATGGTACTCGCACTCGTGCCGGCGGATTTCCTCCAGGAGTTTCCGGGCATTTCCCAATCCATGGGCGATGCCCACCTTCAGTTCGAAACCGTTCAAATCGACCGTCGCCTTGCGGAAGCCATCCATGCCCCGGACCGTCTCTAAATCCACCTTCTCCAAGGTCTTCCCGGTATAAATCTCGTAAACCGAACGCAAGGCCGCTTCCATCACGCCGCCCGAAGCCCCGAAAATGACCCCGGCACCGGTCGAAGCGCCCAAAGGCATATCGAACTCGCTGTCCGGCAGACCCTCGAAATCGATATTGGCCCGTTTGATCAAAGTCGCCAGCTCCCGGGTCGAGATCGAGTAATCCACATCCGGATTGCCGTCCACCTTGAATTCCTCCCGGTCGCATTCATACTTCTTGGCCAAACAGGGCATAATGGAAACCACTACCAGCTTCTCGCGGGGGATTCCCATCTTTTCCGCCCAGTAGGACTTGGCGATAGAACCGAACATCTGCTGAGGCGAACGTGCCGTGGAAGGTATATTCAGCATGTCCGGGAAATAATGTTCAAAGAAATTGACCCAAGCCGGGCAGCAGGAAGTCAGAATCGGCAAAGCCACCGTCTTGTCCCCCTCCAAGAAACGGCTCAGGCGGTCCAGCACCTCGGCCCCTTCTTCCATAATCGTCAAGTCGGCCGCGAAATCGGTATCGAACACATAATTGAATCCCAATTCGCGCAAGGCTGTCACCATCTTCCCGGTCACGATAGTCCCCGGTTCCATGCCAAAGGCTTCACCGAGAGCCACCCGCACCGCCGGAGCCGTCTGCACCAAGACCACCTTGTCCGGGTCTTCCAAATCTTCCAGCAAACGGTTGGTATGGTCGCGCTCGGTCAAGGCTCCTACCGGGCAGACAGCCACGCACTGCCCGCAATACGTGCATTCGCTTTCGCTCAGCTTTTTGTCGAAAGCCGGCGCAATGGTCGTGTTGAAGCCCCGGCGCACCGCACCCAAGGCGCCCACCGTCTGCACCTCGTTGCAGACGCTCTCGCAACGCCGGCAGAAAATGCACTTGTCCATATTGCGGACAATCGAAGCCGTCACTTCCTTCTTGCGCAACGAAAGCTCGCCCCCCGCGTAAGGCATCTCCCTCACATTGAAGCGCAAAGCCAAAGCCTGGAGCTCGCAATTGCCCGACTTGGGACAGGTAAGACAGTCGTTGGGGTGATCGGAAAGAATCAGCTCGGCAATCACTTTGCGGGCGTTCATCACCCTAAGCGTGCTGGTCTTGACCACCATGCCTTCGGTACAACGGGTCGCGCAGGCCGGAGCCAGATTCTTGCGTCCTTCCACTTCCACCACGCAGATGCGGCAGGAAGCCGGGCTGCTCTTGATGCAAGTCCCTTCCAAATTGATATGGCAGAGTGTCGGGATATTGATGCCCACCTTCCGGGCAGCCTCCAGAATCATCGTGCCTTCCGGAACGCTCACCGTATGACGGTCTATTTGTAATGTTATCTCTTTCTTTTCCATTAGTTCTCTTTATTAAAACTGACAAATCCCCTTATCCGGACCTCAGGCCGCCCATTCCCCTCCGTGTCCTCCACGAGAAGCGCCCTCAGCCCGAAATCCTTTAGCATACCGAAATGGCATGGAACTTGCAACGAGCCATGCACATCCCGCACTTGATACATTTCTCAGGCAAAATGATATGCGGCTTCCTCGGGAAACCGGTAATGGCATCGGCCGGACAATGGCGGGCGCAAAGCGTGCATCCGATACAGATTTCCGGATTAATCGTGTAAGTCAGCAAAGCCTTGCACTGCTTGGCCCGGCAGGTATGATCCCTGACATGTTCCAGGTATTCGTCATAGAAATTATCCAAAGTGGACAAGACCGGATTGGGCGAAGTCTGCCCCAGACCGCAAAGAGCCGTATCCTTGATTTGCCGTCCCAATACCGCCAATTGCTGCAAGTCTTTTTCCGTCCCCTTGCCTTCGGTTATCTTATTGAGCGTTTCCAGAAGACGCTTATTGCCGATACGGCAGGGCGTGCATTTGCCGCAAGACTCCTCTACCGTGAAATCCAGATAGAAACGAGCCACCGAGACCATGCAGTCGTCCTCGTCCATCACGATCATGCCGCCCGAACCCATCATCGAACCGGCCGCCAGCAGGTTGTCAAAGTCAATCGGCGTATCCAAGTGCTTTTCGGTCAAGCAACCGCCCGAAGGGCCTCCGGTCTGCACCGCCTTGAACTTCTTGCCGTTCTTGATGCCGCCCCCGATTTCATAAATCACTTCGCGCAAGGTCGTTCCCATCGGCACCTCGATCAAACCCACATTGTTGATTTTCCCGGCTAAGGCAAACACTTTTGTCCCTTTCGATTTCTCCGTCCCGATCGATGCGAACCATTCCGGCCCTTTGGTCAGGATGATAGGGATATTGGCCAATGTCTCCACATTGTTCACATTGGTCGGCTTTCCCAAGTAACCGCTTTCGGCCGGGAACGGAGGCTTCAGCGTCGGCTCGCCCCGCTTGCCTTCCATCGAATGGATCAAGGCCGTCTCTTCCCCGCAGACAAAAGCCCCGGCCCCGTAACGGATCTCTATATCGAAACTGAAATCCGAACCCAGGATGCAGGGGCCGAGCATTCCCATCTCCGTCGCCTGTTGAATCGCCACACGTAAACGCTGGATCGCCAAAGGATATTCGGCACGGATATAAACCAGCCCCTTGTTGGCTCCGACGGCATAACCGCAAATCGCCATCGCTTCGATGACCGAATTCGGGTCGCCTTCCATGATGGAACGGTCCATGAACGCCCCGGGGTCTCCTTCGTCGGCATTGCAGACCACATACTTCTGATCGGCCTCCTGCTTGGCGGTAAATTCCCATTTGAGACCGGTCGGGAAACCGCCGCCGCCACGACCGCGCAAGCCCGACTTCTTTATCTTGTCGATTACTTCCTCGCGGCTGTATTTCAACAAGCAGTCGGCCAAAGCCTGGTAACCATCCCTGGCTATGTATTCATGAATGTTTTCCGGATCGATGAAACCGCAATTGCGCAACGCGATACGCATTTGCTTGCGATAGAAATCCATATGCTTGGAATCGCTCACATGGTGTCCCGATACCGGATCCTGATACAACAGGCGTTCCAGTTTCCTGCCTCCAATCAGATGCTCCTGCACGATTTCATGCACATCTTCCGGCGACACCTGTATATAAAAGGTATTGTCGGGAATGATCTTGACTATCGGACCTTTTTCGCAGAAGCCGAAACATCCGGTGGTCACGATGTCGATTTTGTCTTCAATTTGCTGTTTGGAGATTTCTTCTTTGAAATTCTCGGCGATTTTAGCGCTGGACGATGCCTTGCATCCGGTCCCTCCGCAAATCAGAACCTGCAGATGGGGACAGCCATTTGCCAAACCGCAGGTCTGCACCTCGGTGTGACGGTTGCTTTCCTCTCTCAAGGCCAGCACTTCCTTGGCTGTTTTCCGGATCCGCTCCAGATCCTGGACAGTCAAAATTTTCATAAACTTGATTTTATATATTCTTACTTATTAACTTTCCTTACATATAAAAAACACTATCTCCTTTCTTCCAACTTCCACGACTGTTCCCGGCCTCTGTCTCATGGCGGAGTCCTTAAAAATCCAGGACACGCAAAAGTCGGAAACGAATAAATTCATCTGCTATCGAAACAAAACAGCATAAATGAAGAAGTCAAATGTAAGTAAAAATTAACAATTCTTAGGTATTGCAAAAATCAGGATTTTTTCATATAGAGCCTCGGGGGGGATAAGCTCCTGCGGAAGCCTGCCTGACCAAAACAAAGCCCCAAGGTCACAGCCAAGGAACGTTCTCGCCCGAAAACAAAACAGGAAGAATAAAAAGGCAGAATTAAAATAGAACAAAAACAACGACTAGAAGAAAAGCAACGATAATCCGTATTGCCTTCCGAGAAGCGCCAATTGGAACAATCAAAATAAAAAAACGCCCCCGTTGCCCTGATAAATCAGAATACCATCGAGGCGGACAAGCCCCAATACAACAAAAGCGACCCCATAGAAAACTCTAACAGGGTCGCTTCGCACAAAGGAAGTTTCAAAATCTCCCTTGAAAAAATCTCAGATTTTCCTCTTATTTTTCCTGCGTCGACAGGTTTGCCTGCGCCGCAGCCACACGGGCGATAGGCACCCGGTAGGGCGAGCAGCTCACATAGCTCATGCCCAAGGAATCGCAGAAAGCCACCGAACTCGGTTCGCCACCGTGTTCCCCGCAGATACCCAATTTGATGTCCGGACGGGTCTTGCGGCCTTTTTCCACACCGCATTTCACCAACTGGCCAACCCCGTCGCGATCCAAAATCTGGAACGGGTCGTTCTTGAGCAGGTTCTTTTCCAGGTAAACCGGCAGGAACTTGCCGATATCATCGCGCGAGAATCCGAAGGTCATCTGCGTCAAGTCGTTGGTCCCGAAGGAGAAGAACTCGGCCACTTCGGCGATTTCGTCCGCAGTTAGAGCCGCACGGGGCACTTCAATCATCGTACCCACCAAATACTCGATCCGAGTGCCTCTTTCGGCAAACACGGTCTCGGCGGTAGAACGGATGATATCCACCTGCATTTCGAGCTCCTTCTTGCTTCCAGCCAAAGGAACCATGATTTCCGGACGGGCGTTGATGCCTCTTTCCTTCAGGTTCAGAGCCGCTTCCAAGATAGCCCGGGCCTGCATTTCGGAAATTTCCGGATAGGTATTGCCCAGACGGCAACCGCGATGTCCCAGCATCGGGTTCACTTCTTCCAGTTCCTTCACCTTGGCAGCCACTTCTTCTACCGAAATGCCCATCACCTCGGCCATTTCCTTCTGTCCTTTTTCGTCTTTCGGAACGAATTCATGCAAAGGAGGATCCAAGAGGCGAACCGTCACAGGAAGATCCTGCATGGCTTCAAAAATACCTTCAAAGTCGGCACGTTGCAAAGGCAGCAACTTCGCCAAAGCCTTGCGGCGGCCATCGGTATCCTTGGCCAGAATCATTTCCCGCATCGGGACAATCTTGTCTCCTTCAAAGAACATGTGTTCGGTACGGCAGAGACCGATACCGCGAGCCCCGAAAGCACGGGCCACCTTGGCATCGTGCGGGGTGTCGGCATTGGTACGAACCACCATGCGGGTATATTTGTCAGCCAAATCCATCAAGGCCTGGAAATCACCGCTGATTTCGGCATCGTTGGTCTTGATTTCCCCATCGTAAACCTGGCCGGTGGAACCGTTCAACGAAATGAAATCCCCTTCGTGATAGGTTTTTCCGCCCATCGTCAAAGTCCGCTTCTTGTAATCGATTTCAATTTCGCCGGCACCGGAAACGCAGCATTTGCCCATGCCGCGAGCCACGACAGCCGCATGCGAAGTCATACCGCCACGAGCCGTCAGAATCCCTTGGGCGCTGTTCATCCCCTTCAAATCTTCAGGAGAGGTTTCGATACGAACCAGAATCACCTTTTCGCTGGCATCCTTGGCCACGATAGCTTCCGCATCTTCGGCAAAGAACACGATCTTGCCCGAAGCGGCGCCCGGAGAAGCCGGAAGCCCTTTGGCCATCACCTTGGCCGACTTCAGCGCGTTCTTGTCGAATACCGGATGCAGGAGTTCGTCCAATTTGGCCGGTTCGATACGCATCAAGGCTTCCTTCTCGTCAATCAAGCCTTCCTTGCAGAGTTCCATCGCAATGCGGACCATGGCAGCCCCGGTACGTTTCCCGTTACGGGTCTGGAGCATCCACAAACGGCCTTCCTGAATCGTGAACTCCATATCCTGCATATCCTTGTAATGGAGTTCCAGCTTATGTTGCAAATCCCAAAGTTCCTTATACAACGCGGGCATCGATTCTTCCAAAGAAGGATACTTGGCCGCTCTCTCCTCTTCCGAGATGCCTTGCAGCTGAGCCCAACGGCGGGAACCTTCCAAAGTGATTTCCTGCGGGGTCCGGATACCGGCCACCACGTCTTCACCTTGGGCATTGATCAAATATTCCCCGTTGAACAGGTTTTCCCCGGTGGAAGCGCTGCGGCTGAAGCAAACCCCGGTAGCCGAGGTATTGCCCATGTTACCGAACACCATCGCCTGCACGTTGACAGCGGTTCCCCATTCGGCAGGAATGTTGTTCAACCGGCGGTACAAAATAGCGCGTTCGTTCATCCAGCTGTCGAACACCGCGATAATCGCGCCCCAGAGCTGTTCCCAAGGATCTACCGGAAATTCGCGACCGGTCTTTTCCTTGACAGCCACTTTGAACTTGCGGACCAGTTCCTTCAAGTCGTCCACCGTCAACTCGGTATCCAGCTTGACGCCTTTGGCATGTTTTACTTCTTCAATGATTTCCTCAAACGGATCGATATCTTCTTTCTTGGTCGGCTTCATTCCCAGCACCACATCGCCGTACATCTGCACGAAACGACGATAGGAATCCCAAGCGAAACGCTCATTGCCGGTCTTCTTGACCAAGGCTTCCACAACCACATCGTTGATACCCAAGTTCAGAATGGTATCCATCATCCCCGGCATCGAAGCCCGGGCTCCGGAACGAACAGAAAACAAAAGAGGATTGGTCGCATCCCCGAATTTGGCGCCCATGATTTCCTCAACGGCAGCCATGCCTTTTTCCACTTCGGGCTTGATGGTGTTGATGACAGTTTCCGCACCGTATTTGTTATACTCCGTACAAACTTCTGTCGTAATGGTGAAACCTGGAGGCACTGGCAAACCTATCAGACTCATTTCCGCTAGGTTAGCTCCTTTTCCACCTAAAAGGTTGCGCATGTCGGCCCTTCCCTCGGCCGTCTTGTTCCCGAACAGGTAAACTGTCTTTTGTAATCCTTCTTTTCCCATTGTATATTATATGATTATCGAATTGCTCAAAAAGCAAACGCCCTTGAAAAGGCTGCAAAGGTACGAAAATTATGCAATTGCCGAGCGTTTTTCAACCAATCAGATACGAAAAAAATGCCACAAAAAAACCGGCACCTGTCCTCTTCGACAAGATACCGGTTTCCATCCCAATTCATGAGGAAAACGAACATCCCCTATGAAATCGGATGCTTCGGCTTTCCTTTGTATTGCCCGTGGTACTTCCGGAACCTAAGCTGGATGACCCCGAAGAAAGCCTCCTTGAATATCTTCTTGCTCATCTTGGAAGTCCCTTCCTTGCGGTCGGTAAACACAATCGAGACTTCCTTGATTTGATACCCTAAACGATAGGCCGTATATTTCATCTCTATCTGGAAAGCGTATCCTACAAAATGCACATCGTTCAAATCCATATTCCGCAACAACGACGCTTTGTAGCAGACAAAACCGGCCGTCGCATCCCCTATCTTCATTCCGGTCACGAACCGCACGTAAGCAGATGCGTAATAAGACATCAGCACCCGCCCGATCGGCCAATTCACTACATTGACCACACCGTTCACATAGCGTGACCCTACCGACAAATCAGCCCCGTCCTTGGCACAAGCGTTGTACAGACGTTCAAGATCGTCCGGATTATGCGAGAAATCGGCATCCATCTCGATCACATACTGGTAATCGCGCGCCAAGGCCCATTTGAATCCATGGATATAGGCCGTCCCCAAACCCAACTTCCCCGTCCTCTTCTCGATGAACAAGCGTCCGGGGAATTCCGGAATAAGGCTTTCCACGATAGCCGCCGTCCCGTCCGGGGAATTGTCCTCCACCACCAAGATATCGAAAGCCTTCGGCAAGGAGAACACTTTGCGGATAATCTTCTCGATATTCTCCTTTTCATTATAGGTTGGAATGATGACCAAAGTGTCGTTACTCATCTCTTATCCCCTTTCTATCTAAATATGCAGAAGAACGCCTCAGTCCGTCCTTCTGTTTGAACATTGCTTCTCAATCTCTTATAAAAACAAGCCCCCCCTCTATTCAACTTAACATTATAATGGACAAATGTACCAAAAGTCGAGCGCAATGCCAAAGGAGTTTGCTCGATTGGTTCTTAAACCCAAATCGGTCATTAGACTTTGGGGAGATTGCCCGCTTGTGTCATGCAGCATGCTTCTCGCCTAGCCGAAGGCGTAGCGGGCTACGTCGAGGCGTAGCGAGAAACAGGATGCGGACAGAAGCGGGCAAGATGCCCGAAAGCCTCATTTCCCCAATCAGAAACGGACACGGCGAGTCTAATGACCGATTTGGGTTAAATATTGCGTGGGCATTGCGGAGACTTCACGAACGCAAGCCCCCGTCCATAGGCTTGCCCATTATCACAAGCCTAATTGCCGAAATTGTCATAACGAATCATCTCCGCCGGCACCCCCAGGCTATCCAGCATCTTCACCGCCGCCTCGGTCATCGGCTTCGGACCGCAGAGATAGTATTCGATTTCCTCCGGTTCGGGATGATTCTTCAAGTAATTGTCGTAAATCACCTGATGGATGAAACCGGTATAGCCTTTCCAATTGTCCTCCGGCAGAGGTTCGCTCAAGGCCACATGGAAGCTGAAGTTCGGGAACTCCTTCTGGATCTTTTCAAAGTCATCGATATAGAACAGTTCCTTCAACGAACGCCCGCCATACCAGAACGAAGCCTTGCGATGCGTACGCTTGGTCATGAACTCGTCGAAAATCTGCGAACGCATCGGCGCCATGCCGGCCCCGCCTCCGATGAACATCATCTCCCGTTCGGTATCCTGCACGAAGAACTCCCCGTAAGGACCGGAAATCGTGATCTTGTCTCCCGGTTTCAACGAATAGATATAAGAGGAACAGATGCCGGGGTTCACCTTCATGAAACCGCCCTTCTTGCGGTCGAACGGCGGCGTGGCGATACGCACGTTGAGCATGATCCGGTTGCCTTCGGCCGGATGGTTGGCCATTGAATACGCCCGGAAGCAAGGTTCGGGATTCTTCATCACCAAATCGAACATCTTCATCCGTTCCCAGTCTCCCCGGTACTGCGGTTCCACCTCGATATCCTTGTATTCCACCGTGCAAGCCGGCACATCGATCTGTATGTAGCCGCCGGCCCGGAAATTCAGGTTCTCCCCTTCCGGCAGCTTGACCACGAACTCCCGGATGAAAGTGGCCACGTTATGGCTCGAAACCACTTCGCACTCCCATTTCTTCACGCCGAACACTTCCGGCGGAATCCGGATGGAAAGGTCGTTCTTCACTTTCACCTGGCAGCTCAGACGCCAGTTGTCATGCTGTTCCCGGTAGGAGAAGAATCCCTTTTCGGACGGCAGTATGCTTCCGCCGCCTTCCTCTACCCGGCAACGGCAAAGCCCGCAACTCCCCTTTCCCCCGCAAGCCGAAGGAAGGTAAATCTTCTGCGAAGCCAAGGTGGACAGCAGGGAATTCCCGGCATCCACTTCCAGGGTCTTTTCCCCGTTTATCGTCACCTTCACTTTCCCCTGAGGGCTCAGCTTGGCACGGGCAAACAGCAAGACCGCCACCAAAATCAGCATCACCACCAAGAACACCACGGCACTGGTCAGCACTATGCTCCACGTCGAGATCATATCTTTTCTTTTTTTAGTCCGTTAAAGTTCAATATCCGTTAAAGTTCGATGCCCAAGAAGCACATGAACGAAATCCCCATCAGCCCCGTGATGATGAAGGCGATGCCCAAGCCCTTCAACGGAGCCGGGATATTGGAGTATTTCAGCTTCTCGCGGATAGCCGCCATCCCGACAATCGCCAGGCACCAGCCGATTCCCGAACCGGCCGCGAAGGTCGTAGCCTCGGCCAAAGTGGAATATTCCCTTTCCTGCATGAACAAGGAAGCCCCCATGATGGCGCAGTTCACCGCAATCAACGGCAAAAAGATGCCCAAGGACGAATACAAGGAAGGCGAATACCTTTCCACTATCATTTCCACCAGCTGCACGATAGCAGCAATGACCGCAATGAACATGATGAAGCTCAAAAAGCTCAAATCCACTTCCGCCAAGGCCGGACTTAGCCACGAAAGCCCGCCTTCCACCAAAAGATACTTGTTAATCAAAAAATTGGCAGGTACCGTTATCAACATCACGAAAATGACGGCGATGCCCAATCCGAACGAGGTCTTCACGTTTTTGGAAATGGCCAAAAACGAGCACATCCCCAAGAAGTAGGAAAAGACCATGTTGTCCACGAAAATGGAACGGACAAAAAGGCTGAACAGGTTGTTATCCATATCGCTTTCTCCTCTCTATCTTTAATGACTACTTCTCTTTCTCTATCAGATCCTTATTCCTGGACCGCTGGATCCAGATAATGATTCCCAGCAGGATCAAGGCCATCGGCGGCAAAATGAACAAGCCGTTGTTGGAATACCCGGCCTCGTAAAAAGACTGCGGAATCACCCGGTAGCCCAGCAAGGTTCCCGAACCGATAATCTCACGGAAGAAAGCCAGGATGACCAGGATCATCCCGTAGCCTATCCCATTCCCCAAACCGTCCAAAAACGAAGGCCAGGGCTTGTTGGCCATCGCGAACGCCTCCAGACGCCCCATCAGGATACAGTTGGTGATAATCAAGCCCACGAAAACCGATAGCTGCTTGCTCACCTCGTAGGCCACCGCCTTCAGAATCTGGTCCACCACGATGACCAAGGCGGCAATGACCACCAATTGCACGATGATACGGATGCGGGGCGGTATCGTATTGCGCAACAAGGAAATAATCAAATTGGAGAATGCGGTCACCACCGTTACCGAAATGGCCATGACCAAAGCCGGTTGCAGCTTGGCCGTCACAGCCAAAGCCGAACAGATACCCAACACCTGCACGGTCACCGGGTTATCCGCCCCGAAAGGACGGGTGAGAAGTTTCATGTTCTTGGACGAAAACATCTCCTTCCAGAAAGGAACGGAGGCTTCCGCCGTCTTTGCGTTTTCCTGACTCATATCTTGTCTTGCTTGTGCTGTTCTACTTATTATTCTCCGTATCCTCGACACTGGCCTGAACGGACTCCGATTGCATCTTCTTAAAGAAAGGCACATAATAGGCCAGGCAATCCTTCAGCATCGCCGTGACCCCGTTGCTGGTAATGGTTCCCCCCGAAACGGCATCCACCGCATGGGAAACATCCCCCGGATACTTGTCCGCTCCGCCTTTCTGCACGGTAATCGAAGTGAAATTCCCGTTTTCATCAAAAAGCTTCTTCCCGATGAAATGCCGCTGGAACGGCTCGGAAGCTATTTCCGCCCCCAAACCCGGGGTCTCGCCCTTATGATTGAAAGTGGCGCCTTCCACCGTATTGAAATCCTTGCCCAAGGCGATATATCCCCAGATAGCCCCCCAGAGCCCCTTCCCTTGCAAGGGCACGATATAGGTATCGCCTCCATTGCAGACAAAGACCGGGAAAAGCGCGTCCGAAGCCGAAGCATCCGCCTCATGGGCCGCCGCCTTTTCCAGTTCGGCCTTCAAATTGCAGTCGAAAGCGCGTTTGATACCGGCATCGCCTTGAACCTGTTTCCAATCGCCACCGGCATTATCATACTTGGCCACGATATTACCCTGGCGATCCACCCTCCATTCAGCCGTAACCGTCCGGTTGTACATATCGATAGCGACATCCCTTTCCACGTTCTTGCCGGCCGCTTTCAGCAGCTCCTGCATCGTGGCGGTCTCCTCGTTGCGCTGCTGCATGGGCCGCAGCAAAGTGGATGCCAATGCCAGCAGCACAGCTACCGCCGCCACCATGACCGCCGTGTAAATGAATATATACCTGTTTGAAAACATGATTGTTCGGATTAAAAGTTACGCATTCTGTTTTTTCACCGCCAAGGCTAGCCGTTTGCGGCGTCTGGCCTTGTTCCGGCCCACCACCAAGTAGTCGATCAAAGGAGCGAACGTATTCATCAGCAATATCGCCAGCATCATGCCTTCCGGATAAGCCGGATTATAGATTCGGATCAGTATCGCCATCATGCCCAACAGGAAACCGTAAATCAGCTTTCCTGTCTGGGTTTGAGCCGAAGTCACCGGGTCGGTAGCCATGAAAACCAGACCGAACAGGAAACCGCCCGAAAGGATATGTTGCAGGACGGAAGCGTCCGTGCTGCCGGTCAAGCCCCCAATCCAAGCCATCAATACCCCGCCGACCAGCGTGCTGAACATGATACGGAAACTGCCTATGCCGCTCCAAAGCAGGATGACCGCCCCTATCAGGATACAGAACTTGGAGGTCTCCCCTACCGAACCCGGAATCAGCCCCCAGAACAGCTCGGACAATTGCGGGACCGCATCCATCTGCCCGGCTGCGATATTGGACAAGGAGGTCGGCCCGGAAACGGCATCGGCCACCCACACATTATCCCCGCTCATCTGCGAAGGATAGGCGAAGAACAGGAAAGCCCGCGCCAGCAAGGCCGGATTCCAGATATTCATCCCCGTGCCTCCGAACACCTCTTTCCCGATAATGACCGCGAAGGCCGTCGCCACCGCCAGCATCCACAGCGGCACATCCGGAGGGCAAATCAGCGGAATCAGGAAGCCTGACACCAAAAAGCCTTCATTCACCTCGTGGCCTCGCACCTGGGCAAAGATGAATTCAATTCCCAAGCCGACCACATACGTCACAATCAGCATCGGCAGCACCTTGGTACAGCCGAACCAGAAATAGCTCCAGAAGCCCATATCCTGCCCCAAGGTGGAATAATGCATATAGCCCACATTGTAAATCCCGAACAGGAAACAAGGCACCAATGCCAGAACCACCGTGATCATGGTTCGCTTCATGTCCAAGGCATCCCGCACATGGCATCCTGTGGAAGTCACCTTGTCGGGCACATATAAAAAGGATTCGAAAGCCTCGAAGGTGGAATGCAGGAAATGCAGCTTCCCGCCCTTTTCGAACGATGGCTTTATCTTGTCCAAGAAATTCCTAAGCATGTCTTGTATCTTTTCTTTATCCGTTCTTCTCTTTTTTTGTTAAAAGCAACCGCCAGATTCGCCTCCTCTTCCCTATTGGACTTCCTTCCTGATGAATTCCAAACTTTCGCGGATAATCTGCTGAATCTCGGTCTTGGAAGCGTCTATATATTCGCAAAGCGCGAAATCTTCCGGAGAAACCTCGTAAATCCCCAGCGCTTCCATGTTTTCTATATCCTTGGCAATGCAGGCTTTGAGCAATTGCATCGGGTAGATGTCCATCGGCAGCACTTTCTCGAACTGCCCGGTCAGGACAAAAGCCCGCCCGCTCCCGTTCAGATTGGTATCAATCCGGTACCGGCGACGAGGAAAGAGCCAGGAAAAGAAAGTACGGGAATAGCTGTAAAGGTTGAAACCGGGCGTCATCCAGCCCATGAAGCGGAATCGTTTTCCCTCCGGAATCACCGAAACCAAATGGTCGAACGCTCCCAGATAGCCGTCTTTCGCGATTCTTTTCCCTGTCAATATATTCCCGCTGATCACCCGGACCTCGGAACCTTGCTTCAAATTCCCTTCCAGCAGATAGCCTACATTGAGACCGGCCAGCACTTTATGGTAACCCGTCTTCAGTACTTCCGAACCGGCCACGGCTACCAATTTCGTGGCATCATAAACCCCTCTCTTGAACAGGCGTCCCATGATAATCACATCCTGGGGATGCACGTACCAGACCACATCGCCCTTGTTGATGGGCGCTATATGATGAATCTGCACGCCCACGTTCCCGCAAGGATGCGGGCCTTCAAACGCATGGATTTCTGCATTCCGGCATTCCAGATAAGCCTTCGATGCCGTTTTAAGGCGATGGACTCCGATATGGACCTTTCCATCGGTCAGCTTGGACAAAGCATCCACGCCAGCCTGGAAATATTCTTCCTGCCCTCTGACAATCATATCCATGTCCGGAGCCAAGGGAGCCGTATCGAAAGCCGAAATGAAAATATCCCGAGGCCGTTCTCCCGGCTTGGCTATCAAATCGTAGGGTCTTTGACGTATGAATGCCCAAAGCCCGGCCTGCAACAGTTTCTGCTGAATCTCCTCGGCCGATGCCGAAAGCGGATCCAAAGTCCCGAACTCCTTGTATTGCGTCTGTTCATCCGCCTCGATCCGGATTTCCTCGATGACCCGGCGAGGTCCGATGACAATCTCGCTGACCGTGCCGCTCACCGGCGAAGTCAGGAAAATCCGGGAATCGTTCTTGTCATAGAACAGCTTTTCCCCGGCCAGAACCCGGTCTTGGGCCTGCACGGACAATTTGGGATGCATCCCGTAAAAATCCACCGGCTTCAACGCATAACGAGTATAGGATACCGTGGGCGCATTAAGAGAACTGTCCGGACTACCTTCGATTTTGATGTCCAAACCCTTGCGCAACTTGATCACTTTTTCCATGGCCTTTTTCAGTAGAATGAGGGTGCGAAGATAATATATATCTTTGCAATATAAAAACACCATACTTCATGAACACGAAGGCTCCTGACCGCAAGCAGAAAACTACACTGCCCACCTACGCTTTCGATGCCGTATTCGCCGGAAGCTGCATCTTTTTCTTAATCCTCGGGGACTCGATTCTCCCGTTCTGGCAGAACCTGAGCTGGGTGGCTTCCTGGCTTCTCCTGCATTTCTTTTCCCGGAATGTTTATCAGAAAAAACTGCACTGGGCATCGATTGTCTTCCTGACATCCTTTGCCGCCGCCATTCCCTGGCTTCTGCATTCCAGCACGGACATGCAGATTTACTGGATTATCATCTGGATTGCCATATTACTAATCATCTGGCCACTGCGTTTCTTGGCCTTAGGAGAACTCACTTCGGCGGCCGTATTCGGACTCGGCTTCTGGATAGGGTCTTTCTCGCTGATGGAAGGCTCGTTCGATATCAGCCCGCTTTACATAGCCGGCGGCAGCCAATCCCCCATGCCCGCCGGATTGGACAGCCTCTGCGGCATCTTCGCCTGGCTTTCTTTCCTTGTCCTGTTCGCCGAGTCCTTCCTCCGCGACATCTCGCTCTACGGGAAGCACAAGGATTTGCAGCATTATTCCCTGCCGGTCCTGCTGGGCAACCTGATACCCTTCATCGACCGCCGCTGGGCCGACAGCCCCATGCTGAAAGGATGGATATACGGTTTCGCATCCCTCTATTTTGCCGCCGGCATCCTCCTGCTCGCACTTTTCCTGTAGAGACAGGACAGCGAGCCAAAAAAGATAGTACTTTTGCATTTTGGCAAACACGATACCTATATATTTTAACACGACACCTATAATATTTTATGGAATACGATTTCAGAAAAATCGAAGCCTATTGGCAGGCTTACTGGCAGGAACACAAGACCTTCAAAGCCGAAAACCAATCATCCAAACCCAAATACTACGTCCTGGACATGTTCCCTTACCCCTCCGGGGCAGGATTGCATGTAGGGCATCCGCTCGGCTATATCGCCAGCGACATCTACGCCCGGTACAAACGCTTGCAAGGCTTCAACGTGCTGCACCCGATGGGTTTCGATGCCTACGGCCTGCCCGCCGAACAATACGCGATACAGACCGGGCAGCACCCGGCCGAAACCACACAGAAAAACATCGCGCGCTACCGCCAGCAATTGGACTTGCTGGGTTTCTCCTTCGATTGGGATCGGGAAGTGAGGACCTGCGACCCGGCCTACTACCATTGGACCCAATGGGTGTTCATCCGCTTATTCCACAGCTGGTACGACAAGAAAGCGCAGAAAGCCCGTCCTGACACCGATCTGGAAAGCATCCTGGCCCAGGAAGGCAACGCCCGGCTTTTGGAAGAGGCCGCCTGCAGCCCGCACGAGGTTTTCTCGGCTCAAGACTGGGCCTCATATTCCGAAAAGGAACGCCAGCAAGTGCTGATGAACTACCGCTTGGCATTCCTCTCCGACACGATGGTCAACTGGTGTCCCAAATTGGGCACCGTGCTGGCCAACGACGAAGTGATCAACGGGCTTTCCCAGCGCGGCGGTTATCCAGTGGAACGCAAGCTGATGAAGCAATGGTCCTTGCGCATCACCGCCTACGCCCAACGCTTGTTAGACGGTTTGGACGAATTGGACTGGACCGACTCGCTCAAAGAGATGCAGCGCAACTGGATTGGCAAGAGTACCGGGGCCGAAGTCCGCTTCGAGATTGAAAACGGAACGGAAAAAGGGCTGGACAAAGGATTGGAGATCTTCACGACCCGGCCCGATACCCTTTTCGGGGTCAGCTTCATGGTCCTTTGCCCGGAACACGAGATGATTCCGGCACTGACCACGGCCGAACAGAAAGAAGCGGTGGAAGCCTACGTGAAATACGCCAAGAACCGCACCGAACGCGAACGCCAGGCCGATGTCAACAAAGTCAGCGGGGTATTCACCGGTTCTTACGCGATTCACCCGTTCAGCGGAGAGAAGCTTCCGATATGGGTTTCGGAATATGTATTGGCCGGATACGGGACGGGAGCCATCATGGCCGTAGCCGCGCACGACAGCCGGGACTACCGTTTCGCCAAGCATTTCAACCTGCCCATACGCCAGGTCGTGGCCGGCGGGGACATCAGCCAGGAAGCCTACGAAGCCAAGGACGGCACCTTGGTCAACTCGGATTTCCTGAACGGGCTCAAAGTGAAGGAAGCGATTCACCGCATGGTGGAGGAAATCGAGAAGAAAGGAATAGGCAAAGCCCGGACGAACTTCCGCTTGCGCGATGCCATCTTCAGCCGCCAGCGTTACTGGGGAGAACCCTTCCCTATTTACTATAAAGACGGAATGCCCTACACCTTGCCGGACGACAAGCTGCCGTTGCTGTTGCCCGAAGTGGACAAATACCTGCCCACCGAAGAAGGCGAACCTCCTTTGGCAAGAGCCAAGAACTGGAAAACCGAAGAAGGCTATCCGTTGGAGACCAGCACCATGCCCGGCTTCGCCGGTTCGAGCGCGTACTACTTGCGCTACATGGACCCGCATAACGACAAAGCCTTGGTATCGAAGGAAGCCGACCAGTACTGGAAACAGGTGGATTTGTACGTAGGAGGTGCCGAACACGCCACCGGACACTTGATTTACTCCCGTTTCTGGAACAAGTTCCTGTTCGACCTCGGCCTGGTCTGCACCGACGAGCCTTACCGCAAACTGATCAACCAAGGCATGATCCAGGGGCGGAGCAGCTTCGCCTACCGTCTCAACTGGGCCAACTACAAGAAAGCCATCGAGGCTCATCCCGACTGGAAACTGCCCGAATTGGAATCGCCGGCCGGATTCGCCGAAGGCAGCCTGGTCTTCGTTTCCAAGAACATCCCGCACCGGGAAGACTTCTGCGACCCGGTCCATGCCGATATCCATTTAGTGGACAACGATATCCTGGACACCGAAGCTTTCCGCCAATGGATGCCCGACTTGGCCAAGGCCGCTTTCATCCTGGAAGAGGGGCATTATGTCTGCGGCGCGGAAGTGGAAAAGATGTCCAAATCGATGTACAACGTGGAGAACCCCGATGACATCGTGGAAAAATACGGGGCCGACACCCTGCGCATGTACGAGATGTTCCTCGGTCCTATCGAACAGTCCAAGCCTTGGGACACCAAAGGCATCGAAGGCGTGTTCCGCTTCCTGAAGAAATACTGGCGGAGCTGCTTCGATGAAAACACCGGCGCATTGGCCCTCGAAGACGGGGAACCGAGCGCTGCCGAGCTGAAAGTGCTCCACAAGACCATCAAGAGAATCATAGACGACACCGAACGATTCTCTTTCAACACGGCGGTGAGCGGCTTCATGATCGCGCTCAACGAACTGGGCGAACTCAAATGCCGCAAGAAAGCCGTCTTTGAAGCCTTCACGATCCTGCTCTCGCCCTATGCCCCGCATTTGGCGGAAGAAGTATGGAAAGCCATGGGGCATGAAAGCAGCATCGCCTACGCCTCGCTTCCTGTCTATGAAGAAAAATACACGCTGGACCAGAGTTTCAACTACCCGGTTTCGTTCAATGGCAAGATGCGTTTCAATATGGAACTGCCCTTGGACTTGGACCCGGCCGAAATCGAAAAACAGGTGCTGGCCAGCGAACAGGCGGCCAAATGGCTGGAAGGCAAGACTCCGAAAAAAGTGATTGTCGTGCCCAAGCGGATTGTCAACATCGTATTATAAAAAAGTGCCCCCTGGCGGGCAAAACACGCAAAAAGGCCTATCATGAAACTGCTGGTGGTAGAAGACGAACCCGGACTAAGGGACATGATGACGGAAGTCCTCAAGCAGCAAGGCTGGGTAGTGGAAACGGCTTCCACCTATGCCGATGCGGAGGAGAAGATCGGATTGTACGAATACGACTGCATCTTGCTCGACTTGATGCTGCCCGACGGCAACGGCTTGGATCTCCTCGCCGAACTGCAACAGAAAGGGAATCCGCCCCAAGTGCTGATTACTTCGGCCAAAGCGGCCGTAGAAGATCGAGTGAAGGGTTTGGATTTAGGCGCGGACGACTACCTTCCCAAACCTTTCGACTTAGGCGAACTGGTCGCCCGCGTCAAAAGCCAGCTCCGCCGGAGGCAAGGCGGGAAAAGAACCTTGCAGATAGGCAACGTTGAACTCTTCCCGGACGAGAGACGAGCCAAGGTGGACGGCAGGCCCTTGGAATTGCTGCATAAAGAATACCATATCCTGCACTACTTCATGACCCGTCCCATGCGGGTCATTGACAAACAGGCCTTGGCCGAAGCCGTCTGGGGCGACCATGCAGACCAGTCGGACAATTACAATTACGTTTACCAGCAAGTCGCCAATCTGAAAAAGAAACTGAAAGCCGCCAAGGCAACCCTCCAGATCAAGTCCGTCTATGGCTTCGGGTACAAACTGGAATGCGAAGACGCGGGCAAGCCGGAAACAGACACTGCCGAAAAAGACTGAACATGAAGCTGATAAGACTAATCATGAACAGGATGACCCTTGTCTTGGCGCTCATCCTGTTCTTATGGTCGCTCGCCTTTTATGTGAACATGTCCAACCGGCTCTACCATATCGTGGATGCCGGCCTCCAAGCTTTTGCCAACAACAAAATCAGCGAATACCTGATTTCGCCCGAGCCTTCCTTCTCCCTGCTGCAAGACACTACCGGCGTCTATACCTACACGATCGTCGCTGTTCCGGATGCTTACGCCTTGGCCAATTACGGGACCTCTTTCCGGAATCAAAGCGAAAAATCCGCCAACGGGGAACGTGCCCATCAACGGAACATAAGGACTATTTTCCAAGACCGGAACGAGCAATACTACCAGTTCTCGGCCTGGGTCTCGACCGCGGATCAAGAGCAGTTCCGGCATGAAGCCCTGTACTGGGTCGTATTCCTGTACCTCTTCCTTCTAAGCAGCATCATCGCCATCAACTACCACATCGTGGAAAAGAACATGCGGCCACTATACCACCTGCTGCAATGGATCGACCGCTTCGATGTGCAAAAAAAGCCAGAACCCTTGGACAACCCGACGCGAATCACGGAATTCCAGAAACTGAACCAAGCCGTTTCGCTCCAATTCCAACGTTCGGCGCAACTGTACGTGCAGCAAAAGGAATTCGTGGACAACGCGGCCCACGAGATGCAGACCCCGGTGGCCGTCTGCCTGAACCAGGCCGAACAGTTCCTGCAACGCCCCGACCTGACCGAAGGCCAGATGCAGGAAATCCTCAAGCTCCAAAGCACGCTCCGCCGCCTCTCCCGGCTGCAAAAGGACATGCTACAGCTCAGCCGCATCGAAAACGGAGCCTATACCGGACTGGAAGAAGTAAATTTCGTGGAATTGTTCAATGAAACAACCCATGACCTGAACGAAATCTTCGCCTACAAGGACATCCGCTGCCGTCTGGAAGGCGAGAGCGAACTGAAAGCATCCGCCCACCCTGCCCTCTGCCAGCTCCTGGTAGCCAACTTGTGCAGGAATGCCTACGTCCACACGCCCCAAGCCGGCACCTTGCGCATCGTATGGGGCAACAAAGATTTCAGCGTCTGCAATACCGGGCCAAAGGCTTTGGACAGCAGCCATATCTTCCAACGTTTCTACAAAGACTCGTCCAACCCCAGTTCCACCGGCCTCGGGCTTTCCCTCTGCCAGGCCATCTGCCAGCAATACCACTGGCCAATCACGTATTCTTACAAGAATGGCGAACATATCTTCCATGTGGCACTTTGTCCACATCCGAATAGTTGACAAAGTATTCCCATTCCCCTTCCCTGCTTGTTTTTTTTCGTATTTTTGCAGTTTGGTGCATGTCGTGCATCGAATTTTCTCGGCTTGCCTCGACCGAACAAGGCAGCCAGAGCAGGAAACCTGCGGATGCAGGCATGGATTTAGCCGAACAAGATGCAGAAAGAAGAAAACAAAATCGAGAGAAAACGAATCCGGGGAGCCCATGTCACGACGGTGCTCTCCATCGCCACCGTATTGTTCCTGCTCTGTATCCAAGGGCTGATGCTGGGCTATGCAGGCAAGGTTTCCGACTATGTCAAGGAAAACATCGGTTTCACCTTGATGATCAAGGAATACACCCGGGAATCCGACATCATGGACATGAAGGAAATCATCGACCGTTCCCCCTACGTCAAAAGTTCCCGTTATATCAGCAAGGAAGAAGCCGCCAAAGAGCTGCAAGAGGACTTGGGCCAGGATTTCGTGGAATTCCTCGGCTACAATCCTCTGCTCCCGTCCATAGAAATTCATCTGAAAGCCGATTATACCAACCAGGACAGCGTGGCCAAATTCGAAGAACAGCTGACCCGTTATCACTTGGTCAAGGAGATGTATTACCAGCCCGATTTGATTCGGTTAGTCAACGACAACGTAGCCCGGATCAGCCTCTGGCTCAGCATCGCAAGCCTTTTCATCCTGGTAGTCGCCATTTATCTCATCAGCAATACGCTCCGCCTGTTGATTTACTCAAAACGATTCACAATCAACACCATGCAATTAGTCGGAGCGACCCCTCGCTTCATCCGCAAGCCTTTTATCTGCAAAAGCATGATCCAAGGCATCCTTGGCGCTTTGATCGCCATACTCTGCGCAGGGCTGGGATTGCTGTACCTGAACGGGAAAGTACCCGAAATCATCAACAAGCAAGACTTGGGCATGATCCTATGCGTGTTTGCGGCCGTCTTGCTGGTAGGCATATTGTTCACCTTGGTTTCCGCATGGGTATCGGTCAACAAATACTTGAAGATGCGTAACTCGGAGCGGTTGTACTATTAATAAAATCCATAATACCGACATGGCTATAGACACCAACAAAAACAATTCGACCCCCGCAGCGAAAGAGAACAAGAAGATGTTCGATTTCGCCTTCGATCGTACGAACTATATCCTCATGATTGCCGGAATCCTCGTAATGGGCATCGGGTACCTGCTGATGCGCGGGGGCGGCAGCGATGACCCGAACGTGTTCAGCTACGACTTGTTCAACGCCCGACGCTTGGTGGTGGCTCCTCTGGTCATATTGGCGGGCATCATCATCGAAATCGTGGCCATCATGAAAAAACCGAAAAAATAATCCCTTTCCAAGATTGACGCACGATGAACTGGATTGAAGCCCTTCTCCTTGGCATTGTCCAAGGATTGACTGAATTTTTGCCCGTCAGCAGCAGCGGTCATTTGGAAATCGGCAAAGCCTTGTTAGGCATCGAAACATCGGACGACCTGCTTTTCACCGTCGTTGTCCACGGAGCTACGGTCTTGAGCACCATTGTGGTCTTTTGGAAAGAAATCGTCCGCCTATTCAAAGGTTTCTTCAAGTTCAAGATGAACGAGGAGACGGACTACGTCTTGAAGATTTTCGTCTCCATGATTCCGGTCATGATTGTAGGGCTTTTCTTCAAAGACTATGTGGAAAGCCTGTTCGAAAGTCTGCTCCTGGTTGGCTGCATGCTGCTGCTGACAGCCTTGCTGCTCACATTGGCCACCTATCTGGGATCCGGCAAGCGGGACATTTCCTACCGGGACGCTTTCATCATCGGCCTTGCCCAATGCCTGGCGGTCCTGCCGGGGCTTTCCCGCAGCGGAACCACCATCGCTACCGGCCTGTTGCTCGGTAACAAAAAAGATTCGATAGCCCAATTCTCGTTCCTGATGGTGCTGATTCCCATTTTGGGCGAAAACATCCTGTCGCTTTTTTCCGGAGAGCTCACGTCCTCGTCAATCCCTGTCGCTTCTCTCATTGCCGGCTTCCTTGGGGCTTTCTTGTCCGGATGGGCGGCGTGCAAGTTCATGATTGGCATTGTCAAAAGGGGGAAACTCGTCTATTTTGCTGCCTATTGCTTCATTGTCGGATCTATTGTCATCCTTACACAATTGTTATAAAACGGACACAGGACAGAATCCCGACAGCAGCAAAGGATTTAAATCGCACGCATACAACCGAATATCGACATGCAAAAAAAATGGATTTCCTTTTTCCGCACTCTTTATACCGGGATTCTGACATTTACCCTTCTTGGAGGCACAAGCAGCATACGGGCACAAGATACGCCCCAACCCTTCACGATACTTTTTGAAGAGAACAAGGAATCCTTGCCTCCATGCAAACCAGACCCTTACAACTTAAAAAAAGCGAAAACGCACTACCAAAAAGCCTTAGGCGCTTACCAGTATGGGGACATCAAGCAAGCATGGCGTTTTTTGGAAATTGCCCAACAAACAGAATCTTGCTTTCCAGAACTCCATCTGATGAAAGCCACTCTTTACGAAGAAGACGGACAAGCAGACAGTGCCATCGTATCCTACCGGAGAGCAATAGCCATCGACCCTGATTTCTTTCCAAACGCATATTACTTCCTCGCCTGCCTGGAATCTTCCGGAGGGCAATACGACGAAGCCGAAATACATTTCAACCAGTTCTTATCTTACCCGAACATATCCAGCAACCTCAGGGAAAAAGCCTTGATTGCCAAATACCGCAACGAGGAAGCTTTGATAATCCAAAGGGACAAAAAGGAATTTTCTCCTATCAATCTGGGAGCCAACATCAATACGGAAAACGAAGAATATCTTCCATTCCTATCCTTGGATGGAAACACCTTGATTTTTACACGCCGCTATCTCAAAGAGGAACCGGAGCCCCATATGGAAGAGGACTTTTTCTACTCGATCCGAGACACTACGGGGGCATGGACAGAAGCGGTGCTATTTCCGCCCCCCATCAATTCCGACCAGAACGAAGGGGCTCTTAGCCTGTCCCCCGACGGCCGATACTTGTTTTTCGCCGGATGTGGCAGGGAGGATGGATGGGGTTCTTGCGACATTTATGCTTCTGTCCGCAAAGGGGAGCAGTGGGGACGTGTCTTCAATCTGGGGCAAACGGTCAACTCCATGTATTGGGAGTCCCAGCCTTGCATGGCCTCCGATGGAAAAACCCTATACTTCGCCAGCAATCGTCCCGGAGGCTTCGGTGGCAGCGACATTTGGATGAGCCAGTTATCTGAAATAGGAATATGGAGCAAACCTGTTAACCTCGGAAGCAATATCAATACATCCGGTGATGAAAACTCTCCTTTCATACATCCGGACGGAAAAACATTGTATTTTGCTTCAAACGGGCATCCTGGCATGGGGGGCTTCGACCTGTTCCTCTCCAGGAAAGATAGCAACGGCCAATGGGGCGCGGCACAAAACCTCGGCTACCCCATCAATACATACGCGGACGAAAGCACACTGAGCGTGAATGCACAAGGTGATACCGCCTATTTTTCCAGCGACAACTTAAACGGATACGGGAAGAAAGACCTCTATTCTTTTTATCTCTACGATCAAGCCCGTCCGGCTACGGTATCTTTCATGAAAGGCCATGTCAGCGATATCGAGACCGGACAACCGCTTGCCGCCCGGTTTGAACTAATCAGCCTCCACACCGGCCTTGTACGCATCGAATCGTATGCAGACCAACAAACCGGAGAATTCCTAGTCTGTCTCCCCACTGATGAAACATTCGCCCTCAATATCTCTTGCCCCGGCTATCTGTTCTATTCTGCGCATATTGCCTTGGATTCTCGATACAAAGCAGCCCCTATGCATAAGGATATCCGCCTCCAACCCATCCAACCCGGCGCCATTGTCATTCTAGAGAATATCTTTTATGAAACTGAACAATATCAACTAAAAGAGGAATCCATCGCCGAACTGGACAAAATATACCAGTTTCTGGCCAACAACCCCAGCCTTAGGATCGAAATAGGCGGACATACCGACAATACAGGTTCGATTTCATTCAACCAGACCCTCTCTTTGAAGAGAGCCCAAGCTGTTGCGGACTATTTGGTGCAACGAGGGATACATCCAGATCGCATCACAGCCGCCGGTTATGGTTTTGATAAACCCATTGGAGATAACCGGACAGAGGAAGGTCGTGCCAAAAACCGTCGTACAGAACTCAAAATCATATAATAATGAATGAATTCGACCCCAATGAAGCTTGTGCGCCCAATGGAAACTTTTTCGGTTTTCCTTTCTCTTTGGAAGAAAGTCATCTGGTTCTGATACCCGTACCTTGGGATGTCACGACTTCATACCGAAAAGGCGCCTCCCTCGGCCCAAAAGCCATATTGGATGCTTCGATACAATTGGATTTTTTTGACTTTGAAATCCCGAATGCATGGAAAGGAGGTATCGGGACCAGCCCGTATGAAGACAGCCTTCCCATAAAAGAAATTTCCGATTTCCTACGTCCTGTAGCCGAAAGAGCTATTTCCTATCAAGAAAAAAAAATCCAATGCCTACCTGTCGGCTATAGCCAAGCCAACTACGCAAAAGACATTTCCTTGGTTGAAAAAGGGAGCGAAAAGCTCAATGAATGGCTTAAATCCAAATGCAGCCAATACATGAATCAAGGGAAAAAAGTCGGAATCGTAGGGGGCGACCACAGCGTGCCTTTAGGCTTTCTGCAAGCCTTGGCGGACAACCACGAAGAGTTCGGAATCCTGCATTTGGATGCTCACGCGGATTTACGCAATGCCTACGAAGGATTCCGGTACTCGCATGCATCCATCATGAACAACGTCCTGCAACTGGACAATGTTTCCCGGCTCGTCCAAGTAGCCATCCGGGATGTCTGTGAAACCGAAGAGGAACTCGTAGCCCAATCGGAAGGACGAATTATCCAGTTTACCGATATGCAGCTGCAAAAATCCTTATTGGAAGGCCATGCATGGATGGATAGCTGCCAACAGATTATCGCATCCTTACCACAAAAAGTCTATATCAGTTTCGATATAGACGCATTGGATCCCTCTCTCTGTCCGCATACGGGTACGCCAGTCCCCGGCGGCATTACATTTGCCCAAGCACGCTATCTGTTATCATGCCTGAGACAAAGCGGCAAAGAAATCATTGGCTTTGACCTATGCGAAGTAGCCCCCAATCCGCATACCCCGGATGATGAATGGGATGGAAATGTAGGCTCCCGCCTCCTCTATATCTTAGCAAACACACTCTTGTTCTCTTGTGCTGTCAAATCTGCATAAAAGAGCATGGGTATTTGTCAGTGCAAGGCTTTTTTATTAATTTTGCCTGCTTTTTGTAGGACTTGTCTTGCAAATATCACCTATTTATTGATTTAAATCATTCTTTTCCAAAGCAAAAGAATGATTGTTTACTGAAATCATATAAAAAAATACCTAATGGCAACAACTGCAGATTTTAAAAACGGTTTGTGCATCAATTTCAATGGAGATGTTTGGCAAATTGTAGAATTCCAACATGTAAAACCCGGAAAAGGTAATGCTTTTGTCCGTACAAGACTTAAAAACCTGAAAAACGGAAAAGTACTGGCCAACACCTTCCCTGCCGGTGTAAAAATTGATACAGCTCGTGTTGAACGTCGTCCTTACCAGTTCTTGTACAAAGATGAAACGGGCTACAATTTCATGAATTCGGAAACATACGACCAAATCAATATTCCTGAGTTTCTGATTAACAATCCGCAATTTCTGAAAGAAGGCTGCACGGCAGATATCTTGGTTCATGCAGAAACCGAGGAACCTCTCTCCTGCGAATTGCCGGCCTATATGGATTTTGAAATCACCTATACCGAACCTGGAGAAAAAGGCAATACGGCTACCAATGCCATGAAGGATGCCACTATCGACACGGGAGCCACAATCCGTGTCCCGCTTTTTGTCAATACAGGAGACAAAGTCAGAGTGGACACTCGCAACGGAGAATATTCCCAACGCGTATAATTCTTCTCTGGTTCTTCCATTGGAGAGATTTATCAAACGCAGAAGTCGGGTAGGCTTCGCATTAAATGGCTTTGAATGAAATTTTCCAAAACATATACTGTCAAAGAACTGATGTCGTTGATGCAGGACGTCCGCCTCATCGGGCCGGATGATTTTCCTGTCCAAGGGATGAACGAAATCCACATGGTGGAAGAAGGCGACATCACATTTGTCGATTTGGACAAATATTACCAAAAGGCATTAGATTCCAAAGCAAGTGTCATCCTGATTGACAAGGAAGTGGAATGTCCGCAAGGAAAATGTCTGATTGTAACATCAGACCCCCTTGCCAATTTTAATCGCCTGACTCGTCATTTTATGCCTTTCCTGCCCAGCACAGCTATGATTAGTCCGACTGCTAAAATCGGGGAGGGAACTATCGTCCAACCAGGAGCTTTCATCGGGAATCACGTGCAAATCGGTAAAAATTGCATCATACATGCCAACGTTACAGTCAATGACTATACCATTATTGGAGATAATACAATAATCCAGTCAGGCGCTGTCATCGGCGGGGATGCATGTTATTTCCAGCGCACCAAAAATGGCAGCTTCCGCAAATTTGAATCCAGCGGGCGTGTCATCTTGGGCAATGATGTAGAAATCGGAGCATTGACTGCCGTGGATCGTGGTGTTTCCGGAGATACGATTATAGGGGACGGCACAAAAATGGACAATTTCGTCCAAATAGGTCACGATACCCATATCGGCAAGCATTGCCTAATTGGAGCCCATTCTGCCATTGCCGGAGTCAGCATCTTGGAAGATTATGTCACCCTGTGGGCTTCCGTCTTGATTAATAAAGACCTCGTAATCGGCAAAGGGGCTGTTATCTTGGCGACTTCCGCGGTCGATAAATCATTGGAAGGTGGCAAGGTTTATTTTGGATGTCCGGCTGTTGAAGCCCGCAATAAATGGAAAGAGATAGCCGCGATACGTGCCCTGCCTTCCCTCGTTGAGGCAGTCCAGAAAATGCAAACCAAATAGACGGATTCTCTGACAATTGAAAGCCCCGCAGCCGGATGGTTGCGGGGCTTTTTTCATGCTTTCGGCGAAGCCGGATCGCCCCTCTCGACACGACA
>CALUMK010000030.1 GCA_944321735.1 uncultured Bacteroidales bacterium
ACCGGATATGCGGCGAAGCCGAATATACGCAGAAGCCGAGAGCAATGCAAATGAGCTCGCTTATTTTGCATTGCCGAGGCGCCACCGGATATGCGGCGAAGCCGAATATACGCAGAAGCCGAGAGCAATGCAAATGAGCTCGCTTATTTTGCATTGCCGATAACGGAAGCAGGCAGCCCCTCGGCAAAGTCCGAAGCCGTCCTTGCCATTTTGTCGAGCACGACAAAAGGCATCTGCACCGTATCGGTTTGCACGCCCCGGCTCACAACCACCACCGCCTGGAACAAATCCGGCCTCAAAACATTCCTGTCTCCAGAAACTCCGCTATCGAAAAAGAACTCCGATACGGCAGGAACCTGTTTTTCAAAAACCGACAAGCAGACAACCTCATCCTTCTTGGACCCAATCGTCAATGTGTACAACAATTTCCCCATTCGAGCCTCGCCTCCGACCGTGAAATACACTTGGGAAAACGATGAAAGATACCTATTTGCATCCTCCGGAAGGAACCGGGAGCCGGCCGCCGTATGCAAAAGGAGCACCGGAGCTTTGAACATTTCCCCAACTTCTCCTGCCGCAGACGAATCAGAAGCCGCAACTTCCAATCTGTAAGAAAGCGTATCCGGAGAAGTCCCGGAAAAAGCATAGCGCAAATCCACAAAACGAATATCCGAAGGAGAAAAATCCAGTAAAAGACAGCTTTTCCATTGCTTGGGATCTTCCGTGAAGAAACCCATCCAGGTGGACGGCTTCCAAATACTCGTCATCGCATAACAATGCGACCCGAGCATAATCAAAAACAAATCGTCCTGGCAAGCAAACTTAAACTTGAGCAAATTCCGCGCGCCTGCTTTCAACTTCAAGCTGCCGCCTTGCTTCCGGATAAGGTCTTTCCATGCCCGTTCTTCGTCCTCGTCAGGAATCCATGCGATTTCCCAAAAATTGAACACATAGAGGAAATCAAGCACCTTGAAATAATCAGCCTCCGCCACCGGAACATCCATTCCCTGCACATCAAGCATCCACTTCCTATCCGCATCTTTTTTGTCAAACAGAAGTTTCAATCCATCGGGGCGCTCCATCACAATCCTGTCGATCCGAGCTATCTGCGCCGAATCCAAAACCGGGTCGCGCACCCTACCCCCATACCGATGGCGTACCGCCGACAAAACCATCATCACCAACACAATGACAGCAACAAATCCAAGAATCTTTTTCCATGTCTTTTTCACAAACATGCTCTGGAAAATTTCTATAAATCCACTCTAAACCTACGCTTCTTCCCATAGAGACCTGGCTACCTGGCGTATCTGCGACGACGTTGCCATCCAAAAAAGAGGCCAAACAGAAGCACGCAGCCCAATGGCAAAGCAAAATTAAGAATCGTATAAAAACGCCGATCCTGCTCCAACTTAGCCTTGTCCAGCAGGCGCATCGGCAATGTCCTAGCTTTAAGAGCCGTCCACTGAGGATGCCCGGTAAGCAAATGCACCGCATTCAACAGAAAATCACCATTGCCATACATCTGCCCTGTATAACGGTCAAATCCCAAGGGAAATGGAACTTGGCGGTCGGCACTCCAATCGTTACGAGCCATATCCCCGTCTCCCGCCACCATCATTGCCGTCGGCAGGCTTTCTCTGCGGAACACGAAACCATCTGCATTCACCAATGCCGGCTTCCTCAACGGAAAAGCCGTAGGAAACGAACCTTCAAGCCATAATGCCACCGTTTGCGCTCCTTGGTCAAATCGATCCAAGTCGATATGCTCGCGCATCAAATCAGCACTCATGGCATGGGGCAAGCCCACACGGAAAGAATAAGGCGAAGTCTGCAAAAGAATAACCTTGCGGACATTGTTTTCTATCGTATCGAGACCAGCCGCAACTTGCAAACGCAAGCCAGCCACCGCGTTGACCAACGGACGAAGGCCCCATGGCAAACGTTCCTCTTCGAACTCGACCACCGGACAATAGAAATTGGGCATGTACTCGATAACCGGCTGATTGCCCATATACCCTGTCACAACAGGCGAAACCGAGGCATTCCGATCCAGCAACATCTCTTTCCTCAACCTGAACCCGTACCGAAAAAAGGCATCGTCCATATTCAAATCATACAACACGGCATTATGCAAATCCCGTCCCCGCAAAGAATCGACAGAGCCATCTCCCGGGTCGAGCAACCAGAGCACCTTGCCACCATACATGATATACTGATCCAAAACCGCTTTCGGGCCATCTTCAAAACGCCGTGTCGGATGAGCCACAATCAAGCAAGCATAACGGGGATGCCAAGTTCCTAGATTATCCTGCACCAGCAACGAATGCGGATCGGCCGTCAGTTCCGCCCGAGTGGCATTGTAAAATACACTCAAAGAATTTCCCAATGAAATCGTCTGCGTGTAGCTCAGTTCTCCGTTCCCCTCCAAAAAAGCCACCGTCTCCGGATGGGTATCGAACAAAGCACGGATAGCCGTTGCCAACTGAACCTCCACATTCTCTATCGAATGATTCAAGGTCTCTTCAGCTCCACGTCCCAGCTGTTCCCGCAACAGACCAACCGCGAGGCTTCGATTTCCAGACACCACTTCCGCTGCCGGAAAAATCAATCGCCTTGTCAAGCCATTCTTCGTCTTGACCTCCAACTGCGTCGGACTAATGCCTCTTCGCGCCAAATCCTGCATTTGCGCCTGCCGCTGCCCTTCATCTTCCAACGCATACAAGTCCACAAACTGATAACGGATTCCCGGATTGTAAACCCTGAATTCATCCAAAGTTTCCTTTACCGACTTTTCCAGACGTTTGAATCCAGCAGGCAACTCGCCCGTCAGATAGACCCGGACATAAACCGGCTTGCGATTTTCCTCCAGAATCTGCTTGGTGACCGGCATCAAGGTATAACGTTTGTCGGATGTCAAATCCAAACGCACCGGCAACAATGATGCCAATACCGGAGCCACCACCAAAAGAGCGGCCAATGTTGCATATTTTTTCCATGGAAAAGGTTTGTTCCTTCCAACAACCCGCACGGTCAAAGCCAGAAAAAGCACAATGAGAACCAGAAAGTAAACCACATCACGCAAATCAAGCACACCCCTGCTCATCGAAATGTAATGCGATTGCATCCCCAACGAGGACAAAGCCAATCCCAGCCCTCCTTGCCGACTCATTGCCCCGAACAGCTCGAACCCTTGATAAAGCACGGCACAAGCCACCACCGACAAGACGAACGCTACCACCTGGTTATCCGTCAGAGAAGACATGAAAAGACATACAGATACAAAAGCCGAACCAATCAGTATCAAACCGACATACGCCCCCCAGAATGCGCCAAAATCCAAATTCCCTTGAGGCGAAGCCAAAGCCGACACCGTGTACAGATAAGCGAACGTAGGAATCAGGCTGACAAACATCAAGAGAAAGCAAGCGAAATATTTGGCCAGTACGATTTGCCGACCAGACAAAGGCCGCGTCAGCAAAACTTCCATTGTCCCTGTTTTCTTTTCCTCTGAAAAGCTACGCATGCATATTGCTGGAATCAGAAACAGAAACACCCAAGGTATCCAATTGAAAAAAGATTCCAATGTAGCATATCCGGCATCAAAGACATTAAATCCCGTTGGCAGCACAAACAACATCAAAGCATTCGCGGTAAAAAACACGAACAACGCCAGATAGGCCAAAGGTCCGGAAAAAAAAAGCCGTATCTCTTTTCTTAACAACGCAATCATAAAAATCAAATACTTTAAAATGAAAAACATGCGTTCCTGGAACGTCCACACGTCGCAAAGACGGCAATGTCGTTCCTCCCCACTTCCTGGAAGCGCCCCTTAATCATAGAGACTCCCGAAATCCACGGTCACGGTGCTTTCTTTTCTCAATCCCAGCAATTGAGCGGCATTCCCTCCGCAAATGGAAACCTCCAAGAAGCCATTCTTAAGGAAAAGACTGAGCAAGGCTCCTTCTCCCACATCCCGGTAAGCCTTGACCGGGGGTTTCTTCAATCTCTTGCTCCCGATGGTAATTCCAGTAAAAGGGAATTGCTTGATCCAGCAGTCATAATCCGACTTCCTGATATTGGTACAAACATTGCCGAAATGATCCACATAAAGAATTTGACCGTATATCCGGCATCCAATCCGATTCCCATTCGAATCCTTGGCCTCCCGTATTTTCATCATTGGCATCGGCAGCACCTTCATAGACAAAGAAACCGAATGCCCTATCTGATCCAACGGGCGACCTTCAGCCAGCATGGCCGCCACCTTGGGGAAAAGGTCTCGGGAAGGGAATGTATAGACATCATTGCCATCAAAATCAGGATCCTGCCAGATATCAATCTCATAAACTTCTTCTGCTTGCCTGCCTGAAATCCAATGGAAATACTCAAAAAAACCGTTATCCAGCGCAATAAAGTATTGTGAACCTATACGCACCACCACATGGGGGCAATTCGCCCCAGCTATATCCTGCACCCCCAACAGATGTATCGATCCTTCCGGCATCACTGGATACAAATTATTCATCATGAATGCTGCCGCAATCAAATCATCCTTAGCCAAGCCATGGGAAATATCCAAAATCCGGCAGTCAGGCATAAGCGCATACAACCGGAGTTTCACTTCGGCCAAATACGGATCATCCAGACCCCAGTCGCTCAGCAAAGTTATCAATGGCATCTTCTTCTTTTTCGCCCGGACTGCCCACTCTCTTCAAGCAGACCTGTCCGTAATGACATAAATTTACAAATTTACGGAAAATTTCACAGAAAACCCCTATAAGCACCTGTAATTCGACTCCCAATTCACTCTCATTCCAAAACAGCGCTGAAAACGAAGACCTTGGAATTATTGACCCTGCATCGAAAATTGTTATCGTCGAAGATTGGCTACGCCGAGGCCCCTCCGCCTCGAACATGCTCAAGGATGGAACTGCCTTGGCATGCCCCTCGGCTTAATCGGGGCTTTGGCTGTCGCCGAAGCCCCTCCGCCTCGAACATGCTCAAGGATGGAACTGCCTTGGCATGCCCCTCGGCTTAATCGGGGCTTTGGCTGTGGTTCGGTAAAAGCAGTGCAAGCCGAACGCAGAGGCAAAGCTTGCTTTGACCATGCTGAGGCGCAGCCTGCTTTCGATGCCAATCAATGGCAATCAAACAAGTTTGTTGCCACTACTCTCACCTTTCACTATCTTTGCGCACCGGGTTTTGGATTCATGCTGGATCCATATTACCCCGGAATACCATTCCCTTAATAAAAATGAGCGAAATTTACGTAGAAATAGCCCCGCACCACCCGATTGATATTTTCGGACTGGAAGAAGAAAAGCTGAACCGAATCCGTCGTTACTTCCCCTATCTCAACATCGTGTTGCGAGGCGACTTGATCAAGGCCATCGGAGACCCGGCCCATCTTGCCGACTTCGAAAGAAAACTCAAATTGGTACTCTTTCATTTCGAGCGGTTCAATCGCCTCACCGAAAGCGATATAGACGACATATTAGGTGACAACGGCCACCGGGTCGACAAGGAATCCCACCAACACGCCCCACAAACAACCGAAAACGAGCCGTCCCAAACCGACCATAAACCCGATGCGGCAGCAAATGCCGAATACGGAACAGAACCCCTTCACCCTCATTCCGGAAACCCGCTGATCCTGATGGGAGCCAACGGCAAGCCCATCCGAGCCCTGACCGAGAACCAGCAGAAAATCGTGTCGGCCATCCAGAAGAACGACATGGTGTTCGCCATAGGCCCTGCCGGATCGGGGAAAACCTATACAGCCGTCGCACTGGCCGTCAAAGCCCTCAAAGACAAAGAGGTGAAGCGAATCATCCTGACCCGTCCCGCGGTGGAAGCCGGAGAAAACCTTGGATTCCTGCCCGGCGACATGAAAGAAAAATTAGATCCGTACATGCAGCCTCTTTACGATGCCCTGCGCGACATGCTGCCCTATCGCAAACTGCTCGGCCTATTGGAAGAGACCATCATCGAGATAGCCCCCTTGGCCTTCATGCGCGGCCGGACACTGGACAACGCTTTCGTAATCCTGGACGAAGCCCAGAACGCCACCGAAAGCCAGATGAAGATGTTCCTGACCCGTATGGGCAAAAACGCCAAGTTCATCATCACCGGCGACATCACCCAAGTGGATCTCCCCTACCGCCAAGGTTCGGGCCTTGTCCAAGCCTCAAAAATCCTGAAAGACGTGCCCGGCATATCCTTCATACATCTGAACGGCAAGGATGTGGTCCGCCATAAATTAGTAGCCCGGATCATTGAAGCCTACGAAAAAAACCACGAGAAAAACATTGCCCAATGAAGACAAGAGTCCTCCCTATATCGCTCACCTGCTTCCTTTTCATAGGATTGGCGAAGCTTTCCTGGGCCGGCAGCACCCCCAACGCCATTCCACACACCGGCATCGCCCTTGAATACACCCTCGCATACGGCCCACAGATTCAGGAAAGTCAGGAAGAGAATTTCCTGCGCCGGATTGACCAAATCAAAACCGAACCCTTGGAACTGCTGCCCGCCTCCGACTGCCGGCTCGACCAATTGGAAGAAGAAGTTTTCAAGACATACTACACTCAAGGACAAGAGATTCCTTTGCAAATAAAAGTAAGCCTGCAACGCAAACGCCAGCAGATAGACTTTATGCGAAGCCATATAGACAGCCTTTATTATATGCAGGCGTTGCAAGCCATCAACAAAGAGAGGCCCGATTGGGACGAAGCCATGGAAAACATCGAGAAATCCCTGTTGCACAACCGCTTCTACACCCGTTCAGTCATCTTCAAGATGAACTACCTGCTTAAACATGAAAAAAACGCCGAAACCTGCCTGCGCTACCTCAACAGCACGCTTCAGGAATTTTCGCGACCTGGCAGACTGCGGAAAATGGCGCAAACCATCTACAATGTCCTGCTGCAGCAAGTGGAACTAATGATTGGCCATCGCCAATACCGGGATGCCCTCAGTCTCTGCGAAATGCTCCACCTTTATTGCCAACCGGGCTTTCCAATCCATTACCTTGCCTACCGGGAAAGACTGATGGAAAACCGCGCCCACCAAGGCATCTACAACTCCTATTGCGAAGTGGCGCAAAAAGCCTTTGACCAGAACCAATACCAACTCGCCGGGCAATACGCCTTGCTGGCCCACCAATACTACACAGAGAACGAAAAGCATATGAGCGGCATCGACCATGCCTTAGAACTGCTCGACCGGATTGCAGGATGCTATCACCGCTTTGCCGAAGAAAGCGACACGACCGAAGGCGCTTATTACCGGGCGCTCATCGACAGCATCGAATCCAAGACCGGCATCAGCCTCTACTTCGAAGAAATTTACGACCCGGGCCAGGATATCGCCGCCGACTTGCAACTGCTCAATCCAGAGAAAAAAGCAAACACCGTCCAAGTGCCGGTATTCGTGCCTCTGAACATCGATTCCATCTTGCTGAGCGAAAAAACGCTCAACAGCCGGCAAGCCCAGCAATATTTCGACCAAGCCCGCGAGCAAGCCGGCTATTTCCGTTCCAAACGGGAATTTGCCGAAGCCCAGCGCTGGTTCGAACTGGCCAAAAACCTGAAAAAGCGATACGGGTACCTCCGGACGGGAGCGGACTTTGCCGACCTCTACCGCCAAAACCTGCTGCAAAGCATGGAACAACTGCTCAACAAAGCCGTTTATTACCTGTGGACCACCGAAATCCTGAAATCGGAAGAACTCCAGCAACAAGCCTTGGAGCTCTTTGCCTCCTACCAGACAGCCGAACCGAAAGATGCGGCCACTCTGACCCGGCTCCAGTTGATGCTCGATAACTATCAGAAACAGAGAAACAACAATTATTGCGAACAGATAAGCCGGGAATTTGCCCGGGCGGAAAAGTCGTTCTTGAACCAAGCCTCCTACGGCAACTACCTCTTGGCGCAAAAAAGCCTGGAAAACCTGCGCCAAACCGCCCGGAAGTACAGCCTGCCCGAATATGCCAGCTGCCCCCGACCGGAAAAACAGATGGCACAAGCCGAAAACCTGTTTGAACGCTGGACAGCCTACAACGACAGCTTGAACCGGGCAGAATCCTATCTGAAAAGCGGGGACACCCTACGCTTCATCCACAGCTACCTCAATGCAGACAGCACATTCAACCAGCTCGGCTTAGCCGAATACATCCCCTCGGCCCCCTCCCTTTTCAGCCGGCTTTCGGCCACGCGGCAGCTGCGCATCCTGCTGCTCTGGGCCAAGGACTGCGTGGAACAAGACAACCTTGAGCAAGCCCGGTTCATTGCCGGTTACCTGTCCGCGCTTGGATACAACAAGCCTGCCATCGAAAAGACACAGCGCCACCTCAAGAAAAAGCAAGGCCAGAAAGGAGGCAAGCCATGAAAGGAGGCAAGGCAAGCCCTCGAAGACTTCCCGTTATCCTGTACGCATGGATTTTTTTCTGCATAACAGGCATTCCCGCAGTATCTTCCGCCCAGAACTGGCGGCATCCGGAACGGGACACCGTAGTCTATCGCTACCCGATGCGGATCAAGCCGGAAATTTCCGGATCCTTTGCCGAACTAAGAGCCACGCATTTCCACGGGGGAATGGATTTCCGGACCAAGCAACGGGAAGGCATCAAAGTCTACAGCGCCGCGCCCGGCTACATCGTCCGCGCCACTGTGGAACGCGCCTCCTACGGCAACGCGCTCTATGTATGGCATCCCAATGGAACCCTGTCCATCTACGGTCATCTGAAAAAATTCTCCCAGCCCGTCAAACGCAAAGTGAAACGCCTGCAACGGCAATCCGGCCGGTTTGAAGTCAGCTTGGACAACTTATATGTCAAGACCCGGAAAAACCGTGCCATAGCTCGCTCGGGCAATACCGGCGCCTCAGGTGGCCCTCATCTGCATTTCGAGATTCTAAAAGATTCCCTGAGACTCAACCCGGCCTGCTGGGGTCTTGAAATCCCCGACACGGTAGCCCCGGAGCTGCTTTGGTTCGCCTTCTATTCCTCTTCGGCCTCAGGGCATGCGGACACAAGCCTGCTCCGCCATCACGAGGAAGCCCAAAAACACCTGAACGCCTTCAACGAAGCCCGGCAAGGGAAACAAAGCCACCCTGACAGCGAAACAGGCATCCTTGCCGAATACATGGGTTCGCCATTGCTCGATTACCGGATGCAGAAAGCCTTGGAACAGGAACGCGACTCGCTTTGGCGCTGCGTCCTAGCCATGGGCGACACGCTGCCAAGCCGGAACATGGCCGACCTGCGCATCAAGCTGCCTTCGCCTCACCAAACCGATCCATCCGAGCCGGGAAACTGGCATGGCTGGTACTACAAATACGAGAACCTGCCCGACACCCTCTTCATCAACGCCGCCTCTGCTTTCGGCCTCTGCGCCCTGGATCGCATTCAGGAAATGCCCTTCCATTACGGGCTATACCGTTTGGCTTTTCTGATTGATTGGGACGAACCCATCGGAGATACATTCTCCAGCGACACGCCGGTTTCCGTCCCGGACAGGAATCCCGGCTTCCCGGACACCGCCCCGGACACGATAGCTTCCTACCAATTGGACTATCTACCCGTAGCCACCTGCAAAGCCATCCGGCAGCATATCGACATGCCCTTCTACCGAGCCACCCAAAAACGTTTGGAGAAATCCTACCTCGAACCCGGACAAAGCCTCACGCCCTACCGCACCCTGCAAAACCGGGGCATCTTCCAGCCCAAGCCCGGCATGCAAGGCAGGCTGGTTATCATAGCCGAGGACATAGCCGGCAACCGGAGCACGATCCGAATCCCCTTCATCTGCCGATAAGCTGCAACGATCCGATAAACACGGGCCGCAAGCCGCTTGCACAAAACCCTTGCGTTGGACACTTGAACCCGCCCTTTGCAAAACCCGGCGCAAAAGACAGGCCCAGTTGCACTTTTTGTTGTATTTTTGTCCGTTTATAGGGAATGAAGCAGCAAGCCACGACCGGCCGAACGCTCTCCCAAGCCATAAAAAAAACTACCTCCATGCAAGAATGCATCCTGATTCTGGACTTCGGGTCGCAATACACCCAGCTGATTGCCCGCAAAGTCCGCGAGAACAACGTCTACTGCGAAATCCACCCCTACAACCATATCCCCCAGCTGGGCGATAACATCAAAGGGGTCATCCTGTCGGGAAGCCCCTATTCGGTCAACGACCCGGACGCACCCAAGCCCGACCTGAGCGACATACGAGGCAAATACCCGGTGCTGGCCGTCTGCTACGGGGCTCAACTCTTGGTTTCGCTCAGCGGCGGCAAAGTGGCCTCGGCCAAGAGCCGGGAATACGGGCGGGCCAACCTCAGCTATATCGACCATAGCTGCCCGGTATTCAAAGACGTGCCCGAAAACAGCCAGGTCTGGATGTCGCACGGGGATACGATTTTGGAATACCCGGCCAACTTCCATATCACCTGCAGCACCGAGTCGGTCAAAGCCTGCGGCTACAGCATTGAAGGCGAACCCACCTACGCGCTCCAGTTCCATCCGGAAGTCTACCATTCCACCGACGGTTTCACGATCCTGAAGAACTTCCTGACCGAAGTCTGCCACTGCCAGGCCGACTGGACGCCGGACAACTTCGTCAAGAGCTGCGTGGAAGACCTGCGCCGCCAAATCGGCCAGGAAGAAGTGATATTGGGTCTTTCGGGAGGCGTGGACTCCAGCGTGGCTGCCGTGTTGCTGCACAAGGCCATCGGCAAGCAGCTGCATTGCATCTTCGTGGACAACGGGCTGCTGCGCAAGAACGAGTTCCAGGACGTACTGGATTCGTTCAAGGGCATGGACATCGACGTGAAAGGCGTGGATGCTTCGGCCCTTTTCTACAAAGCGCTGGAAGGCGTGACAGAACCCGAAGCCAAGCGCAAGGCGATTGGAAAGACCTTCATCGACGTGTTCGAAGCCGAAGCCCGCAAGTTCAAATCGGCCCGCTTCCTGGCGCAAGGCACGATTTATCCGGACGTGATTGAGTCGGCTCCGGTCAAAGGCCCCTCGCAGACCATCAAATCCCACCACAACGTAGGCGGTCTGCCGGAAAAGATGAACCTCAAGGTAGTGGAACCGCTCCGCTCCCTGTTCAAGGACGAAGTACGCCGCGTGGGCCGCAGCCTGGCCTTGCCCGACCGCCTGCTCAACCGGCATCCGTTCCCCGGTCCGGGCCTCGGCATCCGCATCCTGGGCGATATCACCGCCGAGAAAGTCCGGATTCTGCAAGAGGTAGACGCCATCTATATCGACGGCCTGCGCGAAGCCGGGCTTTACGACAAGGTATGGCAGGCGGGCGCGATCCTGCTGCCGGTACAGTCGGTCGGCGTGATGGGCGATGAACGAACCTACGAACGGGTGGTAGCCTTGCGAGCCGTCAATTCCACCGATGGCATGACCGCCGACTGGAGCCGCCTGCCTTACGAGTTTCTGGCCAAGGTCAGCAACGAAATCATCAACAAAGTGCGAGGCGTGAACCGCGTGGTGTACGACATCAGTTCCAAGCCGCCTTCCACCATCGAATGGGAATAAGCCCGGCTGGCATCGGCCTTCGGCCTCTTCCCGGAAAAGATTTTCCAAACGTTCCCTGAAAGTCCAACGGCGGCTGCATGCCGTTCCTGCGTCAGGGGCATAACATTTAACAGAAAGAACATGCGAACGAGATTCTGCCTGACGTTAATAGGAATGGCTCTCCTGCTCGGTTTCATGCCCGGTCAGGCGCAGCAGGCCAATACCGGCTTCCAGCCAAGCCCTGTAAAAGTAAGCCGGACCGTGGACTCCGTCTTGGGGAAGGCTTATTTCGTGCACGAAGTGCAAAAAGGCCATACCTTGTATTCCATCTGCAAAGCCTACAAGGTAGAGGCCGGACAAATCCTGAAAGATTCGCCCGAAAGCGAAGTCCAAATCGGGGAATTCCTTTATATCCCATTGGACGAGAGCCTGATTACAGGCATGGAACGCTTGGAAAAATTCGATGGGAAACGTCCGTGGGCGGTGGTCTTCTACGAACGTGACCACCAAGGGGAAAACCGTTACGCCACCGACATGGGAGACAAGGCAAAGGACAAAGGAAAAGACAAAAACCGGAAAAGCCGCCGGAAAAAAAACAAAGAAGAGTCTTTGACCCAAACCGAGGAAACCGTCCTGCAAGCCGATACCTCGAACATCGCAAGTACTGATGTACCTTCCATCGAACCGGAAACATCCCGGCTCAAACGCAAAGCCGCCAAGGACAGCCTGCAGATTTCCCTGCTTTTGCCGCTCTACAGCGATATGCCAGAAAGCCGGCGTGCTTATATCTACCTGCCCTATTTCGAAGGAGCCAGCATCGCCTGGATCGAGCAAACCGATTCCGCCTATTTCATCCCCCCCGTGGACTCCAGCCTGATAGCCTTAGATTCCCTTGCGGTTCCCGGGGACAGCTTGCAGGTAATCCGACCCAAACCCATGCCCTCGCCTATCTACAAGCCTCGCGCCAGCAAAAAACAGCCGGGACTGAAGTTCAAGCTCTACGATATAGCCCAGACCTTGTATGCCTCCGACCAACATTCCCGCAGCCTGCACAACACCTTGAACGACCCGGAATTCCGGGAATCGGACGTGATTGTCGCCGGAGCCTTTGCCAGCCAGTTCCCGTTGATAGACAGCTTCTCCCGCAAGCACCAGATTCCATTGATGCATCCGTTCTCCGAACGGGACTCGATGGCGGTCGGCAACCCTTGGTTCATGCAAGCATCGGCCTCGTCCTTGGCCCAAATCCAGAAAGTGGCCAGCTACGTGCAGAACCATTTCCCCGACACGGCTCTCGTAATCATCGTCTCCGATTCTTCGCAGACGGAACGGGCCAAAGCCAAAGCGCTCCATCAGATGCTTCCCGGCAGCAAACGTTACCTTTTCAATCCTGTCACCCAGATACTGCTCGAAGACTTGGTCATGGATACAGCCGTCATCCTCGTGCCTTTCTACCAAGAGGAAATCACAGCCGTCAAGACTTTTCTGCCGCTGCGCCAAGGCAAAGGCAACATCACGATGATTGCTCCCGCCACATGGCTTGAATACAGCACCACCGATGTGGATTATTTCCTGCAAAACAACCTGACCGTCTACAGCACGTTCCAAGCCGACAAAGAAGGCCCGGAATTCAAGGAATTTGCCCGCAAATACTATATGGTGTATCACGGGATGCCCGGCACATTGGCCTATCAAGGGTATCTCGGCTTCAGATGGCTGATGGACATGCTCACGGAATACAACGCGGATTTCATGCGGCATATCGAAGATGCCGAAGAGAATCCATTCCAGTTGGAAGAACGTCCCTCCGGTGGCTTTGAAAGCACGGATATCCGGATTTTCAAGTTGACGGCAAACGGTTTGAAAGAAATGGCTGGAATGCAGACGGCAGAGCAAGGATTCCTGGAAATCCATGAAAGCCCGGTCGAATCCGAAACAGAGGACGCGCCGGTACAGCGTAGCGAATCCGCACCGGATTTCGGTCCAGCGCAGTAAACCGAGTAAAGGCTTTGCCGAAACAACGAATTTACTCAAGGCAAATTTACGAGAAGATGAAAAGGCTGGCAGCTTTGGCATGGATCCTGCCCTGTTTGTGGCTCGCAGGCATCGCTCTGGCAGCGGCACAAAGCGCCCCGCGTCCCTTCCAAGGCAGCATCCAATATGAAATCCTCAACCAAAGCCGTTCGCTGCCACGGCAGCAAATGGCTGTGATGCCGGTTTCCGCCAGCGTCAAGATGAGCGAAACGCAATTTGCCTTCAATCAAGGAGACGGGAACAAAACGATAGCCGATGCCCGCACGGGAGAGTTGCATTCCTTGGTCAATCTCTCGATGATGGGGCTTGGCAAATACCATATCGCCACGAATGCGGCAGACAGACTGGCCGATACGCTGGCGTTCAAAAGCGGCAACCTTGTGGCCACCGGTCAAAGCAGAGACATTGCCGGATACCAGGCGCAGGAATATGTGGCTGCGCTCGGTTCGGAACAGGGCAATATAGAGATACATATCTGGTGCGTTCCGGGATTCTGTTCCCCAGTTTTCCATTGGGCGACCCAAGTGGCCATCGCGCCTCTGCCCGGCTTTCCTTTAGAATACTCGTTCAAGACCGATGCCTACACGATGACCGTCTCGGTCAAAAAGCTCCGGTACGGGAAAGTCTCCGCCAGCGCGTTCAAGATTCCCAAAGGTTACCAAACGGCCAGCGAACAAGAGATGCAGCGCGATATCGAAAACGTGATGAAACTCATAGGGCAATAAAACAGAATCCTCGCCATGGTCACCCGCAGCGAGGATTTTTTGTTCCGACAAGACTCGCAACTAAATAGACGCAGACACCCTCCCTGAAAATGCTTATTTTCCGAAGTAGCGCTTATAAAGACCAGCAAACCCCTGCCCATGACGCGCCTCGTCCTTGGCCATTTCGTGGACGGTATCGTGGATGGCATCCAGATTCAATTCCTTGGCACGCTTAGCGATACGCATCTTGTCGGCATTGGCACCGGCTTCGGCGTACATGCGCTTTTCAAGATTGGTCTTGGTGTCCCAAACCACTTCGCCCAAAAGTTCGGCAAACTTGGCGCAGTGTTCGGCTTCCTCAAAGGCATAACGCTTGAAAGCCTCGGCGATTTCAGGATAACCTTCGCGGTCGGCCTGACGGCTCATAGCCAAGTACATACCCACTTCGGTAGCCTCGCCCATGAAGTGCGTGTTGAGGTCTTTCTTCATTTCATCGTCGCAATCCTTGGCCACGCCAATCACATGTTCGGTCACGAACGTCAAAGCGTTTTCATCTTCTACCAATTCCTTGAACTTTTCAGCAGGAGCCTTGCACTGAGGGCATTGAGCCGGAGGATTAGCGCCTTCGTATACAAAACCGCAAACTGTGCAGATCCATTTCTTTGTCTTAATCATGATATTGTAGTTTTTAAGGGTTAAAAATTCGTTTCAATCTCCTATCGGGAAGCTCGATGCCGTTGGAATTTCCGATACGAACCCAGCCCGGCACCCAAGCCCCGCGCGCGGAAATAATTCCGGCAGAAGCTATCGTGCCTGCTTGTCCCGGCATTCCCGGCAGAACCCGTAGTACGAGATTTCCTCCCGGTCCACTTGCAAGCCCAAGTCCTCGAAACTCGGCAAATCGGCCGTGCGGTTATGAGGCAAGTCGTACACCCGGCCGCAACAAGTGCAGATAAAATGGTCGTGCGGTTCCAGATGCCCGTCGAATCGCTGGTTCGCGTACTCGATATTGAGGCTCCGCACCAGACCGGCATCGCACAAGACCCGCAAGGTGTTATAGACCGTAGTCTTGGACAAGGTGGGCATCTGCGGCTGCAGGCGGGAGTAAATCGTATCCACGGTGGGATGGTCGTAATGATGGCAGAGGTCGCCCAGCACGGCAAGGCGTTGCACCGAGGGCCGCAAGCCGGCTTCCAACAGCCTCCGGCTCAGTTCCACCGTAGTAACATCCTTGTTCTGTTGCGTTTGCATCTCTATTTTGTAACCATTACAACTTTAAAACAATTGCAAATATACAAAGATTTCAGAAAATACCAAGCCGAAACAAAAAAAACGGCCGGATCGCCCTTACGCAACCCAGCCGTTTTCCATCCGACTTATCCTTAATCCCGGAATTCCTCGCCGCTATTCAGAGGCAGGGACGGGATGCGAACGTTGCCAGGCGGCGTGGAGACTGTCCATCTGCGCCATGACAACACGCTGCACGCTATCGTAGGCGGCGCGAAGCTCCGGCTTGACCGGCACATCGGGCGGGGCTTCCATCGTGAGCGGGTTGATGGCACGCCCGTTCTTATAGACCCGGAAATCCAGATGCGGCCCAGTGGAAAGCCCGGTGGACCCCACATAACCGATCACCTGTCCTTGACGAACCCGGGTCCCGACCGCAATGCCCTTGCCATACCGGCTCAGATGCATGTACGAGGTCGTATAAGTGGCATTATGCCGAATCTTGACCATGTTGCCGCCGCCCCGGTCGTACTTCTTGGCAATCACCTTGCCATCGCCGATGCTCTTGACCGGCGTGCCGACCGGCGCCGCGTAATCCACCCCGTGATGCGGGCGGTAACGCTTCAATATAGGATGGAAACGGGCATTGGAGAACTTGGACGAGATACGGTAATAATCCAAGGGCGCTTTCAGGAAAGCCTTGCGGAGGCTGTTGCCCGAGGTGTCGAAAAACATCCGGACGCTGTCCTGCACAAAAGGAATCGCCGGATACCAGTCCTTCTGATGGATGAAGATGGCCGACTGGATGTCGTTGATTCCCAATGCCACCGTATCGTCGATATAGGCCACATCGTACAGGACCCGATAGGCATCGCCCGGCTGCACGTCAAAGAAATCAATCTGCCAAGCGTAAAGATTGGCCAAATCCATGGCCAGCACCGGGTTCGCTCCCGAAGAGACCATCGTCTCCCAAAGCGAGCTTTTGATGACCCCTTCGGTATAGTGCCGCTTATAGACCACCGGCTTCTCGTACTCGTAGGCCACAATGGTATCGTTCCTGAGGTCTATCACCGCAAAATCGAGCTTGGACTTGGCAAAGATGATGGCGCAGACCGTGGACGCGCTGTCGCGGAGATTCAAGGTGTAATAAGGGAAACCGGCCTGGATGCGGCGAGGGTCGAGCACTTCGGCCGAAGCCTGGGAGATACGGTAGCTATAGGCGGGAGAAAAGCCGCAATTGGCAAAAATCGCCGCCGGGGTCTCCCCTTTCTTGATCCGGTACTCGTTCAAATCGAGCGTGTCGGCGCAGATTCCGTAGTAATATACATGCTGCGGTTCTTCTTCCGCTTCCGGAACCGAAACCGGACGGGACCCCGATTCCTTGCAGGACACAAGCAAAACCATGCCCAGCAAGGCAAAAATCGCCCCGGAACTTATTGTTGGCAAAAATCTTTTCATCTTCTCCATAATTGCGTGCGAGGCTTGCAGAAAAGCCTTGGTCTTTTTCCCATACGGGCCTCGCTCCCGATTCCGCCCCCAAATCATCTCCCCAATCATGCGGCATCACAGCAAGACCCGCCGAACCGGCATGGCCGACTGCCGCAGTGGCACTCCTTCAAGCAAGCTGCAAACTTACGGAAAAGTTTCAAAAGAAGATTCCGGCCTTACTCCCCGAGGGTCACGACAGCCCCCAATTCAAACACATTGTTTCGCCCGGTATAAATCGAACCAGAACTGAAACGATCCAAGAAGCCGCGCGAATAGGACATGGCAAGCCGGAACGAGCCTACTCGAACATCCAAACCGACCGAAGCTCCCACATCGAAACGCTGGAAATCATCCTTGCACAAAGGCATACGGAAGCCCGGCAAATCCGGGTTCGCGGAAGGAGGCAAAAGTTCCATCAAAGGAGCATAACTGCCCCAGATTCCCGTCCGAAGAATGACCGTAGCAGAAACCTCTCCAGAAACCAAGGGGATAGAAAAAAGCTCAGTCTGAATCTCCACCGGAACCCGTACTTGGTAAAAACGCACATAGGCCATCTTGCCTTCCTGCCTTTGCCGTCCGCCCCAGGAATCCAGAGCCAAACCGAAGCAGAGATTGGATTGCCACTCGCCGAAATAATAATGCGCCATCGCGGAAACGCCATATCCCACCCGCATGCCGCGGAAAGGATTATGCCCCGACAGATAGGAAAAGTTCATGGAGGGACTCAGCCTGAACCTCCAAGGGGAATATATAAGCCTGTCCCATCTGTCCTGCTTCTTCTCCTGCCTGAGATACTTCCGCGCCATACCCTCCATCCTGCCGACCGGCATATACACCTGGTTCACCATGGTATCCACATAATACAACATCTCATAAAGCTCAGCTTCATCAGCGCAGTCCGTGAAGAGCATCGAGACATTCCCCGCCGTATCCACAAAACCCCAGCCGGGAATCTTGGTCAAATAGGACAGCCATGCATACTGCCTGTACTTTCCCTCCGGACTCGAACAATCCAAGGCTTCCATCTGGTAACGTTCCAGCACACGCCGCAACAGAGAATCCCCTTGCAAGACTTTGCCGAATGCCACATAGGCTGGAGAGCCTACTTCATAAAAATACAAAGCTTTCAAATTCTTAGGATTGGACAACGCATCTGGAGAGATGGAGCTTGCCTTCGCCGAATCCGCTTCCTCCATAGCAAAACCGGAAAAACCGGAATCCGGCACGAGATCCATCGAATCCGCCTCCAATCCCGACTCCTCGGCAACAGCCCCCCTCATCTGCCGAAGATTCTTCTCCAAAAAGGCCGCAAATGCATCCGGTTCCAGATAACTGTCCAAGGAGTCGACGATATAGCCTTGGCAATTCAGAATTAAACAGGTAGGATAACCGGATATTCCTCCGCAAAGCCGGCTCAGCAACTTTCCATCCGGAAGCTCAGCATCGATATGCAATACATTATACAACCGCATCAAAGAATCCACGCGGGCATCGGTAAACACTTTCTTCTCCAGCATACGGCAAGGGCCGCACCAGGAAGCAGAGAAAACCGCCAATACAGGCTTGTCCAAATCCTCCACATACTTGCTTGGAATATGCGTCTCGATCCGTTCCTGGGCAGAGAGGCCAAGTGGACATAATAGAATCATTAAAAAGGCACCCCTCAAAAAACCCATAATCATATAATTATAATTTTATACCTCTGGTTTTACAAAACAATCTCTGGCACATCATGCTTCCGGCTTGCAAAAGTAAGCAAATTTTCCCTACACAAAACCACGGAACACAAAGGATGCGTCTTATCCATCCAAGGCCTTGCTGCCCGAACAAGGCATCCGGGACTTTTTTACCAATTTAGCTGCCGACGAAGACAGGATGCCTCTCGGCATAACCAAAGCAAGCTTTGTTTCGGCTCTCGACTTTCGCTATCTTTGCCGATGATTTACCAGAGCGGCTACCTGACGATAAGGGAATACGACCCTAATTTCGGCACATTCCTTTTGGACTTCCCCAACAAGGAAGTGAAGAAAGGCTTTGTCAGCTTGGTGGCGGCAGACAACCTGAAGCCGGAGCAGGACATGGACAACTGGATCCGTACCTTGGTGCAGACCCTGCGCAAGGGCGAACCGGACACGATTCGCGACCTTTTCACCTCGTTCCTGGCCAGCATCCCCTACACGGCCCGGCGCAAGGAAGACCAGAAGGAACGCGAAAGCTACTTCAATTACACCTTCTACCTGATATTCCGGATGGTGAGCGTCTATGCCACCTACATAGAAAAGGAACAGAGCCAGGGACGTTCCGATTGCATCGTGGAAACCCCATTATACGTATATATCTTCGAGTTCAAGTTGGACGGTACGGCTGACGAAGCCTTGAAGCAGATAGAAGATAAAGGCTATGCCAGACCCTACGCCGCCGACAAGCGCAAGCTGTTCAAAATCGGCGCCAGCTTCTCCTCCCAGACCGGGACGATTGATGATTGGAAAACAATATAAAACCCAACAGGACAGAAATGTTCCAAGCCTGAAACCTCAAGGGATGTAAATCTCATCCGTTTTTCTGACATCCGGATCTCATCCGGCACATATCAGCCATCAATACGGTTTTCAGAATTTGAATTTAACCCCGATGTTCAGGCCATGACAGTTGCCGAACAAATCTTCCACGCCATCCACTTTCAGTTGCGCCTCGCCTTCCGATCCCCACTGCTCGCCCTCCGTCCAATCGTACTCGAAAGTGGAATAGACTCCAGCCTGCCATTCCACAAAAAGACTGGTCCGAGTATTCAGATTGACGTCAAGCCCCAAGGCCCCGACAAAGCCTAACAAGCAGAACGCATCTGATCCGACAAACCATGAGTCCGCAACTACCATGCCACCTTCGGACACAAAAAGACGGGCATCATGTTTCAAGCTGCCGAAAATAGTCCCGACCCCTACCTTGGCGTACGGATTACACTGGCGGAAACCCGGACTGACCTTCACTTGCAAAGCCAGATAGCCCCTCTGGGATTCCAGTTCCATCCTCGTATCATAAGCTCCCCCGATGCCGACCACCCCTCCTATGAACTCAGGAACGACCCCACTCCAGTTGGACGAAATCAGATTTACAGGCAAAGCCACATACCCCCCATTCAATTCCAGTCCTATGTACTTGTTGAAATTGACACCCAAGTTCACCCCAACCCGCAAACCTCTTCCCACATTGGGACAATCAACCGACTTGAACATCTCCGATACCACAGCCAAAGGCAGTTCCCATACACTATTCACCTCAGGATTCCCCAAACGGAAAGCATACCCCATGGAAACATCCACATAAAACCGATGGAATTCCTGGCCGGACGCCATCGCTCCCGCCGAAGTTTCCGGCTTTCCCGCGGCTTCCGCTTGCTGGAAATGTACTATGCCACCCAAAAGCGTGCAACAGAAAAGCCCACGCAAGAAATAATGATGCCTTTTCATAGTCGTATCTTTTAGTTAATATTCCCTCGAACACAATGCTTGGCGAAGTTAACAAAAATCTTTCAAGTATGCCGTTTTCTTTGTATCTTCGTTCATTATTTAAGGCAACCCGAGGCCACCTTTCGCATCTCCAATGCCATGAAACAGAAACACAAAACCATTTGCGTTATAGCAGACGACGACCCTTTTGTGCTAAAGCAGCTGGAGCAAGCATTCATCAACTCCGCCTACTTTGACCTCATCAAGGTATTCATGGATTTGAAATCAGCTCTGCAATTCATAAAAAAATCCTCCGTAGATCTTTTCATCGCCGACATCGAATTCCCTCACGAAGAACTGAGCTACAACATCCTTTCCCGCATCCCCTACACTCCGGTTGTCCTGATATCGGCTCACGGCAATCATTTCTTGTGGGGACACGATACAATACGGCGGAGTAGAAACGTGATTGGCACTGCCCCAAAACCGATTACAGAAGACATCGTCCAAGAAATCCTTAGCCTGTACCAGTCAATCAAACAGCAAGGGCTTGACAAATCGGCCATCAAAAACAACGCATTCAACACGACCATATTGCTACAAAGAGAAAACAGCCCAAGACAAATCGAAATCAGGTACAGCCAGATAGCCATGATAACCAGCTCCCGCACACCGCGGGGTCTGGCATTTTACCTAAACGATGCCAAAAAGCCATACTACCTATTCGCCGGCCAACTGCAAACTTGCTTTAACGAGTTGAACCAACAATGCCCTGGACTGTTCTATCTTATCCCCCATGTAGGTATCGTCAACCTATGGAACATGACTCTCAAGGGGAATTTCATGGAGGCAACCCGAAGCAACATCGAGCACCGATTAGCTGTACCAAGAACACTCCAGTGCTCTTTGAAAAACATCAAACAGGAATGGTCAACGTAGCCACGACCTCATCGCCAGGAAAATCCCATTGCAGGACAGCATCCTTGCCATAAGCCAAGTCGAGCCTCCTTGATAAGACATCAAGTCCACGCGCCCCCGACCTCCTGGCAAAGACCCGACCCGGACCAACCTTGTTTCTGAACTGCATTTTGACCTCATCCGGATTCGTATAGTCGAAACACACTGACATGCAGCCACCCTGCCCTGTAACTCCATGCTTGAACATATTCCCGATAAGGGATTCGGTTACCAATGGCAAGATATAAACCGCCGGCATATCACCCTTTTCCTGACAATAGACAACCGCTTCCGGATAAAGCTTCTCATAAAAGGCTATCAAACGCTTAGCAAAGTCCACTTCTTGCCGCAACGGATAGAAAGCCTGAGTGTTGTTTCTGGCGCTAAAATTGTAAAGGTACAAGCATTCGGCCAAATCCTGCTGCTCCCCGGGATGCGCAGCCAGATAAGCATTAAACAGGTTGCCAGCAAAATGCTCATGCCTCCGATGTCCTTCTATCTCGTTTTGAAAACTATGCCTCTCTCGCCAGTATGCCAATTCCTCTTTCTGCACCTTGACATATTTCAAAGCATCCCTAAAAATCAAGCCAAATCCCACAATGGAGAACAAGGCCAAGTCACGAAAGAAAATAGAAACAATCGTGTCTTTTTTTGTATATGATACAACATCCAGATATTCTTCTATAGGAACACTTCCAGGTATATGCGATATGATTGTATCGATAACACAATAATATTCAGAAACAACAGATAACAAACAAAACAGAACAGCAAATCCAAAAAAACGAACAGGCTTCCTTTCCAAATAGAATCTCCTATAAGAGACAAAATAAAAACAATAAATCCCTATGACTACAATGCCAAAAGCCACGTTTTCATCTGAAGGAGATGAAAAATCGCGCCAAGCAAACGACTCATGCCACGCCACATAAAAAACAAACCAAGCCACAAGCTGGACTATAATTCCAGCGTATAAAGTGGGAAGAATAGGTTTGTGCCGCATGCTAATCGGCAAAAAACTATTCTTTTTCAAATTAGTTTTGACATCTTTCATTTATAAGTCAACATATAGAGCTTCTTTGGTAAAAGTAATATTTTTTATGATAAAGCAACGTGTGGCCGCGTCTCTTTCCAATAACTGTGCAGGGATATTCAACCAAACATCTTCATCTTCAAACTTAAAAGACCGTTCAGGCATAGAAAACACCTCATAATCAGACAAGTCTTCCGGATACAAACAACGAGCAGCGTAAACATCAGATTTTCCAGCAGCACTCTTAACTATAGGCTCCATTTCTATGTTAGCATATACAGGACATTCCTCTCCACGTCCTTGGCAATCCTTATGTCCCGTTGGTGTTGGCGTACAAGTCCCATCGCACACCTCTTGCTTATGGCCAATTCTCGTTCTAATACCAATAATTGCCTTACCTTTTTTACCATTCCCAGATTGCCACTGTGCCGTAGATACAAAACCATCTCCAAAGTCCATCTGTTCTTGCCAAGTATCCATATCACAGGATGCCAACAAAACAAAACTGAAACACAACAAATAAAAAAAACGTCTCTTCAGCATGATAATATAATTTATTAGTTAAAGCTCTCTTTACCATAAAAGGCCCCTTGCTCTATCCATAATCCCCTAATGGCAATTACCCTCAAATAAAGCAGGGCGTCTTCCTATCATGTAACAAAGAAACACATTTTACCAATCATCCCCCAATCTTTTAATAAAAACACCTTTTCCCAACCAAGAACCAACCAAAGAAATCCAACCAAAACAATCACATACAAACAATTAGCAAATACAAAAAAAATCAAAAAAAGTTTATTCACCATCACCTTGCCCATTTCCGCACAATCCATCACAAACATTTTTCAATTTTATCTTCATGCAATTATTTAGATAGGAAGCAACACATTACAAAGATTCCATTGGTTGGGTCTTGGTTGGGACGCATTGTCGTCTTTGCCAAAAGACAGTTTCTCCTTAACATTGCAAAAAACAAATCTCATCTCAAGATACGTAAAAACAAAGGCCCTATTTAAAATCAAACAACATGAAAAAAAACACAATTCTTCTAACAATCGGCATGGCTCTGACCATGACCATGGCAAATGCGCAGATTAATGTACGCTCGGATGGCGGTGTGCGGATTGGGACTCCTCCCAAACCGACGCTGGCCCCTGCAGCCTGGACACTAACCACGAAGGGTTTCGAGGTGTCTTTGGGGGATGCTGTCATCCATACCGGCAAGGGGCATGTAAAGTTCCGCGACCAGCAGGTTATTGTCGGCAGCAGCGGAAGCATCTCCTATGTGAATGCTGCGGCCATTACCGGGCTGAATGTGTGCCTGGGAACAAGCGCGGATTATGCTTTCCGTGTGTATGCGGATGAAATCATCAGTAATTCATCCCAAAAGGTCGTTTCGGACCGTCGCTACAAGGAAAACATCGAAGATCTGGAAGATGCCACAGGCAAGGTGATGCAATTGAGGCCGGTATCTTTTGACTTGAAGACACCTGAGAATTATGCAGGGGACACCTTGGCATTAAAAGGGAAGGTCGGTTTCATCGCCCAAGAAGTACAGGAGCTGTTCCCGAACTTAGTAGGATACATTCCCGATGCGGATCAATATGTGCTGGATTATACTTCTTTCATACCCTACCTGACGCAGACCATTCAAAAGCAGGAAGCGCAACTGCAGGAACAAGCCGAAAAAATTGCCGACCAAGAGGCGCGCTTGGCCGAGCTGGAGCTAATGGTAAGTCAGTTGCTGGGAGCGCAGGATTCCAAGAAAGCGCCGACTCTATCGGGCGACAAGACGGACTCCCCGACCACTGCAACCGAAACGGCAGAATTGTATCAGAACGCACCTAATCCTTTTTCGGAGAGCACGGAAATCGGATACGCCTTGCCATCCAACATCAAGTCGGCTAAGATGGTACTGCATACAACAGCGGGCCAGTTGCTGAAAACCTATGCCTTGCCTCTGGAGCCGGGAATGAATCGGTTGACCATAGAAGGCGGTTCCTTGACTCCCGGCATGTATACATATAGCCTTGTTGTTAACAACCAAGTGGTTGGCACAAAGCGAATGGTGGTAACAGAGTAAGACCTTTCATCCATTAATATAGTCACTACAATAATTGGCACTATGTTATTGGGAAAAACATAGTGCCAATTATTCGAAATTTCATCTGACAAAATAAGGCAATCATAGTCCAAAACAAAGAAACAGCAACATACGAAAAAAAACATGTTATACTTATAAAAACTTATAAAATAGGATACAATGAACAAGAAAAGTGCTATTAACATTCTAACATTCATCGTTTTTTCCATGACAGTGAATGGACAAAAAGTAGAAGACTGGTCACAAGGTTTGACATATGACGACTTTTACCATTCTTCAAAGTTGGTTCGTCCAAAAATGAGAATCAGCAATGACACCTTGTATGTTTGCATGGCTTCCGGAATGTATTTTAACGACTTGCAAAATAGCTCAAGTTTCTTCCTTTATGGATTCCATGAGCTCCCCATCCTGGATTTTGCACTGTCCGACAATCAAATGATAGTATTACCCTCAAGGATGACTGGCCAAACCGACAGCTTATTACTAGTTTCCTCTAACCATGGAGCAACATTTCAAGATTGCACACCATCAATCACACCCAGAGACAGTCTTCTGACATTGACTGGGCTGGGACAAAATCCACTCAACCCGGAATCCTTGTTGCTTGCGACCAATAAAGGTGTATATATGAGCCATGATTTCGGATGCAAGTGGACGAAATGCTTCGATTCAATCTTGGATGAGCCTGTATTAAGATACCACCCTTTGGATACTACCGTGATTTTCCTCTCGGGCAAGTCTCAAAAACTTAACAAAGCGGTAATCAATAGAATAAACACATCCACAGGAGAAACTTCCTTTTATTGCATGTCAGAGAATGGGAGTCAAATCACGGATTTGCTTTTCAATGCAGAAGACTCCACAGAAATATGGTTTGCCTGCAACGGGAAAGATCCTATTGGCAAGTCACAAGATGGGGGGAAAACCTGGCAGTCCTCAAAATCAAACGCGATGGTATGGTTATCTCAAAAATCACACTATACACGGCTTTTGGGAAGCGAATCAGGGATAGACACCATGTACACAGCAACAGGAACAAGCAACTCAGAGGTATATGTATGGAGATCTACCGATGCCGGGCAGAATTGGGACAGTTTATACTACGAATGCTTCTTCCTTGGCACTGTGACAACTTATCCTTTTGACATTGTCCGTTACAATCAATATCTGTTTTTTTATTTCAATTCAGGAATATACCGATTGGACTTGTCAAAACTTGGCACAGAAACTTCCAATAATAAGAATGAGGATTTGCCGATACTAATATCCCCAAATCCGTCACAAAATCATATAAATATAAAAACTGGAGGCCCAGTCATTGACAGGTTGGAACTTTGGAATATGGCAGGGGAAAGAGTCGGATTATGGCATCCCAAAGAATCAACATATCATATAGATGTTACAAATATACCTCCCGGCTTATATCTGTTAGAAATTCGCATAGGACAAATTTTTAACAAAAATAAAATCATCATTCTATAACATTTAATCTTCCAAGAAATGAAACGATATTCTGCAATGAAGCTTTTCTTCCTACTAGGCATCATGAGCCTCATCGAAACTAGCATGGCTCAATCCATGTATTATTACTTTGATGGCAAAAAAATGCCTCTGGAAATCAACAAGGAAAAAGTAAATATATTGATTCCCAAAGAAAAGGATATAGCAACTTTTAATACCGCCTATCCGGAATCCATGCAAAAGGGAATCATTGAAAATAGTTTGTTCCATGGTGCAGTTCTAGATTTAGAGAAGGAGAATCTAAAGAACGACAAAGATTTAAAAAATCAGATTGCCAAGCAATTGTCTTTAGTGAAAAAGACAGACTTATTAATTTTACCCGTATATGTAACGCAACAAGGAAAAGAAATCATCGAAACCAATCTTTTAAAAATCAAACTAAAAGAAAAAAAAGACACTCTTTTATTGAAACAGATGGCAGAGAAATACCATCTAATGATTTTAGGCAATAATGAATGGCTACCTTCATGGTATATTCTAAGTGTGACTGAGAAAACAGAAGGCTCCTCTTTGAATGTGGCAAATTCATTATATGAAACAGGTCTTTTTGCTTCAGCATGTCCAGAATTTTCGTTTGATGCAAGGGAATGCATATCAGACCCCAATTTTGAACAACAATGGGGTTTATACAATGCTCAATACCCAGGCATCGATATCAATGCGTGTCAAGCATGGAACATATCAAAAGGAAGTGGGGCTGTTGTCGCTATCATTGATTGTGGCATAGATATGGAACATCAAGATTTAAAAACGAACATATATCCGATCAGTTATGATGCTGCCTCGCAAACATCCCCAAGTACGATACACGTGGCTGGAGATTCCAGAAATCACGGCACGCATTGCGCCGGGATTGTAGGTGCGGCTATAAATGGCATTCAAGTTGCTGGTGTTGCACCCGAGTCAAAACTCATGTCAATTAGTACCAGAATGCTGCTGTCCTATCCAATAGATTTTGCGAGAGGCATTGCTTGGGCATGGGCAAATCATGCTGATGTGATTTCTTGCTCATGGTGGACTCCTGAAGATGACGCCATAAAGGATGCTATTGACGATGCATTATTATATGGGCGAAATGGGAATGGTTGTGTCGTTGTGAAATCCGCAGGAAACAACGATGGGGGTGCAGTAACTTTCCCCGGGAATTATCGCCCAGAAATATTGACTGTCAGTTCAATTGCAAAAAATGGGCAGCTTTCAGATTTTTCTTCAATTGGTCCATCGGTGGACGTGTGCGCCCCAGGAAGCGCTATTTTGTCAACAGGAGTAGAAAATACCGTCATTTCCATGAGCGGAACCTCGATGGCATGTCCGCATGTTGCCGGTATAGCGGCTCTTATTTTGTCCACCAATCCATATTTAACAGGACAAGAGGTAAGAGACATTATAGAGCAAACTGCTCAAAAAGTCGGCACTTTACCGTACAATAATGCTTCAGACAGACAAAATGGCACATGGAATTCCTCGTATGGATATGGATTAGTTGACGCCTATGCTGCTGTGCAAGCCGCTCATTGCCCTAATCTAATTATTAGCAATGAAATAATTTCCTCAGACAGAACCATCTCACACTGTGGAGACATCAACCTAGAAAATGTCATCATCAAAGCAGGGGCAAAATTGTCAATAGAGACCCCAGGAGAAGTGATTTTCGGTTCTGATTTTGAGATGGAAGTTGGCTCCGAATTGGAAATGAATTGATTTATCTACAATGAAAAAAAACTGTTCTATCTGTGTATCGACAAAAAGACATGGGTATGAATGGTATTTAGGCACGATTCCATCCTCTCAAACGAAAACAGAATACTGCAATCTATATGCTATATGTCACCTACTCACAAACCCATTAAAAACAAACAGAAAGGAGATTGCTATGAAAAAAATCTGGATTTTTGCGCTATTCCTGATGCCGGCAATGCTTCTGGCAGAGGACAAGAAAGAGCAGAAAACTGACAAACAGCCACCGCAATTCATGATGATGTCCGGATGGGGATACAACTATGCTTCTCAATACGAGGGTCATGGTTTCTCCACAAACCAGACCTTCGTATGGGTAACACCCAACAAACACTGGGGCTTCGGTCTCGATTTCGGCTACAGTTATACCGAAGGGGGATACTGGTCTCCTGAAAATCAATCCTATGACCCCCATACAGGAATAACGTCAACACGAGAGGGCGTCGATTTCTCCAATAGGGAAAACTGGTACTATGTCGGACCTGCCGCCTACTGGTTCATTGTCAACAACGACAGGCATCAGCTGCACCTGAGCATCAGCGTCAACTTCTCGGGAAGCCATGCCACTAATATCACTAATTACTACGATCTTGATGGCAACATCCATGATATAGACATCAAGGACCCCAACGATTTCGGTGTAGGATACTCGGCCAGCTTCGGTTACAACTACAAGATTACCGAACACTTCGGCATCGGTGCCCGCGCCTATTTCTGCTGGTTCAACCAAGCTTTCGTTTCGGGCTTGGTGAATCTGAACTTCACATTCTGACACCCTCTATGAATCATGTCCAAATCCTGCTTGCCCACATGGCACTTCGACTGATTCATGGAAATTGAGCAAGGAAATTTGTGTTAAACTATCAAGGGTTATTTCTCATAGAAAACAGCCCGACCGGCTGACCGGCTCTTTCCATGGGTATAAGCCGACACGGAACAACCAAAACCAACCTACGTGGATCGACCTCATTGCTTTGCAATGGGGTCGTGTTTTTTGTATAAAAAAAGCGTCCCGGAATAAGAATCCGAAACGCTCTCTAAGTCGTAGCGGGGACGAGAATTGAACTCGTGACCTCCGGGTTATGAATCCGACGCTCTAACCAACTGAGCTACCCCGCCTCAAAAGTGGGGGCAAAGGTAATAAAAATTTTGAAACCAAAAAATTTTTATTTTTGTAGTTTGTCTTGCCCCCTGTAGCGAAAAGCGACTTGCATGCGACTCGAACCGCATACCAACAGAATTTACTCCATTTGGTTCGCCAAGCACAAGGAACCGCCAATGGGACAAAAATTCTCTGGATGCGCGTGATCCACAGACATAAACACCCGACCATGAAAAATCTCCAAATGGTAGACCTCCGTTCGCAGTACAGGCATATACGGAGAAAGCTCCGGAAACGGCTCCGGAAAGTCATCAAGGAATCAGCTTTCATCAATGGGAGCGAAGTAAAACTTTTCCAACAGAACTTGGAGCAGTATTTAGGGGTGCGCCATGTGATTCCTTGCGCCAGCGGGACGGAAGCACTGCAAATCGCGCTGATGGCGCTGCCGTTGGAAGAAGGCGACGAGGTCATCATCCCCGACTTCACCTTCGTCTCAGCGGCCGAAGTAGCTTGCCTGCTCGGGCTGAGGCCGGTATTCGTGGACATAGACCCCCAGACTTTCGTCATGAATCCGGCGGCGGTGGAAAGAGCCGTTACGGAGCGGACGCGGGTCATCGTGCCCACGCATCTTTTCGGGCAATGCACCAACATGTCTGCCGTCATGGAGATTGCCGAAAAGTACGGTCTCTACGTGATAGAGGATGCCTGCCAGTCGTTGGGAGCCGACTATATATTGAGGGAGGAATCGGGTCAGCTGCAAATGGGGCTGTTTACTTACGACTACCGCTGCGCCGACAAGGGGGTGCGGAAAAAGGCTGGGACGATAGGCCATATCGGCTGCACCTCGTTCTTCCCCAGCAAAAACCTCGGCTGCTACGGGGACGGCGGGGCTATCTTTACCGATGATGACGACTTGGCGGCTCGGATGCGACAGATTGCCAACCACGGATCGGAAAAACGTTATTCCTACCAAACCACTGGGCTCAATTCCCGCTTGGATTCGGTGCAGGCAGCCGTGCTCAACGTCAAGCTGCCGTATTTGGATTACTATAACGCCCGCCGCCAAGAAGCCGCAGCCTTTTACGACCGGGCTTTCATCAGCTGCATGCAGCTCAAAGTGCCGGTGCGCTGCCCGTACTCCACGCATATCTTCCACCAGTACTGCCTGCTCTGTCGCAGCGAACAAGAGCGCAAAGCCTTGCAGTTCCATTTGCAGAAGACGGGGATTCCGACCAAGATTTACTACCCCAAGCCTTTGCACTTGCAGGAGGCGTTCCGCTTCTTGGGGGGCAAGGTTGGAGACTTCCCGGTTTCGGAAGATATTTCAAAGAGAATCATTGCAATACCCATGCATACCGAGCTTTCAAAAAAGCAACTCCGGTACATCAGTACTGCAATAGTGAATTTTTTTAATTAACTTCGCGGCTCTTTTGCCACGGATTTCTTTGGCGAACCCATCGGGGAAAGCGCACTCCAGCCGCTCCCTCCGCAGCCAAGCAGGAATCCACCGGCAACCGGTACCGCAGGAAAAGCCTGCCGGTTGCCATGCAAGCCAACGGCCCCGTAGTTCAACGGATAGAACGGAAGTTTCCTAAACTTTAAATAGCAGTTCGATTCTGCTCGGGGCTACAAATCAAATTTAGAGCAAGCATCTACTTCGTTGCGAAGTTCGCGCGGCTCAGTCACATACTTGAGTATGCTCCTTCGCCTCGCTTCACTTCGACGCCTCGTAGCTGCTCACTCTAAATTCGATTTGCGCGATAAAAGCGCCTC
>CALUMK010000031.1 GCA_944321735.1 uncultured Bacteroidales bacterium
AATTGCTCATAATTAAAAAGTGTGTCTGTAAAGTTAATCTCTTTTCCTTTTCTTGACACACTTTAGCTTACAGTCTCTCGGCAATAAGGGCTTTGCTGTGCTTGTCCACCGGATATTGCAGTTCCTCCTTGATCTTTGTCAAGCAGTCAACGACCGTGCGCCGCTCCCGAGGCTTGCGGAAGATTCTTGGCGTTGTCCTGTATCGGGGCGGACAGGAACTATTACCACTGGTAATAACACCTATTCTTTATAGAGCCCGAATTTATTGAATTGGTAGGATGCCGCAATGTTTTCTTCCGTGTCCGCTTGAAGGAGTTGTAGCATTTCCCGACAAAATTCCATATAGCCGGAACCGTTGGCTGTTACGATATGTTTATCGCTGACCGCTTGCCGCTCTACATATCCTTTTTCATTTTTGTAATTGTCTTTGCCCCAAAGTTTGAGTTGTTCTAACGTATTTCCTGTATGTTTCACATCGTTCAAGAAACCATGCGCAGCCATAAATGAGGCGGCATTGCAGATGGCTCCTACGATTTTTCCATTTTCGAGGGCTTTTCGGACGATAGACTCCACTTGCTCCGCTTCCGGTGAGTTCCATTGCATACCTCCTATCAACACCAAAGCCGCATAATCGTCTGGCAGGGTTTGGAAAGTATAATCGGGCAACGTACGAAAACCTCCGATGGAAATAACGGCATCCATTGTCGGGGCAACCACTTTGCATACATAATTTGTATTGCTTCCGGGCATTACTCCGGCATTCAAAGCCGATGCCAAAAATGCTCCTTCCCAATCCGCATATTCATTGAGAAGGACAAATAAAACTTGCTGTTTCATTTGTCTCTTGATTTTTAGATTGACGTTGTTTGCGAAGGTAAGTAAAATCGGGGAGCGGGGCATGGATTATTTCTTGCACCCACGAAACGGCTTTGAAACCCCGTTCCCGGTAACGCCCCGCCCGCTTATTCGGCCTTGAGGTTTTCCAAGGGTTTGGACGAAGCCACCTGCCAGCTCTGGTAGCTGACCACCGACGATACCAGCAAGGCCATCAGCAGCAAGACCAAGGGGAACACATAGACCGGGAAGGCGATCCGGTAAGCGAAATCCTCTAACCAACGGGAAATGAACCAGACCGATACCGGTATCGACACCAGGAAACAGAGCAGGAGCATCCCCAAATAACGGCGGTTGAGCATCCAGAGCATTCCTCCGGTTGTCGCCCCCATCGCCTTGCGAATGGCGATTTCCTTGCGGCGGTAGGCGCACTCGAACATCACCAGGCCGAACACCCCGGCCAACGACACAAAGATAGCCAGCAGGCTGCAAAGCGTCACCAAAGCCCCCATCTTACGCTCCTGTTCATACGTATGCTGCAAGATCTGGTCGTAAAAGCGAATCTCGAACGGGTAATCCGGGTCGAACGAATGCAAAGTCTCTTCCACGCACCGCATTGCCTCCGCCAAAGAGACATTGCTTGAAACCCTGACATAAAGATAGTTGTACATCAGACTGTAGCCCGCCTGCACATAGAAAGCCATCGGCGATACCTTTTCCCGCATCGAGGAAATCTTGACATCGGGCACCATGCCAATGAACTTATCGCCTTGGAGTTCCGTGAAATCCCAAGCGTTTTCCCGGAAGAAGGCCTCGTTGCAGATAAAAACCCCGCCGAACATCGCTTCCTTGCCCAAGGCATCCGAAGCCATGAAATCCCGGCCTTCCATCACTTCGATGCCTGCCGTTTTCAAAAAATCGGGCGTGACCGGCAGACACCAGAATCTCACATCCTTGCCTAAAACCTGCATCCCCCAGCCTTGAAAGCGTTCCCCGCTCCCCAGCACATCGGCCGCATACGCCACTCCTTCCACGCCCGGATAGGACTTCAGCTGTTCCGCCACGGCATCCTGCTTCTCCCGGATAATCCGGCTGGTATTAGAAACAATCAACATGTCCTTGTCATAGCCCAGAGGCTGGTCCAGCATGTAGCGGTTCTGCCCCATCATGGTCAAAGCCATCGCCATCAGCACGAACGCCGCCACGAACTGCACGCAGACCAAAAAGTTCCGCAAATGCCGCCCTTTGGCCGAAAGTCCGAAGCTGCCTTTCAGGACGATAGCCGGAGGGAAAGAGGTGGTATAAAATGCCGGATAGACACCGGCGACAATGCCTAACAGCACGGCCAATCCGGAGGTCAGCCAGCAAAGGGGATACTGCGCCTGCCAAGTCAGATCGGCCGAAACCCAATCGGCTATCTGTGTCCGGCTCGCCCCATACAATAGCAACAAGGACAACAGATAAGCCATCAAGGAAAGCAGTACCGACTCTCCAATCAGCATCAGCCGCAAACGGCTCGCCGAAGCCCCGAACACCTTGCAGGTATTGAGATTCTTAATCCGCAAGGGAGCCATGGCCATATTGAAATTGGTATAGTTGACCGCTGCAATGACGAGCAGCACGAAAGCCAAGGCCAGCAGCAGCCAAAGCGTGCCGGAATCCGCCTTGGGCCGCATATCCCATACATTCTGCTCGAAATGGGATTGGTGCAGATTCACCAAACGCAGTTCCACGCCGCCCAGACCATCCGAACAGAAATCCGCCCCCTCCTTGGCAAACCACGCATTGAAATCCTGCGCTATCTGCGCCGCATGGGATGCATCGTCCAAACGGACATAAAACAGGAAATTCCAACCATCCCAGGAGTCATAATAAGAATGGCTCATCCTGTAATACACATGATTGTCAACGGAGGTGTTCCTGGCAAAATCCCGATAGACCCCGGACACGACAAACCGCAGGTTTTCTCCTTCCTCCGCCATCAGGACTTCCCCCACCGCATCGATCCTGCCGAAAAGCCGCAAAGCCATGCTCTCCGGAATCAGCACACCCTCCGGTTCTTCCAAGGCATCCGGGCTTCCTTGCAGGAAATCAAACGAAAACACATCAGCAAAATCGGGCGTAACCCCACAAAAAGTCTCCATGTACAACGTCCTGGACTCTTCACCCTCCACATAAAACAGCACTTCCTGCTTCATGGAGGCATCCTGAAGGCAGCTCGACAAGACATGGGGCGAGGATTGGGCAACCTGCCGGGCATACGGCCAAGCCACCACGGTCTGCCACGAGGACTCGCTCTCATGCTTGATTTCCGCGACAAAGATATTCCGCCAGCCTTCCACCGACTTATCGTACGAACGTTCGTAACGAATCTGAGCCATCAGCAACAGGAATGCACCGAAAGCCACCGCCAAGCCCACGCAGTTCAGCACCGAAGCCACGGTATAGCGCCGAAAGATATTCTGCAAATTGACAATCACGTTCTTTAGCATAGCAAAAGTTTTTAACCCAACGGGAAACCACCTTGATATTTCCCCGTATTTCCCGCCCCCTCAATCACAGCAAAAAACATGCCACAAAATGCAATCACCTCACAATCACCGCTAAACATTTTCAAGCAACTTCAAAAGTGTAACAAAATGGAACACTCGCTGTAACACAAGTGTTACACTTCGGGCTCAACGCTGTACGTTCCTTGCCCTGCTATTTCCGGAAGGCCTTAACGAACGATTCATAAAAGGACGGATTTGCTTCATATACAGTTCTCGTTCTATCATACCCATTCTATTTTTAGATTGCACCCACAAAAACAATACTTTTACAAATACTTTTTATGGGTATAACCACAAAAACTTATCATGACAAAGTGACCTTCCAGGAATATGGTTGACACTTTTAGAGCGGTTAAACTAATATGCTCTCGACTTTCGCTATCGTTGGCTTCGCCGAAGATAGGATGCGTCTCGGCCATGCAAAACTGAGCAAGCTCCTTTTGCATGGCACTCGACTTTCACTATCTTTGGCTGTCGCCGAAGATAGCTTGGTCTCGGCATAGCTCAAGCAAGGGAGCGGCTTGGCTCTGCGCTCGACTTTCGCTATCTTTGTCCCCCTATGGCAAGGCGAAAGAAATTAAAACGGATGGCATTCATTTTCTTAGGAATAATCGCGGCAGCAGCTATCGGCATCGTCCTCTTCATGCACAGTCCCCGCTTCGGACAGCTGCCCAAAGGCGAACGCTTGGCGAGAATCGAGAAATCCCCCTACTACAAGAACGGCCAATTCCAGAACCTGCATCCCGTCCCGGCTTCGCCCGACAGCCTCAAAGGCAACTTCCTCGGCAAGCTCTGGAAATTCGTATTCGCGAAAACGCCCGGCATAAAGCCGCCGATGCCGATAAAAGCCGTCAAGACCGATTTGCACCGGCTCGCCCCCGATCTGAACTGCCTCGTCTGGTTCGGGCATTCTTCCTATCTGATCCAGAACGAAGGGAAAAGATTCCTGATTGATCCCGTGTTCTGCCAGGCCTCCCCTGTCCGCTTCGCCAACAAAGCCTTTCCCGGCAGCGAAGTTTACAAACCCGAAGACATGCCGGGCATCGACTACCTTGTTATCTCCCACGACCATTGGGATCATTTGGATTACCATACCGTGAAAGCGCTCAAAGACCGGATTGGAAAAGTCATCTGTCCTTTAGGCGTGGGACAGCATTTTGAGCGATGGGGCTTTGCACCCGAACAACTGATTGAATTGGAATGGTACGAAGAGGCTGTTTTGGACAGCGGATGGCGAGTCTACTGCCGTCCGACCCGGCATTTCTCCGGACGCAGCCTGCGGCGGAACCCGACCCACTGGGCCTCGTTCCTGCTCGAATGCCCGTCCCGCAAGATTTACATTGCCGGAGACGGAGGCTACGATACCCATTTTGCGGAAATCGGCAAGGAATTCGCCCCTATCGACTGGGCCATCATGGAAAACGGGCAGTACAACAAGGCCTGGAAATACATCCACCTAATGCCGGAATTCATGAGCCGAGCCGCCAAGGAAACCGGTGCCAGCCATATCCTGACGGTACATCATTCCAAATACGCGCTCGCCCGGCATCCTTGGGACGAACCCTTGTCGAACGCCCGGAAAATGAAAGAACAGGACTCGCTGCCGGTCGTCATCCCCCAAATCGGGGAAGTCGTCCTCTTGAAAGACGGCTCCATCCTTGCCCCTGACAAGTAGTCCCCGCTCATATACACACTGAACATCACCGAGGCAAGCCTACAAAACACCACGAATCAATATCTATCAGAGCTTCCTCCGCACAGCCCATACCAAATAAATCAATGATTAAAAACAAAATAAGACAACAACCTCCATTCTAAACTCGACTTCCATAATTATGCTATTTGCATAATGCTGATAAAATAATTTTATTTGCATAAAAAATTGCACTATGGCGAGCAAAAACAACCCCTTCATTGTAACCGGCAAGATTGATCCGGAATATTTCTGCGACAGAGTCAACGAATCCGCCAGATTAGTCAAATCCATCACTAACGGAAACAACTTGGTAATCATATCTCCCCGTCGAATGGGGAAAACCGGATTGATCCAGTTTTGCTATGACAAACCCGAAATCAGCAAGGAGTATTATACCTTCTTCATCGATATCCTGCACACATCGAGCCTGCGGGAATTCACCTTTCTGCTTGGAAAGCAAATCTATGAATCCTTATTGCCCCGCAGCCGTAAAATGCTCAATCTCTTTATCCAGACCATCAAATCCATCAGTGGCAAGTTCGGATTCGACCCAGTATCCAACCTACCCACATTCAATATAGAACTGGGCGACATAGAGCAACCGGCATATACCTTGGACGAGATTTTCCACTATCTGGAATGCGCTGACAAAGCCTGCATCGTAGCTATCGATGAATTCCAGCAAATAGCCAAATATCCAGAAAAGAATATCGAGGCTCTGTTGCGAACCCATATCCAAAAGCAAACCAACAGCAACTTCATATTTGCAGGGAGCGAGAGACACTTAATGCAGGAAATGTTCACTTCCTCTGCCAGGCCGTTCTATCACAGTGCCGACATACTGGAACTGAGAGCCATCGACCAAGAAATATATACGTCGTTCGTGTGCACGCATTTCAAGAGACGACACCGATGCATTGCGGAAACGAATGTGGAAAAAGTTTACCGTTTGTTCAAAGGAAATACCTTTTATCTTCAAAAGACATTCAATGAAGCATTTGCGGACACTCTGGAAAACAATGAATGCAGCTTGGAAATCATCCAATCGGCCATCGACGCCATGATTGCATCGAATGATACCATATTCCGAGAAATCCTCTCAAACATTCCGGAAAAACAGAAAACCCTCCTTTATGCCATTGCCAAAGAGGATACAGCGACAAAAATCACATCATCGGAATTCATCAAACGGCACAGCCTCACCTCTGCCAGTTCGGTTCAATCTGCCGCGAAAAAACTACTTGAAAAGGACCTCATTACAAAAACAAACAAGACCTTTTCCGTGACCGACCGGCTTTTTGCCCTATGGATTAACTCCATCTATGGCAAAGTCCCTTCTATTTAAGCAATAAGGAATCACAACAGATACAGGCTGACGGCCATCACCGCCATGCCCGCCACCAGACCGACTATCGAGATATGATGCTTGCCGTAACGTTCGGCACTGGGCAGAAGCTCGTCCAGTGAAATGAATACCATGATGCCCGACACCACCGCCAACACGATGCCGGTCAGCACCGGATTCCAGAAGCGCAGCAAGAAAGCATAGGCTATCAAGGCTCCCGCCGGTTCGGCCAGGCCGGAAGCAAACGAAGCCCAGAAAGCTTTCTTGCGGCTGCCGGTGGCATGATATATCGGCACGGCCACCGCCACACCCTCGGGAATATTATGGATGGCAATCGCCAGCGCGATAGGAATCGCGATATCGAGCGAACCCAAAGCGGAAGTAAAGGTAGCGATCCCTTCCGGGAAATTATGGATGCCTATCGTCAAAGCCGCCAACAGACCCGTCCGGCGCAAACGCTGCTCGGCCTGACGGATATCGTCCCGCATCTCGTGCATTTCGTGCGGGTTCAAGGATTCGGGAACCAAGAAGTCTATCAGATTGATCAGCGCGATGCCTCCGAAAAAGGCCAGAATCAGGTACAGCAGCCCCGGCTTTTCCCCGTAGGCTTCCGCCAAGCGGACTCGCGCCTCCGGCATCATTTCCATGAACGAGACATAAATCATGATACCTGCCGAGAACCCTAACGAGGCGCAAAGAAAACGGGTATTGGTCCGCTTGGCTATCAACGACAGCAAGCTGCCAATACCCGTGCTCAAACCGGCAAAGAGGGTCAAGGCGAACGCCAGCAGAACATGTTGCGTTTCCATGCTACCCGAGATTCAGACCTACAGTTCCGGTATCAAGGAACGCAGCAGCTCGTAGTTCTGTTCCGGCGCTTGCTTCCAGAAGTCGTAATACTGGTCCAAGTTATCCTCATGCCGCCCCGGCGTATCGCTGATAATCCGCAACGAAAGGAAAGGAATGTTCCAGATATAGCAAACCTGCGCCATAGCCGCGCTTTCCATATCCACCGCCTGCACTTCCGGGAAATGCTTCCTTATCTTCTTCAACTGTTCCGGGTCGGAAATGAACTGATCGCCCGTGCAGAAAAGACCGGAACGAATCCCTTGGCGGGAAACGGCTTCCAACAGACGGGCATCCGCCTTGAAACGGGCCGGGAAGCCTTGCACCTGGCCGTATTCGTTGCCCGGACCGCAATCCACGTCATGATAAACGTATTCGGTCCCGGCAATCACATCGCCCGTCTTCAAATTTTCGCCCAAACCGCCTGCCACACCGGAATTGACCACCATATCGGGCTGGTACAACGAACGGAGCAAGTTGATACCGGTAGCTGCCGCCACCTTGCCGATTCCGGAGGTCATCAAACAAATCTTCTTGTTGTCCATACGGCCGGTCATGATCTTGAAACCTGCCGAAGAAATGTCTTTCTTCTCGTCCAAAAGCTTTTCGAACAAAGCAAATTCCTTGTCCATCGCTACCACGATTCCAATTTTGCTCATAACGCACTCCTTTCTTGTTTGGTTTAACATTCAACCCGAATCGGTCTTTAGACTCGCTGAGTCCGTTTCCGATGCCGAGGACAATGCTTTCGGGCATCTTGCTCGCTTCTGTCCGCATCGTGCTGCATGACATAAGCGGGCCATCTACCCAAAGTCTAATGACCGATTCGGACTCAAAGGCGGCATCGGAAAAAGGATTTCGGCGATGCCAACCTCCGTTCACGAGTACACATCCTATCTTCGGTGCATCCAAAGTTACGGAATATAGAGCGCAAAAGCAAGACGGAATCAAAGCGGCATTTCGTTGTAAAAATGGCATACCGGCCCGTTCCCTGCCCCGAAATGATACTTGGAACCTTCCTCGATAGCCTTTCCGATATAGTCTTCCGCATGTGCCACAGCCTCTTCCAAGACGAACCCACGGGCAATGAAGGCCGCAATCGAAGAGGAGAAGGTGCAGCCGGTGCCGTTCACGTTCTTGGTTTCGATGAAACGCTTTTCAAACAGGCGCAAAGGCTGTCCCTGGCCGCTGCTGAACACATCCATGAACTTGCCATCCTGATGGAAAGACTTCACGATAGCGGCATTGCCCCAACGGCACAGGTAATCCATATCCGCCTGCAAGTCTTCCTTGCCGAACTCATGCCCAAGCAACAGGCAGGCTTCCTTGAAGTTAGGCGTAATCAGCGTGGCTACCGGGAACATGCTTTCCTTGTAGGCTTCAATCGCCTCCAATTCAATCAGACGGTCTCCTGTGGCAGCCACCATGACCGGATCCACCACTTTGGGAATCTCCGGGTAATCGAGAAGCGTAGACCCGATCCTGTCTATCAAGGGTTTGGTAAACAGCATCCCGGTCTTGATCGCATCCGCTTTCACATCGTCCAGGAACGAACGGATCGAACTGGTCACGAAATCTTCCGGCAAAGGCATGATGTCCTTCACTTTGGTCGTGCTCATATTGACTAAGCAGGTCAAAGCTCCCGCGCCGAACGCCCCGCAGGCGGAAATAGCCTTCAAATCGGCCTGCACGCCGGAACTTCCCAGGCATTCGCTCCCGGCAATGCATAATACTTTCTGGTATTCTTTCATTTTTCTTGCTTTTTTTCGATTCCGAACACGATGCCATGGCCGAACCCAGCCCAAACGCATCCCGCCGGCGCAAAAACGCCCTCCTTCAGCCAACCCTAGGAATGAGCATAGGGCAGGCCGCCATACAGCAAAGGCTTCCCCCTTCCGGGAAAAGCCCGCGAATTTACGTAATATTTTCGGCTTTCACAGCAAAACCACCCGTTGCCGCATGTCGCTAATGGAGGGCAGAAAAAGCCTCATTTCCGTTGCAAACCGTTTATCCAATCGGCAATGTCCTGAAGCACTTCTTCCGAGAGGGTTTCCTCTATCGTGGCGTATTCGGTGGACAAACCGGTGGTGGCATGCTGGAAAAGATGGTTCAAGCCCGGGTATTCCACCACCCGGTTTTCCGGACGAGGCGGCAACAGGCTTTCGATGACCGGAAGATTCTCGGACGACAGCACCTGGGTATCCAGACTGCCGTTGAGCGCGAACACCGGGCAAGACACCTTGCTTATGGCCTGCGCCGGGTCGTAAGAAATAAAAAAGTCAATCCAAGGATTCTCCCTGCCCAGCACCATCGCCAAGTTCAGGCGGGCCTCCGCAGGCAGGCAATCCGCACCGCAAACGCCGGCCAGACTATCCACCACTTCCCTTGGATCGCTGAAATCGAGACCGTCCGCACGACAACGCAGCACCTGCTTCAAGACCGCGCAATAGGCATCGACCAAAGAATCCGGCTGTCCCATCAGCTCGAAGGCCAAACGGTTCTGGCTCACAAGGATATCGTCTCCCGGAACGGCGCTCCCGGCCATGCTGACCAAGAAATCCACTTGGCTCTCCGCACCTAACATGAACGCGATGATGCCGCCCTCGCTATGCCCCAACACGCCCACCGGGCCGAACTTCCGGCTCTGGCGGAGATACCGGATTCCAGCCAAGGCATCCTGCATATTGGTGTAAGTCGTCGTGACGGTCGGGTCGCCCTCCGACCGCCCCACGCCCCGGTCGTCGTAACGCAGGCTGGCAATCCCATGCTCGGCCAGATAATCGGCAATGACGGCAAACGGCTTATGATCCATCAACGTCTCGTCCCTGTCCTGCTGCCCGCTGCCGGAAACCAGCAACACGACCGGGGTGGCGAGACGCGCCCGCTTCTTGGCGCTGTAGCCTACCGGATACGTCAATGTCCCGCAGAGCCGGGCACTATCGGGCGCATAAAAGCAAACTTCTTCGGTGGCATAATCGAAAGGCGGTTGCGGAGTCTGTGGACGCGCCGCCAAATAAGCTCCCGGCTTCAAATCCAGAACAAAAACATAACCGTGCTGACGGAACTGCCCTGCAATCTGTTGCCCGCCCGGAACCGACTGCAAACGCCCTGCATACGAAGCGCCCAAGACCGGCATCGACAAATGCACGGAATCCGCCCCGCAATAATCCACCGTCACCAGGAACTGCTTCACGTTCTGCTCCGGGATATCCATCGTGCAGCCCGGCTTCCCTTCGGCATCGCGCTCGAAATGAAAGACAAAATGCAAACGGCTCGCCCCGGCATCCAGCACCCCGTTCCAAGGACCGCTTATTTCCTGGGACTCGGCCATCCACGGCAGAAAAAACGCCAAAACAAGGGAAAGCAAACCAAACTTGGATTTCATACCAGTTCCTCCTATCGATAAACCAATGTTTGCAAAACTAAGCATTTCCCGTATTTTCGCGCCATGAAAACCTTGACATTCCACCTGCGGGAAGGCGAAGAATTCATCCCGCTGATCCAGTTGCTCAAAGCCGTCAACGTAGTCTATTCGGGAAGCGATGCCCAAGAATGCGTAGCCTGCGGCATGGTGAGGCGCAACGGGGAAACCGAAACCCGCAAACGAGCCAAAATCCGCGAAGGCGAAGTCATCGAGTTCGACCGCTACCGGATCCTTGTCGAAGCCCACGACCCGGAAGAATGGGGATAAGAAGCTTCTTTAACACACGATTAGATTAGCACTCCTTTATTACAAAACGACCCTGCCAAGAGTGAATCCTGACAGAGTCGTTCATTAATACCGGGAACGCTTCCGTTCCCCGCTCCATTACAAGCGGTATCGGCTATTTGTAATACTCCATCTTCTCGTTGCGGAACGAAGCGATGAAATCCGCGTGACGAACCACCATGCTGCGTCCGTAGTCCACAAAGACTTCGGCACTCTTGCGGAACATTTCGCTGCGGTTGGCATCCAGCATCACCAGATTGCCCAGAATCGTGTATCCGGCCATTTCCACCAATCGGCGGGCATTGAAATCCACCGCCTCGTTGTTGTCCAAGCCTTTCACCGTATCCACCGCCTGGTTCAAGGCCTCGTGCATCTTCTTCAAGGTGTCGCGCAAAGGCTGCAATTCCGGCTTGATTCCTTCCGCCTCGTAGCTTTCAATCAGCTTGGAAGCCGTGCCGTTGAGCACGTTGCGGATCGCCGCCACCACCTGCAACTGCGAAGTACCTTCGTAAATGGTCAGGATACGGGCATCGCGGTAATAGCGTTCCACCGGGAAATCCTTCATATAGCCGGTTCCCCCGTGAATCTGGATCGCATCGTAAGTCACCTGGTTGGCATATTCGCTGGAGAACATCTTCAAGATAGGCGTCAGCAAATCCGCGTTGCGCTGGTAGAGCTTCATCTCGGCACGCTGTTCGGGCGTCAGCTTCTGCCCTTCGTTCACCATGGCGGCATAGGACTTGCTCAAATCCACGGCACGGGCGGTTTCGTACAATACCGAACGGGAAGCATCCAATTTGGCCTTCATCAACGCCAGCATCTCATAGACGGCCGGGAACTCGATAATCGCCTTGCCGAACTGCTCGCGTTCGCCGGCATACTTCAAAGCCGCGCGGTAAGCAGCCTCGGAAACGCCCACCGACTGAGCACCGACCCCGAGACGAGCCCCGTTCATCAGCGACATCACGTATTTGATCAGACCCAGCTTGCGGTCGCCCACCAATTTGGCAGGCGCATTGGTAAATACCAATTCGCAAGTCGGCGAGCCTTTGATACCGAGCTTGTTCTCGATACGCCTTACCCGTACCCCGCCCCAGTTGCGGTCATGCACGAAATACGACAAGCCGCGGCCGTCGTGCGTGCCTTCTTCCGAACGGGCCAGTACCAATTTGATATCGGCATCCCCGTTGGTGATGAAACGCTTCACCCCGTTGAGCATCCACATGCCCTTGGCTTCGTCATAAGTAGCCTTCAGCTGCACGGCCTGCAAGTCCGAACCGGCATCCGGCTCGGTCAGGTCCATCGAGCAGGTCTTGCCATCATGGATCCGCGGCAGGAACTCGTCCTTGATATCCTCGCTGGCGTATTCGTAAATGGTCTCGGCGCAGTCCTGCAAGCCCCAGATATTGGCAAAGCCCGCATCCCCGCGAGACACGATTTCGGCCGCCATCACGTAAGGCACATACGAGAAATTCAAACCGTTATACTTGCGCGGCAAAGCGATGCCATAAACCCCGGCACGGGTCAGCACATCGTGGTTCTCCTGCGTGCCACGGGCATACTTCACATGGCCGTCAATAACCTCAGGACCTTCGTGATCCACATCCTCGGCATTCACATCCAGCACATTGGCCGAAATATCGCCGATGATTTCCATCACCTTTTCATAGCTGTCCATCGCGTCTTCGAAGTTCTCAGGCGCGTAATCGTATTTTTCCTTGTCTGTGTATCCATTCTCTTTCATGTCCACGCATTTGCGCATCGTGGGATGATTGAGATGAAACTTCAACGCTTCGTTATCACTGTAAAAATTCATAACCTCGATTTTAGGTGTTTCTAAAAATAATCTCGAACTGCCCAATCACCGTGCTCTCGGCAATTCAAAGTTTCGTGTCAGAACGGGTAAGATGCCAGGCGCACGACCGAAGGCGAACCGGAGCGTGAGAACTCCGTCGAGGGAGCGCAACCAAGTAGATTGCCCGTTATCACACGCCGCACGTTTATTTGGAGTTGGCCTTATAATACTTGATCATCTTCGGCAACACATCCATCACCGAACCATTGATCACATAATCGGCAATCGCGTTCATCGGCGCTTCCGAATCGGTATTGATGCTGATGATTTTGCCCGACTGATCCATCCCGGCACGATGCTGCACCGAACCGGAAATACCGCAAGCGATATAGAGCTTGGGACGCACGGTCACCCCGGTCTGCCCGATCTGGCGTTCATGTTCGATGAAACCGGCATCCACCGCCGCACGGGTGGCACCCACTTCGCCGCCAAGCACTTCGGCTAATTCGTAAAGCAGCTTGAAGTTTTCCCGGCTGCCCACCCCGTAGCCGCCGGCCACGATAATTTGAGCCCCCTTGATGTTCACCTTCTGGGCTTCGATGGCACGGTCGATGATCTGGCAGCAGAAATCGGTATCCGACACATACTTGGCCACATCCACCTTCTTCACAACGCCTTTGTAATCGGCCTTATAGATTTCCTTCTTCATCACCCCTTCGCGAACCGTGGCCATCTGGGGACGGGTCTGAGGGTTGACAATCGTGGCGATGATGTTGCCGCCAAAAGCCGGACGAATCTGGTAAAGCAGGTTCTTATAGACGGTGTTGGTTTTCTTTTCCTCGTGATCCCCGATTTCCAAGGAAGTGCAGTCGGCCGTCAATCCGCACAAAAGGTTGGAAGCCACGCGCGGTGCCATGTCACGGCCTACCGAGGTAGCCCCGAACAACAAGATTTCGGGCTTGAATTCCTTGGCCAGACCTACCACAATCGAGGTATGGGGCAAGGTGGTGAAGGGGAACAGGCGGGCATCGTCGGCATAGTGGATCACATCCACGCCGTAAGGATACAGTGTCTGTTCCAGCTCCTTGACCTGGCTTCCAATCACAATGGCTTCCAATTGGCAGCCCAAAGTGTCGGCCAGTTTGCGGCCCTTGGAGAGCAGTTCCAAGCTCACGTCAGCAATGCCGCGTTCTTCGGTTACTTCGCAATATACAAATACGTTACTCATTTCTTTCTTTTTTAGGCCTTCCTGCCTGCGAAGCCTAAGCGACCTCGAAAAGAAGGCTGTTTGCCACTCCCCGGATTATCCTACGATATGGGTGGAAATCAATTCTTTCATCAAACCATCGATGGAAGCATCCGAAGCGTCCATCATCTTGGCTTCCTTGTGGACCAGCACCACGTTGTCGATTTTCTTCACCTTGGTAGGCGAACCGGCCAGACCCAGACGGTCCGGGTCGGCAGCCAAATCGGCGGCTGTCCATTCCTTGATTTGCAGTTCCGGCTTGGCCGCCACGCGGGCCTTGCGGGTTTCGTCGGCCGAAGCCAGTTCGCTCGGCGTGGCCGCGTACTTGTACTGCATCACACGAATCGCATGACGGGGACGGCATTCCTTGGCCGAACCATGGACAGTGACCAGGCAGGGCAGCGGAGCCTTGACGGTTTCCACCCCTCTTTCCAAACGGCGCTTGATGGTCACGGACTTCTCGTCCACGTCCACCAGTTCCTCGGCGTATGTAATCTGGGGGATGCCCAATTTCTCAGCCGTCTGTGGGCCCACCTGGGCGGTATCCCCGTCGATAGCCTGACGGCCGCAAATCAACACATTGTAAGGAGACAGCTTGCGCAAAGCCATCGACAAGGTATAGGAAGTGGCCAAGGTGTCGGCACCGGCGAACTTCATGTCGCTGATCAAGCAGCCGCCGTCCGCGCCCCGGTACATCGACTCGCGCACGATTTCAGCAGCGCGGCCGGGTCCCATCGTGACCACCACGATTTCGGCATCTTTGATTCGTTCTTTCATCTCGATGGCCATTTCCAGGGCGTTGAGGTCTTCCGGGTTGTAAATAGCCGGAAGCGCGGCCCGGTTGATGGTCCCGTCCTCTTTCATGGCATCTTTGCCCACGTTGCGGGTATCGGGAACCTGCTTGGCCAATACTACGATTCTAAAGCTCATATTGGTAGTTTTAGGATTAATTCTTCTTTTTCTCGGCCGATGCCAGCTGAAGCAACCGAATGGACAAGCTGCCATGGTATCCCTGCGCCTTGTCTTTTCAGCACCATCCAAAAATGGATTCCAACAGGCAATCCGCTTCGAACTAAAAAGCAAAAGTACAAATTTTCCAAGATATGGAAATCCAAAGGAAACACACGCTAACCAGAGACTTGCCAAGCCGAACGCCCCGAAACACGAATTTGCCAAAACCCATTTTTTACCTACCTTTGCCCGTTTTGCAGCCTTGGCATTCAAGCTATCCAAATCGAAATCAATAGATTGATGCCCAACCCGGCAAAGCCGGCTCAAAAAAACGCTGCATGGAACTTTTTCTATATAAAAACGAATGAGCAAACAGAGTCTTATCGGCCTTGTCCTGATGTTCCTGGTCCTGTTAGGATTTTCCTACTGGCAGACCAGCAAGATGGAGAAACAAAGAGAGGCAGCAGCGGCCGAGTACGCATCGCAACAATCCCAGACAGACGATTTTTCCACAGGAACGGGCAAGCCCGCTTCCTTCGAAGCCGGAGATAATCCAGCCGCACAGGCAAGTTCACAGAACGGGAATGCCGCCAAGAGCCATTTCGATGCCTCCCACCCGTTTTCTGCCGCCGCCGAAGGACAGGATCAGCATTTCCAGATAGAAAACGAGGTCTATACCTTGGATTTCAACACCAAAGGCGGACGAATCGCCGGCATCACCCTCAAAGAATATCTGACCTACAAGAAGGAAGATCTGGTTCTTTTCGACGAGAACCGTTCCGATTTCTACCTCCAGTTCTTTGCCCAAAACCGCAATATCCGCACCGACCGCTACTACTTTGAATGCCTGATGCCCCAGACCACCAAGGTGGAAGGCAACGACAGCGTGGAAGTCCGGATGCGTCTCTACCCCAACGGAGCCGGCATCGACACCGCGACCCTGCCCCTTTTCGACAAGAGCCGCTACATCGAGTTCGTCTATACGATCCGCGGCAACCAGTACATGATGGGCTTCGATGTCAACTTTGTCAATACCGAAAACCTGATTGCGTCCAACACTTCCTTTATAGATATGGTGTGGAACGCCCGCCTGGAATGCCTGGAGAAACCCTCCGGCATGGAAAGCATGAATACATCGGTATATTACAAGCCTACCACCGACAAGGTGCAATACTTGAAAGGCACAAAAGACGATGAGGAAGAGCTGACCACGCCGTCCAAATGGATTTCGTTCAAGCAGCAGTTCTTCAGCATGACCCTGATTGCCGACAGCGAATTCCCATCGGCCGATATCCGGAACTACACCCGTCGGCAAGCCTCGCCCGACTATCTGAAAGACATGGAAGCTACCATCGGGATTCCTTATACGGGAGATGCCCAAGAGCACTTCGGCATGGAACTGTACGCCGGGCCGAACAAGTTCCGGATCCTGCGCGATTACAACCTGGATCTGGAACGCCAGATTCCATTGGGATGGGGATTCTTCCTGATTCAATGGATTAACCGTGTGGCCGTTATCCCTATCTTTGACTTCTTGGAAGCCAAAGGGGTCAACTACGGTATCATTATCTTGATCCTGACCATCTTGCTAAAGATTGTCATTTCCCCGATGACCTACAAGTCCTACGCTTCTTCAGCCAAGATGCGGGTAATCCAGCCGGAAATCGCCGAGCTCAACAAGAAATACCCCAAGCAGGAACAGGCCATGGAGAAGCAGAAGGCGATGATGACGCTCTACAAGCGGGCGGGTATCAGCCCGATGGCGGGCTGCATCCCGATGCTGCTGCAGCTGCCTATCATCTACGCGATGTTCCGTTTCTTCCCGGCCTCCATCGAGCTCCGCCAGCAAAGTTTCCTCTGGGCCGACGACCTTTCCAGCTACGACAGCATCCTGAACCTGCCGTTCAATATTCCTTGGTACGGAGACCACGTAAGCTTGTTCGCGCTGACAATGGCCATCTCGAACCTGCTTTACACGCACATGACGATGAAGAACCAGGCGCAGACCAATGCGATGCCTGGCATGAAGTTCATGATGTATTTCATGCCGGTCATGCTGCTGTTCTTCCTCAACAACTACTCTTCTGCCTTGAACTACTACTACACGCTTTCCTCGCTGTTCACTTTCTTGCAGATGTTCTTGATCCGCAAGATGATCAACGATGAAAAGGTGTTGGCCCAGATTCAGGAGAACAAGAAGAAACCGGTCAAGAAATCCCGTTTCCAAGCTCGCTTGGAAGAAATGGCCAAACGCCAGCAGGAAATAGCCCGGCAGCAGGCCCAGCAGCGCCGCCGGTAATCCGTAAGGCACGGAACGCAGGCGAACTTCCGCTTTTAGCCCCAGCTAGGATTTATCGGGACACGAAGAAAATCTGCGGCATGCGGTAAAACAGCCAGTTCACCAGGCTGGGATTTATCGAATAGCAGATGCAAGGCGCACGACCGCAGGCGAACCGGAGCGTACTTCCGTACATGAGGATTCCGCCAAGGAAGTGCAACGAAGCAAATGCATTCGAGAAAACCCAGCAGATTAGCAGGCTGGGATTTACTGGAACACGAAGGAAATCTGCGGCATGCGGTAAAACAGCGAGTTTAGAAGGCTGGGATTTATCGATGCGAAAAAGATTGTGGCAAGCATTAGGATAGCCGATTAGCAAGCTGGGATTTACTGGAACACGAAGAAAATCTGCGGCATGCGGTAAAACAGCCATTTTAGCAGGCTGGGATTTATCGGGATGCGGATGCAAGGCCGGAGGCAAAGGGATGTGAAGGAGCGTCCTGTTGCTGCTCCGCAGCGAGCGCAGGCTTCGCCTCAGCATAGTGCAAGTAAATTTGCCCTCTGCGTTCGGCTCGCACTGCGGTTCGTGACTGAACAGCCCGCGCCGACAACGCCGCAGACGCGCCCGAGAAACCCAGCCATAACAAGAGTACAAACAGTATAATTCATTTAAATATGGGAAGAGCATTTGAGTATAGAAAAGCTCGCAAATTCAAACGCTGGGGCAACATGGCCCGCACCTTCACCCGCCTGGGCAAGGAAATCACGATTGCAGCCAAGAACGGAAGCGACCCGGCTACGAACCCCCGTCTGAGAGCCATTATCCAGACGGCCAAGTCGGAAAACATGCCCAAGGACAACATCGAACGGGCTATCAAACGTGCCACGGAAAAGGACCAGAAAGACTACAAGGAAATCGTATATGAAGGATACGGCCCCCACGGCATCGGCATCCTGATTGAAACAGCCACCGACAACCACCAGCGCACGGTAGCCAACCTGCGCTCGTACTTCACGAAAGCGGGCTGCTCTTTGGGCGTGACCGGCTGCCTTTCCTTCATGTTCGAGCACAAATGCGTTTTCAACATCAAGCCCAAGGACGGGGTTGATATGGAAGAGCTGGAACTGGAACTGATCGACTGCGGCATCGATGAAATCTTCATGGATGACGAAACCGGCAACATCACGATTTACGCGCCTTTCGAAGCCTACGGCGATATCCAGAAGTACATCGAAAGCAACGGCTTTGAACTGGTCAGCGCCCGTTTCGACCGCATCCCTACCGATACCAAGGAGTTAAGCGAAGCCGAACAGGAAGACGTGCAGAAGCTTATCGACAGGATTGAGGAGGATGATGATGTGCAAAACGTATACACCAACATGAAGTAGATTTTTGTAATAAAGGGCAAGCTGCGGCGTTGCACTCCCTTGGCGGAATCCTCACGTACATAAGTACGCTCCGGTTCGCCTGCGGTCGTGCGCCTTGCATCTTGCCCTTTCTGACAAAAATCTACAAACACCGTAGCTGGAAACTATCGCGCGCCTCGTATCTCACCCATTCTGACACACCTCCCTTAGCACGCCCTTGGACCTACGGCTCGATGCCTCGCATCTTGCCCTTTCTGACAAAAATCTAAAATACAATACCCTAGATTGCCAATCGTCCTGAGGATTTCAAATCCCACCTACTTTGGCACATCGCCTATACGTGCCCTCAACAAATCGATGCACCGCATCTGGATCGTTCTAACAAAACTCTTTGATTGTCACTAAGTACGCTCGCTTTCACCCTCACACGCCTCGTATCTCATCATCACAATTTTCACCTCTACAAAAGTGTTTTTTATGCAAAATACACTTCTGCAAAAGTGTTTTTTTGACAAAAATGCACTTCTACAAAAGTGTTTTTATATATTTGCAATCGTCAAAACATAAAACTGCCATGGAATATTCCGACATCCAGCCATTATTAAACATTTACCACAGAAATTTGGCATCCACAAACCTGAAATTCAAAAGATACCTTTACAAGCAAATCAACTGGGATGCAAGGCTGCTGGGTATCAAAGGCGCACGTGGTGTTGGAAAAACGACCCTGCTCTTGCAACGGATAAAGGAGAACTTTACAAATATCGATGACGTATTCTATGTGTCGTTAGACAATCTTTGGTTCCAAAACCATCGGGCAGAAGACTTAGTAGAGTTCCTGTACACGCACGGTGTACACTATATATTCTTTGACGAGGTGCATAAATACCCGAATTGGACACTATTCATCAAAAACCTGTACGACAGCTACCCCGATTTGAATATCGTCTATACCGGTTCGGCGATGCTGGCCATCGACAACTCAAAAGTGGACTTATCTCGCCGCCAATCCTTATACTCCCTGAAGGGCTTGTCGTTCCGGGAATATCTTGAATACGAAGGCATCGCCACCTTGCATCCCCTTTCGCTCGAAGAACTCCTAAAGGAGCACGTCCGCTATGCCATGAATGCAATATCCGGGATAAAAGTGCTGAAATATTTTGAAAAATACCTTGACGCCGGTTACTACCCCTATTACAAAACAAGCGGGAAAGACTATCCTGCACGCATTGGAGAAGTGACACAGCTAGTCATAGACAGCGATATTGCAGCCATAGAGGAATCGATAACCTATGCGACCAAGCAAAAGATAAAAAAGCTATTGATGGTCATTGCGGAAAACATCCCCTTGGAACCCAACATCCGCCAACTTTCGGCAAGCCTGGAATCGACCCGAGACCAAACCCTGAAAATGCTCTATTGGTTAGAAAAAGCAGCCCTACTCAATTTACTGACAGACAAAGCAAAAGACTACAAGCACTTGGTCGGGCCCAAAAAGATTTATCTCGAAAACACAAACTTGATGAAAGCTTTAGGCTGCCGCATTTCCAAAGGCACCCAACGCGAAACTTTTTTTGCCAACCAAGTGGGAGCCGTGACATCGTTGTCCATGCCCAAGCAGGGGGATTTCTTAGCCAACAACAAATACCTGTTTGAAGTAGGCGGCGCACAGAAAACCTTCGACCAAATCGCCAACCTGCCCGACAGTTATCTGGCCATCGACAATGTGGAAGTGGGGAATGGCAACCGAATCCCTTTGTGGCTCTTCGGATGCCTGTATTAAGGCGTGTCCTATAAATTCGGAACCTGCCTTAAGCGGAGATTTTAGCAAACCTGTCGAAATTTTGCGTAACTTTGAAACTTGGCCTATTGAAGCCGCAACAAAGAACTCCCGCTTGCACAAAGATTCACGCGCCGGAAAGCGGCAGCAAGCGGCTTCAAAGCCCGGTACAGCTAAAACAGCCATCATGGACATTCAAAGCATAAAACAGCGGTTCGGCATCATCGGTAATTCCCCCTTGCTCAACCGAGCCATAGACATCGCCGCCCAGGTTGCCAACACGGACCTGAGCGTCTTGGTATTGGGCGAAAGCGGATCGGGAAAGGAATTCTTCCCGAAAATCATCCACGAGTTGAGCGCCCGCAAACACAACAGCTACGTAGCCATCAACTGCGGGGCGATACCCGAGGGCACGATAGATTCCGAACTCTTCGGACATGAAAAAGGATCGTTCACCGATGCCCGCGAAGCGCGGAAAGGTTATTTCGAGGAAGCCAACGGAGGGACCATCTTCCTGGATGAAGTGGCCGAGCTTCCGCTCAGTACCCAGGTCCGCCTGCTGCGCGTCCTGGAAACCGGAGAATTCCTCAAAGTAGGTTCGTCCAAAGCGCAGAAAACCAATGTACGGGTAGTAGCCGCCACCAACGTGAACGTGCCTGAGCAGATCCAGTTGGGCCGATTCCGGGAAGACCTCTACTACCGCCTCAACGCCATCACGATCCAAGTGCCTTCCTTGCGCCAACGCCCGGAAGACATCGAGCTGCTATTCCGCAAGTTCTCCACCGACACCAGCGAGAAATACCATATCCCGCCTTTGGTCCTCAGCGAAGAAGCCCGGCAGTTGCTGACCTCCTACCCTTGGCCGGGCAATGTGCGGCAACTGAAGAACGTCAGCGAGCAAATCACCATCATAGAGAAAGACCGCACGTTGAGTGCGGAAGCCTTGAAACACTCGCTGCCCGACATGAACGTGTCCCGCCTTCCGGTGCTTCTTGGCAAAAGCGGCAACACCAACGGCATGAACGAACGGGAAATCCTCTACAGCGTGCTGTTCGATATGCAGAAGGACATCCATCAGCTGCAAGAAGCGGTAGCCCAGCTCAGCGACGGCCATATCCCCGCCTCCCGCACGACAGAGGGAATCTCCCCAGGAATCGACAACCACTCCGCCCCAACCTTCTCTTCGGGACGGGATACTTACACCTTGATTCCTGCCGAAGCCGGCCATGATAACTTCCCCAAACGAAACGAAGATCACGGTGCGTTCGTCATCCCGCAGGCACAGGCCGAAGTCATCAACGAACCCGTACGGGCCGAAGACGAGGACCTCAGCCTCGAAAAACGCGAAAAAATATTGATTGAGAAAGCCTTGGTGAAATACCACGGCAACCGCAGGAAAGCTGCTGCCGAATTGGGGATTTCCGAAAGAACCATCTACCGGAAAATCAAGGAATACGGTATCGCAATGGAAGAATAGCCATGATCAAAAGGTTTGTCACACTGATTTTTGCCTTATTGCTCTCCGCCCTGTCCGGATGCACAATAAAATATTCGTTCTCCGGGGCATCCATCCCCGAACAAGCCCGGACGCTGAGCGTGGGATACTTCCGGAACCGAGCCCCCTCGGTACAGCCTACCTTGAGTTCCACATTCACCGACCGGCTCAAGGAATACTTGGTCAACAACAGCAACCTCAACCTGATAGACGGTTTCGCCGATTTACAGTTTACCGGCGAAATCACCGGATACTCGGTCAACCCCACTTCGATTCAAAGCGATGACAAAGCGGCAATGAACCGGCTTACCATCACCGTGCAAGTGCGGTACGTGAACCGCTTCGACGCCAAGTCAAACTTCAGCCAAAGCTTCTCCCGGTACCGGGATTACGATGCCAACCTGAGCCTTTCCTCTGTGGAGTCGGGCTTGATTGAAGAAATCACGGAAGAACTGGTGGACGATATCTATCAAAGGGCTTTCGTGAACTGGTAGGAACGGGCGATGGCGGCACAAAGAAGAGCGGCGGATGGCCAAGCGGGCCGATGAAGCAGGCTTTCATCCGATGGGTTCGGAAAGAAAAAAATTGCAAAAAACGAGAAAAGCCCCGATCGATAAAACCGCCCGAAAGATGAAACTGAAAATCCAATATACATAGACTATGAAAAAACTGATTGTGTTTCTGCTGGGCATGCTGCCGTGGATGGCTTGGGCGCAAGTTCCGGATGGCTATTATGACAATGCATTGAACAAGAGCGGTTACGAACTGAAAAGGGCGCTCTGGCAATGCATTTTCCGACATGAGCAGCTCAGCTATGCCGATTTGTGGACGGCTTTCGGGGAAACGGACGTGGACGAAAACGGCTATATCATTGATATGTATAACGATTGCCAGTTCGAGTTTCAAGAAGACCAATGCGGAAGCGGAAGTTCGGGCAATCCCGAGAATCAATGCGTCTGCTACAACCGGGAACACTCGATGCCCAAGAGCTGGTTTGACGAGGGTCGCCCCATGTACACGGACTTGTTCCATCTGTATCCGGTTTCGGGCTATGTGAACAGCCGGCGCAAAAACTACCCGTTCGGGGAAGTGGGGAACGCCACTTTCACTTCAACCGCAGGCAGCAAATTAGGCACTTGCAACTACCCGGGTTATGGCAAGACGGTCTTCGAGCCGGTGGACGAATACAAGGGAGATTTTGCCCGTACCTATTTCTATATGGCCACCTGCTACCAGGACAAGGTCGCTTCCTGGGAATCGGACATGCTGGCGGGTAACAACCAGCAGGTATTCACGGATTGGGCCAAGAGCATGCTGCTGGAATGGCATGAGCTGGATCCGGTCAGCGAAAAGGAAATCGCCCGGAACAATGCGGTCTATGAAATCCAAGGGAATCGGAACCCGTTCATAGACTATCCTGAATTGGTGGAGAAAATCTGGGGCGACGATGACACGCCTTTTACTGGAGAGGAAGGCGATGGTGGCGGAACCGGCGTGGAAGAAGCTTTCTGGAATCAATGTTCGCTACACGTCTCGGGGCGTTTCCTGCAATTGGAATACAAAGGAGGACTTTTCGACAGCGTGGAAATCGTGGACGTGTCCGGACGGCAGATTTGCCATTCTTCCGTAAAACAAAGCAGCTTTGCTTTCACACTGCCCGCTGCCGGAGTATATATCGTCAGAATTCAAAAGGGCAGACTGAACACGGCAAAGAAAATATCGGTCTTATAGAATCCGCATGACGGATGTCATAGGGGCGCATCCGCTGCCTTGCCGGACTTTTCTGCGGAAGCAGATGCGCCTCGGAAATCATCGCGACTCGGAAACAGTCACGCATGGAAAGCGTCACGCATTAAACCCAAATCGGTCATTAGACTCGCCGAGTGTGTTTCCTGTTTTCGAAGAGGGATGCTTTTGTGCATCTTGTTCGCTTCTGTCCGCATCATGCTCCTCGCTACGCCTCGACGTAGCCCGCTACGCCTTCGGCTAGGCGAGAAGCATGCTGCATGACATAAGCGGACAATCTACCCAAAGTCTAATGACCGATTTGGGTTAAAAGCTGTTGCGTTTCAATACAGCCCGTCCTGAGTTCAGACCTGTCTATACGCCAAAAGGCCGCCTGCGAATACCACAAGCGGCCTTTCTAAATATTTACCCTATTAGAAGAAACAACCGGGTCGGAAAATCTTCTACAGGAAACCGGTTCCTAGTAAAGACGGAGCAAACCGTTGGCTTCCGCTTCCTGCAGGCACTTCATGATGCCTTTCTTGTTGATATTACGGATGCCTTGAGTGGAAACGCGCAAAGTAATCCAAGCGTCTTCTTCGGGAATGTAGAATTTCTTAATCTGCAAATTGGGATAGAATTTGCGACGGGTTTTGATGTTGGAGTGGGAAACATAGTTCCCGGTCATCACTTTCTTTCCGGTTATTTCACAAACTTTCGACATGGCTGTAAGTATTTTTAATTGCGCGGCGTACATCGGCCGCGCTGCGGCACTCCCGCCAAAAATGGAGTGCAAAGGTCGGTATTTTTTTTGAAATAAACAAAACTTTTTTGCATTTCGCGAACATCGGAAATAGCGCACGGCTGCCGCCCTTTTATCTCCATACGGGAAACTCTTCCTTTGGGCTCGCAAGGAATCTCGGAATTTTAGACTATCTTCGCTGCAGCAAAAGGGCTTGAATCAAAGACGCAGCGAGCAAAGGCTTCCGGAACTTCGGTTTCAGCCGCAACATCGGCCACAAGCCTGTATCATTGCTCAAAAACAGGCCTATGACCTAAAACAAACAAGGAAAGAAATGGAAAAGAAAACACCTTTGGTAAGCCTCATCATGGGCAGCACTTCCGACTATCCCACCATGGAAGCCGCTGCCAAATTCATGAACGAACAGGAAATCCCGTTTGAGATACTGGCGCTTTCCGCCCACCGGACACCGCACGAAGTATTCGATTTCGCGCAGAACGCGGTTGGACGGGGCGTGAAGGTCATCATCGCCGGAGCCGGCATGGCGGCCCATCTGCCGGGCGTCATCGCGGCCCTGACCCCGCTGCCGGTCATCGGCGTGCCTATCAAATCGAGCCTGGAAGGCATGGATGCCGCCTTGGCCATGCTGCAGATGCCTCCGGGAATCCCGGTGGCCACGGTAGCCATCAACGGGGCGCTGAACGCGGCTATCTTAGCCTTGCAGATGCTGTCCACCGGCGAGGACGAACTGTCGAAAGCCTGCCGCCAGAAACTGGCCGCCTACAAGGAAGGTCTCAAGAACAAAATCAAGAAAGCCAACGAGGACTTGAAAAGCCATACCTTCGATTTCCGGGTATAAATATCTTTTCGGCTATAAATAATATAGGCGTAGTATTGCAAACAGGGGGCAAGTACAGTCCGCACAGCAAAGAAGGTACAGAACCGGCCAAACCTGCAAACACGGCGCAGTACCAGCCAAAACCTTCTCTTGCCGTGCTTGCGTCCTACGGAATTTGGCAAACAAGACGCTGTTGCCAAACGGAATTTCGGGCATTCGGAAAATACAGCTTGCATTTTGCTTGAGTTTTGCGAGTATGGAGCATGAATGCTCGTGTACTACAAAAATATCTTACTGAAAATGTAAGATTTACTCATTGAAACTTCGATAAAACCGTAATCCGGGCGTTATCTATATACCCTATGCTGCCAATCAGGTAGGGCATGTAGATGCGCCCGATTTTCTTATATCTCCCTGCTTTCTCATATCTCCTTGCGGTTCTCCTTCCTGCATGCCTTTGGGCCAGGTGGATTTTCTTCAAAACCAAGCGGATTTTCTCCAAAAAACGGCCTTTTCCATTCTTCCAATGCCTGCCCTCTTTATGCCTGCCGCACAGGCGGTATTTCCCGGACTGCCGAAAACAGCGGGGAGGCGGGGTTTGCCGGACGAAACGGGTTGCAGGATGGCTCTTTTGCGCCTGTCTGCTGGATGCCGGAGGGCTGGAGGCGCAAGAGGGGCTGAGCTTGCCTTTCGGCTTGCAGGCGGCTTATGCGGGCGAAGAGCCGGGTTGGCTGTCTACCGCCGGAAATCCCGCCCTGGCGATGCTCAATCCTCAGCCGCAAGCCCCTTTCCTCTTTGCCGGATGCCTCGCCCGGATGGGGTTCATCAAGGAGAACGCGGTCTATAGCCTGGATGCCGGCCTCCTGCACGGCAAGAACGCCTGGACTCTGCATTACCAATACAAAGGTTATCCGGTGCTGAACCAGCAGCAAAGCGGCCTCGGCTATGCCCGAAACTTCCTGCCCGGATTTTCGGCAGGCATAGGCATCGCCTACCTGACTTCCAACAAGATAGAAGACCGTGCCCGGGAAAGCCTGATCGAACTGCGCTTTTCCACGGCTTTCCAGCACAAAATCTGGAGCTTCAACTTCAAAGCCCGCTACCCGGTGGTGCTCCGAAGCGAGCAGCGGAAGGAATGGAACCGGGCGCTCTCGTTGCAAATCGGCACGGCTATCCGGGTGTTCGACCAAATCCAAATCGGCGCCGACCTCTATAAAGACCTCCGCTATCCCCTCCAGGCCGGCATCGCACTCGGCTATCTCTTCAAAGAAAGATTCCTGATTTACGGCCAGACCCGGATCAATCCCCTCGCCTACCAGCTCGGCTTCGCCTATACCCGCCCGGCCTTGCATATAGAAGTCAATTGCGGCTACAACCCGCCCTTGGGCTTTGAAAGCTCGGCGGGCGTGGTCTGGAAACATCTGTTCAATCCTCGAAAGAAATCAACGCGGCCTGATTCATGAACCCCAATCGGTCATTAGATTTCGGGATAAAATTAACCGGCCCCATAGAACCATCCCTATAAAACTTGCCGAAAAACAACCTGTCGATACCGGCGCAAGCCTGCCGCTAAGCAAAAAATTCCCAGCATTTTGCAAACCCATGAAAAAAGCCCCCTTGAAACACCGATGCAGCAGTACAGCCCAAAGGCGAACCGCAGGGAAGATATGGGAACGTATCTTCCTCAAAACTATCTTCATTGCCTGCATTCTCTTTCCTTGCGTGCTTTCAGGGGAAAACGCTCTCGTCATCAAGCGGGAGCAAGGCCGCAATACACGCCAAACCACGTCCAAAACACCCTCAACCAAAAAAGCATACGCGCAGAAAAACTCCTCAAAACCGCCCCCAAAAGATTCGACAAACTGGCAAATCCCATCCGAACCCTCACAGACGCAGATGGAATACTGGGTCGAAATCCGGATGGAAGAACTGTTAGAAAACGCCGGAGAAGAGGCTTCCTTGCCCGCCGAAGACTGGGAAGAACTGCTTTTTGAACGTCAGTCCTACAGAGAAAACCCGCTCAACCTGAACACAGTAAACGCGGAAGAACTGCGGCGGCTGCAGCTTCTGGACGAATGGCAAATCCAAGCCCTGCTTCACTACAGGGAGAGCTACGGCCGGATCGTGCACTGGAACGAGCTGACGGATTTCGTGCCCGGCTTTTCGGCCGAAAGCCTTGCCTTGTTGCAGACATTCCTTTACTTAGGTCCGGAATCCGATGCCTTGGAGGCGGGCGATTTGCTCCAAAAAGGCAAGCATCAGATTCTGGCCCGCTACAACCGCCGGCTCAAACCCAGCAAGGCTTTCCGGGAGAGAAAATATGCCGGAAGGCCGGACAATTATTATCTGCGATACCTTTTCAATGCCCAGAACAGGATTCGCATCGGATTTTCCGCCCAGCAGGATGCCGGGGAAGCCTTTGGGAGACAAGGCTTTGACTTCTATGCCGGTTATATGGCGCTCAGCCAAATCGGCGCCTTGCAGAATCTTGTCATCGGCACCTACCGGACGGACTGGGGCTTCGGACTGCATCTAGGTTCGGGCGGCGGCTTCTACGGGGGAACGCAGGCCGACTTGATGCTGGCCTGCGGCCAAGGCATCCGACCTTTCGCCTCCGGTGCGGAATACGGCTTCCTGCAAGGGGCGGCAGCGGAATTCCGCCTGGGCACATCCTGGAAGACCGGCCTGCTCTATTCCAGCCGGAAAAGGGATGGACGGTTCCGATTAGAAAGCCTAAACGGCAGCCGAAACCCAGCTTCCATCCTCGACTTGATTACGTCCCTGCCCCAAAACGGCTACCACCGGACAGAAACCGAAATAGCCGGGAAGCAGAAACTCCGGGAGCAGCTCTGGGCCTGGAAACTCGAAAAAGACTTCCGCACCGCCCGGATCGGTCTGGTCTTGTCCACCGGCACGCTCGGGGGCATCGACAATCCGGAGCTGAAATTGGGAAACGGCCACCACACGTCCCTCTCCCACGCTTCCGCGCACCGGGAATCGGCCGCATCGCTCTATTACCAATGGCTGATTGGCCGCCTGCACCTGTACGGGGAGGCTTCGATGAACTTCCGTCTGGACTACGCCTTTTTGCAAGGAGCGCAATGGAAGCCGTCCGAGAATTTCGCGCTGGCCGCCCGCTACACGCATTACAGCCCTCTATACTTTGTCCTATATGGAGACTGCCCCTTGTCCCGTCCCATGACAACCCCTAAAGAAGGCAAACAGAAGCAAAGGTTCGAATGGCAGATGCTGGCGCTGCTCCCCAAAGGCCTGCGGCTGGAACTGGACGGGGACTTGGGCATCGAACGCAAAGCCTTGGCCCTGCCTGTCCAGACCTATTCCTTAGCTGGGAAACTGGCCTATAGCCGTTCCTCGCTGGATGCCTACCTGCAATTCAGCTACGGCAAGAGCCTGAGCCGCCAAGGGCATTCGATCCGTGCCGATTTCAGCTATCTCCTGCCCTTGGGTTTCTTCGGCGAAAGCCGTGTGGAATGCCGGAACTTCACGGACGGCCTGCTCCTGATGCAGGATTTCGGGTACACGATACCGGACAACCGCTTTAAAATCCGTTTCCGCTTGGCGGTCTTCCAGACCAAGGACTACATGAGCCGGATTTACGCTTACGAACACGACGTGCTATACGGTTCTTCCATCTCGGCCCTCTACGGCAAAGGCCTCCGCTTCGCTCTCAACTGCCGGTACGAAGCCTTCCGCTGGCTCGTCCTGGAACTCAAATACGCGCACACCTTGCAGGACGGGGTGCAGAAGACGGGAAGTGGGGACAACGAGACCGAAGGCTACCTCCTGCCGGAAATCAAGATCCAAGCCCGGTTCAAATTCTGACAGACATACCCGTCCACACGCAACGCACATAACATCAAAATGCATCCGATCACATACACAAACTTTTAAACCTGATTCAAAATAAAATGCACCTAATTCATACCAAATAAAAATTTACAAAACCATGGCAAAAATCACAGTTAAAAACACCGATGTCAATGTCATCAAAGTCAATGGGGAAGATTATATTTGCCTGACAGACATGCTGCAAGCGAAAGACGGAGATTTCTTCATTACAGATTGGCTCCGAAATCGCAACACGCTTGAATTTATCGGTATATGGGAAAAAGTTTACAATCCTAACTTTAACCCAAATCGGTCATTAGACTCGCCGAGTGTGTTTCCTGTTTTCGAAGAGGGATGCTTTTGTGCATCTTGTTC
>CALUMK010000032.1 GCA_944321735.1 uncultured Bacteroidales bacterium
CAGAAACGGGAATCTCTCACCATCTGCCCCAATTGATGGGCGCAGTGGTAATGCCAGTGCTGGCTTTTGCTTCATTGGTATGGATAGATTGGAGAATGGCGGTCAGTATGTTTGCCGCCTTGCCGCTTGCCTTGCTCGTGCTGTGGGCAAGTACAAAGGCGCAACGGAAGCTGAGCGGCAGGCAAATCCAAGCGAAGATAAATGCAGGAAACCGATTGGAGGAATACTTGCAAGGTATCCGGGTGATGAAAGCCTACAATCTGTTGGGCGACCGTTTCGTCCGGCTGCGCGATGCCTTTGCCGAACTTCGCCGTGCCTGCATCCGTCAGGAAGCCCTGTTAGGGCCATTTGTCCTATTGAGCATCACATTAGTACGTGCAGGGCTGACGATGATGGTGCTGTGCGGAACATATCTGCTATTGGGAGGGGAACTTTCCATCCTCGTATTTGTGCTGTTTCTCGTGGTCGGTTCCCGTGTGTTCGACCCATTGACTTCCGCCCTAACCAATTTTACCGAGTTCCGATACTTTTCCATTGCAGGAGGACGTATTCTTTCCTTAATGAACGAGCCGGAAATGAAAGGAGAACGGCAATCCCCGATAGCAGGCGACATCCGGTTTGAGCACGTATCGTTTGCCTATCAGGACAAGGAAGTGCTGCACGACATAACCGTCACGCTCCCCAAAAACTCCTTAACGGCTCTTGTAGGTCCTTCGGGTAGTGGAAAAAGCACGGTGATGAAACTTTGCGCCCGTTTCTACGACCCACAGCAGGGACGCATCTCCTTTGGCGGCGTGCCGATGGACGAAATAGCCCCCGAAAGTCTGATGAGCCACATCTCTATGGTGTTCCAAGATGTCTATCTGTTCCAGGACACGATACGCAACAACATCCGTTTCGGCAAGACGGATGCAGCAGACGAGGAAATCATTGTCGCCGCCAAGAAAGCCTGTTGTCACGACTTCATCATGCGCTTGCCGCAAGGCTACGACACAATGGTTGGTGAAGGAGGCTGTACTTTATCCGGAGGCGAGAAGCAGCGCATATCCATTGCCCGTGCCATGCTGAAAGACGCACAAGTCATCCTGCTGGACGAAGCTACCGCTTCGCTCGACCCAGAAAATGAAGTGGAGGTGCAGAAAGCCATCGACTCTTTGATTAAAGGACGCACCGTCATTGCCATTGCCCACAGGCTCAAAACAATCAAGGATGCCGACCGGATAATTGTTTTGGATAACGGGCGGATAGAGGAAGAAGGCACACACGATGAGCTTGTCCGAAAGGAAGGGTTATATGCCCATTTGTGGAATATACAGGAAAGTATTTCTGGGTGGAAACTGTAGATAAAGATGTGTTAGACACATCTGAAATAAATAGCCCGGCATTTGCGTATGATGCGGAGCCAATGGCAACCGCAACTTCACTTTCATTCGAGCGTAATTTTTCAAAGGAACAGATGGCAGGTATTGTGTCTTGTGCCAATACTTACCATCTGTTCTGTGTTCCTACGGTTCGTATGGAAGATATGGAAGCTCTTTTTGCCTGCGAGGAGGGATTCCGTATTCGGGTAAATAACATCCGCCATGTGGCCGTGCTTTTCGACGCTCTGCTCGAAAGGTCGTGCATACAGGCACACTGGCAGTCCATTCTTGAAAGAGGTAGGTTTCTGATTTCCAAGGATGGCAAACGGTTCGTGACCGCTTCAAGCCTGTCAACTGCCCTGTCTGTAGCAAGAATCCGTCCCACATCTGTTGTTTATGATATCAGGACAATGATAGGCCGACTTCCGTAACAATAATATTCCTATGATTTGAAAAGGTCGTCCATAGTGATCTCACTGTGGACGATACTTTTATGTTTTCCGTCCACCATTCCGTATGTGGTGACAAATGTGATTACCAATGTCTTTTTGGTCTTTGTCGCCATACGGAACAATCCCATCCGTTCACGGAGTTTCATCTCGTAGTTATCAGTGATGGCATAGCGGTCAGTGCTGAACTTCATTTCGCACAAGTGGATGATACGGTCTGCACGCTCGATAATCATATCAATCTGGAAGCCAGGCATGTTTTTGTCAGAATCTGCCTTGCTTCTCCATGAGGATATGGCCGTTCCGACACCGGCTATTCCGAGTGCCGCCTTTATCTGCCGGTGATGTGCCAGACACACAAGTTCGAAACTGAGTCCCATCCAGGCAGAGACGCTGCGGGAATCCATATTGTTGCTCCACCACCTTTCATCCTTGGCATTGTTGGATTCTATGAACTTGTAAATACAGCATAATACCGAGTTACTACTTTATCTATGATTTTTTATGAGATAAAGTAACGGTTCAGTATATGATAGAGTTCCTGTTAGCCGGATTCCTTTCAGTTTTTTCCCGGACAGGTTATGTGCCCAGCTTGCTGTTGTGAGTGGCACGCATCCCGCCGCCGAAAGGCGAGTGGGGTTTCAACCTCTTGCGTTTTCTGCTAAAATAGTCTTTTTATAATTTATTTTATTTTGTATATTGCAAATATAGTATATTTTTTGTAATTATATGACATAAAACCATAAAGACTGTCGGCAGAGGATATGGAACAAATCACCACACTTGACCTTACTCGTCCGCAGATGCTCGACCCGCGCAAGCCGAGCGAGGTACACCGGCTGTTCAACTATCTGGAAAATCCGATATTGACAGTTTAGAAGGATAGCGAACCATTTTCAGTAAAACGGGTTCAAACGCAGAGAATCTGTCTATCCAGCTTCGCCTTGCATCGCCGTAAATTTGCAGCTCATGAAGAGTCAACATATTAAAGAACATGAAAAAGTCATTTTTAATCCCATTGATGCTGTTGGCAACACTTATGCTGACAGCAGCGGGCAGCGTCAGGAATACGGGCTATCCGCAGCAAGCCTACCAATTGGGCAAGAGTTTATAATCCTTATATCAAAAGAAAAATGAAGAATATAATAGCAACAATCGCCTTCGTGCTGGCAGGAAGCCTGTCCACGATGGCACAAACAGCAAGCACTATGGATAGAATCGAAGTCTGCAAGCAGAATTATCACAGCCTGTTCGGCGGCGAAGCCCTGACCGGCCAAGGCACAGACCCGGAAATGATGGACATCCTCCAGAAGTTCATTTTCGGCGAGGTGTTCCAAACGGGCGAACTGACACTGAAACAGCGGGAAATGATTACCTGCATCACCCTTGCCACGATGCAGACGCTCCCGCAACTGAAAGCCCATGCCGGGGCTACGCTCAATGTGGGTGTCACGCCCGAAGAATTACGCGAGGTGATGTACCTTACCGCCCCGTTCATCGGCTTCCCCAAGATGCTGAATGCCGTGGCTACGGTGAACGAGGTGTTCAAGGAGCGGGGTATCAGCCTGCCGTTGAAAAAGCAAGGCACGGTGACGGAAAAAACGCGTCACGAGGCGGGCAAGGCCATTCAGGACAAGCTTTATCCGGACGGCATCGCCTCGGTGATGGAAGGATTGCCCGACGATATGGGCAAGGACGTAGAGCAGTTCCTCACGGACTATTTCTTCGGCGATATCTACAGCCGTGGCGCCCTCGACTTGCCGACACGCGAGTTGCTGGGCTACTGCGTCCTGGCTACCTTGGAAGCCGAAAGCCAGCTCCATTCGCATTATCACGGCAACATCAACGCGGGCAATTCGCCCGAAACATTGACCGCCGCCGTCATCCAGTGCCTGCCCTATATCGGTTTCCCTGCCGCTATCAAAGCCCTGCGCATCATCAAGCAGGAATATGCCAAGTGACATTAAACCCAAATCAAGAATAACCGATTACACCTCAGGTGAGCTCGACTGAAACAACCGGCAAGCGCGCAGTCGGTGGGATACTGAAATCAGCGTCTACCCGGCTTCCGGCAGCCTGCTTTACCGAGGCTTCGACAGAGAAATCCCCGTCCGGCACAGCGGCCTCTACCTTGTCCGCTCCGGCTCTCGGACTTGGAAAGTCTTAGTATTGTAAGAAATTTCTTGATTTAGGAGTGTAAAAGAAGATGGTGTCCCATAATGCTTTCAAATCTCTTTTTGGCACACCACCATACGAAGAGGGTGTATCAAAATAAGGATTTGGATTAAATCTTAGGCGGTGTGTCAGAGTGAGTAAGATGCAAGGCGCTGAGAGCGAGAACGAAGGAGCGTACTTAGGTACGTGACTGAGTTCGAGTCTCGATAGCAACGAAGCAAAGACTGTGCAAACCGAGAGCAGAGCCAAACGAAGTTTGAGCTATGCCGAGGTGCAGCCAGTCTTCGGTGAAGCCAAATTACTTATTATGACACACCGCCTTTTTTTATACCGGGTCACTTAAGAATACTCCCTTTTGCATTTGCCCGCACCATAGATGTGATTATCAGGCGATTTTCCACTCCTCGATGCGGCGGGTCTTGGTGGAGAAGCTGACACCTATCTTGAAGAGCTTGCGCGGGTCTGCCACGAAGGGACGGGCGTAACCGACTTCCTCGATCTGTTTTAACGCCTCGTCCGCCGTAGCATCTATCTTCAGTTCGATGATATAGATGTAGTCCTTGTTTTCCAACAGCAGGTCGATACGGCCGTTGCTCGTCTGCCGTTCGGTGTGCACGTGCTGGCTCAGCAAGTCGAAGATAATCGACATGGCGTACTGCACGTTCTTTTCCGCATCCCCTTGGATTTGGTAATTCTGATTGGCGAAAAGCCCGTCCAACAGCTTCATCATCTCTTCCGGCTGGCCTGCATCGACGGCTTTGTACAAACGATGAATCAAGACATTGCTCCCAATGGATTCTACGATAGGCACGTAAAGTGCCAACTGCATCTTGAGGAAGCCGTTCTGGACTTCCCGGTTAGGGAAGCCCAAACGGCAGGTGCCGAAATCGGGATTGGCCTCCTTGATAGTCAGATAACCTGTCTGGTAAAGAAGCGGGATTGGGTTGGTCTTGTACGAATCCACCTGGGAAAGGTCGGTGATGTCCACCTCCACCTCGTTGTCAATCAATTCGGAAATATCCTTTTGGGTCTGTTTCAAGGCCACCGTCAGGAAAGTGGGCGTGCCGGTGCCGTACCAGTACTCCATGAACCGTTTGCTGCTGAGCGTGTTGAGCAGACTGAACGGATTGTAAATCCCGATGCTGTTTTCCGAAAAATGATAGCCGTCGTAAAGTTGCGCCAACTTGGCATAACAATCTTCTTTCGTCAGCCGGTTCGCCACGGCCAATTCCTGCACGCTTGCATCGAAATACCGGTGCAGGTCGTTTTCCGAAATTCCGCACAGGTCCACATAACGGGAATCCATCGAGATGTCTTGTAAATTGTTGAGACCGCTGAAGATGTTGAGCTGCCCCATCTTGGTGATGCCGGTCAGGAAGCCGAGCCGGATTTTGCCGTCTTTGGCTTTCATCACGCTATAGAAGCCAGACAGACGCTTGCGGAAAGCCTCTTTCAGCTCCTCATTGTCTAAATTGTCCACAATGGGTTTGTCGTACTCGTCAATCAGGATGACCACCGGCTTGCCGGTCTTTTCGTAAGCCGTGTCGATGACATCCTTGAACCGGGCATCCGGTTCTGGATACCGAGCTTGAATGCCGCTATCTTTTTCCCATTGGCATAGATGCTGATCCAATGTGATTTCCAAATCCTCGGCCCTGTTATAGGTCTTCCCGCTCAAATCCAGATGCAATACCGGATATTCCGTCCAGTCCTTTTCCAATTTCTCAATAGCCAAACCTTGAAAAAGCTCCTTCTTGCCTTGGAAATAGGCTTCCATCGTCGAAACCAACAGGCTTTTGCCGAAACGGCGCGGACGGCCAAGGAAATAATACCGGCCTGTAGAGGCAAGCTGGTAAATCAAATCAGTCTTGTCCACATAAGTGAAACCTCCTTTGCGAAGGCTTTCAAAATTCTGGATTCCAATCGGATATAACATAATCTCAGTATTTTCACATATTACGCCGCAACCCGCAGCTTTCAAAGAATAAAAACTCTGTCAAGGTCGCTTTTTTATACCGGGCAGCTTAAGGATACTCCCTTTTACATTTGCCCGCACCATAGATGATGATTTTCAGGCGATTTTCCATTCCTCGATTCGTCGGGTCTGTTTGGAGAATGCCACGCCAATCTTGAAAATCTGCCGCGGGTCGACGCCAAAGGGCTTGGCATAGCCCTTGTCCTCGATTTGTTTTAAGGCATCGTCCGCCGTAGCATCCATCTTTAGTTCCATGATATAGACATACTTGTCGGTCTGCACCACGATATCCATGCGGCCGTTGCTGGTGTGGCGTTCCACTTGGACGTAGTACCCCATCAGTTTACACATCACATACATTGTGTTCTGGAAATACAGTTCAGCATCTCCTGCAATTTCGTAATCGGCATCAGCAAAGAAAGCCTCGAAGCGTTTCATCAGGCCTTCGCCATCGCCCTTTTTGAAATCTTCGGCAAACTTCCTTACCGCAAAGGGGCTATTGTACCGGGCGGAAGGCACGTAGATGTTGGCCAAGCCTTGCATGAAGCCGCGTTCCACTTCCTTGTTGGGGTATTTCAAGGAGTATTCCTCGGTCTGTTCGTTGTAGGATTGGATGGTCAAGTAGCCGCTCTGGTAGAGGACGGGAATCGGGTCGGAATCATCGGAGTTGACCCCGGTCAAGGCCGAAGCCGGAACACCTTCCAAAGTCAAGTCTTCCAAGTTGAACCTGCCGTTGCGTAGCGCTTTGACCACGAAAGTAGGCGTGCCGGTCTCGTACCAATAATCCTTGAACCGCTGACTGTCCAAGGCATTGAGCAGGCTGAACGGATTGTAAATATCGGCGGAGTTTTCACAGAAATGGTAGCCATCGTAATAGTCTTTGAGCTTGGCGTAGCATTCTTCCTTGCTCAGCCCGTTGGCATCGGCCATTTCCTGCACGCTTTCATCAAAATAAATATGGAGGTCATCTTCGGAGATGCCGCAGATGTCCACGTAGCGGTGGTCCATCGAGATATCCTTGAGGTTGTTGAGGCCGCTGAAGATGCTAAGCTTGCCCATCTTGGTGATGCCGGTCAGGAAACCGAAGCGAATTTTGCCGTCTTGGCTTTTCATGACACCGTAGAATCCTTGCAGGCGGCTGCGGCAGGCTTCCCTGAGCGGTTCGTTGCCTGCTGAATCCAAAAGCGGCTTGTCATACTCATCAATCAGGATGACCACCGGCTTGCCGGTCTTTTCATAGGCCGCATCGATGATTGTCTTGAATCGGACACTATCCGTCTTGAAATCGTTCTTCACGGCATATTCCGTTTCCCATTGCCGTAACGCCAACTCCATTTTCTCGTCAAAAATCTCTTGTGAAGTGTAGGTCGCACCGCTCCAATCCAGATGCAATACCGGATATTCCGTCCAATCCTTTTCCAATTTCTCGATAGCCAAACCTCGAAAAAGTTCCTTTTTGCCTTGGAAATAGGCTTCCATAGTCGAGACCAGCAGACTCTTGCCGAAACGGCGCGGACGACCCAAAAAGTAATAACGTCCAGTAAAGGCAATCCGGTAAATCAAATCGGTCTTGTCCACATAGGCGAACCCTCCTTGGCGAAGTTTTTCAAAATTCTGGATTCCAATCGGATATAACATAATTTCAGTATTTTCACGGATTAGGCCGCAACCCGCAGCTTTCAAAATTACAAATTTGCAAAAAAAAACTTAACCTGCCTTTGTTTGGCGGTTTCAAAAAACTTTATACTTTTGCACACGGAAACGATTTTAACCAAAAACGTTTCCATGTATAGAATGAATCAAACGAACAGCAGGACTAACCAGCAAAGGGGAATGAAAACCGCATCCGTTTCCGAAAACCGTGGCTCGGGGAAACCGCCCAGAGGAAACCGCCCAGAGGAAACCGCCCAGAAGGAAACCGCGCAACCCAATCTCCCCTACCATGGCGTCCCGATGGAAATCGTCAAAGGCATTTCCGACATTTTTCTTCGCTACGGATTGAGAAGCAGCTCGATGGACGACATCTGCACCCACCTCAAGATTTCCAAGAAGACGCTTTATTCGTACTTCAGCAACAAGGACGAAGTGGTGGAAGCCGTCATGTTCTACCGCCGTTCCCAGTTCCGAGCCGAGGAAATCATCAAGCAGACCCAGGATATCCCCTCCGTCCAGCTCGTGCTCGGCATCGCCGAGAATATTTCCGGAAGTTTCAAGAGCCTGTGGCCCATCAACATCTTCGACATGAAGAAATACCACCCGGCCATCTACGAAAAGATAACCCAGCAGGACAACTCGCACATAGACCGCTGCATGCAGTTCCTTTTCCGCAAAGGCTGGAAGGAAGGCATGTTCCGCAAGGACATCGACACGGAGATGCAGACCGAAATCCTGAACATGCAGATTTCCTACTTGGCCGACCCGGAGAACTGGCCCAAGCTCAAGCATCCCGCCCACATCATCGTGCTTCACGTCTTTGTGAACTTCATCCGCAGCATCGCCACCCCGGCGGGCATCGCCGAATTAGAGAAATTCATTGACGACAACCCGGAAAAGAAAGCCAAGGTAGAAGCCTCTTCCACCGAGTTCCACCCTTTGTTCCGTCCCGCGGACATGGAGGAACACACTTTCTAATATTCCCGCCAAAGCCCATAGAAAACGCAAGTCCGACCTTGACGGGGAGATGCCGAGACGAAGAACCAAGCGAGCGAATCCAAGAACACCTTGAGAACTCTGTCTGCCCCGGACAAAGCCGCGGAAACACCCCTCGGAGAAGCCTTGCGCCAAACAGGATTAATAACCTTACAACCATAAACAAAATGAGAAGAAAAACAGCTTTTCTTGTCTTCCTCGGCCTGCTTTGCGGAGGTACGGCTTCAGCCCAAAGCCCTTCGCAGGAAAGCGGACAACCCGAAAGCCGAAAGGAAAAACGGATTGAGGCAGAGAAACAGGAGGCAGCCGCCGAAGAAGCGGTGTCCCAGCCCCAGACGCTCAGCCTTCAGGATGCCGTCGGCTTCGCGGTCGAACACAACAAGAGCCTCAAAGCCTCGCGGCTCAACATCGAACTGCAACAGAAGATGATTACCGAAGCCATCTCGGCCGGGATTCCCCAAATCAACGCCAACCTCAACTACCAGACCAACTTCGGCCAAAGCGTGAGCATGGGCGAAACCGGGCTTTCCATCAAGATGGAAGACAATTTCACCTTGGGAGCATCGGCTTCGTGGACCGTGCTCAACGGGGAGTGGATCGTGGGCATCCAGACCGCCAAGATTGCCAAGACCTTGGCTTCGCAACAGGTGGATGCCGATGCTTTGGATATCAAAAGCACGATTTACAATTCCTATTACACCATCCTGGTCTGCGAACGCTTGGTGCAGATATTGCAGGAAAACCTGGACAACATGAGCCAGATTCTGGAGCATACCCAGAACATGTACAATGCCGGAAGCGTGGAAATCAGCGATGTGGACCAGATCCGGATTACGGTGGGCCAACTCAACAACAGCCTGCTCTCGATGGAAAGGACCTTGGACGTGAACTACAACCTGCTCCGCATCCAGTTGGGCCTCAAAGCCGGGACACCCATCACGCTCACCGACCGTTTGGACGACTTTTTGGGCGAGGAAGGCTTTGCCAACTTGGCGCTCAAGGATTTCGATATCAACAACAACCTGCAATACCAACTGACATTGACCCAGGAAGAGCTGCAAAAGAAAGCCGTCAGTGCCAAGAAATGGGCTTACGCGCCTACGCTGAGCGCCGGCTACAACTACCAGTACCAGATTGTCTCCGGGGGCTTCATGACGATTCCGCATACGGCCACCGTCACTTTGAGCGTGCCTATCTTCTCCGGCCTCCAGCGCAAATCGCAATTGGATCAGGAGAAAATCACGCTCCAGCAGACCCAGCTCAACAAGAGCCTTTTGGAAGACCAGCTGCGCCTGAACGAAGCCCAGTACAAATACGACTTGCAGAACGCCACCGAGAACTTCAACCTCCAGAAGGAGAACGTGGAAGTGGCCAAGAGCGTTTTGGGGCATTACCAAGCCAAGTTCAATGTGGGCAATATCTCCAGCCTCGACCTGACCCAGGCCAACAACAATTACCTGGAAGCCGAGAACAATTACACTTCGGCTTGCTTGGATCTGCTGGAAGCGCAGACGAATCTGCTGAAACTCTACAATGAACTGCAATAGCGGGGCGATGCGCGGCGGATGCGATAAAGGACACGCGCAAGCATAACGACAAAGAGCATCGCGATAAGGAGCACCGCTATAACGAGCAGCGCGGCCGGAACGGCAAACCCCTCCCGGCAAAGGATGCCGATTGGCTTTCATGCCAGAAAACGAACAATAAAAACTGAAAAAACAATAGAACCATGATAAGAAAACTGATTTTAGCCGCTGCGGGACTGAGCCTCTTGGTTTCCTGCGGCTCGTCGTCAAAACAGAAAGGCACGGAACAGGCCGAGGAAAAAGTCCCGGTCAGGGTCCAGCGATTGCAGACCCAACCGATTGCCAAGACCTTGGAATACACGGCCAACCTCCAAGCCGATGAACAGGTCTATTACGCCCCTGCCGCCACCGGCCGGATTTCGAAAATCTATGTGGAAGTGGGCGACAAGATCCAAAAAGGCCAGCTCTTAGTCGATATGGACCGCACCCAGTTGGTGCAGGCCGAGGTGCAGCTGGAAAACCTCAAGACCGAATACAACCGGGCCAAGACCTTGAAGGAAACCAACAGCATCAGCCAGCAGGCCTACGACCAGGCGGTGACCCAATACGAAGTGACCAAGGCCAACGTGGACTTCCTCAAGGAAAACACCCAGATGATCGCGCCTTTCGACGGAGTGGTGACCGGCAAATACTTTGAAGACGGCGAAGTCTATACCGGCGGGGCTTTCGGCGGGGCATCCAAGCCGGCCATCATCGCCATCGAGAAAATCAACCCGCTCAAAGCCTACGTGAACCTTTCCGAACAGTATTTCTTGGAAGTGAAGGAAGGCATGGAAGTGGAACTGCACAGCAACATCTACCCCGATCGGACGTTCAAAGGGAAGGTCAGCATCGTCTATCCTACCATCGACCCGGCTTCCCGGACGTTCACCGTTGAAATCCAGGTGCCAAACAGCAAGGAAGAACTCCGTCCGGGCATGTACACTACTCTGACCTTCGAAGTCGGTGCCGATGAAGGCCTGATCGTGCCTTCGATTGCCGTGCTGAAGCTGCAAGGGGCCAACAACCGTTACGTGTTCCTCAACAAGAACGGGGTCGCCAAACGGGTGGAAGTGACTTTGGGCAAACGCTTCGAAGACCAAGTGGAAATCATCAGTCCTGAAATTCATCCGGGAGACGAGTTGGTGGTGGCCGGGCAGGGGCGGTTGGTGGATGGTTCTTTGCTCGACCTCCAAAAATAGGCGTGTGAGAACGGGCAATCTGCTTCGTTGCGCGAGGGACGCGGACTCAGTCACGTACCAAAGTACGCTCCTTCGTCCTTACCCTCGCGACGCCTCGCATCTTGCCCGTTCTGACACGCCTATTGAAGACGATGCTGATATTGAAAAAGATGACTGACAAGCCCTTAGATAGATTAGACAGCAGAGATATTTCACCCTCCAACAGTGACTCCGGCATGAGGAAAAGCTGCCGGACAATCCTGTTGCCAAAAATATCCAGCATTGCCGCCGAAATTGAGGATGGATTTCCCGAAACGCTTGTCTAAGCGGCTGGAAAGCGGGCAACCTTGTATCGAAATCAGCCTGAAAGCCAGCAGGCAATGCCCCGAAACAAAGACATTAATTTAAAGAGAACAAAGAAATGAGCATATACAGCACAGCGGTCAACAAACCCATCTCCACCCTGATGATCTTCACGGCCATCCTGGTGCTGGGTATCGCCTCCTACTTGCAGCTGCCAGTGGACCAATACCCCAAGATGGATCCGCCCTATATCACCGTCATGGCCGCCTACCCCGGCGCCAACGCCTCGGACATCGAGGAAAACGTGACTAAGATCCTTGAGGATCAATTGAACTCGGTGGACGAGCTCAAGGAAATGACCTCTACTTCTTACGACAACCTCTCGGTCGTGAGCCTGGAATTCGAATGGGAAGTGAACCTGGACGAGGCATCGAACGATGTCCGGGACGCAGTGGACAAAGCCATGCAGGACTTGCCCGATGACATGGACCGGCCTACCATCATGAAAATCAACACCTCGTCCATGCCTATCCTGATTTACGCGGTCACCGCCAAGGAATCCTATCCGGGCTTGGACAAGATTATCGACGACAAGCTGATTACCCGGCTGAACCGGGTAGACGGGCTGGCTTCGGCCGTGCTCTCCGGCGGACCGGAACGGGTCGTTTACGTGGATTTGGATCCCAACAAACTGGATGCCTACAACCTGACCTTGGAGCAGATAGGTTCCAAGATACAGGCCGAGAACATGGACGTGGCTTCCGGCAACGTGAAAATGGGCTTGATGGACTACAGCCTCCGCGTGGAAGGCGAGTTTGAAGAAAGCGACCAAATCAAGGATATCGTCTTAGGGACGATGAACAACCGGACCATCTACCTGCACGATGTGGCCACCGTCCGCGATACGGTCAAGGACATCACGCTGGAACAGACCATCAACCGGCGCGACGGCGGGGTCCTGATGATTACCAAGCAGACCGATGCCAACGCGGTGGAAGTGGCCGAGCAAGCCAAGAAGGAAATCGAATTGGCCAAGAAGGAACTGCCTTCGGATATCCAGTTCCAAATCATCTCCGACAACTCCCGCTTCATCATCCAGTCGGTGGACAACTTGCAAGAGACCTTGCTGTACGCCTTGCTGTTCGTGGTCATTGTCGTGTTCCTGTTCCTCGGACGCTGGCGGGCCACTTTCATCATCGCCCTGACGATTCCTATCTCCTTGATTGTGGCGTTCATCTACCTGTTCGCCACCGGGGAGTCGCTCAACATGATCTCACTTTCGTCCCTCTCCATCGCAATCGGGATGGTGGTGGACGATGCCATCGTGGTCCTGGAAAACGTGACCAAGCACATAGACCGGGGAAGCCGACCCCGCGAAGCGGCCAAATACGGAACCAACGAGGTATGGCTTTCGGTTATCGTCACCACCTTGGTAACGGTGGCCGTGTTCTTCCCCTTGACCTTGGTGACCGGGATGACCGGCATCATCTTCAAGCAATTGGGATGGATTGTCTGCATCACGATCATCACCTCCACGATCACGGCTATTTCGCTGACCCCTATGCTCTGTTCCCAGCTGCTCAAGCTCCAGGACAAGACCAAGCTCAAGAAGCATTCGTTCTATGCCATGTCTTCCCGGGCGCTTGACAAATTGGATGCTTTCTACGAACGTCTGATCAACTGGGTGCTACATCACAAGACGGTGGTGATTTGCAGCATGTTCGGCCTCTTCGGGGTGTCGGTTTTCATGGCTCGCTACATCCAGACCGACTTCATGCCGATGAACGACCAGAGCGAAATGTCGGCCTATGCCAAGATGCAGTCCGGCCAAAGGGTGGAAGAGACCAAACGGGTGGCTTTGGCCATCGACTCGGTCATCCGCGCCCGGATTCCGGAAATCAACCTGATCAACCTCTCCTACGGGACGGAAGAAGAGGCTTCGACCGCTTCCCTGATGAACACCACTGGAAGCAATATCCTCAATATGCGTATCCGCACCGTGGAAAGGGAGGAACGCGACCGCTCCGTCTTCGAGATTGCCGACCAGATGCGGGCCATCTTCAAGGAATTTCCCGAAATCGTCGAGTTCACGGTATCGACCGGAAGCATGGGCTTTGCCAGCAACACGGCCGACATCGAGGTCATCGGGCATGATTTTGCCACGACCACGGCGGTTGCCCAGCGGATTTCGCACGAAGCGTCCAAATTCCCTGCCGTGGGCGACATAAAGATAAGCCGCGATGACGACAAGATGGAACTGCAAGTAGTCCTGGATCAGGACAAATTGGCGCAGCACGCCCTGACCACGGCCGAAATCGGGCAGTACATGCGTAACCGGGTTTACGGTTTCCGCAATACCAAGTTTAAGGAAGACGGGGAAGAATACGATATCATTGTCCGCTTGGACGAGAAATACCGCTCCTCGATTACCGATGTGGAGAACATCCTGATTACCGACGGGCATGGCCAGAAGGTACGTTTGAAGGAACTGGGGCATATCCGGGAATACTACTCGCCTCCCACCATCGAACGTAAGAACAAGCAGCGTCTGTTGACGGTAAGCCTGAGCCCGGCCGCCGGCGTAGCCTTGGGCGAAGTGGCCGGCATCGCCCAAAACATCATCGACAATATGGAAGACGTGCCTCAGGATGTGACCTTCTACATCGGGGGAAGCTACGAGGACCAGCAAGAATCCTTCGGCTCGCTGATCATGCTGCTCTTGCTTTCGCTGATGCTGGTCTATATCGTGATGGCGGCCCAGTTCGAGAGCTTCAAGATGCCGTTCATCATCATGATGGCCATCCCGTTCGCCTTCACCGGGGTCGTATTAGCCTTGCTGATGACCCATACGTCGCTGAGCGTGGTGGCTGCCTTGGGTGCGGTGATGCTGGTAGGTATCGTGACCAAGAACGGAATCGTGCTTATCGACTTCATCAACCTCTTGCGCGAACGCGGGGTGCCTCTGTACGAGGCCATTGCCAAGGCTTGCCGTTCCCGTCTGCGTCCGGTGCTGATGACTTCGCTGACCACCATCCTGGGGATGGTGCCTATGGCCTTGAGCTCGGGCGAAGGCTCGGAAACCTGGAAGCCGATGGGTATCGCGGTCATCGGGGGGATGGTTTTCTCCACCTTGATTACCCTGATTATCGTGCCGGCCATCTACGCGGCCACCAACAAGAGCGGCAACCGCAACAAGGAGAAGAAACTGGCCAAGCAGTATTTGTTCATGGAGGGGGTGGAAGAGGAAACTCTGCCTGCCGTGACCCAATAATGATTGGCGTGTGATAATGGGCGATCTACTTCGTTGCGAACCTTGTATCTCACCCATTCTGACACGCCAATTCCGCAGAAAGGATTGCCAGGTCAGATATACAATAATGTAATAAGAACAAGGCGTGTCAGAACGGGAAAGATGCGCGGCGCGCGACCGCAGGCGAACCGGAGCGCAACAAAGCAGCTTGCCCGTTATCACACGCCGTAAAAAATAAAGAGATGAAAAAAGCAGTATTCATAGCCTACAACCAAGCCCTCACCGAACGAGTCGACTACATCCTCAAGCAACTCAACATAAAAGGTTTCACCCAATGGCCCGTGGTCAACGGCGCGGGGACTTTCGGGGGCGAACCCCGCATGGGTACCCACACCTGGCCCGAAATGAACTCCGCCACCCTTACCGTGGTGGAAGAAGAGATGGTGCCGCTCCTGCTCAAGTACGTGCAGAAGCTGGATGAGGTGAATAAGGAGAATGGGATTAGGGCTTTTGTTTGGGATATCACCTCCCTATATTGAAATCGCTTTTCTAACGGTGTCTACTTCGTTGTGAAAAGGGCAACAACTCAGTCACGTACCCAAGTACGCTCCTTCGTGTTGCCCTTTCCACGCCTCGTAGCCCCTCGTTACAAAAGCGATTTCATACCCCAACCAAAAACAGGCCTCACATCGGCTCGCTATAACGCCCTTTTAAGCAAGTCGCAATAGTACGCTCCTTCGTGTTGCCCTTTCCACGCCTCGTATCTGCTCGCTATAACACCCTTTTAATCAAGTCGCAATAGTCCGCTGCTTCGTGCTGCCTGCGTTGATGCCGCCGTGAATATGTTTTTCACCACCTTTGCCGGGACACCGACAGCCACCGTATTGGCAGGAATGTCGCCTGTGACTACCGCTCCGGCGCCTATCACAGCATTGTCGCCGATAGTCACGCCTTGCAGGATGGTGGCATTGGAACCCACCCAGACATTCTTTCCCAAGACGATAGGCGCGGGATAGGTCATTTTGCGCTTCTCCGGCTCTAGGAAATGGTTGAGCGTGGCGAACACCACATTATGCCCGATCTGGCATCCATCCCCGAGGGTCACGCCGCCGTGATCCTGAAAATGGCAACAGGCATTGATAAATACATTCTCCCCCACTTCTATGTTCTTCCCGAAATCGGTATAAAACGGAGGGAACACACGGAGCGTGGAAGGGACGGACTTCCCGAACAACTCGGACAGTATTTCCCTGGTTTCTTCCGGCGTATGATAAGCCGAGTTCAGCCGAAAAGTAAGCTTGCGCGCCTCCCCGCTCATCAAGTCCATGAACCGGTGTATCTCTTCCGTGTCAAGCGGTTTGCCTGTCTTCACGAAATCCTTGAAAGCTTCGAGTGTCATCATCTGCCCAATTTGTCGTATTCTTCATCGGTCACGGGTTCCAGCCACTCGTTGGAGGTGTTTTCCCCGGGAATCTCGAAAGCAAGATGGGCGAACCAGCTGTCCGCTGTCGCTCCATGCCAGTGCTTCACATTAGCCGGAATGTGTATGACATCGCCCGGAAGCACCGGCACGGCCGGCTTTCCTTCCTCCTGGTACCAACCTTTGCCGGCCACGCAGACCAGCATCTGCCCTCCCCCTCGGGTCGCATGATGTATGTGCCAGTTGTTGCGGCATCTCGGCTCGAAGGTGACATTGTTGAAAGGTATCTGCTCCTTGGATATCGGAGCCAAATAGCTGTTGCCGATGAAATACCGGGCGTAGGCGGTGTTCGGTTCGCCGATGGGGAAAACCATTTCCCGCTGGAAAGCGGCCTTGCCATCCGCATCTTCCGCTGTTTGTGCAATCTTTTCCTGTGCCATATTTCCTTGAATGTTGGTCATTGTCGCCAATAGGATTAAAACCAGAATCTTTTTCATGATACCAAATCATTTGCACAGCACCGTGCTGTTGTTGCTGCAAAAGTAGCGGTACCGGACAGATAAAGACATAACGATTCTACGGATTATGGTAACCTTTTTACAGAATCAATCAGAAACATAGGCCGTCAGGACAATATCCCTGCTATCAGCCTGCGGACTTCCCCACCCGTTCCTTTCTGGCCTGCATGACACCGTCTTTATTTCACAAACCCCAAATAATCAACGCATTGACATAATACAACAAGGAGGTAGTGCCTCGGCATAGCTCAAGCAAGCTTGGCTCTGCTCTCGGCTTCTGCGTATATTTGTTGTAGTTTGATGTATCTTATTTGACTATCAACATTTTGTAGAAAACTCGCACGAGAATGGGCAACGGATAAGAAAATGCGGGACTGTTCGGAAGTGCCATATATCTCATGCTTCCAAATAACGCTTTATCTCATTTGCAAAGGTAACATTTCTTTTTGAAAAGGCCTCATAAAAAAGCCGTAATCTCACAAGAACATATCGGAAAGGTCAGCCTACCGTAGCCGAGTTCCCATAACCACAGGCAAAGGTAGTTCGTGCTCTTTTCGCACAAGCAAGGCCAAGCCCTTCGGGTTCGTGGAAAAAATCATCCGCGCCCGGAGGGCTTGCGGTATTTTTTCCCGAAGCCTTGCATGTGCGGAACACGACCTTTTAAGCCTGTAGTAGTTATGGGAACTCCGGCCCCAGAAGCCGGACTAACAAAAAAATCAAATGTTTATGTTACAGGCAACAAAGAACAAGTACACGGTGGAAACACTCAAGCCACTGAACATTCTGTATGATCATGAACACTGGCTGACACAGCAGGACGTGGATATGGCTAACAGCTATGTGGAACTGATAGAAAGGACACGCTCGGAAAAGATTCCACAGATTGGTGACAGACTTATCTATGTGGACAGGTACGGGGAGTATTACGGCAATGCCCTGATTGAAAACAAGGATGAAGAAAACGGCCGGATTTCCATCTGTGAAAGGCCCTATGTTCCTTTTGTATGGGTTATGGGTCACTACCAAAGAAGACCAAACGAGAGTTCAAACTTTTCCCATTTTTCCAAAAGGCTTCCAAGTACTTACGTAAGTTAAGCGACTGAAAACAATTTTCTCGCTTTGGTAAATTTACGGTAGTTTTTGGAATGATTTGTACCTCTCGTGTACCTCGCACTTGCATTCCCCATTGCAAAGGGAACACGCAAAGATACAAATTTCCCTTCGCAAAAATGTACCTGTGATGTACCCGAACACAGATTTTTGCAACACTGCAAATCGCTAACTTACTAGTACATAAATTTTTAGTTTAACAATTAAAACTTTTTGTACTATGTTAACAAAACACAATGTCTTCAACATCTCCGGGATACCGGGATAGGCTGTGTTCTCGCACCAACCTTTCTCGGAAAAATATTCACAGTAATATCTTACCGCCTCGTCCGCCTGTGCATCGGAGAAATGATAAAATTCTCTGAACGAATAGGTCAATGGCGGTCCAATGAACGGGGTTAACTTATGCAAATCGTTTTCAACGATGCCATAGCGAGATAAGGCATATTGCACACTGTGGACTATACCTTTGAATGAGTCGGTCAGCGTGCCGTCCAAGTCAAATAGGATATGATGTTTGGAGCTCATATCTTACTTTCCTTAAATGTAAAACTGACCAGCAAGGACAAGGCAATGAAAGTCAGTCCCGCTATGGCTGTTCCCGTCCATTGAAAATGCTCCCAGCAGATGCCGGCTACAAACGTTCCCACAGAACCGCCAAGAAAATAAATGGTCATGTAAAGCGTGTTTACACGGTTGATGGCTTCAGCGTCAAGCGTTACTACACTGGTTTGATTGGCAAGATGAATGCTCTGCATTCCCGCATCAATCAGAAGAATGGCAATGATAATGCCTGCGTAGCTGTCGCCGCCCCACCATGCTGTCAGCCAAGCCACCAGCATAACGGCTCCACCCATGAGAGAAAAACGTCTGGCTCCATAAACAGAAATATATTTACTGATGAATACCACAGTAGCAGCTCCTGCCAATCCGCAAAATCCCAATGCCCCTATGATATCATCTCCGGCAAAAAAAGGGGCTTGCTTCATCTTGAAGGCAAGGCAACTCCATAAGGCAAAGAAAGCGCCATAAGCCAATGCCGCCCGAGCGGAAGCAATGCGCAGGTATGGATATTTCCGCAGAATATGCCATAGCGACTTCATCAGCCTTCCGTATGTTTCTTTTGCCTGTGCGGGCAATGCGGGAAGCACTTTGTACATCATCAACCAGCAATACGTCATCAGTCCGGCCGCTATGAAATACACCATGCGCCACCCCCAGGCATTGGCAATCAGTCCACTCAGTATCCGTGAGCCCAAAATTCCCACCAACAGACAGGACTGCATGATGCCTACATTGCGCGTCTTATGGCTTGGGGCTGAATGATAAGACACAAGCGGTATGAAGAACTGAGGCATGACAGACGTCGCTCCGGTTATCAGCGATGCCACCCATACGATACGGATGTCCTGTGCCGTACCAATCGCCAGCAGAGAGCAGGCTGCAAGAACGTAGTTGGTTAATATCAACTTACGGCGTGAAAGCAGGTCTCCCAATGGAATGACAAACAGCAGACCAAGCATATAGCCGACTTGCGTTAAGGTCGCTACCGCATTGGCGGATAAATCATTTATTTTAAAATCTGTGGCTATACTGCCCAACAAGGGCTGGTTATAGTAACAGTTGGCGACTGATAATCCGGTTGCAATGGAAAGCATGACCAGCAATGAAGCCGGAATACCCTGGTTGGCTTTCAATTCATATTTCATGTATTCCCCTTTCAGTAAGAAACAATCTTCAAACCTATCAAAGACGCTATCAGCGTGAACAAGAAGAAAAGCCGTATCGGTGTGGCCGGCTCCTTAAAGACAAAAATGCCTATCAGGACCGTACCTACCGCCCCGATACCCGTCCAAATGGCATAAGCTGTGCCTAACGGCAACGTTTGTACGGCCTTGGCAAGCAGTGTCATGCTTAATATTGTGGAGACAAGAAAACCTCCGCCCCAAAGATAGAACTCAAAACCGGATGCGGTCCGAGTCTTCCCCAAACAAAAAGTCAGGCTTACTTCAAAGAGTCCGGCCAATAATAAGATAATCCAATTCATAAAAAATCGCCTTAAGTAAATCGTGTGACATTTTTATCTAATTACACGGTAATACCCTTCTTTTCGTGTGACGGCAGGCGCTGGTTTGCCATCAGGATAGCCCAACGCCAAAGCACCGATGCCCATCAGTCCGTCAGGCAGCTCCCATGACCTTATCATCTCTTTCCCTTCATCCGTGATGAACATTTCTTTCTCTCTATGAATCCAACAGCTTCCCAAGTTCAAGGCATGAGCTGCAAGCATCATATTTTCAAGCACACAAGTTCCATCCTCGATAGCAGTATGAGCATTTGAGGGAGCAAAAACCAATACATAAGTGGGAGCATCGTAAAAAGGATTTGATTTGGATCCAATTACTGCCGCATTCATTGCAGCCAGTTTTTTGCGCTGCTCTTTATTCTGCACAGCTACGATAAACGCACTTTGGCGCCCTCCTGCTGAAGGTGCGTAAGTTCCTGCTTCAAGTACGGCATCCAATTCCACGCGAGAAATTTGTCTGTCCTGAAATTTACGACAACTGCGTCGCGTCTTAATAATCTCCAAAAAATCATGTTCCATATTATTCCGTGTTAAAGTTTGATGCAAAAGTAGGTACATCTTACACTAAACCTTTTTACATTTGGCAAAAAATGATTTCGCATTTGACAAAAAGAGACATGCTTCCTGATTTATGACGCATCTTTTTGTTACCTTCGCAGGGTGATAAGTGTTGATGGAGTATGAAACTGGAACAGATTTTAAGTTTAAGATACCCTCTGCCTGAAAAGTCTTTAGACAAATTGCATCGTTGTATGTCAGAGATTACATTGCCTAAAGGATTTCATATATTGGAAATAAACAAGGTAGAGAAAGATATATTTTTCATTAAACAGGGTATTGTCAGGGCTTTTACTTATGTTGACGGAAAAGAAATTACGTTTTGGATAGGCAAGGAAGGTGCTACCATTGTTTCTATGAAAGGATATGTAAACGACGAGGCTGGATATGAGACAATGGAACTGATGGAGGATTCTGTTCTGTATGTCTTGAAGAGGAAGAAATTGCAGGAATTGTTTTTGGAAGATTTGCATATTGCTAATTGGGGACGACGGTATGCGGAAATGGAACTTTTGGAGACTGAACAACGATTAATCTCCATGCTCTCAGCTATCGCCTCAGAGCGTTACAGGCAACTGGTTGAGATGGATCCGGAACTCTTGCAACGGCTGCCATTGGGCAGCATAGCCTCGTATCTTGGCATTACGCAGACAAGTTTAAGCAGGATAAGGTCACGAATGAAATAGCTTTATTTACAATTTAGCTTTTGCAACCATTTTGCAGTGTCACTTCATATAATAACGCCACAGGCTTCCATATCGGTGCCAAATGCTTCCACGCATGCACAAGGTGATTGGCTTTTGCAACCTTGTCTTTACTTTGCGTTGCCATGCAAAACGATATTCCCAGAGTATGAAAGATTGGGACAGCAAAATGCCACAAGCTGCCACCTAATCGCATATCCATCTCATTACGGAGAATACCGATTTACTTTGCAGGCAAAAACCAAGTATCAACATTAAAAGCAGTATCGACAATGGAAATTTTGATTATTCAGAAAGAGGCATTCGAGGAAATGGCGGCGAAGTTCAGCCGTTTCGCGGAACGTGTGGATGCCCTCCTTGCCAAGCAGGGCGGCAAGTCATTAAACCGCTGGATGGACAACCAGGAAGTCTGCCAGCAGTTGAACATCAGTCCGCGCACGTTGCAGACGCTACGCGACAACGGCACGCTGGCCTATTCGCAGATTAACCACAAGGTGTTTTACAAGCCGGAGGATGTGCTGAGCATCGTAAAACTAATTGAGGGCAAACGGACGGTTAGAACCGTCTGATTATTATTGTCTTACAACTAAATCCAACGTGACAATGAGTGAAATGATAACCAAGAACCATGCGCTGGTCGCCCAATTCGGCGACACGCTTGACCGTCTTCTGGACGGCATCGAGAACTTTGTGGCAAACAGCCGTCCGACATTGGGCGGCGAACGCTTCCTGACGGACAGGGAGGTTTCGGAACGGCTGAAAGTGAGCCGCCGTACCTTGCAGGACTACCGAAACAACGGGGTGGTGTCCTATTACCAGCTGGGCGGCAAAACCCTGTACAAAGAATCGGACATTGAGAGGATGCTTGCCGCCAATTACCGGGAGGCGTTCAGGCGTGTCGGTACATAATCTGCCATCCTATAATAATAATAATAAGAAGAAGAAGAAGAAGAAGAAGAACCCGAAGTCAGGATTCCCAGATTCCAAGCATTTCGGCAATGAGTTCCGGATCACGAACCGCTTTTTCAATATTATCGATACCAATCATAGCTTTTCAAATGTGTCTAGAAAAATAACTCTCAGCTGGCACGACGGTACTCGTTGGGGGTAGTGCCTGTCTGTTTCTTGAACCAGGGGCTGAAATGTTGCGGGTATTGAAAACCGAGTTCATAGGCAATCTCGCTGACGGATTTCCGCGTGCCCGACACACGCTCTTTCGCCATTTCCAAAATCTTTTGCTGGATATGCTTCAAAGCAGATTCTCCCGTTTCCTTCTTCAGCAAGTCGCTCAGATAGTTGGGCGATAGGCAGAGCTTATCAGCGCAGTATTGCACAGTGGGCAGTCCTTCCGTGGCAGGTTTGCAGGAGCGGAAATACGCATCCAGCAAGGTCTCGAAGCGGGCCAGGATGTCGCTGTTCAGGTTCTCGCGGGTAATGAACTGGCGATCGTAGAAGCGTTCGCAATAGTCGAGCAACAGCTTGATGTTGTCGGCAATAGGCAGTGTAAACTGAACTGTGTCAAGTTGGGGTTTGTTGGGTCAGCGTAGGCGGCCATGGCCGCCTACGCTGACTGC
>CALUMK010000033.1 GCA_944321735.1 uncultured Bacteroidales bacterium
GATTCTGCGCGCTGGTTTGCCGCTATATCTTGCTCCCGCGCCGCGCGGCGGCTCGACGCCTAGTATTCACGCTTATGAATGCGTTTTATTTTACGGTAGCACGCTCCGGGCGGTCTTTGCCGAAAGAGATGCTGACTTGCCGGATTCTTTCTCCCAAGGGCGGGTTCAGCTTGCTCAGTTTGATACGGGCCGAGAGCACCATCGGATAGTCTCTTAGGACGCGGTCCACGATGCGGCGGGCCACATGTTCAATCAGTTTTGCCGGAATTGAGATTTCTTCTTTGACCTTGGTATAGACTTCTGCGTAATTTACGGTGTCTTCCAATGAATCCGACACCTGTGCTTTTTCGGTATCGACATCCATGTATAAATCCACGGTGAACCAAGTGCCGATGATCCGTTCTTCGGGGAAACAACCATGGTGGGCATAGAATTCCATGCCCTCGATGGAAACTGTGCTGTTCATTATGTGCTGAAATTAAATGAATTCGGTTCTTATGTTCTTGCCGCCTAAGCAGAGGCGGGAGCCGTCGAAAGAGGCATACGAGTCGTGGCGGAGCCAGTCTCCCGTGTTCAGGTAATAGACCTCTTGCCCCTCATTCCATTCCACGCAGGATTCGGAGGGTTCGGCGGCTTTGGTAAACGGTTTCCCCGGTTCGAGCCGGGCGATTAGCGGCCAATGTCGGTGGCCGAAAATGAAAGCGTCCACATGCTTTGTCTGAAGGTAATCTTGCATGAAACAGAGCAGGTTATGGTTCTTCCCTTTTTCCCGTTGCCGGATGACCTGCTCTTGGCTGCTTACCGCTTTTTTCCGGCTGTTGCGCGATGCCCGGATGGCAATCCGGTATCCCCAGCAAGGATGCAAGGCCGAGTACAGGAGCTTGCTGATTCTGGCATTGAAAATCGCTTTCATGACCTTGTACCCTCTTTCGCCAGGACCGAGACCATCCCCGTGTCCTATGAAGAAGATATGTTGGCCTGTTTGCAACAAGGCATTGTCCTTGTGGGGAATGATGCCGATTTCCTTTTCAAAGTAATCCCGGATCCAGGTGTCGTGGTTGCCGCAAAAGAAATGCACGGGGATCTTGCGGTCGCATAAGTCTGCTAATTTGCCGAAAAGCCGCACAAAACCTTTGGGTACTACGTGGCGGTATTCGAACCAATAGTCGAAAATGTCGCCTAGAAGGAATAATCCGGCCATTTCCGCTTCATGCGCATGGATCCATTTTATCACCCGGTCTTCCCGTTTCCTGCTGGAAGCGTGGTCTGGAGAGCCTAAATGAAAATCGGAGAGGAAGAACAGCTTCTTGCCCGCGGGGATTTCTATTTGTATGTTGTCGAGCATCATTGTTTTCCTCCTTTCCGTTTATCCATCTCTTGTTGCAAGGCTTCGTTCCGGCGTGCGGATTCGATTCTTTTTAAGTTGAACAGCATCCGTTGGACATGAGGATTGCCGGGCATCGACTTCTGCATTTCCAACGTGCAGGAATACATGAAATTCCAATCCTCTTCCTGCAGCGGGTCGAATACCGGATGCGTTCCGCACATCTTGTTGAATATGAAAATGGGAGCTAAGTTGTCCGTGTTATTTTGACAGGTCTTCTTTGCTTCTTGTTTCAGCCCAAGGAGGATGCTGTCCGATTGTTTGACGCAGGCTTGGTATAGGGAGTCCCGGTTGGATACCCGGTAATAGTTCCCCGTCCAGCGTTTCTCGGTTTTCTCTAATTCTTTCAGGCCGTTTTCTGACTTTTTCTGGTATGCAAGCAGAACCAGGCTCGGACTGGGGTGTTCTATTGAGTTGAGCTGGCTTTGCATCTGGGCTGTGGCTACTAATGAATCGTAGGCGGCTTGCAGATGCAGTTCTTCGCCGGGGAGCGGAATCAGGAACAGTATATTAGCGTTCCCTTGCCCGCTTAGGGCGTAGAGCTTGGCACTGTCGTCGGGGAACCGGAATCGGCCTCGGCTGTCGGCATCGAGCTGCAAGGAGTCTATGAAGAAGCTCCCTTGTGTGGCCGAAATTTCGTAGAGGCATACTGTCCGGCCTTGGCCGCCTTTCAGCTCCATCTCCACAAAAGAAGTGCCTTTGCGCTGGCATCCCCACAGGGACGCAGCACAAAGGCACGTTATCACTATTTTTTGAAAAAGGCTTTTCACTGGTTTTTCGCGCTCTCTTTTGCCCAAGTATCCTTCAGGTTCACGGTTCGGTTGAAAATCAAGCGGTTTTCCTTGGCGCTGTCCGGATCTACGCAGAAGTAGCCCATGCGTTCGAACTGGAAATGGGAGAGCGGCTTCTGCTCGTAACCTTCCAGGAAGCTTTCGGCCTTGCAGTGCGGCAGCACCTGCAGCGAATCCGGGTTCAGGTTGTCCAGGAAGGTCTTGCCTTCTTCCACATCGTCCGGGGCAGGTACGCGGAAAAGACGGTCGAACACCCTTACTTCCACGTCTTTGGCGTGCGGAGCCGATACCCAGTGCAGCGTGCTCTTGACCTTGCGGCCGTCGGGCGAGTTGCCTCCCCGGGAAGCCGGGTCGTAAGTGCAGTGGATTTCCGTGATGTTGCCTTCGGCATCCTTGACCACGCTGGTGCATTTTACGAAATAGGCGTAGCGCAGACGGACTTCGGTGCCGGGAGAGAGACGGTAGAACTTCTTGGGCGGGTTTTCCATAAAGTCTTCGCGTTCAATGTACAGCTCGCGGGAGAACTTCACCTTCCGTGTGCCCATGCTTTCGTCTTCGGGGTTATTGACGGCATCCAGTTCTTCCTCCTGGCCTTCGGGGTAGTTGTCGATGATTAATTTGACCGGATTCATGACCACCATCACGCGTTGGGCCTTTTTGTTGAGGTCTTCGCGCACGCACCATTCCAGAAGCGACACATCGATTACGTTATCCCGCTTGGCTACCCCGATTTTTTCGGCGAATAACCGGATCGATTCCGGCGTATAGCCTCGGCGGCGCAGCCCGCAGATGGTCGGCATACGGGGGTCGTCCCAGCCGGAAACGTAGTTCTCTTTGACTAATTGCAGCAGTTTGCGCTTGCTCATCACCGTGTAGCTCAGGTTCAGGCGGGCGAACTCGATTTGCTGGGGCGCATGGATATGCAGGGTCTGGATGAACCAGTCGTAGAGCGGGCGGTGTACCTCGAATTCCAAGGTGCAGATGGAATGGGTGATGCCTTCAATCGAGTCGCTTTGCCCGTGCGCGTAGTCGTACATCGGGTAGATGCACCATTTGTCGCCGGTACGGTGATGGCTCTGGTGCAGGATCCGGTACATGATAGGGTCGCGCATGTGCATGTTGGGCGATGCCAGATCTATCTTGGCGCGCAGGGTCTTGGAACCGTTGGGGAATTCCCCGTTCTTCATCCGCTCGAACAAATCCAGGTTCTCTTCCACGCTGCGATTCCGCCAAGGGCTGGGTTTGGCAGGCTGGGTAGGCGTTCCACGGTATTCGGAAGCCTCTTCCTGACTCAAGTCGTCCACGTAGGCTTTGCCTTCCTTGATCAGTTGCACGGCCCAGTCGTAAAGCTGCTGGAAGTAGTCCGAAGCGTAATATTCCCCGTCCCATTGGAACCCTAGCCATTTGATATCTTCGCGGATGGAATCCACGTATTCCACATCTTCCTTGACCGGGTTGGTATCATCGAAGCGGAGGTTGGTCTTGCCGTTGTATTTCTTGGCCAGGCCGAAGTTGAGGCAGATGGATTTGGCATGGCCGATATGCAGGTATCCGTTCGGTTCGGGCGGGAACCGGGTATGGACGCGCCCGCCGTTCTTGCCGTCGGCGATGTCTTTTTCAATGATTTCCTCGATGAAGTTCAATGAAGGCCGTTTTTCGGATTCGGTCTCGATTTCGTGGTTTTCGTTGCTCATAGTGATGTGTTTTAGCGTGGAGAGCAAAACTCTGCCGATTCTCAAAGGTGCAAAATTACGAAATCTCGGAAAAATCGCCGGAGGGAATATCGAAAAGATTATCGTAAAAGAAGAATATTTTTGGCAGATTGGGAAAAACACGGGAAAAGTCTTAATTTAGCCTGTTTTTGCCTGATTTTCTTGAAGAGGGCGTGATTAAAAAAGTTTGTTAATCAGTAAAATAAAATTCATACTTATGAAAAAGACAGGATTTCGTCTCGGGCTTTTGCTGGCATTGCCGGCGGCCTTGCTTCTGAGCTCCTGCGGCTCGAAGTATTCTTATGAAAGTGTGCCTGGCGACCCGATGGGTACCCGGATTTACACGTTGGACAACGGTTTGAAAGTCTATCTTTCGGTCAACAAGGACGCTCCGCGTATCCAGACTATCGTGGCGGTCAATGCCGGAGGCAAGAACGACCCCGCCGAAACGACCGGTCTTGCCCACTACTTCGAACATCTGATGTTCAAAGGCACGCAGAACTTCGGCACGGTGGACTATGCCACCGAGAAGGTTTACCTCGACCAGATTGAAGACCTGTTTGAAGTCTATCGCAAGACCACGGACGAAGCCGAACGCAAGGCCTTGTATGCCAAGATTGACAGTGTTTCGCAGATTGCCGCTTCCTATGCGATTCCCAATGAATACGACAAGTTGATGGCCGCTATCGGTTCGCAAGGGACGAACGCTTTCACCAGCAACGACATCACGGCCTATGTGGAAGACATTCCGTCGAACCAGATTGAAAACTGGGCCAAGATCCAGGCTGACCGTTTCCAGAATCCGGTAATCCGTTTGTTCCACACTGAGCTGGAAACCGTGTACGAAGAATACAATATGAACCAGGTGAGCGATATGCGTCAGATGTGGAACAAGATGTTCACGGCTTTGTTCCCGCACCATCCCTATGGCACGCAGACCGTTATCGGCGACCCGGAACAGCTCAAGAATCCTTCGATTGTCAATATCAAGCACTTCTTCGATACCTACTATGTGCCTAACAACATGGCCGTTGTCATGGTCGGCGATTTGGATCCGGACAAGACGATTGCTTTGGTAGATAAGTATTTCGGCCAGTTGAAGGCCAAGGACTTCCCCGAATTCACATATGAAGAAGAAAAACCTTTGGATCACAATATCCTGGATACCGTTGTGGGACAGGATCCCGCTTACATCTGCGTGGGCTGGCCGCTGCCTTCGCCCCGCGACCCGGAAGTGGCCGTGGCCGATTTGGTGGCCAACGTGTTGATGAACGGTTCGACCGGTCTTTTCGATGTGAACCTGAACCAGCAGCAGAAAGTGATGATTGCCCAGGGCATGAACATGTCGTTGGCGGACTATGGCATTCTGATGGCTTTCGGTATGCCTCGCCAGGGCCAGACATTGGATCAAGTGAAGGATTTGATGCTGGAACAGGTGGAAAGGCTCAAGAAAGGGGATTTTTCCGAAGAAATGCTGAAGGCGATTGTCGACAACTATACGGTGAGCCAGTACAAGGCTTTGCGTGACAACAATTCCCGTGCCATGCAGATGATGACGGCGTTCAACAACCATGAAGATTGGGACGATGTGGTGAACCGAATCGACCGTCTTTCGAAAGTGACTAAGCAGGAAGTAGTGGATTTCGCCAACAAGTACATGAATAACTATGCGGTCATCTACAAATTGGAAGGAATGCCCAATTTCACCAGCATCGACAAGCCGCAAATCACGCCTTTGGAAATCAACCGGGATGTTGCCAGCCAGTTCCTGAAGGATATCCAGCTGTCCAAGCCGGCCGATATTGCACCAGTATTCGTGGATTTCAGCAAGGACATGCAGCAGTCCAAATACCAGGACAAGGTGGACTTGCTGTACAAGCATAACGATGACGACCCCTTGTTCACGCTGTATTATGTTTATGAAATGGGTAGCTACAATGACAAGTTGCTGGAACTGGCGTTCAATTACCTGCCTTACCTGGGAACCGACAAATACACGGCCGAACAGTTGCAGGAAGAGTTTTACAAGCTGGCCGCTACCTATAGCGCTTCGGCTTCGGGAGAACGGGTTTATGTGACCCTTTCGGGTATCGACAAGAATTTCGATGCTTCTTTGGAACTGTTTGAACATCTGCTTGCTTCCGTGCAGGCCGACCCGATGCGTTACGCTTTCCTGGCGCAGGATTTGATGAAAATAGCGGACGATGCCAAGAAGGATCAGACTACCAATTTGCAGCATCTGGCCAATTACGCGCTTTATGGCGAAGACAATCCCCTGCGCTGGGAACTGACTCCGGCCGAGATTGCAAGCACCGACCCGGAAGTCTTGGTGGCTAAGATCAAGGATCTGAAGAACTACGAACACACCATCATGTATTTCGGTCCGGAAAGCCTGGAAAGCCTGAACCAGAAGCTGGCGGCTCACCATACTTTGCCGGCTTCGTTCAAGCCGATGCCTGCCAAGCACGAATTCAACATGCGCGACAATGACGGCAGCGTGTTCTTTGCTCATTACGATGCGCCTCAGGTCAATATCGCCAGCTTGATGAAAGGTATGAAATACGATAAGAATGAAGTGCCTGCCATTGAATTGTACAACAACTATTTCGGTGGCGGTATGAGCGGTATCGTGTTCCAGGAAATCCGCGAAGCTCGTGCTTTGGCTTATACGTCGTACGCTTATTACGGCCTTCCGTCCCGTCCTGACAAGAACGCCATATTCCAGACATTCATCGGCACGCAGACCGACAAGATGCAGGATGCCGTGACCGCGATGGATGAAATCCTGCAAAGCATGCCCTTGTCGGAAAACACCTTTGCTTTGGCCAAGGAAAGCACCTTGAACAGCTACCGTACCAATCGTACCTTGCGCGAAGACGTGTTCTTTGCTTATCTGTATGCCAAGCGTTTCGGTTGGACGGAAGATCCCAACAAGTTCAGCTATGAAAAGATCCAGGGCATGACCTTGAACGATGTGAAGGCATTCCAGGAAAAATACATCAAGGGCCAGACTTTCGACCGTGCCGTGCTCGGCAACAAGAAGAATGTGGACATGAAGTATTTGAAGAGTCTGGGGAAGGTTAGGGTGCTTTCTACGGAAGACATCTTCGGGTATTAAAATGATTTAGAGCGAGCCTTGCATCTGCCCGCTCTAAATCATTTTAATTTACGGGACATTGAATTTATGTGCCAGACTCAATATGGGGGCATAAGGCGGAAGGCTTGGATTTCGATCCAGGCCTTTCGCTTTTTAGGACGGGTTGCCTCGGCTTTTCCATTTAGGCTTGGCGTGATTTCCGTGTCTACTTTTCCGAGCTGGTACAACTGTTGCAATTCGTGTGGGAAAAGTGTGTTTTTAATATGTTTTAATTATGGGAAAAGTGTATATTTATGCTCGTTATTTTTGAGGAAAAGTGTATATTTGTGCGGTATTAGAAATAGAAAAAGTGTATGGATCTGTATCGAAAGATAAGTCAGTATATTGAAAATCATCTTAAAAGAAATAGCGAACGAATTCTGGTTGTTGAAGGGGCGCGTCAGATAGGGAAAAGTTTCATCATTAGGCAAGTGGGACGGAAGCTCTATGAGAATTACATAGAGTTGAACATGGAGGAAGACCGTTTGGGGAACCGGATTTTTTCCGAAGCCCGGACGGTAAGTGATTTCTATTTGGCGTTGAGCGTGGTGGCTGGCAGCAAAATGAAGGAAAAAGGCAATACTTTGGTATTTATCGATGAGATTCAAGCCTACGACCACCTGCTGGCCTTGCTGAAGTTTTTGCAAGAGGATGGCAGGTTTACTTATATAGCAAGCGGATCCTTGTTGGGTATCGCTTTGCGGCAAACATCTTCGTTGCCGATGGGCAGTATCGAAATCAAACGGATGTATCCGATGGATTTTGAAGAGTTTTTGATTGCCAATGGCGTAGGGGAGTTGGCCTTGGAATCCATGAGGAAGTGTTTCATTGCGCGTCAGTCCTTGTCGGAATCCTTGCATGGAAAGATGCTGGATTTGTTCAAGAAATATTTGATTACCGGCGGGCTTCCTGCGGTGGTGAAGGTTTTTGTGGAAGAGAAGAATGTGGCGAAGATGAGGAAAATCCAGGCTGACACGATGGCTCTTTACGGTGTAGATGCATCGAAATACGAACAGGAACATACCCGTTTGAAGATTCGGCGGATTTACGAGATGATTCCCTCCAATCTGGAAAATAAAAAGAAGCGGATGGTGGTAAAGGATATTGAGGGAAAGAAAGGAAAGCGCATGTCCGATTACGAGGAGGAATTTGATTACCTGGTCTCGTCCGGGGTGTCTTTGGAGGTGAAAGCCATTAGTGTTCCTACCTATCCTTTGGTGGAAAATTCGGGAAAGAACTTGTTGAAACTGTACTTGAACGATGTGGGTTTGTTGACGGCTTTGTACTATAAGAACAATATACAGGCTATTTTGCAGGATTTGCCAAGCGTTAATTTAGGCTCGGTTTACGAAACTGTGGTGGCGCAGGAACTGGCGGCTCATGGCTGCAAGCTGTATTATTACGATAATAAGAAAAACGGGGAAGTGGATTTTCTAGTGGATGATGCGGACAGTCTGTCCGTGCTTCCCTTGGAAATAAAATCGGGCAAGGATTACACTGTGCATAGTGCCTTGGACAAGTTTCTGGCCGTGAAGGATTACAATATCAAGCAAGCTTTTGTTTTGTCCAACGAATCCAAGGTCGTTCAGAAAGGCGGAATAACCTATATGCCCGTTTATTATGTCATGTTCGTAGGGGGCGATGCCTAAGCGAGGTCGCCAAGGCGTGTGCGGGCCGGATGCCTTGGAACCGGCTAAGCCTCGGTAGTTTTCCCCGTCTGATCCCGGTGGTGGTTTTTCTTGCGGAATTCGGAAGGTTTCATGCCGTATTTCCGGAAGAAGATTGTAGGAGGCCGGGTCGGGTATTCTTGAAAGTTTGACCGAAGCGTTTTCGGTAGTATCCGCAGACCAGTATAGGCCAATTGTACCGGATGGCCGAAGACGCTACGGTTTGTTGTGCAGGTTCGCTTCCGTTTACCTGGGAGCACCGCTTACCTTGGACCGCCGCTGCCGGTCGAAGCCCCGCCGGTATTTCCTCCGCCCAATCGGGAGGATTCCTCCGCATCGCCGATCTGGCGCGGGGCACGGTTCATCAGCTTGTTGTTGCCGAAGCGCCAGGAGAGCCGGATCGAGCCGGTGTATTTTTCAAAGCCCATCCGCATATAGCTGATGTTCTCCATGCCGTTGAGCGCCGGGTAGACCGAACGGCTCGTGTAATCGTTGAACATCACATCGAACGAGGCCGAGAGCGTCAAGGTCTTTTTCAGGAAGAAAGCCTTGATGCCGATGCCGCCCCCGTAGAAGCCCGGGCTGTACTCGAAATTGCCTTGGTTGGGGAGCTGCCCCCAGCTGTAGGCCGAGAAAGTCAGGTTGGGCGTGGCATCCACTTCGGTATTGATCCAATAGCTGCCTTCAAAGATATCGCTTTTCTGGTGAGTTTCGTTATAATCGATGACCGACCGGCCGTAGCCTCCGTGCACGAAGACCATGAGTCGCCATATCTTGTAGAAAGTCAGGTTGGTGGAGAGACTTAGCGTGACTCCTTGGTTCACCCCTGCATTGATAGGCTGGGTGTAGGTATTGTAATTCTCATCGTAGAAATTGATTTGTTCCGGATCGCCGGTGGCATGCATGTAGCCCAGCGTGGCGAAGAATTTGTAGTTGAACGAATAGGTCAGGTCCAAGTTGTGGGAGTATTCCGGTTTCAGGTAAGGGTTCCCGCAATAGTACTGGGTGGCGGTGGAGCGCACCTGGAACGGGTTCAGGTCCGAATAATCCGGGCGGGTGAGGCGGTATCGGTAGGAGAGGGTCAAGTGGTTCTTGTTGCCGATAGGCTGGCTGATGCTCACGTTGGGGAAAGGCCGGGCATACTGGCTGGTGTTGACCGAATCCATGCCCACGTTGTTGCCATGGCTGTAGGTGTATTCGGCACGGACGCCTACTTGCAGGGTGGTCCGGGTCTTGAAGGTATGGTTGACCATGACATAGGCGGCCGCGATCAGCTCGTCGTAAAGGTAGCGGTCGTCCATGCGGCTGCTGTCACTTTGCAGGTAATACGAAGCCGTGTTGTTGTCGGCGTAACTGAGCTTGATGCCGGCTTCGAGCGAAGTCTGCATATTGAACGGATGGGAATAGTCCATCTTGAAGCTGTAGATATTGGAGCTGAACGGCTGATCCACATCGTAACCCATCGAATAGACCGGATTCCCGCTCAGGAAATCGCCCGGGTAATAGCGCACGTAGTTGGAGCCTGCCGTGGAGCGTTCGTTCCGGATGAAGTCGAAATTCATGCTGAGCTTTCGGTTGAAGGTGGTATCGAAAGTGTGTTCGTAGTTCAGGTTCACATTATGGTTCTGGTAGCCGAAACGGGAATCGCCTTCCTGGTTATAGGCGTAGAGGACGGAATCGGGATTCGAGGCTTCGTAGAAGCGGGTGCGGAAAAGGTCGGAATTGTTGCTTCCGTGCCCTCCGCTGCCTTTGTAGGAAAGGCTCAGCACATCCAATTTGCCGATATAGTAGTCGATGCCGCCTTTCCCGTAAAAGCTCAGGTATTTGTTGCCGCCGATGGGCTGGTTGCGTTCGGAAGCATTGATGGTGTTGCGGCTGCCGTCCGCGTAGTTGTTGTAGCCGTACATCGTGGAAGTCTGCGAGCCTTGGTAGGAGGAGAACGAACCATAGACGGTGAATTTCTTGTGGCGGTAGTTGAGGTCGAAACCGGCGTTGTAGCCCACGTGGCGGTTTACCCGGATGCCGGCATCCACCGATCCGGAGAAGCCGGTGGTGTGGATGCGGGTGGTCTTGAGGTTGATGATGCCGCCGGTGCCTTCGGCATCGTACTTGGAAGAAGGATTGGTCATGACCTCGATTTTCTCAATCGTGTTGCCGGGCATGCTGCGCAGGTAGTTGGCCAAATTTTGGCCGTCCATGTGCGTGGGGCGGTCGTCCACCAAGACTAAGACCCCGCTCTGACCGTTGAGCGAGATGTTGTCGTCCTTGTCCACGGTCACGCCGGGGAATTTCTTGAGCATCTCGAAGGCGTTGTCCGACTGGGTCACGATGCTTTGGGAGATGTTCATCGTGATTTTCCCGGCCTCCATTTCCATGATAGGGCGTTTGGCGTTGACCACTACTTCGTCCAAATGCACGCTGGAGGAGTGCATCAGGATTCGGCCGACATTGGCTTGGCGGTGGTCACCGTCAATCACGAAGATTTCGGAATTGCTGCGGTGGTAGGCCAGAACCGCCGCTTGGATGAAGTAACGTCCTTGGGGAACGCGTTTGAACTCGAAATACCCGCTGTCGGACGAGGCCATGCCCATGACTTGGGTGCTGTCGGAGGCTTTGACGAGCACGACATTGGCAAAGGGAATCCCTTCCTGGGTCTGGGCATCGATGATAGCGCCCCGGACGTTGCCGGTCTGGGCGTAAATGCCGCCTGATAGCAGCAGGCAGCAAAGGATGGAAAAGAAGAGTTTGCGGTTCATAGCCGTTGTTCTGATAGGAGGACTGCCGTCCGGCAAGCCTGTCTCTTGGCTTGATTTCAAGGTCTGATGACCGGTTGGGGGTAAAGGCGTTGCCGCTTCGGGCAGTCCGGGTTGTACCTCTGTTTTTTTGGGGGCGGCTTGCCCGTTCTGCGAAAGCCTTGGTGTTTGGCGGAACGGGCAAGCCGCTATTGTTTGTAAATGGGGTGCAAATGTAACTTTTTTTTTTTTCAATTAGTTACATGTGTGTGGTGGATTTTTTTTTGCGGATGGGATGCGCAAGCTTGATTCAGATGCTCTTATCGGGCTTCTGTCGGATGCTCCTTCGGTCTGGATACGATGCGGAATGGCTTGACTTACTGGATTCCTTCGTCTTCGGCCTTGACTGAGCTGCCGCCTGAAGTGGCGATGTCCGTTTCCGGATCTCCGTAGTAATGGACGCTGGAAGCACCGGAAGCCTTGGCTTCCAGGTCGGCGAGTACGGTGACATGGGCATTGGAAGCCCCGGAAGCTGTTATCGCCAAGCGGTCAAAGACCATATCCTGGTTTTTGAAGTGGCTGGCTCCGCTCAGGACCACCGCACCTTGGCGGATATGTCCTTCGGGATTGGCCAAGGACGCGCCGGAAAGCTGGAAGCCGGCGTGGTCGGCTTCGCAATAACCGCCGAACTGGCTGGCACCGGAACATTCCACTTGCAGTTGCCCTGCTTTTAGCGGCAATCGTGCATAAGAAGCCCCGGAGAGCTTGATTTCCAGGTTCTCGGCCTGCAAGGTGTCCTGGCTGGTCACCGCAGAAGCCCCTGAGCAGCGGATGCGTTCGAGTTTTTGGCAGAAGAGCTTGGCTTTGATTTCGGCATCGTCCATCCGGATCCGGATGTCCAAGTCCAGGACTAAGGTTCCGTTCTCGCATTGGATCCGCAGGTAGGGCATCAGGGCCGAATCCGTTTCCACGTAAAGGGAATCCTTTTGGGAAGGAATCAGTTCCACTTGGTAATTGTAGGCCGCGTGCAGCTTGTCGAAAGCCGGCAGGCCGAGGGCGCGTGTGGCGGTGATGCCGGTGCTTTTCAGTTTTTCGGTTTGGAAGTTGCAGGAAGCAGTCATCCAGCCCATGGCGATGATTCCTGCGGTTAAACCGATATGTTTCAGAATCTTGTTTTTCATTTTGCTTGTGGATTTTCGATTGGTTTATAGGATAGTGCTTGAATGCTATCCTTTGTCCTGTATGCGGTTATTCCGTGATTTCCATTGGGACAGATGGGAATTTACGGTTTTTCGTCTACTGTTTGCAAATCGGCGAACGTGAGTCCTAACAGTTTCATCCGGTTCAGGAAGGCCGGCACGGTCTGCAGGAATTCTTCCCGCATCAGTTCCGTGGCACGTTGCCTGCTATCGGGCGAAATCAGGAATCCGATGCCCCGTTTGCTGTAGATGATGCCGTTGCGTTCCAGATGCTCGTAGGCTCGCATCACGGTGTTGGGGTTGACGGCTAATTGTATACCGAATTCCCTTACCGACGGGATTTTGTCTTCGGGCTTGTATTCACCGTTTAATACTTTCTCGCAGACGTATTCCGCGATTTGTTCGTATATGGGTTTGTCTTGTCTGAATTCCATGGCTTATGTTTTTATCGGTGTGCCCTCACATGAAAATTAGAATTGTTGGCGGCGCATGGCAATATAAGCCCACGCCCACAACCCCACCGGCACAATCAGGTTGAAGAACACGTACATGATTCTGGCAAAGCGGGTGGCCGCATCCGCAAAGAAGGTGTACATCCCGCCCTCGTAGGCATCGAAGGCTACGTTGAGGCCGATGCCGCCAACAATTCCCAAGGCGATGGAAACGCAGCAGATAGTCAGCACGGTTTTCCAGAACTTCTTGGTCTTGAAGAAGTAAACGCCCCAGATGCAGACGGTCTGCGAGCTGATGACTTCCCAAAAATAGGAATCGAAGAAGCCCATGTTAAGGCCATGGTTGACATGGAGCTTTCGGGAAACGAACAGCGCCCAAGGTTGGGTCATCACTTCGTTCACCCCGGTAAGCAGCATGCCGATGGTGCTGAGCAGCCAGTGGAAAAACAGGAGTACGAATGGCGTCAGGACGATGCATTGGAACAGGCTTACCGCGAATTTCTCGTTTTGCGAGGCGGGCAGCATCGTGGTGTTGACCCCTTTGACAGTATGGAAGAGGTGGCTGTAAAGGATGAAGGGCATCAGTACGATGATGCAGGCGTTGCCGGTGGTAATGAGGCTGTTGGCACCAATCATCCCGTTGACACCTCCAAAGAGGGCACCCAAGAGGAAGATGCCTGCCTGCACCAAAAGCAAGGTCAGGTAAATCTTGTAGTTGCGTGCGATTTCGCTTTTGAGAAGCAATCCTATGCGGGGGAAAGAAAATTCCGTTGTCATGATACTATTGTTTTGAGGTTTCATATTGAAATGAACGTGATTTTGTATTCCTGGTATCCGGTGGCGGCTTATTCGCGAGGGCCGTTATCGTGGTTTTGCTGCCGTTCATCCAAGCCGGCATCGCCCTTGATTCGCTGCGCCATCTCATCGGCAAAGCTGCGCTTGGGTTCCATGTCTTCCCCCTTGATGAACATCCGTTTGAAAAGTTCCTTGTTCTGAATCGCGGCATTGAACAGCATCTCGATATTGACCCGGGTTTCTTCTCCGTTTTCGTTGAAGCCGACTACGGCGTAGCCTCCCAAGGCGTTCTCGCGGTAGAGGTCCTTGTCCGATTTCTGCGGCCGGATGCCGAACCAGAGCTTGCGGGAGATTTCCTCAATGCTGTTGTTGAGCAATACCTGGTTGTGTTCCAATATCACGATGGGGTCGATCAGGTTTTCCAAGTCCCTTACCTGATGGGTGGAGATGACGAAGCATTTGTCATCGGTGGCCGCTTGAGCAATCAGGCGGCGGAAGATGCCTTTGGAGGGAATGTCCATGCCGCTGGTGGGTTCGTCCAAGAGCAGGAGCTTGGTGTTGCAGGCCAGGGCGAAGCTCATCATGGCTTTTTTCTGCTGGCCGTGCGAGGATTGGGAAATCTTCTTGGCGGGGTTCAGCCCGAACTCGCTGACGTAATGCGCCAACTGCCCGTGGTCGAAATGGGGGTAGAAAGGGGCGTAGAGTTTCACGTATTCGTTCAGGCTGAGGGCTACCGGGTCGATGACTTCGGGCAGGTAGTAGATTTCGGAGAGCAGGGAGGCCGTGCGCTGGCGAGGTTCCTGCCCCAATATGCGGATGCTGCCTTCGGTGGGGAAGCGGAGACCGGCCAAGAGGCGGAGCAGGGTGGTCTTGCCGACCCCGTTTTCGCCCAAGAGGCCGTAGATGTAACCGGCTTTCATCTCCATGTTCAGTTGTTCGAACACGGTCTGATGTTTGCCGTAACGGAAGCTGAGGTTCTGTATTTCAATCATGGCGTTGTTTGTTTATCGGTTAGGATATTTGTCGTTTGCTTGGTTTGCCTTGCGCTTTCGGGCTTGGGCTCGGAGCGATTCACGAGGATTGAACGGCATGGAGCGTTCGGGTAGCCCGTCGGTTTAGATGTTTCAGGCAAAGATGAAGCGGTCGTTTTCGCGGCGGCTGCCTTCGCGGTTTTCAATCAAGGAATTGCTGAAAGAAAGGCTTTTTTTGAAGAATGGTTTGTTGAACATGGTATTGTCCTCCTATTTTAGGGATGCGGCTGTTGGAAGCCCGCATCCGTTGATTGTTCGCTTCTCCCGGATTTTCCGGTTTGCTTAGTGTTTTATTGAACTACTGTATTGCTGAAGTAGTACACTGCAAAAGTACAACATTTTTTGATACTCGCAAGCTTTTTCCGGAATTTTTTGAGAAGACTCTTTTCTACGCCCCGCGATGCCGGGTCGCAAGGCAGGAGAAAAGCAAGGCTATCAATACGATACCTGCGATGGCCAAGACGAAGGAATTCCAGCCGTGGGAGGTGAGCACAAGGCCGGAAGAAGCCCCGATGATGCTGGAGCCTACATAATAGAACAGCCAGTAGAGGCAAGTGGCGCTGCTTTTGGCTCGGTGCGCCCGGATGGAGACGATGCGGCTGGACATGGCGTTGGCACCGGAAAAGGCGAAGGTGACGATGCCCAAGCCCGCAATCAAGGCCCAAAGTTTCATCACCAAGAGCAGAAGCACCCCGGCCAGCATCAGCAGCAGGGATATCTTTAGCAAAAGGGCGGCATCATGCCGGTCGGAGAGCCAGCCGATGCACATCGAACCGGCCACCCCGGTGATATACATCAGGAAAATCATCGCCACGATATAGTGGGGCAGGTTGAACGGTTCCGCTTCCAGAACAAAGGAGATATAGTTGTACACGCTGACGAACGCGCCCAAAATCAAAGCCGCTGTCAGGAATAATCCTAAAAAGGCGAAATGCGTCAGGAAGCTGCCCATGCGCCGGAGCTTGATCCGCACGTCCGTATGCTGGGGATGGAAGTGCAGCGAAGCGGGGAACCGTCGGGCAAAGACAATCCCGATGGCCAAGGCGGCCAAGCCGAGGCAAAGCGCGGTGATATGCCAGCTGCTCCAGCCGGCAATTAGGGCGCCGCAGACTCGTCCGGACATTCCTCCGATAGTGTTCCCGCTCAGGTACAGGCTAATGGCTGTTCCCAGGACCGCCGGGCTCACTTCCTCGTTCAGATAGGCCAAGGCTACCGCCGAGACCCCGGACAGGGCCATTCCTTTGAGCAGGCTCAGGGCTAAGACCATGGGAAAGTTCCAAGCAAGCGAGCTTAGCAAGGTGAGGATGGCCGAGGCTATCAGCGAGAAGCTCATCAGCTTGGCCCGGCCTAGGGTGTCGGCTTTGAAGGCCCAGATGAATAAGCCGGCCGCCATGCCCAAGGTGGAGAAAGAGACGGCAAGGCTGCTGGTGGCCGGGTCGATCTGGAAATCCCGGCAAAGATCGGAGAGGACGGGTTGGAACAGGTACAATTGGGCAAAGACCGAAAGCCCGGAAAGAAAGATGCAGTTGCGTATCCGATTGAAGCGGACGGAACCCCTTTCCGCTTTGGGATGGTGCATTTTCAAGCTTTGGATCCGATCCATGGTTTATTTGTTTTTCTATGGGATTTCCGGGATGGCCGACTCGTTGCAGCGAGTCCCGTTACCGACACTCCCTATATATAAATAGGTATAATAAAAAAAAAGGACCCGCATCCCTGCGAGCCCTTTTCCCGACACGAACAGTCTGTCAAAGCAGACTATTTGTTCTTATGACGATTCTTGCGCAAGCGTTTTTTACGCTTGTGCGTAGCCATCTTATGTCTTTTACGTTTCTTTCCGCTTGGCATGTTATTTGACTTTTAAATTGTTTTTTACTTCGTCCTTGAAAGGCTTGGCCGGCTTGAAAGCCGGGATCTTGTGCTCGGGAATCACCAAGGATTGGTTCTTGGAAATGTTGCGGCCGGCCTTTTGGGCGCGGGTCTTGATAATAAAGCTGCCGAACCCTCTCAGGTAGATGTTCTCACCTTTGGTCATGGATTCTTTCACGACATCCATGAACGTTTCTACGGTGGCTAGAACGGTAACCCGTTCGATACCTGTCTTTTCTGCGATGGCAGCCACGATTTCTGCTTTCGTCATCTTCTTATTAAGCTATGGTTTGTTAAAACTCTCAGTTGCAAACAGAACTGCAAAAATACTCTTTTTCATCAAAAAACCAAAATTCATTTTCAGGGGCTTCGCACGGGCTTCCGGGCCTTCCTTTCAGTCTTCCGGTACTCTTTCCGCTCTTATCTGCATCTTGCATTCGGGGGTTCCTCTTAGAAGCTGTTTAAACCCAAATCGGTCATTAGACACGCCGGGGCTGTTTTCGGTTAGGAAAATGAGGCTTTCGGGCATCTTGCCCGCCTCTGTCCGCATCCTGTTTCTCGCTACGCCTCGACGTAGCCCGCTACGCCTTCGGCTAGGCGAGAAGCATGCTGCATGACACAAGCGGGCAATCTCCCCAAAGTCTAATGACCGATTTGGGTTAAAATTTCTTACAATCCTGAAAAGGCTGAATTTTCAGGGGCCGGTTTCAGGATTTTGTTTGCCCATCGGGGGCTATTTCGGGTCTTGCTTGCGTTTTTCACGTCAGATAGCTGGGCTATCCTCCTTTGAAAAAGGCCGCGTCATCCCGCGAAATCCCCTCCCGATGGCCTAAACAAATAAATTCAAACAGCTTCTTAGGATGGATCCGCAAACTTCCACTTTGAATTCGTGGTCTTTCCACAACAGATGCAGGACATGGAGGATGCTTTGCCGCGAGCATTCGCATAATAAGGGAGTGGAGACATACCTCATCTTGTGCAGTCCGCAACTGCATTCGGTGAAATACAACGCATAGGTGGAGCCAGCCTTTACCACTTCGCTCCTGACGCCGGGTAATTTACCGGCTTCCGAAAAGAACAAGTCCAGATTTCCTCCGGTTTTTTCATGCTTTCTCTTCTGGGGTCAGGAGCGGGCAATCCATGCCAGAGGTGGGACGCTGTTCAATCCTTTCGCAATTTTGCGGCGGAATGGACTTTGTGAACCGGTTCCGGAATCCTGTTCGGCTTTTGGATTGCCATTCTGTGTGTCAGGCAATCTTCCACTCTTCAATCCGCCGGGTAGCGGAAGAGAAGTTGGCCCCGATTTGGAAGAGCTTCCGGGAATCGGCAGCGAAAGGCTTGGCATAGCCCTTGTTTTCAATCTGCTGCAAAGCCTCGTCCGCGCTGGCGTCCATCTTCAGCTCCATCACGTAGATGTATTTTTCGGTCTGGACCAGAATGTCCATGCGGCCATTACTGGTGCGGCGTTCCACCTCCATGTACTGCCCCATCAATTTACTCATCACATACATGGTGTTCTGGAAGTATAGCTCCGCGTCCCCTGCGATTTCGTAACCGGCATCGGCAAAGAAGGCCTCGAAACGCTTCATCAAGCCCTCGGCATCGCCCTTTTCGAAATCCGAGATGAATTTCCTGATCGCGAAAGGGCTGTTATAGCGGGCCGAAGGCACGTAGATGTTGGCCAAGCCTTCCATGAAGCCGCGCTCCACCTCCTGGTTCGGATACTTCAAAGTGTATTCCCGGGTCCGAGGATTGTAGTCCTGGATGGTCAGATAGCCGCTCTGGTAAAGTACCGGGACCGGGTCGGAATCATCGGCGTTCACCCCGCCGAGGGCAGAGGCGGGGACCCGGTCCAAGGTCAGGTTTTCCAAATTGAATTTTCCCTGTTGCAGGGCCTTGACCACGAAAGTGGGCGTGCCGGTCTCGTACCAATAATCCTTGAATTCTTGTTGGTCAAGCGCACTCAACAGACTGAAAGGGTTGTAAATATCCGGGCATTGGGCTGAAAAATGGTATCCATCGTAATAGTCTTTGAGTTGGGCGTAGCAGTCTTCCTTGCTCATTTCGTTGGCATCCGCCATTTCCTGCACACTGCCATCGAAATAGGCGTGGAGGTCATTTTCCGAGATACCGCAGATATCCGCGTAGCGGTGGTCCATCGAGATGTCCTTGAGGTTGTTAAGCCCGCTGAAGATGCTGAGCTTGCCCAACTTGGTGACACCGGTCAGGAAACCGAAGCGGAGCTTGCCGTCCTGGCTTTTCATCACGCTGTAGAAGCCTTGCAGGCGGTTGCGGAAGGCTTCCCGCAACGCTTCGTTGCCTGCGGAATCCAGGAGAGGCTTGTCGTACTCGTCAATCAGTACCACGACCGGTTTGCCCGTCTTTTCATAAGCCGCGTCGATGACATCCTTGAAACGGGCATCGGGTTCGGGGTATCGAGCCGCAATGCCGCAATCTTTTTCCCATCGGCTCAGATGCTGGTCCAAGGTGATTTCCAAGTCGTTTTCGTTACGGTAAGTTTTCCCGCTCAAATCCAGATGCAGTACCGGGTAGGCGTTCCAGTCCTTTTCCCGGTTCTCGATGGCCAGTCCGCGGAAAAGCTCCTTTTTGCCTTGGAAATAGGCTTCCAGAGTCGAAACCAGGAGGCTTTTGCCGAAACGGCGGGGACGGCTCAGGAAATAATAGCCACCTGTCTTGATGATGTGGTAAACCAAATCCGTCTTGTCCACATAGACGTAACCGCCTTGGCGGATTTTTTCAAAATTCTGGATTCCAATCGGGTATAACATGGCGTGGGATATTTGTCCCTTTCGTCTTGCGTTTGCCTTGCCTGGGTGCTTGCGCAGAAGCGGGGCGAAAGGGTTTCAAGCGGGGTAGTCTCTGTCGAGACACAAGCAAAAGTAGGAATTTCCCTTGATATTGTCCGTCTTTGTACCATTAAACCCAGGTAACATGGACAGACACAAAAACAAACATCAAGAGAAACGTCATAGGACGGTCTTGGCTTTTCTATGGCATCTGGCGGAGGAAGCCCGGCGGGAAGGGCGGCAGCGCCGCGCGGAAATCTGGCGGGCCACGGCCTACAGCTTTTCCCGGTTCCTGGAGGGGAAAGACATCGGGTTGCGGCAGGTGGAGGGGGGCCTGATACGGCGGTACGAGGCCTGGCTGCTGTCCCGGGGCCTCTGCCCCAACACGGCCTCGTTCTATTTGCGCAACCTGCGCTCGGCCTGCAACAAGGCGGTGAAGGCGGGGCTTTGTCCCGCGCCCCGGCGGAACCCTTTCGCGGATGTCTACACGGGGGTGTCCGGGACCCGGAAGCGTGCGGTGGACGGGAAGGTGCTTACGGGGCTGCGGACATTGGATTTGACGGGCGAGCCGGAGCTGGATTACGCCCGGCATCTCTTCCTTTTCAGTTTTTTCACGCGGGGCATGGCGTTCGTGGACATGGCGGGGCTTCGGCAAGTCGATTTGAAGGGGGGCGTCCTCTCGTATATGCGCCGCAAGACGGGCAAGCCGTTGTCCGTCCGCTGGGAGAAACCGATGCAGGATACCTTGGAGGCGGTCTGGCGGGCGGCGGAGGCGATGGCTCTTGGCGGCGAGGTCGGCGGCGAAGCCAAGGGAGAGGCCAAGGGGAAAGGGTCGGCTTCCTGCCGGGCGGGCAGGAGACGGGGTCGGGACGATTCCGGGGAGTCCCGGCGGCAGGTTGCGGGGGGAACGTATCTCTTGCCGGTATTGCGCAGGGACGACCCTCATGCCCGTTCGGCCTACCGGAACCGGCAGTACGCGGTGAACCGGAGCCTGAAAGAGATAGGGAGGCGGTTAGGCTTGAAGGAAGCCTTGACGATGTATTGCGCGCGGCATTCGTGGGCGAGCCTGGCCAGGGCCAAGGAGGTGCCGGTTTCGGTGATCAGCGACGGCTTGGGCCACAGCTCGGAGCGGGTCACGCAAATTTATCTCGCCACGCTCGACACGAACGCGGTGGACAAGGCCAACCGGATGATTATAAACGGGATATGAAAGGAGCGCAAAATCTCTTGGCAAGAGATACTAAAAAGTGGCGGCAAAGGTACGAACAATTTTGAAACAGAAGCGTTTTCCGGCGTGCAAGTGTCTCTTTCCCGTGCATGGGACCCGGAAAGGTGCCGTCCGGCATTTCTTTGCAAAAGGTTGTTTCATCGCGTCTTACGGCGGAAAAAGTATCTCTTGCCAAGAGATACTTGAAACGCGGTGTGGACGGAGCCGGGGAAGCGGTTCCGCCCAGGCCGTCCTTTCCCGGACAAACCTTTTAAACGACGAGTTATGGAATACAAGGAAGACGCCTTGACAGGCAGCGACAAGCAATTCGATACGGCCTTTTCCCAGGTCGAGGGATTGGTCTGGCTCCCCTGGGTGGGGAAGAACTACGCGCAAGGGAAGCACCGGGTGTTGGTGGTGGCCGAATCGCATTATTCGGTACAGGACGATGCGGGGAACTTTGCGCGGGGGGCCTCGGAGGGTCCCGTGAACATCCTGGAGACGCGGCAATGCGTGGAGGAATGCCCGATAGGGCAGGAGTGGCCGAGCCGTACGTACCAGAACCTGAGCCGGGTCCTGGCCGGGGGCGAACCGGCGGATCCGACAGGTTTGTGGGAAGGCATCGCGTACTACAACTTGGTGCAGCGGGTGATGGATTACAGCGGGGACGAATACGCCAAGGAGCGCCCCACCTACCGGGACTATATGCGTGGCTGGGGTATTTTCAACCAGGTGGCGGGCATCCTCAAGCCCGATGCGTGCATCGTGGCGGGGGTGTCGGCGGCGAACCATTTCGAGGAGGCGATGGGGAAGCTTTCGGTGGGACACAGCCCGGTGGAACAGTTCGATTTGGAAGGCGAACAGGCGCGGGCTCGTTGCATGGGAATCGAGCTGGAGGGCCGCAGGTTGCCGATTGTGTGCATCAAGCACCCGGCCAAGTATTTCTCCTACGATTTGTGGCACGGTTTCCTGCAGGAGAAGTTGCCGGAGACGATGGAGTATTTGGTGGCATTGGCAGCGGTCAAGGAGTAAAAGTGTTCTCGTCCTTGGAACGCCGGGCAACCATCCGGGGTATCTGAGGGCGGGAAAAATGAAAAGACAATTAGACAAAAGGAAAGAAAAAGGAAAGGATGATGAAAAGAAGAAATCTTTCGATGAAGCCGGAATCAAAGCGAACCGGCTTGCTTTGCCGAGGCCTGCTTGCCGGGCTGTTCTTTTGGGCCGGTCTTGGGGGAACCCAGGGGCAGACTCCCGGCCTGACGTACCCGGTACCCATCGACGAGGAACATTTCCCCGATGCGGTGTTCCGGGAAGAGGTAAGTAGTTACGACAGGAATAGGGACGGTTCCTTGTCGGTGGAGGAATGTGGTAATGTGAAGGAACTGTCTATCAATTATTCTGAAGATCTTACAAGTTTGGAAGGCATCCGGTATTTTTACGCCCTGACTTATTTGGATTGTTCCTCCAACCAGCTGACTAGCCTGGACCTGAGCGGCCTGACCGCCCTGACTTATTTGGATTGTTCCGGCTACAACAACAACCAGCTGACCAGCCTGGACCTGAGCGGCCTGACCGCCCTGACGACATTGGATTGCTCCTTCAACCAGCTGACTAGCCTGGACCTGAGCAACTGTAACGCCCTGACGAATTTGGATTGCTCTAGCAACCAGCTGACGAGCCTGGACGTGAGCGGCTGCACTGCCCTGACGGAATTGGACTGTAGCAGCAATGATTTGACGAACTTGGACGTGAGCGGC
>CALUMK010000034.1 GCA_944321735.1 uncultured Bacteroidales bacterium
CCAACACTTGACAACTCCGCTATTTCGCGCATGGAAGTCTTGGAATAGCCTTCCCTCTCGAATTGTTGTCTGGCAACCGTCAATATCCGACCTCGTATGTCCTCTTTCAGCACTTGCATTTATAGTGAACAATGTCTGTTTTTAATTTTTTGCAAAGGTACAAGGCTTGAAATTGTCGGGCAATACCTAATTATTGGGATTTAATAATACTCGGATAACAAGATATCTATAAGCTATGTAATGGTGCAAATTATTAATATGATTTCGTTTTAGACGGGAACTTTGCGGTATCAAATTACAATGAGTATTGAATGTATAATTTGATAATCAGAAAGATATAGAATGTTATCCGGTTCAAGCGTGGCACCGTCCGCTTATTTAAGAGAAGAGGCTCTGGCAAGCCCACGAGTATAAATAAGCAACAGCCCACGCCTAAGCGAATAGACGCAAGGATGACCTATTCCTTCTATGTGTTGAATGTGCCAGATTCGTTACCAAGGAATAAAGCTAAGACACTTCCTTAAGTGTCCCGTATGTAAGCAGTCCCCCGCAAGGGAAGACTACGGAGCAAAGGTACGAAAATTCCCGATACCCGTGCTATGGGCTGGCCGTGAGAGTCCAAGCATGGAGCGGCATCGGCTTGGACCGGATTTAGGCGTAGGCTTTTGGCCGGCCTCATCCTCGGAAGGCTGTTGCTCTTCAGGCAGTTTTTACACGCTGTTCCGAATTTATAGAACAGGCCTTATATGTCAAGAATCCACCCATTATATAATGCTTCCTTATATATAATGTCTCCTTGCCATTATGAGGCCGGGATACTGTCAGGGTGGATACTGTCAGGGTGGATACTGTCAGGGTGGTTGCGGGAAGCGGGCAACGCCTGGCCGCAGGGCAGGGTTATTCCCCGGGAATTTTCGGCAAATAGCTGTTTTATTCCCCGGATGTCATTGGCAAGGGGGTTGCTCGCCTGCGCGAATTTCCGTACTTTCGCAGGTTGGTTGCGAAAAAGAAACAAAAGGAAACATGATACATAGAAAAAAGACATTCGGGATGCTCGGGATTTGCCTGCTGGCAGGTTTGGCAGGCGGCATTCCCTTGCAAAATCTTCAGGCGCAGGCCGTGCAAGGACAGGATCGGCAAGTCAAACAGCAAAAAATGCAAGCTACGGAAATAGAATTGGATAGTATTTTCCTTTCGCCTGAATTCAAGGCGGACAGGCTGGGCGGCATCGAAGCCCGCTTGGCGGAAAAGGAATATTATGTGTTGGACAAAGGCGTGCTCAACAAGCATATACGTCAGAGGAACGGCAAAGAGAAGGTAGTGGAAATCCTCGATCCGGCATCGGATTCCCGTTTTTCGGGAATGGACTGGGCTCCTGTCAGCTTCGAGTTCAATGCCGACCATAGCAAGGTCCTGCTGTTGTCCGGCTACGAGGCCATCTATCGCCGGTCGGCGCTTTACAACGCGGTGGTCTGGAGCTTGGACAAGAAAGGCAAAGTCTCCCATCCGGTGGTGCTGAGCCAGGAAGGGAAAATCCAGGAAGTGACCTTCAGCCCGGACGGGAGCAAGGTCTCCTATCTGCGGGACAACAATCTTTATTACAGGGATCTGGTTTCGGGCCAGGAAGTGCAGGTGACCACCGACGGGGCTGTCAACAAGATCCGAAACGGGCATACCGACTGGGTTTATGAAGAAGAGTTCGCTTTCACCAAGGCCTACGCTTGGAATCCGGCTTCCACCACGATTGCCTATCTGAAGTTCGATGAGTCGGCTTTGAAGGAATACGAGATGACCATTTGGGGCGAGCTTTATCCCGAAACCTACCGTTACAAGTATCCCAAGGCGGGCGAACGCAATTCGGAAGTGAGCCTTTGGTTCTACGACCTGGCATCGGGCAAGAATGCGCCGGCGGACTTGAAGGCTGATTCGGTGGAGTACATCCCGCGCATTTTCTGGGAACCGACCGGCAAGGAACTTCTGGTCTATACCTTGAACCGTCATCAGAACCATTGGTGCATCTGGGCGATGACCCCGCAGGGCGGGCAGCGTCTGGTCTATGAGGAGCGCAATCCGGCCTACGTGGATATTACCGACAATGTGTATTTCTTCAAGGACGGTTCCAAGATGCTGCTGGCTACCGAAAAGGACGGCTACAACCATCTGTATCTTTTCCCGATGGACGGTTCGGATTCCAAAGGCACGCTGTTGACCCCCGGCCCTTACGATGTGACCGCGCTCTACGGGGTGGACGAAGCCAAGCAGCGGGTGTTCTTCCAGGCGGCCTATACTTCGCCTTCGGATCGGGATCTGATGTGCGTGAACCTGGACGGCACCGGCCTGCGCCGTCCGGCTTTGGACATGCAGCGCCGGGGCGGTTTCACCGATGCCTGGTTCAATGCGGATTTCACGTATATGATTGTGGAACATTCCGATGCCAATACGGCGGCTTCCTATTACCTCTATCATGTAGGGGATGAGGAAGACCAGTTGCTGGAGTGCCTGTTGGAAAATACCAAGCTGGATCAGACGGCCAAGAAATACGGCTATGTGCAGAAAGAATTCCTGAGGATTCCGGTGCCCTTGACCGGCGAGGATGCCAATGCGTTCATGGGCGAACCTTATTTCGGGATGCATCGTTACGAGCAAAAGACCAAGGGTGCGGCGGCTCCGGCTCCGAACGTGTTTACCAAGTCGGCGATGGATTTGTCCGGCCTTGCGCCGGAGGCTGCCGCGGCCGAGGGCGTGTCTGCCAAAGCGCCGGAGGCCCGTCCCAAGCCGGTCCGCCAGGTCTATCTGAACGCTTGGATCATGAAGCCCGCCGAAATCGGCACGCCGGAGGCCGAAGGCAAGAAATACCCGGTGCTGATGTTCCTTTACGGAGGACCGGGCAGCCAGCAGGTGCTCAATTCCATGCGTCCTTACGAGGTGCTGGATTACGCTTGGTACCAGATGCTGGTGCAGAAAGGCTATATCGTGGTCTGCGTGGACAACCGGGGCACCGGGGGCCGGGGAGAGGCTTTCAAGAAATGCACCTACCTGCAATTAGGCAAGTATGAGACCCAGGACCAGATAGCCGCAGCCAAGGTGTTGGGCAGCCTGCCGTATGTGGATGCTTCCCGTATCGGCATCTGGGGCTGGAGCTATGGCGGCTTCATGTCGTCCAACTGCCTTTTCCAGGGACATGGGGTGTTCAAGGCCGCGATGGCGGTGGCACCGGTGACCAACTGGCGTTATTACGACAACGTCTATACCGAGCGTTTCATGCGCACCCCGCAGGAAAACGCCCAAGGCTACGATGGCAATTCGCCTATCTCCCATGTGTCGGAACTGCAAGGCGCGTACCTGCTGGTGCATGGTTCGGCCGATGACAATGTGCATTTCCAGAATTCGGTCGATTTGCTGACCGCCTTGCAGAAGGCCGGCAAACAGTTCGAATTTGTGATGTACCCGAACCGCAACCATAGCATGGTGGGCAAGGACGGGTCTTCGCGCCAGCATTTGTACCATAAGCTGACGGGTTTCCTGTTGAACAATTTGTAAGGAGAGATGTGCCGGAATGCTTGCGGGCTTGCCTGGCCGCGTGTTCATGGGTTGTCGGGCTGCCGCTGCCATCTGGTTATTTGTAGCTGCGCCGTGAAAAGCTGAGGGAAAGCCATTGCCGGTAAAATAGGATGCCGCTTAAATATTGAATGCGATGAAAGAGTTTTTTACTTCGGTTCGTGTGTGGGCTGTTCTGCTGCTCTGGGGGCTGTGGACGCTTGTTTCCGCTTCTGTGGGAGCTTGCCCCGGTCTTGCTGCATCTTCGGCTAGTCCGTTGCCAGCATTGTCGGAACTGACGGATTTGCCGGGACTTTCCGGAGCGGGGGAACGCGAAGTTTGGTGGCGGATACCGGATTCCGTGGATTACAGCGTGATGGTGGTAGGCTTGGCGAAAGGTGCCGAAGGCAGGAAAATCCGCTGGAAAACGGATGCCGACCCTTTTTCGGGCGCGTATCAGGAATTGGATGGCACGGTGGTGGACAGCAACGGCCGCTTCGTGCTGGCTACGGCCGACATCTCCAGCACCCGGCTTACTTATTTCGAAATCGATTACTATTCCACCTCCTTGTTTGTCGAGCCGGGCAAGGCGTACCGTCTTGAATTTGCCGATTTTGATTATGAGGCGGACGAACGGATGAACGCCTTTGTGGTCTCCGACCAGTTTCCGGCTTTGACCTACCGGGTGGTGGATGCCCAAGGGAAGCCGGATACGACGGATCTGAATTACCGCCTGGCGCGTTATTCGGCTTTGTATCAAGCTCGCCTTGCCCGGGATTTCACGCGGATTCAGCAGCGCAAGGACACGGTTCCTGTGGCGGATTTTATTCGTATGTCCGACTCTCTTTTCGGCTATGTCCAGGACACTTTCTTCCAGGCTTACCGTTTTTATATGGAAGCCGGCCTGAAAGCCTTGCCGGGTGTATATTCTCGCCGGGCCCTCTACCGGCACTGCATCGAAGGGCGGCCTGTGGATATGGAGAATCCGGCGCAGATGGATTTTCTGGATTCCTATTTCAAGGATTATTTCCAGTCGAGCCCGTTTTTGCCTTTCGACCAGCTAAGGCGCATCGTGAACCGGAACGATTTGTCTCCGGCTTCCCGCTTGAGCCTTCTTTCGGACAGCATAGGATTGGACTATGCCTTGCGCGGGGAGTACCTGCACGACTGGGTGATGGTTCATGCCTTGGCCGAAGGCTTGGACAACGAGAGGCTTAACGGGAACCATATCCAGGCGATACTGCGTGCCTATCAGGCCAGGAGCAAGTTCCCGGATTTGTCGCGGGCGATAGACAACCTGCTGGCCGAGCGGGCGAAGCGGGCACGCCGCCAGTATTTTGCCGGTGTGGAACTGGTGGATATGGACGGGAAGGAAATCCCGGTGGACAGCCTGCTGGGGCCGGGTCTGTTCCATTATTTTGTCTTTGTCCGGGCCGACTATGCCAATTGCCCTAGCTGCAACGAGGAGGGGACGCTTTTGAAGGATATCTGGACTTCCTTGCCGGACAATGTCAAGAATGCGGTCCGGATTGTCTTTGTGAATTGCGATTACGATTTCGGCAAATACCGGCGGGATGCCAAGACAAAAGAGTACCCTTGGCCGTATCTGCATTTCAACCGGAACATAGAATGGGTCAGGACTATCGATGCCGCCCATTTCCCGGCCTATATCCTGGTGGATGACCAAGGCCATGTCCTGAACTCGGCTTTCAATGCGCCGAGCCAGAACATAGGGGATGTCTTTCGCCGGATGGCTACTTTGAAAGCCCTTCAAGACCGCCGAAATACAGGTCTGTGAGATAGGCAATCGAGGCATACATCAATGGCATGCGTTGGCGGATGCCTTCCTTGTCTATCCAGACGGCTTGGGTGATGCCTTCTTCCGTTTGTGGCTTTGCGGCCTGCATCCGGGGAATTTCCATGCCGAACCAATTGGATTTCTTCAGGGCGATGCCTTGCTTGCTCTCGATGAAGTGGTAGGTGGTCTTGATGAAGTCCAGAAGTTTGAGATGCTTCATCCCGGTTTCTTCTTCCACTTCCCGGAGCGCGTTCTCTTGGTCGGTTTCGCCTTTCTCTTTCTTTCCTTTGGGAAGGTCCCACATGGAGTTACGGTAGATGTACAGGTAGAGGTAATCGCTTTTGGCTTCCTTGGGAGATGGAACTTTTTCCTTGCCCTCGGCTTCGATGTTTTCTTTCGGGCAGCGGACTAATCCTCCGGACGCTTCCACGACCGGGAAGGACGCGATGAAATCCCGGTAAACCTTTTCTTCCATTCCATGGCAGTCCAGGCAGACTGTGCTGTAGTTGGGAAGCCGGCGGAATCCGTTCTTGGCGAATTCCGTCAGTTCGTCCATGTTTTCGTATTCCTTTTGGATGGCCCAAGGGAGCGGGGCTTTGGCCGAAGTGAAGACCAAAGCCCTGTTTTCATGGAATATCTTTTCCATATCAGATGCGTTTCAGGATTTCTTTGGTCAGCTCCCAAAACCTTGTCACCGTGCTCAGTTCCAAGCGTTCGTCCGGCGAATGCACGCCCCGCATCGTCGGCCCGTAGGAAACCATGTCCATGCCCGGGTATTTTTCGCTGAAAAGCCCGCATTCCAGACCGGCGTGGATGGCCAGCGCCTTGCCTTCCTCGTGGAACAGGTCCTTGAAAGTGTCAAGCACCAATTTGAGGATAGGGGAGTCCGCATTGGGATTCCAGCCGGGATAACCTTCGCTGTGTTCGGTCTTGGCTCCGATAGCCTTGAAGCAGGAAGCCACCCGTTGGGCCGCCCACAGTTTGGCGCTTTCCACCGAGGACCGCTGGCTGGTGGTAATCAGCACATCCCCGTCCTCGCTCTTGACGGCTGCCAGGTTGGTGGAGGTCTCCACGAAATCGGGGATTTCATCGCTCATCCTCAGAACGCCGTGCGGGCAGGTCATCAGGGCGTAAATCAGTTCGTCCCGGTTCTTTTCCCCGAAGACCCATTCCGGTTTTCCGGATTTTTCGGCAATGAGTTCCAGATTGGGTTCGGTATGCTTGTATTCGGCAGCGAAAGTGTCCCGGAGCGCGGTGATGTCCTTTTCCATTTCAGGAAGCTTGTCTTGGGCGATGCCGATCAAGGCTGTCGCTTCCCGGGCAATCGCGTTGCGCAGGTTTCCGCCTTTGAACGAGGCAAGTCGGAAATCGTACTTGTCCTTCAAATTGTAGAGTACGCGGGCCAGGAGCTGGTTGGCGTTGGCGCGGCCTTTGTTGATGTCGTCGCCGGAGTGGCCGCCGCAAAGGCCTTTTATCTGGATATTCAGGTAGGCTAACGAGGAATCGGCCGGGAGCTGGTTGTAGGGGTAGTGGATGACCGTGTCGATGCCTCCGGCGCAGCCGATGAAGAACAATCCATCGTCTTCCGAATCCAGGTTCAGCAGGATTTTGCCGTTCAGGAATCCCGGTTCGAGGCCGAAAGCGCCCGTCAATCCGGTTTCTTCGTCCACGGTGAACAGGCATTCGATGGGACCGTGTTCCAGATCGTCCGATGCCAGGACGGCCAGTTCCATGGCCACGCCGATACCGTTGTCGGCGCCCAAGGTGGTGTCCTTGGCTTTGAGCCAGCCGTCTTCGATATGGACTTCAATCGGGTCGGTATCGAAATTGTGCTTCGAATCCCCGTTCTTTTCGCAGACCATGTCCATGTGGCTTTGCAGGATCACGCAAGGACGGTTTTCGTGGCCGGGCGTGGCCGGTTTGCGGATCAGGACATTGCCTGTCTTGTCGGTCTTGTATTCTAGTTGGTGTTTTTTTGCGAAATCCACCAGGTAGGCCCTGATTTTGTCTTCTTTCTTGGAGGGTCTTGGGATTTGCAGCACTTCCCCGAAATATTTCCAGAGGATTTTCGGTTCCAGTGTATTGAGAACTTCGTTCATTGTATTTTGTGTTTGATTATTTGTCGTTGCCTTGTCACATGCCTTACGCCGCCTTAGAATAAATGGCGGAAAGGGGTCAACAGCCATTGCATGAACCTCACAATCCGGGGCGAGTTCTTCCATTTCTCATAGTCGAAATCGATCGAGTGCTGTTCCGTACCGGCTATATGCCGGTTCAACAGTTCGATGACTTCCGGATTCTCCCCGTAGAGCATGATTTCGTACTGGTAGCGGAAGCTCCGGTAATCCATGTTGGCCGAACCCATGAAAAAGCGTTTCTGGTCCACAAGCAGGCATTTGGCATGGAGCAAGTCCGGAGTATAGAATTTCCATTGGATTCCCGCTTTGTGCATGGGACCCAAGTATTTGTTGCAGAGGATGTCCACTAAGCCCACGTCCGAGTTCTTGGGGATATGGATTACGACCCGGATGCCTTTCTGGGCGGCATGGACCAAGGCTTTCCGTATCTTATGCCCGGGAAGGAAGTAGGGGGTCTCGATCAGGATTTCCTCTTTGGCATTCTCGATCATCTTGAGCATATAGTTCCTCATCGCCTGTATGTAAGGCGAGGGCGTTTCCTGCACGATCCCGTAGCCGTGGTACTGGATGATTTTGATTTTCTCGAAGGGATCCCAGTCGTCGTAGAACTTGTACTGGGCGGCGCTATGCATGAAGCAGCCTTTGAACTTGCGGGTGATGGGGTTTTCCAGCCGCAGGTTCAGGTCTCTCCAGTTGAGGCAGTAGGCGGTGATATTGGACGAACCTATGTAGGTGATGCGGTCGTCGATCAGCAGCAGCTTGCGGTGGTTGCGCGAATTGTTGCGGGCAAAGGTGTTGGAAAGGAAGAATTTGATTTTCTTGAAATACCGTATCTTGATGCCGTTCTGGATCATTTCGTTGAACATCTCCGAGGGCTTGCTCCCATAGGCATCGAGCAGGAGCCGGATATCGATGCCTTCTTTGGCCTTTTCCATCAAGGCATCGCGGAACTTGCGGCCTATGGCATCGTCGTTGAAGCGGAAGGTCTCCAAATAAATGTATTTTGTGGCCTGCTTGATGTCCTCAATCATCGAAGTGAACATGAGCAGGTTATCGTCAAAGAGCTTGACGGATATAGGCGTGTTTGAATCGGACATGAGACCTTCCTTTGTAACAGAAGACGAAGATACGAAAAATTCGTGGAAATCAGTTTGCGGATTTTCATCGAGGGGGATTTTTCTTTGAGGGGAATTGTTGAGACGGACTTGGGCTTATGGCGGAAAAAGCGTTCGTTCTTGTAGGGGAAATGAACCGTTTGGTGTGGGACGGCCGGGAGAAAGGTGGCAAGCTGGAAAATTCCGAATAAAGGCTGGAAAATCCGGGTAAAAAAAAGACCCTGATAGACTGCTAACAGGGTCTTTTCGTATGAAAAAAACGGGTTAATTTTCCTATAAAGGCGGATTAGAAATAGAACCCGCGGTTGTCTTCGATTACAGCGGCTTCTTCCAATGCAGAATAAACCCGGTTGGCTGCGCTTTGGGTGTATTGCATTTCCAGTTGGTTTGTAAGCCGCACGATTTCAGCGGGTGTGGCTTCAGGGGCTGCAATGTTGTCCACGATGAAGCGGAATACACCGTTGTTGCCTTGGAACGCTTTCGAGAGCTGGCCTTGGGTGGAACCGCACATTGCACCGACAATCTTGGGTTCGTAGCCATTCAAGGAAGGATAGCCATTCATGCTCATGCCGAATACGGTATCAATTTTGACATTGTTGTTCTGGGCGATGGTTTCGAGCGAGTTGCCTTCCATCTTTTGTGCCAGGATGTTGAATTTCTTGTTTTGACGGACCATATTGGCGATTTGCGGCATTTCCATGGCGCGATCCAAGCTCATGTATTCGTCTTCGTTGATGCTGCTCAGTCCGGCAATTACATAACGATTTTCCATTTCAAAAACCTGCGAGGCTACGCTGCCTTCCTTGGTGTCATCGTTGAAGGCCCAACGAATCACTTCGCGTGCCGAGTTGACGCCAGGCAGGGACGAAGCCAGTTCTGTTACGGAATTTTTACGGACGCGCATCCCGATTTTGCGGGCAGCCGAGTCCATTTGGGCGACATTGCCGTGGCAGTCGGCCATCAACTGGTTGGCTCGGGTATAGACGCTTTTGGTGGTCGCTGTGCTGGGTTCGATAGGGATGTTGACTACAGCCGCCAGAATCTTCTTGACGGGTTGCGTCTTTTGGGCTACGTACAAGATATGGAAACCGTTCGGTGCTTCGGCCATTGTGGCTTTACCGGCCGGGGTGGCCAAGGCTGCTTTGTTCAGATTGCTCATCAAGGTGCCATCCAGCATCCAGCCAAGCTCTCCGCGGCTTTGCTGTGCAGTGGGGTCTTCGGAAAAGCGGACTGCCAAATCACCGAACTGGGCAGGGTTGGCGTTGATTACCTTCAGCAAGGAATCGGCCAATTGGCGGCTTTGGGTTTTGTTGCGGCCGCTTTGGCTTCCGGCTTCGGTATAGGACAGGAAGATGTGGTGGATATACATGGAGTCCGGCCGCATTTGCACGTCCATCAACTTGGCCATCTGGAATGATTGACCCATCCGGCGAGGTTCGAAATAGGTGCCGGGTTCGGCGTCAAAGAGGTCGTCCCATCCTTGGAACACTTCCGATTCGTTGCGGTACAGGCTGTCGAAATGGTCTCCTGTGGTCACGGCGTTCACAAAGTCGGGGATGTTCTCTTCCTGCTGGAATTCGGCATAAAGTTCATTCACATCTTTGGTGATGTCGGCCATGTCCTTGGGCGTCGGCGTTACATCGAAAACAATATAGGCGATTTCGCGGCTTTTGTTCTGCTTGAACATGTATTTGTTTTCGTTGTAGAATTTCTGGAAATCGGATTTGTTCAGTTCCACTTCGGCATCGGCTACCGTTGAATAAGGAAGGCTGACGTAACGGGAAGAAACCGAGGTGGATTGTTGTGCGGCTTGGAGTGAGGCCAAGGCTTTAGGCACATAATAGGACTGGGAAGCCAGATAGAGATACTTTTCTTTGAGCCGTTCGGTCTTGACGATGCGTTCCAATTCGGAAAGCGTCTGCTGATCCTGCGGGTTCAGCTGGCTGAAATTGTTGATGAGGTTCATCACCTGCTGACGGTCGTATTGACCGGTCTGGGGATTGGTGAAGTATTGGTACAAGATGGGGCTGATGAACTTACCATAATACATGTCATTCAATTCGTCCGGGCTGACTTGCAATCCTGTTTCAGTGCAGGCATTGTTCATCAAAAGATCGGAAAGCATGCGCTGCCATGCGATATTGCGAATCTGTTCGCGGTCGGCATCGGTCAAGGAAACATTGCCTCCTTGGGACTGGATGTATTGGTCGGTCAACTGGTCTACTTGCATGCTGAAGAGGTCATACGAAATGGATTCTCCATCGATAACCGCTACCGGGGGCGCGCTTTGTCCCCGACCTCCGAATGCATCTTGAATCACGAATCCGATAATAGCGATACCAATCAAGGCTACCGCAAGACCTGCATGTTTTCTGATAGTGCCGATAATAGCCATCTTCTATAAAATTTTTTTTGAATCAAGTTTTGTGTGTTTTCTTTTAAGCGTCTGCCAACCAGTGTTTTGAGTCTTTGTGGCGAGCAAAAACGGGCTGATACAGCACCCAAAAGAGGGGGCAAATGTATAAAAAGATTGCCTCTTATGCAAGGAGATGTCGGGTGTGGAAATGTCGTTGCGGGGAGGCTAAGGCGGTTTTGAAAAAATGCGTATATTTGCACTTTATGTGGCATGTTTCTTGAGGATGTTTTTTGTTTGCTGGGAAATGCCAAAGAAATACAAACCAATTAAAACGATAATGCGATGAAGAAACTGATTTTTGTGCTGGCTTTGGCGGCCATGAGTTTTGTGGCTTGCAAGTCTGGAAACAACAATGCGCCGGTTGCGAACGGGAATGCAACCGAGCAGGTGGCTCCGGCGGCAAAAGATGGCGGCGATGCTGTTGCTTGCGATACCGTTTGCAAAAAAGTAGCGTGCGCTTGCCCGGAAGGTACCAAGTGCAAGGAAGGGTGCACAAAAGATGCATGCACTTGTTGCTGCAAGAAAGAATGCAAGCAAGCCTGCGGCAAGGCTGATGCCCAGCTGTGCTCGCAAGGCAAAACCTGCAAGAAAGAGGCTTGCTGCAAGGACAATGCTTGCGATGCGTCCAAGTGCAAATGCACGGCCGATAAGAACTGCGGCAAGAAGTGCTGCCCCGCTGTCAAGAAATAATCTTGTCGGGCCTTGATACAGGAAAAGCCGGTTCGTCCCTGCGGATGGATCGGCTTTTTGTATATCGGTGTTGTAAAATTCTTTTTTAGGGGCAGCTGCAAGGCTTGCGAGGCCGCCCTTTTGGTGTTGGAACGGGGGAAAATAAAAAACGGATTTCTAATAGGCAGATACGAGGCGTCGAGCCGCCGGGCAGAGAGGGAGCGTACTTGTGTACGTGACCGAACTGCCCAAGGCTCGCAACGAAGTAGATGCCATTAGAAATCCGTTTTTTACAGGATCATGCCGGCGGCAACAGTCTCATTCGTCGCCTCATCCACCAACACCAAGCTCCCGGTAATCCGGTTATCCTCGTACTTGTCATAGACCATCGGCTTCATGGTCTTGATTTTGACCGATGCGATGGAGTTGAGCACCACTTCGGCGCTGTCTTTCTTTTCAAAGGTATTGACATCGAGCAGGTAGTTGACTTCCTTGACGATGCAGCGGGTTTCCAGATGAGGGTGCAGCAGGCAGTATTTGCCGCCTACCTGCAAAGGCTTCTGGTTCATCCAGCACATCATCATGTCCACTTCGTTGCCCACCTGGGCAGGCTGGTCCTTGGGCACGATCATGTCGCCCCGGCTGATATCGATTTCGTCTTCCAGTTCCATGCTGACCGAGAGCGGGGAGTGGGCTTCCTGCATGTCCTGCTTGCCGAAATGGATATGCTTGATTTTGCTGCAAAGGCCGGAAGGCTGCACCATGATTTCCTGGCCGACATGGAAGGAACCCGATGCGATACGTCCGGCAAAGCCCCGGTAGTCGGGAAATTCGGCGCTGATAGGCCGGATGACGTACTGCACGGGGTAACGGGCGGCGCAGTCGATTTGCTGGTGCGATACCGGCAGGGTTTCCAGCAGGTTCATCAAGGTTGGCCCTTTGTACCAGGGCATGTTCTCGGACGAGTTCACCACATTGTCACCCTTCAAGGCGCTGATGGGGATGAAATGCACGTCTTTCAGTTTCAGGAAGTCCTTCATCTTGTTGAAGTCCGTGCAAATCTTGTCGAAGACTTCCTGGCTGAAATCCACCATGTCCATTTTGTTGACGCAGACTACGATATGGGGAATGCCCAGCAGGCTGGCGATAATCGTGTGGCGGTGGGTTTGTTCCAAGACGCCGTTACGGGAGTCGATCAGGATCAAGGCGGCATCGGCCGTGGAAGCGCCGGTGACCATGTTGCGGGTGTATTGGATATGCCCCGGTGTGTCGGCGATGATGAACTTGCGTTTCGGGGTGGCGAAATAGCGGTAGGCCACATCGATGGTAATGCCTTGCTCGCGTTCGGCTTTCAGCCCGTCGGTCAGCAAAGCCAAGTTCACGAATTCGTTGCCTCGTTTCTGGCTGGCGGTCTTGATGGCTTCCAATTGGTCTTCAAAGATGGACTTGCTGTCGTTCAGAAGCCGTCCTATCAAGGTGCTCTTGCCGTCATCCACGCTGCCTGCGGTGGTGAAGCGCAAGAGTTCCATATCCAAATATCCGTTGTTGTTGCTCATTTGCTTTTCCTTTATATGGTTCATCCGAGCTGGTTGTTTGTGACCCGGATAAAATTGAATCATGCTTTTTGAAGGGTCGGAGTATCTGTTCCCTCAGTTTATCAGGGGCGCTTGAAGCAATGTGTCAGAACGGGTTAGATGCGAGGCGTCGCGAGTGTGAGGACTCGGTCACGCACTTCAGTGCGTGACCGAGTCCGAGACCCGATGGCAACGCCGCAGATTGCCCGTTATCACACATTGCTCTTAGAAGTAGCCTTCGCGCTTACGATCCTCCATCGCCGACTCCGACCTCTTGTCATCGGCCCGTCCTCCGCGTTCGGTGACCCGGGTGGCGGCAATCTCGTCGATGATATCCTGGAGGTTGTGGGCTTCGGACAATACCATGCCGGTGCAGCTCACATCGCCGATGGTCCGGCAGCGGACGGTCAGTTCTTCCACTTTTTCATCCGGCTTGAGCTTCATGAAAGGCGCGGCGGCCAGATACATCCCGTCGCGTTTGAAGACCTTGCGGCGGTGGGAGAAGTAGATGGACGGCATTTCGATGTTCTCTTGCAGGATATACTGCCATACGTCCATTTCTGTCCAGTTGCTGATGGGGAAGACGCGGAAGTGTTCGCCCATGTGCTTCTTGCCGTTGAAGATGTTCCAAAGTTCAGGACGCTGGTTCTTGGGATCCCATTGGCCGAATTCGTCCCGGTGGGAGAAGAAGCGTTCCTTGGCGCGGGCCTTTTCCTCGTCCCGGCGGGCTCCCCCCATCGCGGCATCGAACTTGTTCTTTTCCAGCGCATCGAGCAGGACGGCGGTTTGCAATAGGTTGCGGCTGGCGTTGTAGCCTTTCTCCTCGGTCACCATGCCTTTGTCGATGGCTTCCTGCACCGAACCCACAATCAGGGTCGCGCCCAACTTCTTGACGAGGTTGTCGCGGTACTCGATGGTTTCGGGGAAGTTGTGCCCGGTGTCGATATGCAGCAAGGGGAACGGGATTTTGGCCGGATAGAAGGCCTTGTAGGCCAGATAGGTCAGGACGATGGAGTCTTTACCGCCTGAAAAAAGCAATACTGGGTTCTGGAATTGGGCGGCTACTTCGCGGATCACATAGACCGCTTCGGCTTCCAGTACCTGAAGGTGTGTGGTCTTTTCCATAGGAATCAGCACTTAAACACGTTGTCTTGATGCCGTCTTGGCAGGGAAACCGAGCTGGCGACCCGGCTCTGCTTCCGGACGGCAATAAAATGCAAAAGTACAGTTTTTCATTGAAAGAGAAAACCGCCGGAGCGGGAGCGTCGGCCTGCAATGGTTTCAGGCAATCTTCCACGCCTCGATTCGGTTTTTGAGGGACTTGGAATAATGCCGATAGTGGTTTTAGATAATCTTCCATTCTTCGATTCGCCGGGTCTTGGTAGAAAAGCTGACGCCTATCTTGAAGAGTTTGCGCGGGTCGGCTGTGAAAGGACGGGCGTAACCCACATCCTCGATTTGCTGCAAGGCCTCGTCCGCCGTAGCATCTATCTTCAGTTCGATGATATAGATATAGTCCTTGTTTTCCAACAGCAGGTCGATACGCCCGTTGCTCGTCTGCCGTTCGGTATGCACGTGTTGGCTCAGCAAATCGAAGATAATGGACATGGCGTATTGGACATTCTTTTCGGCCTCCCCCTGAATCTGGTAGTTCTGGTTGGCGAAAAGCCCGTCCAAGAGCTTCATCATTTCTTCCGGATTACCGGCAGTCAAGGCACGGTACAAACGGGCAATCAGGACGTTGCTGTCTATGCTTTGGTCGGCTACATAATAATGCAGCTGCATCCTGAGGAATCCGTTCTTGACTTCTTGGTTGGGAAAGCCCAAGCGGCAGATGTCGAAAACCGGGTCATAATCCTTGATGGTCAGATAGCCTGCCTGGTATAGCAAAGGCACTGGGTCGGCCTTGTACGAATCCACTTCGGTCAGCTTGGACGGAGTGGCTTCCACCTCGTTGTCTATCAGGGCACCGATGTCGTATCCGGTCTGTTTCAAGGCCACGGTCAGGAAAGTGGGCGTGCCAGTGCCGTACCAGTACTCCATGAACCGTTTGCTGCTGAGCGTGTTGAGCAGACTGAACGGATTGTAAATCCCGATGCTGTTTTCCGAAAAATGATAGCCATCGTAAAGTTGCGCCAACTTGGCATAACAATCATCTTTCGTCAGCCGGTTCGCCGCTGCCAATTCCTGCACGCTTGCATCGAAATACCGGTGCAGGTCGTTTTCCGAAATCCCGCACAGGTCCACATAACGGGGATCCATCGAGATGTCTTGTAAATTGTTGAGACCGCTGAAGATATTGAGCTGTCCCATCTTGGTGATGCCGGTCAGGAAGCCGAGCCGGATTTTGCCGTCTCTGGCTTTCATCACGCTGTAGAAACCGGACAAGCGCCTGCGGAAAGTTTCTTTTAACACGTTGTTTTCCAGATTGTCCACAATAGGCTTGTCGTATTCGTCGATTAGTATCACCACCGGCTTGCCGGTCTTTTCGTAAGCCGTGTCGATGATATCCTTGAAGCGGGCATCGGGTTCGGGGTAGCGGGCTTCCGTGCCGCAGTCCTTTTCCCATTGGCAAAGATGTTGATCCAGCGTGATTTCAAGGTCTTCCGGCTTGTCGTAGGTTTTCCCGCCCAAGTCCAAATGCAATACCGGGTATTGAGTCCAGTCCTTTTCCAAGTTCTCGATGGCCAATCCTTGGAAAAGCTCTTTCTTGCCTTGGAAGTAGGCTTCCATTGTGGATAGCAGCAGGCTTTTGCCGAAACGGCGGGGACGGCCAAGGAAATAATACCGGCCTGTAGAGGCAAGCTGGTAAATCAAATCGGTCTTGTCCACATAAGTGAACCCTCCTTTGCGGAGGCTTTCAAAATTCTGGATTCCAATCGGGTATAGCATATTTGCGGATGTTTCTTTGCCGGCGTTTCGGATGCATGTTTCCGGACAAAGTTACTAAATTTTCCAGACGGCTTGGTCGTTTGGCGGCTTCCGGCTTAGGCATTCCCATGACCCTTTCCTTGCAGCTGTATCGTTTTTTTCGAGGTTGGAATGCATGGCGACACATTCTGGCATCCATAGGCTGTATTTTTGCCCCGTGCCTGTCGATAGTAGGGCAGGCACACAACAACAGCCCTGTCAAGGATGCGTATGAGGCAAAGGCCCGCGCCTATCGGACGGGAAACGGTGCGTCTGTATTTGCAGGCGCAGCTGCTTCAAGTTCGCAAATTGTATTACCTTTGCCATGCTTGAAGTGAAAGCATAGCCGCAACGCAAGCATAAAAAGTTTCGCGTTCGTGCGCTTTCCTTTTGCTTTGGCATCGCGATGCAGGTTTGCCTGCAAGCGAAACAGGCGGTATGCCGGAAGGCTATTTCGGTTTATCACCAGACATACGGGACACTGAAAAAACGGGACAAACAAAGGCTTGACCCGGAAAACACTCCGGATACAGTTGTAATTTGAGCCCTTAGCCGGTTTTCCGGCAGAAAGTGTCATTGCTTTATTCCTGCGAACGAATCTGGTAAATTCAAACATGTCAGGGAATAAGCTCCATTCTTGCGTCTATCCGCATAGGCGTGGGCTGTTGCTTATTTTGACATGGAGGCTTTACCAGAGCCTGTTCGCGAATAAGCTGATGGTTCCACGCTTTCTTTTTTTTTCTCCCGATACCCTATTGACCTAAGACCGAAATGCTATCCTGCAGCTTTGCTAATGCGGGATATCGGATTTTTACCAGAATGCCTGAGGTCTTCGTGATTGATAATGGTACTTTCTGGTTGGTATGGTTAATTTGATAATAAGTATGACGTACTAAGAGATTGAGTCGGTTTCAAAAGATAAATGCCATGAAATTACATGAAGCTATTCAGATTGTACTCCAAAACGGTCCTATGACCGCAAGCGAGATTGCTAGTGAAATCAACAGACGGGGTCTGTATCACCGAAAAAAGGATGAAGCCTTGTTAAAGAGAAATCAAATAAGTGCAAGGATACACAGGAAAACCTATAAGCATCTGTTTTTTAAGCTTGAAGATGGGCGTTATTCATTGAGGCATCCATGAGTTTATGATAAGTGGTGATAGCATATTATGGAAAGAGGATAGAGAAAATATAAACGGATTGTTGATAGGCGAATATAACCTGTTTGGAGGTCTGTCAGATGACGTTGTGCAGGGAAGCCTATCAAAAAGTTTTATCCGGATATGAAATTCTGTGATGAATAATAGAATTAGCCGCCATAAACGAAATGAATGTCTTTGGCAAGAAACATAGGCTGCAAGGTAAACATAACGGTAAAACCATTAAAATCAAATTGTCATGAAAAAACGTAGATTTTTTCTCCGGATACTCGGCTGCATTGCCGTCCTTTCCGGAGCTTATTCGGCACAGGCGCAGACACCCGGTCTGAGCTATCCCGTTCCTCTCGACGAGGAACACTTCCCCGATGCGGGGTTTCGGGAAGAAGTGTCTTCATACGATGGGGATAATGATGGAAAACTCTCTGTGGAAGAATGCGGGAGCGTCACACAGATGGCAATGACGGGGATGTCCAGCCTGGAAGGCATCCGGTACTTTTATGCCCTGACGACCTTAAATTGCGAGGACGGCTACCTGTCAAGCCTCGATGTGAGCGGCTGCACCGCGCTGGATACCTTGAACTGCAACTACAACCAGCTGACGAGTCTCGATGTGAGCGGCTGCACCGCGCTGACAGGCTTGGAATGCTTCGGCAACCAGCTGACAAGCCTCGATGTGAGCGGATGCACCGCGCTGACAGGCTTGGAATGCTTCAGCAACCAGCTGACGAGCCTCGATGTGAGCGGATGCACCGCGCTGGAGATCTTGTACTGCTTCGGCAACCAGCTGACAAGCCTCGATGTGAGCAGCTGCACCGCGCTGGAGATCTTGTACTGCTCCGCCAACCAGCTGACAAGCCTCGATGTGAGCAGCTGCACCGCGCTGACAGGCTTGGAATGCTCCAGCAACCAGCTGACAAGCCTCGATGTGAGCAAGAACACCGCGCTGACAGGCATGAACTGCTACAACAACCAGCTGACAAGCCTCGATGTGAGCAAGAACACCGCGCTGACAGGCGTGCTCTGCTTCAACAACCAGCTGACGA
>CALUMK010000035.1 GCA_944321735.1 uncultured Bacteroidales bacterium
GCAGTCAGCGTAGGCGGCCATGGCCGCCTACGCTGACCCAACAAACCCCAACTTGACACAGTTCAGTTTACACTGCCCGGCAAACGGGCGGTTTTGGGGACTGAAAAACAAGCGAGAAAAGACTTTTCTACCGTTTAAAGCGTAACTCTTTTACATTCATGTTATTCAGTGTGCTGATAATGGACATTTGCTTGAATATTTCACTGACTGCTTCCAACTTGGCATCGACATAATCCTGAAGGTACGTATTCCCTTTTGCAAGTCCTTCCCTTGGTTTCATCCCATTCCTCTTTTGTCATTCTCATGAAATGCTCGGTGCGGACATCGCCCAGTGGTGAGGTATTACCTTCTTCGGTATGATGAAAACGAAAACCGCATTTCTCCATCACCCGACGCGACTTTGTATTACCGTCATAATAGCCGCACCATACGGCAGTCATGCCCAAATCCACGAAACAACGTCTCAACAAACAACACACAGCCTCGGGTATCAGCCCATTGCCCCAATAGGGTACCCCGATCCAATAGCCTATTTCAGCCTCGCCCTGCTTCATGGATGCACTGTGAAGTCCCTCGCCAAACATGATTCCGACACTGCCCACAGGTTCTCCCGTGGCTTTCAAGACAACAGCGTATGTTTCAGGAGCCGCAAAAACCGTGCGGATGACATTCAGACTATCTTCCACGGAAGTGTGCGGAGGCCATCCGGCTATAGGGCCTACCGCCGGGTCCTGCGCATACTTATATAACGATTCTGCATCTGCCTCTTCCCAAGGACGAAGTATCAGGCGTTCGGTCTGCAACTGGCATGTATTCTTTTCCATTGTAATAAAGCTAAGTGAGCGAGCCGGATAAAACTGGCGCGAATATAGTCTTTTTATTGAGAAGTAAGATGAAATGCCCATAGAGGTAAGGTGAAATGGCAATAGAAGTGTTACTTCAATATGGCATTCATGGGTAGTGTTTCAAAAAGTGTGTCCGGGGTAAGCCTTCAGACCTCTTAGTTTTGCAAAAATATCCATTTATCCGTAGGCGTGCCTGCCTATGAGCATTTTTTTCGTCCGGGAACAGGTCCTTGTCAAGGTTTCACCGAAAGCAGGCTGCACCTCGGCAAAGCTCAAGCAAGCTTGGCTCTGCTCTCGGTTTGCACTGCCTTTCGAGACTCGAACACAGTCACGAACCGCAGAGCAAGCCGAATGCAGAATCAAACGGAGTTTGAATTATGCTGAGGCGAAGCCTGTTCTCGCTGCGAAGCAGCAACAGTACGCTCCTTCGTTCTCGCTCTCAGCGCCTTGCATCTTACTCACTCTGACACGCCGCCTGAGGGTGATTTCAAATGCCTATTTTGATACACCCTCTTTTTTCTTTCCTGGAGTTGCATTTGAACGTTGAACTTGCCCTGGAACGGGGCTCGGATGAGATGAAACCGTTCTCCGATTGAGTTCCTATTGGGGCTTGAACGGCTCTTTTTCCACAGTATTGTCTTGTGCAAAAACATGGGTACAGGGTCTTGTAAGGCTGTTTTTGAAAATTCGTTGTCTCGAAATGTGCAGAAATTCAATATTTTTGGTTAACTTTGGAAATTCAGACATACATCCTATCATTAATCTAAAAATGCGGGTATGAGAAAATTTACGGAGATTGTAACGGATTTGGTTGCAGAACTGGTCATACTTTTAATGCGATATAATTACAGATTGAGAGAAAGACAGGCTCTATCTATTGTTTTTGCCTCGACAACGTACCAACGATTGATTGACGAACGCAGTATGCTTTATATGCAACGTTCGGATTATTTGTTTTCTTTGTTGATGCAGGAGCTGGCTCATACGAGATGAGGTTGCTGAAGGGGCGCTGTATTTTTGAATATCAGGGATTCTGTGAAATCGCCTCAGGATAAGTGCGTAAGCGATATGTATTGCCGTTGCGCAAGTAGGAAAGCCATGCGGTGATGGCACAGGGAGTAGGGGGTTCTAAATAGCAAGCGACATGGCGGGAAATTGATGGCGTCGTCAGCGGTCTCGTGAACAGGGTCTTCTGAATAGCAAGCGACCCTGTTAGGATGCATTTTGTGCTTGTCAGGGTCGCTTGAAGGTTTAAGAATCGAATCCTTATTTCCCTTGCTGCTGTTTCAGCAGGTCTCGTATTTCGGTGAGCAGCAGCTCTTCTTTAGACGGGGTTGGCGGTGCTGGGGCGGGTGCAGGTGCAGCGGCCTTTTTCTTCATTAGCTTGTTCATCAGTCGAACCATCAGGAATACGCAGAATGCCAGGATGGCAAAGTCGACGCATTGCTGGATAAAAGCCCCGTAATTCCAATAGACAGGTTCGGCTTGGGTATCGGCCCCGGGGATGATATTGTTGATTTTGGCAAGATTGATTTGAAGTTTGGAAAAGTCGGTATTCCCTAAGAGGAAGCCGATAGGAGGCATGATGATGTCGTTGACCAAGGACGTGACGATTTTGCTGAACGCGCCGCCGATAATCACCCCGACTGCCATGTCCATGACGTTGCCTTTGAGGGCAAAAGTCTTGAATTCTTTCCAGAATGCCATTTTGCTGAATGTGTTTTATGTTTAGCGATGTGATTGCTTATGGGGTTGCAAAGGTAGGAGTTTTGGGCTAACTTTGTTGGCATTGCTCTCGCCTTTCACTACTGTTGGCTGTCGCAGAAGAGAAAGGTGGGATTCAGAAAATCAGGATAATGGAAAAAATAGAAGACTATTTCAAAAACATAGGATGCGCCATCACGGTATGCGATACCGACTGCAATATCGTCTATCAGAACGACAAATCGGTTGCGGTAAACGGGGATATGCGAGGCAAGAACATGTTAGGCTGCCACAATGAAAGATCCCGGGCGATTATTCAGCGCATCCTTTCGGAAGGCATCTCCAATTCTTATACAATCAGCAAGAAAGGACAGAAGAAAATTATCCATCAGACGCCTTGGCAGGAAGCCGATGGCGCCATAGCCGGAATCATTGAATTCTCCATTGTCATTCCGGAAGAAATGCCGCATTACGACCGGGGGTAGAATCGGTGGGGTGAGGCTCAAATCGGGAACCAGATGAAGACCGCCGCGTCCCAGAGCGCATGGGAGAGGATGATGGCCGAGAAGCGTTCCGGGAAGAAACGGTAGAGCGTTCCCCAGACGATGCCCGCCACCAAGGCCGCCATGATTAGCATGAAATTGAGCGAGCCAGCATGAACTATCGCGTACAAAATCGTGGCCACGGCGAATCCGGTATTAGACCCCCAGCGTTGGGAAAGCGTCTGCTGCACATAGCCACGCCAATAGATTTCTTCGGCCGGACCTATCAAGAACAGCATCAAGGCCGATAATAGCCAAGGGGATTCCCCGGCCTTCATCCCGTAGATGGCATTTACCTGAGGCCGGGCAAAGTCGAATAACCAGCCGGAAACCTTGTCCCCCATCCAGAATATGCCCCATAGTCCTATGGCGATGCCGATGCCTAAGAGGATATTCGTGGCGTTCCAATGCACTCGGAGCCACCAATTAGGGTTGAACCATGTGGACAATCCGCATAGAATCAGAGCCGATCCTGTCATTGTCCACCAGAACGGGACATGCGGGGCTGTCCAGGGCGAAAACATGGCTGTCCAAAGGCAGAACGCTAAAATCAGCGTGAGAATCAGTTTTTTCATGTTTCATTTTTGCGGCGGAGCGTCGCCCGATTCTGTTTACCTCGAAGTCTGATGCCCGCTTGGGTTTTATCCTATCAGCCTTGCCAAGACAAAGGATAGGGCAAGCAAGAGGCTGAAAGCCAGCTGGAGTTGCGCGGTTCCTTGATCCAAGTCGGCAATCGCCCCGGAGCCCTCTTTGAAATAGCGAATCGCTTTCCGGGTGTTTTGCAAAGCCGGGAAAAAGGCAATCCAGACCAGCAGGCACCAGACAGGCAGGATTCCGGCTATGATGCAGCCCGTCATCCATGCAAAAGGGAACAGGACTTCAAAGCAATACAGGCGAACCGAGGCCTTGGGGCCTATGTTCATGGCGATGGTCCGGATGCGGGCTCTGTGGTCGGTTTGGATATCCCTCGTGTTGTTGCAATGCAGGATAGCTACCGTGATTAGTCCTATGGGCAGCGCAATGTACAGCACCTCCGGCTCAAGATGCAAAGTCATGGCATAGACCGTGCCCAAGGTGGGCAACAGACCGTAGGCGATGAAAATCACCAAATCGCCCAGCGCATGGTATTTCAAATACGGGTATAGGAGAGAGCAGGCCAGACCGCCTATCCCTATATACAGCAAAGGCATTCCGGTCCGGAGCCAGAGTCCGATGCCGGCCATCAACGCCACCGCCAATAGCCCCCATGAAAGGAAATAGATTTCTTTAGGCTGGAACTGGCCCGATGTCAGCGTCTTGACCCCGAAGGTGTCTTCGGCATCCACTTTGCGTTTGTAATCGAAATAATCGCTCCAGGTGTTGCCCGCGGCATGGAAGATGATGATGTTGAGCAAGGCCCAGATTCCATTGAGCCAATTAGGCGTTTGGTAATGCGCGTAGGCATAGGCGATGCTGGCGATGACCGGCATGGCCGAAGCCGGGAAGGACCAAGGGCGGACGGCGATGAGCCAGTCTTTGAACGGATGCTTCATAAAGTCGGTTTCTTTAATCCGATCGGCCATTAGACTTTGGGCAGAAGCGAGCAATCTGCCCGAAAGCATCATCCTCGGAATCGGAAACGGACTCGGCGGGTCTAATGGTCGATTCGGGTTTAATAGGGGCGCGAAAGTACGAAAACTGCCGATAATGCCCGTTCCTGTCCGGGAGGGGGCAGGGCAAGGGCATGTTTTATGGAATTCAGGCCCGGTTTTCCAAAATTTCGCAGAAACTTTCGGGTAGCACCACGTTGAGCAGTTTTCGGGCTTCGGAAAATAGCGGTGCGATTTCCTCATCGCTGAAACCGGCTATGCCGCAGCCGATCCGGGTAACGTAAAAAATCAGTTCCGGGTGTATTCCGGCAAATTCGATGAATTCATCCACATAAGGCTTGATGGTTTCCACGCCGCCTTGCATGGTGGGGATGCCGTAACTCTGCCCTTGCAGGCCTACGCCTTGCCCCCATACGGCTCCGAATCTTTCCAAAGCCAGCCGGGCTGCCCCGCCGCCGTGAATCCCTGCCAGGTTGCTTCCGAAGACAAAGATTTCGTTGGATTTAAGATGCAATATCCTGTCTGGGGTATAGCGAGGCCGGGTATTGGCCGGGCCTTCGTGCGGTTGTTCTGGTTTTGGGTTGACACACAATGTTTTCGGGCTGTATTTCCTCTCAAAGTTTTCTTCTATTTCCAATAAGTTGAAAGGGGAGGCGGAGGGCTTGGCAAGATGATAGCCGTTTTTACCCTCCGGATTCCGGCGGCGATGTTGCAATTTGATCCAGGCATTCAGTTCCGCATATTCGGCATCCGAATTCTGAGGGGCGTAATTTCGAAGAAGATTCCAGCATTTATTATTGATATGCTGCGGGATAGGATAGTAGCTGCCTGCAATGGCCCCTGCCATGCACGCAATGGTGTCCGAATCGCCTCCTAAGGATACGGCAAGGCGGATTACTTCCTCGAAATCATTCCCTTCCATAAAGGCAATGATGGCTTCGGGGACGCTTTTCTGGCAGGAAGCTTCAAAGTCGTAGGAGGGACGGATTTGATCTATCGTCCGGTTGAGGTCGTATTGGAAATTTTTCTCGATGAACTCCTTGATTTCCTGCTTGCTGCTTCCGGATTTGGCCATGAATACAGCGGCGGCGATAGCTTGGGCACCCTTGATGCCTTCCGGATGGTTGTGCGAAATCATGGCCGTGGTTTTTGCCAGATTCAGTGCTGTTTCCATGTCTTGCGCGAAGAGTCCTACCGGGCTGACACGCATTCCCGCTCCATTGCCCCAGCTGCCCGTCGGTTGCGGGTTATCCGTGTGCAGCCAGCTTATGAACATTCCGCCGAACCCTCCCTTGGGAATCGGGTACCGCCGTCCGATGGCTTGCATGCAGCGAATCAGCTTGTCAGGCTCATAATTTGGGTCTTCCATGAGCCATTGCGCCACGGCAATCGTCATCAACGAATCGTCCGTTGGTTCGCATTCCGGCGGGAAAAGCTCGAAATCGGTGGTTTTTACATTGTTGAATTCATAAGTGGAACCGATGATGTCTCCGATGATTGCACCTAGCATAATATTTTGTTTTTGTATTGTTTTTTTTCTTTGAACCTATCGGGGAAAGCGTTCCGCAGTCTGTCGATTATGTCCGGTACAGAAAAGGCTCTTCTTGGGGTCGTTTAAGCCGGATCGGCATCTTCTTCCAGGGCTTCAATCAGGAAACTGACCGGACGGAAGCCATCGTTGCACGAAATCATGGCCGATTCAGGGTTCTTCATCCAGTTGCCGTAGAAATGGCTGGCACCGTGCGCCAAGGCCATCACAAAGGGCGACATGCTTTGCCAGGCGCTTTCGCACATTCCCTCCGGCTTCTCCCAGCCGTTGGCGATGAAGACTTCCCCTTCCTGCATGTCGCAGGCGTGTTCCATCGGGTTTTCGTATAACGCCATCAAATCCTGGTGGCACACCTTGCGCATTACGGTGATTCTGACTTTTTTCATGGAGGCTTATTGGCGTTCTTTTTCAAATAGGCGGGTTATGCTTCGATTTGTGGATGGAATCAGGCCGGTTCGATGGCTATTTTCATCACCAAACTATTGCCGGTTGTCCCTTGGTTTGCCTGTTTGCTGGAGGTTCGGCTTGCAAGGCTGCGATTTTCAAAGACTTGGTAGGCTTCCTCGATGCGGTTCAAGGGGAAGCGCTGCGTGATGAGCGGTGTGGTGTCTATTTTGCCTTCGGCAATCAGGTGGAGGATTTCCTTGCAATCGCAGCCGTCAACACCTCCTGTCTTGAATGTCAGGTTTTTGCCGTACATTTCCGGCAAGGGGAGTTCTTGGGCTTGGTCGTAGAGGGCCACGACGGTGACAATGGCGTTGGGACGGGCGCATTCCCAAGCCAAGCGGAAGGAATCTGCGCTGCCGGCCACTTCGATTACGGTGTCGGCTCCTCCATGTTCGCTGTGCTCAAGGACGAATTCTTTGCCATTTTCCGGTTGGCAGGTCAGTACTTCCGGATAATGCTCGTGGACAAAGCGCAGCCTTTCCGGGGATTTCTCGCAGACGATGATTCTCCGTGGCTGTTTCAGACGGCAGCAGAGCAGGGTGCAGATGCCGGTCGGTCCTGCGCCGAGTATCAGCACGGTATCTTCGGGATTGATTTCCGAAATCCGGCTCGCCCAGAATCCGGTGGCCAATATATCGCCCACGAAAAGAGCCTGTTCGTCGCTCACATTGTCCGGAATCCGGTTCAGCCCTTGGTCGGCATAAGGCACTCTGACATATTCGGCTTGGCCTCCGTCGATTCGGCATCCCAGGGCCCAGCCTCCGTTGGGGTCGGTGCAGTTGTTCACGAAGCCATGCCGGCAGAAGAAGCAATCCCCGCAGAATGTTTCCACATTGACGGTGACGCGGTCTCCGGCTTTGACGTTGTGTACGGCCGTCCCGGTCTTTTCCACGATGCCGACCATCTCATGCCCTACGGTGATGCCGGGAACGGCTCTCGGCACGCTGCCGTGCTTGATATGCAAATCGCTGGTGCAGATACTGCCGAGTGTGACCCGGACAATCGCGTCGCGAGGGTCTTGCAGTTCCGGTATCGGCTTCTCAATCAAAGCGAATTTTCCTTTTTCTATATAGGTGTAGGCGAGCATGGAATCTGGATTAGGGTTGTTTGTACAAGGAGAACTGTTGCTGCGAGGCAAAGGTATGGAAATTTTCACTACTTTTACAGGTGTACTTGTGTGATGGTATTTACAATGAGGCACATAAGGGTGATTTGTGGGCGGGGTTAAAGTCAGGAAAGGAGCAGGTATGAAAAAGAGATTTGGTTTATTGTGCGTGGCATTGTCCTTAGTGGCGATGCCGGGGTGCATCGATGTCAAGACATCGGACTTGGAAAAGCTTTTCAAGCAGGAGACGGAAAGTGCCGATAAAGGCAATGAACCAGTTGAAGCGGTCGCAGACACGATAGTCATGATTTCGGAAGAGGAGTCGGATCATTTGTTCTTCAAAGGCGTTCCGATCGATGGTTCGTTAGAGGAGTACGTGGCCAGGATGAAGTATGCCGGATTTGAATATATAGGGACGCAGGAGGACGGCACGGCAATCTTGCAGGGGGATTTTGCCGGATTCAAGGCTTGTTTGATAGGCGTGGCCGCCATTCAGCCCTTGGATATTGTCAATAAGATCATCGTCTTGTTCCCGGAAAGGGATGGCTGGGCTTCTTTGGAAGGAGATTACAACAGCTTGAAAGCCTTGCTGACAGAAAAATACGGAAAGCCTTCCGAATGCGTGGAAGAGTTCCTTGGCCTCTATTCCGGGGAATTCGGAAGCAATACCGAAGGGGATAAGCTGATGGCTTTGAGCATGGATGCTTGTATTTGGCGTGCTGTCTATCGTGTGCCAAAAGGCCGCATCGAATTGTCGGTAGAGAATCACGGAGGCGTGATAGGGGAAAACCGAGTGGTTCTGCGTTATTATGATAAGATCAATAGTGAAGCCGTGAAACAGCAAGCTTTGGACGATTTATAAAATAAACTGCAAGCCGAGCGCAGAGCCGAACGGAGTTCGGGCTATGCCGAGGCGCAGCGTTTATCGGAAACGAAGTTTAAAATAAACTGCAAGCCGAGTGCAGAGCCGAACGGAGTTCGGGCTATGCCGAGGCGCAGCGTTTATCGGAAACGAAGTTTAAAATAGTATACAATGAAAGCTTTGTTGATTAACGGAAGCCCGAAAGGCAAGGGGAACACCTATATAGCCTTGTCGGAAGTGGCAAAGGCGCTCGAAGCCAATGGAGTGGAAGCGGAAATCGTGTCGATTGGGACCAAAGCGGTGCAAGGCTGCATCGCCTGCAACAAATGCGCGGAGACAGGACGGTGCCTGTTCAACGATGACTTGTATGATACGGTCTGGGAGAAAGCCAAGGAGGCGGACGGCATTGTGGTCGGTTCTCCGGTCTATTATGCCGGGCCGAACGGTTCGCTTTGTGCCCTGCTCGACAGGCTGTTCTATTCCGCTTCCTCGTTCTTGCGCTACAAGCCGGCCGCGGCAGTAGCTGTATGCCGCCGGGGAGGAGCGAGCGCTACTTTTGACCGTCTGAACAAGTATTTCACCATCAATTGCATGCCGGTGGTAAGCTCCCAATACTGGAATAGCGTGCACGGCCTTAAACCGGGCGAGGCATCACAGGATGCCGAAGGCTTGCAGACGATGCGTACCTTGGGGAATAACATGGCTTGGATGTTGAAAAACTTGAAGAACGGCGGCCAGCCGCAGCCCGAAAGAGAGCCGGGGATAATGACGAATTTTATCCGGTAAATGATAGGGAATTTCGAACAGAGAGACTCCGGGCTGGGCTTTGTCGCTGGTTTTTCGGAAGAAGCGATTCCTGAAGGGATGTAGTATCGGAAGTGCGGAAAGTCATCTTGCTTTTTCGTATATCTTCCGATGATAGTTTTTTGTAAAAACGGGGCGATACCAAGATTATTTGGATGGTATCGCCCCGGAAACAAGCGCTTTAAGTTAAGGAATTTTTTCATGGCGTGATTGGAATTCCGGTACGTTCCGGTTCCTATTTCAGCCATTTTTCCACTTCGGCTTTCGGGTCGCCATTGAGCAGCTTGCCTTCCTGCCAGTTGTAATCGGGATAAGCCTTTTTCAGTTCTTTGACCGAGTTGCTGATACTGCTGCTGCCGGAAGTGGCGAACGGAATCAGCACCTTGCCCGACAGGTCGTAGCTTTCAATGAAGGTGTTGACCGCGTGCGGGGCCACGTTCCACCAAATCGGGAAACCGATGAACAGCGTGTCATAGTCTTTCATGTCTTTTTCATGCAGTTCCATGACGATAGCCGGGCGCGATGCCGGGTCCTGCATTTCGAGCGTGCTGCGGGAGGACTTGTCGGTCCAGTCCAGGTCGGCATCGGTATAAGGTTGTTCCGGACGGATGGGGTAAAGCCTTCCGCCTGTGGCTTGGGCGATTTGCTGGGCCACTTTGTGGGTGGTTCCGGTCGCGGAGAAATAGGCGACCAAGGTCTTTGTAGTTTTCATGTCTTGTGTGTTTTTTTGGGCGCAAGCCGTCAAGCCGACCAGCGTCAAGCTCATCAAGAATAAGGTGATTTTTTTCATATCGTTTGTTTTTTGTTTGTCGTTGAAAAGGGGTGTCTCAACGCAAGAGGATTCCCTGATGACCATCAAGCCGTGTCGGCCTTGGAGAATGTTTTGCCGGTCTTAGCGGCACGGCGCATTCAGCCGGGTTGGGGAACAGGAGAACCCACGTTGCAAAGGTAAACGTGAAACAGCCAGGAATGCTTACCCGGATTACGGATTTTGAGACCTTTTTCGGGTTGAGTGGGTTTTGCCCGTACTGTCCTTGGAACCTGTGCGGCAGATTTGGCGGAATCTTATTCCATTCTCCCGAATTTCATTTCTTCGCCCTCCTTGTCGTATTGCTTGCGTTTGCCCGTAGGCGGTGCTGAGAGCCGGATCCGGACCACGGCAGTCCGGTGCAGGCTTCGTTGGACAGCTTCATCGAAGGCATCCATATGCTTGGGCAGGAAACGTTGGCAGATGGCCCGGAGCGCGGTGATTTTCTCTTGTTCGTCCGAAACCAATTCCGCGATGCCGAAAGCTATGGCCGACTGGTATTGCAGTGTGAAAGAGCCGTCTTTTGGGCCGATAGTGGGCATGCAGCGGGAAACCGCTGAAAGACAGACTTCCGGATGGGCGGCAATCGCCTCTAATTTCTCTCCTTCCGGGGCGCAGTGGAAGTACCAGGTCATGTCGTCGGTACAGGCTAACGAGAGCGGCAGCCCGTAGGCTCTCCCGTCCGCCCGGCGGAAGCTGACGGTGATATAAGGCGCTTTGCGCATGACCGCCAAGGCCCATTCGGAATCCATTTCTCTGCTCTTTTTTCTCATGGTAGTGTGTTTATCCCAAATCGGTCATTAGACACGCCGGGGCTGTTTTCGGTTAGGAAAATGAGGCTTTCGGGCATCTTGCCCGC
>CALUMK010000036.1 GCA_944321735.1 uncultured Bacteroidales bacterium
CTTCGGCTAGGCGAGAAGCATGCTGCATGACACAAGCGGGCAATCTCCCCAAAGTCTAATGACCGATTTGGGTTTATCCTAGCAGAAGGGAGGCAACTGATATCTCCGATACAAAACAGCGGCGCTGCCAGAATGCCTGACAGCGCCGCTCAACACAGAAGAACTTTTGAAACCGACTCTCTTCTCTGCAACCTTTCCCTCTCGGTTCAAAAACTCTCTTTTTCCGATTCCCTACTTCGCGTAATTAACCGCCCGGGTCTCGCGAATCACCGTAATCTTGATTTGCCCCGGATAGGTCATCTCTTCCTGTATCTTCTTTGACAAATCCAACGACAGCTGGCAAGCCTGATCATCGGAAACCTTGTCCGCTCCGACAATGACCCTAAGCTCGCGTCCCGCTTGGATGGCATAAGTCTTGACAACCCCGGGATAAGACAATGCCAAAGACTCCAGATTGTTCAATCGGTTTATATAGGCTTCAACCACCTCGCGACGGGCACCGGGACGAGCACCGGAAATGGCATCGCAGACCTGCACAATAGGCGATATCAAGTTCGTCATCTCGATTTCATCATGATGCGCGCCAATGGCATTGCAAACTTCCGGACTCTCTTTGTATTTCTCCGCCAGCTTCATACCCAAAATCGCGTGCGGCAATTCAGGCTCGTTGTCTGGCACTTTACCGATATCATGCAGCAGACCTGCCCGTTTGGCGATTTTCGGATTCAGCCCAAGTTCCGCTGCCATCGTGGCACAAAGGTTGGCCGTTTCCCGTGCATGCTGCAACAAGTTCTGCCCATAGGAGGAACGATACTTCATCTTCCCGATCATACGAGTCAGTTCATTGCTCATATTCAAGATTCCCAAATCGATACAGGTCCGCTTACCGGTTTCCATGATTTCCTGTTCAATCTGTTTCTGGGTCTTGGCCACGACTTCCTCGATACGAGCCGGATGGATACGCCCATCGGTAACCAGCTTGTGCAAGGAAAGTCGGGCTATTTCCCGACGAACGGGATCGAAGCCCGAAAGGATAATCGCATCAGGGGAGTCGTCTATGATAATCTCCACACCGGTCAAAGACTCCAATGCCCGGATATTACGCCCTTCGCGACCGATAATCCGCCCCTTGATTTCTTCATTCTCAAGATTGAACACTGAAACCGTATTCTCGATGGCATGTTCGGTAGCTGTCCGTTGGATGGTTTCGATAACGATTTTCTGAGCCTCCTTGCTCGCAGTCAGCTTAGCCTCGTTAATCACGTCCTTGATCTGACTCAAGGCTTCCGATTTAGCCTCATCGCGCAAAGAATCTATCAACTGGGCCTTGGCATCCTCTGCCGACAAACCAGCCACAACCTCCAACTTCTTGATCTGCTGGGCTTGCAGCTTGTCCATTTCGGACTGCTTCTTGCTAACGACCGAAAGCTGGTTATTCAGATTTTCCTTTAAGATATTGAGTTCATTGTTCTTACGCTGAATCTCCTCCATCTTGCGGTTGAGTTCAGCCTCCCTCTGCTTCACCCGGTTTTCATTCCGGCTCAGATTGCTGTTCCGCTCGGCTACGTTCTTGTCGTATTCCGATTTCATCTGCAAGAACTTCTCCTTGGCCTGAAGCAGCTTTTCCTTCTTCAGGATTTCTCCTTTTTCCTCGGCTTCCGCCAAAATCCGCTTTTGCTTTCGTTTCAACATCACCGAATTCACGACAGCCCATAAACCGGCACCGACCACGAAAGCGATGACAACAAACAGGACATTTACTTCCATTACTGTATAGCTTTTTATGTTAAATAAAAGCATATCAAAAGCAAGCAAATACCCAGAAACCCGCAAAAACAGAAAAACCGCATGCCCTATAGAGTTATAGAAAACTCCTATCCATTATATATGGGGCGGCCGGTCAGTTCTGGCTTCTTATGTCCCCAAAGGGGATTCCCGAAAGAATTCAAAGCCTGCCATCCGGGACCTGAGTCCTTCCCCAAAGTTTAAACTGTTGAGTTTTCAAACTGATGGTGAGCAATGCGGTTTTCCTGCTTCCAGCGCTATGTCAAGGAACAACGACAATGGTTTTCGTCTAACAAAGAGCAAGGACTCATGTCCTCCCTCCGAAAAGCCTGCGGCACACAAACCCTCCCCTCTGCTTCTATATGGCCAGCGTCCGGTCTATCTGCCTGAGCTTATCTATCAAATCCCGATCCCTATAGGCCAACCCTCTTTCATTCTTGAGCGAATTGAGCGTGTATTGCAACGCCACCATCGACAAGAGATCTTGATTGTCTTTAAATGCGTAATTCTGTGCGTAAACCCTCAAGCCGTCGTTTATTTTCCGTGCAGCTTCCCTTATCAAGGGTTCATCCGCCGGATCGACCATCAACTTATATGGTCTCTCACAGATATTTACGGTAATAGGTATCTCGTTCATTCTTGTTGGTCCAAAAGCTTCAGGCATCGATCTATCTCTTTCACCATCCCGTCTATGAACGCCTTTGCTTTCTGCGACTCTTGCTTGCCGGTGTCCCGATTCAAGCTACCGCTTACTTTTAATATGCTGTTTTTGTTCTCTAACTCTTTTACTTTCTGCTTATAGACATCCAGTGAAACCTGCATCTCCTGCAGTTTCGATTTCAGCTGCCGGTTTTCCATTTCCATCGAAGACAAGCGCTCACGCAATGCGGCTGCCTTCTGTTCGATTCCGGAAACCAAAAGTTCTAAATTGTCCACTCTCTGTCAAGCTCGCCGATGCAGGTTTGCACAACACAGCATCGAACTTTGTGCAAAGGTATAGCAAAAAGGATGATTTCGCAAAAATTTCTCCCGATTTTGCATTTTACGAGAATTGGAGTACTTTTGCGCCGGGTAAGTCTTACACGACCAGCTCCCTTCTACTCCCCCAGGGCCGGAAGGCAGCAAGGGTACGATGGTTGTAGCGGTGCGATGTAAGGAGCTTACCCTTTTTTTGTCCCGGCATACGGGTCTACCATGCATAGTTGTTTCGGGGAATGCTACTGAAGACATACGGCCAAAGGCTTCAATCCAAACAGATTGACCACATCGTGGAATGCCTCAGACATGGAGGCATCATCATCTATCCAACCGACACCGTGTACGGGATGGGGACAGGTTTATCCAATATCAAAAGCATCAACCAACTGGCACAAATCAAATACCGAAGAAAGGAAGATTTGAATTACACTGTCCTCTGCCACGACTTAAGCAAGCTATCCCATTACACCGCCCCTATCCCAAACCCTCTTTTCCGGTTTATAAAGGCTCACATCCCCGGCCCTTTCACTTTCATCCTGAACGCAAACAACGAAGTCCCTAAAATCTTCCAAAGCAGGAAAAAAACTATCGGCATCCGGGTTCCGGACAATCCGATTGTCTGCCAGATCGTAGAAGCATTGGGAGAGCCGTTGCTGAACACTTCCATCGATGCTCCCGAAGACGAGACCGAATACATCACGGATCCGGAAGCCATACACCAGCGGTACGGCAAGCAAGTGGATCTGGTCATCGATGGAGGCATCGGCGAAGTAAAATACTCGACCGTGGTAGATTGTACGCAAGAAGAGATCACTGTCATCCGCCAAGGAATCGGCGAATTATAGAGAAAACGTATCTTCGCAACAAAATCCAATACCATGCCCATCCCCGACATAACACCTATAGCCAATCAAATCAAAACCGGGAAACTGTCCCCCGTGTACCTGCTTTGGGGAGAAGAAGACTATTTCATCGACCAACTGACCGATCTTTTCGAAAACCATGTGCTGGACGAAATGCAAAAAGAATTCGATTTCAGCGTCTATTTTGCGCCCGACCTCAAAAGCAAAGAGCCTGGATTGCAAGGCGTCATGGCCAACTGCAAGCGTTTTCCAGTCATAGCACCGTTCCAACTGATTATCATCAAAGAAGCGCAAGGGATAGACACATGGGAACCCATTGAAGACTACCTGCAACACCCCGTGTCCACCACGGTCCTCGTACTAATCCACAAACACAAAAAAATTGACAAGCGCAAGAGCGTCTTCAAGCTAATATCCAAAATAGGCGTCAGTTTCGAATCTTCTCCTTTAAAAGACAACGAATACGCAAGCTGGATTGCCCAATACCTCAAGCAGCGCGGCTACGGTATCGCGCCCCAGAACTTGGCCATGCTCACCGAATCGCTGGGACAAAACCTGAACCTGATTGCCAACGAACTGGAGAAGATTTTCATCAATCTCCCCCAAGGGGCGACCATTTCCGAAACCGATATTGAAAAATACATCGGCATCAACAAAGACTACAATGTATTCAAACTCACCGATGCCCTCTTTGCCAGGGATCCACGCCAGACAAGGAAACTCTGCATCTACATCCGCAAACACCCTAAGGAATTCCCCGTACAAATGGTCATTCCGCAGATGTACAAGCAGTTTGCCAAAGTCCTCCTAATCCATCATGCCCGAAACAAGAACATCCCGATGGCAGAGGTATCCAGAAACACTGGCATCAATCCCTATTTCCTCCGCCAATACGAAAATGCCGCCAACGTATATGCATACAAAGAGGTATCGAGGATTCTCAAAATCATCCTGCAATACGATGCCCGATCCAAAGGGGTCGATGCCACTATCGAAGCCCCTGATTTGATGGATGAACTCTGCTTCCGCATCCTCCACGCCATATAACAAAAGCTGGAACATAAAAGAAACTGACGATGAACACAAAACTGAACTTCCTGCTCAGGACTCTGCTGGCCGTAGCCGTCCAAGACAGAGAAGCCTTTGTGGAAAAATTCGGCAAATTATGGGAAGACTATACCGGAGGGGATGCCGAAACCGGGAAACGAAAGGGCGAGTACCTGGCCGAGAGCTTGAATAATCTTCGAACCGAACTCCAATGGGAAGCCACGGCAAAAAAAATGTCCCAAAACGACAAAACCGAAATTCTGGAAGCCATCCAGCAGCTTGAAAAACGAATCGAGAAACTTGACCGGAAAGTGGAAGCCGCCACAGAACAAGAACCGGCACAAAAAAGCCGCAAAACAGCAGGAGGACAGCAAGAATGAATATCCTCAACATATACTCCAATTTCCTCCAGACCCGACGCTTTCTCCAAATCGTGAGAATCCTGCTGCGGCACGGCTACAAAAACTGGTATCTGAACACGAAGATGGGGAAAGGGTACCTGCGCCGTCATCCGGATGTCCAATACCTGAGCACGCCCGAACGAATCCGGGTGCTAATCGAGGATTTAGGCCCTACTTTCGTCAAATTCGGGCAAATCCTGGCCGACCGTCCGGACGTGATAGCCGAACGTTTCCGGGTGGAACTCAAGAAGCTCCAGTCGCAGGTGGATCCCATCGACAACCAGACGGCATGGCTTCTGATTGAAAACGAGCTTTGCAAATCCATACGGCAGGTCTTCAAGTCCATCAACAAGAAATGCATAGCCTCGGCTTCCATCGGGCAGGTCTATGAAGCCACGCTCAAGAACGGGGAAGAAGTCATCATCAAGATCCAGCGCCCGCATATAGAAAAGACCATCAAGTTAGACATCAAGCTGATGCGCTGGATGGTCAACCGCTTCATCAAGGAGTACCCGCAGTATTCATACATGGATCTGGCCGGCTTCGTCGAAGAGTTCTCCAAACAGATGGCCAACGAACTGGACTACTTCAACGAGGCGGACAACATGAGCCGGTTCGCGGGCATGTTCGAAGACAATCCCAAGGTCTATATTCCCAAAGTCTATTCGGAATACACCACCAAGCGGCTGCTTGTCATGGAGAAAATCAACGGATTGCCTCCTGACCATATCAAGGAACTGAAAGCCGCCGGATACGACCTGCACGAGATTGCCGTCACCGGTGCCAACGCCCTGCTGAAGATGATCATGGAAGAAGGCTTCTTCCATGCCGACCCGCATCCGGGCAACATCTTCATCATGCCGGGCAACGTAGTCTGCTTCATCGATTTCGGGATGGTGGGTTCGCTGCGTCCCCGGGAAATGAACTTCATTGCCAACTTCCTGATAAGCTTTGTCCGCAAGAACCCCAAAGCAATGGGATCGGCCTTGCTGAGCCTGAGCGGAAAGAAATTCTACCAGGACATGGACGAACTGGAATTCGAGCTCGACTCCCTGCTCAAAAGGGTCGGCAACGTACCGGTAGAAGAAATCAATTTCGCGAGCCTGATGCAGAGCTGCATCAACATCCTGGTCAAGCACCAGCTCCGGGTGCCTTCGGGCATGTTCATGCTAGGCAAGTCCTTGCTGACCCTGCAACGCTTTGCCGGGGAACTGGATCCGGACCTGCCTATCACGCCTTTGGTGCTTCCCTACGCCAAAAGGCTGGTCTCGAACCAATACAACGTATCCCGCCTGGCCGGATCGGTCTTCGACACGCTCTGGGACTATATCAATATGGCCCGCAGCCTGCCCGTGCAAGTCAACGAAATCCTCTACAAGCTCAAGGAAGGCAAAATCAGCCACGAAATCAAAGTGGACGATGCCAGTTCGATGAACCGGGCGTTCCGCAACGCGGCCAACCGGATCGTGCTGGCCATCCTGCTGATGGCGCTCTTTGTCGGCTCGGCCCTGCTGACAGCCCTGGCACCCGAAATCATCTACGGGAAAATCCTGCTCATCGCCTCCTCGGCCATCATCCTGATCATGCTTTTAGGACGGATATTCCGGAAAAGGTATTAGAAAACCTGGCCTTTCCGCCCCTGCAAGCCAGATGCAAACGATCCAATAAAGCCTATGAGGATTTGCTCAACGGCGCATCGTGCTCCCTATCCATGGATTGGCCGGAATGTACCATTGATGCCAATCGAATCTATAAAATAATTTGGTTTATATTATAAACTTATTTATATTTGCATCGTCAATCAGGGAACGTCGCGCGCTTTGCCCTGCTAGGCATCGCCCTCTAAGCAAGTCTCCGGCCAAGATTTGCGACCCGGGAAGGGGCGGCGAAACGGATTCTAAAACTCGTAAAAAGAAAGAAAATGGAAAACAACGAATTATCTCCCGAAAAAAGCCTGCAACTAATCAGCGACATGATTAGCAAAAGCCGGGCCGAACTTTCAAAGACCACCGGAAAACCCTTCCTCATTTGGGGATTCTGCGTCCTGGCCACCTCCTTGCTAGTCTGGATTACCTGGTCGCAAACCGGAGACCCGAAATGGAACCTCCTCTGGTATGCCATGATCGTGGTCGGCGGAGGCCTCAGCCTCCTATTCCAGCGCAAAGGGGGCAAACAAGGGGAAAAGCGGATAGCGCGAACCTTCATCGGCTCGGCGATCGACACTACCTGGATTCTCTTCGGCTGCATCAGCTGCAGCGTAGCAGTCATCAACCTTTTCGTGGCGATACCCGTCCTGCTCTATATCCTGCTGCTGATGGGATTCGCTACCGCCTTGACCGGTTCGCTGCTCAAAAGGCCGGCCATCATCGCCTGCGGGGTGGCCAGCATCATCGTCTGCATCCCCTTGGGGGCCGGTTTCTTGAGCATGGGACCCGACAGCACCTTGGCCATGAGCCTTTCGGCCTTGATCAGCTTGGTCATTCCGGGCTTTATCCTCAACGGAAAAGCTTCAAAAACACCGCAAAATGTTTAAGAAACTCGACCCTCTGCTGCATTCGGAACTGCGCCTGGCCGTCATGTCCGTGCTCCTTGGGTTGAAGGAAGCCGATTTCAACTATATCAAGGAGCAGACCCAGGCCACGGCGGGCAACCTGAGCGTGCAGCTCGACAAACTGGCCCAAGCCGGGTACATCTCGGTAGAAAAAGGCTTTGAAGGAAAAAGGCCCAAGACCACTTGCCGGATCACGCCTGCGGGCATCCAAGCCTTTGAAAACTATGTGGAAAGCCTGAAGGACTACATAAAACGGTAGCGGCGTTTCCCATAGGATTTCACTCATCCACGGCGGCGTATCAGAACGGGTAAAAGACAGCATTGTCAACGGGAAACGCTCTCAACGCTTGCATCTTCCGTATTCTGACACGCCGCCTGAAAGGATTTCGACATTCCATTCCGCGTCTCTACATGCCAATTCCACAACCGCTTCACATTAATTTCACCGCTCCAAGGATGGCTTTGCCGCTTTTTTCTCCTACCTTTGGCGAGCCTTTCGAGGTATTCTTTCCTCTTTCATTGCTTTCATTGAATGTAGAGGGATCCGGGAATGCAGGGGATCCGGTCTTGCTTGCTCCAATACCGGAGGCCGAAGGAAAAACGTTATACCATATTATATATATAGAGAACGAAAATGAAGAGTCTCCGACTTTGGCTGATCATAGCCGCGATGGGCCTGGCTTCGACAAGCCTCAAAGCCCAGGAAATCAAGAATGTGATTGTGATGATACCCGACGGATGCAGCACCGAATGGCTGGCCTTCGGCCGATGGATGAACCAAGGGCTGCCCCTGCACATAGATGCGCAAATCCGAGGACTGGTACGTACCTATTGTTCCGACAGCCCTATCGGGGATTCGGCTCCTACCGGCAGCACCTACGCCACCGGACACCGTTCCCGCGACGGTTACGTAGCCACCTACCCCGACCGCAGCATGGATGAGCTCGGCCGCCGCTTCGCTACCGACTCGGCCATGGCTTTCCGGCCAATGTTCACGATCATGGAAGCCGCCAAGAGGAAAGGGATGAAGACGGGCGAGGTCTTTACCTGCTATTTCACCCATGCCACGCCGGCTGACTTCCTGGCCCATACGCCAAACCGCAACCAGTACGCCCGGATTTGCCAGCAGATGGTCTGCCAAGCCCCCGACCTGATGTTAGGCGGAGGCAGCTTCTATATCGATTCGGCGCTCAACTTGACCGGTTTCGATGCCTTATCGAGCATGAAAGAGAAAGGAATCACCTACGCCAAAGATTTCGCGAGCGTCAAAGAGGCCGACCAGCAGGGGGCTTCCAAAATCTGGGGCTTGTTCGCGCCTCAGGACATGGCCTTTGATATAGACCGCCCGGAAGACCAGCCGTCGATAGCCGAGATGACCCGCTTCGCGCTCGACTTCCTGTCCCGATCCGACAGCGGATTCCTACTGATGGTAGAAGGCAGCAAAATCGACTGGGGAGCGCACGACAACGATATTCCTGCCGCCCTGCACGATTTCCTGGCTTTCGACAAGGCGGTGGGCGTGGCGCTGGACTTTGCCCGGCAGGACGGACAAACCTTGGTCGTAGTGATGCCCGACCACCAGACCGGAGGACCTACCATCGGCAACTACCGCAGCAGCGACATCTATGCCGAAATCAGCGTGGAAGACATCTTCGGCAAGCTAATCCGTTATCAAAAAAGCGTGGAGCAGGCCTGCCGGGAAATCTTAGACGACAGCCGCTGGACGGATAGTAGCTTGGAAGTCCGCAAAGGGCTGATCCGCGAAACTTTGGAATCGGACTTCTTCCTCAGCAATATCCCCGATGAAACCTTGGACAGCATAGTGTCTTGCTTGGAAAAGAAAGGCTTCAGCGATGAAAGCACCCGGGCTTTGAGCGCGGAAATCAACCGCCAGTCTTATATCGGATGGACTACCCACGGCCATCATGGCGGGGATGTGTTCTTTGCCACCTACCATCCCGATGAAAACCGCTGCCTCCGGGGCGTGATCGACAACGAGGAAATAGCGCCGTATATCTGCCAGGAAGCCGGATTAGGGAACTTGGATTCTTTGTCGCTGCAATATTACCGGCCTATCGGAGAGGTCTTTCCGGATGCCGTTATCAAGATAAAAGGGGGGGATGCTTCCAAGCCGGGGGTGGATCCGGAATATGCCGATGTCCGGCTCAAAGGCAAGACCCGGCGAATCCGCCTTTTCCCTAACCGGGACTACTGCGAAGTAAACGGCAAACGATGCCCACTGCCGGGAATCTGCATCTACAACGGGGTGGATTTCTATTTGCCGGAAGCGGGACTCTGGCTGGAATAGCACGCTTGGCAATACTTTGCCTTTTTTCAACAGCTTCCTTTCCCCATAGGAAGTCTTTTGAAAATTTTTGAAGGAATTTTTGAGCAAAATTTTTGTTTTTCAAAAAAAGCGTGTACTTTTGCACCCCTGTTAAGCCCAGGTGGCGGAATTGGTAGACGCGCCACTTTGAGGGGGTGGTGTCGGTTTCGACGTGCAAGTTCGAGTCTTGTTCTGGGCACAACAGAAGGCTTCGCCCAAATGGCGGAATTGGTAGACGCGCTAGTTTCAGGGACTAGTCTCAGCAATGAGGTGCAGGTTCGAGTCCTGTTTTGGGCACAAGGAGACCCACTTAAACAACTAAGTTTGAGTGGGTTTTGTTTTTTCATACATAAACAGGGTAGCAAAACGGCACTACCGTCTCAACCCCCTTTAACCCAAATCGGTCATTAGACTCGCCGTGTCCGTTTCTGATTGGGGAAATGAGGCTTTCGGGCATCTTGCCCGC
>CALUMK010000037.1 GCA_944321735.1 uncultured Bacteroidales bacterium
GATTTCTGGCGAGCAGATACGAGGCGTCGAGACTTCGACACAACCTGCCCTCACGTCAAAGGCGTTTATATCGAGCAGATGCAAGGCGCCGCGAGGGTGAGAAAAGCGGAGCGTACTTCTGTACGTGAGCATTTTCGAACCCTCGCGCAACGCCGCAGATGCCGATAGAAACGCTTTTGACTATAAGTGGAGGTCGTGCCCCATCTTCTCCTGCTTCGTCCTCAAATACGCCTCATCATACTGGTTCGGCGCTTCGATAATCGGCACGGTCTCGACAATCTCGATACCGTAGCTCTGCAAACCGACCCGCTTGGCCGGATTGTTGGTAATCAGACGAATCTTATGCGCGCCCAACTGACGCAGAATCTGAGCGCCAATCCCGTAATCGCGTTCATCGGGCTTGAAACCCAAGAGGACGTTGGCTTCTACCGTATCCTTGCCCTCATCCTGCAATTTGTAAGCCCGCAACTTGTTCAACAGGCCAATGCCACGACCTTCCTGATTCATATAAAGCACGATACCCTTCCCGGCCTTTTCCACCATCGCCATCGCGTCGTGAAGCTGTTCCCCGCAATCGCAACGGCAGGAGGAAAGCACATCGCCGGTCAGGCAGCAAGAATGCACGCGAACCAGAATCGGCTCGTCTTCGTTCCAGCTCCCCTTGACCAAGGCCAGATGCAAGGTTCCACTATTGTTTTCGGTAAAGGCATGCAACTGGAAGTTCCCGTAATGCGTAGGCAGCTTGACCACCACTTCTTCCTTGACTAAGCTTTCGGTGCGGATCCGGTAGGCAATCAGGTCGGCAATCGAAATGAGCTTGATGCCGAACTCGTCCGCAAACTGGCGCAATTCCGGCAAACGGGCCATCGTGCCATCGTCGCTCATCACCTCCATCAAGGCCGCCGCCGGATAAAGCCCGGCCATGCGAGCCAAGTCCACGCAAGCTTCGGTATGCCCGGCGCGCCGCAACACACCCAGATCCTGCGCGTACAAAGGATTGATATGCCCCGGACGGCCAAAGTCGCTGGCCTTGGCGTTCGGGTCGGCCAAAGCCCGGATGGTAGCCGCACGATCGGCGGCGGACACCCCGGTAGTACAGCCTTCCAGTTTGTCAATCGTCACGGTGAACGGGGTGCCCAGCATCGAGGTGTTGTGTTCCACCTGATGCGGCAGTTCCAGTTCCTGGCAGCGGGAAATGGTAATAGGCGCGCAAAGCACTCCCCTGGCATGTTTCAACATGAAGTTGATTTTCTCCGGGGTCACTTTTTCGGCAGCAATCACCAAATCGCCTTCGTTCTCGCGGTCTTCGTCATCCACCACGATAAGGAATTTGCCTTCCTTGAAATCCTGGATGGCTTCTTCCACGCTGTCTAATTTTATCTTCATTTTCTCAAGTTTTTGCCATTGAAATCCGGCAGGCTTTCCTATACCCGCCATGAAACCCAAAACGATGCCGAAGTTCCTTCCCTCCCGGCATCGCCTGAAAGGTTCCGGACCGCTCCTCCGGAACAGGGGTGCAAATGTAATATTTTTTGCTTTTTTTTCCCTACCTTTGCGTGCCGCGAAGATGGGCTGCGCCTCAGCATAGCTCAAGCAAGGAAACGGGCGGAAGGTCGAATCCAGTTCACCGGAAAGCCCTCCGCACAGAAGAAAGAAAAAAAGGCAACAAATAATAACCAAGGTTCGTCCGCTGCGGATCGGACCGGTCGGCATCGCCCAAGGCAAAACCGATAAAAAACATACCGGAATGTAGTCTAACCATCAAATCCAAAGGGAAAAGTCATGATTGAAACCATCGAGTTCGGTGCCTTGAAATGGCATCACATACAGAATCCCAGCGAGGAAGATTTAGAGTTTCTGGAAGACAACTTCCATTTCCACCCTTTGGATATAGAAGACTGCCGAAGTACGAACCAGCGTCCCAAAATCGATATCTACGACGACTACAACTTCCTGATCCTGCATTTCCCCGGCTTCGACAAGCAAGGAAAGACCCTCAAAGTACGCGAAGCCAAGATTTTCTGGGGCGAAGACTATATCATTACCATCACCCAGTCCCAGTGGATGCTCAAGAGTTTCTTCGACCAGACCGAGAAACGCCCTGAGAACGTGGACGACTTTGTCAAATCCAGCTCGGACGCGCTCTTGTACACCATTCTGAACCGCTTGATGGTGGATTCCTACTCCCTCCTGCTTCGGGTCGGGGCCACGATAGAAACCATCAACCGGGAATTGTTCAACAAACGTGCCGACATCACCATCGAACGCATCTCGATCACGAGAAGGAACATCATCCTCCTCAATACGATTTTCAAACCCCAGCTCCGGCTCTTCCACAAATTCGAATCGGGCGACATCCGGGGCTTTTCCAAGGACGGGGACTTCATGGAAGACTACTGGGGCAATATCCTGGACTACTACCAGAAGATGTGGGACATGGTGGAAGACAACGGGGAATTGATCGAGGGCCTGTCGAAAACCTTCGATTCGATGCAGACCAACCGCATCAACGAGGTGATGAAAATCATGACCTTCATCTCCACCCTCTTCCTGCCTCTGACCTTTATCACCGGGGTCTATGGGATGAACGTAGGCCTGCCCTTGCAGGACAATCCTTGGGTTTTCTGGATCATCCTGGCCGTCATGATCGCCTTTATCATCGGCTTCATCTTCTATGCCAAACGAAAACGCTGGATGTAATTCCTGACTGAACCTACCCGAGACTCGTAGTAATATTTGATTGCTGGCCTGCTACCAGGACGCTGGATGTAATTCCGGACTGAAACCTACCGCGCCGAGGGCAGTTTTTCTTTCAACCTGAGGCAAGAGCAGACCGCACCGCAAAAGGCAATGCCTCCGGCCAGCAGCATCGCGTCATGAGGAGCCGAATCCCCGAAAAGATGGAACATCAAGGCGACCAAAGCCGCACCGGTAGTCTGCCCGGTCAACCGAGCCGTCGCCAACATCCCGCTGGCGCTCCCGGCCCGCTGCGGAGGTGCCGAACTGAGCAGCAAATGATTGTTGGGCGATTGGAACATCCCGAACCCGGCCCCGCACATCATAAGCCGCAGCACCAAGCCCCAATGGCTGGTATCGGCCGACACGAAAGCCAAGCTAAAACATCCTGCCGACAGCAATATCAAGCCTAATCCGCCCAGGATTCCCGGATGCACCCTTCCGATAAGCCAGCCCGCCGTCGGCGCCACAAATACGATGACCAAAGGCCATGCCGTCATAATCAATCCCGTCCCGACCGCATCGTAGCCGAACGTCTTCACCAGCATAAAAGGTATCGCCACCATCCCGATCATCTGTGCCGTGAACGAGAGGATGCTGGTAGCCACCGACATCGAAAAGACCGGAATCCGCAGCAGATCCAACGGCAGCATCGGGTATCTCTCCCCTTTCTGCATCCGGATATAAAGTCCTCCAAACACAAGCAGCGCCAGGATTCCGGCCAGCACGTACGTTATCGACGCATCGTGCGAATAGGCTTCCAACGAGCCTATCAGCAAGCCGAACACCAAGGCGTTGAGCACCGCCTCCGGCAAGTTGAACCGCCGTCCGACCACCTTGACCGGATTGTCGGGCAGGAACTTACGTGCCATGAAGAAAGTAACGATGCCTATCGGGATATTAATCGCGAAAAGCCAAGGCCAGGAGGCGACCGACAGAATCCCTGCCGCAATGGAAGGGCCGGTGACGGAAGCTATTGCCACAATCGTCGCATTCAGCCCCACCCCTCTTCCCAGATAACGCTTGGGGTATATCAATTTGACAATCGAGGTGTTGACGCTCATCATCATGGCAGCCCCGAAACCCTGAAGCACCCGGGACAAGGCCAGCGAAAGAAGATTGCACGACAAGGCGCAGCAAAGCGAACCCAAAGTAAAGACGAAAACGCCACGCAAATAGACGTACTTGTAGCCTTTCAGTTCCCCCAAGGAGGCGAAAGGCAATAGACACATCATGATGACCAACTGGAAGGCATTGACCACCCAGATGGAATCGGAAGATGATATCCGGAGCTGCTCGGCGATGCTCGGAAGCGCCACATTGCAGATAGTCCCATCGAGTACCGACAAGAAAACGCCGCAGAAAGTGGCAAACATCGCATAATAAATCCGAGGACGGTGCAAGCCGTCCCAAGCGGTATCGCCTACCAAGCGGTCGGCTTCCTGCTCCTTGCCCGGCTCAAATCCATCCGATTGTTTTCCTTGGGTCGATTCCCGCCTCCGGAACCGGAAATTTCTTGAATGCATCATATCAAAACGCGGATCCTCGACAGAATCCGCCATTTTCCGCAAACCCTATATGATTACAAGGCATCTTTCCCTTCGGGCGATGCCGGATTGGAGAAAAGGTCGTCAGTGCCGTCCGGGCTGGCCGATTGGGAAGCCGACTCCTGGGATGCAGCCGATCCGGACAAAGTGGACTCCGGTCCAGGGATATGGGACGTTGCCGAAGAAGGAGCTTCCGCCGCTGCGGCACGGGCTTCTTCGAATTTGGCTTTCATCGTAGGATTGTTCCGTGTCAGTTTCTTGATAGTCAAATCCTCCGCCTTGTTATTGGCCAAACGCAGATTGTTTTCCGAACCCACCAAAGCTTCCTTGATCTTGTTCAAATGGTCTATCGTCTTGTCGATTTCCTCAATCGCCTTCTTGAATTTCTCGCTGGCCAGACGGTAGTTATAAGCGAACTTGTCCTTGAACTCGTTGAGCTGGTTCTCGAAATTGCTCACATCCACCGTCTGCTGCCGGGCCACGGTCAAGGCTTTCCGGTATTCGATGCTCTTCTTCGATGCCTGTGAAAGCAAGGAAATCAACGGCATGAAGAACTGCGGCCTGACGACGAACATCTTGGGATAGCGGTACGACACATCCACGATGCCCTCGTTATAAAGCTCGCTGTCCGGCTCCAGCAAGGATACCAAAACCGCGTACTCGCAAGCTTTTTCGTTCCTGTCCTTGTCCAATTTGGCAAAGAAATCCTCGTTCTTGTGCTTGGTGGCCGTCTCGTCCATCTCGTTCTTCATCTCGAACATGATGGAAATGTATTCCGTCGTGCCGTCCTCGTCGTAATCCCGGAAAATGAAATCGCCCTTGCTGCCGCCTTTGGCATCGTTGTCCTTCTCGAAATAAGCCCTCGGGTACATCGAGGCGCGAACCCGGTTGAACTCGGTGCTGCAATGGATTTCCAAGGTTTCCCCGACCATCTTGGTGGACATCCGGGTCTTCAAATCCTTATAATAATCAATCTGTTCCTGTTTTTGTTTCAGCTGAACGCTGAACCTTTCCTGCAACTCCTTCTCGCGCAGGCTGGCCGCATTCTTCTCGGCTTTCACCTGGCCTTCCAACTCGGTGATCCGGGTATTCTTAACTTGCAATTCTTCCTGCGCTTTCTTCTGCTGCTCCAAAAGGGCGATTTTCCGCTGGTTGTCGCTCTGCTGCAAATCCCCTCTCAGCTTGGCAAGCTCGTCATCTTTCTGTTTCAGTTCATCCTTGAATTCCAACTCCTTGCTTTGGGCTATGCTATTGAGCTTCTCCCTGAGCTGGGCGATTTCGGTTTCTTTCTGGCTCATCTCGCGTTCCTTGGCGTTCAGGCTCTCTTTCAGAACCTGCTCCGCTTTCAATACCGCGGTTTCCTGCCGTGCCTTGAACTGATTCTCCTGTTCAGCCATCCGCCGCTCGATTTCCTTTTGAAATTCATTATTCCTCACCTGACTGAGAATCGCAGCATAATCCGCCTCGTCCACACGGAAAACGCTGCCGCATTTGGGACACTTTATTTCGTTCATCGCTGTATTCTTTTTATTATTCAGATTCCGGCCTGAGATTCTCTAAAACCATAATCCCGCAACCCATCCTTAGAACATGCAAACTTAGTCAAAAATCAAGAACGCCCAATGGCTTCCTGCGAGGGCTTTTCCATAGCAGAGCTTCGACCCGGAACACGGTATGCGGCATTTCCACGCCACGGTAATGCTTTACAAGGGTATCGACAGGCTTCATGCCATTGCGAATGGCCACTTGCATCGAAGCCAGATTCGTATCCCGGATAATGGAATACAAGGCCTCGAAACGCAAAGTCTTGAAACCGTATTCCCGGCACGCCGTCGCCGCCTCGGTCGCATAGCCTTTATGCCAATGCTTGCAAGCGAACAAGTATCCTATTTCCGGAACGAGCCGGTCCTTGTATTCCTGCATCGTAATCCCGCACTGGCCGATGACTTGACTGGACTCTTTTTGCAGCACAGCCCAGAGGCCGAAACCATATTCCTTATACCGTTGCCGCTGCCTCTCTATCCATGCGTCGGTTTCTTCCTCGCTGAACGCGCCGTTGTAGGCGTACATCACTCGTTCGTCCTGCAAGATGGCTGCTATGCTTTCTTTATCGTCCCAAACCATTTCGCGCAATTGCAAACGAGGGGTCTCGATAATCGCCTTTGTCATATCAACTGTTTTTAAACAGATTCTCAGTGTCAGGCCTAGCGCTGCCGCCAAATTCTACCAGGAAACCGATGGTAAGATGCGCGGGATTCGCTGCCGCGCTTCCCTTGCCGCTCGCCGCGGGGGCCCTTGCGCCAAAGCAGCTTGGACCTACGGTCCTCGGCTGCTTTTTTTATAGCCACCTCCGGAAAACAAGTTTTCGCCCCCGCGGGATTCGCTGCCGCGCTTCCCTTGCCGCTCGCCGCGGGGGCCCTTGCGCCAAAGCAGCTTGGACCTACGGTCC
>CALUMK010000038.1 GCA_944321735.1 uncultured Bacteroidales bacterium
CTCATGGCGATACCCTCTTCTTGTCATTGATACTTCTCTTTGTGCCCAAATGTGTCAACTTTTTTCAGGGAAAGACAGCTTGAAAAAGTAGTACCAGCTAGTTAAACATTTTTTTCAAAGTAGACACACAGGGATATAACACTTCTGCTTGCCTTGCGTTTATGGCAGGTAAATCCAGTTGGTCTGTTTGTCCCGGTTGTATTTGAATATCCGGGAAAATTTCTTGCGCTTGTACCACCCGTACCCGTAATCCCCCATGTCAAGGTTTACCGCATTGTTGCAGTACTTGTGAATCGATTCCGAGAACTGATTTAAAGTCATCGGGACTTTGGATTGGAGGATAGCCAGTTTGCCATCGACAGTGCCTAACGCCCGTCTGAAAGCCAAGCGTTTGTCCTTGTGGTAGCGGATTTTGTTGTTTTTAATCAGCACGGTCTGCTGGAAGCCGTAATTGGACTGCCATCGCCCCGATATGACCAGCCCTTTGGTGGGATGGATCGAGATCCGTTCCAACCGGTTCGGCTCACCGTAAATCTTGCCGGCAATCCTGTACTCACCCTGCACGGTGTGGTCCGGATTGGAATAAGCCGCCGGAATCAAGAGCGTGGCATCCGGATCGTACTTGTCGGTGAACTTGACATTATTGGTTCCGAGCCTGTAAATATACGGGACATCGTAAGAAGCCATGTACCTTATGGCGAGGACAAGGAGGATGAGCCCCGACAGCCCGAGGAAGATTCTTCTAACCTTTTTTCTTTTGCTTTTTTTTGAGGCCATGGAGAGGGTCGTTTTTATGGGTTCTTCGCGCTCGTTTGCTGGTTCGCGCTCGTTTGCTGGTTCACGCTCAAGCTATAGCTCAGGGCGCAAATCAGGGTCAGCAGTTCGGAGAGTCCTAAGGCCAGCCAGATGCCGGCATCGCCAAGGAAAGACGGCAGCAGAAGGAAAGCCGGAACCAGGAAGATGCATCCTCTCAGCAGGGAGAACGTGATGGCCGGTTTCATCTTTTCCAAGCTTTGGTAATATCCGATGATGGTGATATTCATCACAAAAAAGACAAAGGCCGAGGAAAAGTACGGGAATCCTTTTACCGCGATATCCGCTGCGTTCGTGTCCAAAGGAATGAATAAGCCTACCAAGCCCTCCGGGAAGAAACTGAAAGCCGCCGTGACAACGGCTCCGCACAAGACAGCCGTGCATAGAGCGATTCGCCGGGTCTGATGCACCCTGGGCCAGAGGTTCAGGCCGTAATTGAAACTGATGATAGGCTGGGCTGACTGGGCAATCGCGTTCCCTACCATGAACACGAAAGGCGTATAGTAGCAGGCGATGCCGAAAGCGCCCACGCCGTCATCCCCTAAATATTTCATGAACACGTAGTTCCCGACGAAAATCAGTACGGCCAACGTGGCTTCGCCCAAAAGCGCGGACGAACCAATCCGGCACTGATAGCCTAAGTTCCGCAGGGAGAGCTGCAGGCTTTTCCGGCTCAGTTTCACAGGATATAGCCGCAGATGCCGGGCGTAGAACAAAAGATAGACCATGGCGATGATGCCGCCTACGGCCACGCTGATAGCCGTGGCGAAAGCCGCTCCCATCACGCCCCAGCCGAAGGGGAAGATGAAAAGCCAGTCCAGGACCACGTTGAGCAAGGCCGAGACAAGGCTGCAGAACATGGCTAATTTGGGCTTTCCGTCTAAACGGATTGCGAACAGGCCGATAGCGGTCCATAATTGGAACATCCAAGCCGGCGCGAACCAGATCAGGTAGTCTTTGACCATCGGGAGCAAGTTTTGGGACGAACCTAACCAGAGAGATACCTGGGTGGGAAAAATCAGCACAATCAGGGTCGGAATCAGGGCGGCGATGGTCGCCAAAGCCATGGCTTGGGTCACGTTGATCCGGGCGGCTTTCTCCTTGTTTTGCGAGAGATGGAGGGCGGCTACGACCGAACTCCCGGCTCCGATCATCAGCCCGATTCCGGTCAGGAGCATCAAGGCCGGGCAGCAGATGTTGATGGCGGCAATCCCGTCGCTGCCTACGCCATGTCCTACGAAAATCCCGTCCACGACCGTCACGGCCGAAATGCTGACCATGCCCAAGAGGGTGGGGATGAAGTATTTCCTGAACAACGCAAACACATTGACGGTGCTTAGGTCGATGGCATCTCTTTGATCCTTGTTGGTCTTTTTCATGGTCTCTTACGGTATTCTTCGGTTCTCAATAAGGCCGTTTTGCCGGGCGTTTCGTGTAGGAAATCTGCCGGGAACGTGCAGAAAAAAGGCCGGACAAGAAGATTGGTTCCTCCGATGCTTCTTTTTGTCATGGCAGAGAACCTTGACGGCTGCTGCCTTGGCTCTGAACGAAGCCTTGGTTTTACCCAGTCATCTTATCCGGCCTTCCGGCCCTCCGATGAGGATTACAAAACACTTATTTTTTTCCGGTTAAGCCTTTTCCTTTTGCTGCAAGCCCGAACCGGAACGGCTGCAAAGGTGGGTCAAGATTTTGGAAAATCCAAATCGGGCTTGAATATCGTCTTCCGTCAAATGACGAACTCCTGATGCTTCAAGCCTTTTGGGAATCTTGGCTTGTTGGGATTCCGTGTACGCGATTAGAACGCGATTAGAATCCAATCGCAGCCACTTCGGCAACCTCGGGTACCTCGCTGCGGATAGCCACTTCCACGCCCTGTTTCAGGGTCATCTGGGCACGCGGGCAGCTGCCGCAAGCACCGTGCAGGCGGACCTTCACCACGCCTTCATCGGTCATTTCCACAAAGGAGATATCTCCGCCGTCCATTTGCAGAGCCGGACGGATACGGCTTTCGATAATGTTCTTTACCCGTGTTTCCACGTCTTGTTTCTGTTGAGCGTCCATATTGTCTTTCTTTTTTTTCGGTTAATAAAATGATAGGATGCCTGGTTGCAAGCTTAGCAGGCTCTGGCTGTCATCACCTTGGCGGCTAACTGACGGAAAGCCTCCGTTACCGGGCTGTCCCCGTTCAGGATTTCCGGTTTCCCGGCATCCCCGCTGCGGGCGGTAGCTTCGGTCATCGGGATTTGTGCCAGCATCGGCAGGCCCATCTGCGCCGCGTAGGATTCGCATGCGCCTTGGCCGAAGATGTAATATTTCTTTTCCGGCATGTCCGAAGGCACGAAATAGGCCATGTTTTCCACCATGCCCAGCATCGGCACCTTCACTGCTTGGAACATCTGCGCCGCCCGTTTCACATCGGCAATCGCCACCTGCTGCGGGCTGGAAACCAGGATAGCCCCGCTCACCGGCAAGGTCTGCACCAAGGTGATATGGATGTCGCCCGTTCCGGGAGGCAAATCCACTACCATATAGTCTATCTCGTCCCAAAGGGCTTCGGTGAACATCTGCTTGAGCGCGTTCGAGGCCATCGGACCGCGCCAGAGCAGGCCTTTGTCGGCATCCACAAAGAAACCGATTGAAATCAGTTTGATGCCGTATTTTTCAATGGGCAGCAGTAGCGTCTTGTCGCCTTGCTGTACCCCTTGCGGCTGCACGTTTTCCAGGCCGAACATGGTAGGAATCGACGGGCCGTAGATATCGGCATCCACCAAGGCAACCTTCTTGCCTTCTTGGGCTAAAGCCAGTGCCAGGTTGGTCGCTACGGTCGATTTGCCTACGCCGCCTTTGCCCGAAGCCACCGCGATGATGTGCTTGACATCCTTGAGCTGGCTCAAGTCCGTCTGCGGCTGGGTCGGTTTGGACGAAGTCAGGTTGAGTTCCACCTTGTAATCAGGGGAAATGTACTCGGCGATGGCCGCCTTGCAGTTGTCGCTCAGCACTTGCTTGAGCGGGCAGGCCGGTGTGGTCAGCACCAAGTCGAAGGCGATGGTCTTGCCTTTGACCACGATGTTCTGGATCATATTCAGGCTCACCAAGTCGGCGCCTAATTCCGGATCCATCACGTGGCTCAGGGCCGCCTTCACGTCTTCAATTCCGGGTGTATTGTTCATAGAGCGTGTTTTTTGCTTTTCTGTTCGCCTCATGGCTTTGCCGGACTCCGTCCCGTTCCGCTTGGCCGCATATTGGCCTCGCTTCTCCATGAAGGCGAGAATCTTATTTCCTGTGCTTCTCGATTTCGGCTACCAGGCGGTCGAAAATCTCATCCAAGCTGCCGACCCCTTTCACCGGGTGGAAGTTCCCTTTTTTTGTGAAGTATTCGGCTACCGGCAAAGTCTTGCTTTCGTATTCTTTGAGCCGTTCAATGATCACATCTTCCTTGTCGTCCGAACGTCCGGAAACTTTTCCCCGGTTGATCAGACGCGCTATCAATTCTTCCCGGGGCACTTCCAAAGAAAGCACGCCGGTGAAAGGCATTTGCAGTTCCTCCATCAGTTCCTCCAACAGTTTGGCCTGCGAGAGGTTGCGCGGGAAGCCGTCGAAAAGGATCCCGTTCACATGCGGGCTTTCCGCAATGGTCTTGTGGATGATCTGCATGATGAGCTCGTCCGAAACCAAATGCCCTTGGGAGGTGATTTCGTTGATTTTCTTTCCTAATTCGGAACCCGAAGCGATTTCCTTGCGCAGGATATCCCCGGTGGAGATATACAGCAGGTTGTACTTCTGAATCAGTTTTTCCGATTGGGTTCCTTTTCCGGCGCCCGGAGGGCCGAAAAGCGCTATATTCAACATGGTTTGATTTTTTTATGGGTTGCCCGGGCGGAAAAGCCCGGCTTTTTTCTGTTGTAGTCGCCCATTGCGGATTGTCCGCTGCCCGCCTGTTGCACGGCCGGTTCCGTCAAGGACTGGTCGATGACTATTCGTTGAGCTGGTAGATGTCCGGCAGGTTCCGCCCATACCCGTCGTAATCGAAGCCGTATCCCACCACGAACTGGTTAGGGATGGACTTGCCGATATAGTCGATTTTGTAATCCTTGGTGAACTTGTCCGGTTTGAACAGCAAGCTGCAGATGGCCAAACTCTTAGGCTGCTCCTTTTTCATCCGCGCCAGCAAGTGTTCCATCGTCACGCCGGTATCCACAATGTCTTCCACGATAATCACATCCTCGTCCTTGATGCTTTCCTGAAGCCCGATTAACTCGCAGACATTGTGCGTGCTTTCAGTTCCTGAGTAAGAGCTCACTTTGATGAGGGAAATCCGGCAAGGGAAATCCAGTTTCTTCACCAAGTCGGCGGCAAAGATGAAAGCCCCGTTGAGAATCGCCACCAGCAAAGGTTTCTTCCCGGCATAGTCCCGGTTGAGGCGTTCGGCCAGTTGGCAGATAATCCGGTCTATGTCCTTGGCTTCTATATATGGCTTGAACTCCTTGTCCTTGATTTTGACTATTTTGTGTTCCATGGCTTCTTTTTTTTCAGGGACGAACCCATCGGGAAGAAAGGCACTGCAGCCGCTATGCTCTCCCCGCCGGCGCAATCAAACTGCAAACTTACTATTTTTTTGCCAAGGAAACATGTCTTTGACTATATATACTTTGAATTCTGGACTTATCCACATGGCAAATTCAAATGCGATGTCTTTATGGGCGTAGGTTCCGCCATATCGGCCAGCTTTTGCTTGCAAGCTTATGGCGTTTGTGCGAGATGTGAATTCGTTTATGCTGATTTTAAATCTGTTGAGACCTGAGTGGCTTTTAATTATGGCGAATTCGCCATAATTAAACCCAAATCGGTCATTAGACTTTGGGTAGATTGTCCGCTTATGTCATGCAGCATGCTTCTCGCCTAGCCGAAG
>CALUMK010000039.1 GCA_944321735.1 uncultured Bacteroidales bacterium
GTTGCACCGAAGCCCCTCCGTCTCGGCCATGCTCAAGCAGGGGAACGGCTTGGCATGGCTCTCGACTCAATCGGGGCTTTGGCTTCGCGAAAGGGCAGGAACATTCCCGAGGGGCGGGCAAAAACAGAAGGCCCTGCATAGGCCTTTTCCCAGGAAGGCAAGAAACTTTAAACAGCCTCTGATTCGGCTAAGAAAAAACTTTCGATATGAACCAGAAAAGCAAACTCGGCCTTGATTTCGACAAGGTGGAACAGGCTCGGACGGCTGCCGCGAACATTGCCCGCCAGGTGCAGGCTTTTGTGGACGGCTACACGACCGTGGCCACGGAAAGGACCATCGCCCGCTTGCTGGGCATAGATGGCGTGAAAGATGAAGTGCCGTATCCTAACGTGGTCGTGGACGCGATCAAGGATGCAGGCCTTTTGGGGGAAGGGATTATGTTCGTGATGGGGAATGCCGTGGTGCATACAGGCATGACACCACAGCAGGTCGCCGAGGAAATCGGGGCCGGCAAATTGGATCTGGCCCAGCTTCCGGTAGCTCCGGCCGACAAACGCCATGCGGCCTTGAAACCTTATGCGGATGCTTCCATCCAGCGGATCCGGGAACGCCGTGCCCGGCGGGAACATTATCTGAAGACCATCGGGGAGGGTCCTAAGCCTTATTTGTACGTGATTGTGGCTACCGGAAACATCTACGAGGATGTTACCCAGGCGCAGGCGGCTGCCCGCCAAGGGGCCGACATCATTGCCGTCATCCGCACCACGGGCCAGAGTCTGCTGGATTATGTGCCTTACGGGGCGACTACGGAAGGGTTCGGAGGCACGATGGCCACCCAGGAGAATTTCCGCATCATGCGCAAGGCCTTGGACGAAGTAGGCGAGGAAGTAGGCCGTTACATCCGTCTCTGCAATTATTGCTCCGGCCTTTGCATGCCGGAAATCGCGGTCATGGGAGCCTTGGAAGGACTCGATGTGATGCTCAACGATGCGCTCTACGGCATTCTGTTCCGGGATATCAATATGCAGCGGACGTTGATCGACCAGTATTTTTCCCGGGTCATCAACGGTTTTGCCGGAGTCATCATCAATACGGGCGAAGACAACTATCTGACTACCGCCGATGCCGTGGCCGAGGCGCATACCGTGCTGGCTTCGGACTTCATCAACGAGCAGCTGGCCTTGCTGGCTGGGCTTCCCGAAGAACAGATGGGCTTGGGCCATGCCTTTGAAATGGATCCGAAACTGGAAAACGGTTTCTTGATGGAACTGGCTCAGGCGCAGATGCTGCGGGAGATTTTCCCGAATGCGCCCTTGAAATACATGCCGCCTACCAAGTTCATGACCGGGAATATTTTCAGAGGACATCTGCAAGATGCCCTGTTCAATATGATTGGTATCTGGACACATCAGGGACTGCAACTGCTGGGTATGCCCACCGAGGCGATTCATACGCCTTTCATGAGCGACCGCTACCTCTCGATTGAAAACGCCCGCTATATCTTCAACAACATGAAGAGCATAGGGGATGAAATGGAATTCAAGGAAGGCGGAATCGTCCGCCGGAGGGCTGCCGAAGTGCTGGATAAGGCGACCGCGCTCTTGCAGCAAATGGAGAAGGAAGGTTTGTTCTCGGCACTCGAAAAGGGTATTTTTGCCGATATCAAGCGTCCCAAGAACGGAGGGAAAGGTTTGCAGGGTGTGGCCGAAAAGCGGGACAATTACGAGAATCCATTTATCGACATAATGAAGAAAGGAGAATAAGATGAGCGGCGGATTATATTCTACTTCGCACGAAGAAATAGACAAGACATACGACCCCAAGAAGATAAAGCCTTACGGCGATACGATGAACGACGGCAAGACCCAGCTGAGCTTCACTTTGCCGGTGCCTTGCGGCGAGGAGGCGGTGGAGGCTGCCAAGCAGCTGTTGCGCAAGATGGGTTTTGAAAATCCTCAAATCGTGTATTTCCACGAACTTACGCCGGGCTTCACCTTCTTTAATGCTTACGGTTCATGCACGCATACGGTGGATTACACGGCTATCCATGTCCCCAAGGTGGAATCGACGGTGATGTCGATGGAAGAAACCGATAATTTCATCCGCGAGCATATCGGGCGGAAAATCGTGGTGGTGGGAGCCAGCACCGGTACCGATGCGCACACAGTGGGCATCGACGCGATCATGAACATGAAGGGCTTTGCCGGCCATTACGGGCTGGAACGCTATGAGATGATCGAGGCCTATAACTACGGCAGCCAAGTGCTGAACGAAGAGTTGATCGCCCACGCGCTGGAGCATAAGGCCGATGCTATCCTGGTATCGCAGACGGTGACCCAGAAGGATATCCATATCCAGAACCTGACGGAAATGATCGAGATGCTGGAGGCTGAGGGTTTGCGTGACAAGCTGATTGTCTGCTGCGGCGGCCCCCGTATCACTTACGAGCTGGCCAAGGAGCTGGGCTTCGATGCCGGTTTCGGCATGAATACTTATGCTGACGATGTGGCTTCCTACCTGGCGCAGGAACTGGCCCGCCGGATGGGAAAATAATTTGGAATACTAAAAACTGTTGCGATATGGATAAGAATCAAATGCGTGAAATCATTGCCAAGCGTGTGGCCAAGGAACTCAAGGACGGGGATGTGGTCAACTTGGGAATCGGGCTGCCTACGATGGTGCCGAATTATCTGGCTCCGGGTGTGAATGTGATCTTGCAATCGGAAAACGGGATGCTGGGCATGGGACCGACTCCCGAACCGGGCAAGGAGGATCCCGAATACATCAATGCAGGGGGCGGTTTCACCTCCCCGGCGGTAGGCGCTTGCACTTTCGACAGTGCTACTTCTTTTGCCATTATACGTGGCGGACATGTGGATGCTACCGTTTTAGGCGCCATGCAGGTGGATGAAGAAGGCGACTTGGCCAACTGGATGATTCCCGGCAAGCTGACTCCGGGGATGGGCGGCGCGATGGACTTGCTGACCGGTGCCAAATTGGTCATCCTGGCTATGGAACACACGGCCAAAGGCAAACCGAAGATTCTGAAGAAATGCACGCTGCCATTGACTGCCAAGGGTCGCGTTAATCTGATTGTGACTGAAATGGGCGTTATGAAGGTGACGCCAAAGGGCATCGAGTTAGTGGAAATCAATCCGGAATTCAAACCGGAAGACGTGCAGGCGGCCACGGAGGCGACTCTGATTATATCGCCTGACTTGAAGCCGATGTTCTAAAAAAGCGTTTTCAGCGGAATCTGCTTCGTTGCGAGTTTTTCCCAGCTTGGTCATGTACTAGAGTACACTCCCGCGCTGGGCTGCAACTCGACGCCTCGCATCTTCTCGCTGAAAATGCTTTTTTTCATGCTTTGCAATCAGCGGAATCTGTTTTCAGCGAAGGCAGGCTGCACCTCGGCAAAGACAATCTGTTTGCTTGTCTTTGCGCTCGGTTTGCACTGCCTTTGCTTCGTTGCGAGCCTTGGTCAAGTCGGTCACAAACAGCAGTGCAAGCCGAGAGCAGAGGCAAAGCTCGCTTTGACTATGCCGAGGCGCAGCCTGCTCTCGCTGCGGAGCAGCAACCAGTGCAAGCCGAGAGCAGAGGCAAAGCTCGCTTTGACTATGCCGAGGCGCAGCCTGCTCTCGCTGCGGAGCAGCAA